>NZ_QJJJ01000002.1 GCF_003201865.1 Methylobacterium sp. B4 | reverse complement strand
GATCGCTCGAACCCGCAAGGACGAAAACAAGCCGCCCACGTTTCTCTTTCTCTCGATTCACTTGTCAAAGAGCGCGAAGCCTACACCCTTGCGGGCATAACCCTCCACCGAAGACGCGCCGACAGCCCGGTTGCCCGGCCCATCCAGCCCACCCTCGGCGATCAATCCTCTGCCGGGCCGGCGACCGTAGCCGCCATCTTGGCCCCGCCGCAGCGGTCCGCGGCGTCTAGAGCCGGCGAACCGTCCTGTCAACCGCTCCGAACGGACACCGAAGCGTCCGGAAGCGCCGACACCTCGGAGCAGGAAGGACAGCGATCGCCCGATCCAGTCACCCGGATCAGCTCCGCTCCACCACAAACTCCGAAGACCCCGAGGCACCTGACCACCAAGCGGTGGACCGCGGCGCCCCGTCGGTGAGGCAGCTTCTACGGACAGCCCCGACCGACGTCAACAGACCGATTCGAAAAAGTTTGCCAGCAATCGCTTCGGCTCGGCGCTCCCGCCGATGAGTGGGAAAGGCGCGATCAACGGCGTGCTCACAGCCCGAAGCCCCGTGGTGCCTCGTAGTCGGAGCACCCTTCAGTGAGGCAGGACAGTGTTGCCGGCCTGAAGGAACGGTCGCACGGTGCTTGCTCCATCAGCGCGATGCCGAAGCTGGGCGGCCTGCCGTGCGATGCCGCGCCACGGACGGATCTCGGGCGTTGCCTCGTGAGAGCATCCGCACCGCTGTGTTCGGCGAACTATGGAGAGCGAAGCGACCGAGCCTCGACAGGCAATCGAGACGGGTCATGCTGGCGACCCCGGTAGGGCTCGAACCTACGACCTGCCGCTTAGAAGGCGGCTGCTCTATCCAGCTGAGCTACGGGGCCGGTCAGCCGAGGCTGTCGTAACAGGCCCCCCGCGACCTGTCATCCGTCTGAACGAACGGCCCGTTTGCCCTCTCCAAGCCCCCCCACGACCACCCAGGGATCACAGTCAAAAGGGCTTTTGCTGCAGCGACCGGGGCCGGTGACGCGAGCGTCCGGAGCCGCACCGGCTTCCGTAGAGGGCTCCGCCGATGCCGTCACGGTCGCAGGCAGGCGTGCGTATTCTAGAGAGAGGTTCGAGATATCTCCGAGCATGTCCGGCGCCGAGCATTGGGCACAATCGAGTTTCCCTTGGCGACCGCCATGAATTCGCTCCGTGTAGGTCGAGCTTTGATCGAAGTCCTCGACCCGATCCACGAACCAACCCCGTGGCGATGATCTTGCTCGCGCCTCCTTCACAAGCCCGTTCGACCCGGCGTATCTCTCGGGTCGGATCGATTGCGGCGTGGGAGCCTCCGATGCAGGATTGCGGCGCGCAGGCCGGCGGGGAGCGGGGCGATCACGGTCACGCCTGCGCCCACGAACGGTCCGAGGGTGGCTGCGCCGCCTGCGGCGTGCGTCTCGTCAGCGTCTGCGCCGCCCTCACGACGGAAGAACTCGATCGCCTGGAGGCGGTCAGCCAGCAGGTCCACCTGGATGCCCGCCAAGCCCTGTTCCATCAGGACAACACGGCCGGCGCCGTCTACAACGTGACGGAGGGCATGCTGCGCCTCTCGCGGTTGCTGCCGGATGGCCGCCGTCAGGTCGTGGGCTTCGCCATGGTCGGCGACTTTCTCGGCCTCGCCCTGCCCGAGCGCTTTACCGTTACCGCCGAGGCACTGGCGCCGACCAAGCTCTGCCGCTTCGAAAAGCGGGCCTTCGCGGGCCTCGTTGCCGAGGCGCCGCACCTGCTCCAGCGCCTCTATGAGCGCGCAGGCTACGAACTCACCCTGGCGCAGGACCACATGATGCTGCTCGGGCGCCGCACCGCCGAGGAGAAGGTGGCGAGCTTCCTCCTCGGCCTGCGCGCCCGCTACGCCCGCATCGGCCAGAATTCGGTGACCGTCGAGTTGCCGATGGGGCGGCAGGACATCGCCGACCATCTCGGCCTCACGATCGAGACGGTGAGCCGGATGCTGACGCGGCTCGACCGGGACAAGGCGATCCTGATCGTGCCCGGCGGCGTGCGCCTGCTCGACATCGCCCGGCTCGAAGAGCTGGCGGCAAGCTGAGGCGACCGCCAAGCCTTGCCTCGACGCCCATCTCCGCAACGAACCGTCCTGCGCTCCGGCACCGGAGCGCTCTACCGCTCGAGCGTCGCCAGATAAGCGATCAGGGCCTGCGCCTCGTCGGGGTCGAGGCGAAATTCCGGCATCGTGGGGTGCCCCGTGGTGATGCCCTCCGCCAGCGCCTCGCCGAGGTCAGAGACGGGGTAGCGCCGGTGCAGCAGGCGGAAGGGCGGCGCCTCCGCCAGCGGACTGCCGCCGACCCGCCCCACCGCGTGGCAGCGGGCGCAGTGGGTTCGGGCGATGGTCGCGCCGCGCTGCGCGCGGGCATCGAGCGCCTGGGCGGCGACCGGCAGCAGGGCCGGCAGGCTCGACAGCAGGAGGGTTGCGAGGATCGAGGCGCGCATCAGTGACACATCAGGCAGGGGAAGGGGCTGTGCTGCAGCACGTCGCGGGTGACGCCGCCGAACATCCACTCCCGCAGGCGGGCATGTCCGTAGGCGCCCATCACGATGAGGTCGGCCTCCTGCTTCCGGGCGAAGCGCAGGAGTTCGTCGCCGTCGCTCACGGCGGTGCGCAGGAGATGGGTGGTGACCGGGGCACCGTGGCGGGCGAGATGGGCGGCCACCTCCTCGGCGCCCTCGTGATGGGCGCCCGGCCCCGCGCTGGCGACGAAGACCTGATCCGCCTCGCGCATGAAGGGCAGCGCAGCCGAGACGGCCCGGCGCGCCGCGACGCCGTCCTTCCAGGCCACGACGATCCGCGCGGCCCGAAGCCCCTCGATGCGCGGCGGCACCACGAGCACGGGACGGCCGGCCTCCATCAGGAGGGCGCCGGGCGCCACGCCGAACGGTCCCGGCGGATCGTCGTCGGCTCCCTGGCGCCGCACGACGACGAGATCGGCCGCCCGCGCCCGGGCCACGAGGTGCCGGGCCGGCTCCGCCAGGGCCGTCTGCCAATCGGTGCGTGCCACCGCCTCGGCGCAGGCGGAGAACACGGCCCGGGCCCGTTCGAGCGCGGCGAGCGCCTTCTCCTTGTTCTCGGTCTCCCGCCGCTCGATCTCGCCGATATCCTGGAAGAAGATCGGCATCGGCAGCGCGCAGGCGGCCGCTCCGGTGAGCGTCGCCTCGAAGCGCTGCGCGAGGCCGGCGGCGAGCCGGATGCGGTCGGGTGTCGCCTCGTCGAGATCGACCGAGACCAAGATGTTCGCGTACGCCAAGTGGGCCTCCTGCGGCAGTGACGGTCGGTTCGGCGGCCTCAACCCTCGCCGTCCGGCGAGACGGCATCCTTGATCCAGCGCAAGGCCGAGGCGCGTGGCGCCTCCGCACCGGGCCTGCGTCTGGCGGGGCGGCGTCAGAGCGCGGGGGCGTGCGTTCCGGCCGTGGCGGCCAGGCGCGCGTCGAACACCGAGGCGACGACCCGGACGAGGGCGCGGGCGGCCGCGGATCCCGCGACCTGTCCGCGGACCCGGCGCGCCAGCCCCTCGCCGCAGAGGGCGTCGATGCGCGCGAGTTCGGGCTCGAACACCGCCGCGCTCACCGCGTGCCGGGCGCAGACCGCGTCGAGATCGACCCGCAGGTCGCACGTCAGGCGCTCGATCACGTCGCGGCGCAGGTGGTCCTCGAGGGTGAGGGCGAGGCCGCGCGCGGTCGGCACCTGACCCGCCTCGATCATCCGGGCATCGGCCGGGACCGCGGCAATGTTCCGGGCGTAGCCCTGCGGCGGGGCCGAGATCGCCGCGGCACCGAAGCCGATGAGCGCCGGCGCCGCATCGGTGGTGTAGCGGGGCAGCCGGAGGCGGTCGTCGCGGGCGAGGAGATCGCGGTTCATGGGGCGCAGCCTGATGCCATCCCCGCGCTCGGGCCTTGATCCAGGGCAAAAGGCGGCTCCAGCGCGAGGCGGCGGCCCGGGAGCAGGAGATCGGGGCGGTGGCTCGTGAGCACGACGACGCGGTCGCGCCAGCGCTCGAGGAGGAGGGCGAGGATGCGGGCGGCCTGATCGTCGCCGAGATGCTCGACCGGCTCGTCGAGCAGGATCACGGGAGCCCGGCTCAGGACGGCGCGGGCGAGGTTGAGGCGCTGGGCCTCGCCGAGCGACAGGCTGCCCTCGCCGATCCAGGCGTCGAGGCCCCCGCCCGCGCGGATGCGGGTGTCGAGTTCGACCGCGGCGAGCGCCGCCCAGAGCTCGGCATCCGGTGCATCGGGCGCGAAAAGGTTCTCCCGCACGGTGTCGGCGACGATGGCGGCGTCGTGCACGCCGAGATGCGTCAGCGCCTGCCGCTCGGCCGCGCGCAGGCGGGTGCCGCCGAGCCGGATCTCCTCCCCGGGCCGATCCTCGCTCCAGCCGGCGAGCGCCTTCAGCAGGGTGGTCTTGCCGCACCCGCTCGCGCCGACGAGGGTCAGGGCCAGGCCGGGCGCCACGGAGAGATCGGGCGTCGGTCCGAGGTCGCGCCCGTCCGGCGCGCGCAGCCGCAGGCCGTGCAGCGTGAGCGCACCGGCGGCGGGCGGCGTCGCCAGCCCCGTGACCGTGCCCTCCTCCTCGGCCGGAAAGCTCGCTCCGGCGAGGCGGGCGCGGACGGCGCCGAGGAGCGCGCGGGGCAGCGCGAGCAGCGGCTCGGCGAGGCCGAGCCAGGCAAAGGCCAGGAAGGCGGCGGGCAGGAGGCCGGTGCCGCGGGCGCCCGCGCTCCAGGCCGCGAGCAGCACGGCCAGGGCCGCGGTCGGACCGGCCAGCGCCAGCAGGGCTTCGAGCCGAGCCAGCGCCCGCCGCCCGGAGGCGCCCTCCCGCTCCGCGTCGCGGAGCGGGTCGAGGGCATCGCGCAGGGCCGCCGCGCGCCGGCCTTCGGCGTCGAGGGGGATGGCGCCCGCCAGCGCCGCGCCGAGATCGGCGGTGGCAGCCCGCCGCGCGGTGCGCGTCCAGGCCTCGACGGCGCCGAGCCGGCGCGCCGTAAGGCGGGTCACGAGGCTGCCCGCCAGGGCGAGGCCGGCGAGCGGTACGAGGGCGAGCGGCGCGACGAAGGCGGTCGCGGCGAGCAGCGCGAAGAGAGCGGCGCCCGTGATCGCCAGGGGAAAGCCGACGCGCAGCCGGGCGTAGTCGATGTCGGCCACGTCGTCGATGAAATCGGCCAACCGCTCCGGGCGGCCGAGCTGCCAGCCCGCGCCGCGACTTTCGGGGGCGCGGGCCATCGCCGCGAACAGGCCGGCCCGGCGGCGGACCTGATCGGTCAGCGCCGCCCGGTGCCCGGCCATGCGCTCGCCGTAGCGCGCGCCCGTGCGCAGCAGCGCGAACAGGCGCACCAGGGCTGCCGGATGGTGGAAGTTGAAGGCGAAGGCCGCCGGCCCCGCCCCGGCGAGCGCCACCGCCGCCAGGAAGGTGACGGCGGTGCCGGCGAGCGCGAGGTTCGCGGCAAGCGCCAGGGCCGCGAGGGCGAAGGCGAGGCGCCAGGAAGAGTGCCACGCCCGGGCCGATCGGGCTTGCGAGGGCGAGCGGATCATGCGGCCTGCCTTTCGGGGAGAGCGGCGCCGAGCCTCACGCGCCGGTCGGCGAAAGCCGCGAGCGCAGGGTCGTGGGTCGCGACGACGACGAGGCGGTCGCGGGATGCCGCCCGCAGAGCTTGGCGCACCCGCGCCGCGTTCCCGGGGTCGAGCTTGGCGGTCGGCTCGTCGCAAAAGGCGATGCCCGGCCGCAGCAGCAGCCGCGCCACCGCGACGCGCACCCGCTGGCCGCCGGAAAGGTTTTCAGCGCCTGCCCGGACCGGGGCGTCGAGGCCGCCGGGCCAGTGCGGATCGTCGGCGAGGCCGAGCGCGGCGGCCGCCCGCGCCGCCGCCTCGGGCGTCGCCACCGAGCCGTCGACCAGCGCGTGGCGCAAGGTGCCGGCCGGGATGGGCGTGTCGAGGGAGACCCAGGTGCGCGGACCCTCGGCCGGCAGGAGCACCGCACCGGCGAGCGGCGCCTCGACCCCGGCGAACACCCGCAGGAGGGTCGACTTGCCGGCCCCGCTCGGGCCGGTCAGCGCGACGAGGCCGGTCCGCGGCAGGTCGAAATCGGGGACCGGCCCGGCATGGGGCAGGACGAGCCCGCGCACGCCCGGCTCCGCCAGGGACGGCGCGGCCGCCGATGTCCCGGCGGTCGTCTCTTGCGCAAACGCCCAGGCGAGGGCGTCGGCGGCCGCCTCGCCCTCCGCCTTGGCGTGGTAGAGCTCGGCGTAGCGGCGGAACGGCGCGAAGAACTCGGGCGCGAGCAGCAGGATCAGCAGGCTCTGCCAGAGTGCGAGACCCGCGAAGCCCGGGATCTCGGCGAGGCCGAGATGACCCAGCCCGAGGAAGACCGCCAGGATCGCGATGGTGAGCGAGGCGAAGAAGTCGAGCACGCCCGCATTGAGGAAGGCGACCGCCAGCACGCCCATGGTGCCTTCGGCATAGGCCGCGAGCCGCCGGTCGAGCTTTTCCGTCTCGTGCGCGAGCCCGTGCGCGGCCAGGATCGTCGGCAGCGCCCGCACCCGGTCGGCGAACTGGGTGGCGAGCCGGCCGAGCGCCGCCTCCTGCGCGACGGCCCGCTCCCGGATCATCCCGCCGACGAGGGCGAAGAAGACGATCATCACGGGGGTGGCGAGCAGGAGGGCGAGCGCGGCCTGCCAGGAGACCAGGGCGAGCGTGGCCGCCGTCAGCACGGGGCCGAGCGCCATCATGCGCCGCGCCGCGGCATGGCCGACGACGAGGCGGGCGAGCGCGCCCGGATGACGCTGCAGGCCGGCGATCAACGCGCCCCGCGGAAGCTCGCCGGCGGCGCGAGCCGGCATCGACGCCAGACGCGCCTGCGCGGCATCGATCAGCCGCACGCCAACCTCCGCCTCCAGCACCGCGCTGCGCCCCTCGATCGCCGCGCCGAGCCCGGCGCCCGCCAACGCGCAGGTCAGCGCGAGTCCGAGCACGAGTCCGAGGGCGAGCCCGTCCCTCTCTCCCGTCTCGATCAGCGCCCCGGTCAGCCGCGCCAGCGCCACGGCGCCGGCCAGCACCGTGGCAGTGCGCAGTGCGTGGAGCCCGTGGATGCGGCGCAGACCCGGCCCGGCCGCCTCACGGGCGAGGCGGAGGGCGGCGGGCGGCGCACTCTCCGGACGGGCGCGGATCGTTCGTTGGCGGGGCATGCCGCCTTGTGCGCAAGGGCGGCCCAGCGCGGCTTTGATCTGGGTCAAGGCGCCTGCGGGGCCTCTGGAGCGACAGGCTTCGCCGGACGCCGAGGAACCTGCCATGACCGATCCGCTGCTCGTCGATCTGTCGCGACTGCAATTCGCGCTGACGGCGATGTATCACTTCCTGTTCGTGCCCCTGACCTTGGGGCTCTCGATCCTGGTCGCCATGATGGAGACCGTCTACGTCATGACGCGTCGCAAGATCTGGCGCGACATGACGAAGTTCTGGGGCCTCCTGTTCGGGATCAACTTCGCTCTCGGCGTCGCCACCGGCCTGACCATGGAATTCCAGTTCGGAATGAACTGGGCCTACTACTCGCACTACGTCGGCGACGTGTTCGGGGCTCCGCTCGCCATCGAGGGCCTGATGGCCTTCTTCCTGGAGGCGACCTTCGTCGGGCTGTTCTTCTTCGGTTGGGACAAGCTCTCGGCGCTGACCCACTGCGTCGTCACGTGGCTGATGGCGCTGGGCACGAACTTCTCGGCGCTCTGGATCCTGATCGCCAACGGCTGGATGCAGAATCCGGTGGGCTCCGCCTTCAACCCGGACACGATGCGCATGGAGGTGACCGACTTCGCCGCCGTGCTGCTCAATCCCGTCGCGCAGGCGAAGTTCGTCCACACGGTCTCGGCCGGCTACGTCTGCGGTGCGGTCTTCGTGCTCGGCGTCTCGGCCTTCTACATCCTGCGGGGCCGGCACCTGGAGCTGGCCAAGCGCTCGTTCGCCATCGCCGCAGCCTTCGGGCTCGCCTCGGCGCTCAGCGTCGTCGTGCTCGGCGACGAGAGCGGCTACGCCATCACCGACCACCAGAAGATGAAACTCGCCGCCATGGAGGCGATGTGGCACACGGAGCCGGCTCCGGCGGCCTTCACGGCGGTCGGCATCCCGGATCTGGAAAGCCGCACCACCCGCTTCGCGCTCCACATCCCCTACGCGATGGGCCTGATCGGCACCCGCTCGCTGACCACCGAAATCCCCGGCATCGCCGAACTGGTCGAGATCGCCAAGGGCCGTATCCGCAACGGCCTCGTCGCCTACGACGCCCTGGAGCGAATCAAGGCCGACCGAACGGACCGGGAGGCCCGCGCCACCTTCGACCGGACCCAGGCCGATCTCGGCTACGCCCAGCTTCTGAAGCCGCTCATCGGCGACCCGCGCACGGCGAGCGAGGCGGATATCGAGCGGGCGGCGTGGTCGACCGTGCCGCACGTGCCCTCGATCTTCTTCACCTTCCGGGCGATGGTCGCTTGCGGCTTCCTCTTGATCGCCCTGTTCGGGGCCGCGCTCTGGTACACGGCCCGGGAAGCCGAGGCGCCCCGCTGGCTGTTCCGGGCGGCGCTGTTGGCCCTGCCGCTGCCCTGGATCGCCATCGAGTTCGGCTGGTTCGTCGCCGAATTCGGCCGCCAGCCCTGGATCATCGAGGGCGTGCTGCCGACCGCCCTCGCGACCTCCGAACTCGGCATCCCCTCGCTCGTCATCACCATCGCCGGCTTCACCCTCGTCTACGGCGTGCTCGCGGTGATCGAGGTTCGGCTGATGCTGCGGGCCATCGCCAAGGGGCCGGAGACGCTGGCCGAGGACCCGGCAGCGCTCTTCCCTGGGCCGACCGCGAACGGAGACGGCGCGCGCCTCGTCGCGGCCGGGTAGCCCTCCCCCTTCCCTCAGGCGCCGGCCGATCCCCTTCGCGCCGACCACTTTTCCGAGGAATATCCCCATGCTCGCCCTACTCTCGGACTACGAAACCCTCCGCCTGATCTGGTGGGTCCTGCTCGGCGTCCTGCTGATCGGCTTTGCCGTCACCGACGGCTTCGATCTCGGCGTCGGCGCGCTCCTGCCCTTCGTCGCCCGTACCGATGTCGAGCGGCGGGTGGCGATCCACACCGTCTCGGCGACCTGGGAAGGCAATCAGGTCTGGCTGGTGCTCGGCGGCGGCGCGATCTTCGCCGCGTGGCCGGCGCTCTACGCGCTCAGCTTCTCCGGCTTCTACCTCGCCATGTTCCTCGTGCTGCTCGCGCTGATCCTGCGGCCGGTGGCCTTCAAGTACCGCTCGAAGAACGAGAGTCCGGCCTGGCGCGCCCGCTGGGACTGGGCGCTCTTCGTCGGCGGTGCGGTGCCGGCCCTGATCTTCGGCGTCGCCGTCGGCAACGTGCTCCAGGGCGTGCCCTTCCACTTCACGGGGGATCTGCGCCCGATCTACGGCGGCACGCTCTTCGGCCTCCTCAACCCGCTCGCCCTCCTCTGCGGCGGCCTCTCGGCGGTGATGCTGGTGGCCCACGGGGCGGCATGGCTCACCTTCAAGGCCGAGGGGCCGGTCGCCGAGCGCGCCCGTGCCATCGGACTGAGGGCGGCGGTCGCCACCGCGGCGCTGTTCGCGCTGGGCGGCCTGCTGGTCTGGACCGGCGCCTTCGGCGGCTACCGGATCGTGACCCCGCTTCCCGGCGACGGCCCCTCCAACCCGCTGGCCAAGGAAGTCGTCGCGGAGGCCGGCGCCTGGCTCGCCAACTTCCGGGCGCATCCGGCCCTCGCGCTGGTGCCGCTCCTCGGGATCGTGGCGCCGCTCCTCGCCGCGATGGGCTTCCGCGCCCGGCGGGAGGGGCTGACGCTGCTGGCCTCCAAGCTCGGCATCGCCTGCATCATCGCCACCGTCGGCCTGTCGATGTTTCCCGTCATCCTGCCGTCGAGCACGCATCCGAGCCACGCGCTCACCGTCTTCGACGCCTCCTCCAGCCGGGCGACCCTGCGCAACATGCTGATCGCGACGGCGATCTTCCTGCCGATCATCCTCGCCTACACGGCCTGGGTCTACCGGGTGCTGTGGGGCAAGGTCTCCGAGCGCGACATCACCGCCCCCGGTTCGCCGGCCTACTGAGGCCCTCCACCCCAATCCCGAAGGAGTTCGACGATGTGGTACTTCGCCTGGGTTCTCGGCCTCGGTCTGGCCGCGGCCGTGGGGGTGCTCAACGCCCTCTGGTACGAGCTGCGCGCCGTCCGCGAGACGCCGCCCGAGGTCATTCAACCCTTGCCGACGCCCTGAGCTTGCGCGCCCGCGCAAAGGGCGCGCAAGGAACGAGGCGCGAGCGCGGCGAAGCTACCGCGCGGCGAGCCTGTCGTAGAGGGCGATGAGATCCTCGCCCTGATCCGCGGCGGTCCGCGGCGGCTTCGCCTCCTTGGGCGGGCTCGTGCGGAAGCGAGCGGGATCGACGTCGATCTGCTCGAACACCGCGCGCAGGGCGTCCGGGGAGCCGACATCGACGCGGAAGCCGTCGACGCCCTCGGTGAGGTCCTCACCGATCGCACCGAGGTCGCTGGCCACGACCCACAAACCCGCCGCCCGCGCCTCCCGCGTCACCAGCCCGAAGCTTTCCGGCCAGAGCGAGGGGGCGAGCAGCACGTCCATCTCCGCGTAGAGGTCGCAGACCTGCTCCTGCGGCACCTTGCCGACGATCCGGACCGTCGTGGCGCCCCAGGTCTCCTCGCTGAGATAATCCGTGGCGAGGGCATGATCGACGAGGGTGAGCGTCAGGTTCTCGAACCGGCCCCCGCGCAGGATCGTCTCGATCAGCGTGGCGCCCTTGTGGGCCGTGCGCCCGCCGATATGCCCGAGGCGCACGCGCCCCGCGCGGTTCTGGCGGCGCGCGACGGGGACCAGAGGCGGAACGCCGTTCGGGATTGCGATCGTCTCGGGAAAGCCCGCCTTGCGGTAGATCTCGGCGAAGGCTTGCGAGACCGCGGCCACGGCGGCGGCGGAGTCGAGCAGGCGTGCCAGCCCGCGGCGGCGCGCGACCGAGGCGGTTGGGCTGACGGACCGGCTCGTCGCGTCGGCGAGGAGATCGGGCGAGGGCATCTGCACCAGTCCGTCCTCGTCGATGAGGAACTGGAAGTCGGAGATCCACCACGCGTCGTGCACGGTGACGACGTAGGGAATGCCTCGCATCCGCACGGCCTCGACCACGCTGGCGGTCAGCTGCTGCACGCAGTGGAAGTGCACGAGGTCGGGCTCGAAGCGGTCGAGCAGCGTCTCGAATTCCTCGCGCACCCTATTGTTGAACGGACGCCAATCCATGTTCCGCTCGAGCGGCGTCGCGATGCGAAAGACCGGGATGCCGCGATAGGCGTCGATCCGGGTCTGGTAGGGCGGCTCGACCCCGACATCGCTGGCCGCCACTACCAATTCGAACCGGCCCGCGGCCTGATCGAGGATGTGGTCGATGTTGTCCCGCACGACCCGGGTGGCGCCGCCGACCGTCTGGGGCGGAAAGAACACGTTCACGACGAGGATGCGCGGCTTGCCCTCCCGCCGCGCCCCCGTGCCGGGACGGGCGGCCTCGACGGGCTCCTGCGGCGGTGCCTGCCCCGCCTCCAGGGCGGACCAGACTTCGAGGGCGCGCGTCCGGGCATCGCGGCGGAACGGATCGGCCGGAGACGCTGCTGGATCGAGCGGCGGCGGCAGGACGCCCTTGAGAATCGTGGCGGCGGCGGCGAGGCCGTAGCCCGCACAGGCCTTGGCGCGCCCCTTCCGGCCGATGCTGCGACGAAGCTCGGGATCGGCGATCAGCGCCGCAAGCGCCCGCTTCCACTCCTGGACCGTCTCGGCCAGGAGAACATCCTGCCCATCGACGAGGATCTCCCGGTAGGTGCGCGTCGCGCTGACGATGGAGGGGACGCCGCACATGGCGGCCTCCAGCCATTTGATCTCGCTCTTGGCGTCCGCGAAGGGGCCAGGCGAGAGGACGGCGAGATTGATGTCGGCGCCCGAGAGCGCCTCCCAATAGGCCGCCACGTCGTCGGTGAAGCCGAGCTGCCGCACCCGGTGCGCGAAGCGCCGGAAACCGTCACCGAGTTTCAGGTAGCCCGCGATGACGAGGCGGACCTGCGGATGGCGCTCCAGCATGTCGAGGAGTGCGGGCGCGGCGAGATCGTTGAAGTCCTTGTTGTGCGCCCGCGTGCCCGATCCGTAGAAGATCGTCAGCGCCGTCTCCGAGAAGGGCTGCGGCGCGCGGCCGAGGAAGGGCAGGTTGCGCGCATCCAGGCCGTTGCGCAGAACGTGGCAGACGCCGGAGCGGACGAGCGGACGCATCCGCTCGGCGAGCGCCGGCGTGGAGGCGAGCCCCGTCTCGCAGGCCCGCATGGCGTAGCGGAACAACGGGACGCCGTACTGCAGATCGACGTATTGCCTGGGCGTGATCTGCCCCTCGAAGCTCTCCAGCGGATCGGGGTACATGTCGGGATCGAAGACCATGTCGTCGATCTCGTAGATCGTCGGCAGGCCCAGGGCGCGCGCGTAGAGGATCGCGTGCAGGACGCCGGGGAAGGCCGCCACGCGGTAGAAGATCACCGCCGCCGCCCGGTCGAGGGCCGGCCGGCAATCGCCCGCCTCGTCCTGCCGGAACACCTCCACGGTCCAGCCGCCGTGTTCGAGTTGCTGGATCCTCTGCACGACGCGGTAGTGATCGCATTGGGGAAGGTCGCGGTTGGCGACGATCACGACATGGCCGCTCGCCGGGACCGGGAGCGTGGACGGCAGTGGATCGACCACCGCGATCAGGCCGGCGATCATGTCGAGGCAGGCGGTGAGGCGCTGATCCGCCTCGCGCCGCCGGCCCGCAGCGTACAACGTGCGGGCCTCCTCGCTCGCCAGGGCGAAGCTCGCGGCGATCGCACGGTGGGCCGCGGCGCGCCACGGGGCGGAGGCGTTCCATTTCCCGGCCGCGCGGCGGACGCGGTCGAGGGCCTCGGCCACGCCGTCCGGCCGGGCGAGCAGGCCGTCGATCGCGTGGATGTGGCTCCACACGATGGCACCGGGCGCGTCGGCGGCGATGGCGAAGGCGCGCGCCGCATCGTTCGTGCGGTTGAGCAGGCGTAGCGCGTCACCGAGCCGGTGATGGATGCGCCCCGCGGTGAGCCCGGCCCGCAGCGCCCGGTCGTAGGCTTCCTTGGCGGCGACGGCGTGGCCCTGGGTGAGATGGAACTCTCCGATCCGCTCGAGGAGCGGAGCCGAGCAGGCCTGCCGGACGGGCTCGAGCTCCCAGAGATGGAAGCCCGTCTCCATGAAGTGCCGCAGGGCGTTCAGCCGGCCCGGCGGCGGCGGCGCGATGCCCTCGGGCAGCAACGGCCGGTAGGCCGCCTCGTCGAAACTGTCGGGAAAATGCTCGTCGCCGATCAGGCCCTTCAGCGCCGCAGCCTCGGTGCCGGGCTCTCCCCGGCCGATCCCCCGACCGAGCCAGTGACGATACAGGTCGGCATCGCCGGCGCCGGCCGGCACATCCGGATTGTTCGAGCGGTAGAAGGCGGGATCGAAGCGCTGGCGCAGAGAGATCGGAGCGAGCCGGTCCACGCCCTTCGTCAGGAAGACGATGAGCCCCTCGATGCGCGAGGTGGGCTGGCGCGGCAGCCACGCTGCATTCAGCAGAGCGAACTCGTTGAGCGCGAAGTGGTCGAGCCAGGGACCGGGCAGGACCCGCACGGATGCCAGGAGATGCGCGAAGCTCTCGGCGCGATGCTCTCCGCCGGCCCCGGCCGAGCGCGCCAGCATGCGCTCGTATTCCTGATCGAAGGACGCCAGGTCGGCGCGATGCGCGCGGCCCTCCCAGCGCCCGAAGCGGAGATAGTGCTCCGTCAGTCTCCAGGCCTCGGTGATCCCGGCCAAGTCGTCGTAGATCGCCCCGTAATGCTCGGGGATGAAGTCCCGCGGCAGCGGACCGCCCTCACCCTCCAGCGCGGCGATCATGGCGGCGGCGTTGGGAAAGCGGCCTTCATGGCGGCCGTGCTTGAGGTAGTGCTGCCGGAGGATTCTCGCCTCGCCGCCGATAACGGCGAGGTCAGGATAATACGCCCGGTAGAAGTTCGAGTCGAAGTCGGCCGCGGCGCCCGACGGCTTCCCCGTCGGCAGCAGACCCTTCCGGCCCAGGCTCCTCCCGAGGCGGGTCCGCTGCGAGAGCATCTGCAAGCTGCGCTTGAACAACGTCGGAGGCCCCGCCCGCGAATTGAGAAAATTTCTTGAAACGATTCGACGGCTTTTCCCGTCTTGCTCAAAACGTTCGCTCGGACCGGCGGTGTCGACCCGGAGCCTTGCAAGAGAGAATTCCACCTCCCTCGACGCAGCGGCGCATTCCGAAGACATTCACACTATCGGCAACGGATCGCTAGACCTCCCGGAATCCCAGCCGCATCGCAGCAGGCGCAGTACGAGCCCCGTCACGTGACGCAGGCCAGAGCCTGCGCCGCTCAGGCTATGAGAGCGAAGGCCGTTGCTGCACCCTTCGGCACACTGCGTAAAGATGAGAAGCACCTATCAAATTTCGGCTATCATAGTGTTTAGCCGTACGCTTGGACCTGCGAGCAATTCCGCTCCGGCAAGAGAGGCGTGTCTTGCGGGACGCGGCTTGGCACCCTTTGCATCAGCCGCGTGCCGAACGATTGCGCGAGGGCCCACGACGCCGATAACCTTCCGCCTCTCCATACGGGATCGAGGGGTGAGGTATTCGCGACATGCATTCCGGTTCCCTGTCGCTGGACGCCTTCCTGGCGCGTCGGTCGGCCGACCGGCGCCTCGCCCGGCTCACTCATGACGTTCCTCTGCCCGAGAGTCGGGGGCTCGAGTTCGGGCCGTCGAACAACCCGACCGCCCTGCCCGAGGGTATCCGCGTCGCCTATGTCGATCACGCGCTCGACGCGCAGGCCGGCCAGCCGGACGCCGCGCCGATCAACCATGCCTGGCCGGGCTCGGGTTCTCTGGCGGAGGTGCTGGGCCAGGACGGCTTCGACTTCGCGATCGCTGCGCAGGTCGCGCAATACGTGCCCAACCTGCTCGGTTGGTTCCGCGGCATCCACGGCGTCCTGCGCCCCGGCGGCGTGCTCAACCTCTCGCTGCCGGACCGGCGCTTCATGTTCGATGCGGGACGCGTCGACAGCACCATCGCCGAACTCGTCGAGGCGGATCTGCTCGCCTACACGCGCCCGAGCCCGCGTCAGATTTTCGCCCATACCTATCAGGCTCGGGCGGTCGATCCCGGCCGGGTCTGGGCAGGGGAGGATCCGGCTCGGACGCCGCGCCTGTGCGGTGAGGCGGCGCTGGCCCTGGCACACGCACAGGCAACCGAAGCCTTCGCCTCGAGCCGCTACACGCAATGCCATTGCTGGGTCTTCACGCCGCTGTCCTTCCTCACCCTCGTCGAGGAGGCATCGCGGCTGGGCCTGTTCCCGTTCGTCCTGAACCGGATCGCCGGGACGGAGCCGAACGGCTTCGAGTTCTACGTATCGATGCGGCGGGACGGGGAGGCCGACCCGCAGGCCTTACAGAACATGCAACAGGGGGCTGTCGCCCATCTGCGCGAGATCCTGGAGCGGCAGCGCCGGACTGCGACGCTCTTGGCCACACCTTAGGCCCACGGACGGGCGGATGAGCCTTCACCGCCGACCGCCCGTGAGACTGGTTCCGGCCGCGACGAGCGTCGCCGCAGCCCGATTCGCTACCCGGAGTGTTTCTACTCCCGGATAGCGGCGAGGCGTTCGGCGGCGGCGTGAAGCGCCGGGTCGTTGCGCGATCCGCTCAGGGCGTAGGCGGTGCTGCCGTTGCGCCAATAAGCCGTGGTGCCGTCGGTGGAGCGCGCCACGGGCTCCGTTCCCTCGGGAAGGGCCGCGCCGCTGCTCCGCTTGGCGAAGAGGGCGAGTTCGCCGATCTCGCCCGACTGGATCGACACCTCGATTCCCGTGCCGTTCCGGCTCGGGAAGATCTGCACGTCCCGGACGGTCCAGCCGTTGGGCAGCGGCGGCAGATCGACTCCGGTGGCCGCCTCCAGATCGGCAGGATCGTAGGCCGAGGCCGAAGGCAGGCTGGTCGTGCGGGCCCGGATCTGGACGGCCCGGCGGGCCTGCTGCGCCTCCTCGGCCAGGGAGGCGTCGATCGGTGAGGCGATGGAACCGGGAACGCCGAAGGTGCCGATCTCGGTATGCGCGAGCCAGCCCGCACCCACCAGCACCACGACCGCCGCCGCCCGGCGCATGCGCGACTGGACCCGCTGCCATGCGAAGGCGCGATCGATCCGGCGCGCACCCTCGCGAAGCCGCTCGGGCCCGGGCCCGGGCAGGGGGAGGAGCGCCTCGCGCAGCGCATCGCGGTCGCGCAGGTCGGCCATGACCTGGAGCGCGTCCTCGGGGTTGCGCGCGAGATGCGCCTCGACCTCGACGCGGCGCATCGGGTCGAGCTCGCCATCGACATACGCGATGAGATCGGATTCCGTGACCGGATCGACCATCAGCCTACTCCGACTGCCCTTCATGCCTACCGCCCCCGTCTCGTGTCGTCCCGATCTTATTGGTCTTAACGGCCGGCACCGGTCATCAATTCCCACCGACGACGCGCAGATGCGACCGCTTCCGGTCGGGCACGTCGTCGGAGACCTCGGCAACCTTGCCCTTGTGGTTGCCCTCTTCGAAGGCGCGCAGGGCCGCCCGGCCGCGGCCGAGCCGCGACATGAGGGTACCGATGGGAATGCCGAGCACGGCCGCCGCGTCGGCATAGGCCATGCCCTCGAGGGTCACGAGATGGAGCGCGGCGCGCTGCTCCTCCGGCAGGCTCTCGAACGCCTTGCGGATCTGCATGAGCCGCACCTGCCCCTCTTGGGCGGGCGGAGCCATCTCGTCGGAGAGCTGCACCAGCACGTCGGCGTGACGCGCCTCGACCCGCTTGCGACGCTGCTCGTCGATGAAGACGTTGTGCAGCACCGTCATCATCCAGGTGCGCAGATTGGTGTCGGGTCGCAGGTTCGCACGCGATTCGAGGGCGCGAACCATGGTGTCGTGGACGAGGTCATCCGCCTTGAGCGAATCCCTCGTCAGCGACCGGGCGTAGCGCCGCAAGGGCACCAGCAGGTCGACGATTTCGGAGCGTTTCGAGCGCATTCTGTCGGCCACCATATTCCGTTGACGGCTGACCCGCGCCTTTAATCCGCCGATCCGACCTTTTTCCGAAAAAACCCGCGTGCCCGGTCCGGTGCGGGGGATGCGGCAGGGCTTCCCGCGACCGGACGGGGGCGCTGGGCAGAGGCCCAACCTGCGAAAAGGGGCTCCCGACGCGAACAGCCCGGATCGGATGAGATCCGGTCCGGGCTGCTGGCATGATTGGTCTCGGCCGTTCGGTCGGACGAAGGGGATCAGTTCCCCTCGTCGCCCGGCTCGAACACCTCCGGCTGGGTCGAGGCGGCGCTGGCGACCGGAGTCGGCGCCTCGATGGTCGAGGGCACGTTCACGCCGTCGCGCTTGTAGATGTCGTCGCGGAACTGCACCGTGCCGTCCGGGGTCGCCCAGGCGGTGATGTAGGTCCAGTAGACCGGCACGGGCTGGGTCATCCGCGCGTCGATGCGCTGGCCGCTCTCCACCGCGCGCTCGACCGCGTTGCGGTCCCAGCCGGGCGTGTCCTTCAGCAGCCACGTGATGTACTCGCGCACGTTCTGCACGCGCACGCAGCCCGAGGAGATGAAGCGGAAATCGTCGCCGAACACGCCGCGGGAATTGGTGTCGTGCATGAACACGCCGTGCGGGTTCGGGATGTTGATGCGCACGACGCCCATCGAGTTGAAGTCGGCGCCCGAATCCTGACGGTAGGTGTAGCGGGTGCCCTCGTCCGAGTTCCAGTTCACGGAGCGCGGCGAGATCTCCTGGCCGCCCGAGAGGATGCGGATCTTGTTGTCCGTGAGGTAGTTCGGATCCTTCTGCATCTTCGGGATCAGGTCCTTCCTCACGATCGAGGCCGGGACCGTCCAGGTCGGGTTGAAATTGATCTCGACCGCCTTGGCATTCATGATCGGCGACTGGCGGTCGATCTTGCCCACGCCCGCGGCGTGCAGCGTCACGACCTGGCCGTTCTCCACCGTCTGCACCAGGGCGGCGGGGATGTTGGTGATGACGAAGCGCCGGCCGAGATCGCCCGAATAGGAGCGCAGGCGGATCACGTTGGTCTCGAGCTGGCGCAGGCGCACGTCGGCGGGCACGTTCATCGCCGCCTGGGTCGCCGGGCTCATCTGGCCGGTCTGGGACAGGCCGTGGCGGGCCTGGAAGCGCTTCACGCCGGCCGCGACGTAGGAATCGTAGGTGCCCGCGCCGCCGGCATTGGCGTCGAGGTCGCCCGTCACGATCAGGCGCTGACGCACCGCCGCGACCGCGGGACCGCGGGAGCCGATGCGCAGGCCGGCCGCGCCGGAGACCGGCTGCCAGCCGCCGCGAGAGACGATGGAGCGGTACTTCTCGACCATCGCCTCGGTCGCCGCGATCGTGTCGGGCGAGAGGATCGGCGTCGAGGAGCGGTGCACCTGCATGGTGGAGGGGGCGGCGTAGTCCTGCGCCCACTCGGCCTGGGCGAAGCCGGCCTCGCGCGCGAGCGCCGGGCCGGCGAGCAGCGTGCCCGCCGTCAGGACGGCGGCGAGGGAGCGGGCGAAGGGTCGGGGGTGGCGCGCGGTCTGCAGCATCGATCCGGGGCTCTGGACTGAGGGTGCGGTCGGTCGGATCCGGCGAGACGCTAAGGTTTTACGAAACCAAGTCTCGGCCAAGTCCTCGTGCCGCCGTTGTTGCGGTCTCGTGGTTAAGAAGCCATGCCGTTCCGGGCCATATTGTGGCGTGCGGGTGCGGCGGCGCACGCTCCGTCGGTTCGGGCGGCGCGTCGGCCGAGCCGCCGGGTGCGGTCGCGTGGCGCCGGCCGGGGGCCTACCGCGGCGGCGCAAAGGGTCGTAAGGCTCGATCCATGCCGACCACACGCCGCGACCGGACCGCGCGAGGGCCGCGCCGCGCGCGGGCGCTCACGGCCGTGGTCGCGCTCTACGCGCTGATGCTCCAGGCGCTGCTCGGCAGCATCGCGGCCCTGCCGGTCGAGGGCGCGTCCGGCATCCTCTGCGTCGGCGAGGCGGAGGGAGCCTGGAGTGCGTCCGAACATGTCACCCCGCCGGACCATCGGCCGGCGCCCGATGCGCACCACCCGGCCGGCTGCTGCACGGCCGCGAGCCATGCCCCCGCGACCGGGCTCCCTCCCCCTGCTGCGGGCAGCCTCGCGTGGCCCGAGCGGAGGGCCGGCCCCGCCGGCCGGATCGACCGGACCCTGACGGCCGCCCGGCCGCCGCCCTTCACCCTCGCCCATGCCCGGGCCCCGCCGGCCGCCTGACTCGTCCGCTCTCCCCGCGACCCCGAAGTCAGACACCGGAGCCCGCTATGATGCTCGCACACCCACTCCGCCTCGCCCTGCCGCTCGCCCTGATCGCGCCCGGCCTCGTCTCGGCCCTCGTCTCCTCCGCCGCGGCCCACGCCGTGCTGGAGCGCAAGGAGGCCTCGCCCAACGCCGCCTACCGCGGGGTCGTGCAGATCATGCACGGCTGCGACGGCCGCCCGACCACCCGCGTCAGCGTCACGATCCCCGAGGGCGTCACCGGCGCCAAGCCCATGCCGAAGCCCGGTTGGGAGATCGCCACGGTGAAGTCGGCCTATGCCCGGCCCTATCCCTCGTTTCACGGACAGGTTTCGGAGGGCGTGACCCGGATCACCTGGTGCGGCGGAAGCCTGCCCGACGATCAGGTCGACGAGTTCACCTTCTTCGCCCGCGTCTCGGACGCCTTCGCCCCCGGCGCGACGATCTACTTCCCCGTCGAGCAGGACTGCACGGAGGGAAGCTATCGCTGGAGCGAGATTCCGGCGGAAGGACAGGGCGTGCAGGCGCTGAAGTCGCCGGCCCCGGCCGTGCGGATCGTTGCCGCCAAGGCGCCCGAGAAGGCATCCCCCGCTGCGAAGGCCGGAGCGGTCGCGATCGAGGCACCCTGGATCCGGGCGACGCCGGGCGGGGCGAAGGTCGCCGGCGGCTACGTCACCCTGCGCAACACGGGCACCGATCCCGACCGGCTGACCGCCGCCGCGATTCCCGGGGCCGGCCGGGCCGAGATCCACTCGATGTCGATGGAGGGCGGCGTGATGAAGATGGCCCCCGTCGAGGGCGGCCTCGCCCTTCCCGCGGGGGAGACCGTGGCGCTCAAGCCCGGCGGCTACCATCTGATGTTCCTCGACCTGAAGGACGGGTTAAAGGCCGGCGAGACCGTCGCCGGCTCCCTGACCTTCGAGCGGGCCGGCACGGTGCCGGTGACCTTCACGGTCGCGCCGATCGGCGCCCAGGGTCCTGGGGGCGCCCCGGCTCCCGGCAGAGAGGGTGCCGGCGCACCCGAAGCCGGCGGGCACGCACACCACCACTGACGAGCCCCGCGGCGGAGCGTCCGCTCCGGGCACTCCGCCGCCGCACGCCGGCGCCGCCCTGCGGGGCCGGCGCGCACCCGATCCCGGCGCCGCGGGCGCCCTGCCCCATCCTCGTTCGTGCGGAGACACGATCATGCGCTCCATCGCTCTTCCTGCCGCCCTCCTGCTGGCCCTCGGCCTCGCCGCGGCCGGTCCGGCCAAAGCCCACGACTACAGCGCCGGCCCGCTCAAGCTCGGCCACCCCTGGTCGCGCGCCACGCCCGGCGGGGCGAAGGTCGCCGGGGGCTACGTCACGGTCACGAATACGGGCAGCGATCCCGACCGCCTGACCGGCGGTTCGATCGAGGCGGCCGGCCGGACCGAACTGCACACCATGTCGATGGAGGGCGGCGTGATGAAGATGGCGCCGCTGCCCAACGGCCTCGAGGTCGCGCCCGGCAAGACCGTGACGCTCGCCCCCAGCGGCCACCACCTGATGTTCATGGACCTCAAGCGGCCGCTCAAGCAGGGCGAGCGGGTGAAGGGCACGCTGACCTTCGAGCGGGCCGGCGCCGTCCCCGTGGAGTTCGCCGTCGAGAGCCTGGCGGCCAAGGAGCCGGGCAAGGGGCCGGGTAAGGAGAAAGCTTCCGGGCACGACCATTCGGGGCACGACCATGGCCACTGAACCCCGGCCGCCCGCCCCCGCCGCGCAGCGGGGGGGCACCCTGATCCTCGTCGCCTTCGCGCTGGCGCTGGTCGGCATCGTGGGCGCGACGGTCGCCTTCCTGCCGCGGGGCGAGCGGCCGCCGGCGATGTCGGTGGTGGGCGGCCCGTTCCGGCTCGAATCCTCGAAGGGCGGCACGGTCGATTCGCGGGCGCTGAAGGGCAAGCCCTTCCTCGTCTTCTTCGGCTTCACCCAGTGCCCGAACGTCTGCCCGACGACGCTGGCCGACCTCGGCACCCTGCTCGACGAATTCGGGGCGCAGGGGGGCGAGATCCAAGCCTACTACATCACCCTGGACCCCGAGCGGGACACGGCGGCCGTGATGCGCGAGTACATGGCCTCGTTCAGCGAGCGGATCACCGGGCTCACGGGCACGAAGGAGGCGATCGACGCGGTGATCCGCGACTACCGCGCCTTCGTGAAGCGGGTGCCGCTGCCGGGCGGCGACTACACCCTGGAGCACACGCTCATGGTCTACATGATGGACCGCGACGGGGGCTTCGCCGGACCGCTCGACCTGAGCGCGGGCCACCCGCTCGCCCTCAAGCAACTCCGCAAGCTGGTCTCCGACGGCCGCAGCACCTGACGGCCGTCGCGCCCGGTCGGCTCGGGCTCCCTCCCCGTCATCGCGAGCGTGAGCGAAGCGATCCAGGCGCGCGACCCTTCCGGATGATGCGGAGCGCTGGAGGGCTTCGCCTCGCCATGACGGGGAGGCGTCGAGCCGTGGGGCGAAGCCGCTCGGGATCGCGAGCCTGCCGGAAGAGGCTTTCGCATCGTCCGAACCCGCGGGCCTCGGTTCGGGAAAAAGCGCCGTCCCCGATGTCACGTCTTATTGACGGCCCGCCAAGCTGAGCCGTAGGTGGCGGACATGCGTGGGCGCTTGCCGGGATGGTCCGCTTGCCGCGCGGTCATCGCCGTGGCCGTGCTGTACGCGCTCGCCCTGCAGGTCGTACTCGGCGCCGCCGCGCTCGCCGGAAGCCTCGGCCCCGACCGGGCCCTCGTCCACGTCCTCTGCGCGCCCGACGCGAAGGCCGGCGACCCCTCCGCGCCGCACCCGGCGCACGGCCACCTGCCCTGCTGCCAGGCCGCGCACGTCCTTCCGAGCCTCGACGTTCCCGAGGCCGCCCACGCCCTCGTCGCGTGGCCGCGGGAGCGGATGGTCCGGGTCGCGTGGCGGCCCGAAATCGTCGCCGCCCCGCGCGCGCCGCCCGGCATCCGCGCCAGTGCACGCGCCCCGCCCGTCGTCTGATCGATCGCCCTCCCCCGATCCTTCAGACAACGGACCCTTCGCCATGCCTTCCCCTCAACGGGCCGTGCCGCGCGCCGCCCTGTCCGCGAGCCTGCTCGCCTCCACCCTGACCCTGTCCGCCCCCGCGCTCGCTCAGGCCGAGAGCGCGGCCACCCTGTCCGAGATCAGCGTCTCCGGCTCCGGCCGCTCCCCCGCTTCTGGCGAGGCGGTCGGCTCGCTCACCGTTCCGAGCGTGGCCGCGCAGCGGGCGGCGGTGAACGCCACCGTCGGCTCGGTCGCCTTCGTGGACGCCGCGGATTTCCGCGACCGCTACGCCAACACCGTGCGCGACGTGCTGAAAGACGTGCCCGGCGTGTTCGTGCAGGAGCGCTACGGCCAGGAGATGCGCCTCTCGATCCGCGGCTCCGGCATCGCCCGCGGCTTCCACGTGCGGGGCATCGAGCTGTTGCAGGACGGCATCCCGCTCAACCTCGCCGACGGCAGCGGCGACTTCTACCAGATCGATCCGCTCTCGCTCCGCTCCGTCGAGGTCTACAAGGGCGGCAACGCGCTGACCTTCGGCGCCACAACGCTCGGCGGCGCGGTCAACTTCGTGACGCCGACCGCCTACACCGCGTTCAGCCCGAACGTCGTGCGGATCGACGGCGGCAGCTTCAACACGATCCGGGAGCACTTCCAACTCTCGCGGATCTCAGGACCGGCCGACTTCCTGATTTCGGGCACCGCGACCAATTCCGACGGATTCCGCGATCACGAGACCCAGCGCACGCGCAACGTCAACGCCAATCTCGGCTATCAACTCGCGCCCGGCGTCGAGACGCGGTTCTATCTCGGCTTCTACGACACGGACCAGAAGCTGCCCGGGTCGCTTTCGCTGATCGACGCGCTGAACAATCCCCGCATCGCCAACCCGGCGGCGATCACCGGCAACCAGTCGCGCAAGGTGACGACGGAGCGGATCGCCAACCGCACCTCGTTCGCGCTGGAGGTGGGACGCCTCGACATCGATTCCTGGGCGATCCACAAGAACCTCTACCACCCGATCTTCCAGGTGATCGACCAGGACGGCTGGACCTACGGCGTCGCCCCGCGCTGGGCCGGGACATTCGATCTCGGCGGATACCGCAACGACCTGATCCTCGGCCTGCGGGCCTTTGCCGGCATCAACGAGGCGCGGCAATTCGTGAACGTGGCGGGGCTTCGCGGCGCGCAGACGCTGAATGCGCGCCAGAGCGCCTCGAACTACGAGGCCTATGCCGAGAACCGGTTCTAGTTCCGGCCCGACATGGCGCTGATGACCGGGGCCAAACTGTTCTCCTCCAACCGCACGTTCAGCAACAGGGGCGGCCTGCCGGCAAGCCCCACCGCGCGCTTTGCCAACGTGACCTATGAGGGCGTCAACCCGAAGCTCGGCCTGCTGTGGCAGCCGCTGCCGGAGATCCAGGTCTTCGCCGACGTCACCCGCTCGCGCGACGTGCCCGACTTCTCCGACCTTGCGCAGACGAACACGCTCGGCACCACCTTCGTGCCGCTGGCGGCCCAGCGTGCCTGGACCTACGAAGCGGGCTCGCGCGGGCGGATCGACCGGCTGGCCTGGGACGTGACGCTCTACCGGGCGGAGGTGCGCGACGCGCTGATCAACTTCACGCCCAATCCGGGCCTGAACATCCCGGCAGCGACCTTCAACGCCCCGCGTACCCGCCACCAGGGCGTCGAAGCCGCGGTGACGCTCGACCTCGCCGAGGACCTGACCGGCCGCGGCGACCGGCTCGCGCTGACGCAGATCTGGACCCAC
Organism: Methylobacterium sp. B4; assembly: GCF_003201865.1. GTDB lineage: Bacteria > Pseudomonadota > Alphaproteobacteria > Rhizobiales > Beijerinckiaceae > Methylobacterium. The sequence goes on along the minus strand of NZ_QJJJ01000002.1, from coordinate 388,390 downwards.
AACGATTTCCGCTTCGTGGGCGACCCGGTCTTCGGCAACAACCGCATTGCGGGCGTGCCGCGGGACCTGCTGCGTACGGTGCTGAGCTACCGGCACCCGAGCGGCTTCCATGTCGCACCCGCGCTCGATTGGGTGCCGCAGGGCGCCTTCGCCGATCACGCCAACACCCTGAAGGTGCCGGGCTACGCGCTCATCGGCGTCCAGGCGGGAATCGACTTCGCCAACGGCGTCTCGCTGTTCATGGATGCGCGCAACCTCACGGACGAGCGCTTCGTCTCCGACATCGCGGTGGTGACCAATGCCGCGACCGTGGCGGGCGGGCCGGTGGCCTTCTTCCCGGGCAGCGGCCGCAGCGTGTTCGGAGGCGTGCGGGCCTCGTTCTGACGAGACGGCTCAGCGCTCGTTGGTGAGATCCTTGATCCGCGCCGCGAGCGCTTCCATCGGGAAGGGCTTGGCCAGCACCATCATCCCGGGCTCCAGGTGGCCGTTGCCGATGACGCTGTTCTCGGCATAGCCCGTGACGAACAGGACCTTCAGGCCCGGGCGCCGCTCGCGCCCGGCATCCGCCATCTGACGCCCGTTCATGCCCCCAGGCAGGCCGACATCGGTGACGAGCAGGTCGATGCGCACGTCCGATTGCAGGATCTTCAGGCCCGCCCCGCTGTCGGCGGCCTCGATCGCGCTGTAGCCGAGGTCTTCCAGAACCTCCGTCACCAGCATGCGCACGGAGGGCTCGTCGTCGACGATCAGCACCGTCTCGCCCTGTTCGGCCCGCGCGACCTCCGTGAGCTTCAGGGCGAGGTCGTCGCCGTCGGCCTCGCCGTAATGGCGCGGCATGTAGAGGCACACGGTGGTGCCCTGGCCGACCTCCGAGTAGATCCGCACCTGCCCGCCCGATTGCTGCGCGAATCCGTGGATCATCGACAGGCCCAGCCCCGTGCCCTGACCGATGGGCTTGGTGGTGAAGAAGGGCTCGAACACCCGCGCGATCACCTCGGGCGGCATGCCCGTGCCCGTATCCGTCACGCAGAGCGAGAGGTACTGCCCCTCGGGCACCTCGTGCTTGATGGCGGCGGGCCGATCGAGCCACTTGTTGGCGGTCTCGATGGTGATGCGCCCGCCCCTGGGCATGGCATCGCGGGCGTTGATGCACAGGTTCAGCAGCGCGTTCTCGAGCTGGCCCGGGTCGATCAGCGCGGGCCACAGGCCGGCGGCCCCGACCACCTCCAGGGAGATTTCCGGCCCGATCGTGCGCCGGATCAGTTCCTCCATCCCGCCGATGAGCGCGTTCACGTTGGTGGGCTTGGGCGTGAGGGTCTGGCGGCGGGAGAAGGCGAGCAGGCGGTGGGTCAGCGCGGCGGCGCGCTTGGCCGCCCCCTGCGCCACCGCCATGTAGCGTTCGAGGTCGCCGTAGCGGCCCTGGCTCATCCGCGCCTGCATCAGTTCCAGCGAGCCGGAAATGCCGGCGAGCAGGTTGTTGAAGTCGTGCGCGAGGCCCCCGGTCAGCTGGCCGACCGCCTCCATCTTCTGCGACTGGCGCAGGGCCTCCTCGGCCTGGGCGAGCGCCTCGGCCTGGGCCTTCTCGGCGGTGATGTCACGCCCGATCGCGTAGGTGACGTCGCCCGCCGGGGCGGCCACCCAGGAGATCCAGCGCACGGAGCCGTCCCGGTGGCGGTAACGGTTGACGATCCGGGGCGAGCCCCCTTCCGCCGCCTCGTGATAGGCATCGACGGTCTCGTCGTGATCGTCGGGCACCACGAACGCGTTGACGTGACGGCCGACAAGCTCCTCCGGAGGGTAGCCGAGCATCTTCGTCCAGGCCGGGTTCACGCGCCGGAACACGCCCGAAAAATCGATCACCAGGAGGAGATCGGGCGAGGTGTCCCACAGGGTGTTCAGCTCCAGCGTCCGTTCCTGGACCTGCTGCTCCAGCGTGTCGTTGAGCCGGCGCAGTTCCTCCTCGGCACGCTTGCGGGCGGTCACGTCGTTGAAGAAGATGGCGATCTGCCGCTCGCTCGGCTCGCCGACCCGGATGGCGCGCACGTCGAACCAGCGCTCGAAGGCGCTGGCGTAGCTCTCGAAATTGGCCGGCTCCCCGGTCCAGGCGACCCGGCCGTAGGTCTCGAACCAGAAGGCTTCCAGGTCCGGCGCGAACTCGGTCACCCATTTTCCGCGCAGATTGACGCCGGCCTGCCGCTCGAAGGCGGGGTTGGCCTCGAGGAAGCGGTAATCCACCGGCCGGTCCTCGGCGTCGAACTTCACCTCCACGATGGCGAAGGCCGTCTCGACCGTCTCCAGAAGGAACTTGAAACGGTCCCGGCTTTCGCGCAGGCGGGCGCCTGCCTCCCGCTGGCGCGTGCGGTCGCGGAGGATCTTGACGAAGCCCTGATGGCTCCCGGCCTCGCCGCGCAGGGGCATCAACTCGCCCGAGCCCCAGAACCGGCTCCCGTCGCGGCGCAGATGCCAGCGCTCGTCGATCGCCCGGCCCTCGGCCAGCGCCAGACGCATCTCGTCGCGAATGCGGTCGGCCTCCCGGTCCTCGGGCGTGAAGAGACGGTCGCAGGGGGTGCCGAGGATCTCGTCGCGGTGCCAGCCGAAGATGGTCTGCGCCCCCGCGTTCCAATCGGTGATAGCGCCGTTGCGATCGGTCACGATGACGGCGAAATCGACGGCGCTCTCAAGCACATGGCCAAGGTCACGCGGCGCGGGCATAGCTCCGTGTAGCCGCTGATTCGGCAAAAGTGAGGTCTCCGCGGGCAGCCCGGTCGCATGAGCAAACGCCCCACGCCGCACCGGTATCCCACCGCCCCGCGTCCGTCGTCGGCTCTCGAAGCCGCCGCGCCGGGAGGATTAACGACGGATTTCCGATCCCGATAAAACTCGCCTTAACCCTCCCGGGCCCAGGATCGTCCCTCGCACGATGTCCGCGTCCCCGCGCGGAGATCGACCTCGCTCAAGCGCCGCGCGGGTCCTGGATGGTTCGTGCCGCTCGGTGGAGCGGAGGCGGATCAGGCCCCTCGGCGCCGGACGGGAGACGCCCCGTGACGAAGCCGGCCACCGAGACCAAACCGACGGCGGAGAAGGCCGCATCGCTGAGCCCCAGCGTGCGGCGCCATCTCGGCAAGAACCTGCGCAGCCACTTCGCCGACTGCCTGACCGAGCCGGTGGGCGAGCGCCTCGAAGCGCTCATCGCCAGCCTGGGCAAGCCCCGGGGGTGAACGCCCGCTCAGGGTCTCGACAACGCAGGCGTAGACGACGGAAGACCCCGGCCGCCTCGCAGCGGCCGGGGTCTTCGTTTCGATGGCGCGTGAATCGGCGGCGCGGATCGCTCAGTCGAGGGCGACGGCGACCAGGGAGAACAGGCCGGCCAGCAGCAGGTTGCAGGCGATGAGGACGAGGACCGTCATGGGTTCGCTTCGCGACTGAGGGGACGAGGGAAGGCAGGCGGGCAGAGCGGCGGAACCGCCGGTTCAGGCAGGTCTAGCCGGGGAAGCTTGACGAAGTGCTCATCCCCCGCGATTGCGGCGCCGGCGCGGCCCGGCAGGCCAAAAATCGATGCGGGGAGGTCACAGCCTCTTCTCTCCACCGCCGCGCTTGAACCGCAGCTGAACCGCAGCGTCGGCGCCACGCCCGCTGCGTCGATGCGGCGGCAACGTCAGATTCGGCGCCCCGGCGGCCGCAGGGTCGCAATATCGTCAAGATTAAGTTAAGGCATTCAGGCTCGCGACGTCCCGTTTTGAGACAGGACACGGCCATGATCTCCTTGAGCGATACCCTGATGACCGCTGCCAGCCTCCTCGGCCTCGGCGCGGCCACGCCCTCCCTGCGCAACGCGGTCCAGGCCGCGCCCTTCCGCGACCTTACCGACGAGGACGATCCGCCGCTCGATCGGGGAAGGTTTGTCTCCCCGGAGCCGGAAGCCGCCGACGATCCCTTCTTTCTTGCGGTCGCCGACGCCCTGCGAGAGGCAGGCTACCTGGATTCCTGAAAAAGCGCTCGGTAAGCCTGCCCGATCCGGCGCCCGTGCGGGCGCGCAGCGACAAGGCCGCCGCCCCCGATGTCCGCCTCTTCCGCCGTCTCCCCCGACGTGCTCGCCGCGGTCGGCGGCACGCCCCTGATCCGGCTGCGCCGCGCCTCGGAAGAGACCGGGTGCACCATCCTCGGCAAGGCCGAGTTCCTGAATCCCGGCCTCTCGGTGAAGGACCGGGCGGCGCTCTCCATCGTACGGGACGCCGAGCGACGCGGGCTGATCCGGCCGGGCGGCACCATCGTCGAGGGCACGGCGGGCAATACCGGCATCGGGCTCGCCCTGGTGGCCGCGGTGCGCGGCTACCGCACGGTGATCGTGATCCCCGAGACGCAATCGGCGGAGAAGAAGGAGACGCTGCGGCTGGCCGGCGCCCGCCTCGTCGAGGTGCCCGCCGTGCCCTTCGCCAACCCGAACAACTACGTCCACGCCGCCCGCCGCCTCGCCGAGCGCCTGGCGCAGACGGAGGAGGCGGGCGCCTTCTTCGCCGACCAGTTCGACAACATTGCCAACCGGCAGGCGCATATCGAGGGCACCGGCCCGGAGATCTTCGCGCAGACCGGCGGGGCGGTGGACGGCTTCGTCTGCGCCGCGGGCACCGGCGGCACGCTCGCCGGGGTGGCGGAGGCGCTGCGGGCGCGCAAGGCCGGCATCCGGATCGCCCTGTCCGACCCCGAAGGCTCGGCGCTGCACGCCCACTACACCACCGGCACGCTCAAGGCCGAGGGCTCCTCGATCACGGAGGGCATCGGCCAGGGCCGGGTGACGCGGAACCTCGAAGGGTTCACGCCCGATCACGCGTTCAGGATTCCGGACACGGAGGCCCTGGACATCATCTTCCGCCTGATGCGCGAGGAGGGCCTCTCGCTCGGCGGCTCGTCGGGCATCAACGTGGCGGGCGCGATCCGGCTCGCCCGGGAGCTGGGACCCGGCCACACCGTCGTGACCATCCTCTGCGACGGGGCGGCGCGCTACGCCTCGAAGCTGTTCAACCCCGCCTTCCTGAACGAGCGCGGCCTGCCGGTGCCCGCATGGCTCGGCGAGAGCGGCGGCGCCCTGCCGGACTGGCGGGCCTGAGGCTCGGCCTCCCTCGGGATCGGACTTCGGGATCGGGGCTGCGCCGGCTGAACGAAATCGCGGCCGTGAGCGTTGCCGGTGACGCTCAGGCAAAGGGGTCTGGGCGGACCGGAGAGGCTTCCGCCGATGACCGTCACCACCATCCTCCTCATCCTGCTGATCCTGTTGCTGTTCGGCGGCGGCAACTTCTACGGCGGCGGACGCTTTCGCGGCCCCGGTTTCGGCCTCGGCGGCCTCCTGCTCATCATCCTGATCGTGCTGCTCGTCACGCACCGGATCTGACGCACACCCGCCGCATCGGCCGCCCTCACCGCTCGCAGGTGATCGCCACGATCGCGCCCAGATGGGGCGCCGCCGCGGTGCCCAAGGTGGTCGCGTCGGGGCCCTTCCCCCCACTCGTCCCGGCCGGTGCCGGGGCGGCGGGCACGCCGCTCTCCGCCAGGAAGGCGGCGACCGCCCGGGCCGGCACGGTGGCGTAGCGGGTCGGCGGCATCACCCCCGCGATCAGGCGGGGCGCGGTCGGAAACCGGGCGACGAGCCCGACGAGCCGGCCGGCCCGATCGAGCACCGGCGCACCGCCCGCGCCGGGCTGAAGGGGCGCGAACAAGCCCTGCGCGTCGGCGGTAGCGGGCGCGACGCCGGCGCCGCCCCGGGTCTGGGCGCCCAGCACCAGCAGCGCCTCGCCCGGAGCCGCGGGGTCCGCACGCAGGGGCGGCGCCGACCCGCCCCGTACCGCCCCTTCGGCCCGCAGCAACGCGAGGCTCCCCGTCGCGTCGCGGCGCTCGACGCTGGCAGCCGCTCCGCCGATGCGGGGCGCGGCACAGGCTTCGAGGCTCGCGGCCGATGTCAGCACCCGTCCACCGCCGAGACTCAGGCCTGTCGCGGCGACCCGGATCTCGGAGATTGCCGCCGGAAGCGAGGGCGGCGCGGCCATGCCGGGCCGCGTGGCCGGGCTCGCGGCGGCCACGGCCGGGGCGGGCGCGGTTCTCGGCGCGTCCGGCTTGGGTGCGTCCGGCTTGGGTGCGTCCGGTTTGGGCCCCTCCTGCCCGCCCCCCTCTTCGGGAAACGGCATGAAGCTGTTGGCCACCGCGATGACGAGGCGCTCGACGCTGCCCGCCAGCGCCCTGTCGTAGCCGAGGGTGAAGCCGCGGATGCCCTGAGGGCCTTCGGCGTAGCGGATATAGGAGCGCCCGCCCGCGGTCTCGGCAGTGATGACGATGAAGTCCGGCTTCTTCAGCTTGTAGGTGACCTTGCGGGCCGGCATCGCGGCGGTGGCCCGCTCGAACAGGGCGTCGAGGCTGGTCTCCCCTTGGGGGAACGACTTGGTGTCGAGGGTGACGCGGCCATCGGCGCTCTGCCAGCGGGTGCCGCCGGGGAGCGCGCTCTTCCTCGGCAGGAGCGCTTCCGGCACGCCGACCACCGCGCCGCTCGCCGGATCGGCCTGGACCCTGAACCGCGCCGCCCGGCGGGCCTCCTCGGCCTCGCGCTTGAGCGCGATACGCTCGGGCGGCGTGAGCAGGCCGGTCGGGGCGGCGCCGGTGCGGGTCTGGTAGGTCTGGATGCCTTCGAAGCTGCGCTTGCCGAAGGTGCCGGTGGTCACGCCGTTATAATCGCCGGTCCAGACGAGCGCGTCCTGCAGGCCCCGCCGCTCCGCCTCGGGCAGGGCCTCGAAGGCTGCCCGCGCCGCCTCGAAGGCGGGGTCGGGCGCGGGCGGGGCTGGGGCGGCCGGCTTCGGCCGGGCCGGGGGAACCGTCGCCTGGGGCGATGGCACTTGCGCGAGTGCACCCGTCGCGAGTCCGGCGGCGAGCAGAGCCGGCATGCCGCCGCGAAGAGCCTTCATCCGTCCCGTCCCCGCCGTCCGAATCAGTGCGCGGGCGATGATGCCAGCCGGGATGCGCCCCCTACAAGTCGCGGCCGACCGCCTGCATGCGTGATCGTCATCGCCGCAGGGCGACGGCTTCGATGGACGGATCGGCCCCAGGTCACAGCTCTGGCGCAGGGTTTCGAGGCAATCGGAAGGGCACGGCCTTGCTGCAGATCGGATGGTACGGCGCGGCGGCGCGCTGCTTCTCCTCGCCGGCGTCGCCCTGATCTGCCTCTTCTGAGGTCCCGCTTCGCCGATGGCTCGGCGCAAGCGTTGCGGCCGGCGCGGCAAGTGATAGCGTGCCGGCCGCGGACGCCCCTGCTTCGGGCGCACCGGCCGGAGGAGACGAGCACATGTCCCAAGGCAACCGTCTCGGGCACCTCGGTGCAGTCCTGATCGGCACGATGCTGCTCGGTGTTCCCGCCCTGGCCCAGGCTCCGCGCCCGACCGCGCCCCCGACCGCGCCACCGAGATCGGCGACCGCGCCGGTCGCGAAAACCTTCGTGCGCGAGGCGCTGGCGAGCGCGGGTGTCCGGCTCGAGACCGCGCTCAAAAGCGAAGCGCCCCCCGGCACCAAGACCGCTGTGCAGTGGCGCCGCCAAGCGGAGGTGGCGGCCAACAGCGAGGGCGGGGAGCCCGACGCCGAACTCGACGCCTATGCCGCCGCCGTCGCGGCCGACCCGAACGATCCCCGCAACTGGCTCGATTACGCCCGCGCCGCGAACGCGGCAGGCAACGACGAGGAGCGCGCCGACTATTCCGCCCGGTTCAAGCTGAAGGGCCGCGCGAGCGCCGCCGCCTACCAGGGCTATCTGCGCGCGAAGAACCCGGCGGACGAGGCCCGCGCCCTGGCCCGGCTCGGCGAGATCCAGGCGGCTCAGTCCGAGTGGCGGCCGGCGCTGGAGGCCTACCGGGCAAGCCTCGCGATCCGGGACGAGGCCCAGACCCGCGCGGCCTACGAGAAGCTGCGGGAGGAGCACGGCTTCCGCATCCTCGACTACAAGGTCGATTCGGACGCCGCCGCGCCGCGGGTCTGCTTCACCTTCTCCGAAAGCCTCGTTCCGAAGACCGATTACGCGCCCTACCTCGCCGTCTCCGGCGCGGCCAACGCCGCCGTCACGGCGGAAGGCTCCCAGGTCTGCGTCGATGGGCTCAAGCATTCCGAGCGCTACGCCTTCGTCGTGCGCCAGGGCCTGCCCTCTTCGGTCGGCGAGAATCTGCTGAAATCGGCCGATTACGAGGTCTACGTTCGCGACCGCTCGCCCCAGGTGCGCTTCACCGGGCGCAACTACGTCCTGCCGCGCACCGGACAGGCCGGTGTGCCGCTGGTCTCGGTCAACGCCGACAAGCTCGATGTCGAGGTGCTGCGCATCGGCGACCGCGGCCTGCTGCCCGCGCTTCGCTCGGAGGACTTCCTGAGCCAGCTCAGCGGCTCGACGGCCAGAACCATCGCCGACCAGAAGGGCCAGCGCGTCTGGAAGGGCACCCTCGACACGGCCAAGGCCGAGACCAACCGCGAGGCGGTGACCGCCTTCCCCGTGCTCCAGGCGGTCGGAAAGCTGGAGCCCGGCCTCTACCTGATGCTGGCCAAGCCCACCGGCACCACGGATTCGTCCGAGGACGAGTACGGCGGCTACGAGAGCCAAGCGACGCAGTGGTTCGTCGTCTCCGATCTCGGGCTGACCGCCTTCAAGGGCCGCGACGGCGTGCATGTCTTCGCCCGCTCGCTCGCCAGCGCCAAGACCGTCTCCGGCGCCGAGATCCGGCTCATCGCCCGCAACAACGACGTGCTGGCGACCGCCAAGACCGACGGTCAGGGCCACGCCGCCTTCCCAGCCGGACTCGCCCGCGGCGAGGGTGGGCTGGCGCCCGGCCTCGTGGTGGCGCAGGTCGGCGACGATTACGGCTTCCTCGATCTGGCGCTCGGCGCCTTCGACTTGTCCGACCGCGGGGTGAAGGGCCGCCCGGCGCCCGGCGGCGCGGAGGCCTACCTGTTCCCCGAACGCGGCGTCTACCGCTCCGGCGAGACGGTGCAGCTCACCGCGCTTCTCCGCGATCCGCAGGGGGCGGCGGTGGCCGGCCTGCCGCTGACGCTGGTGGTGAAGCGGCCAGACGGCGTCGAGTATCGCCGCGCGGCGGTCGCCGACGAGGGGCTCGGCGGGCGCTCGCTCTCCCTGCCGCTGATGGCGGGCGCGATGCACGGCACGTGGCGGGTCTCGGCCTATACCGACCCGAAGGCGCCGCCGGTCGGCGAGGCGAGCTGGCTCGTCGAGGATTATGTCCCCGAGCGGCTGGAGGTGAGCCTCACCCCGAAGACGCCGACCCTCACCCGCGGCGAGGCCGCGACCATCGACGTCGCCGCGCGCTACCTCTACGGCGCGCCGGGCTCGGGGCTCGACGTCTCGGGTTCGGTCGCGGTGCAGGCGGCGGCCAATTCCGGCATCAAGGGGCTCGATGGCTTCTCGATCGGCCTCGACGACGAGGCGGTGGAGGCGACGACCGCCGAGATCGACGCCAAGGCCACCACCGACGCGCGGGGGCATGCCAGCCTGACCGTGCCGGTGCAGGAGGTGGCCGCCCCCCGCGCGTTGGAGGCCAAGATCACCCTCGCCGTTGGCGAGCCCGGCGGCCGGGGCTTGAGCCGCAGCGTGACCCTGCCGATCCTGCCGGTCCGGCCCGTGCTGGCGATCCGCAAGAATTTCGGCGGCGATCTTGCCGAGAACGCGACCGCGACCTTCGACGTGGTTATGGCCGCGCCCGACGGGCGGCGTCTGACACAGGACGGCGTGACTTGGACGCTCTCGAAGGTGGATCGGACCTATCAATGGTACCGCGCCGACGGGCGCTGGAGCTTCGAGCCGGTCAAATCCAGCCGCCGCATCGCCGATGGGCGCGTGGCGACCACCGCCGACGCACCCGCGCGCATCGCCGTGCCGGTGGGCTTCGGCCAGTACCGCTTGGAGGCGAGCGTGCCGGGCCAGCCGCAGGCGGCGGCGAGCGTGTCCTTCACCGTCGGCTGGGGCGGCTCCGAGAGCGCCGACGTGCCCGATCTCCTCGATCTCACCCTCGACAAGGGCGCCTACGCGGCCGGCGAGCGGCTGCGCGCCCGGCTCGCGCCGAAATTCGCCGGCACGGCGACGCTCGCCATCGTCAGCGACCGGGTCCACGAGATCCGTGACGTGACGGTCGCGGAGGGCGGCACCAGTGTCGACATTCCGGTCAAGGCGGAATGGGGCGCGGGCGCCTACCTCGTCGCCACCGCCTACCGGCCGCTCGACCAAGCGGCCAAGCGGATGCCGGGCCGGGCGCTCGGGGTGGCGTGGTTCTCCGTCGACAAGGAGAAGCGCGGCCTCTCCGTCGCGATCGAGGCGCCGGAGAAGGTCCGCCCCCGCGGCACGCTGACCGTGCCGGTGAAGCTGGCGGGCCTCAGCCCCGGCGAGGAGGCGCGGGTGACGCTGGCGGCGGTCGATGTCGGCATCCTCAACCTGACCCGCTACGAGGCGCCGAACCCGTTCGGCTACTTCTTCGGCCAGAAGGCGCTCGGCCCCGAGATTCGCGACCTCTGGGGCTACCTGATCGACGGCATGCAAGGCACGCTCGGCGCGATCCGCTCCGGCGGCGACGGCGGCGCGGCGGAACTCGCCGACGCCCCCCCGACCCAGGCCCCGCTCGCGCTCTATTCGGGCGTGGTCACGGTCGGCGCCGACGGCACGGCCAGGATCCCGCTGGAGCTGCCCGCCTTCAACGGCACCGCCCGGCTGATGGCGACGGCCTGGACCAAGACCCGGGTAGGACAGGCCCAGGCCGACGTGATCGTGCGCGATCCCGTCGTGCTCACCGGCACCCTGCCGCGCTTCCTCAATGTCGGTGACCGCTCGCGCTTCTTCGTCGCCCTCGACAATGTCGAGGGGGCGGCCGGCGATTACACCGTCGATCTCGACCTCACCGGTCCCGTCGTGGTGGCGGGCGAGGCGGTGCGCTCCACCCTGCGCCTGGAGGCCGGCGCCAAGGGACAGCTCGTGATCCCGATCACCGCCGCCGGCCCCGGAACGGCACGGCTCGACCTGAGCCTGACCGGCCCCGGCATCCAGGGCAGCGCCGGCCAGTCCTTCGCGCTCGGAATCAATCCCGGTACCGGCGCCCTCGTGCGGCGCAATGTGCGCCCGCTGGAGCCCGGCGCCGGCCTCGACCTGACGCCGGATCTGCTCGCCGACATCCTGCCGGGCACCGGGGCGGTCTCGGTCTCGGCCAACCGCCTCGGGGGCATCGACGTCGCCGCCCTGCTGCAATCGCTCGACCGCTACCCCTACGGCTGCTCGGAGCAGATCGTCAGCCGGGCGATGCCGCTGCTCTACGTCAACGCGCTCGCGGCCGGCGAAAAGCTCGGGCTGGACGGGAAACTCGACGAGCGGGTGCGCGGGGCGATCGAGCGGGTGCTGGCGCGCCAGGATTCGAGCGGGGCTTTCGGCGCGTGGTCCACGGAGAATGCCGGCGACACGTGGCTGGCCGCCTACGTCACCGACTTCCTCACCCGCGCCCGCGAGCGGGGATTCGCCGTGCCGCAGACCGCCTTCAACAGCGCGCTCGACCGCCTGCGCAACACCGTGGCCAACACCACCAACGTTGAGAACGGCGGCATGTATCTGGCCTACGCGGCCTACGTGCTTGCCCGCAACGGCCGGCCGGTGATGGGCGATCTGCGCTACCTCGCGGACACCAAGCTCGCCGACTTCGCGACACCGCTCGGCCGCGGGCAGCTCGCCGCCGCGCTGGCCCTCCTCGGTGATCGCGGCCGCGCGCAGAAGGGCTTCGAGGCGGCGGTGCAGGCGCTCCAGGCCGAGCGCGACCGGGGCGCCTACCGCGCTGATTACGGCTCGCGCCTGCGCGACGGCGCCGCCCTGCTGGCGCTCTCGGCCGAGGCCGGGTTCTCCCAAGGAACACTCCAGCCGGTCGCCGCCGTGCTCGGACAGGAGCGGGCGGACGGCCGCTCCACCAGCACCCAGGAGAACGCCTGGATGGTGCTGGCCGCGCAGAGTCTCGCCAAGGAATCCGACAGCCTCGCGCTGACCATCGATGGCAAGACCGAGACCGGCCCGCTCTCCCGGCTCTACCGGGCGCCCGCCCTGGAGGCGCGGCCGGTGCGGATCGTCAATGCCGGCCGCGAGGCGGTGCCGGTCGCGATCGGCGTCCAGGGCAACCCGATCGCCCCGGAGCCGGCGGCCTCGCAGGGCTTCACGGTCGAGCGCAGTGTATACCGGCTCGACGGCAGCCCGGTGGATCTGGCCAAGCCGCTTCGCCAGAACGACCGCCTCGTCGTGGTGCTGAAGGTGACCGAGGCCAAGGCCAGCGCCGGACGCCTGCTGCTGGTCGACCGCCTGCCCGCGGGGCTCGAGATCGACAACCCGAAACTCCTCGACGCCGACGCGCTATCGGGGCTCAGCTTCGCCAAGAGCGAGGTGACCCCGGCCCATACCGAGTTCCGCGACGACCGCTTCGTGGCCGCCTACGACCGCACCCCGGAGCAATCGGCCTTCTTCTCGGCGGCCTATACCGTGCGCGTGGTCTCGCCCGGCAGCTACGTGCATCCGGGCGCGAGCGTGGAGGACATGTACCGCCCCGAGCGGTTCGGGCGCACCGCGTTCGGATCGGTCGAGGTGATTTCGGCGAAGTAGGACGATGGCCTCCGACGCCGCCTCCCCTCCCCCCTCCGCGGAGCAGGCGGGAGAGGGAAGCGCCCACTCCCGCCTGCTCCGCGGAGGGGGGAGGGTTCTAGTCGCCCTCTCCTTCTCCGTCGCGCTTCTTCTGACGGGCGCCCTCTGGCGCTACGCCACGACCCTCTCTCCCCTCGACCTGACCCAGGCTTCGCTCCGCTCCACCGTCATCCTCGACCGGAAGGGCCAGTTGCTGCGCCCCTTCGCCACCGCCGATGGGCGCTGGCGCCTGCCCGTCACCGCGGGCGCGATCGATCCGCGCTATCTCGCGATGCTCAAGGCCTACGAGGATCGCCGCTTCGACAGCCATCCCGGCATCGACCCGGCGGCGACGCTCCGTGCCGCGTGGCAATGGCTCGCCCATGGAAAAATCGTGTCGGGCGGCTCGACCCTGTCGATGCAGGTCGCCCGCCTCGTCGAGCCGCGGGCCGAGCGCTCGCTCCCCGCAAAACTCCGGCAGATGGTCCGCGCGGTCGAACTGGAGCGTACCCTCGGCAAATCGGGCGTGCTCGACCTCTATCTCGCGCTCGCCCCCTATGGCGGCCCGGTCGAGGGCGTGCGGGCGGCGAGCCTGGCTTATTTCGGCCGCGAGCCGGCTCGCCTGTCGTTTGCCGAGAGCGCGCTCCTCGTCGCCCTGCCGCAGGCGCCGGAGGCGCGCCGGCCCGACCGCTTCGCCGCCAACGCGCGGCGTGCCCGCGACCGCGTGCTCGACATCGCCGCCGAGCGCGGCGTGCTGACCGCCTCCGAAGCGCAGGGGGCCAAGGCCGAGCCGGTGCCGGTTGCGCGAAAACAATTCCCGATGCTCGCGGCCCATGCCGCCGAGCAGGCCCACGCCGCCGACGGCTCAGCGCGGGTGCAGCACCTGACGCTCGACGCGCGCCTTCAGGCAAGTCTCGAAACGCTGGCGGCCGAGCGCGCGGCGGCCGCCGGCCCGGCGCTCTCCGCCGCGATCCTCGTCCTCGACAACCGCACCGGCGCGGTGCTCGCCCATGTCGGCAGCGCCGGCTATCTCGACGCCGCCCGCGCCGGTGCCGTCGATGCCACCCAGGCGGTGCGCTCGCCGGGCTCGGCGCTCAAGCCCTTCATCTACGCGCTGGCCTTCGAGGACGGACTCGCCCATCCCGAAACCCTCCTCGACGACCGCCCGGCGCGCTTTTCCGCGAGCTACGCCCCGGAAAACTTCGACATGGGGTACCGCGGCACGGTCACGGCGCGGGTCGCGCTCCAGCAATCCCTCAACCTGCCCGCCGTCGATCTGCTCGACGCGGTCGGCGCCGCCCGCTTCGTCGCGCGGCTGCGGGGCGCGGGCGCGACGATCCTGCTGCCGCGCGACACCGCGCCGGGCCTGCCGGTGGCCCTCGGGGGCCTCGGCATCACGCTGGCCGACCTCGCCCGGCTCTATGCGGGGCTCGCCCGAGCGGGCAGCGTCCCGGCGCTGACCCGGCGCCTCGACGGCCCCGTCGCCGCGCCCGAGCCGGAGCGGCGGGTCGCCGATCCGGTCGCGGCCTGGTACGTCGCCGACATCTTGCGCGGCGCCCCGCCGCCGGAGAACGCGCTGCCCGGCCGGATCAGCTTCAAGACCGGCACCTCCTACGGCTACCGCGACGCCTGGGCGGTGGGCTTCGATGCCCGCGTGACCATCGCCGTCTGGATCGGCCGCCCCGACGGCGCATCGGTGCCGGGGCTTGTCGGGCGCAGCCACGCCGCCCCGATCCTGTTCGACGCCTTCGCCCGGTTCGGCGGCGAGCCGGAGGCCCTGCCCCGCCCCCGCGACGCCCTCGTCGTCGCCACCGCCGCCCTGCCCCCACCCCTGCGCCACATCCGTCGGGATGCGCCGAAAACCTTCGCGGCGACGCTCGGCATACCGCTCAAGATCGCCTACCCGCCGGACGGCGCCCGGGTCGATCTCGGTTTGAGCGAGGGCGCACAGGCCCGCCTTGCCCTCAAGGCACTGGGCGGCCAGCCGCCGCTGACCTGGATGGTCGACGGCCTACCCGTGGCCGAGGCGATGCGCCGGCAATCGGAATGGAGCCCGGAGGGCGCGGGCTTCGCTCGGATCTCGGTGATGGATGCGGCGGGCGCCAGCGACAGCGTGGTGGTGCGGCTGGAGTAGCCGAGCCGCTCTTGTGCGGGATCACACGTGACTCCGGCGCTGCGGACTTTAGCTCACCTCGCGCGAGGCAACGTCCTCCCCCGTCGTCCATTCTTCGCGATGGGGTCCAAGTCCGGGACGGCCCGGCTCATGCGCCCCATGAGGTTGCCGTGGCCTGGATCGTTCTCGTCGTCGCCGGTTTGCTGGAGGTCGTCTGGGCCTTCTCGATGAAGCAGTCGGAGGGGTTCTCGCGCCTCTGGCCCAGCGTGGTCACCCTCGTCACCATGGGCTTGAGCTTCGCCTGCCTCGCCTGGGCGATGCGCAGCCTGCCCCTCGGCACCGCCTACACGATCTGGACCGGCATCGGTGCCGTCGGCGCCTTCATCGTCGGCATCGCGTTCCTGGGCGAGGCGATGAACGCCACCCGCATCCTGGCGGCCCTGCTGATCGTCAGCGGGCTCGTGCTGATGAAGCTGTCGAGCACCGCGTGACGGCTCAGGCCGTCCCCTCCCCGCAGCCGGGAAACACCGCGAACACATCCTCGCGCACCCGGTCGAGAAGGCGCCGGTAGGCCGGCTCGCAGGCCATGCCGGCGGTGATGCGCCCGTACTCCGCGGTCTCGGCCAGCGCCCCGCGCTCCGGCACCAGGGCGAGCGGGGTCGCCGCCGGGGTAAGCTGCGTGCCGCGGCCGGAGAACAGGGTCGTCAGGATGCCGAACATCTCGCCCTGGATCGTCGGGCGACCGAGCACGGCGAGCCGGTACTGCCCCTGGAAGTTGGTGACGAGATAGATCTGGCCCGATTGGTTCGGCACCGAGACGGTGCCGGATTGCGCGAACGGCGCGTCGAGCCGCTCCGCCTCCCGGAAGACGAGCCGGGCGCTCTCGGCATCCCAGGCGATCTCGGTGCGGTAGGCGAAGATCGCTCCCGCCTGCCCGAAGGAGGGGCGCAGCGTCAGGTAGCGCCCGGTCAGGAAGGCGACCGCCTCGCGGGTGTAGGAGCCGAACTCCTCCGGCGCGTGGCGGGCCTTCTCCGGGGCTGCGACCGGCGGCGCGGGGGCCTGCATCCTCAGGGGAAGGCCCAGCGCCTCTTCCAGGCGCAGGGTGGTGGCCAGGGTGAAGGGCCGGCGACCGGAGAGCGCCTTCTCGAGGGTCGAGATGCTAATGCGGGCCGCGTCCGCAAGCGCCTGCCGCGACATCCGGCGGCGGGCGAGGGCCTCGCGCACGGCGTCCGCGATGGCGCGGCTCTGCCCGGCGGGCAGCTCGGTCTCGGGGTGATCGGTCTCGATCAGCGACATCGCGTGCGGTTCCGGACGGATCCGCACACAACCGCACAAGCGAGGGAGGCGTCAAGGCTCGGCGGTTTCGTCGAGCACCGCCTCCACCAGCAGCCGCTCCGGTCCCGGCGTCACCGCGTCGAGCGGCCAGCAGGTGGCGAGGACGAGGTGGCGGCCCGGCGCCTGCGGGTCGAGGCCGGAGGCGTCCCAGCGCACGACTCGGCGTCCGGTGACGCGGAAGCGAAGGCTGCGGCCGTCGCGGCGCTCCACCGTGATCGCGTCCCCGACCGCGAGCCGGCCGAGGCTGCGGAACTGCGTGTCGCGGTGGGCGGCGTAGACCGCCGTTCCCGGCTCGCCCGCCTCCGGCGTGCCCTCGACATGGCCGGGCCCGAAGGCCAGAGCCTGCCCGCTCGATCCGGCGAGCACCACGTAGCGCTCGCCGAGCCGCGGGAAGCCGATGCGGGCGACCGGAATCGTGTCGGCCCAGGGCCAGGGACGCATCGATGCGCCCTCGGCCAGGGTGCTGACGAAGGCGCGCTCCAGGAGCACCTGCGCCAGGGCGGCCTTGGCCGGAATCCAGGCGGCCTGCGCCAGCAGGACGAAGCCTACCGCGACCAGCAGGAGGGCCGACAGGGGGACCGGCAAGGAGACCGGCAAGGAGACTGGAAGAGCGGCGAGGCCCCTCCGGCCGGCGCGCCGCGGCGCGGCGCCCCGATTCGTGCTCCCGCTCACGCCGCGACCCGACGGTGGTGGAGGGAGAGGAGAAGGCCGAGCGCCAGCAGCAGCGCCCCGAGCCAAGCGCGGATCTCGAAATCCGTCGCGGTCTGCGGCAAGGCGACAGGGGCGGCGGCGGCCAGTTGGGTCGCCGGGCTCGCGGCGCGGCGCTGGCGCGGCGGCGCGGGAAGCGGCTGAGCCTCCCCCTCGCCGAATACGCCGGCAAAGTCCCAGCCGGCCGGCAGGTTGAGCGGAAGATCGGTGCTGACGAGCCGGGCCCCGTCCGGGCGGCGCGGCGTGGCATCGATCGCCACCAGGGAGGTCAGGCGCGTCGTCAGCCCGTGGTCGAGGGCGAGCCTCAGGATCGCCGCGTCGGCGGCCTCGGCCGTGAGCCGGCCGGTCAGGCGCGCCGTCTCGGCCTCGGCGATCTTCGCCCGCGCCCAGAGCTTGCCGATGCCGGCCCCGTCCTGCGCCGCTTCGAGGGAGAGCACCGTCCGCCAGGGCTGGTCGCCGATCCGCCCGGTGAGGGTCAGGGTGCCGCGGGCCTGACTCATCCGGGCCGAGAGAGTGAGCGGCTCGCCGTGGTAGAGGTCGGGCAGGCGGGCGGGCGTCGCATCGACGCCGGGCTCGGAGAAGGTCGCGGTCAGGTCGGTGACGGCCGGGCTTTCCAGCTTCAGCAGCAGCGCGCGCATCCGCTCGCTCACCTGATCGGGCGAGCCGATCTGGGTGAAGCTGCCGCGGCCGAGCTCCGCGGCATGGCTCATCAGGTAGCCGTTCGGGGCCGAGCCGATGCCCACCATGAACAGTCGCGAGCGCCCGCGCTCCGTCGCGATGGCCGAGAAGATCTGCGCCTCGTTGCCGATGGCACCGTCGGTGAGGAACACGATCTGACGCAGGCGCCCCGTCTCCTCCGGCGTCGCGTCCCGCAGGGCGGCCTTGAGCGGCGCCAGCATCTCCGTGCCGCCGCTCGCCTCCAGCCCCGCCACGAAGCTCTTGGCGCGAGCGAGATAGCGCTCCTCGGCGGGCACCAGATCGGAGAACAGCGTGTCGAAGCTGTGATCGAAGCGGATCACGTTGAAGCGGTCGCCCGCGCCCAATCGGTCGAGGCCGATGAGCAGGCTCGCCTTGGCCTGCCGCATCGAGGCGCCGCCCATGGAGCCCGAATTGTCGATCACGAAGACCACGTCGCGAGGCATCCGCACGGCGGCAGCCGCCTGCGGCGGCGTCACGAGCGCCAGCACCGCCTCCCCTTCGGCGACCCGCTCGCGGAACAGGCCCAATGCGGGCGCGACGCCGGGCATCGCCGTCCAGGTGAGCTCGAAATCCCGGTCGGCCGCGGTGGCGCCGTCGGCAAGGGTGATGCGGCGCTCGGCCTGCGACGGCTCCTCGACGCGGATGGCGTGGGTGGCACTGCGCACGGCGCCCAGCGGGAAGCCAGCCTTGAGCTCGATGGACAGCGTGAGCGGGTTGACCGGGCCGTGGCGGGCCGGATCGAGCACGGGTGCGGCGATCTTGTCGCGATCCGGTACGGGGTCCGAGCCGGTCTCGGCGGTCGACCGCTCGACGGCAAGCGTCAGGGCCGGCGGGGCCGGGCTGTAGCGCGGGGCCGCGACGGTCGGCAGGTGTAAGGAATAGGTGCCGGCCGATTGCCGGACCGGCTGCTGGTATTCGATCTGCACCAGCACGGTCTCGCCGGGGCCGATATTGGCGACCGCGTTGGTGAACAGGTTGGGTCGCTGTTGCTCGGTCAGCGCCGCGGCCTTGCCCTCCGCCTTGGCGGCCTCGTAGGCGCGGCGGGCGGCCTGCCGCTCGCGGATGCCGGCGACGATGACCCGGTCGCCGACAACGAGCTTCATCGTATCGACGGCCGCATCCTCCGGCAGCGGAAAGAGGTAGGTGCCCTCGACCCACTCGCTCGTGGTGTTGCGGAAGGCCTGGGTGATGGTCGCCCGCGCAGTGGGGCCGCTGACCGTGATCGTCGCGTCCGCCCGCAGGCGGGGCGCCTCGACGGGGGCAGCGCCCTCGGAGCGGAGCAGCAGCGTGCCGCTGCCCTCGGCGCGGGCCGGCTGGAGGCCCGCGAGCAGCGCCAGGAGCACGGCGATCACCGGGCCGATCAGGAGGTTGCGCGGCAGGCCCGGGGCCGAGGGCGGAACGGTTCGGTGGGAGGATGGACGGATCGCGAGCATGAGGAGCCTCCTTGGGATCGGGCGCCGGCCGGGGCCGGCCTTCCTCCAAGCTCCACCGGCAGCGCCTCCGCCGCCACGGGACGCTTCGCCCTCCTTCGGCCCCGCTCCGCACCAGACGCGGCTCCGCGTTGCGGAAAGCGGCGCACTCGGCTGCCCACGGTGACGCTTCGTCCGGATCCGTGCGCAGGTGTCGGTGCGGGTGGTCCCTCTCATAGGAGAGGTGCGCGGGTCAGGCGCGGCGCCGCGACCCGCTGTTCGATCGCCCCGGACCGCCTACATCGGGCTCATGTCCCGTTCCTTCTCGCCCGCCTCATCGCAGCCCGTCACGCGCATCGTCTGCATCCGCCACGGCGAATCGACCTTCAACGCGCATCACAGGGCGACGGGGCGTGACCCCGGCCATATCGACGCCCGCCTGTCCGAACAGGGCCACGCCCAGGTCGCCCAGGCCCGCGCAGCCCTGCGCGCGATCCCGTTCGAACTCGTCGTCACCTCGCCGCTGACCCGGGCGCTCCAGACCACGACAGGCCTCTTCGCCGACCACCCGGCCAAGCCTACGCTGCTCGTGGAGGTGCTGCACCGGGAGTGCCAGGAGAGCAGCTGCGACATCGGCCGGGCCGCCTCGGTGCTCGCCCGGGAGTTTCCGGACTTCCGCGTCGATCACCTGCCGGAGACGTGGTGGTACGCGCAAGGCGAGGCCGGCCCGGAGGGTTGGCATGTCGAGCCGCCGCACCTGTTCGACCGGCGCGTGGCGGGCTTTCGGGAGTGGTTGCGGGCGCGCCCGGAACGGACCATCGCCGTGGTCGGCCACGGCACCTTCTTCTACCACCTCACCGGCCACTGGCTCGCCAATTGCGAGACGGTCGAGGTCGATCTCGCCGACGAGCCGCGTCCGCGCGCCTACGGCTGAGCGAGGCTGCGCGCCGCCTCCAGGCGATCGCGGGCGCGGAGCAGATCGATGGCGGGCGCCTGCCGGCCGATCCGGAGTGCCCGTCGAGAATGGCGAGGGCCTCGCGCCACGTGCCTTCAGCGAACGGCGCCGCCCCCTCCGCGACCTCGGCGGCGCAGCGCGGGTCGCTGAAGGCGCGAAGCCCCGCCGTGGCGGTGCGCGCCACCGCCGAGGCGCGGGCGCCCGCGATCCAGGCATGGCGGCCGGCGGCTGCGTGGGACAGGGTGCCGCCCTGCCTCTCGGCGGCGCGCAGAGTGTCCTGCGCGCCGGCTGGATCGGACGCGGTCTCGCAGCGGGCGGCGAGCGCGGGCAGGCCGGCCGCGTCGAGCAGCGGCGGCAGGATGCGGCGCACGCTCTCGAGAGCGAGGAAGGCGGTGCGAGCCGCCTCGACCGCTGGCCGGTCCGCCGAGCCGGACAGTCGCAGCACGAAGGCCATCAGCCCCTGCCGCTCGGATTCCGGCATCGCGTCGTTGAGGCCGAGCGCGTAGGCCGCGAGCGGGCGCGAGAAGCAGGGCGGGCAATCCTCGGTCGCGGTGATGGCCCGGTAGGGCAGACCCGCCGCGACCATGGCCGCCTCGTTGATGCAGGTGCCGCCGTCCGGCCCCGGAAAGGCGTGCGAGCCCTTCAGCAACCGCCAGTTCAGGATGGGCTCGAAGGCGCCGAGGGCGTCGCGTCCGGTCAAGAATGGCTCCTCCCGATCCGGGAGCAGCCTGCCACGTCTTCGCGGTGCTTGGCGAGGGGGTTCGCGAGGGGACGCGCGCGAGGCGCGTGTCAGCCCCCGATGCCGGTCGCCAGCCCCGAGAGCATCGCCAGCCCCAGCACGAGCACGAAGGCTCCGGCCAGGAGTTCGAGGGTGCCGAGGGCGAGGACGCCGGCCCGTCCCCGCCCGCCCGCGAGACGCAGGGCCAGCGTCTTGGCGAAGACGGCGAGGCTCGCGAGTGCGCCGGTGGTCAGCGCGGTGCCGAGGGCCATGGCGAAGGTCGCGGCGATGCCGGCGGCGAGCATTCCCTGCGCGGCGCAGAAGACGAGGATCAGCACCGCCCCGGCGCAGGGGCGCGAACCGGCGGCAAGGACGACGCCCAGGCGCTCGCGCCAGCCGTCGAGCCGGTCGAGAGCGGTGGCATCGGTGAGACCGGCATGGCCGCAGCCGGGACCGCAGGCCGCCGCCGGGGCGCCGACGGCCAAGTCGGCGAGCCGGGCGGCCTTGCGCCAGGTGACGGCGGCGCCGAGCCCCGCGACGAGGGCGAAGCTCACGGTCTCGATCAGGGTGCCGGCGCGGGTCATGCCCGCGGCGGTCGCCTTGAGGACGAGGACGCCGAGAAGGACGATGGCGATCGCTACGCAGGCCTGGAGCAGGGCCGCCGCCGCGCTCAGGGAGAAGCCACGCCGAAGGGTGCGCTCGCCCGCCACGATGTAGCCGGCGATCACCGCCTTGCCGTGGCCGGGACCGGCGGCGTGGAATACGCCGTAAGCGAAGCCCATCAGCACCAGCGGCATCCAGCTGCCCCCGGCCTTCAGTGCCGAGACCGCGCCCTGGAGCGCGCGCGAAAAGTTGGACTGGACGGAGAGCAGCCAGCCGCCGATCCCCGTCGCGGCCGGTGCGGCCTCGCGGAAGCCGATGCCGAAGGGAGACCGGGGCGGCGGCGCGGCGAGGCTGGGGCCGAGCGTCCAGGCGACGAGAGCGAGGAGGGCGGCGGCGGCCAGCACCGCCCCGGCGGCGAGCGCGGCCTTGAGCGGTAGCCGGCGCGAAGGGGTGCCCTTGGAATCGAGGCCGCCGGCCGGAGAGGATGTCGGGGCCGCGCTCAGGGACATGCGACGATGGCCCGGTTGGCGAATTGCTCGCCGTAATTCGAGGCGGCGGTCAACGCCTCGAACATCGCCTCGGTCATCGACTGGCCGGCCTGCGCCACCGCGGGCTCGGCGTTCTTGGCCCGCGTCACCGTGGTGGTGCAGCCGGGCGCCGCGCCGGGCAGGCGCACCGCGTCGGCGCCCTCGGCGAGGCTGAAAGAAACAAAGTAGGTCGGATCGTAGACTTCCAGCGCCGCCACGCCGCGCCCCTGCGCGGTCGGCACCTTGAGCGGCAGCAGGAAGTTCAGGGTGAGCCGGTCGCCCTCCATGGCCATGCGGGCATCGCGCGGCTCGGCGAAGGCCTGTTCCTTCCCCGCGACCTTGAGCTTCGTGAAATAGGCGAACTCGGCGAGGTTGCCGGTGTTCTCGTTGGCGAGCCCCTGCAACTCCTCCGGCGAGAGCTTGCCGTCGCCGTTGGTATCGAGGCCCTGCGTCACGAAGGACGAGTAGGCGGCGTCGAAGCTCCACGTGTGACGGATGCCGGCGACGCGGCCGGCCTCGTAGGCGACCTCGGCCTTGGCCGTCACCCAGACATGGGGGTGGGCGGAGGCCGGGCCGGCAGCGGCGAGGCCGAGCGCGGCGGCGAGGGCGAGGCGGCGAGGGAATGCGATCGGCATGGCGCTCGGGTCGGGGGCTCGCTGCGTTCCTTGGCCAAGGACGCGTCGGGCCCCGTCCTGCCCGAACGATCGGGCGAAAGCAGGGCGCGAGGGGAGCGGGAGCATCGATGACCGGGGCCGAGCTGGACGAGCTGCTGCGCGACTGCCCGCTCCTTTTCCACATGGCGGAGGCCGGCGCTTGGCCGAGCATCGCCCGGCACGGGCTCCTCAGCACGCGGGCGGCACTCGACCTGTTCGAGGCGACGGGCGATCTGCGCGCCGCAGCCGAGCGGCGGCGGCCGGAGGGACTCGTGCTGGAGCGGGCGGATCTCGGCCGCATCGTACTGCGCGATCAGAAACCGCTCAGCGACAAGGCTCTCGCGCGCTGCCTGCGCGACGGCCTGACCCCACCCGATTGGCACGCCCGGCTGAACGGGCGCGTCTTCTTCTGGCTCAGCCGCAAGCGGGTGCTCACGCTGCTGGCCGGCCGCGCCTACCGGGCGCAGGCCCACGAGATCCTGGAGATCGAGGCGGCCCCGCTCGTCGCGGCCTATCGCGACCGGATCGAACTCTCGGCCATCAATTCGGGCGCGACGGGGCGCTTTCCGGTGCCGCGGGGCGCGGACACCTTCCTGCCGATCGATCACTATCCTTATGCGGCGTGGCGGAAGAAGCGGGCCCGCGGCGAGCGGGCGGTGGAGCTGACCGTCCCCGGTGCGGTGCCGGATCTGCACCGATTCGTGCGGCGCGTCGTCGTGATGCGCGGCGCGAGCGAGATCGAGACGCTCTACGAGGATCCGGCTACCGCTCCTTGAGCAGTGCCTCGACCTCGGCCTCCTCGGCCGCGGAGAGTCCGGCCGCCTTCGGTGCCCGACGGCGCGACAGGCGCCAGATGCCGAAGGCACCGAGGCCCACCGCCAGCAGCGGGCTGAGCCAGAGCAGCAGCGTGTGCCAGCCGAAGACCGGGCGCAGCAGCACGAACTCGCCGTAGCGGGCCACCACGTAATCGACGACCTGCCCGTTGCTGTCGCCCTCCTTGAGGCGGTCGCGCACGAGCAGGCGCAGGTCCTTGGCGAGCGGCGCGTCGGAATCGTCGATCGACTGGTTCTGGCAGACGAGGCAGCGCAGACCCTCCGAAATCTGCCGTGCTCGCGCCTCCAGGGCGGGGTCCTTCAGCACCTCGTTCGGCTGCACGGCGAGCGCCGGCGCGAGGCTGAGAGGCAGG
This sequence comes from Methylobacterium sp. B4, assembly GCF_003201865.1. Taxonomy (GTDB): domain Bacteria; phylum Pseudomonadota; class Alphaproteobacteria; order Rhizobiales; family Beijerinckiaceae; genus Methylobacterium. The sequence continues at coordinate 364,826 of NZ_QJJJ01000002.1, read as the reverse complement.
CTCAGGGCGAGCGCGGCGAGCGCCGCGGGAAAGCGCGCGCGGATCATTCGGCGGGCACCGCGGAGGGCGGCAGCTTCGCGCGCGCCTTGACGGGGGCGCCGACGCGCATGCGCCGGTCGGTCAGGGAGAGGCCGCCGCCCGCCGCCATGATGACCGAGCCGATCCAGATCAGCAGCACGAGCGGCTTGTGATAGAGCCGCATGCCGATCGAGCCGTCGGGCATGACCTCGCCGAGGCTGGCGTAGATCTGGCTCACGCCCACCGTCTTCAGGCCGGATTCCGTCACCGTCATGCGGCGGGAGGGGTAGAAGCGCTTCCCGGTCTCGACGGTGCCCACGTAGTCGCCCGCCCGGTTGCGCAGGGTGAGGAAGGCGGTGGTCTCGTCGTAGTTCGCGCCCTTGGTCGGGCCGACCCGGTCGAGGGTGGCGGTGTAGGGGCCGGAGGCGACCTGACCGCCCGGCCGGATCGTGGCGAGCCCTTCCGTGGCCCAGCCCTGCCCGGCGATGCCGAGCACTACGACGCCGACGCCGGCATGGGCCAGGGCGGTGCCCCAAGCCGAGCGCGGCAGGCCGATCGCCCGGCGCCAGGTCGTGCCGAGGTCGTGTGTCCGGTTCTGGCCGTAGCCGCGGGCGCGGGCCCAGATCTCGAGCACCGAGCCGATGATGAGATAGGCGCCGAAACCGAGGCCGACGGGCGCCATGATCGGGCCGCCCCAGGCCAGAGCCGCCGCGCCGAGGGCGACGACGAGCGCCACGGCGAAGGCCGCGAACAGGCGCTGCGCGGCGGCCGCGGCGTCACCCCTCTTCCAGGCGAGCGCTTGGCCGAAGGGCACGATCAGGAGGAGCGGGAGCGCCAGCGGGATGAAGGTCCAATTGAAGAAGGGCGGGCCGACCGAAATCTTCTCGCCCGTCAGCATCTCCAGGAGCAGCGGGTAGAGCGTGCCGACGAACACCGTGGCGCAGGCGGCCACGAGGAACAGGTTGTTCATCACCAGGGCCCCCTCGCGGGAAATCGGCGCGAACAGGCCGCCCTGGCGCAGCATCGGCGCGCGCCACGCGAACAGGCTGAGCGAGCCGCCGATGAACAGGGCGAGGATCGCGAGGATGAAGACGCCGCGGCTCGGATCGGTGGCGAAGCTGTGCACCGAGGTGAGAAGCCCTGAGCGCACGATGAAGGTGCCGAGCAGCGAGAGCGAGAAGGTGAGGATGGCGAGCAGGACCGTCCAGACCTTCAGCGCGTCGCGCTTCTCCATCACGACGGTGGAGTGCAGGAGCGCCGTGCCGGCGATCCAGGGCATCAGCGAGGCGTTCTCGACCGGGTCCCAGAACCACCAGCCACCCCAGCCGAGCTCGTAATAGGCCCAGTACGAGCCCATGGCGATGCCGAGCGTGAGGAAGCTCCAGGCGATCAGCGTCCAGGGCCGCACCGCCCGCGCCCAGACGGCGTCGATGCGCCCTTCGATCAGCGCCGCCACCGCGAAGGCGAAGGTGATCGAGAAGCCGACATAGCCGAGGTAGAGCAGCGGCGGATGGATCGCGAGGCCGAGATCCTGAAGCAGCGGGTTGAGGTCGTTACCCTCCAGCGGCGCGGGCGCGACCCGGGCGAAGGGGTTCGAGGTCGTGATGATGAACAGCAGGAACACGAAGGTGATGCTCGCCTGCACCATCAGCGTGTTGGTGCGCAGGGTCGGCGGCACGGAGGTCGTGGCGGTGGCGACCCAGGCGCCGAACAGGGCGAGGATCAGCACCCAGAGGAGCATCGAGCCCTCGTGGTTCCCCCAGACGCCGGAGATCTTGTAGATCAGCGGCTTGGCGGTGTGCGAGTTCTCGACGACGTTCTGGACCGAGAAATCCGACGTGACGTGCGCGTAGGTCAGCGCGCAGAAGGCGAACAGGATGCAGGCAAAGGTGCCCAGCGCGGCAGGCGCCGCCACCTCGCGCAGGGCGGCGTCGCCCGAGCGGGCGGCCCAGGCCGGCATCACCGCCTGCACCAGGGAGAGTGCCAGCGCGAGCGCCAGCGCGTAATGGCCGACCTCGACGATCACCGGCAAAGCTCCCGCGCGGTTTCGGTGCGGATGGTCATGAAGGGTCTCACCGCTCGCTGCGCTGACCGAGGGTCGCGTCGGCCGCCTCGGACTTGGGTGTCTCGGACTTGGGTGCGTCGGACTTGGACGCATCCGTTTTGGGGGCCGCCTTCCCCCCGCCTTCCTGCCAGCGCCCCTGCGCCTTAAGGGCGTCGGCCACCTCGCGGGGCATGTAGTTCTCGTCGTGCTTGGCGAGCACCGTGTCGGCGCGGAACACGCCGCCGGCATCGAGGGTGCCCTCCGCGACGATGCCCTGGCCCTCGCGGAACAGGTCGGGCAGCAGGCCGCGATACTGGACGGGGACCGTGGCACTGGTGTCGGTCACCGAGAACTCGACGTTCTGGTCGGACCCTCGCTTGACCGAGCCCTCCGTCACGAGGCCGCCGAGGCGGAAGCGCGTGCCGGGGGCGACGCCCTGCGCGGCCACCTCGGCGGGGGAGCGGAAGAACACGATCGAGCCGGTCATGGCCGACAGGATCAGCCCGAGCGCCAGCGCGAGCACGGCTCCGCAGGTGGCGATGAGGATCAGGCGGCGGCTCTTGCGGGTCACTTTTCCGTCCCGGTTCGTCGGCTTGTTGTCGGCCCTCGGCTCGCGCGAGCGATCTGAGGCCGGCCTGACGTTACTTCATTTGATCGAGCATCCGGTTTCGGCCCCCGCGCCCGCGGGGTCAAGGTTGCACGGGCGGGACCGATTGTCAGGGGCGGGGTTGCGGCTACGGCTTGGCCGGTCGGCCGAGGTCGAGTTCGCGGCCCAGCGCGTCGAGGCGCTCCACCGCAGTCGGGTTGGCGGCGAGCGCCATCTTGGCCCGGTCGAGAGCCTGGGTCGCGGCGGCCCGATCACCGAGGATGCCGTAGGAGCGTACCAGCCGCATCCATTCGTCGGCGCTGCCGCCCTTGGCGGCGAGTCGCCGGTCGAGGGTCGCCACCATGCCGCGGATCGCCGCCTCGCGCTCGGCCGGCGGCATCGCCTTGATCGCGGCTGCCGCGTCGGGTTCGGGCCGGCTCAACTCGGCCTTGCCCGTCTCGGCGCCCGCCCTGTCCTCCGCCTTCGATTCGGGACGCGGCACCCCGGCCTCCGCGAGGCCGAGTTCGCGCGCCTGCGTGTCGAGGCGGGCCTGCGCCTCCCGGTCCTCGGGAAAGGCCTTGCGGGCGCGCTCCAGGGCGTCGAGCGCCTTGTCGCGCTCGCCGAGCACCGCGTGGGAGCGCACGAGGCGGAGCCATTCCTCGGCGCTGCCGCCCTGCTTGGCCAGGCGCCGCTCCAGACCCTCGACCATGCCGCGGATCGCATCGATCCGCTCGGAGGGGGGCAGCGACTGGATGTTGGAGCCCGGCCCGGCCGCCGGAGCCTCCGCCTTCGCCCCATCCTCGGCCTTCGGCGCCGGCATCGTCTCGCCCTTCAGTCGGGCGAGGCTCTCGCGCACGGCGGGGAGCCAGGGCGCGTCCGCGGGCGCGGCCTCCGCCATCGCCTCCAGACGGCGCACCGCACCGGCCACGTCGCCGGTCTGCTCGTCGCCGCGAGCGAGGTAGAACTGAGGCTTGGCCGCTTTGGGATCGGCGGCGACCGCCCGACCCAGCACCTTGCGGGCCTCCGGCGAGACCGTGCCGTCGGCCGCCGCGACCAGGGCCTCGCCCCAATCGGCCAGCGCCTGCGCGTCCTCGCCCTTGAGGCGCACCAGGGAAGCGTAGGCGCGCGCCGCGTCGTCGAAGCGGCCGAGCCGCATGTAGACCGGGCCGAGCACGCTCCAGCCGCGAACGTCGTCGGGGTGATTGGCGAGCCGCGCCTCGATCTGGCCGATGGCCGTCATCAGATCTTGCGCGCCCGCCCGCGTCGCATTGCGGTCGGCCTCGGTCTGCGAGGGGAGGTTCGGCGAGCCGTAGAGGCCGTAGACGGCGAGCGCCACGAGCGGGATCGTGGAGAGTGCGAAGGCGGAGGCCGCCCGGCGCTGGCGCAGATGCGGCTCGGCGATCGGCCGGGCGCCCGGCGCGTTCGCACGTTCCTCGCGGCTCGCCCGCAGGAGCCGGCGCGCGGCCTCGGTGCGGGCGGCCTCGGCCTCGGCCGGGGCGATCAGGCCGCGCCCGAGATCGCGCTCGATCTCGGCGAGCTGGTCCTCGTAGAAGCCGGTCTCGGTGGCGAGCCCGGACGCACTGCTCCCGGCCTCCAGCCCGGCGCCCGGCGCAAGCCCCTGCCGGCGGCGGCGCGACATCGGCCAGAGCAGCGCGAACACGGCTGCGCCGGTCATGGCCGCCAGAATAAACCAGATCGCCGTCATCAGACCCAAGAATGCAAGCTCGGCCCCGTGTAGAGCCCGAGCGGGGCCCGCACGACATCAGCCTCGGGTGACACGTCGTCACGCACGCGGACAGGTCGGCCATAGCACAGGCGGATTGCAGCGTAACCTTCGCCGCATCGGCACCACTCAGCGTTGTCCGGCACCCGCGGGCGCGTCTCCGGGCACCTCGATCACCGCGCGAAGGCCGCCGAGCGCCGCCGCCTCCAGGCGGAAGCGCCCGCGATAGAGCGCGGCCAGATCCGCCACGATCGACAGGCCGAGGCCGGAGCCGGGCTTGGTCTCGTCGAGGCGCCGGCCGCGCTTGAGCACGGCGGCGCGATCCTCCTCGGGCAGGCCCGGCCCGTCATCCTCGACCGAGACGAGGAGGTGGGGATAGTCGTGCTCGCCCGTGGGCGAGGCCGAGATCGAAACGCGCCCGCTCGCCCATTTCGAGGCGTTGTCGACGAGGTTGCCGATCATCTCCTCGAAATCCTGCTTCTCGCCGCGGAAGCGCAGGCCCGGCGCCACGTGGACCTCGTAGGCGATGTCCTTGTCGCGATAGATTTTTCCGAACGTTCGCACCAGTCCGGCAAGCGCCGGCTCGACCTCGGTGGAGGTGCCGAGCGTACCCGCGAGCGCGGCGGCGCGGGCGCGGTCGAGATGGTAGTTCACCTGGTCGCGCATCACCGCCGCCTGCTCGCGGATCTTCTCCGACAGCTCCGGCGGCGCCTCGCTGCTGCCGACCTCGTTGACGATGATCGAGAGCGGGGTCTTCAGGGCGTGGGCGAGGTTGCCGACCTGGGTGCGGGCGCGCTCCAGGATCTCGCGGTTGGTTTCGATGAGCAGATTGATCTCGCCCGCCAGCGGAGCGATGTCGCGCGGATACTCTCCGTCGATCCGGTCGGCCTCGCCGCGGCGGATGGTGCCCAGTGCCGTGCGCAGCTTGCGCAAGGGCGCGAGGCCGAAGCGGATCTGCAGCAGCGCGGTCGCCGCGAGCGAGAAGCCGAGCAGGCCGAAGGTCATGAACAGCGAGAAGCGGAAGCGCTCGACGTCGTTGACGATCTCGTCGGCCGGCCCCGCCACGCGCACGGTGTAGCGCCCGTCGGCCCCGACATCGACGTCGCGCTCGACGATGCGCAAGCTGCGGTCGTCCTGGCCCCGGCCGTAGCCCTGGCGGATCTGGCCGATGGTGGCGGTGCCGGCCTGATCCGGCCCTTTCAGCGGCACGCCGACGAGCGAGCGCGAGGTGCGCAGGTCCCGCGGCTTCGCATCGGGCCGCCCGACCTGCCAGTACCAGCCCGAGAGGGGCAGATCGAAGCGCGGGTCGCCGAGCGAGAAGGAGCGCGCCTCCGGGTCGCTCGGGGAGACGAGATCCGTGGCGAGGTTGTTGGCGAAGACGAGCAGCCGACTGTCGAAGGCGCGCTCGGTGTTCTCGCGGTAGAGCGTGGTGAGGATGAAGGCCGCGATGACGAGGATCGCGGTGCTCGACAGGAACGAGGAGACCGCGAGCCGGACCGCGATGGAGCGGCGGCGCAGGGGCAGCCAGGCGAGGCGGTCGGTCATGATTCCAGGCTCGAAACGCGGCTCGCTCGCGGGGATGCCGGCATGTACATCATGCGCGCCGGGATCCGACACAGCGCTAAATCCAGAAGCGCATGGGCCTGCACATCCGCGATGCGAACATCGAGATGCTGCTCGACCTTGCGAGGATCGGTCTCGCTCCGATGGCCCCGGAAGGTGCGGATGGGGCACCCGATGCCTTCAAGCATCACGGGAAAGGAACGGGAGATCCGGCCGACCTCAGCATAGGCGCCTGCTTCGCCTACGCGGTCGCGCGAAATCGCGGCGTACCGCTCCTCTACAAAGGCGAGGATTTCGCGCTCGCCGATCTCGGCGACCCATGACGGCCTACCCCCGCCCGGGCGGCTGGTTCGGATCGATCAGGTAGCCCAAGCCTCGCACCGTCTGGATCAGATCCACGGCGAGCTTCTTGCGCAGGCGCCCGACGAACACCTCGATGGTGTTGGAATCGCGGTCGAAATCCTGGTCGTAGAGGTGCTCGGTCAGCTCGGCGCGGGAGACGACGCGGCCGGTGTGATGCATGAGGTAGGACAGCAGGCGGTACTCGTGGCTCGTCAGCTTGACCGGCGCACCGTCCACGAAGACGCGGCCCGAGCGGGTGTCGAGGGTGACGGGGCCGCAGGCGATCTGGCTCGAGGCATGGCCCGCCGCGCGGCGAAGGATCGCGCGCACGCGGGCCATCAGCTCCTCCATGTGGAAGGGCTTGGTCACGTAATCGTCGGCGCCCGCATCGAAGCCGTCCACTTTGTCCGACCAGCGGTCGCGGGCGGTCAGGATGATGACGGGGGTCTTCACCCCGGCCCGGCGCCAGTTCTGGAGCACGGTGACGCCGTCGGCCTTGGGCAGGCCCATGTCGAGGATGATCGCGTCGTAGGGCTCGTTCTCGCCGAGATAGCCGCCCTCCTCGCCATCGAAGGCCTTGTCGGCGACGTATCCGGCCTCTTCCAGGGCGGCGACGACCTGACGGTTGATGTCACGGTCGTCCTCGACGACGAGCAAGCGCACGGTCGGTCACTCCTCAAGCAGATCGCCACCGGCGATGACGGCCCATCGCCCGCTTTTCCCGTTCGGGGCAGAATCAATCGGGGCGGCAGGTGCCGGCCGAATGCGCGGACACTGACGATCGGTCAGGTTCCGGGCAACCGGATGTCGCTCATAAACCGTAAAACTTCCGCTACGCCGCCCCATCGCTACCACTGCCCGCTGACCTGCCCGGACTGGGCATCGACCATCACCCGCGTGAACTGCCCGTCGCGGCGCAGGGCCGTCAGCAGGTAGACGAGACCCGCCTCGTGCCGGCACAGGCTGGCGCGCTGGATCTCGGCCCGCGGGACGATCTGCCGGGCCGCGCGGATCGCGGCGATGGGCGGAACGACGCGCTTCTCCGCCACCGCCTCGCGCAGATCGGCGGGCGAGAGGCAGTCGTCGCCCCGGTTCAGCACCTCCCGCGTCGGAGGGGCGGGCGCCAGGGCGCCGGTCTCCTCGGCGAGGGGGCCGACCGCGCCCGTCGCGAGAACCGCGGCGGTCGAGACGACGATCAGCAGGGCGAAAGCTTGGCGCATCGAGGGGAACTCTCGTCTCAGGGCACTGAATGCGCCCTGAATGTTCGCGAGAGCGAGCCGTTTCGGGGATGCGAATGCTGTTCTCGGGTCGGGGGCCATGTCCGGGTCGGCGATGCTGTCGGGGACAAGGCGGGACCGCCGCCACGGTTCCCGCAGTGCCAGTGCGCAGACGCGCGCTGCGGGACGCCTCACGGTGTCGGCCGTCCCGCCGCGCCGAGCCCATGATCGAGGAAGCGTCGCAGCGTCAGGCTCGCCAGATCCTGGCTGTCGATGTGATCGAGCGCGGCCCGGCGCAGGACGGTGAGCGAGCGCTCGAAGCCGTGGCGGGCTTGGTCGAGCCGGCTCGCGGCGGCGCGGCTGCGGCGCCTCCGCGAGGGATGGCGGCCGAGCCCGGCCGGGCCTGCCGGGAAAAGGGATGCAAACATGGATCGTCCCGTCCGTTGCGGTTCGTCGGTCAGGGCCTCGGACGATGCGGGAGGTCGTCCATCCGCCGCAGGATCTCCTCGAACTTCTCGCGGGCGCGCTCGTCGCTGCGTTCCACCTCGCGGGCGGTCTCGGCGGCGAGGCGGGCTAGATCCTCCAGCACGCGGGTGCGGCTCTCCAGGGCGGCGGCGACCGCCGCGTTGGTCTGCGAGGCGCGCTCCAGGGCGGCGGTCGCTCCGGTCTCGACGATGCGCGCCTCCAGCACGCGCAGGCCGTCGCGGTAGAGATGGAGGCAGGCGAGCCCCAGCAGCACCGCGACGATCCAGCCGGCACCGCCGTCGGCGAAGAGGAGGCGCGCGGCTTCCGTTGCGATCTTCTCCACGGCGGCCCCCTCCGGATCGCCTGTCGCGACGCCCCCCGGTCTCGGCGCGGCCGGAGGATCAGACGGCCTCGCCGGGTGCGGCCGAGGCGACGCGCCTGAGCGCGGGTTCGAGGGTGTTGCGGGCGGTGGCCGCCTCTTCCAGGCTCAGGGAGCGGAAAACCTTCTCGGCCAGCCCCTCGCCGCCGCCCGCCGCGCGGATCAGCCAGCCCGGCGCCTGATCGAGGGCCCGCTGCACGGCGCGGGCGATCACCGCCGACCCGACGGCGACCGTGAGCGTGCGCCCGCGGACCGCGCCGGAGACGGCGTTGAGGGCGTAGTCGGTGGCGCGGTGCACGAGGCGTTCGACGAGGGCGTCGGTGACGAGGAGCCGCAGCGGGCCGCCGATGCGGGCGAGAACCGCCGCCAGCGCGGCGACCAGAACCGGCGTGAGCAGCGCGGTGAGACCTTGGGCGAGGGCGAGCACCGCGTCGCCCCAGGGCAGGACGAGCGCGGCCGCCTCCGCGGCGGGGTGTGCGGCCGCCGCGCCGGTGCCCGGCGGCAGCACGAGCAGGAGCAAGGGCAGAATTGCCTTGGCGATCATGGCTACGATCCTTTTCGCGTCGAGGGGATGGGCGGGGTTCAGCGGGGGCGCGGCGCGGCCAGACGGCGCGTCGGCGCTCCAAGACCGCCTGCGGCCAGTGAGGGACGGCCGGCGGCCGGAAGCGCCACGGGCTGCGGATCGCCGCGCCGGGCGCGCGGGAGGGCGGCTTCGTAGGCGGTGCGGAACTGGTCGTGCTCGGCCTGCCGGCGCGGGATGATGGCCGCCGGCCGGTTCCACATCAGGATCGCCCCGGCCGCGCCCTCCCGATCGCCCGCCCGCAGCCGCCGCAGCACGGTGGAGCGCAGGAAGGCCGCCGGTCCGATGTTGAAAGAGAGCGAGACCAGGGCGTCGAAGGCGTGCTGCGGCAGCGGCTCGGGGATCGCCTCCGCGACGGCGCGCACGAAGCGGGCCACGTCGCGGACGAAGATCGCGTCGGCCTCCTCCGCGCCGATGCGCAGACCCGCCCGCGGCAGAGGCGGGCCGGCGGCGGCGGTGTGGCCGACACCGATCGTCCAGATGCCGACGCTGTCGCGATAGGCCTCCAGCCGCAGGCCCTCCCGGGCGATCAGGACGGCGCGACCGAGGGCGCTGAGATCCATCGTGTGTCTCCGGGTCGGGGCGGGGTGGTCAGCGGGGATGCAGGACCGGTCGCGCACCGCGCCGGGGCCGGCAGGGGGCGCTTGTCCGAGGCTTTCGAAGTGCCCGCCGGGCGATACGGCCGGGGCGCGTCGTCCGCCCCGGCATCGACGGCGCCGCGGACGTTTCGTGACGCGGCCTCAATCGAGGTTTTCGAAGAACAGCGAGAACAGGACGTTGACCGTGAAGTGCGCGCCGGCGCTTGACACGACCTTGAGGCACCAGTGCTCGTGGCCTTCGAAGACGACACCGTTGACGAGATCGGCCGCTTCCTTGGCGTCGCCGGAAATCGTGCAGGTCAGCGCGGTGTCGCCGAACCGTTTCTGCAGTGTGAAGGTCCAGTGCTGGCCCGCACCCGGAGCCTGTTGCGTCACGATGCGCAGGTTCTTGAACCGCCCCCTTCGCCCCCCCGGGAAGACAGACTTCGCTGGGATGGCCGCCGAACAGGGCGTGGGAGAAGTAGCGGGTCACGCCCGCATCGACGGCGTTGTCACCGATGTTGCCCGCGATCACCTGCCCCGTCGGCAGCGGCACGCCCGCGACGGTGACGCGGCCGGGAAAGGCGACGTCCCCCGTCGCGCCAGCGATGCGCAAGGCTTCGAACCAGCGGCCTCCGTCGGGCGAGACCTTCACGCGCAGGTCGTCGTCGCCGGTCAGGCCGATCTCGGCCCGACCCGACCAGCCGGACTGCATCAGCAGGGAGAGGACGTTGCCGGGCGCCTGCTTGTTGAGGGTGTAGCGCAGATCCCCGCTGCCCCCTTCGGCCGTCGTCCGCGCGGTCCAGAGCGCCTTGTTGAGCTTGGCCGCGAAGGGATTGTCCGCATCCGCGCCCGTGCCGATCCCGAGCCGCGAGAGGTCGTTCAGAGCATCCAGGGTGCCGCGGAACGACATCCAGACCGTGCCCGTGAAGGTGTAGAGGTCGGCCTCGTCGGCGACCCAGGCGAGCCAACCGGCCCGGGGCCGGAGGGCGAGCCACGCCCCGTCCTGGAAGCGGGCGATGCGGCCGGCCCAGCCCGCCCAGGCGCCGGACGGGTCGGAGGCGGCGATCAGGTAGCGGTCGCCCTCCGTCGGGTCGGGGGGCGGCGCGGTTCGATCCTTGTCGAGAACGGCGAGTTGCACGAGCGCGTCGAGCAGCGCCAGCGCCTCGTTGTGGGTGACGTGTTTCTGCGCCTGCCCCGCCGCGATCAGCGGCAGGGCGAGACTCGGGGTGGTATCGGCCACGGGCGGCCTCCCTGACGCGGATCGAGGTCGGATGTCGGGATCGGCGGTTCAGGCCCGGTGCAGGCTCACCCGTGCCCGCCGGGTCGGTCCGGGGCCGGTCCGCGCCCCGAGCTGCGCCACGGCGAAGTCGATCTCGGTGCGGAGCGCGCCGAAATCGGCGGCCTCGTCCGCCGCGGCGTAGAGCGCGCTCGGGGCCGTGCTGGCGAGGCTGCGCAGGATGCGCCCGTCATCGGCGAGGATGTCGATGCGGTAGGCCTCGGCATCCTCGCCGAGAGGCACGTCCGCAGGCTCCCAGCTATCGGCGTCGCGCCGGGCGCGGCGGGTCCAGCTCAGGCGGATGCCGTCCGGCCCGCGGCGGGCGCGCAGGTGGACCGGACTCAGGGGAACGAAGGAGTCGAGTCCGGCGGTCGCCTCGAAGCCGATGAAGACCGGATCGGCGGGATCGCGCTCCGCCGGGCCGACCCGGTAGAGGAAGCGCCGGCCCGCCTCGTCGAGGCGGTCGACGAGGGGCGCGACGGCGCCGTCGTCGAGGCGCACGATCAGGCTTCCCGTCGGAGCGGGTCGGCCCGCGGCGGCCTCGCTCCCGGCAAGACCCCGGATCAGGCCGGACAGCCGCCAGGTTTCCGGCCCCGTCAGTTCGGCCCCGGCCGCGGACAGGATCTCGACCACCCCGTCCGTCCCGACCAGGGCGAACAGGTTGCCGCCCGCGAGCGCGGCAGCCTCGCCGATCGCGGCGAGCCCTTCCGCGTGGCGCAAATCCACGTCGAGGCGGGCGTTTCGGTCGAAGCGCCAGAGCGGGCCGGGTGGCAGGGGGGTTCGCGTTCGGCCGAGGCAGGCCGGATGGTCGAGGGTGCGGTGGGGCCGGAAGGGAGCGCCCTCGCCATCCGCGCGCCACAGGGTGATCGCGCCGGGCCAGGGGTCGGCGGCCACCGCGAGGTAGGAGAGCGGCACCGGGCTGCCGCGCTCCACCGGCAGGACGAGCGGCAGGGCGAAGACCGGCCCTGGCTGGGCCGGCGGCGTCCGGCCGGGACGCGGCGCGGGCGTGGCGGCCCCGGTATCGCGCCGTCCGGAGGGGACGGCGCGGGTCTCGATCCGGCGCCCGGCCGGGCTGTCGTCGATGCGGGCGATGCGGTGGAGCGCCCCGGAGCGGTCGTCCGGCAGGGTCACGCGGTCGCCGGGCTCCAGGTCGATCCGGCGCGGACTGAGGGTGAAGCTGGCGCTCTCACGCCCGGCCAGAGCCGCGTCGAGCAGGGATTCCGCGAGCCCCTGCACCGCGTCCCGCCGGCTCACGATAGCGGCGTCGATCCGAACCTCGCGCCGCCGGCCCCCGGCCGGCCGTGCGGCCGCGGCGGTGGCGCGGCGGTAATCCGGGCTCTCGCCGTCGCCGAAGCCGATTTCGATGGAGCGGGGCAACTCGCTCTCCTGCGCCCGCATCCGGTGCAGGGCCGCCGTCTCGCCCTCCCCGGGCACGAGGTCGCCCGCCCGTAGCGGGACCGGATCGGCCGCCCCGGCATCGCGGAGGCGCAGGGTCCCTGCGGAGACGCAGACATCGAGGTTGAAGAGCCGGGCCAGGGGCTCCAGCGCTTCGCGGGCGGAGAGCGGACGGTCGAGGACGTATCCGTCGAGGAAGCCGGCCGCCTCGATGGCGGAGGGCGCCTCGATGCCGAGATCGGCGAGGATGGCCGCGATCAGGCGGTCGAGTTCCACTCCCTCGATGCGCCCGGTGATCCAGTGGCCGAGCGCCCAGTTGGCGGCGTCCGACCAGACGGAGGCGAAATCGGGGAAGGCGGGAAAGGGCCGCGCGTCCCAAGCCCAGACGAAGATGTCCTCGGGCGCGATCATCCGCCCCCCGTAGACCGGCGAGAGCGGATTATGAGCCGGCTCGAAACTATCTTCGGCCGGGTCGAACCGGGCGAGGATCGCCTCGAGCCCGCGGGCCTGGATCAGGTCGTCGCGGGTGGCGCGGGAGAAGGGCGGGCTGGCATTCTCCGACGATTTCGGATCGGGGAAGACGTTGGGCCCGTTGGTCCCGCGATCGACGGCGGGGATGCCGATTTCGGTGAGCCAGATCGGCTTGGAACCCGGTATCCAGGCCGTCGGGCCGGTCTCGACGCCGCCCGCGCGCTCGACATGCGGGTTCGACCACCACCCGACGAGGTCCTTGGGCCGATAGATCCAGGGCTTGCCGTAGGCGCCGTCGGTGATCGGCGTGCGGATTTGGGCCGCTCGGTCCTCCGGATCGGCATAGAACCAGTCGAAGGCCTCGCCCGCGCCGAGGCGATGCTTCAGATAGGCGCGGTCGTAGATGTCGGTGGCGTCCGCCGCGTCCCGGTGGCCGGAGCCGTCGCGCCAGTCGGAGATCGGTGGATAGTAGTCGATCCCGACGGCGTCGATGGCCGGGTCCGCGAAGAGCGGATCGAGGGGGAAGCGGATCTCGGCGCCGCCCTCGCGGACATGGGCGCCATACTCGGTCCAGTCGGCGGCGTAGGCGAGTCGCACCTGCGCGCCGAGCCGCGTGCGGACCTCGACCGCGAGCATGCGGAGATGGTCCACGGCCGGGTAGGAACCGCCCGGCCCGCGCACCCGCGTCAGGCTCACGAACTCGCTGCCGAGGATGAAGCCGGAGAGCGGGCTGCCCGCCGCAGCCCAGTCCGCGCCGAGGGCGGCGTAATGCCGGATCATCGCCCGATAGCCCTGCGGCCCCTCGAAGAAGGCCGCGACCTGAGCGGTCGCCGCCGCCGTACCGTCCGGGCTCCCGGAGCGATCGGGCGCGGGGTCGCAGGTGATGCGTCCGCGCCAGGGATAGGGGGCCTGCAGGCGGCTCGGATCGCGCGGATCCGGCAGAGTGGTGCCGGCCGGCACGTCCATCATGACGAAGGGATAGAGCACGACCGCGAGGCCGCGGCGAACGAGTTCGGCCACGAGCCGCCCGAGGCCGGCATCGGAGGGCGTACCGCCATAGGCCGCGCTGTCGCCGGATCGGGAGACCAGGGCTGCCGTCGCGCGCGTCCGCCCCGCGACGACCCAGGGCTCGCCGGTCGTCACCTTCGCCGCCGCATCGACCCGCGGCGTCACAGTGCAATGCCCGGCGCGCAGATCGTCGCCGAACCAGCTCGCCACCACCGAGACCCGGGCGAGCCGCGGGCAGAGTGCCTGAAGCGCGTCGAGGGAGGCGATCACATCGCTCGCTCCCTGGAACTGAAATCGATTAGCCGGCTTCGTAGCGCCGAAACCGGCATTCTCGCTCACCGCGAGCGGATCGAGGCCGAACTCGGTGGAGCCGGGAATCAGGCAGATTGCGCGAATCCTCGCACCCAGCCCCTGGACGGGACGGATGACCTCGAAGGCGAATTGCGGGATGCGGTTGCCGAAGGCCGCGAGCGGCAGCCGCTCGAACACGACGTAGGCGAGGCCGCGATAGGCGGGCGCGTCGTCCGCGCCCTCCTTGGCGACGATGAGGGGGTCGGCATCCTGTGTCGCGGAGCCGGTATGGACGCGCAGGTCGAGCGTCGTCAGATCGAGCTCGGTGCCATCGGCCCAGATTCGGCGCACCAGCGCGATCTCGCCCGCGCAAAGGCCGATCGCGACGTTGGCATAGGTGCTGTAGGCGGTGCGGACCGTCTTGCGCCCGCCCGCGCCGCCCTTGGAGCCGGAGGCGGCGCGCTCAACGGTGGTGTTGGCGACTTCGAGCGGCCGCGTAGCCCAGATCAGGGTGCCGCCGATGCGCGCCCGACCGTAGACCCGCGGCACCGGTGCCCCCTCCGTCGAGGCGAGGCCGCCGAGTTCGGTCAGCCGCGGCCCCTCGACGAAGCGCGGGCCCGCACCGCCGCCGAACAGGCCGTCGTCGAGCACCGCGCCGCCGGCGGCGCCGACGACCCGGCCGATCATCCCGCCGATAGGGCCGCCGAGCGCGCTGCCGACCGCCTCGCCGGCCGTCTGGAGGACGAGCGTCGCCATGCAGGACCTCCGGATCGGGCTGGGTTCAGGACGCTTCGGGGAAGCGGAAGGCGTGGACGAGGTGGCGGCGCCACCAGGGCGTCAGGGCGACTTCCGTTACCGCCGCACCGTCATGGGCGTGGATCATCGCCGCCGAGCCGGTGGCGATAGCGCAGTGTTTTGCCGGCAAATGTGCACGGAAGGCGAAGAGCAGCACGTCGCCGGGTCGGGGTCGGTAGGCCGGCAGATGTTCCTCGATCGGCAGGAGGTGGCGCCGGGCGGCGGCGAGCAGGGGAGCGTCGCCGGGGCCGGTGGATTCCGCCCAAGAGGCGGCATAGGGCGGCGTCTCCTCCGGCTCGGGTCCGAGCACGCCGCGCCAGACGCCGCGCAGCAGGCCGAGGCAATCGCAGCCCACGCCCTTCCGTGAGGCTTGGTGCCGGTAGGGCGTTCCGGCCCAGGCTCGTGCCTCCGCCACGATCCGCTCCGAGAGCGGGGAGGACGCATCCATCGTCGCCTACCGAAACAGGCTGGAGCCGTCGGGGCGCGCGCCCGCATCGGGAGCGGCCCGCAGCACGAAGTCGTTGCCGGGCATGTGCGGGAAACCCTGGAAGTTGAGAGCGTTGGCGAACTTGTCGCGGCAGGTGGCGAGACGCTTGTCGCAGCCGGCGGTGAGGCGGAAGGCGTCCCCTGCCATCGCCGGTCGCGGCGGCGGCTCCCAGAGTTCGAGGATCGTGCCCCCGCCCCCGTGCAGATGCGTTCGCAAATCCGCGGCGTGGCCGGCATTGGCGCCGCCTTCCCAGGCGAGGCGGCCTCCGGAGAACCAGCCTGCCGCGAAATCGCCGGCCAGGGCCACGGCGAGCCGGCCGGATTCCAGGGCGGCGCCGACGGTACCAGCTGCGTGGTAGCGCGGATCGGCGAGGCTGACGCGGCAACGGCTGTCGCCGACCTGCGCATCGCAGGCTGCGCGGAAGCTGCGTCCGGTCTGCGCGTCGAGGCGATGCATCAGCCCGCGCAACTCGGCGACGAAGGCGCTGCCCGATTGACGGATTTCGCCGAGGCTCGCCACGTCGAGCAGGATGCGGGACGAAGGCTCACGCCAATCCACCAGCCAGGTCTCGATCCCGGCCCCGTCATAGAGCCCGGCCGCCACGTCCGCCCCGGTGATCCCCGCCGAGGTCAGCGCGCCGGCGACCTCGCCCCCGCTCACCGCGAAGCCGAGTTCGGCGCTGGCCTCGGCGGCCTCCAAGCCGCTTCGCGCGGCGTAGGTCACGCCCGAGAACATCAGGTCGCGGTCGTGGTCGGTGAAGCCGAGGACGAGGCCATCGGGGCGGCGCAGGGCCCAGCAGCGGCACAGGGTGGTGGCACCGCCCTCCAGGCGGGCGGCGAGGGCGGGTGGAATGATGCGCATCGGCGCTCCCTCAAGGCACGATCTCGATCAACGGGATGCGCGGCACCTCGCCGACGGTGAAGGCGGCCAGATCGACGGCGAGCTCGTCGGTGTCGAAGCGGACCGGCACGTCGAACTCGAAACCGGCGGTGACCGCCGCGCCGGGCCGCGGCACCGCGTCGGGCGCGAAGGTCACGAGACCCGTGGCGGGATCGCAGGAGACGGCCGCGCCCGTCACCTCGGCGCCGCCCACGGCCACGCGCACGCTGCCGGCCACCGGCTTGACGATGGCCCGGCGGTACGGCTCCGGTCCGGCCCCGTACGTTTTGGCCAGCGCGAAGGTGCGGCTGGCACCGTCGCCCGTGCCGATGGCTTGATCGGTCGGCGTGACCGGACGCGAGGGCGGCCCGGAGCGGTGATCGACCCGGTCGCGGTAGCGGAAGCCGTAGAGCCGCCCGCGCCGCTCCTCGAAGAAGCTCAGCACCGCATGCAGCGCGTCGAGGGTGCGGATGCCGAGGCCGGCATCGTAGCGGCGGCGCGAATCCGCCCAGCGGCTGTTGCGGTGCTCGCGCCCCGAGGCGAGCGTGACGATCTCCGTGCGCCGCACCGGTCCGCCGCTGCCGCGCAGGGACACGTCGAGGGGAAAGCGCACCTCGTGGAAGTCGGAGGGCATCGCTTGCGTCCTCACAGGGCGCGCCGGCCGCGGGCGACGGCGCGGGCGAGACGCGCGGAAACCTGCGCCTCGGAGCGGCGGAAGCCCTCGATGTCGGGCGTGGCGATGTTGACGGTGACAGCTACGGGCCGCTCGGCCCCGCCCGCGGCGACGCCGAGGCGACCGTCGCTGCCGCGCTTCAGCGGCAGGATCGCCTCGGGGCCGGCTTCGCCCATCAGACCGAGACCGCCGTCAGTACCGTTCAGGGGGAAGTAGGTCGGCGCGGCCACGACCCCGCCGCCCGCGAACGGCCGCACCCGGCTTCCTGAAAGGTCGGCACCGAGAACGCCGCCGAGGCGGAACGGGACGATCCGGCCGCCCGAGACGAGCCCGCCCCGGGCGAGCGCCGTCGCGCCGCCGGCATCGGCGCCCGTGCCGAGCACGCTGTTGACGAGGCTCCCCACCCCCGTCTTCAGGGGGGCGAGCACCGCCTTCACCGCGACGTTCGAGAGCTTGCTCGACAGCGAGGCCAGCACGCCGTCGAGTTGGCGCCCGGCATTGAGGTTGCGGTCGAAGGCCGAGGACAGGCTCTGGCCGAAGCGCTGGGCCAGCCGGTCGAGGGTTTCGAGCTGCCGGAGGCGCTCGGTCGTGCGGCGATCAAGGTCGCGGTCCGTCATCGCGGTTCCTCCGGATCGGGATGGGCGGCGAGCAGCCGGTCGAGGTCGGCCCGGCCGAGCGCCAGGGTCCGCGGGCGGATCAGGCCGGCGGCGGAAGCGAGTTCGCGGGGCGTGGCGGCCCAGAGGTCGCGCGGGCGCCAGCGCAGGGTCGAGAGACCGAGCGTCAGCACCGCGTCCCACGGGAAGGCGGAGAGGGCGGTCTCCGGCGCGGGGCCTCCCGGGGCGTTCAAGGGTCCGCGGGCGAGCCCTCGCCGAAGGTCGCGGCCAGTGCCTCGCCGAGGGCGGCCGCCACCTCCGCGAGCCCTCCCGCCAGCGGCAGGCGGGCCACCGCCGCGTCGTCGAGGGCGTGGCCGCCGCCGCGCAACGCCGCGCCGAGCAGCGCGATCACGTCGCGGGCGGCGAGCCGCCCGCCCGCGAAGCGCTCGGCGAGGCCGGCGAGATCGCCCGCGCCCAGCGCGTCCTCGAGTTCGGCCAGCGCCCCGAGGGTGAGACAGAGGGTGTAGCGCTCCTGTCCGAGCGTGAGCGGCACCTCGCCGCGCCGACGGTTGGCCATGGCCTCGCCCTCCTCAGGCCGCTGTGAAGCCGAGCGCACCGGCCGAATCGAGGGCCATGTCGAAGGTGACCTCGCCGGCATGGTCGCCGCGATATTCCAGGCTCGTGATCTGGAAGAGCCCTTCGATGGTGCCGAAGGCCGGCACCACGATCTGGAAGCTGTCGATGGCGCCGTCGAAGAACATCTGGCGCAGGCGCGCGTCGGAGGCTTCGTCGCGGAAGACGCCGGCCCCGGCGACCGAAGCGCGGCGCACGCCCGCCCCGGCGAGCAATTCGCGCCAGCGGCCGGCGGAATCGGCGTTGGTGACGTCCACGGTCTCGGCGTTGAAAGTGAGCTGCCGGGCACGCAACCCCGCCACGGCAACGAAGCCGCCGGCCCCGTTGCCGATACGGACCAGCAGGTCCCTGCCCTTCTGTGCACCCATGCTGCGGCTCCGACGTTCGAGGGAGGTGGAGGTTCAGGCCGCGACCTCGGTCACGGCCTCGAAGCTCAGGGTCGCGCGGGCCTCGCCCGTGCGCTCGTCGCGGCTGCCGGCCAGGGTCTTCAGGCGCAGGAGAACGAGATGGTGGCCGCTCAGGCCGAGCTCGGCTTCGTCGAGGAGGGATCCGATGCGCTCGGCGGCATCGAGCGCCGAGCGGGTCGAGCCGGGCTTGGCGAAGACGCTGAGCGCGAGGGCGTGACGGTGGCGTCGGGCGCCCTCGACGGAATCGTCGCGGACCTCGCCGTCGCCGAACAGGGCGTAGACCGGCACGGTGCCCGGCGGAGGCTCGTCGTAGAGTTGCACGCGCCCGCCCATCAGGCCGGCGAGAGCCGCATCCCCCGTGAGATGCGCGAGGATGCCGGCGCGCAGCGCCAGCAGCGGGTTGAGGGTGCTCACGGGCGCGTCTCCTCGATCACTTCCTCGACCTCGCAGACGAGGTCCCGGCGGCGCCCGTCGGGGTCGCCGACCGTGCGGATCGCGAAGCGGCGCGTCCCGTCGGCAAGCCGCATGGCGCTGGTGACGCCGGGGCGGTAGCGCAGACCTACCCGGTAGAGGCCGGCCCGTTCGGTCCGCCCTCCCCAGCCCGGTTGGGCGGTGCCCAAAGCCTCCAGGGAACCCCACAGCACGGGGCCGGCGACGTAGCGGCGGGTACGGCCGCCGAACCCGTCCGGCGTCTCCAGCGGCAGTTCGAGCACGAGGCGGCGCCGCCGCGCGCCCAGGGAGGGATGGGGCATCGCTCGGTCTCCGCTCGATCGGACTACAGCTGCATCCGGCGGCAGGCGGCGGCGAGACCGGCTGCCGCGGCCGGCAGGGCCACGGACCCGACCTCCCCGTTCTCGTCGCCGCGGTTCTCGAACCACCCGGCGAGCGTGAGGCGCAGGGCCTGGATCAGCGGCTCCGGGACCGGCGGCCCCTCACCGCCGCAGCCGGCACTCACCTCGATCAGCGCGGATCGCCCGCTCAAGGGCGGAAGATCCGGCCCGAACAGCAGGCAGGGGGCGTCCCAGGGATCGGGGCCGATCCGCACCGGGCCCGGCTCGATCTCCGTCACCACACCGCCCCCATCGACGAGGCCGGTGCGCAGGACGGCGGCCAGCGGACTCAGGGGCAGCGGCAGCAGGCCGAGCCGGGGCCATTCCGTCAGCACCACCCGGAAGCGGGCCGGCCGCAGCAGACGCCGCGCCGCGGCCTCGACCGCCGCCCGCGCCGCCGGGATGAGCCGCGCGATCAGCGCATCCTCGGCGGTCTCGTCGGAGGACAGCCGCAGATAGGCCCGCATCTCGGGGAGGCCGACCGGCTCGACGCCGGTTTCCTCGACGCGTATCGGGGTCATGCCGTCCTCTCCTGAAGCGATGTCTCGATGCGTGCGCCGAACCCGTCCGCTGCCCCTGCGGCGCGCTCCGCCCTCGGGGCGGTCGCCCTCACGCTCCTGACCGCCGCGCCGGCCGCGGCCATCGTCGGCGGCCGGGAGGACGCGCAGGTGCCGGGCGCGGGCTCGGCGGTGATGGTGCTGACCTCGGGCGGCGGGGTCTGCTCGGGTGTCGTGCTCGCCCCGGACGCGGTGCTGACCGCCGGCCACTGCGTGGCGGGCGTGGGCGAGAACCGGATCCATTACCGCGATGAAGCGGACCGGCCGGTTCTGGCCGAAGTCGCCGTCCGCAGCCTGCATCCGGCCTATGACGGCGACGCGATCCGCGGGCGCACCCGCTCCATCGACCTCGCCCTGCTGCGCACCCGCGCGCCCTTGCCCGCTCGCTTCGCGCCGGCCCCGCTCAGCGAAGCGATGCCGCGGGCAGGCCAGAGCCTCGTGCTGGCCGGCTACGGCGCGGCGCGCGGCAACGACCGGCGCTCGATCGGGCGCTACCGCGGCGCGGCGCTTTCCGTGGTCGAGCCCTACGGCCCGAGCCGCATCCTGGTCTGGTTGAAGGCCGCCGGCGCGGGGGGCTGCAACGGCGATTCCGGCGGCCCGATCCTCGACGGCGAGGCGGTCGTGGCGGTGGCCGCCTGGGTGAAGGACGCCTGCGGTGGGCTGACCCAGGGCATCCTGCTCGGGCCGCAACGGGGCTGGATCGACCGGACGCTCGCCGGCTGGAACGCCGCCGCGCGCTGGTGACGCAGCGTCCCGATCGTGATCGGCACGCCCTCGTTGTGGCGGAACCGGAGCTTGGCCGCCGAATTGCCTTCGGATAGGCTCCGTTCGGTCCAGGATTCTTCAAGCGAATCCGCCGGAAGGCCCGGGCCCTGGGAGACATAAGAATGGTTGCGAGCCCCCTTCGCGCGTGCCTGCTCGGTGCCCTGCTGGGGCTCGTCCCGCTCTCGGCCCAGGCCGTGGTGCAGGGGCAGACCTCCCGCGATCCGGGCGGGCTTCGCGCCTCGGTGGTGCGCATCGAGAGCACCGCGGGCGAAATCTGCTCGGGCACCCTGATCGCGCAGGACATCGTGCTGACCGCCGCGCACTGCGTGATGCGGCAGGCCGGCTACAGCGTCATCGTGGTCGATCCGAACTTCCGGCAGCGCCGGCTGCGGGTGGCGGCGGCTTCGATGCATCCTGATTTCGTGCCCGGCACGACGCCGGAAGAGCAGCCCGGCACCGATCTCGCCATGCTCAAGCTGGAACAACCGGTCGGCCCCGGCTTCCGCCCGCTCGATCCGCGCGGCGGGTCCATCTCCACGGGCGACGCCGTCGACATCGCCGGCTTCGGCGTGGTCGCAGAGAACCGCCGCAACACCGCGCGTACCCTGCGCACGGCGCATCTGGTTTCCATCGGCTCGCTGCAGGTCGCCAACCGTGTCACCGTCGTGACCGACGCCCGCCGCCTCGCCGAAACGGCCGGCGCCGGCGCGTGCCTGGGCGATTCCGGCGGGCCGATCCTGCGCGGCGGCCAGATGGTCGGCGTGGTGAGCTGGTCGAGCGGCGCCATGCGCCAGGACCGCCGCGCCCGCACCGCCTGCGGCGGCTTCACCGCCGTCACCCCCACCGGTGAACACACGAGTTGGATCTCCTCCCGCGCGGCCGAGATGGCGGCCATGCCCGCCGGTGTTGCGGCGGGACAGGCCGGACGCTCCGAGTGGATGGCCCGGCCCGCCCGACGGCGCGCCTACTGAGGTCCGATCAGGCAGCGAACCGGAGCAGCTTGATCGCGTCGAAGTCCTGCACACCGCCGCCGACCCGCTTCGTGGTGTAGAACAGCACGTAGGGCTTGGCGGAGTAGGGATCGCGCAGGGTGCGCAAGCCGGCGCGGTCCACCACGAGGTAGCCGCGCCGGAAGTCACCGAAGGCGATGGAGTGGCTTCCGGCGGCAAGATCGGGCATCGCCTCGGCCTCGACCACGGGGAAACCCATCAGGGTCGCGTGTGCAGATCCCCATAACTTGAAATGCCAACCGCTGATTTTCCTGCGTTTTCTGGGCTGGCCCTACCCCATAAGGTTCGACGACATCTCCCCATAAACTGACGATGGAGGACCTGGGTCGCCCCATATAACGACTCACCGCACCACGCTCGTCGGGGCCAGCTCAACCGAAAGCGCCCGCCTCCGGGCGCGATGCGTGACTGTCTGGGACGCCTTCGGTCGAGCTGGCCGTTGCCTGGCACGAGAACCGTTCGACCACGGCAAAAGGCGTGCGGGAAGCGTAGCGCGTCACTCGTAGCGCTACCCGAGACGCGCTACCTTCGGAGTCGAGCAAGCGTCATCGCCACCTTGGCCCCAAGGCCCCCGCAGATGCTGGTCCAGACGCCGGCGGTGCCGGGGCCGAGACGGGCCCGGCACCGCCTAAGGACCTGGGCGTGGCGTCCCGGCCCGTAAGGCCAGGCCGCCATCCAGCGGGCCGAGGCAGGCGGGAACCGCGACCCGCCTAAGGGGTCGACCTTGCGGGCGGTTCACCGCCGACATGAGAGAACGGCTCTGGACAGGCTCGACGAGCGTCCTGGCTAGGCCGAACCCAGCTGCCGGACGACGGCAGCCGCCTCGTCCCGCTCGAACACGTAGGTGACGAAGTCCGGGGGAGAGCACACGGGGCGGACACCTCGGTTCAGCAGGACCCGCGTGGTCGCCGCCCCGGTCCCGTGCCGCTGCGTCCGCCCCGACATTCGAGCGACCTCGTTCGCGAACACGTACCGTCGGGCGAAGCGCTCGACCTCCGACGCGGCGACGACGATCTTGCCGCTGCGCCGCTTCGAGGCCAGCAACCCGCTCGACGCGAGTTGCTGGATTATGTGCCGGCTGGCCCCGAGCCTTTCCGTGACCTCCGGTACGGTCAGCATCGCCTCGGTGTCCGTGGCGGATGCGCGGGCCGCCTCCTCCGCCTCGGCCCTCGCACGCATCGCCTCGACCGCCTCCCGCCGCGGGAACAGGTACGTGGCGAAATCCGGCCGTCCGTAGGCGGGCGTCACCCCGGCCCCTTCGAGGACCGGCAGGATGGCCCTCGCGCTGCGGAAGCCGAAGGTCGTGGCCAACTCGCTCAGCGTCACGAAGCCCTGCCGCAGGCGCGCCGCCTCGCGTTCCGGGATGGTGCCGGAGGTGCACCCGGCGTTGATGCCGACGTGCCCGCGCTCGATCAACTGCCGCAGCATCAACGGCGTCGTACCCATGGCCGCTGCCAGTTCCTCGCGGCTGCAACCCTCGGCGGATCGCTCGCCGAAGGCGGCCGATGCGCTCGCGCAGGCCAGCATGGCTTCGTCCCGGGGGTAGACGCGGTCGCGGAGGTGCGCTTCCGGCACCAACGGCGCGACGCCGGCGGCCACGAGGGCGGAGGACACCGGCAACCACGCCCTCACACCCATCTCCGCCCTCAACTCGCGCATGGTGACCCAGGTCGCCTTGAAGCGCGAGACGTCGCCCGCCGGCACGCGCACGACCCCGTCCACTACACGGCTACCGAGCGCCCCCGACCTCAGGACCGCATCGATGCCGGTCAGCTTGAGCCCCAGTTCGCGCGCAACGGCCGCCACCGTGAGTTCAGGCTCGTCACGGGCTGGCAGCAGGTCCGCAAGCGCCTGGAGCTCAACCCGGAACGCCGGGAAGCCCGCCCTTCTCGACCTTCCGATCCGAACCGGCAGGGAGCCGTCCAGGATGAACGCGACCACATCCTGGACGGAGATCCGGCTGACCTTCGCGGCATGCATGCTGAAGAACATTCGCGTCGCAGCCCTTGCGACCACCTTCATCGTCGGCGGCGCCGCGATGGCCCTCGCGCAGTCCTCCTCCACCGTCGGCACCGGCGGTTCATCGGCCGGCGGCGGCACCAGTTCCTCGACCGTGGGCACCGGTGGCTCGTCCTCCGGCTCGGGCAGCGGATCGGGCTCGTCCTCGACGCTCGGCACCGGTGGCTCCTCGGCGGGCGGCGGCACCAGCTCCTCGACCGTGGGCACCGGCGGCTCGTCGGCCGGCTCGGGCAGCGGCTCGGGCTCGTCGTCTACGACGGGCACGGGCGGCTCCTCGGCAGGCAAGGGCACGAGCGGCTCCTCGGTCGGCACCGGCGGCTCCTCGTCCGGCATGTCCGACGGCGCCGGCAAGTCGGGCAGCGCCCCCGGCCATGACAAGAGCGGCCCCGGCAACTCCGAGAACGCCCCGGGCCACAACAAGCGCTAAGCCGGCAACAGGTTGAAGAACCGGGCGCGGTCCGACTGGATCGCGCCCTCCTTGCTTGGAGGGAGAACGGACCATGGTTCGCCTGATCATGCCGCTTCTCGGCGGCGCATTCGTCCTCGCCGGCGCCGTCGCAGGCCACGCCCAGACCAGCACCGTCACGACGGGTCCGAACGGCGTCTCGGGCAATACGACGGTGACGACCGGCCCGAACGGCAAGCCGTGCAAGGTCGTCCATTCCGACGACGCGAGGAATTCCGGCACGATGTCGAGCTCGGTCACGGCGGGCCCAGGCGGCGTGAGCAGCTCGACCACGGGCGGTCCCTCGGTGACCACAAAGTCCGGGAACGGATCGACTAGCAGTTCGGCGTCCAGTTCGAGCTCCGGCGGCACCACCATGACCACCACAGGCGACGGCGATTGCGTCGTCACCGTCCCCAAGGACACGAAGTGAGGCTGACATGACGAAACGGTTCATCGCCCCCCTCGCCGCCCTCGCGCTCGTCGTCGTCCCGGCGGTCGCGCAGGCTCAGGCCGGGGGAAGCGCCACCGGCGGCAGCGCCGGCTCGGCCGCGGCCGGGGGCACCTCCGCCTCCACCGTCGGCACCGGCGGCACCTCGACCGGCGCGAACGGAGCGACGGGCTCCTCCCTGGCCACTGGCGGCAGCGCGGCGGGCGGCAAAACAATGGACCGCTCGCATGTCAACGAGACCGGCAACGGCGGGCTCAACGGACAGTCGAAGGCGATGGCCCACGACGGCGGCACCTTCTCGAAGTCACACACGAAGACGAAGGTGAAGGACGGCGAGGTCGAGTCCCGCACGAAGGCGATGTCGCACGAACCCGGCTCGAAGCCCGTGAAGTCGACCACGACGACCGGTCAGTGACCGCTTCATTTTAATTTTTGACCAGCGTGTCTCGACGGCCAGTACCCGCCGGGGCACATGGTGGAAGGAGGCGCCTTCCCATCGGGACCGCGGCCTCACCGTGGCTTCCACCATTGTAAAGACGGCCGTCCCACATGTCGCCGCTTTCGCGGCCCACGACACCCTGCATCCGACGTTGTCGAGCGCCGCTCGCGCCAGCAGGGCCGATCCCATGTTCAACACCGTGCTG
Source organism: Methylobacterium sp. B4 (assembly GCF_003201865.1). Taxonomy (GTDB): domain Bacteria; phylum Pseudomonadota; class Alphaproteobacteria; order Rhizobiales; family Beijerinckiaceae; genus Methylobacterium. The sequence goes on along the minus strand of NZ_QJJJ01000002.1, from coordinate 339,699 downwards.
GCCGTTCTCGCCGTGCTGGCGGTCCTGCTCGCCCGCGCCGTCCTGAAGCTCGTCTTTCTTCCGCTTCGCCTTCTGCGTGGGGTCCTACGGCGTCGCCCCACGGCCGCAGCCTCCCCGTGACCTCAGCGGGACGCACCCGAAATGGCGAAGCTGACCTCCGAGTTTAGCGGGACGCCGATCAGGGAGCATGCCTGAGACCATCTCTTCTCGTACTGCTTCGCCGCCGTCGTGATGCCCCGTCCGGATCGGATGGAGTGGGATGGCGTGCGCTCGGCTCTCTCTCCGAGCCCAGCCGTCGCCTGTGTGAAGCCCGCCTCGGGGGAAGGCGGTCCGGAGGCTGACGAGACGCCGGCATTTCGTCCGATCAGATAGCCGAAGGGGCAAGGAGCGGGCTCCCTGCATCGTCACGGCGCCTTTGCGCGTTTCATGTCCGCAATCGTCGGCGGACGGCCTTCCATGCGACCGCCGCAAGTCGGAGACGACCCATGAGCGATGGTTATCCCTCAATGACGGCGCTGCTCGGCCTCCTCGCCCTGGCCGGCTACCAGAACCGGGACAAGATCGCCGAGATGCTGGGTGGTGCAGGCCAAGCGGCACCCGCGCCCACGGGCCCTGGAGCGGCGCCGGGCGGCTCCGGCGGTGGCCTGGGTGGGCTCCTCGGCGGGCTGTTGGGTGACCGCCGCGGCGAGGCGCCAGGCGGCTTCCTGAACAGCGGCCTTGGCGAGATGCTCGAACGCTTCCAACAGGCGGGACATGGGGCTGCCGCGCAGTCCTGGGTCAACCAAGGACCCAACCAGGAGATCGCGCCGCAGCACCTTGAGCAGGCCATCGGTCCTGACGTCCTCACGACCCTGACCCAACGCACCGGCCTGTCCCGGGAAGAGCTGCTCTCCCGCCTGTCCCGGGAGCTTCCCCAGGCTGTCGACCGCTACACGCCGGACGGACGGATGCCGGCCTAGCCTTGAGGTGGCCCTGCCAAGGCGGCCCGCGCCGCGCGCTAATCCCGTAGCGGCGAGGGCTTGCGACCTTCCGGCAGGATCTCCTTCAGGTGGTCGTGCACCATGTCGGCGGTGAACGGTTTATTGATGAAGCGGGCTCCTTCCGGCATGTCGCCCGGCCCCGGTTGCGCCTGCCCCGAGGCCACCACGATGGCGATGTGCGGCCACCGCTCGGCCGTCTCCCGGGCGACCGCGAAACCGTTGCGCGAGCCGGGCATCTGCACGTCGGTGAACAGCAGCACGATGAGGGCTTGACGCTCGGCGAGCAGCAGCATGGCCTTGTCGCCGTCGCTGGCCTCCAAGGTTCGGAACCCGGCCTGCTCCAGGATGTCCATCGCGTCCATGCGGATGAAGCCGTCGTCGTCGACGACGAGCGCGTAGGGTGTGGTTGAGTCCGAGACGGTCATCGGAAAGTAAGTCGTTGGGAGAAAAAACGTTCAGCCACAATGCAACGGCGGCTGGGGATACCGGGACATCGCTCCGGCAACTGAGGAATCGACCCTTTGGAACGATTCCGGCTCCGGTGCCGTCTTATCGGGGTCAGGTCTTCCGAACGCCGTGCGAAGATCCTGGCCCCAGTGATGGAGCGGTGCATGTGCGCGGTACGGAACTTCCCCGCCGTCCATGTTCCAGACACCACGCTTCGATGGACATCGTGCCCGATCCGACCAGGGCGGCCCGCGAACGATAATCGGAGGCAGGTGTCCGTACGGAGCTTGGACGTGTTGCCCCTGACGCTGCGAGGCTGCTGGCGGCTGATACTGGGCGCCTGTTGCATCGGTGGCATCGCAGCAGCCACGAACCTCGTGATGCTGTCGCAATCGTTTCATTGAACACGGAAGTGGGGGCTAGGCGGCGTCAAGGACGTGCCCCTCGTCGCGGCCCGCTTCCAGGAAGGTCCGGACCTGGTGTCAGCGGCCAAGAAGGCCACGACGACCCGCGAATCGAAATGCCCCCGCTCCCTCCCGCGGGCGCGCTGACCGGACCTGGTCCGCTTGTACGGCCGCTCGGTCGTCAGGGCGTCGAAGACGTCGGCCACCACCACGATGCGGCCCGACAGCGATATCGCCTACCCTCGGAGGGCCGTACGGATAACCGGTCCCGTCCCATCGCTTGTGGTGGCTCACCGCGATCTCGGCGGCGAGACGTATGACAGGCGAGGCGCTGCCCGCGAGGATGCGTCCATCGCGTTCGGCATGCGTCTCCATCTGCCGGCGCTTCTCCAGCGTGAGCGCGCCAGACTTGAGCAGGATGGCGTCCGGCACGGCGATCTTGCCGACGTCGTGCATGGTGGTGGCGAGGCTCAACTGCCGGCACTCGTCGGGCGTCATGCCAGAGGGTTAGCGGACCCTTGCCCGAATGCTCCGAGCCAGCTTCGAGCCTTGCACCGCTCGGCGGGATGCTCAGTGTCCATAGGGTTCGACGGGGCTCGTCGGCATGGCGCGAAGCACCCACAACGGAACCTTGGCGGGGAAACTGCCGAGCTCTTTCGACAATCTGATGAAGGCTTCGTTAGTCCGCGTTCAGCATGCTCCTGCCAGAAGCTCCCGTTCCCCGTGCCGGACCGTCCCGGCGTGGCGGCTCGCGAAGGAGGCATAAGGAAGACAGGATGGCTGAGGAAACCACCCGGACGGCTTCGCCTCGACCGCGCGAGGGCGAGATTCCCGAGGGGGTACGCCACCACCTGGGGACCGAGTTGCGCGGCTACTACGCCGCCATGCTGGCAGAGGAGCAGCCGGCCACGCTGCTCGATTTGATCGCAAAGCTCGAAGGCGCCACCTCCGCCAGGGACGCCAGGGACGCCAGGGACGCCGCGAACTTTCGTGACGGGCTCCTCACGTCCCTTCCCGGCTTGCGTGCCTTCGCCATGTCCCTTGCCGTGAACCCTACCGTCGCCGACGACTTGGTGCAGGAGACCTTGCTCAAGGCGTGGAGATACCAAGCCAAGTTCCAGCCGGGCACGAACCTGCAGGCCTGGCTCTGCACCATCCTGCGCAACCAGTTCTACACCGACATCCGCAGGCGGAAGCGCGAGGTCGAGGATGCCGACGGGACGATGGCCGGGCAGATGGTGGCACCGGCCGCCCAGGAGGCCAACAGCGAGTTGCAGAAGGTCGGGCAGCACCTCGCGAAGCTGCCGGCGACCATGCGCGAGGCCCTTCTGCTCGTTGGCGCCCAGGGCCTGACCTACGAAGCCGCCGCCGAGTTGATCGGCTGCCAAGTCGGCACAGTGAAAAGCCGCGTGAGCCGAGCTCGTGCCCTTCTGGCGACCTCGCTCGGCATGGGCTCGCGTCACGCGGTGGGTTGAGGGCGCTCCCAATGGAAAGCCCGCCGCGGCGATGGCCGGGCGGGCTCCCGAAAGGACCTGACGGCGTCGCGACAGGCGCGTGCCGCGTCAGTCGATGACCTCGACGATGCGGCGGCTGCGGTCGACCAGCACCGGCTGCTTGTTGACCACCGTGTAGCGGTAGCCCGGCTTCACCCGGTAGTCGTCCGGGACGTCGTAATAGGTGACGCCGTCGTCCGGCAGCACGGTGCCGACGCGGACGGGACCGCCCCAGCTGTAGGAGCTCACGCCGCGCTCGCGGACGTAGGAGCGGAAACGCGGGCGGTCGTCGACCCCGAGGATGCCGCCGACCGTGCCGGTGGCCGCGCCGACCGCGCCGCCGACCACGGCGCCCACCGGGCCGGCCGCATCGGCCCCGGCCTCGGCGCCCTCGGCGGCACCCCGGATCGTGCCCTGGGCCTGGGCGGCCATCGGGAGGGCGAGCATGCCGGCGGTCGCCAGCGCGAGAAGAAGCTTGTTGGTCATGGTATCAACTCCGAAGGGTTCAGTCGGTGGACGTCGGGAGCGGCTCAGTTGCAGCCTTCCTTGTGGACGGTCTTGGAGTTGCCCAGGCCGTCCTCCTTGTGGACGGTCTTGGAGCCGCAATCGACGCTGCCGGTGGTGACCTCACGGCGCTCGACGACGCCCTCGCGGCGCTCGACCGAGACGCTCGGGGTGCTGTCGCGACGGATGACGGTGGTCTCCTCGGCCGAGGCGGGGGCGGCCAAGCCGGCGAAGGCGGCGGTGATGAAACCGAGGGCGATGGTCTTGCGCATGGGGGCTCCGGGACGGCTTCCGTGAATGACCGCCAGCAACGGAGAACCCGAGCGGTGGGTTCCGTCCGGAATATCGCCACCGTATCCACGCGATTTAGGTTGCGCCCAATGCTTCCGCCTTGAGACGAGGCAGGATGGAATACTGCGCGTCATGCATGCAATCTCATGAGCTTCGCCGGTGATTTGCTTTCGCCGGGGCGTCCGGCCGTCGGTCTCGATAGGGTCGCGGCAAAGGATTGCGCGGAACCTCGACGGCGGCGGCGACATTTCGAACGTCCTCACCGTTCGGGGGGGAAGCAGGTCGCCGAGAGGGGCGATGGATCGTAGCGAGGTTCGCGCATGACGATGTCCCAATTGGCCGCCCCGGTCCTGTTCGCCGCCTGCCTCCTGGCGCCGGCTTGCGCCTCGGCCCAGGACGGCGCCCCGAAGATGCTCCTGCACGGCAACTATTGCGGCCCGGGCAACAACGCGCCGCTCGCTCCCGTCGACGCCCTCGACGCCGCCTGCGCTCGCCACGACGCCTGCACGCCCGATGGCGGCCTGCCGTCGAAGGCGTGCAACCTCCGCCTCCAGGCCGACGCCGAGCGCGTGGCCCAGGACCCGCGCCAGCCGTCGGACCTGCGGGGCCTGGCTGGCTTGGTCGCTTCCGGGGCAGCGATGATGCCGTCCGGTCCCGCGCCGCGCATGGCAGCCCCGGTTTCCGTGCGGCCGGTCGAGGCGGCCCCGGTCGCGCCGGATGCCGACTTGGTCGACGAGGATGCCATCGAGGACGGCGAGGCTGGACCCGGCTAGGCTCTGCACGGCCAGGGCCCTGCCGGACTTACCGAATATCGCGACGTCGCCTGTAAAGGTTTGCCGGCTTGGCGGCTTCCTTCCCGTTTTTCCAGCCGGGTCGGAAACTCATCGTGTCGTCATGCCTCATGATGTCCGGCGCGCTTCTCACGGGCGCGGCGAACGCCGCCCACGTGGCACCCATGTCCTCCGAGGAAAAGGCGGCCCTGAAGCAGCAGGGCATGGGCGAATTCACCATGTTCTGCGGGGACATGCCGCCCGAGGACGGACCCGAGACCCAGGCCTGCTTCCAGAAGCACATGTCGAAGCTCTCACCTGGGCGCCAGGGCGCCATACAGAGCTACAAGCGGGGTCGGTAGGGCTGCCCATCCGCCGGAGTGCCCTTCGTCGGGCGCCACGGCGCACCGGCGTCGGATCGGTTCGGGCGCGCCGTTCGTTAAGGTCCGTTCGATCCGGTCCTCGCCTCTCGCACGGTCGGTCGACCAGGACAGGCGAGCGATGACCATCCCATGCTTCGAGGTGACGCTGGACACGCGCGACGGCCGGCGGATCCTGACCGCCCAGGCGGAGCGCGAGGCCGCGCTGATGGCGGAGTCGGTGATGCGGCGCTACGAGGGCGAGACGCTACGCGTCGGCTTCGCGGTCGCCTGCCCGGACCCCGACGCGAGGCGCCGGATCGCCTTCTACCTCACGGACCTAGCCCTCGAACTGGACCTCGCCTGAAGGCCGCGGACGTCGCCCAACTCGATCCGGAGCCCCGAGGAGCAACCAGGGACTAGCTCCTTGATCGAGGAGTGCCTTGTTGTCTCCGCGGAAATGCTCCCGGATGGCTGGGAGATTTCCTTCCTGGCCTTTCGAAATTCTCCCGGAGGCGACGATCTGTCGGGTAAGATCAGGCCCGACGGCACCACGTGTTCCAACGTCGTGGTTACACGGGCTAGGCGCCGTGGGTTGCCGGTGGATCCAAAGGCGCAGGGCGGGCGCCGCGCGAGGACTTATGTTAGGGCTGGGTCGACGTCGCGCACTTGGGCATGCGTCGCGAGGCGCAAACTGGGGAATGGAGTGACGGACCTCAAGGAGCGCAGCCGTTTCGAGGCCGAGTTCGCTCGCATGGACGCGAGCAATGACCCCTTCGTGTCCGCCGTCCGGGCGACGCGCATGCCGATGCTGATCACCGACCCGAGCCTGCCCGACAACCCCATCGTCTTCGTCAACGACACCTTCTCCCGTCTGACGGGGTACGACCACGACGAGATCGTTGGGCGGAACTGTCGGTTCCTTCAGGGGCCGGACACCGACGCCGCGGACGTCGCGAAGGTCGGGGCCGCCGTCGCGCGACGGGTTCCCATCGAGATCGAACTCCTGAACTACAAGAAAGACGGCGAGCGGTTCTGGAACCGCCTGCTGGTCTCGCCGGTGTTCGACCGTGACGGCGACCTCACCTACTTCTTCGCCTCGCAGTTCGACGTGACCCTGGAGCGCGAGAAGCTCGCCCGCGTCCAGGCCGACCGCGACGCGCTGGAGCGGGAGGTGGAGCGTCGCACCGCGGACCTGGCGCGGAGCGAGGAGCGGTTGCGCTTCATCCTCAAGGCCGGTCGACTGGGATCGTGGACCCTCGACATCGCCGGGATGCGCCTGTTCCCCTCGGACGGTTGCAAGAGGAACCTCGGGCGGGAGCCGCACGAGCCCTTGACGCACGATGACCTGATCGCTGCCATCCTGCCGAAGGACAAGGACAGGATGCAGGCGGCCGTCAGGGCGTCCATCGAGACCGGGGCCGACTACGACATCGAGTACCGCGTGCGGCTGCCGCTCGGCGAGGTGCGCTGGCTGCAGGTGCGGGGGCAGGCCTTTTACGACGGCGGCGGATCGCCGGTCTCGATGGCGGGCGTGACCATCGACGTGACCGAGCGCAAGCGGGCCGAGGAGCACCGCGCGCTGCTTGCGGACGAGCTGAACCACCGGGTCAAGAACTCGATGGCGACGATGCTGTCCATCGCGAGCCAGACGCTGCGCAACGCTTCCTCGCTGGAGGACGCGCAGGAGACCCTGGTCGCCCGGGTCAAGTCCCTGTCGGCTGCGCACGACGTGTTGACCCGGGAGAGTTGGGCGGGGGCGTCCCTCGGGGAGGTCGTGGGCGAGGCCCTACACGCTTTCCAAGACGACGCGAGGCAGCGGTTCCTCGTCAACGGCCCGGAGGTCTGGCTGGAGCCGCGCCTCGCCCTGGCCTTCACGATGGCGCTGCACGAACTGGCGACCAACGCCGTCAAGTACGGTGCTCTCTCGAACGAAGGCGGTCGCGTGGTCCTGGACTGGGAGGTTATGGACGCGGCGACCTCGCCTAGGCTGCGGCTGCGCTGGGAGGAAGTCGGTGGGCCGCCGGTCGTCGCGCCTTCGCGCACCGGGTTCGGGACGCGCCTGATCGAGCGGGCGCTGGCGACGGAGATGGGAGGCACCGCGCGGATCGAGTATCACCCGCGAGGCATCTCGTTCGAGTTGATGGCTCCTCTGCCGGACCGGGGCCCTCCCTCCAGGACTGAGTGCGCGGGCACCTAGCCGAAGGTCCGCGGTGTTGAAGGCGAGCCGGGAGGATCGCGGGATTCTCGACTCCGAATGTAGCGCGTGGCGGGTAGCGCCATCGGTTACGCGCTACGAGACGTCACCCTTCCTTAACCGTGTTCGCCCGAGCCTGACGCCCTGCGGAGGGTGCGGGCGATGGCGAAGAGCAAGGCGGACCCCGCGAGGGCCCAGGACCCACGGCGTTGGGAGGTCTTCCGCGCGGCGGACCAGCTGCGGGCCGAGGGCAAGGAGCGCGTCGCCCTTCGGAACGTGTGGGCGCGCGTGAAGCGCAACGCCGGTGTGGCCGGCACCAACAAGCTTGTCAGCGACCACTTGTCGGACTGGGCCAAGGAGCGCGCCTACAGCCCGGTGATCGAGCTCGCGGGGCTACCTGACAAGGTGTCGGCGCACCTGGCGAAGGCGGGCGTGGAGTTCTGGAAGGCCGCCCAGACGGAGGCGGCGATGGTCCTGGAGCGGGAGCGTCAACGCATGGAGGAAGCGGTCGCAACCGAGCGCGAACTCCGAAGCGAGGCGATGGGCATGGTCGACGCGCGCGACGTGGTGATCGAGGCCCAGCGGAAGGAGATCGCGTGGTACGTCGACGAGCTCGAACGCATGAAGGGCCACGTGCAGGTCGTGCGGGCGCGCGAGTTCTGGCGTCGGGTGGCGCAGGAGATCTGGGAGATCCTGCCCGAGCGGGAGACGATGCACCTGAACGACATCGCGGAGAAGCTTGGCCGCGAGGTCGTGAAGGAGGCCGAGGAGTTCCCCGGGGAGTGGGGCCCGGAGCTGCTGCGGGGCGTGGTCGACCAGCGCGTCAAGTTCAGGAAGCTGTTCGCCAGCGAGGGCGGCGGGCGCTACCGCCGGCGCCGGCCCGAGGACGACGCCGCCTGACGCGTCCTATCAGCGGAAGGCCGGCGCCAGCGCCTGGAAGTCCGACTGGTAGGTGGGGACGGTGAACACGCAGCCGGGCTCGCACCGGCCGGCGAGGTTGTGGTCCGCGTCCCGCTTGAAGGTCGGGATGGTGAGCGTCTCGGGGACGCGGTCGGAGATGACCAGGAACGGTCCCTGCATGATGTCCGGGTGGAGCAGCGCCAGGGTGCCGCGCCGGAGGGCCGTCTCGACCTCGACGAGATAGTCGCGGTAGCGCGTGCGGTGGGCGACGACGACGAGGCCGTCGTCGACCCATGCCGTCACGAGGCCGGTCGGGGCGTCGATGTCCTCGTCGGCGCGGAACAGGGAGCCCCGGCCCTCCTCCGCGAGCAGGCTGTAGATGTTGATCGGGCGGGCGAACTCCCGCGGGTTGCGCGTCAGGGCGAACACCGTGCCGAAGAGCGGACCCTTGTCGCGGTGGTCGTAGAGGGTGGGACCGTGCAGGGTGGAGGGGTCGATGCAGGCCTCGTGGACGGTCTCGGCGACCGGCAGCACGCCGAGGCGCCGGACCAGGCCACGCATGCTGGCCTTGTGCTGGGCTCCGCCGCCGTTGCCCATGCCGATGGCGACCAGCTCCTTGTCCATGCCGACCATGATCTGGCGGTCGTCCGTTCCTGCGCGCATGGTCGGCTCCGAACCTCTCGATTCGGATGCTAGCGGGCACGCCGGAAAGGCACATCGTGCCCGCGGCATGCCCTGCCTCGGGCTGGTCGGCCTCAGTGCGCCGCGAGGAAGACCCGCTCATGGTGCGCGTGGCCGATCAGGTGCTCGTATATGCCCACCGTCGTCGCACTCCCCCGGGTTCGGCCTGTCACGTGCTCAAGCTGGACGTCGTCACCGAGCCCTAGCGCCGCCCGGGCCACGGCCCTGTAGTCCTTCCGTTGCCCGAGGGTCGCATTGAACCTGTGCCTGTCGTGGCGCGAGCCGTCGTCGTTCCAGGAGACCTGCTTCCCGGCTGCCTTGAGGTGCTTCTCGGCGGCGACGTGGACATGCCGCCGCTGCTTCATCTCGGGGCGCTCCGGATCGACGCGCTGGTAGAGCCCCTTCACGCAGGAGGGCGTCCACCGGCCTTCGTTCAGGTCGCGCCCCAACGAGAGAAGGAGCGCCTCGGGCAAGTCCACCACGAGCTCGGGAAGTTCGGGCGGTATGCCGGCATCGCGGTCGGCCTCGAAGATTTCTTCAAGCTTCATCGTCGTCCCTACCCCTGCGGGCGCCCCTGACCCCGTTGCGAGGGGTTGGACCCGGAAACCAGGTTATGGGGTCGATCCGACTCAGGTTATGGGGGTCATGTTCAAGTTATGGGGTCCTGCACACGCGGCCCGGTCGGCGGCGAGCGGCGGCTGCCAGAGGTAATTGCCGTCCGCATCCTTGAATTTGCGGATCGCGCTCTGCACCCGCCGGTTCATCACGAAACTCGCCCCCTGCCGGTAGCCGGCGCGAAGAGCGTAGATCAGGTCGAACAACACGTCGGTCGGGTTGCTGGCCGGGAAGGCACCGGCCGCCCCCGTCGCCACGAAACCGAGCTTGCCCGGCACCCAGTTCGCGTTGGCAACGGTGTCGTAGGTCAGGAAGCCCTTCGGCCGGGCGACGCCGTTTCCGGTGACGAAGGCGACGCTTTCCTGCTCGGCGAATGCCGTCTCGACCTCCTCGGCGAGCCACGCATCGATGTCGAGCACGGCGTCGTCGAGCAAAGTCTGGGTCGCCGCCGGCATGGCGTAGAGTTCCATCGCCGGGAAGCTCAGCTCCGACAGGTTCGGCGCATCGGTCTGCGGACGGGGCGCGGTCTCGGCGACCCAGCCGGCGGCGGGACCGTTGACCGAAACGGCCCGCTTGTACTGACCGCCGGAGACGAGGCGCACGGTCGCGATGGCGCGGATGGGCGAGATTTCGGCGAGTCGCCGGAGCACTTCCCGCTCGATGGTCGGCGGCACGAGGTAGCCGCCATCCGGCCCCGACCCGGCCGACAAGGCCTTCTCCTCCAGCCGCTTCAGGCCGGCGCTCTCGCCCGCCCGGACGTAGAGGTCGAAGGCCGCCTTGTGCTCGGTCGCGGAGGCGTCGCGCGGCGCCTCCCCACCCCCCAGCGGCGGCCGGGCGCGGTCGAGACTGATCCGGTCGAGGCGGGTCCGGGCCTGATCCAGCGCCGCATCGATGCGGGCGAGCTTCTCCTCGGTGACGACATCGGGCGCGAAGCGGCTCTCGATCTCGGCGAGACGCAGGTCATTGGCCTCCTTGAAGGCCTCGAAGGTGCGGGCGAATTCGTCGAGCACCGCCTCGGTGCCGAGCATCGCGGACTTGTTCTCGGGCAGGCCGGACGGAGCCTTGGTCTCGAAGCGCATCTCGGTCATGGCATCCTCATCGGGTGGTGAAGGGAATCGACTCAGGCGCGGGCCGTCAGCAGCGGCCGGGCGGCGGGTCGCAGCCGGGGCAGCGTGACCGGAGGCCGGCGGGCCGCCGCGCGGATCACCCGGGCGTCGGGCTGGAGCGGGAAGGTCACGAGCGAGACTTCCCAGAGATCGACGGCGACGAGCCGGCGGCCGCCGCGCTCGGGGGAAGCCCGCACCACGCGAAAGCCGATGGAGAGCCCGTCGAGCGCGCCCTCGCGCATCAGCGCGTCGATCTCGCGGGCGCGCTGGACGGCGAGGTTGAGCCGTCCCGCGACGCGCAGGCCGCGCGCATCCTCCCGCAGGGAAAGCCAGGAGCCGATCGGCTCGGCCGGATCGTGCTGCCAGAGCATCCGCACGCCGCCGGCTCCCCGCCGGGCGAGGCTCGCGGCGAAGGCGCCGGGCGCGACGACGTCGCGGCCGAGATCGGGCACGCCGAACAGGCTGGCGTAGCCGGTGAAGTGGCCATCCATGAGAGACCTCGGCAAAAGGGAGGGGAACGGGCTCCGGCCGGATCCCGCCGGGGCCTCAGGCCCCGGAAGCCGGGATTTCAGCGGGGTAGCCGACCGCCTCGCGCTTCTCGGCGTCCGACAAAAAGTCGGCGCCCTGGAGCCGACGCCAAAGCGACTCGCGCTCGGCGGCCAAAGCTTCGACGGCATCGAGATCCGGCTCCAGGCGGACGGGGCCGAAGGCCGGCTCCAGCCAGCGGGCAATCGAGTCGGCCGTGCGGCGGACCAGCGGAATCACCGTCTGGCGATAGAAGGCGCGGTTGGCCTCGGCGTAATTCGCGTGCGTGTTGTCTCCGGGAAGGCCTAGGAGCAGCGGTGGCACGCCGAAGGCCAGAGCGATCTCACGCGCGGCCGCCGCCTTGGCTTCGACGAAATCCATCTCCTTCGGCGAGAGCGAGAGCGGGCGCCAGTCGAGGCCGCCATCGAGAAGGAGGGGGCGGCCGGCATTGGCGCTGCCTTGGTAGCTCGCTTCCAGTTCGGCCTTGAGCCGCGTGAACTGCGTGTCGCTCAGCGCCGCACCGGTGGTCGGAGCGAAGACCAGCGCCCCGGAGGGGCGCGCAGCGTTGTCGAGCAGAGCCTTGTTCCAGGCGCCGGCGGCATTGTGGATGTCGAGCGGCATGGCAGCCGCCTCCATCGGCGAGAGGCCGTAATGGTCATCCAATGGGTTGAACAGCGTGAGGTGCAGCATCGGCGGTATCGCGCCGACCTGCTCGTAGCGGATGCGTTGTCCGCCGACGGTGTATTCGTAGGCCACCGGCCAGCCGTCGGCCCCGGCGACCACCCGCATCCGGTCGGGACGCAGCGCGAACAATTCGCGGGGCGTGCCGTCGATCTCCACGGCTTCGAGGTAGGCGTTGCCTGAGACCAGAAGCTGTCCGTAGACGCCGTCGAGGAAGCTCATCCCGCCCTCGCGCGGATTCGGCCGGGCGAGGAGCGCTATCAGCGGATGCGCGTCGTCGGCACCGGCCAGCGTCAATGGCAGGGAAGCCGCCGCTTCCGCTACCAAGCGTACCGAGCGATGCACGACCGCGTTGCGTTGAAAGCCTTCGCGCGACAGGGCGCCGTAATCGCGCGCCGTCCAGACCGCTCGGCCCTCGCCGTAGAGCGCGACGGCCGCGCTCGCCTTCGTGGCGGGAACGTAACCCGCAGCCCGGGCGAGCCGGGCGATGAATCCAGCCATGGCACGGTCCCCACCGAGGTTGTTTCACGTGAAATTAACCGCGCCGACCGTCACAGCCGGCGGATGCGGGGCTCTGTCGTCGGCGACAACAACAGGTGCGTAAGCGCCCAGACCAGGGCATCGAGCCGATCCGGTGAACCGCCGCCCGGCAATCCCCCGGGCCCGAAGGCACACATCTCGTCCTCCAGCGCCGGAAACACTCCGGCATGGCGGACGCGATCTCGCGCGTAGAGCAGGGAGACCGGCTCGGCCCGCAGCATCTTCCCTCGCGTCGCCCGCACGGACACGACCGGCACGCTCGGATCGGCCTCCGCAAGCACGGCGACGACCATCTCACCGCCCTGATTCACCTCCGCCACCAGCGCGTCGGCGTCGAGGCGGTGGTAGAGGGCGAGAGCCGCCTGTGCCCAGGCGGCGGGCGATGCGCGTTCCAGAGTCGCATCGGCCAGGACGTAGGCCGTTCCGTCCGCGACAAGGCCCGCTGCGACGATCCCGCAGGCATCCGCTCCGGCCCGCGACGAGGCCGGCGGATCGACGGCCACGACGATGCGCTGCAGCGCCGGTGCCGCGGCGACCCGAGCGCGCTCGATGATATCGCGGGTCCAGAGCGCGTCGGCCCGGTCCTCGATCAGCTCCCCGTCCAGTTCCTGGCGCCCCAGGCGGGTGCCGGCGTAGCGGCCGACCACCTCCTCGAGAAAGCGGGGCGCGAGGTTGTCCGCATTGTCGGCGGTGCGCGAGCGTGTGACGACCGTACGCGGGTCGGCGAGCAGGCGCCGGATCAGCGGCACCGGCCGCGGCGTCGTGGTGACGAGACCGCGCGGCCGGTCGCCGAGCCGCAGCCCGAATTGGATCATGTCGTAGGCGGTCTCCGCCTTGCGCCACTTGGCCACCTCGTCGGACCAGGCCGCGCCGAACTGGGGACCGCGCAGGGAATCCGGTTCCTCGGCCGAGAATGCTAAAGCGACGGCGCCGTTCTCGAACACGACCCGTCGCCGCGACGACTGCCAGACCGGCCGAGCGCCACCGAGCCGCGGCAGAGAGAGCAGGCCCGAGGGTCCGTCGATCATCACATCGCGCACGTCGGCGAAGGTTTCGCCGACCAGCGCGATGCGGCCGACCGGCTCGCTCGAAAAGACCGGATCGCCGATGGCGAGGCCGCGCACCCATTCGGCCCCCGTGCGGGTCTTGCCGGAGCCGCGCCCGCCGATCACCGCCCAGGTCGTCCAAGGCTCCGGCGGCGGAAGCTGATCCTCGCGCGCCCGGTGCAGCCAGTCGGTCTCAAGCAGGCGGAGATGCTTCGGGGAGAGCCGGTTCAGGAAGGCCGTCGTCCGGCGCTGCCGCCGCGAATGCAGCATAGCGGCACGCGATATCCGCGCGCATCGCCACGAGGTCGGCGACGGACAGGGGACGGCCTCCAGCATCCCCCGTCCCTCCCCCGTGCACGGCCCGATCCGTTGCCGTCATGTCGTCGAGCAAATTCTTCAAGCCGCCGAGATCGCGCAGCACTCTTCCAGAGTCGAACCCCGGAGGAGGATCGCCGTCGAGCGCCGCATCGAAGCGCTCGATCTGCCGTTCGATATGCGTCAGCAGCCGCGCCCGTACTCTCCCGGGATCGGCCGCACGCTTGCGGGTTCTTTTCGGAAGAGGCTTGGCCGGCGCGCCCGCCACCGGCTCAGGAGGTGGCTCGGAGCTGCGCGCCATCGCGGTGTCTCCATCCACACTTCTTGAGCGTGCCCTTTCTCTACCCGACGAGCGTCGCGCTGTCAACCATATATTCCTATTATGCGCGGCCATTAAGGAATGAGGTCACAGGCCTTGCGCTGAGCGCAGGCGCGCGACGCCCATCTGCGGACGAGCGCGGCCATAATTTTTATAGAAATAAGGAACGCAAAACGGGCGTCGCAGGTATTAAAATGGAGGAGCGCGCCTCACCGCCTCCACCCCGCAGGAGATAGCACGATGCTCAAAGGTGGACTTCTCTGGCTGATCGGCATTCCTCTTCCGATCATTCTTTTGCTCTGGTTCTTCGGGGTCTTCTAGAGGCCGACCATCCCGTGAAACTGTCTTCGAGCGGAGATTGAAGCTTGAGGAGATGCGCGGGGTCGCGGCGATGCGCTTACGGCGTCACGCTTCGCGGCGTGTAGACGAAGGGCAGCCGGCCCTCGCGAGCAATCAGACGGGTCGTCACCGCGCCGATGATGACCATGGTCGCCATGTCGGCCGGCGCGGTACGGGCCTCGTCCAGCGTCAGCACCCGCAACGTCTCGTCGGGCCGGGTGACGGCCCGGGCGAAGATGACGGGCGTGGCGAGGGGAAGGATCTCGGCGGCGAGCGCCAGTGCTCGGCCGAGCTGCCAGGGCCGGGCCGAGGAGATCGGGTTGTAGAGCGCGACGCTGAGGCCGGCACGCAGCACGGCGTCCAGCCGTGCGGTCACGACCTCCCAGGGTTTGAGGTTGTCCGAGAGCGAGATCGCGCAGAAGTCCCCCCCGAGCGGCGCGCCGAGGCGGGCGGCCGCGGCAAGCATGGCGGTGATGCCGGGCTCGACCCGGATGTCAAGTTCGCGCCAAGGCGCCGGGCCGTGCTCGACCGCCTCGAAAAGGGCAGCGGCCATGGCGAACACGCCAGGATCGCCCCCCGACACCACCGCGACATGGCGACCCGAGACCGCGAGTTCCAACGCGTGGCGGGCGCGGTCCACTTCGACGCGGTTGTCGCTGGCGTGCCGGGTCAGACCTTCGCGCTCGGGCACGCGGGCGACGTAGGGGATGTAGCCGATCAGATCCTGCGCCCGGTCGAGTGCCGCGCGGGCCGATTCGGTGAGCAGGCGCGGGTCCCCCGGCCCGAGACCGATGACCGTGACGCTCCCGTTCACGGACGACGACCCTCGCCGGGCACCAGCACCATGGAGAAGTAGGGCGCGTCGTCGTCCGCTTTGTCGGCCAGCGCCACGACGCGCTCGCCCGCCATGGTGCCGCGCTCCACGTAGACGGCGCGGGCGAGGAAGCCGGTCTCGGCGAGCACGCCGCGCACCTTCGGCAGGTGCCGGCCGAGCTTCATGATGACGGCCGCGTCCGTTCCCTTCAGCCGTTCCACGAGTGCGGCGCGCGGCAACGTGGCCGGCAGGATCGTGAGCACGTCGTCCCCCCAGGTGATCGGCGTGCCCGCCCGGGTCCAGCAGCCCGACATGCCGGTGACGCCGGGGATCACCTCGACGGGGAAGCGGTCCTTCAGCCGCCGCCACAGATGCATGAACGAGCCGTAGAAGAAGGGGTCGCCCTCCGACAGGATCGCCACATCGCGCCCTGCCCCGAGATGGTCGGCGAGCCGGCCCGCCGCCTCGTCGTAGAAGCCGGCCAGCGCCGCCACGTAATCCGGGTGATCGGGGTGAAGCTCGGTGGTGTAGGGGTAGGCGAGCGGGAATTCGCGGGTCGGATCGCACATCACGGCGTCGGCGATGGTGCGGGCGTTGCCGCGCTTGCCCCGCTTGCAGAAGTGGACGAGCACGGGGGCGTGCTCCAGCACCCGCATCGCTTTCACGGTGAGGAAATCGGGATCGCCCGGCCCCATGCCGACGCCGTAGAGCGTACCGGTCTTCGCGGTCACGGGGATCTCGCCCGCGCCGTCCGTCGTGTCGACCGGGGCGTCGATGCGCACGCTCCCCTCCATCACTCGATCTCGTTCGCAAGCGCGTTGACGGCAGCCGCCGTCATGGCGCTGCCGCCGCGGCGGCCATGGACCACGACGAAGGGCACCCGCCCGTCGCGCGCCAGCGCATCCTTGGATTCGGCCGCGCCCACGAAGCCGACGGGGATGCCGATCACCGCCGCCGGAGGCGCCACGCCCTCGTCCAGCAATTCGAGCAGGCGGAACAGGGCGGTGGGCGCGTTGCCGACCGCGACGACGCTGCCCGGCAGGTGCGCGCGCCACAACTCCATCGCGGCCGCGGAGCGGGTGGTGCCCAGTTCGGCGGCGAGGCCGGGGACGCGCGGATCGCCCAGGGTGCAGACCACCTCGTTCTTCGCGGGAAGGCGCGCGCGGGTGACGCCGTCGGCGACCATGCGGACGTCGCACAGGATCGGCGCGCCGGCCTTCAGGGCCGCCTCTCCGGCCGCGGCGAAATCCTCGGACATTTCGACCTCGCGCGGCAGGTCGGTCATGCCGCAGGCGTGGATCATCCGCACCACCACCCGCTCGGCCGCACCGGACCAGCGGGCGAGATCGGATTCGGCGCGGATCATCGCGAAGGAGCGCGCGTAGATGGCGCCGCCGTCGCGGATGTAGTCGTGGCGCGCACTCATCTCACGTCGTCCTGAAACACTTGCGAGAACATCGGATCCGGCGGGGAAAGCCCGGCCGCCGCAGCCTTCCTTATCCGGTCCAGCGCCGCCTCGAAAGCGAGACGCGTTGCCGGCTTGCCCGAAGCCGGGCCGGCGAGCACCACGTCGTAGGCACCGTCGCGGCCGACCAGCGTCAGGTCGGCGGGGCCGGGATGAGCACAGCCCTTGGCGCAGCCGGAGACGTGCACGCTGGCCGCGGTGCCGAGTCCGGCGAGCGGCGCCAGCGCCTGGGCCAGCCGGGCGGCGTGGTCGGGCACCGGGGTGGTGCCGGAGCGGCAGGCCGGCGCGCCGGGACAGGCGGCGACCGCCCGGCGCGGATCGTCCGGCGCCACGATGAAGCCGGCCTGCGCCAGTTCGGCCGAGAGCGCCGTCAGGCTCTCGCGGGGGGCGAGCAGGGCGAACCCGCGCTCCGGGCTCAGCCGCGCGCCGTCCGGTCCGGCGAGCGCGGCGAGGCGGTCCAGCCGGTCGGCGGTGCAGCGGCCGAACGGCGCTTGCACGAGGAGCGCGGACGTCGTGTCCGACAGGGCGACGAGTCCCGGCGGAGCGGGGTCGGCGGCTGCGGTGAGCGGCGTCGGCTCGAAGGGATAGAAGCCGGCCGCGGCGGCGACCATGGCACGCTCCCGCGCGTCGAGGTCGCGCATCCGGCGCCGCCCGGTTCCGGCGAAGGCGATCAGCGCCAGGCCGAGCGCGCCCGCCACCCGCCGCTCCGGCAGCACACCGCAGCGCAGTGGACCGGCCTCGCCCGCAAGCCCGACCGCGACCTCGCCCGGCCCCTCGGCGAAGAGGAACAGGTCGGCCTCGACCGCGCCGAGGCCGAAGGCGCCGCCGCCGTCGATCGCCACCAGCGTCTTGGCGGGCAGGCCCATGACGGCGCAAGCCGCGGCCTCCACCGCGCGGGCGAGCGCGGGCACGTCGATGCGCTCGCCCGGGTCCAGACCGGCGAGCGGCGCGGTCAGCGTCAGGCGCTGCGGGCCGCCGTCGTCGCGTGTGTCGCCGAGGCCGGCTTGCGCCAGCGCGCAGGCGAGCCGGGGTGCGCTGGCCTCGCTCACGCCGCGGATCTGGAGGTTGCCGCGGGCGGTCACGTCGATATGGCCGTTGCCGTGTGCCCGTGCGCCGGCGGCGACGGCCCGCATCTGCGCCGCGCTCAAGGCTCCGAGCGGCGGGTGGACCCGGGCCAGCAATCCGTCACCCGTCGGCATCGGCCGGGCGAGCGAGGGGCACCAGCCCCGGCGGGCGCCCTCGGGCAGGGTGCGGCGGGCGCTCATTCGGCGGCCAGCATCGCGTCGGCGGGCGCGGCGTTACGGCGACTCTGCCAGAGGCCGCGGGCGCGCAGTTCGTCGAAGCGTTCGAGGATGGCGCGGGTCGCCTGAGGGTTGGCCGCGCGCAGGGCCTCGAAGGTCTCCGGGTCGGCGATCCAGGCGCCGTAGAGCCGGTCGAGATCGGCGCTGGCGACGGCATCGGTCGCGGCGGCGAGCACGAAGACCGCGTCGATGCCTTGAGCGAATTCCTGGGCACCGCGATAGCCGTGGCGGAGCTGGGCCGCGATCCAGCGCGGATGGCCCAGTCGACCCCGGATCAGCCGGGCGACATCCTCGCGGGCCGTGCGGGTGCGGGGCGCCTCCGGGTTCGACACGTCGAGGCTGTAGAGTGCGGGCGCCCTCCCCTCCGAGGCGGCCGCCGAAAAGAATCCCCCCATTGCGTCGGCGGCCGCGTCGCCGTCGAGCAGGTCGCGCTCGGCCACGTCGAAGGCGTGGACGTAGGCGTCCGCCGCCGCGACGCGGGCGGCAAAGCCCGTATCCGCGCCCTCCGCGTCGCCGTAGGCGTGGGTGGTGGCGGCGAGATAGGCTTGGCCCAGATCGGCGCGGGCCTCCCAGGCGCCGTCGAGCGCCGTCTCGGCCGCGCCCGCGCCGTACCGGCCGGGCGCCGCGCCGTAGATGCGGGCAGCGGATTCGCCCCGGCGCCGGGCGGCGGCGAGCGGGTTCTCCTCGTCCTCCTCCTCGCGGGCGGCGACGGCGCGGGCGGCGCGGTCGAGCAGCGCCAGCGTGTCCGGAAACGTATCGCGAAAGGCGCCGGAGACGCGGCAGGTCACGTCGATGCGCGGCCGGTCGAGCAGGGCCAGCGGCAGCACCTCGAAGCCGGTGACGCGGGTCGAGGCGTGGTCCCAGACCGGGCGCACGCCCATCAGCGCGAGGGCATGCGCCACGTCCTCGCCGCCGGTGCGCAAAGTCGGCGAGGCCCACAGGTCCATGACGATGCGCGCGGGGTACTCGCCCTCGTCCTGCAGGTAGCGGCGCACCACCGCGTCGGCGGCCCGGCTGCCGAGCATCGCCGCGGCGCGGGTCGGCAGGGCGCGGGGATCGAGCGTCGTCAGGTTGCGGCCCGTGGGCATCACGTCGGCGCGCCCGCGCGAGGGCGAGCCGGCAGGGCCCGGCGCGACGAAGCGGCCGTCGAGGGCGACGACCAGCGCGGCGCGCTCGGCCTGCGCACTCGCCCGAACCGCCTCGGCCGCGTCTGCGGCCGCGCGGCCGAACACGTGCAGACCGTCGCGGATCGAGGTTTCGCCGAGGTCGCACAGATGCGCGTCGAGGGCAGTGAGCGCATCCGCCATCGGCGTGTCGGCGCCGATTCCCGCCCCTTCCAGCAGCCCGGCCGAGGCCGCCTCGTCGAGGATCGCCTCGGCGATCAGCCCGGCCCGGCGCGGATCGAGCACGCTGGCCGCGGAATATTCCTCCACGAGCTCACGCAAGGCCGCGGCCTCGGGCGTCAGCCCGGCCGCCTCGACGGTCGGCGTGAGATGGCCGAGCGCCACCCCGCCCAGCCGGCGCTTCAGGGGTGCCGCCTCGCCCGGATCGTCGACGATGAACGGATAGATCACCGGCAGCGCCCCGACCGACCGCGCCGGCCAGCAATCCGGCGACAGCGCCACCGCCTTGCCGGGCAGCCACTCGGTGGTGCCGTGGGTGCCGAGATGGATCAGCGCGTCGAAGCGCGTCCGAAGGCCCAGGTAGAACGCGAGATAGGCGTGGGTCGGGGGCTCGTCGGGGTCGTGGTAGCCGGCCTTGCGGTCCGCCGACCGGCCCCGGTCGGGCTGGAGGAAGAGGGTGAGGCTGCCGCCGAGTTCGCGCGCGAGATCGAACACGTCCTCTCTCCCCGCATGCGGGGAGAGGGTTTTGGCGCCCCTATCGTCGAAGCGAGGCGGCAGCCGGGGGTGAGGGAGCGTTTCTGATGGAGACGCAGGCCGAAGCGCCCCCTCGCTGCCGCTCGTCGCGCCGACGACGGGGTCGTCGCGACCCTCTCCCCGCGTGCGGGGAGAGGGGATGTACGGGGCGCCGGCCTGCACCATCCGGAAGCGGAACGCGCCGTCGCGGCAGAGCGGGTCGGCCTCCGGGGCGCCCCAGCGTTCGCTCAGTTCCTGCTGCCGCGCCTCCGGAAGCCCCTCGCACCACGCCGCGTACTCGGCGAGCGACACCGAGAAACCCGCCTCGCCCTCCGTCAGTGCCGCCATCAGCGCGCTCGCCTCCGGCAACTCGCCCGCGGCAAAACCCGCCGCCGCGAGGTCGGCCGCGATGGCGCGGGCGCTCTCGGGCGTGTCGAGGCCGACGGCGTAACCGGCCCGGCCGCCGCGGGCGGGGTAATCGGAGAGCACCAGCGCGAGCCGGCGCTGTTCGCGGGGCCTGCGCCGCAGAGCGATCCAGGCCGCGGCGCGCTCCGCCAGGGCGGCGATGCCGGCGGGATCGGGAACGGCCCGGCGCTCGGAGAAACCCTCGACCGCCTCGGCCTCCTCCTTGAAGGAGATCGGGAAACCGGACAGACGCCCATCGAATTCCGGCAGTGCCACCTGCATGGCAAGGTCAGCCGCGTTCATGCCGCGGCCCGAAGCCGTCCAGGCGTCGCGCGGGGCGCCGATCGTGTAGGCCTGGATCACCGGGCAATCGGCGGCGTCGAGCACGAAGCCGGCATCGTCGCGGGCGGAGAAGGCGGTGGCCGCGAGCACCATGTCGGGTCGGCGCAGGGCCAGCGCCGCGCGCAGGGTCGCCACGGCCTCCGGATCCTTCAGGCTCGACACGGCGAGCGTCAGGCTCGCGACGCCGCGCTCGGCAAGCGCCGCGGCGAGATGCACGGCGGGGGCGGTCTCGCCCGAGAGCACCGCCGAGCGGTAGACGAGCAGCAGCGCCAGCGGTCCCGGTCCGGCGGCCTGCATCGCCGCTTCCAGCGAGACCGGCCCGCAGCCGGGGCACCAGGCGAAGGCGCGCGAAAGCGCCCTGGGCGGCTCGGCCTCGAAGGCACCGCCGGCCTCCGCTGCGAGACGGCGCAGCAGGTTCCTGAGGTTGTCCGGCCCGCCCGCGCGGAAATAGGCGTCGAGATCCGCGCAGGTCTGCGGCGGCAGGGTCGAGAAGGCGTCGAGGCGCGGGTCCGGCCGGTCGTCGCCGGGCAGCACCGCCAGCCGCACGCCCTGTGCCCGGGCGGCCGCCGCGGCGCGCTCGATGCCGTAGCGCCAGTAATCGAGCCCGCCCAGGCAGCGGATCACGCAGACCTTGGCCCGGGCGATCACCGCATCGACGTAGAGATCGACCGACATCGGGTGGCGCAGCTGCGCCAACTTGGCGAGGCGCAGCGAGGGCAGGCCCGGCTCGGCCGCATGCGCGCGGGCGACGGCCGCGAGGTCGGTATCGGTAAACGACAGAAAAACGATCTCGCCGGGGCTCTGGCCGAGATCGACCGCCGCCTCGCCCTCGTCGAGGGAGACCGTATCGAGGCGGATCAGGTGCATGGCGCGTGCCCCCTCACGGCTCCGAGCGGGTGCGGGCCGGTTCGGCCCGCCTGCGCCGGATGCGCCAGACAAGCCGCAGGAGCAAGGCGGCAAAAAGAACGAGAGGCAGCCAGGGCAGGCTCGCGACGGTGAAGCGCAGGGCGGAGGCGGCGCTCTCGCCGAGGATGGGGCCGCTGCGCGCCCAGACCTCCTGCACCGGGGCGAAGGCCCCGGCCCGGGCCCGGGTCGTGCGGAAGTTCACGGTGACGATCTCGGTGTCCACGCGCTCGTCGAGGCCGCGGCGCCTGCCCTCCGCCTCCTCGATCTGGCTCTGGACCTCCGCCAGCTCGCCCGCGATCTTGATCAGATCCTCTGCCCGGTTGTCCGGCTTCTGCGAGAGGGCGGTGAGGCGGTCGCGGTAGTCGGTGAGCTGGGTCAGCCGCCGGCCGGTATCGGCGATGGCGGCGGTGAGATCCTCGGCCCGCGTCGCCTGCTCGATCAGTGCGACGTCGCCCGCCGCCTCGCCCGGCAACGGGGCGGTGACGAAGGCGACGTAGCCGGCCACCGCCGCGTGCGGCAGGCGCACCTGCACCTGGGCCTGCGGCTGGCTCGTGCCGCCGCCGTCCCGGATCGAGGATAGCATCAGCCGACAATCCGCCTCGCCGAGGCAGCGGTCGCGGGCGGCGGCGAAATGGGGCGCCACGCGCTCGGGCGCGAGGCCGACGGTGAGGTCGTGGCGGTAGGCGAGCTTCGCCGCGTTCCTATCCGCGTTCCTGGCCGCCTCCCCCTGGCGTGCCGGAGAGACGAAGGGCGCGGGCGCGGCCGCGTCAGCCGGCTCGCGCTCCCTGTCGGAACAGCCCGCAAGAAGAGCGCAGACGGGCAGGAGAGCGAGCGCGACGTTTCTCGCGCCTGCCCCCGAGCGCCGATGCCCGGCCTCGTTCCGGCTCATCCGCGCAGGGCGGCGGCGACCGCGTCCTGGTCGAAGCCCTTCAGGCCGATGACGACGAGGCGGCCGTCGCGGGGCTCAGAGCCGTTCCAGGGACGGTCGTAATGGGAGGCGACGCGCCGGCCCACGCCCTGCACCACCAGGCGCATGGGCTTGCCCTTCACCTCGACGAAGCCCTTGATGCGGAGAACGCCCTCGGTCTCGGCGGCCTTCTCCACGCGCGCGGCGAGGTCTTCCGGGCTGCCGGCGACGCCGACGGGGATCGCCACGGATTCGAAGTCGTCGTGGTCGTGATCCTCGCCCTCGCCGTGATGCGAGGGGCGCGCATCGAGATCGTCCTCGGCCGCCGCCGCGATCCCGAGAAGCACCCGCGGGTCGAGCCGGCCGTGCTCGGTCTCGACGATCTCGACGGCGCGGGGCAGGTGCGCCTGGATGTCGGCCCGGACCTTGTCGCGGCCCGCCGCGTCGAGGAGGTCGGACTTGTTGAGCACCACGAGGTCGGCGCAGAGGATCTGGTCCTCGAACACCTCTTCGAGGGGGTTGTCGTGATCGACGGAACTGTCGGCGGCACGCTGGTTGGCGAGCGCGTCCGGGTCGTCGGCGAACAGGCCGGAGGCCACCGCCGGGCCGTCCACCACCGCGACCACGCCGTCCACGGTGACCCGCGAGCGGATCGCCGGCCACTGGAAAGCCTGGACCAGGGGCTTGGGCAATGCGAGGCCGGAGGTCTCGATCAGGATGTGCTCCGGCGGCTCGGGCCGGTCGAGCAGCTTGGTCAGCGCCGGCACGAAGTCGTCGGCCACGGTGCAGCAGATGCAGCCGTTGGGCAGCTCCACGACCGAATCCTCGTTGCAGCCCTCGATGCCGCAGGCGGCGAGGAACGAGCCGTCGAAGCCGAGATCGCCGAACTCGTTGACGATGATCGCCAGCCGCCGCCCGCGGGCGTTCTCGACGGTGTGGCGCACCAGCGTCGTCTTACCGGCTCCGAGGAAGCCGGTGACGATGGTGCAGGGGATCTTTTGCAGGAGGCTCATGCCGGGGTCTCCCCTCGTGCCGCCGTCAGCGGCGGGATGCGGGCGACGACGCCCTTGCGGAAGGCTTCGGGGCGCTCGCGCCAGGGCACGAGGCCGTCGGGGGTCTCAAGGTAGCGCCGGAGGCCCGCCAGGATGGTGCGGGCAGAGGTTTCCGGGTCTTCCAGGGCGTCGAAATCGCCCCAGACGTAGGTCCAGCGGTTGGCCGAGGCGACCGCCACGGTGCAGGGCCGCTTGCAGACCGAGAGGCACTCGGCGCCCTCGATCCGCAGGCCCGGCACGGGCGTCCGTTCGGCCTCGGCGCGCAGGGCTGCCAGGAGCCTCGCCCCGGCCCGCGGCTCGGCCGGATCGCCGGCCGCGCGGCAGGTGAGGCAGACCGACAGGGTCGCGGTGTCGGGCTCGTACGCGGCGTCAGGCATGGCGGCGGGCGCCCGCCGCGCGGCCGAACAGCCCCCAGGCCCAGCCATAGGCGAGCCCGATCACCGCCCAGAACACGAAGCCGATGGCGAGCGAGCGCGCGGCGAACTGCGCGGCCGTCGCCGGCGGCACCTGCGACGAGACCGTGTCGAGCGATTGCGGCGCTCCGACGAGATGCGGCACGACGATCAGGACGAGGCCGCCCAGGATCGTCAGCGGCACCCGGCGCACGGCGATCAGGTAGAGGCCGAGGCCGGTGGCGACCACCGTCATCAGCCACCAGAACTGGCGCAGCACCAACGGCGCGGCGCCCATGCCGGGCAATTCCGGCGGCAGCCCGATGGCGGGCGCCAACGCCACCGCGAGGAAGCCGGCGACACCGACGACGAGCCCGTTGCGCGGGTTCGGTTCACGGCGCAGCGCCAGCATCACCGCGGCGAGCAGCAGCGCGTAGCCGACACCGCCGACCAGCGTGGCGAGGCCGGTGAAGGCCATGCGCTGGAGGCCCGGGGCGGGCTGCCATTCGTCGGCCTGGCCGTGGTCGTGTCCGCCGTGGCTGTGCTGGGACGGGGCGTGGGCCGGCACGATCAGGGAGGCGAAGGTGACGGCGGCGGAGGGGGCGACGGCAGAGTGCGCGCCCCCGCCCTCGTAGGTCTCCGCCTGGAGGATCAGCGGAGAGGTCAGGGCGAGTTGCAGGCCCGTCGCGACGACGGACGCGAGAAAGCCGGCGACGAGCGCCGCCGACAACAACCGTGTGATCATGATGCGAGCCTTGCGGGCGCCGCGATCAGTGGCAGGGGAAGTTCTGCGCGTGACGGAAGTCGTGCGCCGCGTTGTGCAGCACCGAGGCCGGGGCGAAGCCCGCCACGAAGACGAGACCGAGGCCGAGGAAGGCGGCCACGAGGAGCGCACGGGCGCCCTCGGCGGAACGGGTGGCGGTGGCCGAGGTCTGAAGGGTCGCAGTCGTCATCGGGTCACGGGCTCCGGCCGCCCCACCGGCGGCATTCGAGAACAAATTCGCACCGGACGGCAGGTCTCCTGGCTCGCGGCTGCGATCGCGCCTGCCGCCTTCCCGGATCACCCGGTGGCTCGTGGCAGGAACTCGCCGCTTACAGTTGCGGGGGCAGCCACGGAATCGAGGTTTTCGAGAAAACCTCTCACCGCATTCCCTTTTCACCCCGTCGCCGGGGCACCGTCACCGAGCGGTCATAGCCTGATGCGGACGGAGGCACAACGTGTCCGGCGCCGGTCGACCGAGCGGACGCGATCACCGCAAGGCCCAGAGGAAGGCCGCAACTGCCGCGAGACCGAGCCCGCTGCGGACCGCGTGCAGGCGGATCCAGCGTTGCATCAGCGGCTCCACGACCGGATCGCTCCCCGATGCGGCCAGCAGGGTGCGGTTGGTCGGCATGATCGCCAGCATCGTGTAGGGCCAGTTGACGAGCGCGAGCCCCGCCCCGAGCCCCCATCGCGGATCGCCCGTACGCGCCCAGGCGAGCAGGCCGAGCGCGGTGGCGGCCAGCGCCAAGCCGCCCTGCATCCGGGTCGCGCGCCGGTAGCTCGGGCGCCATTGCCGCAATTGGGAAGCCGGGTCGAGGACCAGCCGGGCCGGATGCTCCACAAAGCCGACATAGAGCGCGGCACCAGCAAAGGCCGCCGCCGCGACGAGGGCGAGTTCACCGATCAGCATCGTGGTCTCCCGGTTGTTCGCCGCTCCTGCGTTCGCCGGCCCGCTCGCCGACGGTCCGCACGAGGCTACGGGCCGCATCGAGCGCCGCAGGGTCGAGACCGCGGGCGAGCGCGGTTGCCCATGGGCTCTGCCGCGCCGCTGCCGCCGCGTAGGCATCCTGGCCCGCGGGCGTGAGAAGAACGAGGCGGGCGCGCAAGTGGTGGGGATTGTCCGCGAAGCTCACGAGGCCGGCATTCGCCAGCTCGTTGACCGTCCGCTGCACCCCTTGGCGCGTCATGCCCATGTCGCGGGCGATGCGGGCAACCGGCAGCGGCTGAGCGGCGAGCGCAACGGCGCCCAGAACCTGCCAGCGGGCGCTGGAGAGGCCGAGATCGCCCACCAGCCGGTCGCCGGCGGCCAGCAGCGCGCCGCTGGACCGGAAGATCTCCAGCACCAGGGCCGTCACGGCTTCCGCAGCCGCGTGATCCGAACGCATCATGACAACATACTGACAATTTGACATCATGCTGTCAACAGAACGGCTTTGACGCGCTGGCGGCGCCTGAGGCAAAGGGTGCGGATGCTTCAGGCCGCTCCCCGGATGACCCTGGTGCTCGGCGGGGCGCGCTCGGGCAAGAGCGCCTATGCCGAGCGGCTGATCGAGGCCTGCCCTGCCCCTTGGCTCTACATTGCGACCGCCCAGGCCTGGGACGACGAGATGCGCGCCCGTATCGGCGAGCACCGGGCGCGGCGCTCAGGCTCCTGGCACACTCTCGACGTGCCGACGGCGCTGCCCGAGGCGGTGGCCGCCGCAACCGGGCCGGTCCTGGTCGATTGCCTGACGCTCTGGCTCACCAACCTGCTCTTGGCGGAAGCCGACCTCGAGGCGGCCACGGAGGCGCTGGCGCAAGCCTGCGCCGGGGCGCCGGGCCCGCTCGTTCTGGTCGCCAACGAGGTCGGCCTCGGCATCGTGCCCGACAATGCGCTCGCCCGCCGTTTCCGCGACGCGGCCGGGCGGCTGCACCAGCGCCTCGCTCGGGACGCCGACCGGGTCGTGCTCACCGTCGCCGGCCTGCCGCTGACGGTCAAACCCTCACGCGAGAATCCTTGATGACCGAAGACGATACGCGCCACCGCGAAAAGATGGCCAAGCGCAAGGCGGTGCAGGACGCCGAGGTCGCCTCGAAGAAAATCGAGAAGGGCCTGCTCATCGTCCATACCGGCCCCGGCAAGGGCAAGACCACGGCCGCGCTCGGCCTCGTGCTGCGCATGCTCGGGCGCGGACACCGGGTCGGCGTGGTGCAGTTCATCAAGGGCGCCTGGGACACGGGCGAGGCCCGCGCCCTGAAGAGCTTCGGCGAGCAGATCGTCTGGAAGGCGCTCGGCGAGGGCTTCACCTGGGAGACGCAGGACAAGGCCCGCGACATCGCCGCCTGCGCCAATGCCTGGGAGACCGCGCGCGCGCTGATGGCAGATGAGAGCATCCGCCTCCTCGTCCTCGACGAGCTGAACATCGCGCTGCGCTACGATTACCTCGACGTCGAGGCGGTCGTCGCCGACTTGCAGGCGCGCCGGCCGGACCTCCACGTCGTGGTGACCGGCCGCAACGCCAAGCCGGCGCTGATCGAGGCCGCCGACCTCGTCACCGAGATGGGCAGCGTGAAGCACCACTTTTCGGCGGGGGTGAAGGCGCAGGAGGGGATCGAGTTTTGAGCGGCGCGGGCATCACCCGTCCTCGGCAATGCCATCCGGGTGAACCGCATCACGGATGACAGACGATTTCCTTGTTCCCTAAATGGGAACATGTTAGATGGTCCATGATACAGCCGTCGATCGATCTCCTCGGCTTCAACTTCGGTTCGTCGTTGCGAGTGTCAGCGAGGCAATCCAGTCGCCCGATCTCTCTGGCTCGTGCGGAGTTCTGGATGGCTTCGGCTCCGCCTCGCCATGACGAAAAGTTTCCGAAGGAATCAAAACGGAGACTGCATGGGACGGCCGGCGGACCCAAGGCATGAGGATCATCGCGTTCAGCACCCTGCGGGGCTACGCTGCCCGCCATGCGGACGCGAAATCGTCGCTCACACACTGGCACGCCATCGTGAAGGAGGCGTCCTTCGGTTCGATGTCGGAGCTGCAGGCCGCCTTCCCGAAAGCGAAGGTGCTCAACGCCGATCGCGTGCGATTTCCGGTCGGCGGTGGTCGCCACCGGCTGATCGTCGCGCTCGACTTCGAACGGCAGATCGCCTTCGTGAAATTCCTCGGCACGCATGAGGAGCACGACGCCGTGGACGCTTGCACGATCTCGCAGTTCTAGGAGCCCGCCATGAACATCCATCCGATCCGCACGGAAGCCGACCTGACCCAGGCGTTGCAGGAAATCGACCGGCTTTGGGGCGCCCCGGCGGGGACGCCCGAGGGCGACACGCTCGACGTGCTGGCCACGCTCGTGGAGGCCTACGAGCGGGCGCATCATCCGGTACCGGAGAGCGATCCCGTCGAGATCCTCCAGTTCGCCATCGGCGAGATGGGACGCTCGCAGGTCGAGTTGGCCGAGCTTCTCGGCTCACGCTCGCGCGCCTCCGAGATTCTCAATCGCAAGCGTCCGCTCAATCTGGAGCAGATTCGGAAGATCGCAGAGGCGTGGAGCCTGCCGATCGCGACCCTGGCGAAGCCTTACCGCCTCGAACGGGACGCGGCCTGAGCCGCGCCCCATCGCGAAATCATCAGTACTCGATGATGTCTTCGAGCGCGTAGTGCTTCACCGTCTTGCGGTTGGCGATCAGCTCGTCGATCGTCGGCTCGCCGCGCATCGCCCGGCCGATGGCGAGCTTCGTCGCCTCGTAGTTGGTGCGGTAGAGATCCTTGCGGTCGAGGTTCTCGTCCTTGCCGCAGCGCTCGTCGAGCCAGATCGTGATGATCATGCAGAGCTCGTCGAGGCCGTCCTTGGGCAGGATGCCCTCGATCACGCAATCGACGATCGCGTCGCCGGTGGCCGCCTGAACCACGCCGCCGAGCAGCTCGGCGTACTCGGCCGTGTGGATCGTGACCTTGGTGGTCATGATCGTGGACGGGCGCACGAGTTGGTTGAGGTCGCGCACCACGAACATGCGGGTATGGCCCTGCACCTGGCCGAGCATGCCGGCGAAGGCGTGGCCCACGGGGCCGCGGGTGGAGCCGATCAGCACCTCCGGCATCGCGTCGGTGAATTGCCCCTCGGCGGCGAGCACCGTCGCCTCCCCGGTGCGGAACCAGATCTCGGACATGTTCCTCGTCCCCGTTCGTTGTGTTGGAAGAGATTTCCACCCTGCGGGCGGCTGGCGCGCAGACATCATCCCTGGTCGCGCCCGTCAATCGCCCGTCCACGCAGTCCTGTCCGGGCTGCGCCCCTGGTCTGCGGCGGCAAAACCGTCCATGTCAGGGGCGAACGGGACCAGCGAGGATCGAGGCGATGAGCGAGCCCGGCACAGGCAGGGCATCGGGGGCCGAGCGGGACTGGAGCCTGTCCGCCCGGGCGGAGGGCGAGGGCGTGCGCCTGGAACTGGCCCTGCCCGATCTCGGCGGCCGCCCGGTCACCGCGATCCTCAGCCTCGACCGGGGGGAGGCCCGCGCCTTCGCCCGGGCGCTGCTGGCCGCGGCGGGCGACGCCACGGAGCGGACCTTCGTGGGTCCCCCGGAGCCTTGATCAGCGCTGCAGGCGTCGTCCCGGCAGGCGCGGCACCTGCGTGCCGCGGGGCTCGACCGGCGCGTCGCAGGCATAGGCGAACTCGGTCTGCAGGTCGCTGAACACGGTCTCGCCGGTGATCTTGCAATCCTCGCGCACGGTCTCGTCGAGATAGGTGCGCGCCGCCGTGCGGAAGCGCGCGGCCCGGGTCTCGGCGGGCGGGCGTCCCGCGCCGACCTTGCCGACGTCGCAGCCCGTCACCTCGCGCAGGGCGTTCGAGACCACCAGAACCCGGCGGCGCTGGCGGTTGTCGTAGATCTCGTAGGGCTCGTTGCAGCCGATCGTGACGACCTGCGGCACTTGGCTGACGTAGGTCTGGGAGATGTAGCCGAAGCCGGTGCAGCCCGAGACGGAGAGGCCGGCGCCCAGCGCGAGCGGGAGCGCGAGTCGCCGAACTGTCGTCGCCATCTGCCGCCTCATGCGCGCCTTCCCCCGCGAACGGCAGGATCGGGCGCATTGAAACAGCTGAGCTTGCCCGGTCAAGCCGCGCGCCCGAACTTGTCGCCGCCGTGGTTTCGCGGTGGCGGCTCCGCACGACCTCGTCATCGTCGCCCCGGAACGGCCCACCGGGGCCGCCGCGTTGCCCCGGCGGCGCAGCGACGGGGGCGAGGGCGATGGCGGAGATCCGGCACGAGAGCGTGAGCACGAACGGCGTGCAGCTGCACTTCGCCCAGGCCGGGAGCGGCCGGCCCCTGGTGCTGCTGCACGGCTGGCCGGAATTCTGGCTGACCTGGGAGCCGGTGATGCACCGCCTCGCCGACCGCTTCAGCCTGATCGCACCGGACCTTCGCGGCTTCGGCGCCAGCGAGAAGCCCGATCCCGGCCCGTCCGACCAAGCCGGCCCCGAGGTTCACGCCGCCGACATCCTGGGCCTTCTGAACGCCCTCGGGATCGAGCGGGCGGGCCTCGTCGGCCACGATGTTGGCGCCTCCGTCGGCCAAGCGCTCGGGCGCTCGGCCCCGGATCGGCTCACCGGCCTGTTCTTCTTCGATTGCCCCTATCTCGGCATCGGCCCGCGGCTCGCCCGGCCGGAGATGCTGGCCGAGATCTGGTACCAGTCCTTCCACCTCAAGCCCTTCGCGGCGGACGTGGTCGGCGCCAGCCGTGCGAGCTGCCGCGCCTATATCGGACACTTCCTGCGCCACTGGGCCGGCGGCAACCCGGCCGCCTTCGACGACGTGCTGGAGGCCTTCACCGACAACTTCCTGGCACCCGGAAACCTGCAGGGCGGCTTCAACTGGTACCTGAGCCAGCAGGAGAGCCGGCTCGCCATGCTGCGGGGCGAAGCGCCGGCCCTGCCGCCGATCGCGGTGCCGACGGGCATCCGCTGGGGCACGCGGGACCCGCTCTTCCCCTACGCCTGGACCGACCGCCTCGGCGACACCTTCTCCGATCTCGACCTCGCCCCGTTCGAGGGTGCCGGACACTTTCCGCACCGGGAGCAGCCGGACGCCGCAGCGAAGATGATCGCGGATTTCTTCGAGCGGATCGGGGACTGACACGGCTCTCGTTCGATCCGCGTCGCCTCGCTCTCGTCATCGCGAGCGTCAGCGGAGCGATCCGGCGGCGCGACCGTGCCGGGCAACGCCCTGGATTGCCTCGGCTCTGCCTCGCGATGCCGGGCCAGGTCCGCACCATAGAGGTGCATCGGCCGAGTTCGCTCGAAAGCAGCAACACGTTCGAAAGCCCAAGATAATCCTTCATGTTGGAGCGGCAGTGGCGGGAGCGATCCCACCGCCAGCACGAAATAAACGGATCATTATTCCGTTGACCCGGCGCGTCCGGCACGGCGACATTGAGGTGCGGTCCGGCCTCGACGGCGCCGATCCGGAACAGTCTCCCGAACAGGACTGATTTCCGGCGAGCGAAAGCGACGGCGGACCTGCCCCAACCTTCCTGAATACGTCTCCCCGGAGCTTTCGCGGCTCCGGACGACCTCGGCCGCCAATCCGGAGCCTGTCCCGTGCTGCGCAAATCCGCCCTCCTGCTCGCCATCGCCGCGGGCCTCCTCGCACCGACGGGGCTGTCCGCCGCGCCGGACCCGGCCTCCAAGCAGCTCAAGGACGGCGCGACCAAGCCGGGCGCGACGCAGGAGAGCCCCCTCGTCTCGACCGAGTGGCTGGAGAAGAACCTCGATGCCAAGAACCTCCGGATCGTCGAGGTCAGCGTCGAGCCGGGCGTGTTCGAGCGCGGCCACATCCCGGGCGCCCAGAACGTCGCGTGGCACACCGATCTCGTCGAGACCGTGAGCCGCGACATCGCCGGACCGGAGAAGTTCACCGCACTCGCCCGCCGCCTCGGCCTCGACCGGGACACCACCGTGGTGCTCTACGGCGACAACAACAACTGGTTCGCCGCCTGGGGCGCCTGGGTGCTCGCCCAGTACGGTCTCGTCGACAACGTCAAGCTGCTCGACGGTGGCCGCAAGAAGTGGGAGGCCGAGAAGCGTCCCCTCGACACCCGGACCGCCGAGGTCGCGCCGTCGAGCTTCACGGCACAGGCGCCCTCGCCGAAGCTGCGCGCCCGCTTCGCGGACGTGCTGGCGGTGGCCAAGAAGGAGCGCGACGAGCAGATCCTCGACATCCGCTCCCCCGACGAGTTCAGCGGTAAGGTCATCGCCCCGGCCGGCATTCAGGAACTCGCGATCCGCGCCGGCCACATCCCCGGCTCGGTCAACATCCCTTGGGCCAAGGCGGTGAATCCGGACGGCACCCTCAAGTCGAAGGAGGAGCTGAAGGCCCTCTACGCGGCGGCCGGGATCGACGGCTCGAAGCCGATCATCACCTCCTGCCGCATCGGCGAGCGCTCCAGCCATTCCTGGTTCGTGCTGAGCCGCATCCTCGGCTACGACGCGCGCAACTACGACGGCTCCTGGACCGAGTACGGCAACGCGGTGGGCGTGCCGGTGGTCAACCTCGCCGGCACCGTCTGGGGCGGCAAGTGACCGGGAGCCATCCGGGAGAGGTGCTGCCTCTCCCGCCGCGAAGCGTGAGCGCGCCCGGAGCCGGGCGCGCTCTTCCCGTCAGGGCAGCGCTGTCCGGCCTGATCGCCGCCGGGCTCGCCGCGGCGGTCTGGCGCCTCTCGGGCGAGCCCGGCGGGGCGCGGCTCGCCCTGTCGCTCGTGTTCGGGGCGCTGTTCGGCTTCGTGCTCCAGCGCAGCCGGTTCTGCTTCTACTGCCAGTGGCGGGAATTCCTGATCGGGGGCGACCCGCGAGGGATGCTCGGCATCCTGGCGGCGCTCGCCGCAGGCGTCGCGGGCTACGCCGTGGTGCTCGGCGCCTGGATGCCGGACCCGTCCGGCACGCGCCTGCCGCCGGACGCGCATATCGGACCGGTCGGACCGGTTCTGATCCTGGCCGGCCTCGCCTTCGGCGCCGGCATGGCGGTCTCGGGCTCCTGCATCAGCGCCCATCTCTACCGCCTCGGCGAGGGCTCGCCGACGGCGCCCTTCGCGCTTCTCGGCACCGGGCTCGGCTTCGTCCTCGGTTTCCTGAGCTGGAACCCGCTCTACCTCGCCAGCGTCTCCGAGGCCCCCGTGCTCTGGCTGCCGCGCCACCTCGGCTACGGGCTGAGCCTCGCGCTCTCGCTGGCGCTCCTCGCCGCCCTGGCCTGGCCGCTGCTGCGCCGCTTGCCGGCACCGCAACCGCGGGCCTCGCACGATCCGCTCCACGCCGTGTTCGTGGCGCGCTGGCCGGTCTGGCTCGGGGGGCTGGCGGTCGGGGCGCTGGGGACGCTGGCCTATCTGCGGGTCGGACCGCTCGGCGTGACCGCGGAGATCGGCGGCCGTTCCCGGCAGGCGGCGGGCGCGCTCGGCCTGCTGCCGGATCGGCTGGAGGGACTCGATACCTTCCGCGGCTGCGCCACCGCCCTGCGCGACGCGATCCTCACGCCCAACGGCCTCTTCATCGGCGGCCTCGTGCTGGCGGCGCTGGCCGCCGCGCTTCTCGCCGGCCAGTTCCGTCCCGCCCTGCCGACGCGCGGGCAGGTCGTGCGCGGCCTCGCCGGCGGCGTGCTGCTCGGCTGGGGCGCGATGACGGGGCTCGGCTGCAGCGTCGGCACCCTGCTCTCCGGCATCATGGCCGGCGCCGTCTCGGGTTGGGTGTTCGGCCTCGCGATGTTCGCCGGGGCGGCCGGGACGCTGTGGGCCGGGCGCAGGGCGGGCGTTCTGGGGTAGTGCAGGAGGGTTTCGAGGCTCTGGCCGAGCTTGCGCGGACACCGTAATCTCCGGTCGAACAGGCTTGGCCCTACGGAAAAATCCTCCTTGTCCCGTCGCACCGTCCCAGGCGTCCTGCCCGGCACGCTCGCCCTGATGCTCCTCGGCCCCGCGCCGGCCGGCGCCGAGCCGACCGGGCGGCCGGTGTTCGAGGGCGCGGGCGGCGATCCGCGGATCTCGGTGTCCCAGCCGGAATCGACGAGCCAGGCCTCGGGCGGCTACGTGCGCTCGATCGAACCTTCGCTCGGGCCCCTCGGCGACCCGTTCGGACTGAGGCCCGTGCTGAAGGCGCAGGGCATCGAGTACAGCCTGACCTATATCGCCGAGACGCTCGGCAACGCCGTCGGCGGCATCCGCCGGGGCGCGATCGTCGAGGACCGCCTGAACCTGCGGCTCAACCTCGATCTGCAACGGCTCGCGGGCTGGGACGGCGCGACGGTCCACGCCAACGCCTACTTCATCCACGGCACCGGCCTGTCGCGCTACTACGTCGGCAACCTGCTCGCCACGAGCGTGATCGAAGCTCTGCCCGCCTCGCGCCTCTACGTGCTCTGGCTCGACCAGCAGCTCTTCGACGGCAAGCTGGGGCTAAGGATCGGCCAGCAGGCGGCCGATACCGAGTTCTTCGTCAGCCAGACCGCGACCCTGTTCGTGAACGCGACCTTCGGCTGGCCGGCGATCACCGGGCTTGATCTGCCGAGCGGCGGCCCGGCCTATCCGCTCGCCTCTCCCGCAATCCGCGCCAAATACGTGCCGGGCAACGGCTTCTCGCTCCAGGTCGGCCTCTACGACGGCGACCCGGCGGGCGCCAACCGCCCGGGCGAGGATCCGGAGGCGCAGCGTACGAACCGCACCGGCACCAACTTCCGCACGCGCGACCCGGCCCTCGTCGTGGCCGAGGCGACCTACGCCTTCAACACGCAGGAGGGCGCGAAGGCGCTGCCCGGCGACATCACGCTGGGCGGCTGGCAGCATTTCGGCCGCTTCGAATCCCTGCGCATCGACGACACCGGCCTGCCGCTGGCCGACCCGAGTTCGACGGGCATCGGCCGACGCTTGCGCGGCAATGCCGGGATCTACGCGGTCTACGACCAGACGCTCTACCGGGAATCCGGCAAGGACGACGAGGGCCTCGGCTTCTTCCTGCGGGCGGCGTGGTCGCCGACCCGCTCCAGCCTCGTCTCCGCCTATCTCGACACGGGCCTCGCCTATAAGGGCCTGTTCGAGGGCCGCGACGACGACACGGTCGGGATCAGCCTCGCCCATGCCCGCCTCTCCGACGACGCGCGCCGGGCCGATACCGACACCATCGCCTATACCGGCATGCCGATGCCGCGGCGGCGGGCGGAAACGGTGATCGAGGCGACCTATCAGGCGGTGGTGGTGCCGGGCTTCACCGTTCAGCCGGACGTGCAGCTGATCCTGCACCCGGGCGGCGGGATCGCCAATCCGCGCGACCCGCAGGGCCGCCGCGTGCGCAATGCCGGCGTGCTGGGCCTGCGCGCGACGGTCCAGTACTGACCAGCGGCATCGGGAGCCCGGCCGACGCGCCAGCCCCGGACGGACCGTTTCGAAAGGAAGGCCGAAAGGCTCCCGATCATACGGCTTCCGTTTGATCGCCTCAGACCTTGCCCTCGCACCGTCAGCGAAGCGATCCAGAGGCGCGACCGCTCCGGATCGTGCGGAGCGCTGGATGGCTTCGGCTCCGCCTCGCCATGACGAGTGGGGCAATCAGCCGGAAACGGTCACGCGAGGAAGGAAGACGACTTATCCGCGCGAAATGATCTCGCGGATGCGCAGGCCCAGTGTCTCGACCACGAAGGGCTTGGTCAGCACCGCCATGCCGGGCTCGAGGTGGCCGTTGCCGACCGCCGCGTTCTCGGCATAGCCCGTGATGAACAGCACCTTGAGCTCCGGGCGCGAGACCCGGGCCGCGTCGGCCATCTGGCGCCCGTTCATGCCGCCGGGCAGGCCGACATCGCTGATGAGCAGGTCGATGCGCACGTCCGATTGCAGCACCTTGAGACCGGAGGCGCTGTCGGCGGCCTCGATCGCGGTGTAGCCGAGGTCTTCCAGCACCTCCGTCACCAGCATCCGCACGGTCGGTTCGTCGTCGACCACGAGGACCGTCTCGCCCTGCCGGGCGCGGGGGGCGTCGACCAGCGGGCCGAGGAGATCGGGCTCCACGGCCTCGCCGTGGTATCGGGGCAGGTAGAGGCAGACCGTCGTGCCCTGGCCGATCTCGGAATAGATCCGCACCTGCCCGCCCGACTGTTTGGCGAAGCCGTAGATCATCGACAGGCCAAGCCCCGTGCCCTGGCCGGTGGGCTTGGTGGTGAAGAACGGGTCGAACGCCTTGGCGATCACGTCCGGGCTCATGCCGGTGCCGGTATCGGTCACGCAGAGCGAAAGGTACTGGCCCGGGGGCATGTCGTGCAGGCGGGCGGCGGCCGTATCGAGACGCTTGTTGGCGGTCTCGATGGTGATGCGTCCCCCGTCCGGCATGGCGTCGCGGGCGTTGATGCAGAGGTTCAGCAGCGCGTTCTCGAGCTGCGGCGGGTCCACCAGGGAGGGCCAGAGCCCGGCCGCGCCCACTACCTCGATGGCGATGGTGGGACCGACGGTGCGGCGGATCAGCTCCTCGAGGCCGGCTACCAACCGGTTCACGTCGGTGGGCTTGGGGTCGAGCGTCTGGCGGCGGGAGAAGGCCAGCAGCCGGTGGGTCAGCGCCGCGGCGCGCTTGGCCGCCCCCTGCGCGGCGCTCATGTAGCGGTCGACATCCTTGAGCCGGCCTTGGGCGATGCGGGTCTGCATCAGCTCCAGGCTGCCCGAGATGCCCGCGAGCAGGTTGTTGAAGTCGTGGGCGAGCCCGCCCGTGAGCTGGCCCACCGCCTCCATCTTCTGAGACTGGCGCAGGGCTTCCTCGGCCTCGGCCAGCGCCCGCGCCTGCTCCTTGATCACGGTCACGTCGCGCACCGAGGCGTAGATCAGGCCCCCGCGCGGCACGGTGTTCCAGGAGAACCAGCGGTAGCCGCCGTCGCGGGTGCGGTAGCGGTTCTCGAAACCGAGCTGCATCTCCCCGCGGGCGAGCCCGGCCGCGGCGGCCAGCGTCCGCTCCCGGTCCTCGGGGTGGACGAAGGCGAGGAAGGGCTCGGCCTTCAACTCCTCCTCGCTCCAGCCGAGCGTGGCGCTCCAGGCCGGGTTGATGCTGACGAAGCGCCCCTCGAGATTGGCCACGGCCAGGAGGTCGCTCGACGCCTGCCAGATCTGATCCCGCTCGGCCGTGCGCGCGGCGACCTGCTCCTCCAGGGTCTCGGTGAGCCGGCGCAGGAGCACGATCGCCCGGTCGCGCTCCGCCTCGACGGCGCGGCGCTCCTCCACGTCGATGAGCACGCCGGGAAAGCTGAGCGGCGTACCGTCGGGGCCGTGATCGACCCGGCCGTTGGCCTCGATCCAGTAATAGCACCCATCCGCCCGCCGGACCCGGTAGGGGTGGGCGTAGGCGCCGCCGCGGGCGATGGCCGCATCGATCGCCTCCGCCAGCCCGGCCTTGTCGTCGGGATGGACCGTCTCGACCACCTGGGCGAGGCTCAAGCCCTCGCGGCCGAGCGCCGGATCGAGGCCGAAGGCGCGGGCGAAGGCCTCGTCCACGGTGAAGCGATCGCTGGGCAGGTCCCAGAACCACGTGCCGATGATCGCACCGGCCGAGAGGGCGAGCTGGACCCGCTCGGCGTTCACTCGGGCCAGCGCCTCGCTCTCCCGCAGCCGCCGCTCCACCTCGACGCGCTCGGTCACGTCGAGTTCGGCCACCACGCCGCCGACGATGCCCCCCGCGCGGTCGCGGATCGGCGCGGCGTTGTTGAGGAACAGGCGGCGCCCGCCGCCGTCGAAGCGCTCGATCTCCACGAGTTCGCCGCGCACGGTCTCGCCGTGCAGGAGGGCCCGGGCCATGCCCCATTCCTCGGCGCGCAGGCGCGCGCCGGTCTCCGGCCAGTAGCCGACCCAATCGCCGTAGCCCTCCCAGCTCCCGGTTTCCGGCGGGATGCCCCAGATCTCCCGGTTGGCGGCGTTGTCGCGCACGATCCGCCCATCCGCGTCGGCGATGATCACGCCGACCGGCAGCCCCTCCAGGGTCGCGGCCAGGAGCGACTCGCTGCGGCGCAGGGCCGCCTCGCTCTCCCGCTGGAGCGCCTCCGTCCGGACGCGCTTGGTCGTCTCGTTGGTGAAGATGAACAGGCCGGCGATGCGGCCCTCGCCGTCGAGCACCCGCGAGTAGGAGAAGCTCCACCACGTCTGCGCCTCGCCCCGGTCGGTGGCGAGCGTCCAGGGCAGATCCTCGAAGCGGCGGCTCCTTCCGGCGAAGGCATCGTCGATGATCGGCTTGGCCTGATCCCAGGCGTCGGCCCAGACCCGGTCGAAGCGCTCGCCCATGGCCCAGGACAGACGGGGTCCGAGCAGCGGGAAGTAGGTGTCGTTGAAGAAGAAGTGCAGATCCGGCCCCCAGGCCAGGATCATGCTCTCGGGGGAGTTCACGACGAGGCTGAGCGCGGTGCGCAGGGATTCGGGCCAGGTCTCGGGCCGCCCGAGCGGGTGATCCGTCCAGTCGCGCTCGGCGATCATGCGGGCGGCTTCGCCGCCGCCGGCCAGGAACGGAGGTAAGTCGGTCATGCCCGAACGGACTTACACAGGTGCAGCCCGTTCGGACAGGGACCTCTCGGTTCAGGCCGCGCGCCCGCGCCGCCCCTCGACCAGCCACATCGCCAGCACCGCCGCGGCGAGCGCGACGAGCGCCCACAGGCCGATGCCGAGCGGATAGACCTCGACGCCGCGGACCGTGGCACTGTCGCTCGGGCGAAAACCGATCCAGTCGGCGCCGCCGAGCCGCCCGCCGCGGGTGATCTGGAGGCGCGGCACCTCGATGCCGCCGCCCGAGGCCGCCACCCGGCGGATCGTGCCGCCGGAGCCCTCGGCCACGCCCTTCAGCCGCTCGGTATCGCTGAACACGTCGGCGAGTTCGCGCGGATTGGCCGGGCCGACGCTGACGAAGGCGACGAGATTGCCCGAGCGGATGGTGTGGAGCCCGAGTTGCTCGGCCTCGAAGGTAGCGCTGAACAGGCCGGTCTCCGCCTTCGTCAGGTCGAGCTCACGCTCCTTGCCCGTCGGGCCGGTGACCGTAACGGGCCCGGCCTCCTCGGCCATGGTCTGGCGCTCGACGCGAACCTCGCGGCCTCGCCCCGTGGTCTGGGCACGAAGAGCCTCCTCTTCGAGGGCCGGCTCCTTCATCAGCCAGTGGGCGAGGCGCCGCAGCAGGTCGAGATAGGGGCCGCCCTGCTGGTAGCCGCGGGCCCAGAGCCAGGCCTGATCGGACAGCATCAGGGCCACCCGGCCCTTCTCCTCGCGGGAGAGCGCCAGCAGCGGCAGGCCGTTGGCGCCCGACAGGATCGGCTGCACGCCGGCCCGGGTCTGGGCCGAGACGATGCGCAGCCAGTCGCCCCAGGCCGGCGGGTTCGTCTCGGAGCCCGGCAACGCCCGGGTCACGGGATGGCGATGTCCGGTCTCGGTGAGCGTCGCCTTGAACGGCTGCTCGACCACCTTCATCGAGGGATCGCCCGGCAGGATCGAGGCGAGCCGGGTGCGGGCAAGGCTCGCGGGACCGGCGAATTCCGGCCCGGCGGCGATGAGGAGCGCCCCGCCCTCGCGAACATAGCGGGCGATGTTGTCGAAATAGGCGGAAGGCAGCACGCTCTGGTTGGCGTAGCGGTCGAAGATGATGAGGTCGAAATCCTTGATCTTCTGGACGAACAGCTCGCGGGTCGGGAAGGCGATCAGCGAAAGTTCGGAGATCGGGGTGCCGTCCTGCTTCTCCGGCGGCCTGAGAATCGTGAAGTGGACGAGATCGACGCTTGCATCCGACTTCAGGAGGTTGCGCCAAGTGCGCTCGCCCTGATGCGGCTCGCCGGAGACGAGCAGCACGCGCAGCTTCTCGCGAATGCCCTCGATGGGCAGCACCGCGCGGTTGTTCACCGTGGTCAGCTCGCCCGGCAGCGGCTCGACTTCGATCTCGACCACGTTCGGGCCGCCATGCTCGATATGCGTGGTGAGCGAGAACGGCACGCCGGTCGCGATGCTCTGCCGGTCGATCTCCTCGCCGTCGCGGCGCACCGTGACGACGGCCGTGCCGGTGCCGCCGCGCTCCATCACCTCGCCGCGCAAGGTGACGTCCCGGCCGACGATGCCGAAGCGGGGAGCTTCCAACATCTTGATCTGGCGGTCGCGCTCATCGGGGCGGCCGGTGACGAGGACGTGGAGCGGCGCCTTCAGCCCCAGCGTCGCCAGGGCGGCGGGGATGTCGTGCACCACGCCGTCGGTCAGCATCACCACGCCGGCGATGCGCTCCGGCGGCACGTCGGCCAGCGCCTGGGTCAGCGCCGTGAACAGCTTGGTGCCGTCGTCGCCCTCCGCTCCTTGCGCGTCGCCGACCTCGATGAAGCGGGGCTCGATGTTGGCCATCGTGCCGAAGCGGCGTTCCAGCTCGGCCTTCACCGCGTCGGTCATGGCCGGACGCTCGCCCAAGCTTTGCGAACCGGAGCGGTCGACGACGATGGCGGCCACATCCTTCACCGGGTCGCGGTCCTCGCGCACGAGCGAGGGGTTGGCGAGCGCGAGGACGACGAGGCCGAGCGCGACCGCCCGCAGCAGCGCCGTGCGCCCGCGGGCGAGCACCGCGACGACGGCGAGGACCGCGGCGAGCACGCCGAACCCGGCGAGCACCGGCCAGGGAACGAGGGGGGTGAAGCTGAGGCTCAGCATGGGGCGGGGCCTGCTTTATTGCGCGAGAATTCCCTCTCCCCTCTGCGGGAGAGGGTGGCTCCCGAAGGGGATCGGGTGAGGGGAACGCCGTTTCCGGAAAGACCTGAGCCGACCCCTCTCCCGCCCTGCATCCGCAGGGCACCCTCCCCCGCGGAGGGGGGAGGGATTTTGGAGCCGCGTGTCTTCGAAGACATCACTGCCCCAACCGCTCCAGCAACGCCGGCACGTGGACCTGATCGGCCTTGTAGTTTCCGGTCAGCGTGTAGATCACGATGTTGATGCCGCCCCGGAAGGCCATCTCGCGCTGGCGCTGGTCGCCGCCGGAGACGGGATAGAGCGGTTCGCCGTTGCGGCCGAGCGCCCAGGCGGCGGCGAGGTCGTTGCCGGTGATGATGATCGGGGTGACGCCGTCCCCGGCCCGGGCCGGGCGGCGCTCGCCGCCCTCGCCCGCGGGCGGGATCGTCTCGACCCAGGTCTGTCCCGTGCCGTAGCGGCCGGGGAAGGAGTCGACGAGGTAGAAGGCCTTGGTCAGCACGTGGTCCTGCGGCACGGGCTCGAGCTCGGGCACTTCGAGGGTTCCGAGCATCTTGCGCAGATAGGCCGTCTCCGGCGTCGGCGGGCCGCCGGCGCGGGCGGTCTGGCCGTCGCGGGTATCGAAGATCACCGTTCCGCCGTTGCGCATGAAGGCGTCGATCTTGCGGATCGCCGCCTCGCTCGGCTGCGGGCGCCCGGCCACGATCGGCCAGTAGATCAGCGGATAGAAGGCAAGCTCGTCCTTCTCCAGATTGAGCCCCGCGGGCTCGCCGGGCTCCAGGGCGGTGCGGGCGGCGAGCATCTGGCTCAGGCCGGACAGGCCGGCCCGGCTCGCGGCATCGACCGCGGCATCCCCCGTGACGACGAAGGCGAGCCGGGTGGCGAGCGCCGATTCAATGCCGTTCGGCCGGTTGGCGGGCGGCTCCTGCGCCTGCGCCGGAATTGGAGCAATCAGGAGGGCGAAGCCGAGCAGCGCCGGGAGAAGGAGCGCGGCCGGCGCCGCGCGGCCGCGTGACGCTTTTGCGGAACCGCGAAGGAAGCCGCCGAGCCAGAGCCCGGCCAGGGTGTCGAGCGCGAGCAGGGCGAGGGCGAGGCTGAACAGCAGCGCGCGCAGGTCCAGGGTCTCGGCGCCCGCGAGCGAGCCCATCCGGGCCCCCTGGAGTGCGGCGAGGTCGAGGGCTTCGAGCCGGTCGCCGGGCACCAGCGCGTTGACGGCGATGCCGCCCTCCGCCGTGCCGTAGAAGCCCGGCGGGTGCTCGGGGCCGGCGCGGTCGGTGAAGTCGGCGGGCACCGCCGTGGCGCTGGCCGGCGGCGAGCCGAGCGCGCCGAAACCGTCGAGGGTCAGGCGCGGCGCCAGCAGCGCCGCCTTGGCCTGCCGCCCGTCCCCCTCGCCGAGCTTGGCCGACGGGCCGGCGAGCCCGACGACCCGGCGCAGCATGTCCACGAACAGGCCCGACAGGGGCAGATTCGACCACGTGGTGTCGGCGGTCACGTGAAACAGCACTACGAGCCCCTGCCCCCGCTTCTCGGCCGTGACGATCGGCGTCCCGTCCTGCAGCGACGCCCAGGTCTTGCCCGGCAGATCGCCATCCGGCTCGGCCAGGATCTGACGGCGCACGCCGATATCGGCGGGCGGGTTCAGCCCGGCGAACGGGCTCTCGGGAGCGAAGGCCGCGAGCGTCTTCGGCCGGTCCCAGGAGAGCGTGCCGCCGAGCGAGCGCCCGCCCCGGCGCAGGCGCACCGGCACGAGCGGGTCGTTGCCGGCGGCCAGCCGCGGCCCGGCGAAGCGCAGGAGCAGGCCGCCCTCGTCCACGAATTTCTGGACCCGCGCGAGGGTGCGCTCGTCCAGGGCGCCGACATCGGCGAGCGCCAGCACGGAGACCTGATTGTCGAGCATCTGGCCGATGGATTCGGCCGTGCCCTGGCCGCCGCGGGGCTGATGCACGTCGGCGAAGGGGTTGAGCGCCTTGGCGAGGTAGTAGGTCGGCGCGAGCAGCGGCTGGGCCTGATCCAGCGTGCCGCCGAAGACGAGGCCGACCCGGCGGCGCTTGCCGCGCTCGTCCATCAGCACCACGGCGCCGGCCGAGCGCTCGCCCTCGATCTCCAGGCGGGCGATGGCGTTGCGCAGCTCCACCGGCAGGTCGAAGCTGACACTCGTCTCGCGCGCCTCCGGCTCCAGGGTGAAGCGGCTCTCGGCCAGCGGCAGGCCCTTCTGGTCGAGCGCCCGCACCAGCCCAGTATCGCGGCCGTTTCCTTGCGCCCGCAGCACCTGCGCCGAGAGCTTCTCGCCCGGCTGCATCGGCGAGCCTTCGAGCGCGAGCGCCGGGGAGCGCTCGGCCTTCAGCACGGTCACGGCGGTGCCGTTGCGGCCGGCCAGTTCTCCAAGGGTCTTGGCGAAATCCGCCTCGCCCGCGCCGCGCACGCCGTCGCTGATCCAGACGATCGAGGCGCCGGACGTCCGCTCCAGGAAGGTGCCGATCGAGGCCAGATGCGCCCCGCGGTCACCGAGATGCGGGCGCGGCTGGATCGCCCGCAGGCGCTCCAGGGCGGTGGCCGGGGCCTTCGCCTCGAAGGGAGCGGGCGCATCCGCACTCGCGACCAGGGCCACCGGGCGCCCGTCGCGGGCGGCGGCCTCGATCTCGTCGGTGGCCGCGCGCAGGCGGTCGCGCCAATCGTGAGCCGCGACGAAGCCGTTGTCGAGAATGAGGAGCAGGGGTTCCCGCCCCGCGGCAGCGCCGATGCCGCCGGGATTCCAGACCGGCCCCGCCACGGCGAGGATCAGGCAGGCGGCGGCGAGGATGCGCAGGATCAGGAGCCAGGGCGGCGTGCGGGCCGGGGTCTCGCGCTTCGGCAGCAGGTCGGCGACGAGGGCCAGCGGCGGGAAGTGGATGCGGCGCGGGCGCGGCGGGGTGACCCGCAGCAGGATCCACAGCGAGGGCAGCGCGGCCAGGGCGGCGAGCGCGAGCGGCGCGGCGAAGGTGAGCGGGACTCCGAACAAAGCGGTTCGCCTTTCAGCCGAGCCCGCGCGCGGCGGCGACGAGGGTGAGCAGCCGCAGGGCCGCCTCGCTCGCCGGCCGGTCGGTGCGGTGGATCGTCAGCGTCCAGCCCCGCTGACGGGCGATCTCCGAGAGGCCGTCGCGGTGCGCCGCGATGCGGCTGCGATAGGCCTCGCCCCAGGCGCCCGCCTCGCCGATATCGAGGCTCAGGCCGCCTTCGGGATCGTGCAGCACGGTCTGGCCCGTGAAGGGGAAGGTCTCCTCCACCGGATCGGCCACGAGCACGAGATGGCCGCGATTGCCGTGGACGGAATTGGCCTGCACCGCCTCCCGCACCCGGTCGAGCGGCGTGAGGAAATCGCTGATCAGCACGACCTCGTCGAAGCGGCCGGGCCGTGCGGCCGGCGGCAGATCCTGGGCGAGCCCGGCCCGGTCGTTGACCAAAGCCTGGGCCAGCGTCTCGACGATGCCCCGGGTGGCGCTGGCGCGGGTGAGCCCGAGCAGGCCGACGCGCTCGCCGCCCTCCACGAAGGTATCGGCCAGCGCCAGCCCCAGCACCAGCGCCCGCTCGACCTTGGAGGTCTGGGCCAGTTCGGAGGCGAAGCCCATGGAGGCCGAGCGGTCGATCCAGATCCAGATGTTGTGGGCGGCTTCCCACTCCCGCTCGCGCACGTAGAGCCGGTCGTCGCGGGCCGAGCGGCGCCAGTCGATGCGCGCGGCGGCCTCGCCGGTGACGAAGGGGCGGAACTGCCAGAAGCTCTCGCCCGGCCCCGCGCGGCGGCGCCCGTGCAGGCCGTGCGCCAGGGTGCCGGAGACGCGCCGCGATTCGAGCACGAGCCGCGGCATCACCTCGGCGAGCGCCAGCGCCCCGCCGGTCTCGGGGGCGCCGGGGCGGCGGTGGTCGGCCTCGACGAGCCGGGCGGAGGCCATGCGCGCCGGTCTCAGAGCTTGGCGACGAGCTGGCCGATCAGGCCGGTCACCGTCTCGCCGTCGGCCCGCGCGGCGAAGGTGACGGCCATGCGGTGCTTC
This sequence comes from Methylobacterium sp. B4, assembly GCF_003201865.1. Lineage (GTDB taxonomy): Bacteria > Pseudomonadota > Alphaproteobacteria > Rhizobiales > Beijerinckiaceae > Methylobacterium. Next base: position 295,294 of record NZ_QJJJ01000002.1, on the reverse strand, counting down.
AGCACCGGCTCGGCCAGAGCCTTCACGTCGGCGACGGAGGGGGCGACGCGGCCCTCGATCAGGGCGCGGGCACGCACGGCCAGCGTCAGCGCCTGGCTGGCGCGGGGGCCGGGCCCCCAGAGCAGCTTCTTGCCGACCGCCGGATCGCCGCCCTCGGGGCGGGCCGAGCGCACGAGGTCGAGGATGGCATCGACCACCGCATCGCCCACCGGCAGGCGCCGCACCAGGCGCTGGGCCGTGAGCAGCTGTTCGGTGTTCATCACGGTCTGCGCCCGCGCATCCTCGACGCCGGTCGTCTCGATCAGGATGCGGCGCTCGGCGGCGCGGTCGGGGTAGCCGACATCGATCTCCAGCAGGAAGCGGTCGAGCTGCGCCTCGGGCAGCGGATAGGTGCCCTCCTGTTCGATCGGGTTCTGGGTCGCCAGCACGTGGAAGGGGCGCGGCAGGTCGTGGCGCTCGCCCGCCACCGAGACGAAATGCTCCTGCATCGCCTGGAGCAGGGCCGATTGCGTGCGCGGGCTGGCCCGGTTGATCTCGTCGGCCATCAGGAGCTGGGTGAAGACCGGTCCCTTCACGAAGCGGAAGGAGCGGCGGCGCTCGGCATCCTCGTCGAGGATCTCGGTGCCGAGGATGTCGGAGGGCATCAGGTCCGGCGTGAACTGCACGCGGCGGGCATCGAGCCCCAGCACCGTGCCCAGCGTCTCCACCAGCTTGGTCTTGGCGAGGCCGGGGAGGCCGACGAGCAGGCCGTGGCCGCCGGCCAGGATCGTGACCAGCGCCAGATCGACGATCTTCTCCTGACCGAAGATGACCCCGTGGATCGCCTCCCGCGCCTCACGAATCGCGGCAAGGCAGCTCTCGGCGGTGGCGACGATCCCGTCGTCGAGGCTCGTCGTGCTGGCCGGTCCGGCGCCCTGTGCCATGAAGTGAACCTTGCGATGACCGGGCTCGAATGCCCGGGAAAGCGGGGAGTCTGGCGCCGAACGCGCTTCGAACGCAAGCGCGGCGCTGCCGCGCGGCAGATCGGCACTATATGGCTCGCCTGCTGGCGCAGGGCAGGATGCCCGCGACATCGTGCATCGCGGCGGGGCCTCCGCCCCGTGGGGCGGGAGGCGAGACCGGATGACGGACGACGAGAGCGCGGCGTTTCCCGAGGGCTGGGAGGCCTTCACCGATCCCGGCTTCATCGCCCATGTCGGCCCGGTCTATCACCGCACCGTCGAGGGCCGGAAGGAATTCGCCGTCCGCACCGACGAGAGGCACGGCAACCTCGTCGGCATCGTCCATGGCGGCATGCTGCTGACCTTCGCCGACCGGGCGCTCAGCATCGTCGTGCGCGACGCCTGCGACGGGGCACGCGCCGTGACCATCGAGATGTCGAGCCAGTTCGTCGGCGCGGCCCAGATCGGCGACCTGATCGAGACCGTGCCGGAGATCGTGCGGAAAACCTCGTCCCTCGTCTTCGTGCGCGGCACGCTCACGAGCGGCGGCCGGCCGCTTGCGGCGGTGACGGCCATCTGGAAGGTTCTGAGGGACAAGCCCGGCGACCAGTCATGACCCAGCCCGCCTCCGACGATCCGGCCCTCGCCCGCCTCAGCGCCGCCCTCGGCGAGATCGGCCGGGATTCGGCCAAGCGCGGCCTGCCGCCGGTGGAGCAGTGGCATCCGCAGCATTGCGGGGACATCGACATCCGCATCGGTGCCGACGGCACGTGGTTCCACAACGGCTCGGCCATCCGCCGGCCCAAGCTCGTCCGGCTGTTCGCCTCGATCCTGCGCCGGGAGCCGGACGGCTCGACCGTGCTCGTGACCCCCGCCGAGCGGGTGCGCATCCAGGTGGACGATGCGCCCTTTTCCGCCGTCGAGATGGCGGTGGAGGGCGAGGGTCGGGCGCGCCGCATCGCCTTCCGCACCAACGTGGACGACCTCGTGCCGGCCGATGCCGAGCATCCCTTGCGCTTCGAGGACGGGCCGGAGGGCCTCAAGCCCTACCTCCACGTGCGCCGCGAGCTCTGGGCGCTGGTGAGCCGCCCCCTCACCTACGATCTCGTGGAGCTGGGCGAGGAGCAGATGATCGACGGGGCGGCGTGGTTCGGGCTCTGGGCCGGCGGCCACTTCCACCGCATCGCCCCCGCCGGGGCGGCCGCTTGAGATTGCCCGACGGCGTGGCCGGCCCGTCCGCGGACGATTTCGGTCTCGACGCCTTTCTCGCGCAGGCGGAGACCCACCTGAGCCACGTGCCGCCGGGGCCGAACGCGCCGCTGGCCAACCCGCGCGGCGACCACGATCTGGACCCAGAAGGGTTCGCGGTGGCCCCGGCCGCCCCGCACCGCCACGCCGCGGTGCTGGTTCCGGTGATGGAGCGGGAGGACGGCGCGACGCTGCTGTTCACGAAGCGGGCGGCACACTTACGCGATCATTCGGGGCAGGTGGCCTTTCCCGGCGGCAAGGTCGATCCCGAGGACACCACGCCGATCGACACGGCCCTGCGGGAGGCGCGCGAGGAGATCGGCCTGGAGCGCGGGGTGCGTCCGCTCGGCTATCTCGATCCCTATCTCTCCGCGACCGGCTTCCTCGTGGTGCCCGTGGTCGGACTCGTGGCCCGCGACGCCGCCCTGCGCCCGAATCCGGCGGAGGTGGCGTCCTGCTTCGAGGTGCCGCTGGCTTTCCTGATGGATCCGGCGCGGCATCTCGTCCGCTCGGGAGAATGGCGGGGCCGGACGCGCTATTACTATGCCATCCCCTTCGCCGAGCACCTGATCTGGGGTGTCACGGCGGGGATCGTGCATAATCTCTACGAACGCCTCTACGCCTGAGCGCCCGAAGACCGGGCGGCCCGCCGGATTCTTCGCGAGACACGCGCCCTCGATGCTCCGCCTCGTCCTTCAGGAAATCCTCCTGTTCTCCCTGCCCTTCCTGGCCTTCGCGGGCTGGCTGCTGTTCGCGCGGCGCTCGCCGCTCGACCATGCGGAGTGGCGCCCGCACTGGACCCGGCTCGTTCTGGCCGGCCTGTTCATCGTCGTCGCCTCCCTCCTGATGATCGGGCTGACGGCGCAGCGCCACGAGGACGGCTACGTGCCGCCGCGCTTCGAGAACGGGCAGCTGGTGCCGGGCCATTTCCGGTGATCCCCGGCGCGCTTCCCCCGCCGCTGGACCCGGACGGCCCGGCCCGGCTCCTCATGCAGGAGGGCGTGCAGGCCTGCCTCGCGGCCCTGGCGGCGGAGGGCGAGGAGACGCGCCTCGTCGGCGGCTGCGTGCGCGACGCCCTGCTCGGCGTGATCGCCAGCGACATCGACCTGACTACGACGCTGCGGCCCGAGGCGGTGATGGCGCGCGCCCGCACCGCCGGCCTCAAGGCGGTGCCGACGGGAATCGAGCACGGCACGGTCACCCTCGTGGTCGCGGGCCGACCGCACGAGGTGACGACCCTGCGCGAGGATGTGGAGACCGACGGGCGCCACGCGGTGGTGCGCTTCGGCCGCGACTTCTTTCGCGATGCCGAGCGGCGCGATTTCACCATCAATGCCCTCTCCCTCGATGCGGAGGGCCGCCTGCACGACACGACCGGCGGCGTGGCCGACCTCGCCGCGTGCCGGGTGCGCTTCATCGGCGACGCCGCCACCCGCATCCGCGAGGACGCCCTGCGGCTCCTGCGCTTCTTCCGCTTCCACGCCCGCTACGGCCGCGGCGCGCCGGATGCGGAGGGACTCGCCGCCGCGATCGCCGCGCGCGACAGCCTCGACCGGCTTTCGCGGGAGCGGGTGCGCGCGGAAGTCCTGAAGCTGCTCGTGGCGCCCCGCGCGGTCGATGCGGTCGCGAGCTTGAGCGAGACCGGCCTGCTCCTCCGCATCCTCGGCGGCGTCGGCGAACTCGGCCGGCTCGCCCGCTGCGCCGCGGCCGAACCGCCCCTCGACGCGACCGCCCGCTTCGCGGCCCTGGCCGTGCGCACGGGCGAGGATGCCGAGCGCCTTCAGGCCGACCTGCGCCTGTCGCGCAACGAGCAGGCCCGGCTCTCCGGCTACGCCGCGGCGCTGGCCGCCCTGCACGACCGGCCGGAGATCGAGGGGGGCGACGTGCCCGCGCTCGTGGCGACATACGGAGCCGAGCCGCTGCGGGAGGTGCTGGTCGCGCTCGCCGGCGAACCGCGCCCGCGCGTGACGCCGGAGGCCAGCGCCGCCCTCGACCGCGCGGCGGCCTCCGGCACGCGGCCTGTCCTGCCGGTCACGGGCGCCGACCTCGTCGCGCGGGGCGTGCCGGCGGGGCGCGCCGTCGGGGCGGGATTGAGGGCCGCCCGGGACCTCTGGCTCGCCAGCGGCTGCCCCGAGGATGCGGCGGCCCGGGAACGGCTGATCGCCCGGGCGCTGGAGGCGGCCGGGCCGTGACGCCGGCAGCCGGAGCCGATTGACCGAGACGGACCCGGACATGAAAAAGGCGCCGGTTTCCCGGCGCCTTCCGTCCGTGCTGAGACCGATCCGATCAGGAGCGGAGGTTCAGCGTGTGCTTGGCCTCTTCCATCTGAACGATCTGGGCGTTCAGGGCCTCGCGCTTGGCGTAGTCCGTGGTGGCGTCGTGGAGCAGCTGGACCGCCTCGATCTCCTTGTCGATCATGGCGGGCGTGACTTCTTCGATCGGCGCGGCGCGCTCGGCCAGCACCGTCACGGAGGTCGGGCCGATATCGGCGAAGCCGCCCTGCACGTAGATGCGCTTGCCGCTGCCGGAGCGCTCCTGAACCGTGATGACGCCCACCTTGAGGGTGGTCAGCACCGGGGCATGACCCGGCAGGACGGTCATCTCGCCCTCGGAGCCGGGAAGCTGCACCGCCTCGACCTCGCCGGAATACAGCGTCCGCTCGGGGCCGACGAAATCGAAGTGGAAGGTGGACATTCTGAAGGTCCCGAGTTGGTGTCCGCGAACTCCGGGGGTCCCGGCAGGAACCGCGGCGCCCGGCTTCGCTCAAGTGCCGCGCGTGGGCCCGATCCGTGATCGAGCCCCGCGAGGAGGTGAGCGGCCCCGGTTACGCGGCCGCCCCTCGCCCGCTTGCCTTAGGCGGCGAGCTTCTTGGCCTTCTCCTGGGCCTCCTCGATGGAGCCGACCATGTAGAAGGCGGCCTCCGGCAGGTCGTCGTACTTGCCCTCGACCAGGCCCTTGAAGCCCTTGATCGTGTCTTCCAGCGCGACGAGCTTGCCCGGCGAGCCGGTGAACACCTCGGCGACGTGGAACGGCTGGGAGAGGAAGCGCTCGATCTTGCGGGCGCGGGCCACCGTCAGCTTGTCCTCCTCGGACAGCTCGTCCATGCCCAGGATCGCGATGATGTCCTGGAGCGACTTGTAGCGCTGCAGCGTCTGCTGGACGCGGCGGGCCACGTCGTAATGCTCCTCACCGAGGATCGCCGGCGAGAGCATGCGCGAGGTGGAGTCGAGCGGGTCCACGGCCGGGTAGATGCCCTTCTCGGCGATCGAGCGCGAGAGCACGGTCGTGGCGTCGAGGTGGGCGAACGAGGCGGCGGGCGCCGGGTCGGTCAGGTCGTCGGCCGGCACGTAGATCGCCTGCACCGAGGTGATCGAGCCCTTGGTCGTGGTGGTGATGCGCTCCTGCAGGGCGCCCATGTCGGTGGCCAGCGTCGGCTGATAGCCCACCGCGGAGGGGATGCGGCCCAGAAGCGCCGACACCTCGGAGCCCGCCTGCGTGAAGCGGAAGATGTTGTCGACGAAGAAGAGCACGTCCTGGCCCTCGTCGCGGAACTGCTCGGCGATGGTCAGGCCGGTCAGCGCCACGCGGGAGCGGGCGCCGGGCGACTCGTTCATCTGGCCGTAGACCAGCGCGCACTTGGAGCCCTCGGCCGAGCCGTTGTTCTCCTTGGGGTTCTTGTTGACGTTGGACTCGATCATCTCGTGGTAGAGATCGTTGCCCTCACGCGTCCGCTCGCCGACGCCGGCGAACACCGAGTAGCCCGAGTGGGCCTTGGCGATGTTGTTGATCAGCTCCATGATCAGCACGGTCTTGCCGACGCCCGCGCCGCCGAACAGGCCGATCTTGCCGCCCTTGGCGTAGGGAGCGAGCAGGTCGACGACCTTGATGCCGGTGACGAGGATCTGCGCCTCGGTCGACTGGTCGGCGTAGGACGGAGCCGGCTGGTGGATGGCGCGGTAGGTGTCGGCCTCGATCGGGCCGGCCTCGTCGATCGGCTCGCCGATGACGTTCATGATGCGGCCGAGGGTGTTGTGGCCGACCGGCACCCGGATCGGCGCGCCGGTGTCGGAGACCTCCTGGCCGCGCACGAGGCCTTCCGAGGTGTCCATGGCGATGCAGCGGACGGTGTTCTCGCCGAGCTGCTGGGCCACTTCGAGCACGAGGCGGTTGCCCTGGTTCTTGGTCTCCAGCGCGTTCAGGATCTCCGGCAGGTAGCCGTCGAACTGCACGTCGACCACGGGGCCGATGACCTGGGTGATGCGGCCCTTGGAGTTGGAAGCCGTGGCGGGGGAAGCGGTGTTCGCCATTGCGATGATTCCTCTATGCGGCGGTCAGAGCGCTTCCGCGCCCGAAATGATCTCGATGAGTTCCTTGGTGATCATGGCCTGACGCGTGCGGTTGTAGATCAGCGTCTGCTTCTTGATCATCTCGCCCGCGTTGCGGGTCGCGGAGTCCATGGCGCTCATGCGCGCGCCCTGCTCGGAGGCGGCGTTCTCCAGGAGCGCCCGGTAGACCTGCACCGTGAGGTTCTTCGGCAGCAGGGTTTCGAGGATGGTTTCCTCGTTCGGCTCGAACTCGAGCGCCGCATCGGCGCCCTGAGCGGTGCCCGCCTCTCCGGCGGGCGGCAGCTCGGCCGGGATGATCTTCTGCGCCGTCGGGATCTGCGAGATCACCGAGCGGAACTCGGAGTAGAACAGGGTCGCCACGTCGAACTCGCCGGCCTCGAAGCGGGCGAGGATGTCGTCGGCGATCTCGGCGGCGAAGGGGTAGTCGACCGGCTTGTTGCCGCGGATGTCGCGCGAGGCGATGATCTGGTCGCGGAACTGGCGGCGTAGGACGTCGAGGCCCTTCTTGCCGACCGTCATGATCTTGACGGTCTTGCCCTCGGCCATGAGCCGGTTGGCGTGCTCGCGGGCCAGACGCGCGATCGAGGAGTTGAAGGCGCCGGCGAGACCCCGGTCGCCGGTGCAGACCACGAGCAGGTGCACCCGGTCCTGGCCCGTGCCGGAGAGCAGGCGCGGGGCGCCGACGCCGCCGATCAGGTTGCCCGCGAGGTTGCCGAGCACCTGCGCCATCTTCTCGGCGTAGGGACGCCCGTTCTCGGCGGCATTCTGGGCGCGCCGCAGCTTGGCGGCGGCGACCATCTGCATCGCCTTGGTGATCTTCTGCGTCGCCTTCACCGAGGTGATGCGGTTGCGCAGATCCTTCAAACTCGGCATCGGCGGATTTCCAGATCGCTCGCGGACGTCTCGGCGACGGCCGCCCTCCGGGGAGAGCGGCCGTCTGGCACTACTTCTTCGCTTCGCCGCCTGTCGGCAGCGAGGGCGTCAGGCGACGGACTTCGCGACGGACTCGACCACGCCCTTGAGGGTGTTGGCGTTGGCGTCCGAGAGGTCCTTGGAGTCGCGCACCGAGTCGAGCCAATCCTGGTGCTTCGAGCGCAGGGTGCCGAGCAGCTGGTCCTCGAAGGCGCGGACCTTGTTGACCGGCAGCTTGTCGAGGTAGCCGTTGACGCCGGCGTAGATCACCGCGACCTGCTCTTCCATCTTCAGCGGCGAGAATTGCGGCTGCTTCAGGAGCTCGGTGAGGCGCGCACCGCGGTTGAGCAGGCGCTGGGTCGAGGCGTCGAGGTCCGAGCCGAACTGGGCGAAGGCCGCCATCTCGCGGTACTGCGCCAGCTCGCCCTTGATCTTGCCGGCGACCTTTTTCATCGCCTTGGTCTGGGCCGAGGAGCCCACGCGCGAGACCGAGAGGCCGACGTTCACCGCCGGGCGGACGCCCTGGTAGAACAGGTCGGTCTCGAGGAAGATCTGGCCGTCGGTGATCGAGATCACGTTGGTCGGGATGTAGGCCGAGACGTCGTTGGCCTGGGTCTCGATGACCGGCAGAGCGGTGAGCGAGCCCTTGCCGGCGGCGTCGCCCATCTTGGCGGCGCGCTCGAGCAGGCGCGAGTGGAGATAGAACACGTCGCCCGGGTAAGCCTCGCGGCCCGGCGGGCGGCGCAGCAGCAGCGACATCTGGCGGTAGGCCACGGCCTGCTTGGAGAGATCGTCATAGACGATCACGGCGTGCATGCCGTTGTCGCGGAAGTACTCGCCCATGGCGCAACCGGCGAAGGGCGCGATGAACTGCATCGGCGCGGCGTCGGAGGCGGTGGCGGCGATGACGATGGAGTATTCCATCGCGCCCTGGTCCTCCAGCACCTTCACGAACTGGGCGACGGTGGAGCGCTTCTGGCCGATGGCGACGTAGACGCAGTAGAGCTTGGCGTTCTCGTCGGTGCCCGAATGGGCCGGCTTCTGGTTGAGGATCGTGTCGAGCGCGATCGCGGTCTTGCCGGTCTGGCGGTCGCCGATGATCAGCTCGCGCTGGCCGCGGCCGACGGGGATCAGGGCGTCGATCGCCTTGAGGCCGGTGGCCATCGGCTCGTGCACGGACTTGCGCGGGATGATGCCCGGGGCCTTCACGTCGACGCGGCGACGCTCGGTCGACTGGATCGGGCCCTTGCCGTCGATCGGGTTGCCGAGGCCGTCGACCACGCGGCCGAGCAGACCCTTGCCGACCGGCACGTCCACGATGGCGCCGGTGCGCTTGACGGTCTGGCCTTCCTTGATCTCGCGGTCGGAGCCGAAGATCACGACGCCGACATTGTCCTGCTCGAGGTTGAGGGCCATGCCGCGCACGCCCGACTCGAACTCGACCATCTCACCGGCCTGGACGTTGTCGAGGCCGTAGACGCGGGCGATGCCGTCGCCGACCGCGAGCACCTGTCCTACTTCCGTGACCTCGGCCTCCTGGCCGAAGTTCTTGATCTGCTCTTTCAGGATCGCGGAGATCTCGGCGGCGCGGATGTCCATCGTCGGGCCTCTTTAAAGGTCGGGTGCGTGTCTGTTCGTCTGTCGGGGTTTACGCGAGGGTCGTGACGACCGCTCAGCGCGCTTCCCGCATGGCGAGGCGGATGCTGTTCAGCTTGGTCCGAAGCGAGGCGTCGACCATGCGCGAGCCCATCTTCACGACGATGCCGCCGATCAGGCTCGGATCGACGTGCAGGTCGATGTCGACTTCGCTCTTGGCGACGTCGCGCAGCGAGGCCTTGATCTCCTCGATCACCGCGTCGGAGGGCTTCTCGGCGACGCGGACCTCGGCGCGGACGATGCCCTTGGCCTCGCGTACCTTCTCGCGGTAGGCGCGGATCATCTCCGGCAGGGAGAAGAGGCGGCGGTTGGTGGCCGAGAGCTTGATGAAGTTGGCGGCCAGACCCGTGATGCCGGCGCGGTCGAGCACGGCGCCCACGGCGGCCGTCTGCTCGGCGGCCGAGAAGGCCGGACTCTTCACGAGCCGGCGCAGGTCGGCGCTCTCGCGGTAGAGCGCGTCGAACGCCTCAAGGTTCTTGGCAACGTCGTCGATCTGCCGCTCTTCGCGGGCCAGCTCGTACAGGGCCAACGCGTAGCGGCCCGCCACACCGGCCAACAGGGGACCCTCGGAACCGTTCTGCGCCACCCGTCGCTCTCTCTTATCCTTGCCCGCCGGCCCCTTGCGCCCGCCCGATCCGGCGGTGCCTCAAAGTCCGTGGGGATTGGAATTGCACCGGGCTCGGAAGGCCTTGAACGGTCTCCCCGCGGCGCGGCTGTCGCCTAGCATGCGATCCGGGGGGGCGCAAGGCAACGTTAGGGCCATGGTTGAGCCTTCGTCCGGCTTCGCGCGCATGGGCGGGAAGCCGGCTCAGATCGTTTCGCGCGAGCGTCGTCCGATCCGGGCCGGCCCTCAGCCCCAGATCCCGCCTCAGATCCAACCCTGCAATTCCCGCCGCACGACATGCTCGATCACGCGCATGCCGAGGTCGGAATCGTTGAGGCAGGGAATGAAGGCGTATTTCTCGCCGCCGTTCTCCTCGAAATAGTGGCGGTTCTCGCCGTCGAGTTCCTCCAGCGTCTCCAGGCAGTCGGCGGTGAAGCCCGGCGCCACGATCGCCATGCGCTTCACGCCGGATTTCGCCAGCGCCTGCACGGTCTCGTCGGTGTAGGGCTTGAGCCATTCCTCGTTGCCGAAGCGCGACTGGAAGGTCACGCGCATCTGCTCGGGCGTGTAGCCCATCGCCTCGCGGATCAGCCGGCCGGTCTTGAGGCACTGGCAATGGTAGGGATCGCCCTTGAGCAGGTAGCTCTTGGGCACGCCGTGGAAGGAGGTGAGGATCACCTCCGGCTCGAAGTCGAGCTTGGCCAGTCCCTCGCGGATCGAATCCGCCATGGCTTGGATGTAGACCGGATCGTCGTGGTAGGGCGGCGAGACCCGCACGGTCGGCTGCCAGCGCATCTGCATCAGGGCCTTGAAGGCCTGGTCGCAGGCGGTGGCCGAGGTGGCCGCCGCGTACTGGGGATAGAGCGGCACGAGCAGGATGCGGTCGCAGCCCTGATCGAGCAGGGCCTGGATGCGCAGGCTCACCTCCGGCTTGCCGTAGCGCATCGCCCAGTCGACCACGACGGAATCGCCCATCGCCGCCTGGAGCTTCTCGCACTGGCCGCGGGTGATGGTCTTGAGCGGACCCTCGTCGCGCTCGTTGTTCCAGATGCTGGCGTAGTCGCGGCCCTTCGGCCCCGGGCGCTTGGTCAGGATGATGAGGTTCAGCAGCGGCCACCAGATCAGCCGCGGCACCTCGATCACCCGGCGGTCGGAGAGGAATTCCTTGAGATAGCGGCGCATCGGCCAGTAGCTCGTGCCCTCGGGGGTGCCGAGGTTCATCAGCAGCACGCCGACGCGGCCCGTCCGCACCGCCGGGTGGTCCGGCGGCAGGGCGGTGGGCGCGACCCGCACGGGATCGCGCAGGAGAGTCTCGGGCAAAAGAGCCTCGGGTTGGACGCGTTCGTTCATCGGGTTTCCGGTCACGGGCATCCCGCCTTCCTCAACGCGGCCTCAAAGCGGCAAGCGATCCGGTTGTGCGGGCCGGCCGTTCGATCTAGAGCAGGCGGCTTTCCAAGGCCAAGGCTCTCCCGAAAGAGGAAACTCTCGTGGGAGGGTCCAGCCCGTATCTCGACAAACCCTTTGCCCGAAATCGCTCCGGAGGCCAGCGCGACATGCCGTCCCCCCGCTACTTCCTGAAGCACTTCGTGCCGTTCACCGGCTATCCGTACGAGGGGGCGCCGGCCGCCTGCAACCTGTGCGGATGCCGCGACGCCGTCACCGTGGCCGAGACCGACCGGCGGCTCAAGACCCTGCGCTCGATCGCCTGCATGCAGTGCGGCCTGATCCGCACCGATCCGATGCCGACGCCGGACGAATTGGCCGAATATTATGCGACCGCCTACCGGGCCGACTACCAGCTCGCCTTCTCGGGCGGCCCGCCGCGCCACCACCTCAACCGCTCCGCCCGCGAGGCGGCCTTCCGCGCCGACCTTCTGGGACCGAAGCTGAAGCCCGGCGCGCACCTGCTCGATTTTGGCTCGGGTTCCGGCGAGTTCCTGGCGGAGGCCAAGCGGCGCGGCTGCGAGGTGATCGGCGTCGAGCCGGGCCGGGACTACGCCGCCTATGCCCGCGCCCATCACGGCGTCGAGGTGCTCGACGAGGCCGAAGCGCCGGACCGCTTCCCCGCCGGCCATTTCGACGTGATCTCCACGCACCACGTGCTGGAGCACCTGCGCAACCCCGCCGAGACGATGGAGCGGCTGGCCCGCTGGCTGAAGCCCGACGGCGTCCTCTACGCCGCGGTGCCCAACATGGCCGCCACCGGCAAGCCGCCCCACGAGCGCTTCCACTTCGCCCATGTCCACGGCTACGTGCGCGAGACCTTCGATCTTCTCGCCCGCCGCGCCGGCCTCGTGCCGCACACCGAGTACCGGCGGGAGGACACGACGGTGGTCTACCGCAAGACCGACGCAGCCCCCGTCCCGCTCGCCAATCCCGGTCTCGCCGACCGGCTCGCGGTCGATCTGAAGCCGGTCTCGGCCGGCCTCTACCTCGCCTCGGGCGCCTGGATCTGGCCGGCGCTCAGGCGCAACGCCAAGGCGGTGCGGGACGGGCTCGCCAAACGCTGAGCCCCGGGGATGCGCCCCACCCGCCGCGAGACCGTCGTCGGGCTCGGTGCAGGGCTCGGCGCCGGCTTTCTCGCGGCCGGCAGCGGGACAGCGCTGGCCGGAACGCCGACCTTCACCCTGCTCCTCGTCAACGACATCTACGCGATGGACGAGGTGGAGGGCCGCGGCGGCTTTGCCCGCCTCAACGCCGTGGTGAAGGCCGAGCGCGCCCGCGGCGTGCCGCTGCTCTACGCGCATGCGGGCGACAGCTTCTCGCCCTCGCTGATGTCGGGCTTCGACCGCGGCGCGCACATCGTCGAACTCCTGAACCTGGCCCCGCCCGACCTGTTCGTGCCGGGCAACCATGAATTCGACTTCGGCCCCAGGATCTTCGCCGAGCGCGTCGCGCAGGCCCGCTTTCCCTTCTACGCCGCCAATCTGCGCGGCGCCGACGGCCAGCCCCTGCCCGGCCTGACGGATTCGGCGCTGATCACGCTGGGCGGCATCCGCCTCGGCCTCGTCGGCATCGCGCTCGAGGCCACGCCGGAGAAGTCGCAATCGGGCGACCTGCGCTTCGGCCCCGAGATCGAGACCCTGGCCCGCGAGGCCGGGCGCCTGCGGGCGGGCGGCGCGCAGATGATCGTCGGCATCGCCCACACGGCGCGGGTGACCGACGACGCGATCGTGCGGGCGCGCCTCGTCGACATCCTGCTCTCGGGCCACGACCACGACCTGTTCCTGCGCGACGACGGGCAGACCGTCCTCGCCGAGTCGAGCCACGACGCGCATTACGTCACGGCGATCGACGTGTTCGTCACCGCCAAGCCCGACGGGTCGGTGCGCTGGCGCGCCGCCTTCCGCATCCACGACACCGCGGAGGTGACGCCCGATCCCGAGACGCTGACCCTCGTGCGCCGGCTCGAAGGCGACCTGTCCAAGGAACTCGATGTCGTGCTCGGCACGACGGAGGCACCGTTGGACAGCCGGATCGCCTCGGTGCGGGCGCGGGAGGCGAGCTTCGGCAGCCTCGTGGCCGACGCGGTGCGGGCGGGCACCGGTGCCGAGATCGGCCTGATGAACGGCGGCGGCATCCGCGGCGACCGCCTCTACCCGGCGGGCGCGCAGCTCACCCGGCGCGACATCCTCTCCGAACTGCCCTTCGGCAACACCACGGTGCTCGTGGCGATCGACGGGGCGACCCTGCGCGAGGCCCTGGAGAACGGGTATCGCGATCTCGGCCGCAACTCGGGCCGCTTCCTCCAGATCTCGGGCCTGACGGTGACCCTCGCCCCCAAGGCGCCGCCGGGCGCGCGCGTCGTCTCGGCCACGGTGGGCGACGCGCCGCTCGACGCGACCCGCACCTACCGTGTCGCGGCCAACGACTTCATGCTGGGCGGCGGCAACGATTACGGGATGCTGGCGCGGGGCCGCATCCTGATCGGCGGCACCGACGGAACCCTGCTGGCCAACACGGTGATGGCCTATATCCGCGCGCACGCCCCGCTGACCGCCGAGACCGGAGGGCGCATCAGGGTGCTCGGTTAGGAACCCCGCATGACCGGACCCGTCGAAACCGCGCTCGCGACCTTCCGCTCCGGCGGCTCTCCCTGGCTCGACCTGCCCTTCTTCCGGGAGGGTGCGGCCGACACGGTCGCGCGGAAGGTGGATGCCCGCGTCGCAGCCGGAGCCAAGGTTCTGCCGGAGCCCTCCGCGATCTTTCGCGCGCTGACGCTCACGCCCTTGCCGGCGGTGAAGGCGGTCATCCTCGGCCAGGACCCCTACCCGACGCCGGGCGACGCCAACGGTCTCGCCTTCTCCTACGTGGGCGGGCGGCGCCTGCCAGCCTCGCTCAAGGTGATCCTGGCCGAACTCGCGCCCGACGGAGCCAAGCCCGATCTCTCGACGGGCGACCTCACGCCCTGGGCCGAGCGCGGCGTGCTGCTCCTCAATTCGGCGCTCACGGTCGAGGCGGGCAAGGCCGGCGCGCATCTGCGCCTCGGCTGGTCGCAGCTCACCGACGAGGCGGTGTCCGCGGTCTCGGACCGCGCCGAGCCGGCGGTGTTCCTGCTCTGGGGCGCCCAGGCTCGCGCCCGCGAGGCCCTGATCGACGACAGCCGCCACGGCATCGTCGCCTCGGGGCATCCCTCGCCGCTCAATCGCGCCCGGGACTTTCCCGGATCGCGGCCCTTCGCACGTGCGAACGAATGGCTCGAAGCGCATGGGCGGGCGCCGATCGACTGGCGGCTGTCGTAGAGGCGGTCCGGCTATCCGGCCTGTCAGCGGCGCCGGCCCCTCCGACGCGGGCGGATGCAGGCCGGCACGAAGCCCAAAAGAAAAAGCCCTCGACCGTGCTGCGGTCGAGGGCGGTTCCGGGCTTTTCGGCGATCCGACGAGGTGGCCTCATCGGACCCGGTGTTACGCGGCGCGCTTGGCCCGCGCGGCGAAGGCGTTCTCGTTGGCGATGTAGGCGGTCGAGGCGGACGGACGGCTCGGAGCCTGGAGGCTGGTCATCTCGCCGGCGGAGGCGTGGACGCCGCCCTCGCTGCCGAAGCGCTCGGCCAGGAACGCGACGAGCGTAAAGTTGGCGATGGCGGCGGTGGCGACGAGAAGGGCGATCATCGGGGCGGCATCCGTTTGTGCAGTGCGATAAAGCTTATATCGCAACGCACTTACAAGCTTGGTATACCAGATACCGCCAGACCGATATGCAACTGCCGCATGCCGCCGCGACGGCCGAACGCGCGCGGCGATCGGCCGTCGATGCGCACTTACGGCTTCTTGGTCTCGCCAGCGGCCGGGGCGTTGCTGCCGGTGCGCTCGACCTTGGCCGCCTCGCGCAGCTTGACGATGGTGTCCTGCTGCGCCTTGCGGGTGAGATACTGGTCGATCTGCTCTTTCATCTCTTCGAAGGTCGGCACGGGCTTCGTCCGCTTCTCCTCGACGCGCAGCACGTGCCAGCCGAACTGGGTCTTGACCGGATCGGAGACCTGACCGGGCGCGAGCTTGAAGGCGGCATCGGCGAAGGGCTTGACCATCCGCTCCTGGGTGAACCAGCCGAGATCGCCGCCCTCGGTCTTGGAGCCCGGATCCTTCGAGACTTCGCCCGCGATCTTGGCGAAGTCCTCGCCGCCCTTGATGCGGGCGGCGATCTTCTTCGCCTCGTCCTCGCTCTCAACGAGGATGTGGCGGGCCCGCACCTCCTCCTCAGGCTTCATCGACTTCACGGTCTGGTCGTAGAGCGCCTTACCGGCCTCGGGCGTGACCGCCTTCTTGGCCTCGCGCTCCAGGTATTCGTCGAGCAGGAGCTTGTCGCGGAAATAGGCGAGCTTGCGCTTGAACTCCGGGCTGTCGCCGACCTTGGCGGCCTCGGCCGCCTGCGCGCCGACCTTGAGGTCGATCATGTAGTCCACGAGCAGGTTCTGCTTGGCCGCCTCGTCCACGCCGGGCAGCGACAGGGCCGGGTCCTCGGCCGCGAGCGCGAGGTCGGCGGCGGTCACCGGCTGGCCGTTGATCCGGGCCACCACGGTCTCGGGGGGAACCGCCGCCGAGACGGGCGCGCTCGGGCTCTGCTGGCCGGCGGGCGCCTGCGCGAGGGCGGCACCCGGCAAGGTGCCCGAGGTGGCCAGGATCAGCGCGAGGGCGCTCGCGCGCCGGAGGGAGAACAGGATCGGCATGGAAGCGTCGTTCCTTGGGCAGCGTCCCCGCCGGACCGGTCTTGAAGGGTCCGGATTCGTCCGCACGGGGCCCGTCGAGATCGCGGCGGGTGCCGCGACGAAAGCGCGACACAGGTGGCCCGCCGCCCCGGCAAAGGCAAGCGTGGCCGGAATCAACGGAGAGTCATCGTGCCCGCGATCCGCGCCGGGCGGCACCGGCCGATTCCCAGTCGAGAGGGTCCGCGCGCGTTCGTGAGCCGGCACCGGCACTACCGGATGCGCCTGCGGATATTTACCTCTATAAGCCCGCCCAACGCAGGCCGGCGGCGTTCGAATGCCGCCCGCGACGACCTCACGACCGCAGGTTCACGATGCTCGGTGCCCTCGCCAAGAAGATTTTCGGCTCGTCCAACGACCGCCGCGTGAAGGGCTTTCGCCCCCGCGTCGCCGCGATCAACGCGCTGGAGCCCGAAATCGCCGCGCTCTCCGACGAGCAGCTGCGCGCCCGCACGCAGAGCTTCCGCGATCAGCTCGCCGCCGGCACCCGCCTCGACGACCTGCTCGTTCCCGCCTTCGCCACCGTGCGCGAGGCGGCCAAGCGCGTTCTGGGCCAGCGGCACTTCGACGTGCAGCTGATCGGCGGCATGGTGCTGCACGAATCCGGCATCGCGGAGATGAAGACCGGCGAGGGCAAGACCCTGGTGGCGACGCTGCCGGTCTACCTCAACGCCCTGGAGGGCAAGGGCGTCCACGTCGTCACCGTCAACGACTACCTCGCCTCCCGCGACGCGGAATGGATGGGCCGGGTCTACCGCTTCCTCGGGCTCACCGTCGGCACCATCGTGCACGGACTCGACGACGGGCAGCGCAAGGACGCCTATGCCTGCGACATCACCTACGGCACCAACAACGAGTTCGGCTTCGATTACCTGCGCGACAACATGAAGTACGAGCTGTCGCAGATGGCGCAGCGGGGGCACCACTACGCCATCGTCGACGAGGTCGACTCGATCCTTATCGACGAGGCGCGCACGCCGCTCATCATCTCCGGTCCCGTGGACGACCGCTCGGAACTCTACGTCGCCGTGGACGGCGTGATGCCGCTGCTCGCGCGGGAACACTACGACCTCGACGAGAAGCAGCGCACCGTCTCGCTGACCGAATCCGGCAACGAGTTCATCGAGGAGGCCCTGCGCGACGCCGGCATCCTCAAGGAGGGCGATCTCTACGACGCGCACAACGTCACGATCGTCCACCACGTGAACCAGGCGCTTCGCGCCCACACCCTGTTCACGCTGGACAAGGACTACATCGTCAAGAACGACGAGGTCGTCATCATCGACGAGTTCACCGGCCGCATGATGCAGGGCCGGCGCTACTCGGAAGGCCTGCACCAGGCGCTGGAGGCCAAGGAGCGGGTGACGATCCAGCCCGAGAACCAGACGCTCGCCTCGATTACCTTCCAGAACTACTTCCGCCTCTACAAGAAGCTCGCCGGCATGACCGGCACGGCCTCGACGGAAGCCGACGAGTTCGCCGAGATCTACAAGCTCGACGTGGTCGATATCCCGACCAACAAGGAGGTCGAGCGCGTCGACGAGGACGACGAGGTCTACCGCACCGTCGAGGAGAAGTACGAGGCGATCATCAAGGAGATCGACAAGGCGCATGCCCGCCACCAGCCGATCCTGGTCGGCACCGGCTCGATCGAGAAGTCGGAGCTGATCGGCGAATTGCTGAAGAAGGCCGGCTACACCCTGCTCGACTACTCGGACCCGAACGCGCTCACCGACGTCTACAAGGCCGCCCGCGAGAACCGGGTGACCAAGCGCTTCGCGGTGCTCAACGCCCGCTTCCACGAGCAGGAAGCCTACATCGTGGCCGAGGCCGGCGTGCCCGGCGCCATCACCATCGCCACCAACATGGCCGGCCGCGGCACCGACATCAAACTCGGCGGCAACCTCGAGATGCGCATCGAGAAGGAACTTGGGCAGATGCCCGAGGGCCCGGAGCGCGACGCCGCCATCGAGGCGCTGAAGGCCGAGATCGCCGAGAACCGCGCCAAGGTGCTGGCCTCGGGCGAGCCCGCCGACCCGGAGGCGGGCCGGAAGAAGGACCTGCCGGGCGGCCTCTACATCATCGGCACCGAACGCCACGAGTCGCGGCGCATCGACAACCAGCTGCGCGGCCGCTCCGGCCGCCAGGGCGATCCCGGCCGCTCGAAATTCTACCTGTCCCTCAAGGACGACCTGATGCGGATCTTCGGGTCCGACCGCATGGACGGGATGCTGCAGCGGCTCGGCCTGGAGCAGGGTGAGGCGATCATCCATCCCTGGATCAACAAGGCGATCGAGAAGGCCCAGCAGAAGGTCGAGGCGCGCAATTTCGACATGCGCAAGAACGTGCTCAAGTACGACAACGTCATGAACGACCAGCGCAAGGTCGTGTTCGAGCAGCGCCGCGATCTGATGGGCCAGGACAGCGTGCGCGACACCGTGGACGAGATGCGCCACGGGGTGATCGACGACTTCGTGGCCGTCCACATCCCCGAGAACGCCTATGCCGAGCAGTGGGACGCGGACGGGCTGAAGCACCGCGCCCTCGACGTGCTCAACCTCGACCTTCCGATCGAGGATTGGGTCAAGGAGGAGGGCATCGCCGACGAGGAGATCCGCGAGCGCCTGCGCAAGGCCTCCGACGACTCCTACGCCGCCCGGATCGAGCGCAACGGCGCGGAGGTGATGGCCTATGTCGAGAAGCAGGTGGTGCTGCAGGTGCTCGACCATCTCTGGCGCGAGCACCTCGTCACCCTCGACCACCTGCGGCAGGTGATCGGCTGGCGCGGCTTCGCCCAGCGCGACCCGCTCAACGAGTACAAGTCGGAGGCCTTCGAGCTGTTCAACGGCCTCGTGGCGGCCCTGCGCGAGCAGGTCACCGCCCAGCTCGCCCATGTCGAGATCATGCAGCAGCAGCCGGACGACTTCGCCGGCAACGGCTTCGAACAGGCGGGCTTCGGCGAGCCCCAGCTTCCGCCGATGTTCCCCGAGCACCGAAACCCGGCCACCGGCGAGAACGAGTTCGCCACCGGTGGCAGCGACGGCGGGGCGGGCGGCGCCTACGGCTTCGCGGCGCGCGAGCTGTCGGCGGATACGGCGGTGCTGGAGCGCAATCCCGACGACATCTCCACCTGGGGCAAGGTCGGCCGCAACGAGCCCTGCCCCTGCGGCTCGGGCAAGAAGTACAAGCACTGCCACGGCCGCTTCGCCGCCGAGGCGTGAGCCGGCCGTGGACGGGGCGGTCGTCTACGCGCACGAGCCGGATCTCGACGCGGAATCCTTTCAGGATCTCCTCGTCGCCTCCGGCCTCGCGCCGCGGCGGCCGGCCGCGTCCCTCGAACGGCTCGGGCGGATGCTGGCGGGCTCCGACCTGATCGTCACCGCCCGGCTCGACGGACGCCTCGTCGGCGTGGCGCGCACGCTCACCGACTTCGCCTTCTGCGCCTACCTCTCCGACCTCGCGGTGACCCGCGACTGCCAGGGCCGCGGCATCGGCCGCCAGCTCATCGCCGAGACGCGGGCGGCGGCGGGACCCGAGGCCTCGCTTCTGCTCACCGCCGCGCCCGGCATCGAGGGCTACTACGAAGCCATCGGCATGCCGCGCGTGCCGCACGCCTTCCGCACCGACCGCGAGCGCTGAGGCGGGTTCAGGGCGCCTCGGCGGCCAGCGCCTCCAGCACCGCGTGCGCCGCCGCGATGCGGGCGGAAATCGGAAAATTCCGGTTGGCCAGCATGACAAGGCCGATGCGCCTTTCCGGCACGAAGGCGACGTAGGCGCCGAAGCCGTTGGTGGAGCCGGTCTTGTTGAACAGCCCCGCGCCGGTCGGCGGCGCGTCCAGTCGCGCGGCGGCTTGTGCCTCGAACGTCATCGGCGCGGCGTTGCCGGCGAGAAGGCGCTCCAGCGGCACCGGATAGGGATATTGCTCCCAGCCCAGCCCCTGCACCATCGGTCCGACCCGGAGGAGGCCGCGATGGGTATCCTCGACCGCCCGGCGCAGCGCCGGATCGAGCCGGGACGGATCGAGGTTTGCCTCGACGAAGCGGAGCATGTCGGCGGCGCCGGCTTTGACGCCGTAGGCCTCGGCATCCAGCATGCCCGGATTGACCCGGGTCGGCCGGTCGTCCTTTCCGTAGCCCCAGGCGTAACGGCCCTTCTCGGCGGCAGGCACGCGAACGAAGCTGCGGCTCAGGCCCAGCCCCGGAAACAGCCGCGTCTCGACGAGATCCGCAAAGTCGCCGCCCATGGCCGCGGCGGTGGCCGCCCCGAGCAGGCCGATGCTGGGATTGGAGTAGAGCCGCCGCGTGCCGGGGGGTGCGGAGGGCTGCCACTGCCGGAAATAGGCGAGCATCGTCGCTGCGTCGGTCACGTCCTCGGGAAATTGCAGCGGCAACCCGCCCGCCGTGTAGGTGCAAAGATCGGTCAGCCGCGCCTCGGCGATGGGGCTGCCCCGCAGTTCCGGCAGGAAGCGGCCGGCGGGATCCTCCAGCGACAGGCGGCCGAGCGCCTGCGCGTAGGCCGCGAGCGTCGCGGTGAAGGTCTTGCTGACCGAGCCGATCTCGAACAGCGTGTCCCGCGTCACCGGGCGCCCCTCCGCCCTGGCGGCGAGCCCGAACGGGAAGAAGGCGGATTGCCCGCCCCAGGTGACGGCCACCGCGATCCCGGGCACGTCGTGCGCCTTCAGGAGAGGGCGGTAGGCGCGCTCCACGGCCGCCGCGATCCGATCCGCTGGAGCGTCGCTCGCCTGAACCCTCGCCGGCAGGAGGGACAGGGCGAGGAGGAGAGCGAGCATCCCGAGGCGGCGCATTGCGGAAATGATCCGTTTCCTTCTTGTTTGGGCGGGCTTGCTGGACAGGCCTGTTGGGACGGGGAAGTCGGACGCGCGATGACGGGTGAGGATAGCGCGCAACGCGCCGGAATGCCGAGCGCCCCCCTCGTGCGCACCCTGCAACTCGGCCTCGCATCCCCGCGAACCGGGGCGATGCGCGCGAGCCTCGCGCTCGCCGCCGCGCCGCTGGACTGGCTCGACGCCCATCGCGGCGGCTTCCTCCACCCGCAGGAGGAGGCGCTGCTCACCGACCGTCTGCACGCCCGCCGCCGCCACGGCCTGCTGATCGGGCGCTACGCGGCCAAGTGCGCCCTGGCCGCGCTCGACCCTGACCTCGACCCGCGGGCGCTGGCGATCCGGCCGGGCGTGCTGGAGCAGCCGGTTCTCTCCGGCGAGGGCGTCGGGACGCTCGGGCTCAGCCTGTCCCATGCCGGGCCGGTCGCCGTGGCGGTGGTCTATCCCGAGGCGTGTCCGATGGGGATCGATCTGGAGCGGATCCGGGCGAGCCAGGTGCCGCTGCTGACGAGCCAGACCAATGCCGCCGAGCGCCAGCGCCTCGCTGCCCGCCTCGTCGTGCCGGAGGCCGAGCGGCTCACGCGGCTCTGGTGCCTGAAGGAGGCGCTCTCCAAAACCCTGCGCTGCGGCCTGACCGTGCCGCTCGAACTCCTGGCCGTCGGGGGGGTCGAGCGGGAGGGGCCGGGCCTGTCCGTCACCTTCGCGAACTTCGCGCAGTACCGGGGCCTCAGCTTCGCGGCGGGCGACCTTGCCGCCGCGCTCGTGCTGCCGCGCCCGCCGGCCGTGGATCTCGTCGTCGAGACCGCGGCGTGGGAGGCGTGGCGGACCGCCCTGGGCGACGCCGCGGCGGCGTTCGCGGAGGCGTAGCGCGCATCGCTTGGCCGCCGTATTCGGGAATCGCAAGCCGCGAACGGAGGCGAGAAGCGATGACGACGTGGCGCCCGCCTCAGACGATCCGCACCAAGGTGATCGGGCTCGCTTGGCGCCGGGATCGCCTGCTGGCGGTGGAGGTTCTGGACGATCGCGGCCGGATCAAGGGCGTGCGTCCGCCGGGCGGCGGCATCGCCTTCGGCGAAACCCGGGAACAGGCCCTGGATCGGGAGTTCCGGGAGGAACTGGGCTGCGGCGTGACGATCACCGGAGCCTGGACGGCCTTCGAGAACATCTACCGCCACGAGGGCGCGCTCGGCCACGAGATCATCTTCGCCGCCGAGATCCGCCTGCACGACGCGACCCTCTACGAGCGCGACGCGATTCTCTTCAACGAGGATGACGGCACGCCCTGCACGGCGCGCTGGGTCCGGCCGGACGCCCCACCCGAGGGGGCCGCCCTGTTTCCCGACGGCCTCGCGGCCGCGCTTAAGGAGCGCGGCCGCTGAAGGTTCAGTCCCGACGGCCCGGCAGGCGGTGGCTGAGGAAGAAGTCGAGCATCGCCCGCGAGGCGTTCGGGCCGCCCGGATCGGTGTAGCTGCCCTCCGGGCTGCCCCCGGCCCAGGCGTGGCCGGCGCCGCGCACCGACCAAGCCTCGACCTGCACCCGGCCCGCCTCGTCGGCGTAGCGGGTGCGGGTGTAGGTGTGGCCGGTGCTGCTGCCGTCCTCCCGGCTCGGCGTCAGGTCGGCGATGCCGGCCTGGGCGAGCACCGCCTCGGCGTTGCGGGGACTGACGGTGCCGTCGCCCTCGCCGTGGAAGACGATCGTCGGCATGCGGATGCCCTGGACGACCGAGCCGGCGCCGAAGCCTGAGGCCCCGCCGGGCGCCTCACCGCCGGGCGCGCCGACCCGCATCGCCGAGAGCGCCGAGGGCAGATCCCGCGCGCAGCCCGCGGCGAGGCCCGAATGGACGCCGACCGCCGCGAACAGGTCCGGATAGGCCCGGGCGATGTTGGCCGCCGCCGCGCCGCCCGCCGAGAGGCCGGCGATGTAGACGCGGCTCGTGTCGATCGGGTGCTCGGTCGAGACCGCGCGGACGATCCCCGCGATGATGCCGGCCTCGCCCATCTCCCGGCCCTGGTCGCCCGGCTCGAACCAGTTCCAGCATTTCTGCGCGTTGGCCCGGCCCGACTGGCGCGGATAGACGACGTAGATGCCCTCCTCCTCGGCGAACGCGTTCATGCGCGTGCCTGCCGCGAAATCGTCCGGCGACTGAGTGCAGCCGTGCAGCATCACGAGGAGCGGACGCCGCCCGTCCCGGGGGCTCGGGATGAACAGCTTGTAGTCGCGGGCGCCCGCGGCGTTGGAGAAGCTGCGCTCGACGAACGGGCCGTCCTCGGTTCCCGCCGCGCCGGGAAACGGCCCCTTCGGGCCGTCGCCGAGGAGACCCTTCAGCGAGGGCGCCAGGGTGCGCAGGTTCTGCATCATGTGGTCGATGTTCTCGCGCAGCCGCTCGGGAATCAGGGTCGCGTCATGCGTCGCGCCCTCCCCGGCATCGCGCGTCTCGGACCGGCCGGCCGGCCCTTCGAGCCGCGGCAGCACCTGCGCCCTGGCCGCTCCCTCCGTCCGGAGCGGTCCTCCGGCGGTCATTCCCGGCGCGCCGAGGCTGCGCTGAATCAGGGCCGTCGCCTCGCTCAGCCGGCCGGCCCGGGTCAGGCGCGTCGCCTCGGCCATGTCGTCGAGGAGGGTGGTGGAATGATCGGTCATGCAAGTCTCGCTTTCCGGGGTCGGCGACGGGCGCGCGCGAGCGCAGCGGGTCACGAGGAATGAAGGGTTTTGAGGGGTGGTCAGCGCAGGCGGTCGGCCAGGGCCCGCTTCACGGCGGGGCTGGCCTGGAGGCTGCCGAGCACTTCGATCGAGGCGATCGCGCCGCCGGCAAGGTCGGGCGGCACGTCGTCGGCGATCACGGCGAGGCCGAGGACGCGGATTTCGAGCCGTTCGCCCGCTGCCAGGGCGGCTTCCAACTCGGCCCGGCCGTAGCGGCGCAGCCCGACCTCGATGGGTTTGCGGGCGACCGACTGGCGGGTGATGTCGGCGTGCCGTTCGATCTGGTTGCGCACCGCCGTGCGGATGAAGTCGCTGCGGTTGGCGTAGACGCCCTCCGACACGAGCAGATCGACATGCCCGAGATCGACGAAGCCGAGATTGACCGTGATCTTCTCGCTGTCGCCGATCCGGGGACCGATCCGGGTATCGAGCTTTACCGTGATCGGAGCGTCCCGGCGTCCTTCCTGCATCACATCCATCATTGCGCCCATCCCTGCGCCATCCATGGGGATGGTATGGGGAGGCTCATGCTGCACTGCAAGATGAAACTTTTTGCGCTGCAGCAAGGGCGGGCGGAACGGATGAGACGGTCGTCGGATCACGTCTCGCCGCCGGCACGTTCGCCGACCGGTACGTCCGGCGCCGAGAATCGCGCCGGAACAACGACTTGGGTCGTCGGCCTGAGAGCGGCCGTCGTCCTACGGCTCCATGTATTCCCGCCAGACGGCGTTTGTTCCGAGACTCTCGACAAAGCTGACATGCCGCACGCGCTCATCCTCGCTGAGCCGGCTGCGCATGGGCCGCGGCCCGGCCGGGCCCGAATCGGCGACATCCGCCCGCGCCACGGTCACGGCCGGTTCGGCGATGCTGAGGCCCAGGCTGGTCTGCTTGCCGCCCAGGAGTTCGACATAGACCTCGGCCAGGATCTGCGCGTCGAGGAGCGCGCCGTGCTTGACCCGGCGGGCGGTGTCCACGCCGTAGCGGTTGCACAGGGCGTCGAGGTTGTTGGCCGCGCCCGGATGCTTGCGGCGGGCCAGCAGCAGGGTGTCGACCACCTCCTCCAGCACGATCGGCTTCGGCGCGGCCGGTCCGAGCCGGGCGAACTCCATGTTGAGGAAGCCGACATCGAAGGGCGCGTTGTGGATCACCAGCCGCGCGTCGCCGCAGAAGGCGACGAAGGCATCCACCACGTCGGCGAAGATCGGCTTGTCGGCGAGCATCGCGTCCGAGATGCCGTGGACCGCAAACGCCCCCTCGGAGACCGCCCGCTGCGGGTTGACGAGCTGGTGATAGACGTTCCCGGTCTGGACGTGGTTGATCAGCTCGACACAGCCGATCTCGATCAGCCGGTCGCCGTTTCGCGCATCCGTGCCGGTGGTCTCGGTGTCGAGGACGATCTCGCGCAGCATTTTTTCTGGTTCCATGCCCGGCGGGAGGGAGGTGGGGCCATTCTTGCCGGAAAGGGTTACGGAGGCGGCACCATCACGCGAAGCAGTTTCGCAGCTTGTGGCGCCCTCGGGCGGACTTGCGGAGCGGGCTTGAGCAGGCAGGGACCCCAAACCATATCGTCGCGGTGTCTGGATCGCTTCGCCGACACTCCAGAGCGCTTCCTCCGGTGTCTCCCCATCGGACATGCATCCGGGAAGATCGGGCACCGAGGCGGCAAATCCAGCGCCGTCGTCGGCAGTCAGCGGTGTGATGACGACCGGGGAGATGAGTTCGTCCACGCCACGCTCCTCATGCCTGCCCGTGTGCCAGCCTCTCCACGATCCGCCCCACTTCGGCTTCCGCGTGCTCGAAGCCGCGACTGGTGTCGATCACGAAATCCGCCCGCGCCCGCTTCTCGCCATCCGGCATCTGCTTGGCGCGGATCGCCTCGAAGGCGGCCTCGGTCATGCCGGGGCGGGCGAGCACCCGGGCGCGCTGCACCTCGGGCGGGGCCGTGACGACGAGGACGGCGTCGCAGCGCGCCTCGGCGCCGGTTTCGAACAGGAGCGGGATGTCGAGGACGGCCAGGCGCGCGTCGGCGTTCCGGGCAAGGAAGGCACGGCTCTCGGCTCCGACGAGCGGGTGCACGATGGCCTCCAGCCGGGCGAGTTTTTCCGCATCGCCGAGCACCGCCGCGCGCAGCGCCGGACGGTCGACCCCGCCTTCGGGCGTGAGCGTACCCGGAAAGGCCGCCCCGATCGCCTGCGCTGCCGCGCCGCCGGGTCCGTAGAGCGCGTGGACCGCCGCGTCCGAATCGTGGACCGGAACGCCGCGGGCGGCGAACATCGCGGCGGTGGCCGACTTGCCCATGCCGATCGAGCCGGTGAGGCCGAGCACCACGGGGCGGCGGGGTCGCTCAGCGGCCGTCATTTCGCGACCAGATCCGCGATGATCCTATCCCGCAGGGCCGGCGTGACCTCCGGGCGCAGGCCGAACCAGGCCGCGAAGCCCGGCACCGCCTGATGCAGCAGCATGCCGAGGCCGTCGATCGCCGCGAGACCCCGCGCCCGCGCCGCGGCGAGCAGCGGCGTCTCCAGGGGCACGTAGACGATATCGGCCACCGCCGCGCGGTCCGGGAGGGCGTCGAGGTCGAGGATGAGCGGTGGTTGCCCGGCCATGCCGAGCGACGTGGTGTTGACGAGGAGCCCGGTCGCACGAAGCGCTTCCGGCAGGACCTCCCAGGCGATGGCCTCGACATTGTCGGGGTCGAGTTCGGCGAGCGCCTGCGCCCGCTCGGGGCTGCGGTTGGCCACGCGGACCGTCAGACCCCGCTCGACCAGCCCGACGACGATGGCGCGCGCCGCCCCGCCCGCGCCGAGCACGAGCGCGACCCTGCCGGTGCGCTCCGGCCAGTTCTCGCCGAGGCTCCGGTCGAGATGGGCGATGAAGCCCGGGGCGTCGGTGTTGTCGCCCAGAACCCGGTCGCTCTCGACGATCAGCGTGTTCACCGCCCCGATCTTTTCCGCCCGCGGCGTGAGGGAATCGACGAGGCGGAAGGCCGCCTCCTTGTGCGGGATGGTGACGTTGCCTCCGGCGAAGCCCGAACGGGCGAGGCCGCGCAGGAAGGCCTCGAAGCCCTCGGGCGCCACGTCGAGGCGCTCGTAAGTGCCGTCGATCCCGTGCTCGGCCAGCCAGTGGCCGTGGATCAGCGGCGAGCGGGAATGGGCGATTGGATGGCCGACGACGAAGGCCTTGATGGTCATGGGATCCTGCCGGCGGGTCGCGCCCGAGAATTGAAAAACGTCACGCCTCGCAGCCCGCGGGGAGCGTGCAGGCGGTCTCGCCCTCGATTTCGACCTGGAGGGTGGCGTGGGCGATGCCGAAGCGCGCCCGCAGCTCCTCGGCCGTCTGCTTGAGGAAATCCCGGCCCGGGTTCTCCCGCGCCAGAACGAGATGGGCGGTGAGCGCGACCTCGGTGGTGCTCATCGACCAGATGTGCAGGTCGTGCAGCCCGCGCACGCCGGGGCGCGCGGCGAGGCAGGCGCGCACCGCCTCCGGGTCGATCCCGGGAGGCACGGCGGCGAGCGACATCGCCACGCTGTCGCGCAGGAGGCCCCAGGTGGCGACGATGATGAGCGCGGCGATGACCAGACTCACCAGCGGGTCGAGCCAGTCGAACCCGGTGGCGAGGATGACGAGGCCCGCCAGCACCACGCCGGCCGAGACGGCGGCATCGGCCACCATGTGCAGGTAGGCCCCGCGGATGTTGATGTCGCCCTTCGAGCCCGAGGCGAACAGCCAGGCGGTGAAGCCGTTGATGAGGATGCCGATCCCGGCCACCACCATCACCGTAGTGCCGGCGACCGGCGCCGGTTCGAGGAAGCGCTGCACCGCCTCGACGATGATGCCGCCGGTGGCGACGAGCAGCACCACGGCGTTGAACAGGGCGGCCAGGATCGAGGAGCCGCGCAGGCCGTAGGTGAAGCGCGCCGAGGGCGCCCGCTTCACCAGCGCCGAGGCGATCCAGGCGGCGATGAGCCCCAGCACGTCGGAGAGGTTGTGGCCGGCATCGGCCACCAGGGCCATGGAGTTGGCGAGCCAGCCGTAGAGCGCCTCGACGCCGACGAAGCCGAGGTTCAGCGCGATGCCGACGGCGAAGGCGGTCCCGAAATCCTTCGGGGCGTGGACATGGCCGTGCCCGTGGGAATGCCCGTGGGAAGCTCCATGCCCGGCATGATCGTGATGATGCGCGTGCTCGTCCCCGTGATCCTGCATCGGTCCTCGCGGTCTCAGAACGCCAGCAGGCCCATGCCCCGTAGCCGGGCCAGCAGCGGCGTAAGCGGCAGGCCCAGGATCGTCGAATGGTCGCCCTCGATCCGCTCGAACAGGTGGATGCCGAGCCCTTCGAGCTGATAGGCGCCCACCGAGCTCGTCACCGCGGCGCCCGCGAGCCGCAGATAGGCGTCGATCGCCTCTGCCGCGAGGGGCCGCATGGTCAGAAGCGCGGTCTCGACGAAGGCTTCCGCCTCGCCCTCGCGCAGGATCGCGACCGCCGCATGCAGCGCGTGGGTCCGGCCCTGGAGCCGGGCGAGATGAGCGTGCGCGGCCTGCGCGTCGGCCGGCTTGTGGAAGACGCGGCCCTCGCATTCGAGCACTTGGTCGGCGCCGATCACGACGCGGCCGGGATGGCGCGCGGCCACCTCCTCCGCCTTGGCGCGGGCGAGCCGCAGCGCCAGGGCGGCGGGGGCGAGACCCCCGCTCTCGGCCTCGAGCGCGCGCTCGTCGATTCGCGCGGGCGCCGTCTCCACGGGGAGGCCGGCGCTCGCCAGGAGGTCGCGCCGGGTGGCACTCGCCGAGGCGAGGAGCAGCGGGGCGGGCGCGAGCCAGAGGGCGGAGGCGGTCACGGGAAAAGCGGTTCCTCAGCGCAGGCCGCGCCAGTCGAGCCAGTCGAACAGGAAGTCGATATCGCGAGGCGCCACGGAGAAGAACCCCTCCGGGGTGCGGTCCGAACCGATCACGTAGCCGCCGGTATGGCCGAGCGCGTGGTCGAGGCAGCTCTGCAGGAAGCCGAGTTCGAGCCCGTTGTCGCGCAGGGACACCACGTTCGTGCCCGCGGGGGCGAACAGCGAGCCGTGCAGCCCCGAACCGTATTCCCCGAGGATCGTGCCGGCCGAGCGGAACAGGGCGATCTGCTCGGGGACGCTCAGCCGCTCGGGCCGGACGCGCTCGAAGCCGCGGGCCACCGCGCCCTCCTCGAACGCCGCCCGCTCAGCGAGGGTGCGGCGGTTCCTGGTGTCGGCATTGTCCGAGCGGGAGATCAGGATTTTTCGCGTGCCGCGCGGCTCGCTCCGGCGACCGAGGCGCCAGCGGGGCCGGGGCAGCGCGCGCTCCAGGAGGAAGCGGCGGGCCTCGCGCATCAGCGGCGAGGCGCGGCTGACGAAGCGCAACGCGGTCGGCACGAGCAGCCGGCGGCAGACGACGCAATCCCGGGTCCGGTCGTAGACGACGAGGCGATCCTCGCCGATGCCGAGGAGACCGAGCCAGACCCGCGCGAAATCCGGCGTGTCGGCGGGCAGGAGGTAGCGCAGGCGGGTGATGTCGTGCCCGGCCCGGTCGAGCAGGAAGAGTTTTGGCAGGAAATCGACCAGCCAGTGGCCGTACATCTGGTGGCCCATGCCGGTCAGCAGCACCACCGGCTCCTCGACCGCGACCCGGCGCAGGCCCGGGAGCCGCGCGGCGATGGCGCGGAAATGCCCCTCGAAATTGACGGGGAAGATGTTGAGCTGGGCTCCGTACTGGAACACGCCGTCGAGGAGGAGGACGCCCTCCTCCGTCACCTCCGCGTCGGGCAGCTCGTAGAGGCTCGTCCCGAGCACGATGGTCTGCTCGTGATACGACCGCAGCAATTCCGGCGTGACCTGCCCGATCAGGAGGTCGAGCGGCGGCATCCAGTCCCGGTAGGAGAGGCTGAGATCGGTGCAGCGCCCGCGCCCGGCCTGGACCGTCTCGCGCAGATCGGCCGTGGCGCAGGCGTCCTCCGTCACGCGTCGGCCTCAGGTCGCGATGAATTTCAGGCGATGCTCGCGGTAGAGATCGAGGATGGCGGCGGCCGTCTCCTCGATCGAACGGCGGGTCACGTCGATGGTCGGCCAGCGGTACTTGGCGCAGAGCCGGCGGGAGGCGGCGACCTCGTCGGCCACGGATTCCCGATCGACGTAGGACGAGTTGTCGTCGGCCTTGAGGCTGAGCAGGCGGTTCTGGCGGATCTGCACGATGCGCTCGGGGCTCGCGATCAGCCCGACGATCAGAACCTTCCTCGCCCGGTCGAAGCTCGGCGGCAGAGGCATCGACGGCACCAGCGGCAGGTTGGCGGTCTTGAGGCCGCGATTGGCCAGATAGATCGAGGTCGGCGTCTTCGAGGTGCGGCTGACGCCGACCAGCACCACGTCGGCCTCGTCGAGGTCGTCGGGCAGCGCGCCGTCGTCGTGGGCCAGCGTGAAGTTCATCGCGTCGATGCGCTTGAAGTACTCGGCGTTGAGCATGTGCTGGGCGCCGGGCCGCTCGGTCGAGGTGGCGCCGAGATAGGAGCGCAGCAGCGCATGGACCGGCTGGAGCACGTTGAGCGTCGGCGAGCCGGTCTCGCGGCAGGCCTCTTCCAGGCGCTCGATCAGCTCGTGGCCGACCAGCGTGTAGAGCACGAGGCCCGGCGCCGCCTTGATCTCCGAGATGACCCGCTCGAGCTGCGCGCCGGAGCGCACCAGCGGGTAGACGTGCTCGATCGCCGAGATGCCCTCGTACTGCACCGCCGCCGCGCGCCCGACATTGATCAGGGTCTCGCCGGTGGAATCCGAGACGAGGTGGAGATGGAAGTAGCTGCGGCTCATCGTCGGCCCGTCTCTGCCGTGACGCATCGGTCCTCGGGGCAGCGGGACCGCCCCACCGCGATGCTTAGAGCATTTTTTTGCGCGAAGGCGATGCCGAATTGCCGATCGACCGTCGGGCTGGTGGCGAGGACAGGGACCCCGCGAGGCCGTTTCGAACGCCGTCGCGGAGCCTGGATCGCTTCGTTGACGCGCGCGATGACGGGGAGGAAGGCCCCCCACCGTCATCGCGAGGCGAAGCCGAAGCGATCCAGCACGCGGCCCTGGACGAGAAAATCGCGCTCGTCACGAGCGGCATTCAAGCGGAATCTCAATGACTTGCTTCGCCCGGCGGGCCGCTTCGTCACGCCTTGTCCCCAACCCGCGCCCGAGGAGTCGACAAGTGGGGAAAAACCGGGCCGATCGGTGCGCGGCGGCGGGTTGTCCCGAAAACCGTCGACTCCGCCCTCAACATGCCGACCTTAGGCACACGGCAGAGTCGCCGGATTGGGAGAATCCGGGACCGCAGGGGTCGTCAGGGCGCACAGGCCCACGCAAGCCGCTGGTGAGCTTGGCCTATCATGGAGATTAGATCCAATCCGTTAAGAGGCGATTAACGTCGCGGCTGTGGGGAGGGCCTGTGGACGCGCTTGCGGCATCACGATCCAACGTCCAGAAGAAAAAACAGAGATTCTAGAATCTCTCTTTCTTTGAGTAGGGCCGGGTTGGGGATGGCGCGGTCGCGACCTCGCCGGCCTCCCCCGAACGGCAATCAGGCAGGATGCGGGCTTCAGGCATGGCGGAGGCAAGGACGGCGGACAGGCCGGTGCTGCGGGTGCTGTCGGGAGAGGCGATCTCCCCGCCCCCGGCCTGGATGATGCGCCAAGCCGGCCGCTACCTGCCGGAATACCGGGCGACCCGGGCGGAAGCCGGCTCCTTCCTCGACCTCTGCTACAATCCGGCCTTCGCCACCGAGGTGACGCTCCAGCCGATCCGCCGCTTCGGTTTCGAGGCCTCGATCCTGTTCTCCGACATCCTCGTGGTGCCCCACGCGCTCGGCCAGGACGTGCGCTTCGTCGAGGGCGAAGGCCCGCGCCTCGACGCCCTCGAAGGGCGCGCCCAGTTCGACCGCCTGCGCGAGGCGGGAGACCCCGCGATCTTCTCGCACCTCGCACCGGTTTTCGAGGCGGTGGAGCGCATCCGGGGGGCCCTGCCCCACGAGACCACGCTGCTCGGCTTCTGCGGTGCGCCCTGGACCGTGGCGAGCTACATGATCGGTGGGCGCGGCACGGTGGATCTCGCCCCGGCCCGGGCGCTGGCCGCCGCCGATCCGGCGCTGCTCGACGCCCTGCTCGACCGGCTCGTCACGGTGCAGACCGCGTATCTCGTGCGCCAGCTCCGCGCCGGTGCCGACGCGGTACAGATCTTCGAATCCCATGCCGGGGTGCTGCCGGACTCCCCCGACGGCGACGCGCTGAAGCGCTTCTCGCTCGGGCCCATCGCCCGGATGGTGGCGGGCATCCGGGCCGAGTTGCCGGAGGCCAAGATCATCGTCTTCGCCAAGGGCTCCGGGCTGGAGGGCCACGCCCGGGTCGTGCCCGAGACCGGCGCGAGCGCGGTCGGCGTCGATTGGGGGGTCGATCTCGCGGCCCTGCGGGCCCGTGTGCCGGCGACGACGGTCACCCAGGGCAACCTCCACCCGGAGACGCTGATCGAGGGCGGGCGGGCCCTGGACGCGGCCGTGGATGGCATCCTGGCCGCGACCGAGGGGCTGCCGCACATCTTCAACCTCGGCCACGGCATCACCCCGCAGACGCCGGTCGCCCATGTCGAGCAGATGCTGGCCCGACTCCGGGCCGGCCGCTGAACCGTCTTCCCGCGTTGCGTTTCGAGGAGTCCGTCCGCCGGTGCTCGACAGCCTGTACCCCTGGATCAAGGCCTTCCACGTCATCGCGGTGATCGCCTGGATGGCGGCGATGCTCTACCTGCCGCGCCTGTTCGTCTATCACGCGGCCCTGCCGGCGGGCTCCCGGGTGCAGTCCGAGACCTTCAAGGTCATGGAGCGGCGCCTGCTCAAGGCGATCATGACGCCGGCCATGATCGTCACCTGGATCCTCGGGCTCTGGCTCGCGTGGCAGAGCGGCTACTACGCCGCGCCCTGGCTCCAGGCGAAGTTCGTCCTGGTTCTGGCGATGAGCGGCATGCACGGCTTCCTCGCCCGCGCGGTCAAGGACTTCGCCGCCGACCGCAACACGCGGAGCCAGCGCTTCTACCGGGTCATCAACGAGGTGCCGACGCTGCTGATGATCGGCATCGTCATCCTGGCGATCGTGAAGCCCTGGGGCTGATTCTTTTCGCTACCGGGGCACCGCCGGGCCGGGCTGCGTGTTGGATGGGCAAAGCGTGGCCGTTCGCCGCGATGGAGCCTGTCCGATGCGTATTCCGTTCCTCGCCCTCGCCCTGAGCCTCGCCGCGGCGTCTCCCGCAGCCGCCGCGAGCTTCGCCTGCGCCAAAGCCGAGACGCCGGACGAGAAGACCGTCTGCGACACCCGCGCCCTCAACGACCTCGATGTCGAGATGGGGGTGCGCTTCGAGATCCTCAAAGACCTGCTGCCGATGGGCAACCGCACCAAGATGCAGGAGGATCAGGAGGCCTGGCTCAAGGACCGCCGCGCTTGCGGCGCCGAGGTCGCCTGCCTCACCGCGGCCTACGAGGGCCGGCTCAAGGTGCTGCGGGGCGTTCTGTCGGAATTCGCCAAGCAGGGCGGGCAGTAGCGTCCCCGTCATCGCGCGGCGGAGCCGAAGCGATCCAGGGCGCCGCGCGGCTGGATCGCTTCGCCGGACGGCTCGCGATGACGACGAGCTACAACCGCGCCAGCAGCCGCTCCGCCAGCGGGTTCTCCGCCGCGAAGGCGTAGTCGATCCGGCGCACCGTCACCGCCCGCGCCCCGGCCTGCACCAGGGCGTCGGAGAGGTCGAACACCGCGTCCACGGGGCAGCGCATCACGATCTCGCCGTCGGCGCCGCGCGGGGCGCCGTAGGGCAGTTCCGCCTCGTGCAGCCCGGCGAGAGTGGCCAGATCGATGGCGCCGGATTCGGGCAGCGCGGCGCGTACCTCGCGGCTGGTGCGGGCGCGCTCCTCCGCGGCGATGCGGCCGAGCACCGTGCGCAGGGCCGAACGCGCCGTCTCGCCCCAGTGCGCTTTCAGCGAGGCGACGAGGTTGGCCTCCGAGCGCAGCATCACCCCGTCGTCGAGCACCTTGAGGGCGTTGGCGGCCAGCGTCGTGCCGGTGGTGGTGATGTCGACGATGATCTCCGCCGAGCCCGCCGCGGGCGCGCCCTCGGTGGCGCCCAGGCTCTCGACGATGCGGTAATCGGCGATGCCGGCCTCGGCGAAGAAGCGGCGGGTCAGGTTCACATATTTGGTGGCGATGCGCAGCCGACGGCCCTGGCGCAGGCGCATCTCGCTGGCCACCTCGTCGAGGTCGCTCATGGCGCGCACGTCGATCCAGGCCTGCGGCACCGCCACCACCACGCTGGCATGGCCGAAGCCCAACGGCGTCAGCAGTTCGACGCTGCCGGCCGGGTCCGGCAGCATCTCGCGGATCAGGTCCTCTCCGGTGACGCCGAGATGGGCGGCGCCGCTGGCGAGCTGGCCGGCGATCTCGGAGGCCGAGAGGTAGCGCACCTCGACGCCGGGCAGGCCGGCGAGCGTGCCGCGGTATTCCCGCGCGCCGGCCTTCTGCACGAGCTTGAGCCCCGCCCGGGAGAAGAAGGCGCTGGCATTCTCCTGAAGCCGGCCCTTCGAGGGGACGGCCAGAACCAGAGGCGAATCGCTCACGCCACAACTCCTTCCGCGCTGCCTTCCGCGCAGCGCGACAGCCAGAACGCGCAGCCCACCGCCGGCAGCGGCACCGGGCTGCCGAGCTGTTGCAGCAGCCCGTCGTAGCGCCCGCCGCCGACGAGGGTCGGCCCCCCCTGCGGGCCGGTCACCTCGAAGATGAAGCCGGTGTAGTAGTCGAGGTTGCGCGCGAAGCCCCCGCTGAAGCGGAAGCGCTCGATCGGCAGTCCCCGCGCGGCCATGAAGCCGGTGCGCTCCTCGAACAGGGCCAGCGCCGCCTTCAGGCCGGGATGGTCGAGCCCCGCCTCGTCGGCGAGCGCCCGCACCGCGGCGGCCGCCGCGTCGGGATCGCCGGAGATGGTGCAGTAGCGCTCGATCAGCGCGCGGTTGCCGGGGTTGAGGCCGGCGCCCCCTTGCGCCTGCGCCGCGGCCTTGGCGAGGAAGCGCTCGGCGATGGCGCCCGCGCTGCGCCCGCCCACCTGCGAGATGCCGGCGATGGAGAGCACGTCCTCCACGAAGGCCCGCACCGCGCCGGCATCCTGGCCCTGAATCGCGGCGAGCAGGCCGGCATGGGGCTCCTCGACCTGCGCGCCGTTGGCGACCTCGGTGAGCGGGCGCCCGGCGGCGATGGCCCGCAGGGTCCTGCGCTTGGCGACCGGCGGCACGGCGAGCGCGTCGAGGAAGGCGTGGGTCAGGCCCATGTCGCCGAGCCGCACCGCGACATCGGAGCGCCCGAGCAGGTCGAGCCCCTCGAAGGCGAGCCCGAGCACCTCCGCGTCGGCGGCCGGGATGTCGGTGCGCCCGATCGATTCGATGCCGCCCTGCACGAACTCGTCGGGCTCGCCCGCCACCAGGCGGAAGACAGGTCCGAGATAGCTGTAATCGGCGCTCTCGCCGGGCCGCGTGGCTTGGTGCAGGCGGCAGACGGGGATGGTGAATTCCGGCCGCAGGCACAGCTCGGCCCCGGCCGCGTCCTGCGTCACGAAGATGCGCCGCCGGATGTCCTCGCCCGAAAGTTCGAGGAAGGGTTCGACGGGCTGCAGGACGGGGGGCGCCGCCGGCACGTATCCGCAGGCGGAAAAATGCGCCGACAGCCGCACGTGGCGCAAAGCCTCCGCCCCGCTCGGGCCGCCTGCCTCCGGTCTCGTCATGGGTTTCGGATCCCGCTTGAATCCGGCCCCCATAGCAATCGCATCCCCGGTTGGCGACCGTTCAGAGGAATTTCCGAGCGGATCGAACTGCGTAAGACCCTCGGCATGGCCGCGGCCCGGCGCAGGCGCCGCGAGCGCCACCCCTCCGAAGGCGCTCGGGATCGACCGCCTTCCGATGCCCCGCCATCGAATGTTGCGTCGCAACGATAGGCGCGCTGCCGGGCGGTTTCGGCGCTACCAAACCAGCCGCTCGATCACCGCGCCGGGTCGGACCGGCTGGGCTGCGAGCCAGTCGGCGATGTCGCCGAGACTGTGGTGTTCGGCCGTGACGCCGAGTTCCTCCGCGTGGATGCCGCGGGCGACCAGGATCGAGGGGATGCCGCAGGCGGAGGCCCCCGCGATGTCGGTCCGGATCGCGTCGCCCACCGCCACCGTGCGGCTCACCTCCGGCGCGGGTAGGCCGTCGAGTTCGCCCGCCATGGCGAGTGCCGTCTCGTAGATGGGCCGGTAGGGCTTGCCCGCGTAGACGACCGATCCGCCGATGGCCGCGTAGGCCTGAGCGATCAGGCCGGCGCAGGGGATCAGCTTCCTGTCGCGCTCGACCACGAGGTCGGGATTGGCGCAGATCATCGGCACGTCGCGGGCACGGAAATCGGCCAGCGCCGCGCGATAATCCTCCGCCGTCTCGGCGTCATCGTCGAACAGGCCGGTGCAGACGATGCGCTGCGCTTCCGTCCCCGGCACCAGGGTGAGATCGAGCCCGTCGAAGACCGGCGCGTCGCGCTCCGGGCCGAGGTGATAGATCCGCTCGCCCGGATGCTCGGCGATCAGGCGCCGGGTCAGGTCGCCGGAGGTGAGGATCGCGTCGTAGGCCTCCCGCGGCACCCCGTAGCCGTCGAGGATCTTCTGCACCCCCTGCCAGGGCCGGGGTGCGTTCGAGACCAGGATCACCCGGCGCGGCCGGGCGCCGGGAAGTCCGCGGAAGCGGATCAGCGCCTCGCCGGCCGCCGCGTGGCCGCGCGTCCCGTCATGCAGCACGCCCCAGACGTCGCACAGGATCAGGTCGTAGCGCTCGGCCACGTCCTCGAAGTGGCGCAGCGTCGGGACGGGGGGATGGGTCATCGGTGAGTCCGGTCGGCGGTGAGGGTGCGGGCTCTATAGCGGGCTTTGCGCGCGCCTGAAGGTCGGCACGCGCATGCCGTGCCCTCGTCCCTCTCCCGCCCGCTCCGCGAGCGCCCTCCTCCGCAGAGGGAGGATTCGTGACAAGGGATCACCCCAGGAACCGGCCGACCAGCAGTCGCGCGAGATCCTGCGGCGGGTCGGGGGTGAGGACGCCGAGCTTGCGCGAGGTCGAGAGCGAGGCGAGCCCGTGCAGGGCGGCCCAAAGGGCGGCGACCGCCCGGCGGCGCTCGTCGGCTTGCGCGATCAGAGGCGCCAGCACCGCGTCGACGAGGCCGACCGGCTGCGCCAGCGCCGCCGCGTACCACTCGGGAAACGGCTGGTCCGGGGCGGCGACATGCTCGAACAGCAGGCTCCAGACCCGCGGGTCGGCGGCCACGAAGCCAAGATAGGCATCCGCCAGCGCCAGCGCGTTGTCGCGCGGCGAGCGCTCCGGCCCGATCGCCCCGGCCAGGACCCCGTGCAGCCGGGCCAGCGTGCGGGCGTTGACCCGCAGCACCACCTGATCGAGGTCGCCGACCGCGTTGTAGATCGAGTTCGGCGCGTAGCCGATCGCGGCCGCGAGCCGGCGCATGCCGAGCGCGCGAAAACCCTCGTTGCGCACGAGGCTCTCCGCCGCCGCGGCGACGAGGGCGATAAAGCCTTCCCGATCGTGCTCGCCCCGCGGGCCGCTGCCGCGCGCCTTCCTCGTCAAACCTGTCGATCCTCCTGGTGCGCGTGCGTCGCCGCACGCCCTGCCGCGATAGATTGCACGTCGTGCAAAATCAAGCTTGCGGTCTCTGCACCTCAGGATAATTTGAACACCGTGCAAAGCCCTGATTTGACGCCTCGCCGATGGGCAGGCAGTCATGGCTCAGCCGGGAGAGACCACGATGTTCCGCACACTGATGACGACGCGACGCTTCGCGCCGCTGTTCTGGTGCCAGTTTTTCTCCGCCTTCAACGACAACTTCCTCAAGAACGCGCTCGCCCTGCTGATCCTGTTCCAGGTGAGCGCGCGGGGGGAGAGTTCCGGCGGGGTGCTCGTGACGCTGGCGAGCGCCGTGTTCATCGGCCCGTTCTTCATCCTGTCGGGGCTCGGCGGGCAATTGGCCGACCGCTACGACAAGGCGGTGCTGGCCAAGCGGCTCAAGTTCGTCGAGATCTTCGCCGCCCTGCTCTCGGTGCTGGGCTTCTGGCTCCACTCGGTGCCGCTGCTGTTCGCCTCGCTCGGCCTGTTCGGGATCATCGCGGCGCTGTTCGGACCGATCAAGTACGGCATCCTGCCCGACCACCTGAAGCGCGAGGAGCTGACCGCCGGCAACGCGCTGGTCGAGGCCGCGACCTTCCTGGCGATCCTGCTCGGCACCATCACCGCCGGGCTCGCCATGGCGATGGGCGGCCACGCGCTGGGGCTCGGCGCCGGGCTGATGGGCATGGCGGTTCTGTGCTGGCTCTCCGCCCGGATGATCCCGGCCACCGGCGAGGGCGCGCCCGATCTGCATGTCGACCGCAACGTCGCCCGCTCCACCGTCGAACTGCTGCGCGATCTCTGGTCCGACACGCGGCTGTGGCGCGGCTCGGTGATCGTGAGCTGGTTCTGGCTCGTGGGCGTCGTGATCCTCTCGCTGCTGCCCGTGCTGGTGCGCCAGACGCTCAACGGCACCGAGATCGTCGCCACCACCCTGCTGGCGATCTTCTCCGTGGGCATCGCGGTGGGCTCGGGGCTGGCCTCCTGGCTCGCCAGCGGGCGCATCGTGCTGCTGCCCACCCCCGTCGGCGCGGTGCTGATGGGCCTGTTCGGCCTCGATCTCGCCTGGACCGTCTCGCACCTGCCCCCGCCCGCGGGCGAGCCGGTCGGCGCCTGGGCCTTCATCACGAGCGGCCACGGCCTGCGCATCGCCGCCGACTTCTTCGGGCTGGCGGTCGCGGGCGGTCTCTACGTGGTGCCCTCGTTCGCCGCGGTGCAGGCCTGGACCGAGAAGGCCAAGCGCGCCCGGGTCATCGGTGCGGTCAACGTGCTCACCGCCGCCTTCATGGTCGGCGGGACGCTCGCGCTCGCCGTGCTGCAGGGGCTCGGCCTCTCCATGGCCCAGCTGCTGGCGCTCGTGGCGGTGCTCAACCTCGTCGTCGGCGCGGTGATCCTCGTCACCCTGCCGACCAACCCCCTGCGCGACGCCCTCTCGATCCTGTTCCGCGCCTTCTACCGCCTGGAGGTGAAGGGCCTGGAGAACGTGGAGAAAGCGGGACCCAACGCGATCATCGC
This sequence comes from Methylobacterium sp. B4, assembly GCF_003201865.1. Classification (GTDB taxonomy): domain Bacteria; phylum Pseudomonadota; class Alphaproteobacteria; order Rhizobiales; family Beijerinckiaceae; genus Methylobacterium. Next base: position 256,647 of record NZ_QJJJ01000002.1, on the reverse strand, counting down.
CCTCAACCACGTCTCCTTCCTCGACGCGCCGCTCGCCCTCTCGCTCCTCGAGTGCGAGCCCGTCTTCGCCATCGACCACGGCATCGCGCAGCGCTGGTGGGTGAAGCCGTTCCTGCGGGTCACCAAGGCGATGCCGCTCGATCCGACCCGACCGCTGGCCACCCGCACGCTGATCAACGCGGTCAAGAGCGGCGAGACGCTGATCATCTTCCCCGAGGGCCGGCTGACCGTCACGGGCAGCCTGATGAAGGTCTATGACGGGGCGGGGCTGATCGCCGACAAGTCCGGCGCCATGGTCGTGCCGGTGAAGATCGACGGGCCGGAGCGCACGATCTTTTCGCGCCTGAAGCGCGATCAGGTGCGTCGCGCCTGGTGGCCGAAGGTGACCGTGACGATCCTGCCCCCGGTGCGGCTCCACGTCGATCCCGAACTGAAGGGCAAGCATCGCCGCCGCGCCGCGGGCGCGGCCCTCTACGACATCATGTCGGACCTCGTCTTCGAGACCGCCGACATCGAGCGCGGCGTCTTCTCCGCGCTGGTCGAGGCGGGCGAGCGTCACGGCTGGCGGCGGACGGCGCTCGAAGACCCGGTCTCCGGCACGATGAGTTATTCGCGACTGGTGATGGGTGCCAACATCCTCGGTCGCAAGCTTCAGGCGCTGCTGCCCGACCCGAAGAAACCCGTCGGGCTGATGCTGCCCAACGCCAACGGCGCGGCGGTGACCTTCTTCGCGCTCGCCAGCGCCGGCCGGGTGCCGGCGATGATCAACTTCTCCGCCGGCCCCGCCGCGGTGCTCTCGGCCTGCAAGGCGGCGCAGGTCGACACGATCCTGACCTCCCGCGCCTTCATCGAGAAGGGGCGGCTCGGCGCTCTCATCGAGGGCATCGAGACGACGGTGCGCCTGATCTACCTGGAGGACGTGCGCGCCAGCGTCGGCAGCGCAGACAAGATCCGCGGCTTCCTGAGCCCACGCCGCCCGCTCGTCGCCCGCTCCGGCGAGGACCCGGCCGCGATCCTGTTCACCTCGGGGAGCGAGGGCACGCCCAAGGGCGTGGTGATCGCCAACCGCTCGATGCTTGCCAACACCGCGCAGGTCGCCGCGCGCATCGATTTCGGGCCGCGGGACAAGGTGTTCAACGTCCTGCCCGTCTTCCACGCCTTCGGGCTGACGGCGGGACTCGTGCTGCCGCTGGTCTCGGGTGTGCCGGTCTACCTCTACCCCTCGCCGCTGCACTATAGGATCGTGCCCGAACTCATCTACGGCTCGAACGCCACGGTCCTGTTCGGCACCGACACCTTCCTCACCGGCTACGCGAAGATGGCCCATTCCTACGACCTGCGCTCCCTGCGCTACGTCGTGGCCGGCGCGGAGGCCGTGAAGCAGACGACGCGCAAGACCTGGGCGGAGAAGTTCGGCCTGCGCATCCTCGAAGGCTACGGCGTCACCGAGTGCGGGCCGGTGCTCGCGCTGAACACGCCGATGTTCAACCGCTTCGGCACGGTCGGCCGGCTGCTGCCGGGCATCGAGTCGCGGCTCGAGACCGTGCCCGGCATCGACGAAGGCGGACGCCTCATGGTCCGCGGCCCCAACATCATGCTGGGCTACCTGCGCGCGGAGAAGCCCGGCGTGCTGGAGGCGCCGGTGGACGGCTGGCACGACACCGGCGACATCGTCGCCATCGACGCGGACGGCTTCGTGACGATCAAGGGCCGGGCCAAGCGCTTCGCCAAGATCGCCGGCGAGATGGTGTCGCTGGCCAGCGTCGAGGCGCTCGCGGGCCAGCTCTGGCCCGACGTTCCGAGCGCGGTGGCGGCCGTGCCCGACGCCCGCAAGGGCGAGCGCCTGATCCTGTTCACCGAAGCCAAGGGCGCGACGCGGGCCGCCTACCAGACCTTCGCCAAGGACCGGGGTGCGGCCGACGTCGCCCTGCCGGCCGAGGTGGTGGTGCTGGAGCATCTGCCGATGCTCGGCACCGGCAAGGTCGATCAGGTGAGCGTGACGAAGCTCGCGCGCGAGCGGGCCGCGACCGCCGAGGCCGCGTGAGGGTTTCGACCCTCTCCCGTCACGGCGAGCCGAAGGCGGACCCGTCCGGGCAAAGCGCGAGGCGACCGGATGACTTCGCCTCGCAGGCCATAACGGGACATGCGGCACTCCCGGACCGACGGCGCTTAAGCCGAATTTCAACCATGCTCGGTCGATATGGCGCGAAGCGCGCGACCCCCTCAGGTCGCGCCCTGACAGGGGATCCGCCTATGAGCCTCGACCGCCGCCGCTTCCTCGCCTCCTCGCTCGGCCTCGCCGTCGCTGGTCCCGCCGCCGCGCAGAGCTACGGCCAGACCTTCAAGGTCGAGAACGACGAGGGCCGGCCGGTCGCCAACATGCGGCTGCCGGGCGAGATCACCGGTCAGATCCAGGAATTGCGCGGCGTCACCTATGTCGGGCCCCGCGAGGCCGAGGTGACCCTCTACGAGTTCTTCGACTACAACTGCCCTTGGTGCCGCAGGGCCGCCGCGGACGTGACCGCGCTTTCCGCCAGCGACCCCGCCCTGCGGATCGGCCTCGTGCACAACCCGATCCTCTCACCGATGTCGGCCCAGGCCGCCAAGGTGTCGCTCGCAGTGCAGCGCAAGCTCGGCTCGGCCGCGGCCTTCGCCTTCTACGGCCAGTTGCTGGCCACCAAGGGCCAGATCGACGGGCTCAAGGCGCTCGAGATCGGCGCGAAGACTGGCGTGAAGCGGGCCGAACTCGAGGAGATCGCCGACAGCGAGGAGGTGCGCGAGGCGATGCGCGCCCACATGAACGTCGCGGCCAATCTCGGGCTGTCCGCGACGCCGTCCTACGTGCTCGGCAATACCGGCGTGCTCGGCCATCCGGGCGTGAAGTCGCTGGCCCGGATGATCGCGGCGATGCGGCGCTGCGATCAGATCGCCTGCGGGTAGGGTTTCGATCCCGGGAGAAAGAACTTCCATCGCGCGACGGGACGAGCACCCGGTCTGCACGAGAAGGGCCGGACGATCGACTCGGCGGCAATCGCATCGGTTTGTCAGCCTCGGCTGATTGCCGCACCGATCCAGGCGAACAGATGAGCTGCGTCGGTCGGCTGGAACGCCATCGAGTCGGATCGCGGCCGGCGAAGCTCTTTGGGAATCGATGGGGATCAGCCTTCATGCACGCGAATTGCGACTGCTGCGCCGATACCAGACTGCCGCATTTCGGCCGCCGACGTCTCCTGCTCGGGGCAGCAGGCGTCCTCGCCGCGACGGCCCTGCCGAACGGGGTCGCGCGGGCCGCAGCACCCGTGGCAAAGACGTCGCTGGCTCCCGCTGACGCGCTCAAGCTGATGAAGGAGGGCAACGAGAACTTCAGGAACGAGGCTCCCTCCGTGGCGGCCAACGGGCGCGAACGCCGCCTCGACCTCGCCCGCGGCCAAGCCCCGTTCTGCGTGCTCGTCGGCTGCTCCGACAGCCGGGTCTCGCCCGAAATCCTGTTCGGGCGCGGGCTCGGCGAATTGTTCATCGTGCGGAACGCCGGCAACACGGTCGATACGGCCGCATTGGGCAGCATCGAGTATGCCGTCGGCGTCCTCGGCGTCCCCCTCGTCGTCGTGCTCGGACATCAGTCCTGCGGCGCCGTCGCGGCGGCCGTCGACGTCGTGGAGAGGAACGCGACCTTCCCCGGCGTCATCGGTGAAATGGTGCAACCCATCGTGCCGGCGGTGCTGGAGGCCAGGGGCCAGGGAGGCGACCTCCTCGAAGCTTCCGTGCGGAGCAACGCGCGTCGTGTCGCGAAGCGACTCACGACTCAGAGCTTGGTGATCAAGGACGCGCTCAATGGGGGTAAGGTGGCGGTCGTGGGCGCCCGCTACGGCCTCTCCGACGGTCAGGTCAAGTGGATGGAAGACATCTGAAACGCCACGTTTCCGATCAGGGGCAGGTGGAACCCGTTTCCGGTCCCCGGCAACCGTGTGGATGGTGGCGCTCGTCGCACCGGGGTGAGGCCGGCCACGGCACGTCTGGCGGTGACGCTTCGTCTCCGCCATCGCGGAAGACGGCCGCGGAGTGATGGGCCCGCGGAGAGACCGGGGATCGGGGTACGACCGATCGGTCCCGTTCTCAGCCCTCCTGCGCCTGCAACACCCGGTACTCGCGCCCGAGCCGGCAATAACCCTCGACGATATGCGCCATCAATGCGCGCTTCTTCGGGTCGAGCGTGCCCAGGATGCGCGCGGGCCGGCCGCCCCAGAGATGGCCGCCCTCCAGCAACTGGCCCGGATCGGTGGTCGAGCCGCCGGCCAGCATCACGTCGTCGGCCACCACCGTGCCCGGCGCCAGCACCGAGCCGATGCCGATCAGGGAGCGGGCGCCGATCCGGCAATCGGCCATGCGCACGTTGTGCCCGATCGTGGTGTCGCGCCCGATCACCACGCCCTCGCCGCGGGCACGGATCACGGTGTTGTCCTGGATGTTGGTGTCGGCCCCGACCACGATCGGGCCGACCTCCGCCGCCAGCTCGCAGGAGAACAGCACGGTCGCGCCGGCACCCAGCGCGATGCGCCCGGAGAGCCGGGCCGTGCGGGCGACGAACACGCCCTCCTCCGTCTCCCGCGGCTCGGCCTCGGGCGGGCTCGCGCCCTCGCCCGCCGCCTCGCGCAGGCGCTCGGCCCGCTCGGCGAGTTCCTCCGGCGTGATCGGGCGCAGGCGCTTGGCCGGGTTGCCGCCGTAGGCGTAGCCGCTCTCGAGGGTGGAGCGGGGGAAGATCGTGGCGCCCGCCTCGATCAGCACGGTGTCGCCCACGGTCGCGCCGTCGAGGATGATCGCGTCGTCCTCGATCACCACGTCCGAGCCCACGGTGCAGGCATGCACCACCGCGTTGCGGCCCACCGTGACGCGGTCGCCGATCCGCGTCGGCAGCGATTCGGTGGCGATGTGGACGGTGGAGCGCGGCCCGAGCCAGAAGCGCTCGCCCGCGCTGACCGGCTGCCCGTCGCTGCGGATCACGCTGTCGTCGCCGAGCCAGGCCTGGGCGCCCAGCGTCGCCGTGCCGATCACGGTGCTGGCGCGCCCGCACCAGACGGGACGGCTCGCGAAGACGGGCAGCACGCCCTCGTAGGGGAGGATCAGATCGGGCGTCACGTCGCGGCTCACTCTGGAATCGGGCGCCGGTGGCGCGGTCTCGTCCTTGAGCCATATAGGCGCACGGGCAGATGGAGTAACGGGGCTTGTGGCGCAACGGGGCTCGGCCGAAACCCGCGCGACGATGGTGGCGCGACGGGCGCAAGGTTCTCCCCCCGAGAGGCAAGGGTCTCCCCCCGAGAGGTCTGAAGGGACGGTCATGACGGTCAGTATCCAGTCCGAGCCCTTCGACACCGCCGCGGAGATCGCCCGGATCGAGGCCGAGCTTGCCGGCCGTGCCGGGGCGGTCGTGACCTTCTCCGGCCTGTGCCGGGACGAGGCGGGCCGCCTCGCCGCGCTCGAACTGGAGCATTATCCCGGCATGGCCGAGGAAGAGATCGACCGGGTCGTGGAGGAGGCCCGTGCCCGCTGGCCTGTCCAGGCCCTGCGCGTGATCCACCGGCACGGGCTGGTGCGGCCGGGCGAGGGCATCGTGCTCGTCGTCACCGCCTCGCCCCACCGCAAGGCCGCCTTCGCCGCGGCCGACTTCCTGATGGACTATCTCAAGACCCGGGCGCCCTTCTGGAAGCGCGAGCACCTCGCCGACGGCAGCGTCGGCGGCTGGGTGGAGGCGACCCAGGCCGATGCCGAGGCTGCCGGGGCCTGGGCCTGACGACGTGAACCACTTGACGGCCCGCGACTTGGGCCACCGACCGGGCCACGGTTTCGAGTCCGCCCGGACAGCGCGAACGGATCCCTTCATGACGGCATCGTCCTCCCTCCCGGCCGGGACGCGCAACCTCGCGGCCGCGGGCATCGCGGTCGTGGCCTTCGCGGCCGGGCTCTGGCTCGCCTGGACGGCGGCGGCCACGCTCCTCCTGATCTTCTCCGGCGTGCTGTTCGCCGTCTTCCTCGACGGGGTCACTCGGGGCCTCGGTTACGTGCTGCCGATCGCGCGGGGCTTTCGCCTCGCCCTGGCCTGCCTCGTTCTGGCCGGGCTCGCGCTCGGACTGACCGCCTTCGGGGGAGCCACCGTGGCGAGTCAGGCCCGCGACCTCGGCACCACCGTGCGCCAGCAATCGGAGACCGTGCGCAACTGGCTCAAGGAGCGCGGCATCGAGATCGACCTGTCCCAGGCCGGCGACGCGGGTCAGGGCGGGGGTGCCGAGGCCCAGGCCGGCCAAAGCGGCAAGGACGGCAAGGACGACGGGGGCAAGGGCCAGAAGGAGGGCGGCCTTGCCGGCCTCGCCTCGGGCGCCCTGAAGAGCCCCGGCTCGCTCCTGTCGGATGCCGGCAGCGTGCTCGGGCCGGCGGCGAGCGTGGTGTTCGCCCTCTTCAACGCCCTCGGCAACGTCCTCGTCATCATCTTCCTCGGCGTCGCCATCGCCGCGAGCCCCGGCAGCTACCGCGACGGCGCCCTGCGGCTCGTGCCCCGGCGCCATCGCGAGAAGGGCGCGCGCGTCCTCGATGGGGCGGGCGAGACCCTGCGGCACTGGCTGTTCGGCCAGCTCCTGACCATGGCGGCGATCTTCCTGCTGACCTGGGCGGGCCTCTCCTTCCTCGGCATCGGCGGCGCGCTGATCCTCGGGCTCCAGGCGGGGCTGCTCGCCTTCGTACCGACCATCGGGCCGCTGATCGCGGGCGTGGTGATCGTGCTGAGCAGCCTCGCCTCCGGCCTGCACGGCTTGCTCGGTGCGCTCGGCGTCTACCTCGCGGTGCAGGCGGCGGAGAGCTACGGGCTCACGCCCTTCATCCAGCGCCGCGCCCTCGACCTGCCGGCGGCGACGATCTTCGCCGGCCAGTTGCTGCTCGGCGTGCTGTTCGGCCTGTGGGGCGTGGCCCTGGCCCTGCCGCTCGTGGCCGTGATCAAGGTGCTTCTGGAAGAGCTCTATATCGAGGACGAGCCCGGGGAGTATGCTGGGGCGGCGTGAGACCGGAGCGCCGGTTTTCCCGCTTCCCCGCAGGAGTTTGGCCGGGCTCTGCCCTTCGCCGCGCCTGCGGGGCGCGAGCGGTGGAACGGCCCGGCCCTCTCCCGCTTTGAGCACGACACGCACGGCATCGAACGCTTTTGACGGGGCCGGAGCCGAAATCTAGGTATTGTCGACGATGCCCGCCGCCACGGCCCACACGGCCCACCTTCCTCCCCCCTCCGACGAGATCGCGCCGACGACGCGCGACCGGATCGTCGAGACGGCGGCGCGCTTCTTCCAGGAGATCGGCTACCAGAAGACCACGGTGGCCGACATCGCCCGCACCCTCAAGATGAGCCCGGCCAACGTCTACCGCTTCTTCGAGTCGAAGAAGGCGATCAACGAGGCGGTGGTCGAGCGGCTGACCGGCGAGATCGAGGCGATGATCGCGGCCATCGCCGACACGCCGAACCTCGACGCCCCCGAGCGGCTGACCCGCATCGTCACGGCCCTGCACGAGGATTGCCGCCGCCGCTTCGAGGCGCATCCGCGCGTCCACGAAATGGTCGAGGCGGCGATGAGCGAGAGCTGGGGGGTCTGCCAGGCGCATGTCGACCGCATCGGCGCCGTGTTCGCACGCGTCGTGACCGATGGCGTGCGCGAGGGCGCCTTCTCCGTCGCCGACCCGCAGAACGCGGCGGCCTGCCTCCAGGCCGGAATCACCCGCTACTGCCACCCCATGCTGGTGGGCCGGCAGCCCGACACGATCGAGCCGCCGCTTCCGGTGATGATCGCCTTCCTGCTCTCCGCCCTGCGCTCGGGTGGGTGCTGAGGCGCCCTATTCCGACGCGGTTCCCGGCGTCGGCGCCGGCTCGGAGACGATGGGCTGCGGGCCGTCGTAGCCCTCGATCACCAGGATGTCGGCCTCGGCGCCGCCCTTCTGCAGGGCGCGGGCGGATTGGTAGAGGTCGGAGTTCCAGCAGGCGAGCGCGTCGTCGTAGCTCGGAAACTCGACGATCACGTTGCGCGCCCGCGCCTGCCCCGCCACCGCCTCGAAGGCGCCGCCGCGCACGAGGAAGCGTCCGCCGAAGCGGGCGAAGGCGGCGCCGTTGGCCGCCGCGTAGGCCTTGTAGGCCTCCGCGTCGCTCACATCGACCCGCACGATCCAGTAGCCCTTGGCCATGACTCAAGCGTCCTTCATCTCGGCAACGATTCTCTGTGCGACCGCGCGGGGATCGTCGGCCCCGGTGATCGGGCGCCCGACCACCACGTGGTCGATGCCCGCCGCCCGCGCCTGCCCCGGGGTCATCACCCGCTTCTGGTCGCCGGCTTCCGCGCCCGCGGGGCGGATGCCGGGCGTCACGATCAGCCCCGACGGGCCGATCCTCTCGCGCACCGCGCCCGCCTCGGCGGCCGAGCAGACGATCCCGTCGATGCCGATCTCCGCGGCCTGTTCCGCGCGGCGCGCGACGAGGTCGGCCACCGGCAGGGCGTAGCCGGCCTCCGCCGCGTCCGCGTCGTCGTAGGAGGTCAGCACGGTCACCGCGAGGATCTTCAGGCCTAGCCCCCGCCCGCGCACGGCGGCGCGCATGGTCTGCGGATAGGCATGCACCGTCAGGAAGGTCGCGCCTAGGGCGGAGGCCGAGCGCACGCCCTCCTCGACGGTGTTGCCGATGTCGTGGAGCTTGAGGTCGAGGAACGTCTTCTTGCCGCTCTCCGCCAGCCGCGCGGCGAAGTCGAGCCCGCCCGCATAGGCCAGCCGGTAGCCGATCTTGTAGAAGGTCGCCGCGTCGCCGATGCGCGCGACGAGCCGCTCCGCCGCCTCCACGTCGGGCAGGTCGAGGGCGACGATCAGGCGGTCGCGGGGGTCGGCACTCTCCGGCATCGGGCTCTCGTTCGCGGGCAGATCTGGGCAGCGATCCTCCCGCGGGCGCCGCCTGTCAACGCCGGACCTTGCTCGGCACGAAGGGCGTCCGAGGCGGGCCGACGCGTCGGGGCAACCGTCGCGCGATGCCTCCCTCGTCGAATCCCGCCGATGTTGCGGACTCACGATCCTTCCTTCCCGTGCCGCAGAGATGAGAGATTGCTCCCGCCCATGCGGCGTTCACGCGCGAAGGATTGCTCCTGGACATAAGAAAATTAGGATACTTCTCTGTTTGATCGCCAAGATTTTACGAAAATAATCCAAAAAATTCGACGTGAATTCAGTGTAGAGAGGTTACTGTGTTCAGTTTGTTCAAGACGAAACTGAGGCGGACTTGGGATCCGATGTCCTCGCAAGACGTGGGCGCGTGGTCCGGCCGGGACGCGTGTCGCCGTCCCGGGCCATGACGCGGCCGGCAGGTTTAGCGGCCGCTCTCGCCGCCCTCGTTCCGGCGGCGGCCTCCGCCTAGGTCGCGCTGGGTCAAGCGCTGCAGCAGAAGCCGTCCTTCGCCTTCTGCGAGGCGCTCGGCAAACCGGAGAACTGAAAGATCCACGGTAGCTTCCGGCCGCGGGCCGAGGGGCTCGGCGGGCAGTTCCGCTCCGCCCCCGCGCCGGACGAGCTGTTGTCGATGCAGACCACGCTGTTTGCCGAGTACGACACCGGCCCCGTACGGATCGGCGGCGAGATCCTCGATAGCTGGTCCTATTTCCAGCGCCGGAACTCGAACTCTATCGCTACCACCGAGGTGAACGCGTTCGAACTCGGCCAAGCCTATCTTGGCTTCGACATGGCGGACATCGCGGGCAAAGGGACCGTCAGCACGCTCACCGCCGGGCGCTTCACGCAGAACGTCGGCTCGCGCCGCCTGATCGCCCGCAACCAGTTCCGCAACACCATCGACGCCTCTACCGACGTGGCCTAAGATTGGGAGAACGCGGGCAAGGACCGGCTGCGCCTGTTCTTCACCCTGCCGCATTGCCGTCTGCCCGACGACCGCGCCGGCATTCTAAGCAACAGCATCGCCTGGGATCACGAGGGCTTCGACACCCAGTTCTTCGGCGGCATCTTCACCAAGGCGGGCATGCTCGGCGGCATTCTGGAAGCCTACGGCTACGGCCTGCTCGAACGCGATACGGGCTCGCAGCTCGAAGGCATCCAGACCCGGAGCCGGCGTCTGTTCACCCCAGGCTTCCGTCTCTACCGCGTGCCCCGGCCGGGGCAGTTCGATCACGAGCTCGAAGTCGTCGGCCAAGTCGGCGTCGCGCGCAACACGGCCGTCGTCACCGACGTGACCGACCTGCCCGTAACCGCCTACTTCGTGCATGCCGAAGCCGGTTACACCTTCGAGACGGCGTGGACGCACTGGATCTCGCTCCACGACGACCATGCCAGCGGCGACAGCGCCAACCCGAACAGCTACACGCGCTTCGACACGCCGTACGGCGCGCGGCGCTTCGATTATGGCCCGACGGGCCTCTACGGCGCCGTGCAGCGGGCGAATCCGATCTCGCCGGGCGTCCGCTTCGAGGTGGCGTCGGACCCCGACTGGGACGCGTTCATCGATTATCGCAGCCTTTGGCTTGAGAATCCCCGTGACAGCTTCGCCGCGACCGGCGTGCGCGACCGGGCCGGCCTCTCCGGCACCTTCGCCGGCCGCCAAATCGAGGGACGGGTGCGCACCTGGCTCGTGCCGCGCTCGATAGCGGCATCGCCTGCCTCATCAAGGGCGATGCCCTGCGCAACGCGCCGAGTGAGCCCGATACCGACGATACGATCTACGACTACATGACGACGACATTCTTCTTCTGATCCCGGTTCCGATTCCGGGCGGCCCGGCTGCCTCACCGAGCGTCCGCCGCCATCGCCGCCGCGACCTCGGCCCGCAGCACCGGCAGAAGCTCCGCCTCGAACCACGGATTCGTCCTGAGCCACCCGTTGTTGCGCCAGGACGGGTGCGGCAGGGGCAGCACCCGGGGCCGGACCGACCCCGCAAGGATCGCGCGCCAGCCCGCGACCGTCTCGGTCAGCCCGCCCGGCCGGGGACCGAGATGCCAGGCTTGCGCGTACTGGCCGATCACCAGGATCAGGTCGAGGCGCGGCAGCCCGGCCAGCAGGTCGGCCCGCCAGGCCGGCGCGCATTCCCGCCGCGGCGGCCGGTCGCCGCCCTTGGCGTCGAGACCGGGAAAGCAGGCGCCCATCGGCAGGATCGCGACCCGCGATGCGTCGTAGAAATCCGCCTCGGTGAGTCCGAGCCATGTACGCAGGCGCCGGCCGGACGGATCGCTGAAGGGCACGCCGCTGCGATGCGCCCGGTTGCCGGGCGCTTGGCTCGCGATCAGCAGGCGCGCGGTGGCGCTGCCCTGAACCACGGGCCGCGGCTCGTGCGGCAGGGGCGCGCCGTGGAGCGGCGCGTCGCGGCAGATCCGGCAGGCGCGCAGGCGGGCGGCGGTGGTTTCGAAGGCTTCGGAGACGGCGGGCATCGCTCCGAAGATGGAATCGATCCGCCCCTCCCGGGATGCGTCATCGCGCCCAGCCCGCGCGGATGCCGTGGGAGACGGCGTCCACGAACAGGCGCGTCTTGGCCGGCACGAGCCGGCCCGGAGGCAGGACCGCGTACACGCCGCCGGTCTCGCGACCGCCCCAGCCCGGCAGCACCTCGACCAGACGCCCCTCGCGCAGGGCCGGCCCCGCGAGCCAGTCGGCGGTGAAGGTGATCCCGGCCCCCGCGACCGCCGCGGCGAGCGGCACCTCCGAGTGGTCGGCGACCAGGGCGCAGGTCGGGCGAACGGTGCGGCGCTCCCCCCTCCCGCGTCAGCGGCCAGTCGGGCCACGCCGCGTAGCCGGAGAACCCGAGGCAGGCGTGACCCGCGAGGTCGTCGGGCGTATCCGGCGTGCCGTGGATCGCAAGGTAGGCGGGCGCCGCCACGAGCAGGTTGCGGTAGCCGGCAATGCGGCGGGTGACGAGCGAGCTGTCCCGCGGGGCCCCGGCCGCGACCCGGATCGCCACGTCGAAGCCCTCCGCCACGACGTCGATGAAACGGTCGCTGAGCCGGAGGTCGAGGCGGATCTGCGGATGCTGCGCCAGGAAGGCGGGCAGGAGCGGCGCGATCCAGAGCCGCCCGAAGGTGACGGGCAGCGAGACCCGTACGATCCCGCGGGGCGCTGCCGCGAAGTCGCTCGCTTCACGATTCGCATTCGCGAGTTCGTCGAGCAGCGCCTGGACCCGCCGGCAATAGAGCGCTCCGGCCTCGGTCAGCGTCACGCGCCGCGTCGTGCGCGACAAGAGCCGCACGCCGAGGCGCTGCTCCAGCCCACTGACCCGGCGCGAGAGAACGGAGGCGTCGCGCCCGAGTGCCCGCGCGGCGGCCGCGAAACTGCCGCTCTCCGCCACCGTCACGAAGGCCGAGAGCGCCTCCAGGCCGCCGGCCTCCGAAAATTCCTGCAGATCCTGCACGAGTCAAATGCTGCTCAGCCGGATTAATCACGATCGATGCACGGCTTAACTCGGGTTCATCGCAAGGTCGAGGAGACACACCGTGAAGACTTTTCTCAGCATCGGCGCCGGCCCCGGCATGGGTCTGGCGACCGCCGAACGCTTCGCCCGCGAGGGCTTCCGCATCGTCCTGAGCGCCCGGAACGCCGGCAAGACGGACGCGCTGGCCGGCGAACTGCGCGCCAAGGGCCATACGGTCGAGACCCGCACCGTCGAGGCGGGCGATCCCGACAGCGTCGCCGCCCTGGTGGCGGAGGTGGAGCAGAGTTTCGACGGCATCGACGTGCTGCACTACAACGCCGCCGCCATGCGGCAGGCGCGCCTCGCCGATCAGCCGCGCGACACGTTCAACGGCGACCTCACGGTCAATGTCGGCGGTGCGCTCGCGGCGGCGCAGGCGGCCGTCCCGGGAATGAGCGGGCGCGGCGGCACGATCCTCCTCACCGGAGGCGGCTTCGCGCTGCAGCCGCATCCGGATTACCTGTCGCTCAGCATCGGCAAGGCCGGCATCCGCGCGCTTGCGCAAGGATTGTTCGACAGCCTGAAGGAACAGAACATCCACGTCGCCACCGTGACCATCGCGGGCTTCGTTTCAGCCGGCTCGAAGGATGCCGAGGCCGTGGCCGAGCGGTTCTGGCAGCTGCACGACGAGCCGCGGGAGACCTGGAGCCTCGAGACGGTCTACACGCCCTGACGCCAAGCCCCGGGTGCCGGAGGGTGCCGCGACCCGGCCCTTCGGCGCTTTCGCCCACCACGGGATCGCCCGCCCCAAGCTTGGCGCGTGTCGCGCGGGCCCTACCTCACCGTCCGCGTGCATCCGGCGCGCCCAGGGGAGGCCCCGCTTGGCAGGCACGCGCTCGGCACGGATGGCGGCGGAAGTCGGCCCGAAGACGCCCCAGGTCGTGGTTCTCGTCGGGGCCACCGGCGACCTCGCGCAGCGCAAGCTGCTGCCCGGCCTGTTCCATCTCTCCAAGGCCGGCTTCATCCCGGATCTCAGGATCGTCGGCGTGTCGCTGGACGATATCGGCGTCGAGGCGTTCCGCGGACTGGCCCGCAAGGCCATCGACCAGTTCTTCACCCGTCAGGCCGGGGAGGCGGAATGGAGCGCCTTCGCGGACCGGCTCGATTACGTGCCGCTCGCGGCCGGCGCGCCGGCGCTCGCCGCGGCGGTGGCCCGCGCCGAGGAGGCTCTCGGCCAGGAAAGCCGCTGCCTGCACTATCTCAGCGTGCCGCCGGCCGCTGCGCTCACCGTGGTGCGCCTGCTCGCCGAGGCGGGGCTGGCGGCGGGCTCGCGCATCGTCATGGAGAAGCCGTTCGGCACGGACCTCGAGAGCGCCGTCTCGCTTAACGCCCGCCTGCACGAGGTCTTCTCCGAGGATCAGATCTTCCGCATCGACCACTTCCTCGGCAAGGAGCCGGCGCAGAACATCCTGGCCTTCCGCTTCGCCAACGGCCTGTTCGAGCCGATCTGGAACCGCACCTTCATCGACCACGTGCAGATCGACGTGCCGGAGACGCTGGGCCTGGGCACCCGCGCCGCCTTCTACGAGGCGACCGGCGCCTTCCGGGACATGGTGGTGACCCACCTGTTCCAGATCCTCGGCTTCATGGCGATGGAGCCGCCGACCGCGCTGGAGCCGGGGCCGATCAGCGAGGAGAAGAACAAGGTTTTTCGCTCGATGCTCCCACTCGACCCGCGCGAGGTCGTGCGCGGGCAATATGCCGGCTACCGCGCCGAGCCCGGCGTCGATCCGCAATCGGACACCGAGACGTTCATCGCCCTCAAGTGCCGCATCGACAACTGGCGCTGGGCCGGGGTGCCGTTCTTCCTGCGCACGGGCAAGCGGCTGGCGGAGGGGCAGCGCATCATCTCGATCGCCTTCCGCGAGCCGCCCAAGAGCATGTTCCCGTTCAATTCGGGCGTCGGGGCGCAGGGGCCCGACCATCTCACCTTCGACCTCGCCGACGCCTCGAAGATGTCGCTCTCCTTCTACGGCAAGCGGCCCGGGCCGGGCATGCGGCTCGACAAGCTCTCGCTCCAGTTCAACATGAAGGACACCGGCCTGATGGGCGAGGTGCTGGAGGCCTACGAGCGGCTGATCCTCGACGCCATGCGCGGCGACCACACGCTCTTCACCACGGCCGAGGGCATCGAGCGCCTGTGGGAGGTCTCGACGCCGCTCCTGGAGGCGCCGCCGCCGGTGCGCCTTTACGCGCCGGGCTCCTGGGGGCCGAAATCGATCCACCAGCTCGTCGCGCCCCAAGCCTGGCGCCTGCCCTTCGAGCGCGAGTGGCGCAATACCGAGGAACAGGACTGATTCGGCCCAAGGGCGAACCGGCCGCGTGACGGAATCATCCCGACGCAACCTTCCGTTCGCCCCTGGACAACCTGTCAGGGCCTGACAACTGTTTGAGATCCTTTAAGTTTTCATAGCATGGCAGCCATGTAATCGAAGAATTGTCTCTCCCCCTCGCTTGCTGTAGCGGGGGCGTGGACCAAAATAAAATTTGCGCGGCACGAAAATAAAATGAAAATAGACGATAAAGTGCAAATCCGAGGTGGGGATATGCAGAATAGAGCGCTTCCGCTGAATCGTCGGCAGCTCATCGGAGGCGCGCTGGCGGGCGCCGCGGCCTCGGCCCTGCCGGGCTCGCCGCTACTGGCGGCGGGCGAGCCCCGCAAGGTCGATGTCCTGCTGGTCGGCGGCGGCATCATGAGCGCGACGCTCGGCGTCTGGCTGCGCGAGCTCGAGCCCGACTGGTCGCTGGAAATGATCGAGCGGCTCGACGGCGTGGCGCTGGAAAGCTCCAACGGCTGGAACAACGCCGGCACCGGCCACTCGGCGCTGGCCGAGCTGAACTACACGCCCGAGGATTCCAAGGGCAACATCCGCATTGAGCAGGCGATCAAGATCAACGAGGCCTTCCAGGTCACCCGGCAGTTCATGGCCTGGCAGGTCCAAAAGGGCGTGCTGAAGAACCCGCGCACCTTCATCAACTCGACCCCACATATGAGCTTCGTCTGGGGTGACGAGAACATCGCCTACCTGCGCAAGCGCTACGAGGCGCTCAAGGCCAGCCCCCTCTTCGCCGGCATGGAATTCTCGACCGATCCCGAGCAGCTGAAGAAGTGGGTTCCCCTCATGATGCAGGGGCGCGATCCGAAGCAGACGATCGCCGCCACCTGGTCGCCGCTCGGCACCGATTGCGAGTGGGGTGAGGTCACCCGCCAGTACATCGCCTCGCTGAAGAGCCAGCCGAAATTCGATCTGCGCCTCTCCACCGAGGTCGAGAGCTTCGAGCGCAACAAGGACGGCAGCTGGCGCGTCACCTCGAAGAACCTCAAGGACGGCACCCGGCAGTCGGTCGACGCGAAGTTCGTGTTCATCGGCGCGGGCGGCGGCGCGCTGCACCTGCTGCAGGCCACCGGCATCCCCGAGGCCGACGATTACGCCGGCTTCCCCGTCGGCGGCTCCTTCCTCGTCACCGAGAACCAGGAGGTGGCGATGCGCCACCTCGCCAAGGCCTACGGCAAGGCCTCGGTCGGCTCGCCGCCGATGTCGGTCCCGCATCTCGACACGCGGGTGCTCGACGGCAAGCGCGTGATCCTGTTCGGGCCGTTCGCGACCTTCTCGACCAAGTTCCTGAAGGAGGGCTCGTATTTCGACCTGCTGACCTCGACCACCACCAGCAACGTCTGGCCGATGGTCCGGGTGGGCGTCGATCAATATCCGCTGATCGAGTACCTCGCCGGTCAGGTGATGCTCTCCGACGAAGATCGCTACCAGGCCCTGCGCGAGTACTTCCCCGACGCGAAGAAGGACGAGTGGCGTCTGGTCCAGGCCGGTCAGCGCGTCCAGATCATCAAGCGCGACCCGGAGAAGGGCGGCGTGCTCAAGCTCGGGACGGAGGTGGTGAGCGCCAAGGACGGCAGCGTCGCCGCCCTGCTCGGCGCCTCGCCGGGCGCCTCGACGGCGGCGCCGATCATGCTCACCGTGCTGGAGAAGGTGTTCGCCCAGAAGGTAGCGAGCCCTGAGTGGCAGGCGAAGATCCGTCAGATCGTGCCGAGCTACGGCACGAAGCTGAACGACGATCCGCAGCGAGTTCAGCAGACGCTGGCCTATACCAGCGAGCATCTGCAGCTGACGCCGCCGCCGCAGATCACCGCCGCGGCGCAGCCCGCCGCCCCGGCCGAGGCCGGCACCGTCAAGGCGGTGCCCGACATGGCGCCGTAAGGCGAACGGTGTAGACGACCGCGGGCCCCGTTCGACCGGGCCCGCGGGCTTTCTCCGATCAGGAGCCGAATTGCGAGCCGAGCTGCTCGAGATATTCGGCGAGGTCCAGGCCGCCGACGCGGCGCCCATACTCGAAGCGCATGCCGCGCCGGATATCGACCTGGCTCGACCGGGTGTTGAGCGTGAAGGGTCTCACGCAAATCCAGGCGCCGTCGGTGCGGTGCTCGAAGTAGCCGAGGATCTCGTGGGCAGCCATGGCTCGTCTCGCGGGGATTGCGAGAACTCAACGGGAGCGGCGACGAACGGTTCAATCGTTCGAGCCGGGTTTTTATAGCCAAGTTTGTCGCGGCGATGGCCGAAACCTTGAAACGGGTCTCAAGGTCGCAGCCTGATAATGGCCAAGGTTGATCCGGCAACGATCGATGATGTGTCGTCCTCGCCCGAGAGCTTGAGCGTCAGCGCCGGCCGGTGGAGCCGAAGCCGCCCTGTCCGCGTCCCGGCGGCCTTCCATCCCGCTCCGGTGCGTCCGCCTCGCTCTGCGCATCCCGGATCTCGAAATCCGGCCGCATCACGCGTGTGAAGACGAGCTGCGCGATGCGCTCGCCCGGCTCGATCCGGATCGGCATGCCGCCCGCCGGAGGATTGCGATTCCAGGCGGAGATGAGGAGCGGCCCTTCGTAATCGGCATCGATCACCCCCGTGCCGTTGCCGAGCACCAAGCCCTCTCGGTGGCCCAACCCCGAGCGGGCGAAGACCAGCCCGCACCAATCGGGATCGCCGATCCGCACCGAGACGCCGGCCGGGATCAGCGCGGGCGGCGCCTGCGGTTCGAGCAAGAGGGGCCCGTCGAGGCAGGCATGCAGGTCGAGACCGGCGGCGGCCGCGCTGCCCCAGCGGGGAAAGCCCCAGTCGCGCAGGCGCGGGTCGAGGATGTGGAGGCCGACCTTCACCGGGGTCCTCTCGGCTGAACTCTGCTACGCCCGAAAGACCTTTCTCCGATGCGGCGGCGCGGAGCAACCGGAGGGACGCGATGGCGCGCTGGGTGGCGGGGCTGGACGGGTGCCGGGGTGCCTGGGCGGGGGCGCTGATCGATCTCGACGATCCCGGCCGCTGGCGCTGCGCCCTCTTCCCGCGCATCGCCGACCTGCTCGACGGCGAGGAGGCGCCCGGCACCGTCGGCATCGACGTGCCGATCGGCTTGCCGGACCGGGTGAGCGGCGGCGGGCGCCCGGCCGACCGGGCGGCGCGGGCCTTCCTCGGGACGGGGCGCGCCAGCGTCTTCCCCGTGCCGCCGCGCGCCGCGGTCCTTGCGGAGAGCTACGCGGCGGCCAAGGCGCTGTCGCGGGCGCATTCCGATCCGCCCTTCGCGCCCTCGATCCAGTGCTGGAACATCCTGCGCTACGTGCGCGAGGCGGACGCCCTGCTGCGGGCGCGGCCGGACTTGCGCGATCGCCTGCACGAGGTGCATCCCGAGGTCGCCTTCTTCCGCCTCAACGGCGAGCGCCGCCTCGCGGCCGGCAAGAAGGGGCCGGCCCGCGCCGCCGGGCTCGCCGAGCGCCGGGCGCTGCTCGCCGCCGCCGGCCTGCCCGAGGCCATGATCGCCGCGCGGCCGCCGGGTGTCGCGGCCGACGACCATCTCGATGCGCTCGCCGCCCTCCTCGTCGCTTGCGACATCGCCGGGGGCCGCGCCGAGCCGCTTCCCCAAACGATCGAGCGCGACAGCTATGACCTGCCCATCGTGATCTGGGCGCCCGCACCCCTGACCTGAGGATCGAACCGTGACCGATCACCCCGAGGCGGACCTTCCCCAAACGAACTTTCCGAGCGCGGACTTTCCCAGCGCGGACTTGCCGACCCGCGACATCGCCCGCGCCCTGGTCTTCGACCCCGACAACCGCCTGCTGCTGATCGAGTACGAGGCCGTGCGCCCGATCGATCCCGCTCAACCCGAAGCACGGGGCTTCTGGTTCATGCCCGGCGGCGGGCTCGAGCCGGGCGAGAGCCATGAGGTGGCCTGTCGGCGTGAATTGTCGGAGGAGATCGGCGTCGCCGAGGTCGAACTCGGCCCCTGCGTCGCGGTCTGCGACGGGCCGTTCCACCTGTTCCGCAAGCCGCGCTTCGCCCGCGAGCGCTACTTCGTGGTGCGGCTACCCAGCGACGCGATCGACACGAGCCGTCTCGCCGAGACCGAGGACAACCCGGTGCGCGGCACCCGCTGGTGGCCGCTCGACGAGCTCGCCGCCTCGGCCGAGCGCGTCGAACCGGCGGGTCTGGCCGCGCTGGCGCAACGAATCGTCTCCGGCGACGTTCCGCCCGAGCCCGTTCGCCTGACGTGGCGAGACGCTTGAATCCCACTCGGTAACCCGCGCCGGCCCGTTCCGTATCCGCCGGCGGTTGCCGTGCCGGCGGGTCGGGCGACAATTTTTTCGGCGGGCGAGCGGTTCGAAGCGTTCAGGCCGGCTTCCCTCGACACGCGCCATGTGCGCAAGCGCATGCCCGGGGAGGATGGAATCAGCCGCCACGTGCGTTCAGTGATGGCACCCCCTTCATCAACGAAAGTTAGGAAAGGCGACGATGTTTCCTCAGGTTCTGACCGAAGGCTACCGCAGCTTCCTCGGCGAGCGGCTGCCGAACGAGCGGCGCAAGTACGAGGCGCTGGGCAACGAGGGCCAGGATCCGGACGTGCTGCTGATCGGCTGCTGCGACAGCCGCGTCGCGCCGGAAGTGATCTTCGATACGGGCCCCGGCCAGATCTTCACCATCCGCAACGTGGCCAACATCGTGCCGCCGGCCGAGCACGACAGCGGCTATCACGGCACCTCTTCGGCGATCGAGTTCGCGGTGCAGGCCCTCAAGGTGAAGCACATCGTCGTGCTGGGCCACGCCACCTGCGGCGGCATCAAGGCCGCCGGGCTCGGCGCCGACCCGCTCTCCTCGGGCAACTTCATCGGCCGCTGGGTCTCGCTGGTCGAGCCGGCGGTGAAGACGCTGGATGCCTCCGGCGACAGCAAGGAGAAGGAGGGCTACCTCACCCGCCTCGAATACGCGATGATCGCCCAGAGTCTGCAGAACCTCATGACCTTCGACTTCGTGCGCGAGGCCGTCGAGGCGGGCCGCCTGCACCTGCACGGGGCGCATTTCGGCATCGTCACCGGCGAGCTGCGCATCCGCGATCCCGAGACCGGCGAGTTCCGCTCCGTGGTCGCCCGCGACGGCCAGACCCTCGCCTCCTCGGCCCTGATCGGCTGCACGGAGGCCTGAGCGCCGCCTTTCTGCCCTGCTCCGACCTGAACGGCGCGGCGCCTCCGAAGCCTTTCGGGGGCGCCGTTTCACGTCCGGCAGGTCGCGTCTTCAGGCGCAGCGGTAGATCGTTGCTTCCAAGCCCCGATCGTCGCGTTGTCCGGGTCGCTTCGCGGACGCTCGCGAGACGAGGGTGGGTGGACCCACCGTCCCGGTCGCCCGCCGAGCGAAAGCAACCCGGCACCGCGACGGTGACCCGTTTACCCGCGGGTCCGGCACCGCCTTCCAAGGCGGAGGGCCTTGCGCCGCACAGCGCGCAACAAGAAAGCGGCGGACCTCTCGGCCCGCCGCTTCCCTTGAATCAGTCGCGTGCGATGCGCTTAGCGGGCGCCCGGCAGGCGCTGCGCCTCGGAATAGTGCTGCTGCAGGACCGGCAGGGCCTGCTGGGCGTAGTTGCGCAGGGCCGGGTTCGGGCCGGACTGGGCGTAGGACTGGTGCATGCTGATCGACATCTGGTGCGCCATCACCTGCTGGCGGCCGTAGAGGCGGTCGAAGCGGGCGCCGGGCGGGGTGGCATTCAGCTCGGCCAGCATCTGCTGCTGCTGCGGGTTCGGCTGCACGACCGTGGTGCCCGCGGTGGTGTCGACGTCGAACGCACGGCTGCCGGCCGCCGCGCCGCGGCTCAGGCCCGCGCCGGCGCCCTCGATGCCGCCGACCGGACCGCCCTGTAGGGTGCCGCCGACCACGCCGGCCGCAGCGCCGGTGGCCGCGCCGACCGCGCCGCCGGCGATGGCGAGCGGGGCTTCCACGAGACCGCCGACGAGACCGCCGGGACCGGCGTTGCGGGCAGCGGCATAGTTGCGCTCGCCGCCGGCCAGGGCGACGTTGGCGGACTGGTGATCACGCAGCGCCTCGCGGGCATAGGCACGAACCGTGGGGTTGCGGCTCTTCTGCAGCGCGATCTGGCTGGCCTGGATCTCGAAGGCATTCGCCTGCATGGCGTCCAGACGGAAATCGCCCCCGACCTGGGCGAGAGCGGGAGTGGCCATGACGGCGACGAGGGCAGACGCGACAGCGTATTTCTTCAACATACGGTACCTCAGATATGGGATTTTCGACATAAGGATGGGCCTCGAACCCCGGTTGAACCGGTCAAGGCCGTGAAGATCACTTCGACGCGACAACGACGACCTTCCAGCCTGGTTCCCGAAATTTGACTAAGCTTTTTCGCTCTAGCCGCCCTCAGGGAAAACTGATCCTCGTCCAGGGCTTGCGCGCCTTTGCCGCACTTCTGGTTGTGATCCATCACGCGCAGCATGAAGCGGCGACCCTGGCCGGGCGCATCGGGGCGGCGTTCGTGCCGGGCGCGTGGCTGCCCTGGCCGGCCGGCGTCGACGTCTTCTTCGTCATCTCCGGCTTCATCATCGTCCACGCCGCCGGGCCGCTCTATGGCCGCCCGGGCGCCCGGGCGCGCTTCGCCGCCCACCGCATCGCCCGCCTCGTCCCGCTCTACTGGCTGGTGACCGGGCTCTACCTCGCTCTCGGCCTCGCGGCCCCGGCCCTGCTCAGCGGCGAGGGCGGCCCGCCGGACGGAGCGCGCGTGCTCGCCTCCTTCCTGTTCTGGCCGATGGCGCGGCCCGACGGGGCGGTGCTGCCGCTCTACGGTCTCGGTTGGACTCTGAACTACGAGATGGCCTTCTACGCACTCTTCGCCCTCGGGCTCGGCCTGTCGCGGCGCGGCGCGGCGGCGTGGCTCGTCGCGGCTCTGGCGCTCCTCGTCCTCGTCGGGCGGCTGGTGCCGTCCCCGCCCGTCCCCCTCGTCTTCTGGTCCGATCCGATCATCCTGGAATTCGCCCTCGGGGCCGGCCTCGCTCTCGCCCGGGCCGAGGGCGCGCGCCTCGGCACCCTGCCGCGGCTCGCGCTGGCCGGAGCGGGACTGCTGGCGCTCGCCGCCGCACCCGCCGAGCCGGCGCTGCGGCTCCTCGCCTGGGGCCTGCCCGCCGCGCTCCTCGTGGCGGCGGCGGTGCTCGGCCGGGACCGGCCGGAGCCCGTGCGCGGCCGCCTCGCCGCCGGTCTCCTCGCCGGGGCCGAGCGGCTGGGCGACGCCTCCTACGCCCTCTACCTGCTGCATCCCTTCGTGCTGCGGGCGACCCGCGAGGCTCTGCTGCGGACCGGTCTGGCGCCGAGCCTCGGGCCCTGGCCGAGCCTGATCCTGATGGTCCTGCTGACCCTTCCCGCGGCGCTCCTCGTCCACCGCTTCGTGGAACGGCCCCTGACCCGCCTCGTGCGGGCACGGCTCGATCCTCCGACCCGGCCCTTGAAAGGCGCCGCGGCGCCCGAGGGATGAGGCGCGAAGCGACGGGGATGGATCGTGTGGGGGCGGTTTTCCGCAGGATCGTTTCGATCTAGCCTTCCCCACCGCTTCCCTGACGCATCCGCCGAGGCCGGCCATGAAGACCCTGCTCGTCCCGGTCACCCTCCACGACGCGCTGCCCTCCGTGTTCGACACGGCGATGTTGGTGGCGCGCCGCTTCGGCAGCCTGATCGAGGGCATGGCCCTGCGCCCGGCATTGGCTGAATACGTCCCCGTCGACATGGTCGGCGGCATGACCTGGCTGCGCGACGAGGAGGCGGATCAGGCCGAGGCGCAGGATGCGGGCGCCCGCTTCGTGGCGGCGATGGAGGCGGCGGGTCTGCCCCGGCGCGAGGCCGGTGCCTCCTGCGCTCCGGACGCCGCGGCGGAGGCCGGGCCCCGCTACCGCTGGCGGCCCGATGCGCCGCCCGGCGACGCCTTCCTCGGCCAGTACGCGCGTCTGTTTTCGGCCACGATCGTCGGCCGGCCGGGCTCCGACGACGGCGCGCCGCGCATGACGACCTTCGAGACCGCTCTGTTCGAGAGCGGGCGCCCGATCATCCTGGCCCCACCCGCGAGCCCCGCCTGCCTCGGCGAGGCGATCCTGATCGCCTGGAACGGCTCGACCGAGACGGCGCGGGCCATCGCCTTCGCCATGCCGTTCCTGCGCCGCGCCCGGCGCATCCTCGTCGTCAGCGCCGAGGGCGGCATGGTGCCGGGCCCGAGCGCCGAAGAGGTCGCCCGCGCGCTCGCCTGCGAGGGCGTCGAAGCCGCCCACAAGGCCTTGCCCGCCGGCCGCCGCACCCCGGGCGAACTCTACCTCGACACCGCCGAGGCCTTCGGCTGCGATCTGCTCATCAAGGGTGCCTACACCCAGAGCCGGCTGCGGCAGATGATCTTCGGAGGCCCCACCAGCCATATCCTGTCGCATGCGAGCGTGCCGGTGCTGATGGCGCACTGAGCCGCGGCGGATGCGTGCCGGCCCGGCAGAGGCTGCGGCGCTCCACCGCGCAGCCGAGGACTGAACCCGTTCCCGGCTCCCCCGCTTGTCCCGAACGAGGGACGGCAACCGCGATCCTGCCGCGATCCTGCGACGGATTGTGCCGAGATGAATCGTGCCCTCCGTTCTTGACCGGCAGCGCGTCCTGCCGCTAAAGTCCTGAAAAGCTTGGACTTTTCAATCATTCTAATCTGCGACCGCCCCAAATCGGCCGGTTTCCGTGGCCAGGGACGGTGGGAATGATCGGAGAGCCTCAGGCTCCGCCGGCCCTGACGGGGCTGCGATCCGACAGGCACGACAGGTTTGCGATAGCCCGCATGATCGTCTGCTCTTGCAACGTCCTCTCCGACGGACAGGTACGCGCGTGCCTGCAACCGGGGCCAGGCTGTCCCCGCACCCCCGCTCAGGTCTACGGCTGCCTGGGCTGCAGCGCGAAGTGCGGTCGCTGCGCCCGCACCATCCGCTCGATCCTGCGCAAGGCTCTCGACGAGGTACAGGCCCATGGCTCGGCTCACCTCACAGCCCATCCTCCCGTGCATGGCTCCGCTCCGACACCCGCACATGCCTGCACGACGGGCTGCGAGGTGGCTTGCAGTTTGGGATCATTCCAAACTACAAGGGAGCCAGAGGGCGTCGCAGCCTGAGACGGATCGCTTGTTCGTCCCGACGCCTCACGAGGAGAGTGACGGATGAAGGGCGATGCCAAGGTCATCGATTATCTCAACCGGGGCCTGCGCAGCGAGCTGACGGCCGTCAATCAGTACTGGCTGCACTTCCGCCTGCTGAACGACTGGGGCTACGTCGATCTCGCCAAGTTCTGGCGCAAGGAATCGATCGAGGAGATGAACCACGCCGACCGGTTCATCGACCGGATCCTGTTCCTCGACGGCTTCCCGAACCTGCAGGAGCTCGACCCGCTGCGGATCGGCCAGAACGTGCAGGAGATCATCGAGTGCGATCTCGCCGCCGAGAACGAGGCGCGCGCGCTCTATCTCGAAGCCGCCAAGTACTGCGATTCGATCAACGATCGCGTCTCCAAGCGGCTGTTCGAGGATCTGGCCGAGGACGAGGAGGGTCACATCGACTTCCTCGAGACGCAGCTCGACCTGATCGGCCAGATCGGCCTGCCGCTCTACGCCCAGCGCCATGTCGGCGGCCTGGAGCAGATCGCTCCCGAGAAGGAGTGATCCCGAGGCCCTCTCCTCCCCTTCATCGGGGGAGGAGAGTCCGTCCGCTCAGGCCGGCGGGCGGTTGACCAGCACCGGCTGCGCGCTCGCCCGCTCGGGAAAGAGCGCCTTGAGGTCCCGCAGCTTGGGCGCGTCGTTGACGACGATGTAGCTGTTGGTCGGGTGCAGGGTCATGTAGTCCTGGTGGTAGGCCTCCGCCGGATAGAAGGCGCCGGACTCGATCTTGGTGGCGATGGGCTTTGCGAATGCCTTCGCCCCGTCGAGTTGGGCGATGTAGGCCTTCGCGACCCTCGCCTGGCTCTCGTCCGCGGGGAAGATCGCCGAACGGTATTGCGGTCCGGCATCCGGCCCCTGCCGGTTCACCTGCGTCGGGTCGAGCGCCACCGAGAAGAAGATCTGCAGAAGCTCGTCGTAGCGGACCACCGAGGGGTCGTAGGTGACCTGGACAGCCTCCGTGTGCCCGGTGCGGCCGGTGCCGACCTGCTCGTAACGGGCGCTCGCTTGGCTGCCGCCGGCATAGCCCGAGACCGCGTTCGTCACGCCCTTCACGTGCTGGAACACGCCCTGCACGCCCCAGAAGCAGCCCCCCGCGAAGGTGGCCGTGCGCAGGCCGCTTTCCCGGGCGGTCATCGCCGCCTCCGGCAGGCGCCGCCCGGCTTCTTCCGCCCCGGCCGGCGCCAGGGGCCAGGCGACGAAGGCGAGGAGCGCGAGGCCGGCCATGCCGCCGAGCAGGATCGGCGAGCGCGGGTTGGTGATGCGATGGACGGTGAGCGTCATGATGCGTCCTCCTGTCGAAGCGGGGCTCAGGCGGCGGGCTCGAAGCGCAGGGACACGCCGTTCATGCAGTAGCGCAGGCCGGTCGGGCGCGGCCCATCGTCGAAGACGTGGCCGAGATGGCCGCCGCAGCGGCGGCAATGCACCTCCGTGCGCCGCATGCCGTAGGCGGTGTCGACCTGCGTGCCGACCGCGTCGGGCAGGGGCTCGAAGAAGCTCGGCCAGCCGGTGCCGCTCTCGAACTTGGTCTGCGAGGAGAACAGCGGCAGGTCGCAGCCGGCGCAGACGAAACGACCGGCCCGCTTCTCGCCGTTGAGCGGGCTCGTATGCGCCCGCTCGGTGCCGTGCTCGCGCAGCACCTTGTAGGCTGCGGGCGAGAGGAGCGCGCGCCACTCGGCCTCGGACCGCTCGACCGGGAAGCCGGCGGCGAAGGCGGGGACGGCGAAGCGGGTAGCGGCGAGCAGGCCCAGCAGCGAGGCGCCGGCGCGCAGGGTCTGACGGCGGTTCATGCGGGATCTCCCTGACGCGGCCCCACGGACGGGAGCGGGCCACCGGGCGGACGGAGGCCGGGCTCCCGCCGATGCGGGGTCGTTCGATCGTGCGCAATGAATAGCACGGATCGGCCCCCTCTGCCGCGAAGACGTTCCGCCGCAGAGGGAACCCCGCCGCGCCGCGACCTTTTCGGCTCGCAGCGACGAACCGAACCGATCGACGGGGTTGCGTGATCAGACCCGGAAGCGGGCGGCGTGGCTGCCGACCTCGTCGAGGATCGTCGCGCCCGGCTCGACCCGCTCCAGGGCCTCGCCGAGCTGGCGCGGTCCCACCCCGCCGGGCACGGCGAGCAGCAGGCTCACGCCGTCCGGTGTGTCGCAACGGGCGACCACCTCGCCGTAGAGATCGTGCAGCGCCCGCTCGGAGTCCGACGCGAGGCAGGGCGCGCGCACCGCGTAGAGCACCCAGTCGCGCTGGGCCGCCGCCGGATCGTCCAGCGGGTTGGCTACCACGAAGACCGGCGTGCCCGCCGGATGCGCCGGGCGCTCGATGAAGGGCAGCCGGGCGATCACCTTCGGCCGGCCCTCGCCGACGAGGCTCTCCCACCAGGGCCGGGCCGGACCGTCCTTGCCGGACGGATCCTTGCCGGACGGATCCTTGCCCGAAAAATTCTTGCCGAGCCGGAAGATGCCGAGGTCGCCCCGGGAGCCCGCCACCGCCTCGATCACCGCCGCGCAATCCGGATGCGGCCGGTAGGGCACCGTGAAGCCGAAATGGAAGCGGGCGGAATCGCGCATCCCGGCATCGCCCGCCGACACGTCGGCATGCACCGAGAACGGCGCCTGCACCCAGGTGAAGGTGGCGATGATGACCCGCCAGATGCCCTCCACCGTGTCCAGCGGCAGGAGCCCCCGGTGGCGCTCGGCGAGGCGGCGCATCATCGAGGCCTCGCGGCCGGGCCTGAAGGCGGAGCCGGTGCCCTGCGTGCGCTTGATCGCGATCAGGCGGTCGATGATGGCGCCGCGCTGGATCAGCAGCGCGTGCATCTCCGCGTCGATCCGGTCGATCTCGGCGCGCAGTTCGGCGAGGTTGTCGAGGGAGGGCGCGGGTCGCGTGGTGAAGCGCATGGGGCCAAACGTCCGGGCGGGAGCCGAGCCCGTGTTTACGGTTCGCGGCGGCGAAGGGCCAGCGCGAAGGCGTGTGCGCCCGCGAACATGGCGGCCCATGTGGAACCGGCCGCACCCGCCCGGCGCGTTGACGCTCGGGGATGCGCACATTACCTCCACTCGTCAGCCGGCCAAGACATGCGCTGCCGCAGCGCATCGTTCCACGAGCCCGCCCGCGACGCCGGTGGGAATGTCGGCGGCGGGCCACTCAGGGACCGGTCCAGGGCCGGCGCCCGGGACGCACGATGGATTCCAGCCTCACCCAGAACGCCGAGCGAGGCGCCGAGTCCGCCTCTCGGGACGATGTGCGCCGGGCGGGCTACGAAGCGTCCCCGTCCTCCGACCCGCGCAGCCCCGTCATGCTGTTCTCGGCGGACGAACCGCTCGCCATGGATTCCGGCGCCCGGCTCGGTCCCTTCCAGATCGCCTACCAGACCGCCGGGACGCTCAACGCCGAGCGCTCCAACGCGGTGCTGATCTGCCACGCGCTCACCGGCGACCAGCACTTCGCCCATCGCCACCCGGTGACGGGCAAGCCCGGCTGGTGGGAGACGCTGGTGGGACCGGGCAAGCCGGTCGATACGGACCGCTACTTCGTGGTCTGCTCGAACGTGATCGGCTCCTGCATGGGCTCGACCGGGCCGGCCTCGCTCAACCCGGAGACCGGCCGTCCCTACGGGCTCGACTTCCCCCTGGTGACGATCCGCGACATGGTCCGCGCCCAGGCGATGCTCCTCGACCGGCTCGGCATCCCCGACCTCTTCCTCTGCATCGGCGGCTCGATGGGCGGGATGCAGGTGCTGCAATGGGCCTCGCTCTTCCCCGAGCGGGTGTTTTCCGCGATGCCCATCGCGACCGGGGCGCGGCATTCCGCCCAGAACATCGCCTTCCACGAGGTCGGCCGGCAGGCGATCATGGCCGATCCGGCCTGGGCCGAGGGCCGCTATCTCGAGGCCGGCACCCGGCCCTCGAAGGGCCTCGGCGTCGCCCGGATGGGCGCGCACATCACCTACCTGTCCGAGCCGGCCCTGCACCGCAAGTTCGGCCGCCGCCTCCAGAACCGGGCGGCGCCGACCTTCTCCTTCAACGCCGACTTCCAGATCGAGAGCTACCTGCGCCACCAGGGCCTCAGCTTCGTCGAGCGCTTCGATGCCAACGCCTACCTCTACCTCACCCGGGCGATGGATTATTTCGACCTCGCCGAGGACCATGGCGGCGTGCTGGCCAATGCCTTCCGCGGCTCGAAGACCCGCTTCTGCGTGATCTCCTTCACCTCGGACTGGCTCTTCCCGACGGCCGATTCCCGCGCCATCGTCCACGCGCTCAACGCGGTCGCGGCGCCGGTCGCCTTCGTCGAGGTGGAGAGCGACAAGGGCCACGACGCCTTCCTGCTCGACGAGCCGGCGATGTTCTCCGCCGCGAAAGGCTTCATCGAGGCGGCCGCCCGGGCGCGAGGACTCTAGGGACCGATGAGCGAGAGCTTCACCGACGCCGCCTCCGGCGTGCCGTGGCATGATGCCGAGGCCCTGCCCCGCGGCGAGAGCGGCGCCCGCGTCGACCACATCGTCGTGCTCGGCCTCGTGCCGCCGGGCGCGCGGGTGCTCGACATCGGCTGCGGCGACGGCTCCCTGCTGGCGCTGCTGCGCGACCGGCGCGGGGTCGACGGGCGGGGCATCGAATTGTCCCGCGAGGGCGTCAACGCCTGCCTCGCCCAGGGCCTGCCCGTGATCCAGGGCGACGCCGACACCGATCTGGCCAACTACCCCGACGACGCCTTCGACGTGGTGGTCCTGTCCCAGACCATCCAGGCGACCCGCAATCCGCGCGTCGTGCTGGAGCACCTGCTGCGGATCGGCCGGCAGGTCATCATCTCGTTTCCGAATTTCGGGCATTGGCGGGTGCGGGCCGAACTTGCCTTCCGCGGCCGGATGCCGGTCACCGAGATCATGCCGGAGACGTGGTACGAGACCCCCAACATCCACCACTGCACGATCCGCGACTTCGTCGGTCTGTGCCGCGATGTCGGCGCCCGCATCGAGAAGGCGACCGCCCTCGACGCGCGTGGGCGCCCGATGCGCTTCTCGATGCCGTGGTGGTTCTGGAACCTGATCGGCGCGCAGGGCGTGTTCCTGCTGAGGCGCGGCGAGCGCAGGTGAACCCTCCTCCCCCCGCCTCGCCGCGGCGGATCGTGCTGCTGGGCTCCCCGGGGAGTGGAAAGTCGACGCTGGCTCGAAAGCTGGGTGCCCGGCACGGACTGCCGGTGTTCCACCTCGACCGTGCCTACTGGCGTCCGGGCTGGATCGAGGCCGAGCCTGCCGCCTTCCGCGCCGAGATCGAGCGGATCGTCCTGCGGGGCCGTGCGGGCCTTCGCGGCCGGCTGATCTCAGAGCGTGCCCGACGTATCCGCCGCCGGGACCGAGCCGCCCGTCGCCACGGGGACGGGGTGGCCGTGGCGGGCGAGGTCGGCGCGGCCCTCCGCCAGCAGCGCCTCGGTGGCGGTCTCGATGCGGTTCTGCATCTCGGTCAGGAAGGCCGCGCGCGACAGGCCCGGCGGGATCACCGGCAGGAACTCGATCACGGTCGTGCCCGGCATCCGGCGAAAACCCCGGCGGCGCCAGTACAGGCCGGTGTTCAGCGCTACCGGCAGGCAGGGCACGTTCAGCGCCGCGTAGAGATGGGAGGCGCCCTGCTTGTAGGCGGGCGGCGCCCCGGCCGGGCGGCGGGTGCCCTCGGGGAAGATGATGAGCTGGCGCCCGTCCCGGATGGCCTGCGCGGCCGCCTTGTTCATCGCCGCCATGGCCCGGGTGCCCTTGGAGCGGTCGATCGGCACCATGCCGCCCCGGCCGAAATACCAGCCGACCACCGGCACCCACATCAGTTCGCGCTTGAGCACGTAGGCGAAGTCGTCGAACGGGGTCGTGAGCGCCAGCGTCTCCAGCGCGGACTGGTGCTTGGCGGCCACCAGCAGCGGCCCCGGCGGGATGTTCTCCAGCCCGCGGAACTCGACGCGGGTGCCGCCGACGACCCGCAGCAGCCAGAGCACCGCGCGCCCCCAGAACTGCGCGACCCGGATCACCCCCTTGCGGGTGACGAAGGCCGGCAGCCCCCCAATCGCGATGAGCGCGGTCGCGACGTAGAACGACAGGTTGAAGGCGAGCGAACGGAGGAGGAGCATCTTTGGTCCGCGTGAGGGGCGCGGGCTCCTTTATCGCGCGCAGGAGGCCTTGCCCACTCTTGTCCGTCAGCGCCCCTCGGCCAGCGTCCCGCGCTGGCGCGGGTCGGAGGCACCCGCGAGCAGGCCGTCCTCGGCCATCACCGAGTTGGCCGAGCCCGAGGTCGCGCCGACCTTCACGTTGTGGCCCTTGGCGCGCAGCACCGCCAGCGTGTCGGGCGAGACGCCCTCCTCCACCATCAGCACGTCCGGCTGCCACTGGTGGTGGATGCGCGGGGCCGCGACGGCCTGGGCGAGGTTCATGCGGAAATCGAGCACGTTGACGATGACCTGGAGCGTGGTCGTGATGATGCGGCTGCCGCCGGGGCTTCCCGTGACGAGAAAGAGCTTGCCGTCCCGGAACACGAAGGTCGGCGTCATGGAGGAGAGCGGGCGGGCGCCCGGCGCCACGGCGTTGGCCTCGCCGCCCACGAGGCCGTAGGCGTTGCGCGCGCCCGTCTTGGCGGAGAAGTCGTCCATCTCGTTGTTGAGCAGCACGCCGGTGCCCTCGGCCACGAGGCCGATCCCGTAGGAGAAGTTCAGCGTGTAGGTGTTGGAGACGGCGTTGCCCTCGCCGTCCACCACCGAGAAATGCGTGGTCTGGTCCGGCTCGTAGGGCAGCGGGTTGCCCGCGCTCACCTCCGCAGCGGATTTGGCGCGCTCCGGGTCGATCTTTTCGCGCAAGGTCGCGGCGTAGGCCTTGGCGGTGAGGCCGGCGACCGGCACGCGGGTGCGGGACGGGTCGCCGAGCCAGGCGGCGCGGTCGGCATAGGCCGGCTTCATCGCCTCGGCCAAAGTGTGGAGCGCCTGCGCGCTGCCCGCGCCCAGCCCCGCGAGGTCGTAGCCCTCCAGCACGTTGAGGATCTCGATGAGGTGCACGCCGCCGGAACTCGGCGGGGGCATCGAGACGATCTCGTAGCCGCGATAGGTGCCGCGCACGGGCGTGCGGATCTCCGGCCGGTAGGCGGACAGATCCGCCGTCGTCATGATCCCGCCCGCGCCCTGCACGGCGGCCGCGATTTTTTGAGCGATCGGTCCCTCGTAGAAGGCGTCGGGACCACGCTCGGCGATCGCCTTCAGGGTGTCGGCGAGGTCGCGCTGCCGCAGGATGGCGCCGCGGGGCAGCACGTGGTCGCCCTCGAAGAACACCGCCCGGCTCGACGGCCACTGCCCGAGCAGGCCGGAGGCCCGCGGCAGGGAATCGGCCAGCCCCGATTCGACCGGGATGCCCTCGCGGGCGAGCCTTTCCGCCGGGGCGATCAGGTCGGCCAGCGTGAGCTTGCCCGAACCGTAGCGCCGATGCGCCTCGGCCAGCCCCCGCACGGTGCCCGGCACGCCCACCGCCTTGCCGCTCCGCGTGGAGGCGGCGCGATCCGGCTCCCCTTGCGCGTTCAGGAACATGTCGGGGGTGGCCGCGGCGGGCGCGGTCTCGCGGTAATCGAGCGCCACGGTCTCGTTCGCGCCGGCGCGGTGGACCATCATGAAGCCGCCGCCGCCGAGATTGCCCGCCCGCGGCAGGGTGACGGCGAGCGCGAAGCCCACCGCGACCGCCGCATCGACAGCGTTGCCGCCCTTGTCGAGGATCGCCACGCCGACGCGGGTGGCGAGCGCATCCTGCGAGGAGACCATGCCGCGCTGGGCCAGCACCGGCAGGAGGCGGGCCTCGTCCGACTGGATCGGCGGCGGCTCGGGCGCGGGCGGCGTCGCCTGCGCGCGCACCGGTTCGGGTACGAGAAGCGACAGCGCGAGAAGGAGCGCGAGGGCGGGGCGGGCGGGAGAGGTCCGGCTCATGGCCCGAGCATAGCCCAGAAGCGGTGTGCAGCCAGGGGACCGGATGTCTCTCCGGGCGTCGAACCCGGGCCGCTCGCCGGTCCTATCGTCCGCTGAGGCCGGGGCCGCCCGCGGTGCCGCCGGTTCCGGGCGGGCCGCTCGTCGGCGTGCCGCCGATCACGGCGCCCGGCGTACCGCCGACGACCGCCGGCACGTTCGGGGTGCCGGCCGTGCCGGGGCCCGGCACGGGCCGCGATCCCGTGGCCGAGGCCTTCGGGCTCGGGGGCGACGGCACCTGCCCGCCCCCGCTCTCCTGAGCCGCAGCGCTCCCGGCCGGATGGATCAGCGCCAGGGCGAGCGCCGGTATCGTGAACCGCATGGAAGATCCTTTTTGGAGGGCAACGGTGTCCCTCAACCGTCCCGGCCCGGAAAGGTTCGAGCCGGGGGCTCACCTCGGCGCCGGGACCGGACGTCCGATCCGAACGGCAAACTCAGTACCGGTGGACACCGCCCAACCTGTCGCCGAGCCGGTAGCGCGATCCGAGCGACCGCTGATCGCGCGTCGGGGAATCGCTGCCGCGCATGATCTGGTGAAGTCTGCGCTCTGCCTCGGTCGGCCGGTGATGGCGCAGGGATTCCTGATGCGCGTGGAAATGGTGGTCCCAGTGACGGGTGCTGGGGTGCCAATCGATCGCTTCGACGGTGCTGTCCGCCAACGGAGCCGGCTGCACCGGAAGAGGGGCGGCGGATGCCGGCAATCCTGCGGCGCCAAGCAGGAGGGCCGCGGTGAGGGCGCGAGCAGAATGCATCTTCCTGTCCATCCTCCACGCACGATGATCGCACGCGTTGCAATATGTCATAAAACGTTCACAGAACGACTTTTCGTTCGTGTCGGGCCAGCAAAAAATTTTACGAAATGATTGAGAAAGCTGGGACTTTTCGGCGTCCTGCGCCGTGACGCGGCGCGCGTCCGATCCATCCTGAACGGACAGGTTTCCGGTCTTGCCGCGGGTCCCCGGGCGCATCCGATACGGTCCGTGCCGTCGATCGGTCGTCCGGCGCCGCGAACGTCCGCGACCGGGCGTCCCGTCAGACGATGCGCGGAAGGTCCGAGGTCGGGTCCGCTTACGCGGCGGTCTGGACCCGCTTCAGGTGCAGATAGGTGGGATCGAACTCGGCCGCCTCGGAGAGCCGCTTCCAGTCGTGGATGATCAGGAGGCGGTCCCGCAACGTGATGAGCCCTTCGGTCCGCAAGGCCTTCATCACCCGGCTGACATGCACCGTCGTCAGGCCTGTGGCATCGGCCAGATCCGTCTGCCGCAGGGGCATGGGGCAGCGCAGATCGGCGGCGAGGCCGACCGCCTCCTGCCGCAGGTAGAGTTCGCAGAAGAGGTGCGCGATCCGGCCATAGGCCGAGCGGCGTCCCATCGCCGTGATCCAGATGCGGAAGATGCCGGCATCGACCAGCGTCTCGCGCCACAGGAGGGCGGCCACGTCAGGATAGGTCCTGGTCAGACGCCTCAGGTTCTCATGCGGGATGAGGGCGAAGGTGCAGGGCGTCAGGGCCGCCAGGCTGTGATCGAGTACGCCCAGATGCAGGCTCTGCAGGTCCGGCACGTCGCCGACGACGTGGAAGGACAGGATCTGGCGGCGGCCCTCGTCGAGCAGCTTGTAGCGGTAGGACCAGCCCTCGACGATCAAGCCGCACTGCCCCGGCCGCTCGCCGTCCTGCACCAGGTCCTGGCCGGGAACGATGAGCCGGATGGTGGCCGGCAGCCGCCGGATCGCCTGTCGCTCCTCGTCCGTGAGGGTCGACGTGCTCTCCAGCTTGCGGATCAGATTTTCGAGCGCGTCGGGGGCTGAGGACATAAGAGTGTTCTGTGGCCTCGATCCCGATCGTCAAGGAACCCAGCCGCTTCTGAGCGTCAGAGCGGCCTCATAAATCAGTTCGCCGCTCTCGTCGCGCACGCGGGCCTTGAAGACGTGGTCGTTGCCGTTGGGCAGCATGTCCTGGGCCAGCTGCGTGAGCGTGGCGATGGCTTCCTTCCGGGCGCTTTCCCGATCGACGAGGGGAACGCCTTCGTCATCGCGCAGATCGCGCACGCCGTCGTCGATGTCGAAGAAGTAGCGAGGCACGGTGTTCTCCTGCAGAACAGTGCGGCAACCTCGCGTGACGCGGGCCGGTTCTCCCGCACGTGCTCGCGAACCGGCGCGTCAGCCCGGCGCGCGGCCGATCCGCAGGCGCGAGTCGGATTGGCGCAGCGTAATGATGGTGTCCCGCAGCCAGCGCTGGCTCGGAACGTCGTCGTTGGACGAATGCCAGATCATCGAGATGGACACGTCCGGCAGCGCGATCGGCGCCGGGCTCACGGTCAGCCCCATGCTCTCGGCGAAGAAGCGCGCGAGCCGGGAATGCATCGTGGCGATCACCGGCGCCTGCCGGACCACGAACGGCATCACCGAGAAGCGCGGCGAGGTCAGGGCGATGACGCGCTTGCGGCCGATCTTGGCCAGCGCGTCGTCCACGACGCCGTGGGCGCTCTCCACGAGGCTCGTGAGCAGGTGGGGAATCCGCACGTAGTCGTCGAGCGAGATCGGCGCGGTGACCCCGACGAGGTCCGCGTTGAAGATGCAGAGGTAGCTCTCCTTGTTCAGGATGCGGCGCTTGTGGTGCGTCTGCCCCTGTTCGAAGACGCCGATCCCGAGATCGACCCGTCCGGAGTCGAGGTCGTCCAGGATGCGGTTGCGATCGACCGTGTGCAGCAGCAGCTTCACGCCCGGTGCGTTCGTCTGGAGATGCGCGATCAGGATCGGCATCAGCAGCACCTCGGTCGAGTCCGGGATGCCCAGGGTGAAGGTGATGTCGGCGGTGGCGGGGTCGAAGGCTGCCGGCGGCGCGGTGATCTGCTGGATCTGCGCCAGCGCTTCCTGAATCGGGGCGAGAAGGGCGAGCGCGCGGGGCGTGGGCCGCATGCCCTCGGGCCCGCGCGTCAGCAGCTCGTCCGAGAAGGTCGTGCGCAGGCGCGCCAGGGCGTGACTCATGGCCGACTGGCTGATGCCGATCCGCGCCGCCGCCCGGGTCACGCTCCGCTCGGTCAGCAGCGCGTCGAGGGCGACGAGCAGGTTCAGATCGAGCCTAGAAAGATGCACGTGATCGATACGCATTATGAAATCGATCCATTTGATTCATGAGGCACGACTGAGCACATTCTCTCTCATGAAGCGACGGATTTTCCGCCGCCGACAGGAGAGGTTGAAGAGATGTCCAGACGTATCGCCCCGCTCGCCGCCGCCCTGACCCTCGCGCTCCTCGCTCCGGTCTCCGCGCGTGCCGCGGAACTGACCGCGGTGCACGGCGTCAAGACCGTCGGCGCGCTCACCCTGGAGACCCAGGGTCTCGCAACCAACGACGTGCTGGTCCACCGCCAGGGCGGCTTCGCCGTTCCCGGAGCCGTTCAGTGGATCAGGACCCCCGTCGATCAGCAGCCGATCAAGCAGGCGGCCTTCTGATCATGGCGGCCCGCTCGACGGCTGCCCGCAATCCGCGGGCGGCAGCGACGGAACGACGAGAGCCGTGCCCGACCATCTCGGATCGGTGCACGGCTCTCGGTTTTCGGCCTGAGGCGCGCTTTCAGGCGGATTTGGAAAGCCCGACGCCTCGATCGACCAGCCCGGGTTTACGCGCGCTCGCCTTTCGCTCGGCGTCCTCGGCGGCCAGGATCGCCGGCAGGCGCTTCATGGCGAAATCGATGAAGCTGCGCGACTTGGCCGGCAGCAGGCGCGAGCTCGTGACGATGTAGATCGGCGTCGGCGGCATCTCCCATTCCCGCAGCAGCGGCATCAGCCGGCCCTGGGCCACCTCGCGCGCGACGCTGAGGCGGTGGGTGGCGACGATACCGTGCCCGGCCAGGGCGAAGGAGCGGGCGAGGCTCGGCGAATTGCAGGACATCGGACCGTTGACCGTCACCGGAACCGTCTGACCGCGGCGGGTCAACGACCAGGTCGGGCCGGTGCCGAGCGCCGGAACGATGACCCGGTGATCCGAGAGGTCGCCGGGCGCCTCCGGCCAGCCATAGGTTTCGAGATAGGCCGGCGCGGCGAAGAGCCCGTCCTCGACCTGGGCCACCTTGCGCATGATCAGCGAGGTCGCGCGCGGTTCCTCGGCCGTCACCGCCAGATCGAACTGGTCGCCGAGCGGGTCGTTCTGCGACGGCTTCAGTTCGACATGGACCTGAACGTGCTCGTGGTCGGCCGAGAATTCCGTGATGACGCTCGACAGGTGCTGGAGCAGCCAGAAATCCGGCGGAGCGGCGATCTTGAGCAGGCCGCTCGCCCCCTTCGCCTCGGCAACCAGATCGTCGAAGGCGCGGTGCGCGTCCTCGACGAGGCGGGTCGCCTGCGCGAAGTAGATCTCGCCGTAGGAGGTGAGCGACAGCTTGCGGGTGGTGCGGTCGAGCAGGCGCATGCCGACCGTCTGCTCGAAGGTTGCGATCCGGCGCGAGAGCGATGAGATCGGCATTCCCAGTGTTGCCGCGGCTTGGCTGAAGCTGCGCCGCCTGGCCACCTCGACGAACAGGGCCATGTCGCGCAGCAGCTGAGAATTCGGCATGTCTTCCGTCGCTCGCTTCCGATCGCCGCCGGCGGCTCTTCCTCCGTTCCCTCGAAATCGGCAGTCCTGCGCCTGTCCGTCGGGCGGGACGGACAGGCTGTGTCTACCAAGGGTCCCGCCACGCACCGTGGCGAGAGGGAGTGCTCCGACCGACTAAGCTGAGTTTGAGGCATCCATAAGCTTCGGTATCGGATTGAAACGCCCAGAGCCAGCACAGTTTCGTGCTTCGAAAGCGCACATCGTGCATTTTCATGCCAAAATGCAGCGGAAAATATCTTTCCGTCCTGTTGTCTAAAAAATAATCCAGAGGAACAGGAAAACTTATCCTCAACCGGATCCAATCATATGACATGAAAAGCCTGAACGGGCTCGCGGAAGCGGACCGACGTTCGATCGATTGCCTCCGATCTCATAAATTAACGTATGATTGCCGCGGGCTGCTCGGCGGGCTTCGGAAGCTTTGCATTCAAAATTCGATGATCAGCCATGCGCTGCGTAGAGAGCGGCGTGGACATCTGGCGGTCCTTGAGCGACAACCGGCCAAGCCTCCGATTGCGCACAATTAAACCGTGTGTCTGCCGCTCGTTTCTCCCTTTACGGAACGTTCTACGTGAGCCGAAACCGTATGACCGGGTCCGAACTCCTCTTCCGCGCCGCCGACGCCACCTGGCGGTCCGAGGCTGCGCGTATTCTTCAGCGAGAGGAGACCGATCTCGGATTGGTCCTGTTGCCGGAGGCGCGTGGGGAGCCGGGAACGCTGCTGCGCGCCGCCTTCGAGGTCCGGGAACGCGCCTACGCCACGTGGCGTCGCGGGAAGGTCGAGGCGGGGATCAGTGAAACCGGTTCGGTGATCCCGTTCCCGTCCGCGCGCGCGACAGAGCCTGTCCGACGGCTTGGAGTGCGCGGTCGATAGAGGCGGCTACCTCCTCGCCGCAGCCTTCGGTGACGGCCCGTGCCGCGATCAGGTGGTCGGCGGCGATGTTGAGCTTGGACTGGGGCGCGGCCCCCTCCGGCTCCTGCCCGGGCTTGAGCGAGCCGATCTCCACCTTGGCCGTCAGGTTCGGCACCCCGTCCTCGTATTGGCTGACCAAGCCGAGGAAGCCGAGAAAATCGTGGGTGAGCGGCGTGAACGAAGGGGAGGCCGCGCCGAGGATCCAGGCGTAGCTGCCATCCCTGCGGCGTATCCGATAACGCAGCAGGAATTCGATGCGCCGCCGGCAGGCCTCGGCGAAGCCGCCCACGATCAGGTCGCGGTCATCGGGATGCACCACCGCGATCCAGCCGTTTCCCAGGGTATCGGCCGGGCTTTGTCCCGTCAGGACCTGCCAACCCGGATTGACGTAGAGGAGCTGCCCCTTCTCGTCGGAGACCCAAATCATGCTCCGCTTCCTCGCGCACGGCTGAAGCCCGGAAGAGCGTCGGTCATCTCTCCCGCGGAACCAACCGCCATGTGGATGGAAAGTGCAAAGGAGCGCGATCCCGGACGGCAACCCGCATCGCGCGGATGGCGAACCCTTGGTGGCGTGCAAACTTGTCCGGTCTGTGCCGCAGTCGACCACGACGAGCCGTGCGCAGACCGGGACCGTGTCGAAAGGAGCCGCCCGCATGCGGCTGTCATTGCGGTTGCTTCGGCAAACGTCAGCTTGCCGAAATCATGACTGCACGTTCGACTGCACGCTTTCGCTGAGGGCCAACCGTGTCCGAGACATGCCTACGTCCTTCGGACGCGCTCGGCTCGAAAGCTCGGTTCCTGGGCCAGAGGGCAGCGGGCTGGAGGGGACGACCTTGGAGCGCGCCGTTGATTGCCGAACGTCCAAGGAGGTGGCGTCAGCGGAGAGGTGGACGCTCGATCCAGGTCCGGCGCCGCCAGACGTCGAGATGCGTGAAGGTGTCGTAGAGGCCGATCCCGCCCTCCGAGAAGAAACTGGCGGCGAGCGCCACGGCGCGCGGCGGATAGCCTCGCATCTGCACGTCGGCGGCGTAGCCGTAGAGGTGCATTGAGGTGCGCGCGGCGTTCTCAAGGGACGCGTTGTGCCCGAGCGTGCGGTAGCCGCTCGTGACCGTCAGCGGGAGCGCCGCCCCATGCACGGCCGACATGCTCGCTTGCACGCCCGCCAGGAGATCGAACAGACGCGGCTCCATCCAGACAGCCCGGTCGTCGTCGCGGATGTCGCGCATGAACCAAGACAGAAGCAGGATCTGCGTCCTGTCGTAGCCATCCGCATCGCGGAAGCGGCTGAGCACCTCCGAACCGTCCGGGCGCACCAGCCAGAGGCGGTCGCGGCCCGTGGGCACGGCGCGCAGCGGCTCGGTTGCCGCCGCCACGGCCCGGTCGAGTCCCGCCACGAGGCCGACGACGCCGAGCAGGGCGCGGCGCGTGAAGCCGGCGCGCCTGAGGCCCGCGGCAGAGCCGCTCACCGGAAGGCGGCCGGCGAGGCTGCCCGGAACTTCGGGCTGACGGTCAGGCTGACCGTGCGCTCGCCGACGAAAGCGCGCTCGCCCCCGGAGGCGACCCGGACGTTGCGGGCGGTGCGGGCAACCACCGGCAGGCTCACCGCGCCGCTGCGGGCGAGGGCGTGATAGCGGCCCATGCCGGCGAAGTCCCGGTCGAGCCGGTTGAAGTTCGCCGTGAAGCTCGCCCGCGCCTCGGCGATGCCGACCGCGAGGCCCGATTCGAGGGCGACGCCCCAGATGCCCTCCTCGGCCGAATCCTCCGGCCGCACCTCCGCGGCCGGGCCCGAGGGGGCCGCCGGCACACCGGTGTTGTAGAGGTAGTCGCGCCAGTTCGGCGGACGCAGCGCGAGGCGGGCCGGGCGGGCGATCTCGAACGCACCGAGCGTCAGATAGAGCCGGCGGTCGTCCCCGCGCTCCGCGAGCCTGTTCATCTCGGTGATCACCGGAGGAACCAGGGTGCGGTCGAGCATCAGCGGTTCGAAATCGTAGCGCCGGTCGAGTTCGGCTCCATGGGCGCCATCGAGTTCCGCGTTGATCCGCGCGGTCTCCTCGGCGAAGCCCTGGCGGATGCCGACGCCCCGGGCGGCCTGGGCCAGCACTTGCTGGCGGATGTCGCCGTTCTTCGAGAGCAGGCCGCCGTAGCGGCCGTAGATCGGCGAGCCGGGATCCTGCAACAGCTCGTAACTCGTGTTGGGATCGGGGGTCGGCAGCGTCGCGGCACCGCTTCCGCCCTGCCCGCCGCCACCGCCACCGCCACCGCCACCGGGCCCGCCACCGCCGCCGGACCCACCACCGCCGCCGGACCCGCCACCGCCGAGGAGGCCCTGCATCTGCGTCGCCCCCGCGCGGCTCGCGATGTTGGGATTGCTCTGTCCCTGGGCGATCGGGTTGAGGCCGGGATTCTGGGTCTGGTAGGGCGGATAGAAGCCGCCGTAGCCGTAGGGCGCACCGTAGGGACTCACGGGAGCCCCGAACATGAAGCCGGGCGCGGGTGGCACCTGGGTCGCCGCGACGATCGGGTTCAACTGGGCCAGGGCCGGCCCGCCGCCGAGCGTCGCGAGGACGGCGGAAAGGACCGCCCGCCTCACAAGCCGCGCCGGCCCATTTCTTCCTTCAGGAAGGTTCGCGTGCTCTCCGGCGATCCGGAGCGTCCCGTGAGGGAGCAGGCCTGCAGGGAGAATGCGCAGGAGAGGGCGAGAAGCAGCCATAACGACTTCATGTCCGATCTTTCCGCCTACCAGAAGTTTTGTCATGGTCGCTCGGTCCGGCCGCCGTCAATCGATCGATCCGGGCCGATCTGGCGTGATCCACCGCCTGTTGCGAGTCGGTCACAGGATCGCTGCGCAGGCGGACGAGCCGGTAGACCAGCGCGCTGCAGAACTGATTATCCTGTAACCTAAATTGAAAAATTGGCGGTGTGATCCAAACAACATTGCATTAGATCACCCCGGCGCGGCACAGTCCGGCGCCGCGACGGATCGGGCAGGGGCGGGCGAGGCCGGCAGATGAGACGGATTTCGGCGGCGGGATTGGTCGCCCTGTCGGCGGCGCTGGCCTCCGGGGACGGGCCGGTCGCGCAACCACTGCGCGCGGCGCAGAGTCAGGGAAGTGCCGCCGCAATGCCGGCGCCGTCGGACAGCTCGGCCCCGGGGGTTGCTCCGCAACAGCCGGCCCCGGCTCAGTCCCCCCAGACCCGGACGCCGCAGAATCCACCGGCCCAGGCGGCGGGCAGCGGAAGCGGCACCGCGTCCACGCCGCCGCCGCCGCGCGAGCTGACGCCCGCGGAGATCTCGGCGCTACAGAGCGTGATGACCGACCGTTCCGGCGGCGCGATTCTGACTCCGGGCAATGTCGGGGCGATCCGCAACCGGGTGATCGACGCCCAGAGCGCCGCCACCGCCGCCGGCTATTCGGACGAGCCGCCGCCGAAGGTCCGGCCCCGGCTGATGAGCGTGCAGCCCCAGGTGGACATGAGTGCGCCGCAGACCGTCCACCTCGCCTTCGGCATGGTGACGCCGATCACGATCCTCGATGCGGGCGGGCGGCCCTGGCCGATCACGGCCTCCGCCTACGACCCGCGCATGTTCTCGGTCGATGGCGGCGGCTGCGGCGGGCAGGCCGCCGCGCCGGGCGAGCGGCCGACCACGATCCACATCATGCCCTGCCGGGTCTCCACCTACGGCAACATCTCGATCACCCTGGAGAACTACCCCCTGCCGATCGTCCTGATCGTGAGGAGCGGCGGTCGTGGGGTCGAGGCGGTGGATCTGCCGGTCACGATCGAGGTGCGCGGGCGCGCTGCCCCCGCTCGCACCGCCGAAGCCGAGTCCGCCGCCCTGACGAGCGCCGCGATCCGGCCGCCGGACGCGCGCCAGATCCCGCCGGGCCGCCACACTGCTCTCGCGGCTGCGCCCGCGGGGCCGGTGCGCACCATCGCGGCGCGGTCGGGGCGCGGCGGGAGCGGACACGATCCCGACCGGCTGATGGACGATTTCGGCCTCGGCACGCCGCCGCGCGGTGCGGTCCGGCTCCAGGCCGACGACGCTGCCGTCACGGCCTGGAGCTACGGCGGCCGGCTCTACGTCCGCGGACCGGTCGTCGTGGTGAACCCGGTGCAGGACGCGATGGCCCAGACCCCGGACGGGATGCGGGTCTGGCGCTTCGACCGGCCGGTGCCGCGCCTCCTCGTCACCGACGCGGACGGGCGCGAGCGGGCCGTCACGATCGAGTTCTAGCGCATCGCCCCGAACGATGGCCGCCGGCTCATTCAAGAAAGCGATGTCTGTCCCAGATCGAGCCCGAAGCCGCCTACGCCCGCCGACGACGATCTGACGGCCATCCTCTTCGACGGACATCACGCCCTGATCGAAAAGGTTCACGAACTGGCCGAGCGCACGCCCTTCGGGAAGGGGTGAGCCTCCCTGACTTGTTGGTCACGAAACATCTTGAAGAAGCCGGAGAGTTCGTCGAACGACGCCCCGGTCGGTCAGGAAGACGGCAGAGAGGGCGATGCTGATCGCCGAAGGCGAAGGCGCGGTCCGGCAAGTAGTCGATCTGAAAGCCTCGTTGTTGATCGGGGTGGAAGGCGCAGTATCCGCTCCTCCAACGTGTCATCTCGCACATCCACGACGCTGGTCTCGAAGCATGATTTTTTCAAGCCGTTCTGCCCCCCCTCAGCGGCCCGATCCAACGGCGCAGCGGTCTTCGGACCCTGCGCCGTTGTCGCTTCTGGAGTCCTTTACGCAGAGTGGCCTCGGCACTCAGCGTAAAGGAGCACCGACGAAGGATCGTAGAGGGTCGCGGGTGCACTCCGTATGTGAGCCGCCTTGTTACCCCCTACCCGTATGGACTGTTCATTTCGCGCCGCTCGACCATGACACAAACGCCTCTTCTCGGCCGCAGCGTCATCGATGGAATGGGCACGATTGGCGATTTCGGGTCGGCAATGAAGCGGAAGCGCTGGATGAGCGTCGTCAGGATCAGGACAGCCTCGATCATGGCGAACCGGTTGCCGATGCAGATGCGCGGACCGCCGCCAAATGGCATGTAGGCGAAGCGGGGAAGCCGTTGGGCCAAACCCTGGTGCCACCGCTCAGGTCGGAACGCTTCCGGCTCGTCGAAGAACCGTGGGTCGCGATGCAGCACCCATGGGCTGATAAGGA
Organism: Methylobacterium sp. B4; assembly: GCF_003201865.1. Lineage (GTDB taxonomy): Bacteria > Pseudomonadota > Alphaproteobacteria > Rhizobiales > Beijerinckiaceae > Methylobacterium. The sequence goes on along the minus strand of NZ_QJJJ01000002.1, from coordinate 214,055 downwards.
TCGGCGTTCCGGCTCGAACTTGGAAGCCGCCGATCTGACAGTCACAGCGCGCCTCGCGACCAACTGCCCAAGCTGGTGGATAAAGCCGCATGCTCTCGGTGATCGTATGCTCGGTGAAACGGAGGCGCGGTAAATCCTCGATCGTAGCTGCACGCCTACCAATGGCATCATCAATTTCTGCTGCCAGAATGCGTTCAATCTCCGGGTCGCAGGAGAGCAGATGGATCGTCCAGGACAGCACCAGGGCGGTCGTTTCGTGCCCGGCAAGGAGGAAGGTTATCACCTCGTCGCGAACCTGCTGGTCGGACATCGCCGCACCATCCTCGTCGCGTGCCCGCAGTAATACGGATAGGAAGTCAGCGGACGTCGCACTGGACGACCGCCGTTCGGCGATGATCCGAGCGACGATTGCGTCGATCCGCCGTAGTGCTCGGCGATAGCGAACGTGGCCGGGCAGCGGCACCGCGTCTGGGATGAGGATCGGGCGAACAACGCGTGAAGCAAGTTCGGCCAGGATGTCGTTGAGGGCGTCGTCGATGACGAGCACGTCCTCTTCGACCTCTGTGCCGAACAACGCCTTTGCTGCGATCCTAAGGGATAGAGCCATCATGTCGGCGTGCACGTCGCGTACATCACCGCCGCGCCAGCCCTCGGCCGTAAGCATGCTCTCACGGACCATCGCATCGGCGTAGCTTGCGAGCATTGGCCCTGCGAAGGCAGGTGCTGCCAGACGACGCTGCCGTTGCCAGAACGCCCCTTTGCTGGTCAGCAGCCCGTTGCCGAACAGCGCCGTCACCTGACGCCAGAAGTGCTCGTTCTTCGGGAAGTTCTGGTGCTCCTTGACGAGCACTCTCTCGATCTCACGCGGACAGGTGAGGACGAGCATCAACTGCCCCGCAGTGCGAAAGGCGACGACATCGCCGTACTGGCGCGAGCAGGCCGTCAGGAAGCCGAGAGGGTCGCGCGCGAAGCCGATCAGGCTTCCGAGGAGCGGCCAGCCCTTCGGACCTGGAGGCGAGGTATCGGTATAGACAGGCCGATCGAGATGGCTTGCCGGTTTGCTGTCCTTAAGCATGACCGAGACTCCAGCAGGAGCCCCTTGCCCATCCGGCGCTCTTTGATGTCTGTCGTCAAGCGCAAGGTGTCACCCTCTTACTTGAGCTTCTTCGCCACCTGACAGGCGGTGACCAAAGCAGCCGTCGCACTCGAACCATTCACAATCTCGACCCATCGGTCATCCAGGCGATCGGCCTCCATCTTCGCGACTGTGTCCCCCTCTCCGAGAATTTGGAAGACAAACTTGTCGCAGTTGGACCGCGCGGCGGTGTAGTTGATTGCCCCACCCATTGGCCCACCGGGGGCAACCTGTTGCTTGGTGACGTACCTTACGAACGGGCCGTCTTCGGCAATCACGTCGCGCATCGTGTAGGTGATCCGCTCGCCTTCTTTTCGATAGACGAACGGCTGGAACCCCGTAGGCGAAACGTACTCGACGGGTTTCTCTTTCTCGCAGGCCGACAAGATCAGGGCGAGAGCGGCAACAGTCAGTTTCAAACGCGCAGGCATGGCGGCCGTCCTCAGAGCGGTCGGACGGTAGGGTCAGTGCCTTAAAAGCGGGTTGATCTCACCGAGCGTTCCGGTTCGTCTCGGCGTTCCTCAATCTTCTTCGCGACCTTCACCGCTGAGGGCGCTCATCACTCCGAGCATCGCCCTGCGTGTTTCCAAATCCTGTCTCATGCCGCCCGATCCTCAACGCACTGCACTTTTACAGCGGACCGTCGCCCGCCGCGAGCGGTGGGGGGTGCTGCAAAACGAGACAGGTGAGGCGATGGCGGGTTGATGCCGAGCTAACCCGCGGACAGCATCCTGACCTAGAGCCGCGTTGCGTACTGGCTCTCCGCCGTGTGGACACGGCACGTCATGCCCCGCCAGCCCGTGAGCAGATCGGGCGGCGGGGCTGCTCATTGATTGTTAACCATGCCGCCCCCATCTCAGAGACATGCCGATCGCGATCCTGTCGCTTGATCGGACGCGGCCACGATGCTGGGATTGGGGTGACGCCGGATGTACGCGCACCCTTGTTCTGGCACCCGTGGCCGTTCGCGTTTCGACCCTCGCCTGGATGCTCTTGAAGTAGGTCAAGAGCTTACTCATCGCCCCGGAGCGGAACCTCGGGCGTGCTCTCGACGAGCAACTGGATCAACTTGGACCCGTTCTCCAGCATGATGGCAGGTGGCTCGCCGACGATGCTGCGCCAGTGCGAGACGAACTCCGCCTCTGGTAGATCGGCAAAGGCATCCAAGACTGCGGGTCCCGAGTCATCTGGCATGTCGTAGCTCCCGATTGGCCCGGGTTATACGAGCGTACTCGGTGTTCTGTTTCGCCGCGGCGTCGTTAGAGTAAACGGGATGTTAACGTACCTCTTGTTCCCGGAGCAGCGCACGGCGTCGTAGAAGATGCAGCGCGATCGAATTTCACTCCGGCCTGGTGAAACTTCGTTCGAGTAGACGGTCGCAGAACGCCGAGATCAGAGCTTCGACTGCAAACCACGGGCCTGTCCCTTCCTCGGTCACGACTACGATGACAGGATCGGGCCACCACGTGATGTGCCTGCAACTTCGTTCCAGGTATTATGCCGCTCTACGGGGACGCCTGAACCGAAGCACCTGATTTTTTTTAGACCCATAGGCCGACACGGCAGGTACTTCGCCAGGAACTCAATCTGTATCCATACTTACAAATCGCGCGATGAAAGAGATATGTTGCATCGCGAATAAATTTTGGCCTGCCAGCGAAAATTCTTAGTCAAACGCTGAGCGCATAGCTTGGAGAGACACGCAGGTTCGTTCTGTCTTCGAATTGCGCACGATATCGACAGTTCTTGGACGCGAGCGTATTATGGTGCGTTGCACCACACGATTATCGCGGCGCACAAACTCGTGGTTCAATCCCCCCATCGGTCGCCGTCCTGGGCCGACCACACCGGAGACGATCCATGCGCACGATCCAGCTTCTCGCCCTCGCCACCCTTGCGTCTCTCACCGCGGCGGGTTCCGCCGTCGCCGACGAGCGCGTCCACCTGACCCCGCCGCTCTTCCGTGAGCAGGCCCGCGCGACCGCGTCCGTGCGTCCGGCATCCGAGTTGACCACCACTCCCCATCTGACGGTCGCGGCTCCTGCGAGCCGTAAGGTTGTGGCCGAAGCCGCCGTTTCCGCGCGCTGAGTTTCAGCAGGTAGGACCCGTCCGTCGATCCGGACGTAGACGGGTTCTGCTCCGAGACGCAGCAATCGAGCTTCCTCAGCCCTACCAGCAAGGGCGCTGGCTGGGCTCCCCCTGCGACCAACTGCCCAGCTTAGGATCACCCGCTGTCGAGGACCGGTTGCCCTCCTGCCGCCTCATGCGGTCAGGAGTTTTTTGCTTGTTCAACCCTTTCTTCGCTTCCCTGCTGCTTGCGATCGAGGCTCAGCGGGTCATCGAACTGCGTCTGGTACGGCTCGCCTGGGGCGGTCAGGAAGGGTGGTCCGAGATGAACTCGATGGTGTTCGAGAAGATCGCGGCAGCCACTGAAGCAACCGCCGCGTTACTGACCGGCGTCACGCACGAGGCCGTGGTGGCCCGCTACCGTGAGCACGTGGCCGCGAACATCGAGCGTCTGAGTGCGTAGCCGCAGCCCCTACGCGCTGGGAAGCGCTTCGGCCGAGCCGGACCTGACGAAGCAGGTGTCGAACGCGTCGAGATCGTAGACGCGCCCGTTCATGCCCTGGATGGTCACGTCCTGCCGCCACGTCTCCGCAAGAGACCTCGCACGCTCCAGGGCAATTTCAGGCGAAGCGGTCTGGTAGGACAAAGGTCCGTCCGGCGTGCTCGTGCTGACGATGAACTTCATCACTGCTCCTGCGCGACCGGATGCGCTTCACATGGCGCGAGGGGGCGTCGTCGAGCACGGAGAATGCCACGGACGGGCGCCGCAGATAGCTCACGCCTTCTGTGTCCGAGCCAGCAGGATGGCGGTTCGCACGGCGCCGCATTTAAGGTCAGGATCAGCCTCGGCATCACTCACCACCTCGCTCACCCACGAACATTCCTCAACGGCCGCGGCAAGGTCGAGGATGCAGCCGTTCGCGATCGGGTACGCCGACGTTGTTGGATCGGCGAAGTAGGCTTCGATGGCGGAGTTCACGTGACGCGGCGTGACGGTCATGGTGCCGAAGAGCGCGCTGACGGTGGGGAGATGAGTCATCCGAGGTGCCCAACCCATCAGCCCCAGCTAAGATATAACGGTTGGCACCAAACAGGAGGCGGAAGTGCAGAAAAAGATCGCGCCTGACTCAACGATCGCAACGGTTTGGCCGCACCTCACACATCAACGAGATTACGTTGCTGGAGCGCGGCACAAGGCAAAGCAATGCTACGATAAGCATGGCAATGCGTTCGTAAAGATTGGAGTGACTGGCTCTGGTCAGAAACCGTGCTACAGGGTCTTCTACAGAACGACTGAAGGCGCAGAAGAAATTTTTGGCTCTTATTGGGATATGCATGCTCCCCTGGATAACGAGCATGCGCTCAACACCAACTGGAGCACCGCAGCGATGTCCTACGACGAGGTCCATACTCTGATGGTCGAGAAGCATTCTCCTCCTCAGAAAGCCACCGCAGGTCACACAACAACCCGCTAGAATAGCCGACTTGAGAAGTTCAGGCGGCGCGGTCGCGGACGTTTCCTACACCCACGTGGGATAGCTTGATCCCTTCGCTCGCCAACCACGTCGAGATTGATCGAAGGCTATCACCCGCGGCCCTGCGGTCCAGGATCGACGCGATGAACTCGAACTCGCCTTTGCGAGGCATGAGTACGGCGGCCTTGCCTTTCCCGATCACGTCGTAGCCGAACGGCCGGGAGCCGCCCACGTGCCCGCCTTTGGCGCTCTTGGCCTTCTTTCCGTCCTGCGTCCGGGCGTGAATGCGGGTGCGCTCGAACTCGGCGACCAAGGCCAACATACCGAAGAACATGCGGCTGGCGCCGTCGTTGGTCACGGGATCGACGCCCATGTCGATCAGGTAGAGGTTAATCCCGCGGGCCTTGAACCAGTCGGCCTGCGCCAGTGCATCGGTTGCGTTACGGAACACGCGGTCGAGCTTGGTGACGATCACGCTGTCGCCCTTCCCCAGGCTCGCGATCATGGACGCGCCGCCCTCTCGGTTGGCGAGAGGGATCGAGCCGGAGCAGACGTCCTCGAACAACGTAGGTCGATCGAGGCCCTTCAGGTCCGCGAGAGCGTTGATGCGGCGCTCCTGCTCCTGGAGCGACGTGCCATCCTCCTGACCGTCTGAACTTACGCGTCGATACCCATAGACCGCCATCTGTAAGCCCCTTTCTGTAACGCACAGACTTACAGGTGGGGTCGCCGAACCGTCAAGCTCTCACAACAGGCTTACAAATATGCCGACAACACAGCCCAGAACGTGGTTAACATGGTGTTCGTTTTAGCTTCTTAGCGATCGTCTCGAAATTTGGGATAGGGGAACCCGAGCGGGCTGCCGCCTAACAAGCCGCCTCTCCTTTCCGAAAGCGACGGTACGGTCAGTCACTCCGACGCCGACATTCAGCGCCCAGCCCGCAGCAGACTGACAATGGCCGCGTCCCGATCGATGTCCGACACTATGGCGTGCACGTCGGCAGCAAGCCCAGGCGGCAGCAGATCGGCGACGGCCGCCAATCGCTCGCGCAGGTGAGCCGTCGTACCCGGCCGGACCAGCGCGCATTCTCGTTTCTTGCCGCGCAGATCGTGCATGTACGTGCTCGCCCGCCGCAACCAGCGGCGCCCGTAATCACGACGACTTCGTGCCAGTCCTATCTCACGTAGACGAAGATAGTATCTCTCGATCTGATGTCCGTAGACGACGTCCAACAAGGTTCTCCGTAATAAATAATAGCACGATATTTATTCGGAGATCGAAATGGAACCACTTGTTGTCGATGATGCAAACAGCCTCGCCATCCAGCGTCTTCTAATCCGCTACCTAGCTGAAGCTCCGCCCTACATCGTTGGGCATATCGCGGGCGCCACGGTCATCGTCGAGCCGTCGCGACATCGCACCGGCTTGCCAGATGATGCCGAAGCTCGCCGCTACATCATCACCCACTGCAAGGAGCAGTGGAGCATCGTCGTCAGGTCCGTCTGGCGGAACCGGCAGCTACTAGCTCCCTCTGCGACCCACACGGTGATCGAGCAATACGATCACCTGGATAGCCGGTGCGACGAGGAGGCGAAGTACGCCGTCAACAAATGGCTTCGATCATTAGGTGGTATCTGATGGGGCTGTGCAGGGAGGCATGCTTCCCTGACCTCTACGTTGCTGTACGAGCGTGCTGGACCTGCCCGTGGTGCCACAACGAGCGAGGCTTCAGCCTACAATCCTAGCGCTGCTGGTGAGGGACGTCGTGCACCGGCAACAAGCCACTCGCGCAGCTTCGTGAAACGACGCTTTGTCTGGCCGCTCCGCACCGCCATGCCGATCGCCTTTCGCTGGCCGATCAGCACCACAAGCTGCTTACCGCGGGTTACGCCCGTGTAGAGCAGGTTGCGGGCGAGCATGTTGTAGTGCTGTGTGACGATCGGGATCACGACGGCCGGGTACTCCGAACCCTGGCTCTTATGGATCGTGGTAGCGAAGGCCGGAACCAGCGTGTCGAGTTCACCGAAGGGGTAGATCACCTCTCGCTCGTCGAAGGTGACGATCACCGCGCCTTCCTCGTCGTCGATGCGGGCCACCATGCCGAGGTCGCCGTTGAACACCTCGCGGTCGTAGTCGTTCTGCGTCTCCATAACCCGGTCGCCGGGCGCGAAGCGCCAGCCGAAGCGCTCGACCTGGGCCGGTGGATTCGGGTTCAGCACGCGCTGGAGTTCATGGTTAAGGTTGCGTGAGCCAAGCGAACCTCTCTGCATTGGCGTCAGCACCTGCACATCGCGCACGGGATCGAGCCCGAAAGTCCGTGGGATGCGCCTCGTGACGATCTCAATCAGCTTGGCGGCTCCGACCTCAGGGCCATCAATCTCGATCAGGTAAAAGTCGGCCTTCTCGCCGGGACTGGGTCTCTCAGGCATCTGGCCGTGGTTGATCCGGTGGGCGTTAACAATGATCCGGCTCTCGGCCGCCTGCCGGAACACCTCAGTCAGTCGGGCCACAGGCACGCGTTCGGACGCGATCACATCCGCCAGCACCTGCCCTGGTCCGACTGAGGGTAACTGATCCACATCGCCTACGAGAAGCAGACCTGCCCGTGGCGGCACCGCTTTCAGCAGCGCGTTCATCAACGGCACGTCCACCATTGAGGTCTCGTCGATGACGAGCAGATCGCAAACAAGCGGGTTCTCCTCGTCGCGTGTGAAGCCCCTGTACTTGGGGTCGATCTCCAGCAGGCGGTGAATGGTCTTTGCCTCCAGCCCGGTCTGCTCGGTCATCCGCTTGGCGGCACGGCCGGTCGGAGCAGCTAGAAGCACGTGCACGCCCTTGGCTCGGAGGATGCGCAGCACTGAGTCGAGCGTGCTGGTCTTCCCCACGCCGGGGCCACCTGTGATGACGCAGAGCTTGGAGGCGAGCAGCAGCCGGACCGCTTCTGCCTGCGATGGGGAGAGCGCCTTGCCGGTCTTCTGCTCGACCCAGGGCAGAGCCTTGTCGGGGTCGATTTCCGACCAGGGCGGCGTGTCAGACGCTCGCTCGATCAGCCGGTCGGCAATGCCGCGTTCGGCTGCGTGGAGGCCGCGTAAGAACACGCATGCCTGATCGCCGATGATGTCCTGTATGACCTCGCCGCCGCGCTCGATTTCCTCGGCCACCGCGGAGCGGATCAGGGCGGCCTCGACCTCCAGCAGCTTCTGGGCGAGTTCCGTCAGGCGAGCGACCGGCAGCGCGCAGTGCCCCTCATCCATGGCTGTCTGGAGGGCGAAGGATACACCAGCCCGGAGCCGTTGAGGCGCCTCCTTCGTCAGCCCTAGCTTCATCGCAATCGCGTCGGCCGTCTTGAAACCGATGCCGCGGATATCCCTGGCGAGACGGTACGGGTCCTCGGTCATGACCTTGATCGAGTCGTGGGCGTAGGTCTTATAGATGCGAACTGCCCGTGCCGTGCCGACGCCATGAGCGTGCAGGAACAGCATGATCTCCCGCACCGCCTTTTGCTCAGCCCAGCCGCGCACGATCCGCTCGGCGCGCTTTGGGCCGATGCCACCGACCTCCATCAGGCGGTCGGGCTCGGCCTCAATGATCTCGAAGGTGCCCTCTCCGAACAGGGCCACGATCCGTTTTGCCATCGCCGGGCCGATGCCGCGCATGTAGCCGGAGGCGAGGTACTTCTCGATGCCCTCTACGCCGGTAGGCGGCGTCGCTTTCAGTGTGTCGGCCTTAAACTGGAGGCCATGCTGCCGATCGGTGAACCAGATGCCGATGGCGGTGATCCACTCGCCTGCTCCGATCGCAGGCGCATGCCCGACCACGGGAACGAGATCGCGTTTGCCGCGGGCCTGTACCTTGAGCACGCAGAAACCAGTCTCGGCATTGTGGAAGGTAACACGCTCGACTGTCCCGGCAAGCGTCTCGACGGGGGCGCTGGCTCCGAACTGCTTAGGTCTCGCCCGCTCGTTCACCTGCGTGCCTACGCTCTGCACTGTCCACCGTATGGCAGTGGTGGAAAGATCATACCAGACGCGGCGCCAATTTTCCGCAAGCCCCGACGAGGAGACAGTCAGCAAGCTCGAACGTCAACGAGCGAATCCAACGAGGCTGGTGAGGGGCGGACCGCCCTTTGGACGTAGGGACGACAACTCAACATGAACGGGTCTGGCCTTAGCGGCGGCGCACAACGGCGATAGCTGATGCCCTCGTGGGCGGTGGCTGGGATCGCTCCTACAGAAACGGAACGGTGCCCTTCCACCGGCCACAATGTTCACTATATGTTCTAAAATCCGAAAAAAGTGCTGCGCCCTCGGACGCTTGTCGTCGTATCACACAAGGAGCGTCAGCTATGAGGATCGATGCATCGGCAACCGTTGATTCGGGTTCAGATTCGATCCTGAACCAGCCCCCGCCCCACCGTGGCAATTGGAAGATGGTAAAGCAGGGTTTCAGCTTCGCACGCTTCGTGCTCGTAGTCTCAAGTCTCAGTCCATTGTTCGTGCTGTGGGGCATCCGCGGAACGAACAGTGTGGAGGACAAATATTGGGCTCCAATTTGTGCCTCCCTCTTTATACTGCCGAATCTTTTTCTATGGCTCATGGTCGGACGGACCAAAAAATCAAACAACAACATTACGTTCAAAATTAGAAACCCCCGGGACCAGCGAGAGCATTTGTTGGTCTATCTTTTTGCTATGCTGATCCCTTTATATGACGCGAATATGGGTGGCGCTCGCGATCTCGCTGCCGTCTCTGTGACCTTCATCTTTGTCGCATTTTTGTTCTGGCACTTAAAATTGCACTATATGAATTTGATATTTGCCATAAAGGGCTATCACATTTTCACAGTTGATGTGCAGATAGCTTCACAAGGCGACTCGCCAAACTTCAGTACCTATGCTGTTATCTCTAAAAGGCAACGGCTGGAGGAAGGCATGACCCTGGTGGGCCTTCGGCTGGGCGGAAATGTTGTCCTGGATACTGCAAAGACATGATCGAGAAAGAGTTTGATTTTTCTTCAATCAAATCATATCAACTGGGGGTCAGCTTATACTCAGGCGAGAAATATTTGGTTCCTGTTGATAATAGCGTTAACTCCGCTTTTGCCGATATGCTCGCGCGAACGACAGGGGCCATAAACGCGCGATCTGGCGATTGGGAAGAATTCTCGCTGTCTCAGGACTATGGAAATACAGAGCGTGTATACGCCCTGCGGTCTGAGGCCATATTTAAGGAACTATCAGACCTTCATCAGGTACAAGTATATCCTGATATGGCGAATTTTACAGAAAACGCGACAAGCATTGATTTCTATTTCGTTGTTTTTCACGATGGAAAAGACAGAAAGATCGTGGGTGCCCGCAAGGCAACACAGCTAAAGAGCACGCTCGGAGCAAGAAATAGACTCGTTCAGATAATCGATAACACGATGTTTATAATTGAGAATCCTGTATTCAGGTTTGACAAAGAATTTGACGGGATCATATGCGATGGGAATATATACTTCAATAATTTTCTCAATATGGAGTATATTGCAAAAATTACCAATAAGGTTGCCAAGGCTGCCGAGCAGAAAATACCCATTATTGCAGATCAAATAAAGTTTCTTGATTTCTCAGGATTCGTCGATAAGATTGAAGACCACCCGAGGACCGCTCGGTTACTTGTTGCGATAAGCAAGAGACCTAACCTGGACAAGTATGACCAAGCAGAAATTGTTGCTCAAGCGGAGGCGCAGGGTGTTGGGTTTGTTAATAAAGGGGAGCCCTGCCTTAGATGCCGCGTCGCTGATAAGCATAAGCTGCTTGAAGTTTTAGACGATCGGCGATGGATTTCGAGAAATACGACGGATGAGGCTGTGCCATACAGGGCTTCCAGCCGTCAGAGGTCGAAATCTTAGTCAGAATGTATGCTGCCGGACCCCGGAACGCTGTCAGGAGCGATCCATGAACCGCCAGCCAGACAGGCCCCCTACCACGAATGCGATCAGGTGGAGCGTGATCCAGACGACCGCGCGGCGGAACACCCACAACACGGCGATCAGCATCAGAACCTCAATCATCCGCGAATCTCCTTGATCCGCTGAAAGGCGGCGCAAACGGCCTGGAAGCTCGCCGTAGCCGCCGCTTTCTTCTCTGGCAGCCAGCGGTCCGGGTGATGATGTTGGAGCAGTGCCCGACGTGCCGCGGCTACAACGACGGTATGAGCAGTCGCTGCGAGCCCCACGCTGCGGTAGAGCTTGTCCTCCTCGTCGTCCTCAATCGCTGCGAGCCGACCCTGAAGCTGGTCGATCCATGCGCGCGCAGTCGCCAGATCGTGCCGCATCGTCTCGATCTGAGTGCGAGCCTCGGCAAGCTCGATGCGTGCGAGTTCGTGCTTTCGATGTAAGGCCGAGTCACCCGCCTCGACGCCGAGGACCCCATCGAGCAGACGCAGGTTGCGGCGGGTGATGTCGGCAAGCCGTTCGAGGTCCGGGCGGACGGCCGCAAGCTGCGCGGGCGTGTATCGGCCGAAGTTCAGTTCATCGATTTCGAGGATCATCGCGGTAGCACCAGAGCCGGAAGCAGGTTGCCGGTGCCGACGACGATACCGCGGGTATCCCGTGTCACATCGGCACGATGATCGTACTGGCCGACCAAGAGGCCGCGGGCGTCGCGAGCGACTGTCCTCTTTGTGTGGTATTGCGCCTCGACGCGACTGACGATGACGCCGCGCTTGTCGCGGATGATCTCGACTGCCGCGGGATGCTGGTACGCGGGTGCATCCATCAGGCCGCCTCCTCCGCGACAGTCTCAAGCCTCTCCAGGTCGTTTGCCGGAGGCTCGTCGGCCTCGACACCCCATCCTGTGTTATCAGGTTCAAAAAAGTTGAAGAAGTTTAGTATCTTCGCCGCTGCGGCGACCATACTCCGTTCGTCCGGAGCGTGGTCGTAGAGAGCGATACCGCAAGCCGCCAGCTTGCGCCGCACGACGGCGGCGCGCTCCTGATTCACCCTAGAGTTGTTTCGGGCGTAGAGACCTTCGAGCAAAAAGCCGTGTGTGGTGGCGCGTAGTTCGGCAATGACGCCCGGCCCCGGCGCTGCTGGCCGGTACTCAATGTAGAGGTAGTTGCCGAGGTAGACCTGCCCAACCTTGGTCTTGAGGCAGTTCGCGTACCGCCGGGCCGCATCCGACAACGCTTCGGCCGATCCAAGGATGACGAGAGTCGGGTCACCGTGGGTGTCGAGTGAGCGCGGCAACCTATCGAAACGATGGCTCCACCACCGAAACAGGGTTGAGCGATGGTCGTCCGGCTTGAGCCTCGCCAGAGAAGACCGGATCGCCTCATCGGTGGCGCCTGAGCAGCGTGCACGGACGTAGGCCAGGGATGCGTTGAGTTCCGCGACCTGCTCGGTTTCGTGGACGAGCGCAACGAACGCCGGGTGCAGCAGCACGGGGTCAAGCAGGCTGACGATCTCGATCTGCGCGCCGACAAGGCTACCAGCCATCTGGCCGAGCACCTTGACCCGCCGCCTGTCGGCCGGGGCCTCCGAGCAGAACAGGCGCTGAAGCTCCCGGTAGGTCTCCGGAGCCCCAACAGGGTCATGCCCGAGCCGCTGCATGGCGCCGAGCAGGCCGTCCGGCACGGTGCCGAAGAGGGCGCGCACGAAATCGCGTGGGCGACGAAGAAGCAGGATGGCCCGGCCGATCACGGCCGCATCGCTTTGGCCTAGAGCATCGCGATCCTCAATCGCTCGGCGGAAACGGCTGGCGATCTCGGCCTGTCCGAGCCAGTCGAAGCTCGCCAGCACCAGGAACACGGCCTGCCGACGTGTCGGTCCGAAGTACAGGGTTGAGGCCAGCAGACCAGGACAGGCACAGTCGAGAACGATGGCTCGATCGAGCGCCCAGCCCGAGTAAGTTTTGGGGATAAGATGCTGACGAGCGGCCGACGAGGAGGCGGTATTCGGTAGCTGCATTCTGCGATGCTGCCTCAAATCCGCAATCTCGCAAGCCAAATCCGTGATATCGAGTAAGGCGAGTGCTTCAGCTAACGACCAACGCGGCTGGAGCGCCACGGGTGTCTATGAAACGGCCGTGGGGTCAGTTCTGCGATTGCCGCTACGATTAGCACCTGCGTATCGTCGCTCAGCGACGCAACTGCACCGGATCAACGTCCCGGATGGCAATTCCTGATTTTCAGACACTGATGTTGCCCGTCTTACGCGAGGCCGCGGCGGGCGAGGTGCGCATCGGCGATGTCGTCGAGCGCCTAGCTGAGTCGTTCAACCTGACACCCGAGGAGCATTCACATCTTCTACCGTCCGGCCGCCAGACGACCTTCGCCAATCGCGTGCATTGGGCCAAAAGCTATCTTGGTAAGGCCGGGCTCATCGAACTCACGCGCCGTGCGCACTTCCAGATCACCTCTCGTGGCCGCGAGGTGCTGAACCAGCCTCCTGAGCGCATCGACATCAGGTTCCTCACGAGGTTCCCCGAGTTCCAGACATTCCGCTCTGCTCAGGATGATGGTGACACTCAGGGCGAGGCCGCGGCGGAGGCGGGCGGAGCTTCCTCCAGCCTCACACCTGATGAGGTAATGCGGGCGGCTGGACGGCAGCTTGAAGCGGCACTCGCGAGCGAACTGCTCCAACGTGTTTTGGCAGGGACACCGGCCTTCTTCGAGAGCCTTGTCGTGCGCTTGCTGATCGCGATGGGCTATGGCGGCTCGGTTAACGACCTAGACCGTGCTCTTGTCGGCAAGTCAGGTGATGGCGGGGTGGATGGCGTTATCGACCAAGACCCACTCGGGCTCGATCGCATCTACGTGCAGGCGAAGCGCTACGCGGCGGACAACAACGTCGGGGCCTCAGCCATCCGCGACTTCTTCGGCAGCCTCGATCGTTTTAAGGCGACGAAGGGCCTGTTCGTGACGACCTCCTCCTTTTCGTCAGCCGCTCGGGAGACCGCCGACCTTTTGAGCAAGCGCATCGTGCTCATCGACGGCCCGCAACTTGCCCGTCTCATGATCCGTCACAGCGTCGGCTGCCGCGTCGAAGAGACGTTGACGATCAAGAAGCTCGATGAGGAGTTCTTCGACGGGTAGTCGGCGTCTCTGAATGAAATCTACTATCACGACAAGCCAAACTCGGTCGGCACTACAAGCAAGCGGGAAGAAATGGGCCTTAGGATCGCACCGCAGATCATGGAAGCACTTGTTCAGGTGATCTCCGGAGGTCCTGGGGTCGGCGAGTTCAAACCGATCGGCATCTACCGGAGCGGTCCGCAGATCGCGAGCTTTCTACGGGCCTGCGGGGCGGAGGTTGTCACGCAAGGATCGCGATTGCCTTCTCTCCACGCGTCGCTGGAGAAGGTACTGGAGCGATCTGACGCTGAGGTCGTCCTGAACAACATCGTTGAGGCCGCGGCTAACCCTGCCGATTTCCGTGACACTGAGCATCATGAACAAGTTATAGCATACCTAAATGCCCGTCTTCAGGCGAATGGGTTGGTACTACGCCTGTTTGATGGAAGGATGCGATGTCTTCCTGCAACGCAGTCAGGACCGGCTTCAGCAGGCTTAGCTCAGCGCATTGCCATCTTCCGCTTCGACACCGTGCAAGCCGATCTGGAAAGAGCATTAGAAAACTGTACGAACGATCCAGAAGATGCGGTGACCTCCGCCTCGTCATTACTGGAGAGTCTTTGTCGTTCAATACTCATTGAGATGGACAAATCTCTCCCTGAAAAGCGCGATCTCAGTTCCCTCTACAAGGCAGTTCGAGGACCACTAGCGCTCGACGCAGGGCGTGACGACCTTCCGGCCGAAATATCGAACGATGTGCGTTCGATCTTGAGCGGTTTGACCACGGTCGTTCAAGGAGTGGCTGCGCTGAGGACCCATGCCGGTGATGCCCATGGTCGGGAACGGGGGCATCCCAAGATTGACGCCCGTATTGCCCGACTTGCCCTGCATACATCGAGCGCTGCTGCGCTCTTCCTGTTAGAGACTTGGGAGAAACGGACAGGTCGGGCGCTACCTCAGCACCACTGACACTCGGCTAGTTCTTGATCGGTCATCCAAGATCGATCTCGGCACCGTCCCACCATCATGACGGACGCTTCCACATCTGGTGCGTCGTGCCTCGGAGGTTGCTGATTGCATTCAAACAACGCTCTGGCCGACCGTGCTGCAATATTCTCCAGCATCCTTCGGCGGCAGGCTCTTCGCCGCGAGGCTCAACTCCCACTGCTCAACGTGCGGACCGAGTACGAGCGTGCCGTCGAACAGGCTCGGTGGCGGGCGCATGTCGAGACGTATGGAGAAGCCATTCGCGCCCAGGTTCTTGCAGAGCTTCGCACCAAAAATGGGCCTCAGTTCGGACGCAGCGTGGGCGGTCTGTGGACGGTCCGCCTTCTGACGGAGAAGCGGCTCCGAGAAATGTTCGACGGCCTGGAGGTTAAAGCCGATAGCCCAAACCTGATGCGTCTTGCCCGTCGTTCAGGGGATGGTTTCCGACCTGTAGCAGCCACACTCGATCGCCTCGACCTACCACTTCCTGTAAGGCCGGGACACAGGATCGTTCCGCGGTCGCTACAAGCCGACTGACTGTAGAACCCGACTGCTGGGCTTAGACGGCAGGCCGTCTCTCGACGATTGTCGTGTCAACCACGTCCGCAGGTTCGTAGAACCAACGAGCCACTGCTCCGGCCGCAATCGCACCTGCAATCGGCGCCAGCCAGAACAGCCACAGTTGCATGACATATTCGCCGCCTGCGAACAAAGCTGGTCCCGTGCTACGGGCTGGGTTGACCGATGTGTTGGTCACAGGGATCGAGATCAGGTGAATTAGCACGAGGGCGAACCCGATCGGAATCCCAGCAAAACCTATCGCTGCGCCCTTCGACGTCGTTCCAACGATGATGAAGATGAAGAAGAAGGTCGTCAGGACCTCGATGATGAGGCAGGCGGCAAGGCTGAATTTGCCAGGGCTGAGATCGCCGTAGCCGTTCGAGGCAAAACCGTTCGGGACCCAGCCCGCCTTTCCCGAGGCGATCAGGTAGAGGATTCCGGCGCCGACGACGGCACCGATGACTTGAGCAACGATGTAGGGCAGGACATGTCGGTTCGCGCATCGCTGGGCCGACCAGAGCCCAAGCGTCACGGCCGGGTTGAAGTGACCGCCCGAGATATGGCCCACCGCATAGGCCATCGTAAGCACCGTGAGGCCGAAGGCAAAGGCGACACCGAGGAAGCCGATGCCGAGTTCCGGAAATGCGGCGGACAGAACGGCGGCACCGCAGCCGCCGAAGGTCAGCCAGAACGTGCCGAAGAACTCGGCGGTCGCCCGGCGTATCGTATCATGATCCATCTCGAAACCTCGCCATGCATGTGTCCGCGAAGTGCTCATGATGAGCCAGTTCCAGAGGCTCACTCAATACAGCGCAAGGCCCAACTGACTGCGCCAGCATCGACCGAAACGCATTAAACGACACTCGCACGGACAGGCTTCGGCGGCAACAACTGATGTGTGATGTATCTCAAAGTTATGACTTTTATCGAATTGACATTTGCCCGATTTAACTTACAGACTAAATCGTCAGATTGTCGATGTTGTGGGGTCGCGAGGCGGCAGAGCGCCAACGCCGAAATTCGCCTCCCACCCGCTGCGGACTTCGTGCGCAAGTACAGGGTGCTGAGGTCCGGCTACTACAGTTTATCCCAACGATCGAACGCGCATGCGCAAAAAAGGGCCGCCCGCAGGCGGCCCCGCCGTCCATTCTAGGCCGTCGCTTACCAGCCGTAGCCGTCGCCGTAGCCACCGTAGACAGGCGCGTAGCCGTAAGCCGGGGCATACCCGTAGCCACCGTAGTAGCCGACCGGACGTCCGTAGCCGTAACCGCCGTAGCCATAGGAGTTGGCGGCGATCGCTCCCGCTGCGAGACCAGCAATACCCAGGCCGATCGCTGCGCCCGGTCCAATGCCGCGACGGTAGCCATAGCCGCGGTATCCGTAGCCGCCATAACCGCGACGGAAGCCAACGCCGCGATATCCACCGTAGCCACCACGGTATCCGTAGCCGCCGTGATAGCCACCGTAGCCACCGCGCCATCCAGCTTCCGCCGGAGTCACGGAAGCAGCCATCGAGCCGAGGCCGAGCATGGCGGCGGCGGTAAGAACGAGATGACCCTTACGCATGAAGCTTCCTTCGAAGATGAGATAATTCGGTCCAACAGGGCCAGAGGGGAGCGGTTCCGGCTACATACCCTCACCCGGTTGTCGCACGGTCACCCAGAAGAACCCGCGGCGCTCTGGAAGGATGGTCGTCAGCGTCTCGCGCTATTACATGGATGCGCCGTGGACGTTCCGAGTGAGATCAGTCGCGTGGTCGTTGTCAGATCAGCACCTCTGCGGCGCTCAGCGGCAGGCGCTCTCGTGGTCATCGTGATCCTGAGCGGGGCGATGGTCCTGCCGGAGGCTGTCACGAGCGTTGGCCTCCTCCAGGCCGCGGACGACCCTGTGCAATTGACGGAACTCCGACTGCCAGCGGTCGCCACGGAACAGCGGATCGCAGCAGAGATCGACGACGCTTTGAGCAAGGGCGACGACGATCTCGCCCGCAGCTTCCTCGATCTCGCCGCGGCCCAAGGCTTAAAGGTTGATGCTGATCGCCGCGCAAAACTCGGATCGCTGGTCACACCGTCCGAAGACGATGCCGGAGAGAAGTTCCTTGATGGTGTCACCTCCGGCGCTGCCGACACATGGTCGGGCATGGCAGGCGCGCTCACCGCCGACATCGTTGGCATCGGTGATGTGCGAGACCTCTGGCAGGAAGGCGGCAAGCTGATTCAAGGCGAGCCCTACGACAAGGTCATCCTTGGCCTCTCAACGGCTGGCCTCGCGTTGACCGGCTTCACGGTCGCCGCTCTCTTGCCGAGTGGCGGCGGCAGCATCGCGGCCAAGGCGCCTGCCGCCCGAGGATTGGGGCTGCTGAAGGCCACTCGCCGTGCGGGCCTTCTGTCGCGCGAACTAGCCGGAAAGCTCACCGGAATGGCTGTTTCGGCCATGGATACGGTCGCGCTGAAGGAGGCCGTGGCGGCTGCCCGTGTCTTCGACCTATCCGCGGCTCGGCTGGCCGCTCAGAGGGCGATCCGCCCTGGTGCCCTGCGCACGATCTCCTCCATCGGTGACGATATGGTCGCGCTTGAAGCTCGGGTTGGTCAGCGAGGTGCGGCTCAGGCTCTTGGTGTTGCGCGAGATGTAGGGGAACTCGGTCGCGCTCGGCGCTTGGCACAAGGCATGGGTGGCAGGACACGGGCGGCGCTCAAGCTGCTAGGATCGGCCGCACTCGTCCTAGGCGATGTCGTGGGCCTGCTGCTTCAGGCCGTCTGGCTGGCCGCGGGATGGATGGTGATGGCTGCGCTGGCGGCACGAAGGCTCGGGCTGACGATCGGGCGCGTCATCTGGGGACCTAACCCGGTTCGGCGGGCGGCGCTCTGATCGTCCTAGCTTCGCGGTGTGTAGCGAGATGCTGCGCAGTTCGTCTTCGAGTAAATCCCGCCGTGAAGCACGGATGCGCAGCAAGCGAGGCCGAAGGTGGATCGACGGTGTGGAATCCAGTGTGGATTATGAGCCGATATCAGCCGATTCGAGCCGACCCAGGCCGGATTTCACACAAGCCTGAACACTCCGAGATAGACATAAACCCGTGTAATTGCAGGGAATTAGGTGGAGCGGGCGATCGGGATCGAACCGACGACATTCAGCTTGGGAAGCTGACGTTCTACCACTGAACTACGCCCGCATCCGGCTGCTCGCGAAGCGCTCCGCGAACCGGAGGGTGCTGCCGAGGGACCGGAGGTCCGGGGCTGCACCGAGCTTCAGTTTCATACGGGATGGCCGGCATCTGTCCACCCCAAAAATGCGGCGGACGTTACGGCCGCGTCGGCGTCCCGGCCTCGCGGCCGGCGATCAGCCAGTAGACGAGACCGGAGACGGCCCCGGTCACGAGGAGGATTGCGGAGAGGCGCGCCTCCGCCGCCAGGGCGGGACCGGAGGGCGGGATGCCGCCGCGGGCGAGCCAGGGCAGGAGCGCGGTGAGCGCGCCCGTCGCGCCGCCGTACCAGACGGGCGAGCGCAGCCCGAGCGTCTCGCCGATCAGGGCCGCGAGCGTGGGCGGCAGGATGAGCAGAAGGCCGAGCGCCTGGATCAGCACGAGGATCGCCATCACCGCCATCTCCGGCGGGAGGCCCTGCGCGAGATCCGACAGGCCGGCGAACAGACCGACGAGACCGAGGCGGCCGAACGCGTCGCGCAGACCCGGATCGAGGAGCACGCCGGCACCGAGCGTCAGCGCCCCGGCGGGAATCGCCATCACAAGGGCGAAGGCCGCCAGGAGGAGGCGTCCCAGCATGCGCATCGGCCGCTCCGTTCGTCATCCCCTGCGCGCTCCGCCGGGGCCGGAGCGGCTCGGCCGGGGACCGGTGAGCCGAACGGGCTTTTCGATAGCGCCGGTGCGGGCCGCCGGGCAACCGTCATCGCGGGCCGCAGCCGCCCGCCTCCTTTGTCCGACGAGGCAGATGCCGATCAGCAGTCGAGCGTGGTGTCGCGCTCCCACTGCGTCAGGTGGCGGCAGTAATCGTCCCATTCCTGGCGCTTGAGCTTGGAGTAGCTCGGCACGAAGGCGCCCAGCGCCTCGTTGAGCACCGGGCTCGCCTCGAGGGCGCGCAGGGCATCGAGCAGGTTGAGCGGCAGGCGCTTGACGCCCTCGACCGTGTGCCCGTCGGTGTACATGTTGATGTCGAGACGCCGGCCCGGATCGCGCCGCTCACGGATGCCGTCGAGGCCGGCGGCGAGGATGCCCGCCTGGAGCAGGTAGGGGTTGGCCGCGCCGTCCGCGAGGCGGAACTCGAAGCGCCCGCCGTCCGGAATGCGGATCATGTGGGTGCGGTTGTTGCCCGTATAGGTCACGGTGTTGGGGGCCCAGGTCGCGCCGGAGGTGGTGCGCGGCGCGTTGATGCGCTTGTAGGAGTTCACGCAAGGGTTCGTCAGGGCGGCGAGCGCGTCGGCCGAGTGGATCAGGCCGCCGATGAAGTGGTAGCCGATCTGCGACAGGCCGATCTCGTCCGAGCGGTCGGCAAACACGTTCTGGCCGTCGCGCCAGAGCGAGACGTGGGCGTGGCAGCCCGAGCCCGTGAGATCCATGAAGGGCTTGGGCATGAAGGTCGCGCGGAAGCCGTGCTTCTCGGCGATCGAGCGGGTCATATACTTGAAGAACGCGTGCCGGTCGGCGGTGATCAGCGCGTCGTCGTAGTCCCAGTTCATCTCGAACTGGCCGTTCGCGTCCTCGTGGTCGTTCTGGTAGGGCTTCCAGCCGAGGCTCAGCATCGCGTCGCAGATCTCGGTGATCACCTCGTAGCGGCGCATCAGGGCGGACTGGTCGTAGCAGGGCTTGGTCTGCTTGTCGGCGGTGTCGGCGGGCTCCGAGCCGCAGGGCGTGATCAGGAAGAACTCGCACTCGACGCCGCTCTTCATCTGAAGACCTTCGCGGGCGGCCTCCGCGATCAGGCGCTTGAGGATGTTGCGCGGGCCCTGCTCGACCGCCTTGCCGTTCATCACGAGGTCGGCGGGCAGCCAGCCCACTTCCGGCTTCCAGGGCAGCTGGATCAACCCTTCCGCATCGGGCATGGCCAGCAGGTCGGCGTCGGCGGGGCTCATGTCGAGCCAGGTCGCGAAGCCGGCAAAGCCCGCGCCGTTGCGGCAGGTGCTGCCGATGGCCGCCGCCGGCACCAGCTTGGCGCGCTGGGTGCCGAACAGGTCGGTGTAGGACACGAGGAAATACTTGATGCCGCGCTCCCGGGCGGCGGTTTCGAGTTCGTGCGTCATTGCAAGAATCCTCCCGGTGTCATCGGACCCTCGTTGGTCCCCCCCCAAGAAAAAGGGCCGCCCAGAAGCTGTCGGGGTCGGCCCTCGCACGTCAGATGCCGGTCTTGCCGGGGATCCAGCCGGTGCCGGCGAGCGGCACCTGAGCCATCGCCGCGGCCTCGATGGTGAGCGCCACCAGATCCTCGGGTTCGAGGTTGTGCAGGTGGCTCTTGCCGCAGGCCCGCGCGATGGTCTGAGCCTCGAGCGTCATCACGGCGAGGTAGTTGGCGAGCCGGCGGCCCGCGAGTTCCGGATCGAGCCGCTTGGCGAGTTCCGGATCCTGCGTGGTGATGCCGGCGGGGTCGCGGCCCTCGTGCCAGTCGTCGTAGGCGCCGGCCGTGGTGCCGAGCGCCTCGTACTCCGCCTGCCAGCGGGGATCGTTGTCGCCGAGCGCGATCAGCGCAGCGGTGCCGATGGCCACCGCGTCGGCGCCGAGCGCCAGCACCTTGGCCACGTCGGCACCCGAGCGGATGCCGCCGGAGACCACGAGCTGCACCTTGCGGTGGAGCCCGAGATCCTGAAGCGCCTGCACGGCGGGGCGGATCGCGGCGAGCGTCGGGATGCCGACATGCTCGATGAACACGTCCTGCGTCGCGGCGGTGCCGCCCTGCATGCCGTCGAGCACGACCACGTCGGCGCCGGACTTCGCGGCGAGCGCGGTGTCGTAATAGGGGCGGCTCGCGCCGACCTTGACGTAGATCGGCTTCTCCCAGTCGGTGATCTCGCGCAGCTCCTCGATCTTGATCGCGAGGTCGTCCGGCCCGGTCCAGTCCGGGTGGCGGCAGGCGGAGCGCTGATCGACGCCCGGGGGCAGGCAGCGCATGCCGGCCACGCGCTCGGTGATCTTCTGGCCGAGCAGCATGCCGCCGCCGCCGGGCTTGGCGCCCTGGCCGATGACGACCTCGATCGCGTCGGCCTTGCGCAGGTCGTCCGGGTTCATGCCGTAGCGCGAGGGCAGGTACTGGTAGACCAGGGTCTTGGAATGGCCGCGCTCCTCCGGCGTCATGCCGCCGTCGCCCGTGGTGGTGGAGGTGCCGGCGATGGTGGCGCCGCGCCCGAGCGCCTCCTTGGCGTTGGCCGAGAGCGAGCCGAAGCTCATGCCGGCGATGGTGACCGGCGTCTTCAGGTGGATCGGCTTCGAGGCGAAGCGCGCGCCCAGGACCACCTCGGTGCCGCAGCGCTCGCGATAGCCCTCGAGCGGGTAGCGGCTGATCGAGGCACCGAGGAACAAGAGGTCGTCGAAATGTGGAAGCGCGCGCTTCGCCCCGGCGCCGCGGATGTCGTAGATGCCGGTCGCCGCCGCGCGGCGGATCTCGGACATCACGTCGGGGGTGAAGGTCGCCGACAGGCGCGGCTTGGTGCGCGGAGGCTGGCGGTGATCCGTCATCAGTAGGCTCCGGCGTTGTCGACGTGGAAGTGGTAGAGGGTGCGGGCCGAGCCGTAGCGGCGGAACTCGCTCGGGCTCACCTCCCCGGCGAGGCCGGCGGCGGCGAGCTTGTCGGCGAGTTCCCTGAGGTGCTCGTCGCGCATCTCTTTCTCGACGCAGTCGGCGCCGAGGCTTTTGACCGAGCCGCGCACGTAGAGCTTCGCCTCGTAGAGCGAGTCGCCGAGCGCCTCGCCGGCATCCCCGAGGACGGTGAGCGTGCCGGCCTGGGCCATGAAGGCCGACATGTGGCCGATCGAGCCCTTCACGACGATGTCGACGCCCTTCATCGAGATGCCGCAGCGGGCGCCCGCGTTGCCGTCGATGATGAGCATGCCGCCATGGGCCGTGGCGCCGGCCGACTGGCTGGCATCGCCCCGCACGTGGACGAGGCCGGAGATCATGTTCTCGGCGACGCCGACGCCCGCATTGCCGTTGACGAGAACGGTGGCGAGCTTGTTCATGCCGGCGCAGTAATAGCCGACATTGCCCTCGATCTCGACGGAGACCGGCGCGTCGAGCCCGGCGGCGATGGCGTGGCGCCCGTCCGGACCGGTGACGGTCCAGTGGGTCTCGTTGGTTTCCGGCCGCAGGGCGTGCAGGGCCCGGTTCAGTTCGCGCAAGGGCGCGGATCGAAGGTCGAAGCTCGGCATCACTGGCGCTCCCCGGAGGCGTGGTTGCTGGCGCGTTCCCACGCGTAGACCTTGGCCGGCTCGGGCTCGAACACGCGGGCGGTGTCGATGCCGGGCAGGCCGACCAGCGCCCGGTACTCGGAGCCGAAGGCGACGTAGTCGTCGGTCTCGGCCATCACGGCGGGCTTGCAGGCGATGGGGTCGCGCACCACGGCAAAGCCCGTCTCGGTGCCGACCACGAAGGTGAAGAAGCCGTCGAGGTCGGTCAGGCTCGATTCGAGCGCCTGCTTCAGGGAGGCGCCCTCGCGCATGCGCCAGCTGAGATAGCCGGCGGCCACCTCGGTGTCGTTCTGGGTGGCGAAGCTCAGGCCCTCGTGCCGGAGGCGGCGGCGCAGGTCGTTGTGGTTCGACAGCGAGCCGTTATGGACGAGGCACTCGTCGGTGCCGGTCGAGAACGGGTGGGCGCCGTTGGTCGTCACCGCGCTCTCGGTGGCCATGCGGGTGTGGCCGATGCCGTGGGTGCCGGACATGTTCTCCAGGGCGAACCGCTCGGCCACGGAGGCCGGCAGCCCGACCTCCTTATAGATCTCCATGCGCCGGCCCGCGCTCACCACGTCGATGCCGGGGGCGTTCTCCTTGAGCCAGTCGCGGATCTCTTGCTCGCGCTCGGCGGGCACAGCGAGGACGGTGTGGGTGTCGCGCTCGGTCGCTTCGGCCGAGAGGGCCAGCGCCTGCTCCAGCCCCGCGACCGCTTTGCGCAGAGCTTCCGGGCCAGGGCCGCGCAGGGTCAGCTTCACGCTGCCCGTGTCCGACACGCCGTCCGAGCCGTAGACCGCGAAGCCCGCGCTGTCGGGGCCGCGATCGGTCATCGTCTCCAGCATTTTGGAGAGCATCGCGCCGAGTTGCGGTTCAAGCTTCGGATTTTTGAGGAATAGTCCGACAATACCGCACATCGGCGTCGCCCCGTCCGTTCGATCACTGTCGAGAGGGATCGCACGGTGACCCGCCGGCGTCAACTTTCAAGCAATAAAATTTCTTCTCATGAAACTCATTCGCTGTCGGCGCCCCATGGTTTGGCACGGTCCCCGCAGCCCGCTTCCCGTCATCGTGAGGCGAAGCCAGAGCGATCCAGGGCGCCGCCTTCTCCGGAGAGGGTGCGCTTCTGGATCGCTTCGCTGACGCTCGCGATGACGGCAGAGCGCAGGGTGTCGCGAGCCTCACCTCTCCGCCGCCTGCCGTCCACGCCTCCGCTCGGCCCGAGACAGCTCGTCGGCACTCGCAAAGCCCGTGGCGGCAGCGATCTCGGCGCGGTTCAAAGCGCTCTCGCGGCCGAGCTGATGCGCCCGGTCGAGGCGCAGGTGCAGGTAATGCCGGTGGAGACCGCGCCCGAGCCCCTCGCGGAACAGTCGCTCCAGCTGCCGCACTGAGACGCGGGCGAGATCGGCCAGGGCCTCCCGCGGGAGCGGCGCCTCGAGGTTCGCCTCCATTGCCGCGAGCACCCGCAGCAGGCGAGGATCACGCACGCCGAAGCGTTGGCGCAGATCCATCCGTTGCGGGCTCAAGCCCTCGCGGATCTGGTTGTGCAGGAACCAGTCACTGACCCCCGCGGCGAGCCCGGCGCCGTGGTCGCGGCCGATCAGGTCGAGCATCAGGTCGAGCGCGGCGATGCCGCCGGAGCAGGTGATGCGGTCGCCCTGGATCTCGAACAGCGAGCGGACCACCTCGATCTCGGGGTAGCGCTCCTCGAAGGCCGGGACGTGCTCCCAGTGAAGCGTGCAGCGGCGCCCCGAGAGCAGGCCTGCGCGGGCCAGCAGATAGGGACCGCCGGAGATGCCTCCCAGCGTCCCCCCGTGTCGTGCCAAGCTCCGCAACCACGCGAAGAGGGAGGGATCGTCGAACTCGGCCGGGTTTCCGCCGGCGCAGACGAAGACGCGGTCGGCGTCGATCGCTTCGGCGCCGACGGCGACGTCGGTGAGGATGCCGAGCCCGTTCGAGGCCTGCACCACGCCGCCGCCGGGCGCGGCATGCCACCAGCGGTACAGTTCGCAGCCCGACAGGGTGTTGGCGGCGCGCAGGGGCTCGACCGCCGCGGTGTAGGCCATCAGCGGAAAGTCCGGCACCAGCACGAAGCCGACCGTCAGGGTCGCGGGGTTTTCCGCCCGCGGAGGCTTTCGCCCGGGCCGGGGGCGTCGGGTCGATTCGGTCTCGGCGCACATTTCTGCGCGATTTGCTGGAATGATGTCGTGAATTGCAAGCCGGCAGCCGGGAGGGGCCGGCTAATTTGGGGGTCATACGCCGGACGAACCTTCCGGCGAAGAGCGGATCACCGCATGCGCTACTCTCTCTTCAACGTCCTGGGGCAGGCCCTGCGCGGCCAGCGGGACTGGACCCCGCAATGGCGCGACGCCGCCCCGCAGGAGGCCTACGACGTGGTGATCGTCGGCGGCGGCGGGCACGGGCTCGCCACCGCCTACTACCTCGCCAAGGAACACGGTCTCACCAACGTCGCCGTGCTGGAGAAGAGCCACATCGGCTCCGGCAATGTCGGGCGCAACACCACCATCGTGCGCTCGAACTACGGCCTGCCCGGCAACATCCCGTTCTACGAGCGGTCGATGAAGCTCTGGAAGGGGCTGGAGCAGGACATCAACTACAATGCCATGGTCAGCCAGCGCGGCGTGCTGAACCTCTACCATTCGGACGCCCAGCGCGACGCTTATGCCCGCCGCGGCAACGCCATGCGGCTCGCCGGGATCGATGCGGAACTGCTCGACCGCGAGGGCGTGCGCCGGCTGGTGCCGTTCATCGATTTCGACAACGCGCGCTTCCCTGTGAAGGGCGGCCTGCTCCAGCGCCGCGGCGGCACCGTGCGCCACGACGCGGTGGCCTGGGGTTATGCCCGCGCCGCCAGCGACCGCGGCGTCGACATCGTCCAGAACTGCGCCGTCACCGGCATCCGCCGCGAGAACGGCCGCGTCACCGGGGTCGAAACCAGCCGCGGTTTCATCCGCGCGAAGAAGGTTGCGCTGTCGGTGGCCGGTTCTTCCTCGCTGCTCGCCGGCATGGTCGACATGCGCCTGCCGATCGAGAGCCATGTGCTCCAGGCCTTCGTCAGCGAGGGCGTGAAGCCCCTGATCGACGGCGTCATGACCTTCGGCGCCGGCCATTTCTACGTCAGTCAGTCGGACAAGGGCGGACTCGTCTTCGGCGGCGACATCGACGGCTACAACTCGTACGCCCAGCGCGGCAACCTCCACACCATCGAGGACGTGATGGAGGGCGGCATGGCGCTCTGGCCGGGGCTCGGCCGCCTGCGGCTGCTGCGCCACTGGGGCGGCATCATGGACATGTCGATGGACGGCTCGCCCATCATCGACCGCACCGACATCGGCGGCCTCTACCTCAACGCGGGCTGGTGCTACGGCGGCTTCAAGGCCACACCCGCCGCAGGCTTCTGCTTCGCCCACCTGATCGCCCGCGACGAACCCCACGCGGATGCGAGCGCCTACCGCCTCGACCGCTTCGCCACCGGCCATCTCATCGACGAGAAGGGCATGGGCGCCCAGCCCAACCTGCACTGAGGCTTTCCATGCACTCAGGCTTTCTTGGCGACGTCGGCCGGGGCCGACGCCATCCGCCGCATGGGCCGCGACGCGCAATCGCGCTTGCGATGCCCGCTTGAGCGGGCACCGATCTCAGAGAGGACGACACGCCATGCGCATCCGATGCCCCTTCTGCGGCGAGCGCGACAACGGGGAGTTCAGCTACCTCGGCGACGCCGCGCCCCGGCGCCCCGACGGACTCGACGCCTCGGCGGCAGCCATGCACGACTACGTCTACCTGCGCGATAACCCGGCCGGGACGCTCCGCGAGCTCTGGTACCACGCCGCCGGATGCCGCTCCTGGCTGGTCGTGATCCGCGATACCCGCACCCACGCCATCGAATCGGTCGAGCCGGCGCGCGACGTCGCGCGGGCGCGGCGGGCCGCCACGCTGACCGGGCGTGCCGACCATGCTTGATCGTGAGCCGCGCCAAACCCCTCCCCCCTCTGCGGGGGAGGGTGGCCCTCGCGTCAGCGAGGGTCGGGAGAGGGGAGCGCCCTTTCCGGAAGCGTCGCCCCCTCACCCGCCCGCTCCGCGGGCACCCTCCCCCACCCAAGTCGGGCCTGCTCGACTTGGGCAGATCAGTGCGGATCTCGGGCAAGCCCGAGATCCGTTGGGGGGAGGATTCGGTGATACCCAGCCTTTCCGCACCGCGGCCGGCGGCCTGATCGACCGGAACCGGCCGCGCGACTTCACCTTCGATGGGCGGCGCCTCACCGGCTTCCACGGCGACACGCTGGCCTCGGCGCTGCTCGCCAACGGCGTGCGCCTCGTCGGTCGCTCGTTCAAGTATCACCGGCCCCGCGGCATCCTCTCGGCCGGCTCGGAGGAGCCGAACGCCCTGGTGGAACTGCGCTCCGGCGCCCGGCGCGAGCCCAACACCCGCGCCACCATGGCCGAACTCTACGAGGGGCTGGAGGCGACGAGCCAGAACCGCTGGCCCTCGCTCGCCGTGGATGCGCTCTCGGTCAACGCGCTGCTCTCGCCGGTCTTCGCGGCGGGCTTCTACTACAAGACCTTCATGTGGCCGGCTTCCCTGTGGGAGCGGCTGTACGAGCCGATGATCCGGCGGGCCGCCGGTCTCGGTCGCGCCGCCGACGCGCCCGACCCCGACACCTACGACCGCGCCCATGCCCATTGCGACGTGCTCGTCATCGGGGGCGGCCCGGCCGGCCTGTCGGCGGCGCTCACCGCCGGCCGCTCCGGCGCGCGGGTGATCCTCGTGGACGAGGATTTCGCCACCGGCGGCCGCTTGCTCGCCGAGCGGCGCGAGATCGGCGGCGCGAGTGGCTCCGAGTGGGCCGCCCGCGCGGTGGCCGAGCTGGAGAGCCTTCCGGAAGTCCGCATCCTGACGCGCACCACCCTGTTCGGCGTCTACGATCACGGCGCCTACGGCGCAGTCGAGCGCGTTTCAGACCATCTCGCGGTGCCGGCGGCTCACGCCCCGCGCCAGCGGCTGTGGCGGATCGTGGCCCGGCGGGCGGTGCTCGCGGCCGGTGCCATCGAGCGCCCGCACGTCTTCGGCGGCAACGACCGGCCCGGCGTGATGCTGGCCGGCGCGGTGCGGACCTATCTCAACCGTTACGGCGTGCGGCCGGGGCATCGCTCGGCCGTGTTCACGTCGAGCGA
The DNA here is from genome assembly GCF_003201865.1 of Methylobacterium sp. B4. Classification (GTDB taxonomy): domain Bacteria; phylum Pseudomonadota; class Alphaproteobacteria; order Rhizobiales; family Beijerinckiaceae; genus Methylobacterium. Next base: position 186,191 of record NZ_QJJJ01000002.1, on the reverse strand, counting down.
CGACGGCTGGCGCACCGCCGCCGACATCCTGGCCGCGGGCGGCGGGCTCGCGGCGGTGATCGACACCCGCCCCTCCGTTCCCCCCGCCTTGCGCCGGATGGCGGAGGCCGCCGGGGCGCGTGTGGTGGCCGGTGGGTACGTCGCCGGCACCAAGGGGCATCTGGGCTTGAGCGCGATCCAGGTCGTGGACGGCTACCACAGCACCGAGACGATTCCCTGCGACGGCCTCGCCATGGCCAATGGCTGGAATCCGGTGGTCCATCTCGATTCGCACCTGTCGCGCCGGCCGGTCTGGGACGAGGCGATCCACGCCTTCGTGCCGGGCACCCTCCCCTCCGGCATGCAGGCCGCCGGTGCCGCCGCCGGGCGTTTCACCCTGGCCGATTGCCTGGAGACCGGCGCCCGGGCCGGCGCCGAGGCCGCGAGTGAGTGCGGCTTCACCGCGACGCCCGAGGCCGCTGCGAAGACCGACCCGGAGAGCGTGGACCACACCCCGCTCTGGCGCGCTCCGAAGCCTCGCGGAAAAGCCTTCGTCGATTTCCAGAACGACGTGGCGGCCTCCGACGTCGAACTCGCCCATCGCGAGGGGTTCCGCGCGGTCGAGCTGTTGAAGCGCTACACCACGCTCGGCATGGCGACCGACCAGGGCAAGACCTCGAACCTCGCCGGCCTCTCGATCATGGCCGAGCTGACGGGCAAGGGCATCCCGAGCGTCGGCACCACGGTGTTCCGCCCGCCCTTCACCCCGGTCGCCATCGGTGCGTTTGCCGGCCATCACCGCGGCAAGGATTTTCGCGCCACCCGCCACGTCCCCTCCCACGCCTGGGCCGAGGAGAACGGGTGCGTCTTCGTCGAGACCGGCCTGTGGCTGCGCCCGGCCTACTTCTCGCGCGCCGGGGAGACCGACTGGCTCGACACGGTGGTGCGCGAGGTCGAGACCGTGCGCGCCCGCGTCGGACTCTGCGACGTCACCACGCTGGGCAAGATCGACATCCAGGGTCGCGACGTGCTGACCTTCATCGAGCGGGTCTGCGCCAACCCCTTCGCAACGCTGCCTGTCGGCAAGGCCCGCTACGCCGTGCTGCTGCGCGAGGACGGCTTCGTCATGGACGATGGGACGATCGCGCGTTTGGGCGAAACCCACTACGTCATGACCGCCTCGACGGCGAATGCCGGACGGGTGATGCAGCACCTCGAATTTTGCCGGCAATGGTTGTGGCCGGAACTCGACGTGCAGCTCGCCTCGGTCAGCGAGCAATGGGCGCACTACGCGGTCGCCGGCCCGCGTGCCCGCGATACCCTGCGCCGCATCGTCGATCCCGGCTTCGACATCTCGAACGAGGCGTTTCCCTTCCTCGCCTGTGCCGAGGTCACCGTCGGCGGTGGCATCCCGGCGCGGCTGTTCCGCATCTCGTTCTCGGGCGAACTCGCCTACGAGCTGGCGGTGCCGGCCGCCTACGGCGACGCGGCGTGGCGGGCGATCATGCAGGCGGGCCTGCCCTACGGCATCACCGCCTACGGCTCGGAGGCGCTCTCGGTGATGCGCATCGAGAAGGGCCACGCGGCCGGGCCTGAGATCAACGGCCAGACCACCGCCCGTGACCTCGGCCTCGGCGGCATGCTCGCCAAGAAGAAGGACTATATCGGCCGCCTGATGAAGGAACGCCCGGCGCTGGTCGATCCGGACCGGCCGGTCCTGGCCGGCTTCCGCCCCGTCGATCCGAGCGCGCGGCTGCGGGCGGGGGCGCATTTCCTGGGCCGCGACGCGGAGCCGAGCCTGGAGGCGGACGAGGGTGTGATGACGTCCGTGGCCTACTCGCCGAGCCTGAAGACCTGGATCGGCATCGGCCTGATCCGGCGCGGGCCGGAGCGCCACGGCGAGCGGGTGCGCGCCTACGATCCGGTGCGCGGCGCCGAGATCGAGGTCGAGATCTGCTCAGCCGTCTTCGTGGACCCCAGGGAGGAGAAGCTGCGTGTCTGAGGCGATGACGAGCCTGTGGCGGCCGCGCGGCGCCTGGGAAGGGGCCGCGCGGATCGGGCGCCCCGGCGCGGCCGCGGGGCCGGCGGGCATCCGCCTCAGTCTGCGCGAGGGGTTCGGCCTTGCCACCCTCATCGCGGCCGATGGCAAGGAAGGCGGCTTACGAACGGCTCTCGCGGATCGGTTCGGCCCGTCCCTGCCGGAGGCCGGCACCGCCGTCTTCGAGGGCGAGACGGGTTTGGTCTGGTCCGCGCCCGGCCAGTGGCTCGCGGTGGCACCGTCACCGCGCGATCTGAAGGGCCTGCCCGAGGCCCTGCGCGGCGTCGCCGCCGTCACCGACCAGAGCGACAGCCGCGCCCTAGTGCGGATCTCAGGCGCACAGGCGCGCGCCATGCTCGCCAAGGGCGTCGCGGTCGATCTGCATCCGCGCGCCTTCGGGCCGGGCCGGGTGGCGGTGACGAGCATCGCCCATATCGGCGTGCAGTTCTGGCAGCGCGATGCCGGTCCGACCTACGACCTCACGGTCGCTCGCAGCTTCGCCGGCAGCTTCTGGCGCTGGCTGGAGCACGCGGCGGCCGAGTTCGGCTACGAGATCGAGGCCGCGGAGGGTGCGGATCAGCGCCGGTTGAAATAGCGCCGGTCGGCGGCGTCCGTCTCGGCCAGCGGGAGGACGAGGTGCCCCGTCCGGTCGATCAGGCCCCAGCGCCCGCCGACCATGGAGGCGGGTTGCCTTCCGTCCGAGCGGCAGCCCTCGCAGACCAGCGCCTCGCCGCGTGGGTTGAACGGGAAGGCCCAGTCATAGGGCGTGGCGAGGACGAGTCGCAGCCGGCGGTCGTAGAAGGCGACCTTGCCGTCGCGCCAACTGCGCACAAGGCCTTGCTCGAACGGGTCCGGCCCATTGTCGAGCATGAACACCGGCAGCGCGAGGCCGTCGCGGCGCATCCAGAGACAACCGATCCCCGGCACGCGTAACTCGGCGAGGCCGCGTTCGAAACGCATCCGCGCGACATGCGCCGGGGCGACCCGGACCATCCCGTCGGCGCGCCGGGCGCACTGCTCGTACGGGTCGAGATCGCGGCGAAAATAGACGCAGGCCAGCGGGTATCGCTCGGCCGCGACCTCGCGCGCCGCGCTTCCGGCCGGTGAGGCCATGGTCGCCAGGGTGAGAAACGTCGCTGCGAAGAGCCGCCTCATCCGGTTTCCAAATGCGCGCACGAACGGCCGGTCCCGCCATCGCGAATTCCAGCGGTCCGGCCGCGCGCCCTCGGGAAGGCATTGCACCGGGTTGCTTCGGCCTTGCCTCGTGACGACGGGAAGTGGTGTTGATGAGCGGCGCCGCCCTCAGCGCGTCGGGATCGGCGTCTCGCCGCGATAATCGTAGAAGCCGCGCTTGGTCTTGCGGCCGAGCCAGCCGGCCTCGACGTATTTCACCAGCAGCGGGCAGGGCCGGTACTTCGAATCGGCCAGCCCCTCGTAGAGCACCTGCATCACCGACAGGCAGGTATCGAGGCCGATGAAGTCGGCGAGCTGGAGCGGGCCCATCGGGTGGTTCGCGCCGAGCCGCATCGCCGTGTCGATCGACTCCACCGAGCCTACGCCCTCGTAGAGGGTGTAGATCGCCTCGTTGATCATCGGCAGCAGGATGCGGTTGACGATGAAGGCCGGGAAGTCCTCGGACATGGTCGAGGTCTTGCCGAGCCGGGCGATGAAGACCTTGGCCGATTCGTAGGTCGGGTCCTCGGTGGCGATGCCGCGGATCAGCTCGACGAGCTGCATCAGCGGCACCGGATTCATGAAGTGGATGCCGATGAAGCGGTCCGGCCGGTCGGTCGCCGCCGCGAGCCGGGTGATCGAGATGGACGAGGTGTTGGTCGCGACCAGCGCATCGGGCTTGAGCGACGGGCACAGGCTCTGGAAGATCTTGCGCTTGGTCGCCTCGTCCTCGGTCGCCGCCTCGATGACGAGGTCGCAGGGCGCGAGATCGTCGAAGCCCCGCGCGGCCGCGATCCGCTCCAGAGCGCTGCGGCGCTGCTCGTCGCTGAGCGTGCCCTTCTGGACCTGACGCGTGAGGTTCGCGTCGATCAGACCGAGCGCGGCGTCGATCCGGTCGGGGTCGCGGTCGTTCAGCCGAACGTCCAGGCCCGATGCCGCGCAGACATGCGCGATGCCGCTGCCCATCTGGCCGGCACCGATGATGCCGACCGTCTTGATCTCGATGCCCATAACCGAATCACGTCCTACTGCTGCGGCATCGTCCTGCAACCCGCATCCCTAGAATGCGGCACTGCAACAAATGCGTCAAACCGGTCCCGTCCGATCCGGCTACATCCGGCTCCCTGTCCGGTCCTTCGGCCGCAGGCTGCGGGGTCGGGCGATGAGCCCGCCCCCTGCATTCGGCGGTCCGTTACCGGTCCTTGGCCTTGGCGATCTCGGCCTGGAGTTCCGGCACCACCTGGAACAGGTCGCCGACGAGGCCGTAATCCGCGACCTGGAAGATCGGCGCGTCCTCGTCCTTGTTGACGGCGACGATGACCTTCGAGTCCTTCATGCCGGCCAGATGCTGGATCGCGCCGGAGATGCCGACCGCCACGTAGAGGTCGGGCGCCACCACCTTGCCGGTCTGGCCCACCTGCCAATCGTTGGGGGCGTAGCCCGCATCCACCGCCGCGCGCGAGGCGCCCACCGCCGCGCCGAGCGCGTCGGCCAGCGGCTCGATCAGCTCCTTGAACTTGTCCGCTGAGCCCAGCGAGCGACCGCCGGAGACGATGAACTTGGCCGAGGCCAGCTCCGGCCGGTCGGACTTGGCGATTTCTTCCGATTTATAGGCAGCACCCAGCGCGTCGGGCGCCGCGGCCGAGAGGGCCTCGACGGGTGCCGCCGCGCCGCCCTCTTCCGCGGGCTTGAAGGCGGCGGTGCGCACGGTGATGACGCGCTTGCCCGCACCCGCCTGCACGGTCTGGATCGCGTTGCCGGCATAGATCGGCCGCTCGAAGGTGTCGGGCGAGACGACCTTGATGATGTCGGAGACCTGCGCGACGTCGAGGAGCGCGGCCACGCGCGGCAGCGTGTTCTTGCCCGTGGTCGTGGCGGCGGCCACGATCGCATCGTAGGGCTCGGCGATCGAGGCGATCAACGCTGCGCTCGGCTCGGCGAGGTCGTGATCGTAGACCGCCTCCTCGCTGCTCAGCACTTTTTCGACGCCGTCGAGACGGCCCGCGGCCTCGGCCGCCGCCTTCGAGCCGGAGCCCAGCACGAGCGCGTGGATCGGAGCGCCCATCTCCTTGGCCGCGGTGAGCGCCTTGAGCGTGCCGTCCTTGATCTGTCCGTTGGCGTGCTCGACGTAGAGGAGCGTGGTCATGAACTGTCTCTCAGAAGAGGAAGGGAGGCGCCGCTCGACCGGTTCCGGGAGCGGCGCCTGAGGGTGGTTCAGAGCACGCCGGCTTCGACCTTGAGCTTCTGCACGAGCTCGGCCGCGGAGCCGACCTTCACGCCCGCCGAACGGCCCGGCGGCTCGGACACCTTGAGCACGGTGAGCTTCGGCGTGACGTCGACGCCGAGCGCGTCGGGGGCCAGCTCCTCCAGCGGCTTCTTCTTCGCCTTCATGATGTTGGGCAGGCTGGCGTAGCGCGGCTCGTTGAGGCGCAGGTCCGTCGTGACGATGGCCGGCAGCTTGAGTGAGACGGTCTGGAGGCCGCCATCGACCTCGCGGGTCACGTCGATCGCGCCCTCGCCGAATTCCAGCTTGAAGGCGAAGGTGCCTTGCGGCCAGCCGAGCAGGGCGGCGAGCATCTGGCCGGTCTGGTTGGAATCGTCGTCGATGGCCTGCTTGCCGAGGATGACGAGGTTCGGGCTTTCCTTCTCGACGATCGCCTTGAGGATCTTGGCGACCGCCAGCGGCTCGCAATTCACGTCGGTCTTGACGAGGATCGCCCGGTCGGCGCCCATGGCGAGCGCGGTGCGCAGCGTCTCCTGAGCCTGCTGCGGCCCGATCGAGACGGCGACGATCTCGCTGACCGTGCCCTTCTCCTTCAGGCGGATCGCCTCCTCGACGGCGATTTCGTCGAAGGGGTTCATCGACATCTTGACGTTGGCGAGTTCCACGCCCGACCCGTCGGCCTTGACGCGGATCTTCACGTTATAGTCGACAACCCGCTTGACGGGCACCAGAACCTTCATGGCTGTCGCTTTCCTCCGCGCCGACACAGTCCCGGCGTCACTTCAAGGACGGCTTCAGGATCCGCTCGACGGAACTCGATGTGATTGTCAGGGCGGCGGGACCGTAACGAGGCGATTTCCCGCTTGTCAACGCGCCTTCTCGGTAGGGTAGGGTTGACTATCAGCGGTTCTGGCCGGGCACCCAGAGCACGTCGTCGGCGCCGTTCCGGTTGGCTGCGCGGGAGGCCACGAACAGGAAATCGGACAGGCGGTTGAGGTATTGCAGGGCTTCGCCCGAGATCGCCTCGCTCTCGATGCCCGACAGCGACACGACCAGCCGCTCGGCCCGGCGGCAGACGGTTCGGGCGAGATGGAGCGCGGCCGCTGTGGGCGAGCCGCCGGGCAGCACGAAGGAGGTGAGCGGCGGAATCTCGGCGTTCAGCGCGTCGATCTCCGCCTCCAGGCGCTGCACTTGGGCGGGCACGATCCGCAGGGGCTCGTAGCCCAGCGGCTTGTCGCTCGGGGGCGTGGCGAGGTCCGCGCCGAGATCGAACAGGTCGTTCTGGATGCGCGCCAGCATTGCGTCGAGGGCGGGTTCGGCCTGCAGGCGGGCGAGCCCGATGCAGGCATTGGTCTCGTCGACCGTGCCGTAGGCCTCCACCCGCAGATCGGCCTTGGAGCGGCGCTCGCCGTTGGCGAGCCCGGTCGTGCCCTTGTCGCCGGTGCGGGTGTAGATGCGGTTGAGCTTGACCACGTCGTTCTCTCCCCTCGCTCCCGTCCCGGATGCCGCATCCGCGACGGGCGCGAGATTGTTATCTGTTTTCGCAGGCCGCAGGGGCCGGCCGCCCCTCGCGACGGGCAGGCCCGGGCCAAAGAAAAACCCGCCGGGCGATGTTTCGCGCGCGGCGGGTCTTTAGCAAGCCGGAAAAGCGGCCGGCGCCGGATCAGAACGTGTAGCCGAGCTTTCCGCCGAAATTGGTCAGGCCGCGGTTGTCGCCGCACAGGCCGGCATTCGACATGTGCTCGACGGTGGCCATCACGCTCCAATGGGCGTTGATGCGGAAGCCCAACGCCGCCGCCTCGCGGAACAGCGGATTGCAGCCCAGCGCATTGAAGCCGTAGGGCGCGTTCGCCTTCAGGCCGGTATAGCCGTTATGGGCCGCGCCGCCGAAGAAGCCTTCGAGGAAGACGCGCCGGTCGAGCGTCTCGGGGAAGAGGTCCACCGTCCAGGTCGCGCCGATATAGGCGTAGCTGGTGCGGCCGCCGGTGTTGTAGCTGCCGCCCACGGTGGGACGCGGCACGAAGGCCTGCCAGAACGGATCGGTGGTCACCAGCGGCTTGGCGAACAGGATTTCGCCGTTGACGTTCGCGGTGCTGAAGCCCGGCAGCTTGCCCTCGGCGCTGCCCGGATCCTGAACCGAGCCGCCGATGCGAACCTCGGAGACGATCGAGTAGGGCTGGACGGGGGCGAAGTAGGGCGGCGGCGCAGGGGCCCGGGCGGCGCCGAGATCGGCGGCCTGCGTGGTCGTGACGGCCGAGGCGACGAGGGCGCCGAGGAGAATCCGGGCAATGGGTGACTTCATCGGCGGTCGATCCGTCCGTTTCAACCCGCCTCAATTATCACGCACTCGGGACCGCAGCCCGTGGATTCATCCTTCGCCCGTGCTTTTGCTGAGTCGGTGGGGCGCGGACGCCACACCCGGCGGGCCTCGTCGGCGATCCGGAACGAGGCGGGAGGCGCCCGCCGAGGATCGGAAGCCGCCGGCCGGCTCCCCGGTGGAGATGCATCGACGACGCATCCTCCGAGCGGCGTCAGCGTTGCCGATGCACCCCTTTTCAGGGGCTCTCGATCCGGGGGAAACGATGCGAACGACGATGGGAATGGGGCTGCGGGCAGGACTGGCTTTGGCGGCCGGCCTGATGCCGGGACTGGCCCGGGCCGACGACGAAGCCCGCGTGGTCGGGCTCTGGAAGCTGGTCTCGTACGAGGTGGAGGCGCGCGCCGACGGCACGAAGCTGCCGGCGATGGGCGACCGGCCGACCGGCTACGTCCTGTTCACGCCGGAGAAGCGGGTCTTCTTCATCCTCACCGGCGAGGGACGCAAGCCGGCCGAGACCGACGCGCAGCGCGCCGCCCTTCTGCAGACCCTCGTCTCCTACAGCGGCCGCTACCGGCTCGATGGGGACAAGTGGACGACGGCGGTCGACGTGGCCTGGGACCCGAAATGGGTTGGGACCGAGCAGACCCGCTCCTTCACCCTCGACGGCGCGCGCCTGCGGGTGCTCACGCCCTGGCGGGTCATGCCCAACTGGGCCGACCGGGGCGAGACCCGCAGCATCGTCACCTTCGAGCGCACGAAGGAGTGAGCCGGCACGCCGGCCCGGGCGGAGCGGTCAGGCCGCCCGCCACCAGACCACGCCCATGATGACGATGATCGCGACGAATTGCAGGAGCACGCGCAGGCGCATCAGCTTCTGCGAGAGGTTGGCGCTGCCGCCCCGCATCATGTTGACGAGGCCGAGGAGCAGCACCACGGCCACGGCGAGGCAGGCGAGGAGGACGAGCTGGTTGGCGGACATGGGTCGTTGATCTCGTGAGGGGCCGCGCTCACGCGAGCGCGGCCCGAGCGGTGGTACTTCGGGGCGTCAGTTCCGGCGCAGCAGGCGCTCGAAGTAGTCGAGTTCCTCCTGCGGACGCGAGGGGTCGCCGAGCTTGCGCCGCAGCTCCTCCATGATCCGGCGGGCGCGCTGCACGGCGGATTCGTCGGCGTTGGGCACGCGCACGTTGCCGTTCGAGAGGTCGCGCCCCCGCGTCGGGCGGCCGAGCGGATCGTCGTCGGAGGCGCCCGAGCGGCCCTGCTGGCCCGGCGACTGGCCCTCCTGCTGGCCCTGACCCTCGCCTTCGGCCATCTGCTGCATCTGCTGCTGCAGCCCCTCGGCGCCGCGCTTGAGCCCGTCCAGGGCCCGCCCCTGGGCATCGACGGCATCGCCGTTGCGCCCCTGGCCCAGCGCCTCCTCGGCCTCGCGCATGGCGCCCTCGGCGTCGGCGAGCCCTTCCTCACCCTGAAGGCCCTGCTGCTTCATACGCTCCTTGAGATCCTGGAGCTGCTCGCGCAGGCCCTGCTGGCGCTGGCCCATGTTCTGGCCCTGCTGCCCGCGCTGGCCCTGGCCCTGACCTTGTTGTCCCTGCTGGCCCCTGCCCTGCTGCCCCTGCTGGCCTTCCTCGCCCTGGCCGCGCTGACCCGGCTGCTGGCCGCGTTGACCCTGCTGCCCCTGCTGCTGACCGTTCTGCTGCCGCTGGCGCGGGCCGGGCCGCTGTCCCTGCTGACCCTCCTTGTAGGTCTCGTCGCGCAGATCCTGCTGCTCGCGGGACATGCGGTCGAGGTCGTCGAGCTGGCGGTTCATCTCGGCCATGCCGCCGTCCGACTTCTGGCCGTTCTCGGCGCTCTGGAGGTTTTCGAGCACGTTGCGCAGCTGTTCGAGCAGGCGCTGGGCCTCGGCCGTGTCGCCGCGCTGCATCGCCTCCTGCATGTCCTTGATCATCTTCTCCAGATCGTCGGGCGTGACGGTCTGGCCGCCTTTCTGCTGCTGCTGCTGCCGCTCGGATTGCTGCTGGCGGTTCTGCGGCTTCTGGCGCTGGGCGAACTCCTTCATGAACTTGTCGAGGGCCTGCTTCAGGTCCTCGGTGAGCTTCTTCACCTCTTCGTCCGGCGCGTTGCGCTCGATCGCCTCCTTGAGGCGGTCCTGGGCCGCGCGCAGGGCCTTCTCGGCATCCGAGAGGTCGCCGTCCTCGATCTTGAGGGCCATCTCCCACAGCAGATCGGCGACGCCGGTCAGATCCGCGTCGGTCTTGGCCGCGCGCAGGCGGTTGGCCGCGGTGGTGAGCCCGAGGAAGATCGCGGGCTGCGGCGTGAAGCGTTCGGGGGCGATGCGCAGGGCGTCGAGCGCCGTTTGGACGCGGGCGCGATCCTCGTCGGGAGCGGTGACGAGGCGGCGGCGCTCCTCGGCGAGCGCCCGGGCGAGCGGCTGCGTGAAGACGCGCGCCGGCAGCACGATCTCGGCGGGCTGCGTGCGGCCCTCCTGGCCGGCCTCGTCGCGTACCACCAGGGTCAGTTTCACCCGGGCGCCGGACCAGGGATTGTCGGTGAGGTCGACGAGCGTCTTGGTGTCGGTCTCGCCGAGCGCGTCGGCGGGCAGCGCCAGCCCGATCTTGGGCACCGGCACGAGGGAGCGGCCGGCCTTCAGCGGCTCGACCAGCCCCTCGGCGGAGGCGATGCCGTAATCGTCCTTGGCGCGGTAGGTGAGGTTGAAGGTGCCCCGCCCGTTCACTTCGAGGCCGCCGACCTGCTGCACCTCCGGGGGCCGGTCGGGGATCGTCTCGATCACGAGGCGCTGCGGCTCGGAGCCCGAGGCGGCGATGCCGAGTTCGGCCGTGCCGCCGACAAGCCGGAAGCGCTCCTCCCGCAAGGTCGCGCGGGCGGCGGAGGCTTGCGGCGCGGGTGCGGCGCGCGAAGGGGCGGATTCGTCCTTGGCCACCGGCACCAGGGCGGCATTCGGCGTCAGCTCCGCCTCGCCCTGGCCGGCGATGCGCACGATCAGCGTGGAATTGACCGGCGCGCGCAGACGCTGCACCGGGTCCGCGGCATTGCCGGACATCGCGACGATCAGCGGCGGCACGCGGGTGTAGATCGGCGGGTCGATCCAGCCGTCGACGCGAAAGCTCGGCGCGGCGGCGGGCGGCTCGCGCCAGTCGAAGGCGGCCGAGACGCGCCCGCGCCATTCGGGGCCGGCGACGAAGAGGGCGGCGAGCGCGGCGACGAGGAGCCCTGCGCGCAGGGCCAGCGGGTCGTGGCCGGGCATGTCGGGGCGCGGCCGCCCGGCCCGCAGCCGGGCGACGGCGGCAGCGGCCCGCGACTGGTGCAGTGCCCAGAGCGCACGGGTGGCCGGATCGGTCTGGCCGACGGCGAGCGTGTCCTCGATCGCCGAGGCCGGATCGTGGGCAAGCCCCCCCTCGCGGGCGGCTTCCCGGTCGATCCGGGCCAGGGCCTCGCGGCGGCTGAGGCGCTTGAGGCGCAGGGCGGGCAGCAGCGCGAAGACGAGAAGGATCGCGAACAGGCCGAGCCCGGCCATGCGCCAGAGCGGCGGAAGATCGAGCCACAGGCCGAGCCAGGACACGGCGAGGAAGGCGAGCCCGACGCCGAAGCCCCGCCACAAAACCGGCCACACCCGCTCCCAGAGGCCCGCGGCCCGCGCCTGCGCCACGAGCCGGTCGAGGCGGCCTGCCGCGCCCTGCCGCCCGTCGCGTTCGGAGATCGTCCGTTCGGCCTCGCTCATCGTGTCCGGTCGCGGCTCCCGCGGGCGCCGGGCATGAGGGCCCCGCGCACGAATGAGGAAGCTAGCATGGTGGCCGGCAGGCTCCGCCGGGTCAAATCCGCCCAGTCGCGCTTGATCGGTACACGCTCGGCTCGAAGGCGCGCCGGGCCGAGGTCGAGACGCCGTCTCAGGCGGGCTCGGAGACGCTGTTGCCCTCGCCCAGGCAATCCGAGGCGCGCTCCACGGCGCTGATCGCGTCGAGCAGGTTCTGCACGCTGCGCTCCACCTCGATCCGCGGCCGGTCCATGTGTGCGGCCCGCGCCACCAGCCCTTCGAGCTGGTCCAGCACGACCAGGAGGTCGCTCGCGACGGCCGCCACGTCGCAGCCGGTGCGGGTCGGCGCCGGAGGGGCGGGTCGGCGGAAAGGGATGATCGTGCTCATCGCCATCTGGTGTCGCGAAAAGGCGTGCGCATGACCACCCGCGGCCGGGGCGTCATCCACACCCAAGCCGCCTCAGCGGCGGCCCGAAGGCCCTTGTCGCGGCAATTGGTGAGTTTTTCGTCGAGCCCCTGTCTCGGATACGGCGCAAACCGTCAAGCTTTGCCGGCTGGTTTCGCACCGCGCCGTCCCGCTGACAGCCGGATCGTTCCCAAACGGAAACACTCTTCTCCGAATCGGGCGGTTTTCGGTCGTGCATTGACAAGACCGGCCTCAAGGGGGAGGTTGGAATCGTTCCGAGGGGGGCCCCGTCAAGGGGGCTGAGAGTGGGCGACGCCCTGACCCTTGAACCTGATCCGGCTCGTACCGGCGGAGGGACGGGAACCAGCGGCCTCATCGCTCGCACGAGCAGCGGCCGACCGCACCATCGTCGGGACCACGGGTCGCCTCCAACGCCAGGAGCGACAGCGATGAACGCACCCGTCCGTCCCAAAGACCTTCCCAACGGCAATCCTGCCAGCGTCACCACCGGCCCCGTCCAGGGCTCCCGCAAGGTCTATGCGGAAGCGCCCGGCCGCCCGGACATCCGCGTCCCCTACCGCGAGATCGCCCTCTCCGACCCGAAGGAAGCCCCGGTGCGGGTCTACGACCCGTCCGGCCCCTATACGGAGACGGATGCGGCCATCGACCTCGAGAAGGGCCTGCCCGCCGCCCGCGAGCCGTGGGTGGTCAAGCGCGGCTACGCCGCCGTGCAGCCGCGCGCGGTCAAGCCCGAGGACAATGGCTTCGCCGCCGCCGACAAGCTCGTCGCCCCCTGCCCGGCCGAGCGCACGATCCGCCGGGCCGAACCCGGGCAGATGGTGACGCAGTTCGAGTTCGCCCGGGCCGGGATCATCACGGAAGAGATGATCTACGTGGCGCATCGCGAGAATGCCTGCCGCGAGCAGATGCTGGAGCGCGCCGAGGCCGCGCTCGCCGACGGACAGAGCTTCGGCGCGTCGGTGCCGCCCTTCATCACGCCGGACTTCGTGCGCGAGGAGGTGGCCCGGGGCCGCGCCATCATCCCGGCCAACATCAACCACCTCGAACTCGAGCCGATGGCGATCGGCCGCAACTTCCTCGTGAAGATCAACGCCAATATCGGCAACTCGGCCGTCACCTCGTCGGCCGCCGAGGAAGTAGAGAAGCTGGTCTGGTCGATCCGCTGGGGCGCGGACACCGTCATGGACCTCTCGACGGGCCGCAACATCCACAACATCCGCTCGTGGATCGTGCGCAACTCCCCCGTGCCGATCGGCACCGTGCCGATCTACCAGGCGCTGGAGAAGGTCGGCGGCGATCCGCTCAAGCTCGACTGGGAGGTCTTCAAGGACACGCTCATCGAGCAGGCCGAGCAGGGCATCGACTACTTCACAATCCATGCTGGCGTGCGGCTGGCCCACGTGCCGCTCACCGCGCGACGCACCACCGGCATCGTCTCCCGCGGCGGCTCGATCATGGCGCGCTGGTGCCTCGCCGGGCACCGCGAATCGTTCCTCTACGAGCGCTTCGACGAGATCTGCGACATCTGCCGCGCCTACGACGTGTCGTTCTCGCTGGGCGACGGCCTGCGCCCCGGCTCAATCGCGGATGCCAATGACGCGGCGCAGTTCGCCGAGCTGGAGACCTTGGGCGAACTCACCAAGATCGCCTGGGACAAGGGCTGCCAGGTGATGATCGAGGGCCCCGGCCACGTGCCGATGCACAAGATCAAGGTCAACATGGAGAAGCAGCTGGCCGAGTGCGGCGAGGCGCCGTTCTACACGCTCGGCCCGCTGACCACCGACATCGCTCCGGGCTACGACCACATCACCTCGGGCATCGGCGCGGCGATGATCGGCTGGTTCGGCACGGCGATGCTCTGCTACGTCACGCCCAAGGAGCATCTGGGGCTCCCGAACCGCGACGACGTGAAGACCGGCGTCATCACCTACAAGATCGCCGCGCACGCCGCCGACCTCGCCAAGGGCCACCCCGCCGCGCAACTGCGCGACGACGCCCTCTCCCGCGCCCGGTTCGACTTCCGGTGGGAGGATCAGTTCAACCTCTCGCTCGATCCCGACACGGCGCGCGCCTACCACGACGAGACCCTGCCGAAGGACGCCCACAAGGTCGCCCATTTCTGCTCGATGTGCGGCCCGAAATTCTGCTCGATGAAGATCACGCAGGATCTGCGCGCCGACGTGCTCGCCATGGAGGAGGCCGGCATCGTCATCGGCCAAGCCCAGCCGATGAGCGACGCCGAGCGCCAAGCCGGCATGGCGGCGAAGTCGCAGGAGTTCTTGGAAGAGGGCGGCAAGCTCTACGTCGACGCGGCCGAATAGGATCGCCCACGACGGGGACGGTCGTTCGGCTGTCCCCGTCGCGAATCGTGAAAATCCTTCAGGCAATCTTTACGGCTCGGTCAGGCTGCCCCTCGTTCCCGGGGGACAGCCCCCAGGCCGTTAAGGTTCCGGTAGCGACGCCTGCAATCTCCTGAGGGCCGGCCTCGCGCCGAAAGCCGAAGGATTGCAGCCATGGACCCGATCAGGGCCGCGGCACCGTTGCCGCCCGTTTCCTCACCCGCGACCGTGACCCCCATTCGCCCCGTGGCCGAGCCCGTACCGAGCGAGGCCTCGCCGCCGCGCGTGCTCGACCCCGCCGTCTCGCTCGACATCAAGCCCGAAGCCACCGAGACGAAGCCTCCGGAGCCGGAACGGCGCGCTTATATCCGGGATGCGGAAAGCCGGAGCGTCGTCTTCCGCGTGACCGACCCCTCGACCGGGGACGTGGTGATGCAGATCCCGAACGAGGTGATCCTCAAGGCGCGCGTCTACGCGCGCGAGACGGCGCCATTCGTCGGCGAGCGCGTCGCCAAGACGGCCTGAATCGCGGCGAACGCGTGCCGACGCGGAGGTCGTCGGCCCGTGCGGCTTGAAACGCGGCGCAGGCCCGGAGCCATGCGCCTCGAATCGAGGAGCGGCTCCGAAAAGCTTCAGGCGCCCGGGCCGGGATCGCCCTGCAGGCCGGCGGCGATGTGGTTGTTGAGTGAGACCAGCGACGCGATCTTCTGCGGCGTCGGCTCGATCATCGCGTCCAGGATGGTGCGGAACACGAAGGCCGAGAGCTGCGCCATGCCGGTGCGCACCTCGAGGGGCAGCGGGCTGCTCGGCTCGGTCGCGGCCGAGGCGAGGATCGTCCAGACTCGTTGATTGAAGGTCAGGGCCTCGTTGAGGGCCGGCCCCGTCGCCACATCGGCGCCGAGCGCCTGCAACCGGCCGGCCGCCTTGCGCAGAACGGCGGCCTCGGCCTCCCGGGGCGTGAGGGCGACTTGCGAGACCCTCGCATAGGCATTGGCCGCATACTGCATCGTCCGCCCTTTTTCAGCGCTGCTGTCGCTCCGTCGGGCGAATCATGTCGCATGTGCTTTGTTAAAGGCGGGTATGCGAGACCTCTGCCGTAATGGTGCCCCGAAAGGCGTGAATCCCTTCCGCGTGGACAGCCAGCGCCGCACCGGGTTCGGAACCCGCTTCCAATGACGAATTTCTTCCTCGGCGTGATCGCCGGCTGCATCATCGCCGGTGTGGCCACCATTACGGCGGCCCGGCATCCGGCAGTCCAGCTGCGTCTTGGTCTCGTGCCGCCTGCTCAGGCTGCGGCGGCCCCGCCCCGCCCCGAGACGCTTCGATGCCCGCTGCCGAGGACGGCGGCCGCGGTCGGCAAGCCGGAGATGTTGTTCTCGCGCAGCCGCCTGTGGTCCATTGCGCCCTGACGGCGCGCGAACGGTTGGGCGCGCGTCAGACGCTGCTGCCGAGCAGGAACATCACCATCGTCGTGGCCACGGTGCAGCCGAGGAACCCGCACAGGGCGGCGGCGAAGGACGGTCCGGTCCGCATCTCGGTCTCGGACGGACGGTGGCTGCTCTCGATGGCGATCATGGCGAATCCTCAGGCAAGCGGATGGTTTCGTTGATGTGAACGTGCGCCGCACGGCAACGCTTGGCGGTGCGGGACCGCACTCAGACCTCGACCGAGGCCCGGCTTTCATGGTGTCGTGGGCTAAAAGAGGCTGCGGCCGAGACCGCCCCGGTCACTCGCAGCGATTCACGCGCTTGGCGACGCTGAGCGCCCGGAGTTCGCTGCGCAGATCGATGGCCACGATGTCGGCCCCGCAATCCTCGAAGGCGTCCTGGGCCTCGTGGTAGCGGTCGCCGACCTCGTCGAGGGTGTCGCAGACCCGGTCCCGGTTGCCGAGGCGGGCTTCCTCACGGGCTTGGTAGCGCAGAGCGCCGGCTTCCTGGATCTTACGCCGGGCATCGATGCAGCCGGGCGCGGCGAGGGCGGTCGAGGCGACGCCGAGGCCCGCCAGAGCGGCGGCGAGTCCGACGAGGGCGGTGTTTCGCAGGGGGTGACGCATGGGCGAACCGACGCTGATTCAACTGGAACGCAATAAGTGAGGAGCGCACAATGCGATGACATCACAGTGCCTTGGCACCGCTCCGTTCGTCGCACCATCGTCCGTCTCGGCTTTTGAACGGCGACGCTCAGCGGATGGTTCCGAGCGCGCCGGCCCCGTTCTGCGCCGGGCCGTGCTGCAATTTCGGGCAGTCCTGCCCCGCTTGGCCTTCGGTCCGCGGAAGGGAGCCGGTCGGACCGCTATCGCTGCGTCCGCGCCGTCCTTCCGCGGCGGGAGACCAGGATCTCCGCGAGCGTGACCGGGCGCAGGCCCTGCGCATCGATGCCGACATCGTATTGCCGGGGGATCGGCTTGAGCCGGCCGTGGGAATGCCCATGCAGATTGATCGCGCCCCGGCCGAGGCCGTTCCAGGTACGGAAGGCGTAGTGGCAGAGCACGAGTCGCCGGTCCTCGACCTCGGTCTCGGCGTAATGCGCGACCGAACTCCAGCCGGGTGCCGCGAGGGTCGCGGGGCTGTCGTTGTTGCCGATGATGAGGTGCTTGTGCCCGTTGAGCCCCGCGAGCAGCGTCGCGACCCGCTCCGGCGGGGGGCCGAGGGCGAAGTCGCCGAGATGCCAGACCGTGTCGTCGGGTCCGACCACCGCGTTCCAGGCTTCCACCAGCGCCGCGTCGTGCGTCGGCAGGTCGGGGAAGGGCCGGCGGTCGATGCGCAGGATGCGCGGGTCGCCGAAATGCGTGTCGCTCGTGAAGTAGGTCGTCATCCGCCGCCGTGATCCGCCGCGCCGTCCGCTGTGAGCAGGACAACGCGGCGGACGGGGCGAAGGATACCGGCCTCAGCGGCCGGGGCTGAAGCGCATCGGCACCGTGACCGCAAGGCTCGACGAGGTCACGCCGGCGGGGGCGGGCGGCAGGCCGCCGCGCACCGCCGCGAGCGCGGCGGCATCGATGGCGCCGACCCCGCTGCTGCCGACGAGGCTCACCCCGCTCACCGCCCCCGAGCGGCTCACGGTGAAGCGCACGTTGGCGACGCCGCCGGCGGTGCCGGCCGCCGCCTCGCGGTTCATGCGGCCCCGGATCGCCGAGGCGATCGCGCCGCGCCACGCCGCCATGGCGTTGGGATCGCTGGCCGCGGCGGCCGAGCCCGTCGCGCTCTGGCGCGAGGTCGCGGCGGAGTTGCGCTGCGAATTGCCGGCCTGCGCCGCCTGGGCACGCCGGGCGGCGTCGCGCTCGGCCTTCGCCTTGGCCGCCTTGATCCGGGCCTCCTCGCGCTTCTTCTCCTGGACCTTCTCCAGCTCCTTGCGGCGCGCCTCGCGCTCGGCCTCGCGCTTCTTCTCCAGCGCGGCCTTGCGGCGCTCCTCGATCTTGGGATCGGGCTTGGGCGGCTCGGGCTTGGCCGCGACCGGCGGGGGCGGCGCCATCGGCTCCGCCTCCTGCGCCTCGGAGGTCACGAGCTGCTCCTCCGGCGGGGGCGGCGGCGTGTCGGGTACGGCCTCGGTGACGGCCTCGGGCGGCGGGGGCGGCTGAACCTCCTCCGGCATGACCTGCGTCATCTCGGTGGGCGGCGGCGGCTGTACCTCCTCCGGCGCCACCTGGGCCGTCTCCGGCGGGGGGGGCGGCTGCACCTCCTGCGGGGTTTCGACCGGCTCGGCGGTTTCCGGCTCGCCCTCGGGCTTGGCCTCCTCGGGAACGGCATCCGCCTGGGCCGTCTCGGCGGCCGCCTGGGTGTCGGCTTCCATCATCTGCGGGGCGAGATCGATCGTGATCTCCTGGTCCCCCGGCGGAGCGGGCGGCGTCAGGTGCAGGTAGGTGATGCCGATCAGGCCCGCGGCGTGCAGGGCCAGCGCCAGGGCGAAGGCGGCCGCGAGACGGCCCTGCCCTCCGCCCCCGTCCGAGGGAAGCGCCGCTCCGGCGGAGCCGGGTGCAGGGGCAGGCAGGGATGCCGGCATCGGGGGCGGCTTCTGTGCGGACCTGGGGGCGGGCATGGGAGCGGCCATGGCGCTACTTGGCGCCCCCGGCGGCGGGCGCGGCACCGCCCGCGGACTGGGCGATCAGCGAGACCTTGGTGAAGCCGGCCTGACCGACGAGGCCCATCACCTCCATGATCCTGCCGTAGGGCACGTCCCGGTCGCCGCGCACGAGCACGACCTGTTCCGGGTTCTCGGCCTTGAGCTGGCGCAGGCGCGGCAGGATCGTCTCCGGCGTGAAGCCGTCCTTGGCGATGAACGGGTTGCCGTCCTTGTCGATGGAGACTTCGAGCGGCTTCTGCGACTGCGCCACCTTGGCGGCGGTCGTCTTCGGCAGCTGCACCGGCACGCCCGTGGTCATGAGCGGGGCCGCCACCATGAAGATGATGAGCAGCACCAGCATCACGTCCACCATCGGGGTGACGTTGATCTCGGACATCGGCGTGGCGTCGAGGCCGTCCTCGTCGTCGCTCGCCGAACGCGCGGTTCCCATGGCCATGGTGTCGCCCTCCCGGGCGTCGGCGGCGGCCCGCCGGACCGGACGGGCGTCGCCTCAAAGGTTTCGGGATGGTCGGGTGTCGTGCGGGCGCTACTCGGCGGCCGCGGCGCGGGCGTGGGGTCCGCGGTCGCGGGCGAGGCGGTTGCCGAGCACCGCGATGCAGGAGACGAAGCCGGACTGGATGCGGGCGACGTCGCCGGAAAGCTTGTTGTAGGCCATCACCGCCGGGATCGCGACGACGAGGCCGATGGCGGTGGCGAACAACGCCTCGGCGATGCCCGGCGCCACCACCGCGAGGCTGGTGTCCTGGCTCTTCGCGATGGACGAGAACGAGTTCATGATGCCCCAGACCGTGCCGAACAGGCCGACGAACGGGGCGGTGGAGCCGGAGGTCGCCAGCAGGGGCAGGCCGCCCTGGAGGCGCTTCACCTCGACGCCCAGCGCACCCTTCATCGCGCGCTCGATCCGCTCGCGGCGCTCGGCCCGGCTCTCGCTGGTGTCCTGATCGCGCCACGCGTCGAGGCCCGCCCGGACCACGTGGCCGGCGATGCCCTTCTGGCCCGTGTCGATGGTGCCCTCGGAGCGGACCATCGCCTCGAAGGCCTTGGCCTGGCGCTTGGCGGCGGCGAGCCGGACCATCTTCTCGAACACCACGGTCCAGCAGGCGAGCGAGGCCACCACGAGAAGGATCATCACGCCTTTCACGATCGGGTCGGCCTGAAGGAACAGGCCGAGGAACGACATGTCGTGGGCTTGCGCGACGGCCCCGGCGGGCACGGACGTCGGATCCATCTGTTACTCCTCGTGGCTCATGGTCTGTCCGCCGTCCCGGACCGCCCGGGCGAACCGGAGCGGGTGGGACGGCCGGGCCGGCTTCAGCGATCGAAGGCGGCCGAAGTCTTGGTGGCGGGCTCGATCCGCTCCAGGCAGGTCTCGCGGGTGGCGTCCCCGCCCTCGCAGGCCAGGACGTCGTTCAGCAGCAGGCGGCCGACCTTCGGGCAGGCGAGACCGGGGAAGTCGAAGAGCCGCACCACGGTCTTCTTCTCCTGGACCGGTCCCAGCTCGACCGCGAGGCGCTTCTGGGCGACGCCCTCGGTGTCGAAGGCGAAGAGATCGACCTTGAGCGACTTCAGCGCGGTGCCGCGGCTGTTGTCGACGAGCATGTAGGTGCGGCAGGCCTCGCCCGCGGGCTCGAGGCGGTTCAGCTCGATCTTCAGGGGCGGCGCACCGGACTTGACCGTGTCGGATTGGGTCGCTTCGGACTTGGCGGCCGTCGGGCCGCCCTCCTGCGCCAGCGCGGCCGGGACCGGGGCGGTCAGGGCGGCGGCGAGTGCGGCGCCCGCGAGCAGGCGCCTTCCGATCCCGTCCCGTCCCAGCGCTGCGCGCCCCATTCCCCAGGCTTCCTGAATCACGACGATCCCGTCTCCCCGTTCTCGCGCCGCCCCGTTGGATTCGGAGCGGGCCGTCTGACCCGAAGGCCGAAGAAGTACCGATTGCCCGCCGCGGGCGATCCGATCGCAGGGCGCCCTCCTCGGGCACCGGACAGCCTTCGCGAGGTCCGGCTGCGGCTGATGTCACGGATACGGCAAAGGTGACGCCCGGCGCTCCCGGGGCACCGCGCATCTTTCAAGATTCAAGGCGTGCTATCCGACAATCGGGGGAGCAATCAAGGTTTGATAAGAATTTCAGAGCAATTCCAAACTATTGGACCTGATGCTGCCCGGGCCCCACTCTTTCCCGATCGTCCCGGGGTGAATTGCCACATCGTCCCATGATTTTGCCGGATGAGCGCGCGCACCGACGGGGATGCGGTCGCACCGGGGCCGCCGGGAACCGTCGATCTTGATCGCGGGGGGGCCGCTTTCCATATCCCCGTTCAAGAGCGCTGCTGCGAGGCGGGCTCGAGACCGCGAGGTGCCGCAAGGGGTTTGTCCCCGCAGGGCCTCGCCGGAGGTTTGAGCGACGATGACGCGGCCATCCCCGTTCGGGCACCCGTTCCTGCTCGGCTTCGACGAGATCGAGCAGGCCCTCGACCGCGTGTCGAAGGCCGCCAACGACGGGTACCCGCCCTACAACATCGAACGCATCGCCCGCAGCGAAAACGAGCCCGATCGCTTGCGCATCACGCTGGCGGTGGCCGGTTTTACGCAGGACCAGCTCGACGTTTCCCTCGAGGAGAGTCAGCTCGTCGTGCGCGGCCGGCAGATCGACGACAAGTCCCGCCAATTCCTGCACCGCGGCATCGCGGCGCGGCAGTTCCAGCGGGCCTTCCTCCTCGCCGACGGCATGGAGGTTCTGGGCGCGGAGCTGTCGAACGGCCTGCTCTCGATCGATCTGGTCCGGCCGGAGCCGGAGCGCATCGTGCGCAAGATCGCGATCGCCTCGAAGGATCCGTGATCCGGGCCTCCTGAGCCGACGCAGCGATGCATCGCAGGCTGCGGTCATCCGTCGCCAGACCTCACCCCCGACCCGGATTTGTCGCCGCCGACCTGCGGGACCATATCCGATTCAACGCTCTGCCTCGGAAGGAGGGCATTCCATGAACGACCTCACGACGATCGACCTGACCATCGACACCACCGCCACGCCCGCCATCGATCCGGCCGAGTTCGCCGCGCTCGGAGAGGGGCACATCGCCTATGTCCGGCCGATCCGCTCGGACGAGGTGCGCAGCCTGTTCCCGCAGGCTCCCGAGATGACCCCGGGCCTCGACCTGTTCGCGCTGCTCTCCGCGAGCGGGGCGCCGATCCTGCTCACCGATTCCCGCGAGGTCGCCGTGGCGAACGCGATGGCCCACCAGCTCTTCCCGGTGAGCCTGCACTAGTGCGCTTTCCGACGAAGTGGACCCCGGTTCGTCGAAAGAAAGCGCAGCTCTAAGCGGCATCAAGGGCGTTGCCCCCGCGTATATGCGGGGGCTGCTGTCAGGCCATCGCCTCGACCGACCGCACCAGGAGCGCGATGTCCTGGGGCCGGGACAGGCGGTGGTCGCCATCCTTGATCAGCGTCAGCATCGAGCCCGACCCGGGCAGGCGCTCCAGGATGCGCAGGGCATGGCCGTAGGGTACGTCCGGATCGGCCATGCCTTGGAGGATGTGGACCGGGCAGCCCGGCTCCAGCGCCTCTCCCAGCAGGAGGTGGTGCCGCCCGTCCTCGATCAGCGCCATGCGGATCGGGTCCGGCTTCGGGGCGTAGTCCGTGGGCCGATACCAGACGCCGTCGCGCTCCAGGGTCTGCCGGATCTCCAGCGGGAACGAGGCCCACATCAGCTCTTCCGTGAAATCGAGGGCCGGGGCGATCAGCACCATGCCGCCGAGGCTCTGGCCCCGCCGCGCCCGCTCGCGGGCGACGAGGCAGGCGATCCATCCGCCCATGGAAGATCCGACGAGGATCGGCCGCTCGTCGGCGTAGCGCTCGATCACCGTCGCGGCATCGGCGAGCCAGTCGGAGATGGTGCCGTCCTCGAAGCGCCCGTCCGATTCGCCGTGCCCGGAATAATCGAAGCGCACCATGCGCCGGCCCCGCTCCGCCGCCCAGGCATCCAGGGCGGCGGCCTTGGTCGCGCGCATATCCGAGCGGAAACCGCCGAGCCAGACCACGGGCGGTCCCTCGCCCTCCCGGATGCGCACGGCGATCCGGCGGGGTGCCGAGGCGCCGCCGACGGTGAGGGTGGTGACGGGCAATTCGCCCGAGAAAGTCCCGGAAGTGCTCACGTCCGCGTGGGCTCCGCGATTCTGAAACATGCCGACGACGCATCGTTTACCGAACCGTAAAGCGCCTGGGACGATCCTTACCCGATGACCATGTTTCGAGCGACCGTCCCGACGCGGGTGACGCGATGAACGGGGGCAGCCTGTCCGGAGGCCCGGTCCGGTCGTCCGAGGTCTCGCCGTTGGCGGGCGTCACGGTGCTCCAGATCATCCCCGCCCTTGAGGCTGGGGGCGCCGAGCGCACGACCGTCGACGTGGCCGCCGCCCTGGCCGAGGCCGGGGCCCGCCCGCTCGTGGCCACCGAGGGCGGCCGGCTCGTCGGCGAGCTTCAGGCCAAGGGCGGAATCTGGGTGCCCTTCCCCGCCAACACCAAGAACCCGCTGGTCATGGCGCTCAACGTCCAGCGCCTGGCCCGGCTCTGCCGCCAGGAGGGCGTGCAGATCCTGCACGCCCGCTCCCGCGCCCCGGCCTGGGTGGCGCTCGGTGCCGCGCGCCGGCTGAAGATCCCGTTCGTGACGACCTATCACGGCAGCTATTCCGGCCGGACGGCGGTCAAGGTTCTCTACAATTCGGTGATGGCGCGGGGCGACGCGGTGATCGCCAACTCGCACTACACCGCCGAACTGATCCGCCGGGCGCATCCGGAACAGGCGGGCGAGCGGATCACCGTGATCCACCGGGGCACGGATCTCTCGACCTTCACGCCCTCGGCGGTCGCGCCCGCTCGGGTCGAGAGCCTGCGCCGGGCCTGGGGCGTGGCCCCCCACGAGCGGGTCGTGCTGCTTGCCGCCCGGCTGACCGCCTGGAAGGGCCAGCGCGTGCTGATCGAGGCCGCCGCCCGCCTGCGCGATCTCGGGATCGCCGATTTCGCGGTGGTGCTCGCGGGCGATCCGCAGGGACGCACGGCCTACGAGCGCGAACTCGACGCCCTGATCGAGGCCCGGGGCCTTGCCGGCCTCGTGCGCCGGGTCGGCCATTGCAGCGATATGCCGGCGGCCTTCCGTGCGGCCTGCGTGGTCGCCGTGCCCTCCGTCGAGCCCGAGGCCTTCGGGCGCTCGGCGGTGGAGGCGCAGGCGCTCGGCATCCCCGTGGTCGTCTCCGATCTCGGCGCCGTGCCCGAGACGGTGCTGGCGCCGCCCGATGTCGATCTGGCCCAGCGCACCGGCTGGCGGGTGCCGCCCGGCGATGCCGCCGCCCTGGCCGAGGCGCTGAAGGAGGCGCTCTCCCTGAGGGCCAGCGCCCGCGACGCCCTCGCCCGCCGGGCGCAAGCCCATGTCGAAGCGAACTTCTCCCTCGATCGGATGATCGCGGGAACCCTCGGCGTCTACGCGGAGCTGCTGAATCGGGGCGGGACGGGGCGGGGATGAACCGAAATCAGTCCCGCGAGTTGACTCCGCAAGAAGATTTGCCAAGTTAGTGAGGTCCGGCCGCGCCGGATCGATCGGTGGCCGGGGCTTGCTCGTTGGGGTGGCTCTTCAGGCTGCCGTTTCGTCGTTGATACAGGAGAACTGAGCCATTCGCAGACCAATGAGAGCCATGCCGGCCCCGCAGAAGGACGGGCCGCGCGCAAACCGGGACATCCGCGGCGTCCGCGACGTCCAGCTCATCGACCAGGATGGTCAGAACAAGGGTGTCGTGCCCTTCTTCGACGCGCTGGCGATGGCTGAGGAGATCGGGCTCGATCTCGTCGAAATCGCGCCGAACTCGTCGCCTCCCGTCTGCAAGTTCCTCGATTACGGACGCTTCCGCTTCAACGAACAGAAGAAGCAGAACGAGGCCCGTAAGCGGCAGAAGACGGTCGAGGTAAAGGAGATCAAGCTCCGCCCCGGCATCGACAAGCACGATTACGACGTGAAGATGAAGGCCGTGCACCGCTTCTTTGAGGAAGGCGACAAGGTCAAGGTGACCCTCCGCTTCCGCGGCCGCGAGATGGCTCACCAGGATATCGGCCTGCGCCTCCTGGAACGCGTCAAGGTCGAGACCGCCGAGATCGCCAAGGTCGAGAGCGAGCCGATGCTCGAAGGCCGCCAGATGATCATGATCCTGGCGCCGCGCTAGAAGGCTCCTCATCCGCGCATCGTCGCGGAGCGTCTGCCCCCAATGCGCTGTCCCCTTGCGGGGGCGGCGCATTTTTCGTTTTCGCGACCCGCGCCGATGGGGCCGGCGCGCAGGCTCGGACCTTTCAGACGCCGCGTCCGGCAGCGTCGTGCTCTGGATTGCTTCGGCTTCGCCTCGCAATGACGGAGAGGGTGAACCCACGCCGTCATCGCGGGGCGAAGCAATCCAGGATCGCGCCGCTGCCGGGCCGTGGCGCCGACATCGCATCCAGCCTCGTCGTCCGAGACGGACCGGCTGCTAGCAAAACCTACTTCAGCATCGAGATCTGCACGTCGCCGACACGCCGGCTCACCGCGACCGTCACGTCGTGACCGTGGCGGTGCAGGCGGATGTCGGCCCGTGAGTCCCCGAGCTTGAGGTTGAACAGCTCCACCGCTTCGAGGAAGCGCGGCAGGACCGGGTTGCGGAAGCGGATCCGGTTGCGGGCGTGGTCGAGTTCGAGCCCGAGGCAGGCCGCCAGGAAGGCGAAGGGCGCCGCTGCCGCCCAGGCCTGCGGCGAGCAGGCGACGGGATAGCTGACGGGGCCGCGCTGGCGCCGCCGCATGAAGCCGCAGAACAGTTCGGGCAGCCGCTTCTGGTCGTAGTAGAGGCTCGTGTCGAACATGCCCTCGAACACCCGCGCCGCCTCGTCCTTGAGGCCGTAGCGGGCGAGCCCCAGGGCGCAGAGCGCATTGTCGTGCGGCCAGATCGAGCCGTTGTGGTAGGACATCGGATTGTAGCGCGCCTCGCCCTTGGCGATGGTGCGGATGCCCCAGCCGTTGAAGCCGTCGGTCGACAGCAGTTGCGCCGCCACGAGGGGCGCCCGCTCCGGCAAGGCGATGTCCGTGAACAGGGCATGGCCGGTGTTGGAGGAGCGCACCGCGCATTGCCGCTTCTGGCCGTCGAGCGCGAGCGCGTAGGTGCCGATCTCCTCGCACCAGAACGCCTTGTCGAAGTTCTCCCGCAGGGTGTTGGCGGCGGCCGAGAGCCGGACCGAGAGGTCGTCCTCCCCGAGCAGGCTTGCGAGCCGCGCCGCGCCGCGCTTGGCCGCGTAGACGTAGCCCTGCACCTCGCACAGCGCGATCGGCCCCTTGGCCATGGCGCCGTCGGCGTGGAAGATCGAGTCGTGGCTGTCCTTCCAGCCCTGGTTGGCCAGGCCCTGCTCGGTCTCGCGGGCATATTCCACGAAGCCGTCGCCGTCGCGGTCGCCGTAGGTGTCGATCCATTCCAGCGCGAGCTTGAGCTGCGGCCAGATCGCCCGGATCGTGCCGAGATCGCCCGTGACCTCGTGATACTGCGCCGCCAGCATCACGAAGAGCGGCGTGCCGTCGATGGTGCCGTAATAGTGCCGGAAGGGCACCTCGCCGAGCATCGCCATCTCGCCGCGGCGGGTCTCGTGGAGAACCTTTCCGGGCTGGGCGTCGGCGGCCGGATCGACGGCCTTGGCCTGCGTCGCCGCGAGGAAGCGCAGCACGCCCTTGCCGAAGTTCGGGTCGATCCAGAGCGCCATCATCGCCGTGATGATGCCGTCGCGTCCGAACACCGTGGAGTACCAGGGGATGCCCGCGAAGGGGTAGATGCCCTCCTGCGTCCGGGTCGCCAGCATGTAGAGGTCGGCGGTGGCCCGGCAGAGCCCCTCGTTGAACTGATCGTTCGAGGAGATGATCGTGGTGATGCCCGCCGTGATCTGGCGCTGGTCGCGCCGGTTGTCGCGGTAGGCGCGGGCGAAGATGCGCCCCTCGCTCAGGCGGCGATCCGGCTGCTCGGCGAGGCTGCCCGCCGCCCGCGAGAGCGCCGCCGCCGCGGATTCGCCCGCCCGCTCGGGACCGGGCGCGCTGGTATAGGCCCGGTGCGACTGGCAGACGACGCGGATGAAGAGGGAGGTCTGGGTCCCCGGCTCCAGCTCGACCACGAACTCGGCCTTGCCCGGTTCGAGCGTGTGGGGCTTGGGCCCGAAATGCAGGGAGGTGGTGCGCACGATCTCGTCGAGGCCGGCGTAGCGGAACTGCACCTCCGTCTCGCTGCGCCGCTCGACGGTGCGCTTGCCCCGGTTCGTGCGATCCGAGCCGCGAACCTCGAACAGGTCGCGGTAATCGGCGTCGAAGGTGACGCCGATGCGCAGCCGCCGCCGCCGGGTGTCGTAGTTGCGCAGGCCGATCCGGTCGTAGCAGGTCCCCTTGAACAGGAACTTGGTGCGCTCGAGGGCAATCAGTTCGCGGGGGATCGCGGTCTCGTCGCCCGCATCGAGCCGGATGTCGGGCGTGGTCAGATCGACGCTGAGTGCCCCGTTGTCGTCCTGGATCGCCGAGGACAGCATCATCGGCCGCTCGTCCTCGATGGTGAGGGCGAGGCGCGAGAGGTAGCGCGTGTCCTGGAAATAGAGGCCCTCCGGCCCCGGATACCAGCCGATATCGCCGTAGCTGTCGAGCACGGCGAAGGCCTCGCCGTATTTCAGGGAGCGCAGGGGGCGCTCCACCAGCGAGGCCTGTGCCTCGATATGATATTGCGGCAGGCTCTCGTCCGCGTCCTGGAAGCCGATCCCCGGGCCGGCCTTGCCCGCCCGTCCTTCGGTCGTATCGGCGTGGATGTGGGCTGCGTCGTCCTGTGCCGCCATGCGAAGCGCCTTTGTGCCGTTGATCCGAGGGGAGCCCGTGGCCGGGCTCGCAAATCGAGGGCCGCCGGTCGGCTCGAAGCGACCGGCGGCCCCTGTCGGACCCGTTCAGTTAGGCGCTCTCCCGGCCCCGGCGAGGGGCCGGGGACAGTTTCCCTTGAGCCCGGACCCGGCTCAGGCCGGCATCGCCGCGACGTGGATCGGCGCGTGCGACGCACCGTTCAGCTCACCGTACTGGGGCGAGAAGGCGCCGGCGGACGGCATCTTCAGCACGTTTCCCCGGCCGGCCAGCAGCTGCTCGTAGGCCGCCACGTACTTGCGGACCATCACCTCGGCGGTGAAGCGGCCCTCGAAGTGGCTGCGGACGCCGGCGCGCGGCAGATCCTTGACCTTGCGGCAAGCCTCGACCGCCTCGTCCAACGAGTTGACGATGTAGCCCGAGACGCCGTCCTTGATGACCTCCGGCACGGAGCCGTTGCCGAAGGCGATCACCGGGGTGCCGGCCGACATCGCCTCGATCATCACGAGGCCGAAGGGCTCCGGCCAATCGATCGGGAAGGCGAGCGCCAGGGCGTTGCCGAGGAAGTCCTTCTTCTGCTCTTCGTTGATCTCGCCGATATACTCCACCAGCGGGTGGTGGATCATCGGCTCGATCTTCTCGTCCCAGTATTCCTGGTCCGCCTTGTCGACCTTGGCGGCGATCTTCAGCGGTGTGCCGGAGCGGATCGCCATCTCGATCGCGCGGTCGGGGCGCTTCTCGGGCGAGATGCGGCCGAGGAAGGCGAGGTAGCCGCCCTTGGCCTCCGGATAATAGGGGCAGTTCTCCTTGGGCAGGCCGTGATGGATCGTGGCCAGCCAGTTGGAATTTTCCGGCATCGGCTCGCGCTGGTTGTCGGAGATCGAGACCAGCGGCATGCCCGTGAACGTGTTGTAGACCGGCATGAAGTCCGGCACGTCCAGGCGGCCGTGCATGGTCGTCAGGCACTTGTGATACAGATCTTCGAACATCGGATACTGCAAGAGATCGATGTGGAAGTGGATCACGTCGAACTCGTGCGCCCGGCGATGCACGTGGTGCAGCATGGCGAGGTGGCCCGCGGTATGGTCGCGGTAGCCGAGAAGGCGCAGACCCTCGGGATGGCAGGCGGCGAGCTTGGCCGACGTCTGGGAATCGCCGCTCGCGAACAGCGTCACGTCATGGCCCTGGCGGACCAGCTCTTCGGTGATCCACGACACCACGCGCTCGGTGCCGCCATAAAACTTCGGGGGTACGGCTTCCGCGAGCGGAGCAACCTGGGCAATGCGCACGAAGACGTCTCCTGTGACCGGGAAAAGGATGTTGGGGCGATGAATGGGGGGTGCGGCCTGAGCGGGACATGAACGAAACCGACAGCCAAGGTTTATGGTTCCGCTCACCTCGCTGGGGCGAGCGGAAATCTTGGCAAGCCCACCGAATGCCGGCTTTCCACAATGTTCGTGCGGAAAACGCCGCGAATCGGCGCAAGTGTGATTCATCACTTGCCTGGCCATCCGGCTTCCGATGCCCGTTTTCGATGCAGTCCGCCGCGCCACCCATCGCCGGGCGCCGCGAAAATCGTGCCGTTCGATCCATCGATTGAAACGGCGGGCGGTTTCTGCCATAAGCCGCCCGCGTCGAACCGCCCGGCCGATTAGGGCTGCCGTGGCGGTTCCCGTTGCTCCAGCAGCATTCACGCGCGAAGCCCCGGCTCACCGGCCGATCCGCTGTCGCGTCAGGAGAGCCAAATGCCCAAGCTGAAGACCAAATCCGGCGCCAAGAAGCGCTTCAAGATCACCGGCACCGGCAAGGTGATGTACGCCCAGGCTGGCAAGCGCCACGGGATGATCAAGCGGACCACGAAGCAGATCCGCAACCTGCGCGGCACCACGACCCTGTTCGAGGGCGATGCCGCCAACGTGAAGAAGTACTTCCTGCCAAACCAGCGGTAAGTTTTTCCTCCGTCAGTCGAATCTGTTTTCTAGAACTCCAGGAGATCTCCCATGGCTCGCGTAAAACGCGGCGTGACCAGTCACGCGAAGCACAAGAAGGTTCTGAAGGCCGCCAAGGGCTATTACGGCCGCCGCAAGAATACGATCCGCATCGCCAAGCAGGCGGTGGAGAAGGGTCTGCAGTACGCCTACCGCGACCGCAAGAACAAGAAGCGCACTTTCCGCGCTCTCTGGATCCAGCGGCTCAACGCGGCGGTGCGCGAGCACGGCCTGACCTATTCCCGCTTCATCAATGCGCTGGCCAAGTCCGGCATCCAGGTGGACCGCAAGGCCCTGTCCGAACTCGCCATCCACGAGCCGGCTGCCTTCGCCGCCGTCGTCGAGAAGGCGAAGTCGGCCCTGCCGAAGGCCGCCTGACCGCGCCGCCGAGAGGCGGAACGACCCTTAGACAAGGCGCGGCGCGGCAAGCGCCGCGCCTTCTTGTTTTCCGGGCGCGGACTTCTCCCGGAGTCCCGGCGCCGATGCGCCGCGGCGCTTGCGCGTGGCCCGGCGACGCGCAACAGCAGCCCCGGACGCAGCACTCGGACGATCGTAAGGACAGCGGTGATGGATCTCGACGCTCTCGAACGCGACCTCCTCGGGCAGATCGAGCGGGCCGGGGACGAGGCGAGCCTCGAAGCCCTGCGCGTGGCGGCCCTCGGCAAGAAGGGCAGCGTCTCGGAGCTCCTCAAGACGCTGGGCGCGATGACGCCCGACGAGCGTCGCGAGCGCGGCCCCCTCATCAACGGCCTGCGCGACCGGGTGCAGGGCGCGATCCTCGCCAAGCGCGAGGCGCTGACGGAAGCCGCCCTCGACGCCCGGCTCTCCGCCGAGCGCATCGACGTGACGCTTCCCCTGCGCGAGGCGCCGGAAGTCCGCGGCCGCATCCACCCGATCAGCCAAGTCATCGAGGAGATCACCGCGATCTTCGCCGATCTCGGCTTCTCGGTGGCCGAAGGGCCCGACATCGAGACGGACGAGCTGAACTTCACCGCGCTCAACTTCCCCGAAGGCCACCCGGCGCGGGAGATGCATGACACGTTCTTCCTACGCCCCGACCATCTCGGGCGTCGCAAGCTGCTGCGCACCCACACCTCGCCGGTTCAGGTGCGCACCATGCGCGCGGGGCAGCCGCCGATCCGCGTGATCATGCCCGGCCGCACCTACCGGCACGATTCCGACCAGACCCACACCCCGATGTTCCATCAGGTCGAAGGGCTCGTGATCGACCGCTCGGCCAACATCGCCAATCTCAAATGGGTGCTCGAATCGTTCTGCCGCGCCTTCTTCGAGGTCGAGGCCGTGACGATGCGCTTCCGCCCCTCGTTCTTCCCGTTCACGGAGCCCTCGGCCGAGGTCGATATCCAGTGCTCGCGCAAGGGCGGCGAACTGCGCTTCGGCGAGGGCAAAGACTGGCTGGAAATCCTCGGCTGCGGCATGGTCCACCCGAACGTGCTGCGCAGCGGCGGCCTCGACCCGGATCAGGTCCAGGGCTTCGCCTTCGGCATGGGCATCGACCGGCTCGCCATGCTCAAATACGGCATGCCGGACCTGCGCCCCTTCTTCGAGGCGGACGTGCGCTGGCTGGAGCATTACGGCTTCCGGCCGATCGACGTGCCGAGCCTCGTCGGCGGGCTGACCGCCTGAGCCCCGCCGCACCGCTTTTCGATCCCGGCTCGGCCCGCCCTGGCGGCCGCGAGGATGTTCTGAGATGAAATTCACCCTCTCCTGGCTCAAGGATCACCTCGAGACCGAGGCTTCGCTCGACGCGATCGCTGAGACGCTGACGCGGATCGGTCTCGAGGTCGAAGGCATCGAGGACAAGGCCGCCGCGCTTCGCCCCTACGTGATCGCGC
The DNA here is from genome assembly GCF_003201865.1 of Methylobacterium sp. B4. GTDB lineage: Bacteria > Pseudomonadota > Alphaproteobacteria > Rhizobiales > Beijerinckiaceae > Methylobacterium. The sequence continues at coordinate 155,131 of NZ_QJJJ01000002.1, read as the reverse complement.
GCGTGATCTCGGCCGAGCAGCACCCGAACGCCGATCGCCTGCGGGTCTGCCAGGTGGATGCCGGCGACGGCCAACCGCTGCAGGTCGTGTGCGGCGCGCCCAACGCGCGGGCCGGCATGCTCTCGGTCTTCGCGCCCCCCGGCACCTACGTCCCGGGCAAGGCCATCACCCTCTCGGTCGGCACGATCCGCGGCGTCGAGAGCCGCGGCATGCTCTGCTCCGGCGCGGAACTCGGCCTCGGCGACGACCATGACGGCATCCTCGATCTGCCCGCCGAGGCACCGGTCGGCACCGCTTACGCCGTCTGGGCCGGGCTCGACGATCCGGTCATCGAGATCAACCTGACGCCCAACCGCGCCGATTGCGCCTCGATCCACGGCATCGCCCGGGATCTTGCGGCCACCGGCATCGGCACCCTCAAGCGCGAGCCGCTGCCTCCCGTGCGCGGCGAGGGGGCCTGCCCGACGCCGGTCACCCTGGCCTTCGACGAGCACGACAAGGGCCTGTGCCCGCTCTTTGCTCTCCGCCTCGTGCGCGGCGTGACCAACGGCCCGTCGCCCGAGTGGATGCAGAAGCGCCTGCGGGCGATCGGCCTGCGCCCGATCAACGCGCTGGTCGACATCACCAACTACCTGACCTTCGACCGGGGACGACCGCTGCACGTCTTCGACGCGAGGAAAGTCGCGGGCGGGCTCACCGTGCGGCGGGCGGAAGAGGGCGAAAGCCTCGTCGCGCTCGACGGCAAGACCTACCGGCTCGATTCCGACGCGGTGGTGATCGCCGACGACAACGGCGTCGAGTCGATCGCCGGCATCATGGGCGGGCAGGCCTCCGGCTGCGACGAGACCACCACCGACGTGCTGATCGAATCGGCGCTCTGGGACCCGCGCGCCATCGCCCGGACCGGCCGGCGCCTCGGCATCGTCAGCGATGCCCGCTACCGCTTCGAGCGCGGCGTCGATCCGGCCTTCGCCCTGCCGGGACTCGACCTCGCCACCCGCCTCGTGGTCGATCTGTGCGGCGGCAGCCCGAGCCAGGCCACCCTCGCGGGCGAGGTGCCGGAGCTCTCCCACGTCATCGACTTCCCCTGGACCGAGGTGCGCCGCTTGGCCGGCATCGAATTGTCCCGGGCCGAGATGAAGGTGACGCTGGAATCCCTGGGCTTCCACATCTCGGGCTCCGGCGACCGCGTGAAGGTGCTGCCGCCGTCCTGGCGGGCGGATGTCGAGGGCAAGGCCGACCTCGTGGAGGAGATCGTGCGCATCGCCGGTCTCGACCGGATCGAGCCGAAGCCGCTGCCGCGCGCCGAGACGGTCGCGGTCGAGCCGATGCTCACCGTGCTCCAGCGGCGCGGACGCCTCGCCAAGCGGGCGTTGGCCAGCCGCGGCATGCTGGAGGCGGTCACCTACTCCTTCATCGCCCAGGCCGACGCGAAGCTGTTCGGCGGCGGGACGAGCGATCTGGCGCTCGCCAACCCCATCGCGGCCGACTTTTCCGACATGCGCCCGAGCCTCGTGCCCGGCCTGCTGCGGGCCGCCCAGGCCAATGCCGACCGGGGCTTTCCCGACACCGCCCTGTTCGAGGTCGGGCAGTGCTTCGCCAGCGACGAGCCGGAGGGCCAGTCCCTGCGCGCCACCGGCCTGCGCCGCGGCACCGCCCGCCACGGCGGGGCCGGGCGCCACTGGAGCGGCGCGGCGGAGGCGGTCGACGCCTTCGAGGCCAAGGCCGACGCGCTGGCCCTGCTCGCCGCCCTCGGCGTGCCGACCGGCGGACTCCAGATCGTGGCCGGCGGCCCCGACTGGCTGCATCCCGGCCGCTCGGGCACGCTGCAGTTCGGGCCCAAGAACGTGGTCGGCCATTTCGGCGAGCTGCATCCGCGGCTGCTGAAGGCGATGGACCTCAAGGGCACGCTCGCCGCCTTCGAGATCACCCTCGACTCCCTGCCGCTGCCGCGCCACCGGCCGACCAAGGCCAAGCCGGCCCTCGTCCTGCCCGACCTCCAGGCGATCTCCCGCGACTTCGCCTTCGTCGTCCCCCGCGACGTACCCGCCGCCGACATCCTCAAGGCGGCGCAGGGCGCCGAGCGGAAGTTGATCACCGGCATCGAGGTGTTCGATCTCTACGAAGGCACCGGCATCCCGGAGGGCGCCAAGTCCGTCGCCATCGCCGTGCGGCTCCAGCCCGCCGAGCGCACGTTGACGGATGCGGAGATCGAGGCGGTCAGCGCCAAGATCGTCGCCGAGGTGTCGAAGAAGACCGGCGCGACCCTGCGCGCCTGATCGAGAGCGGCCGAGGGAAGATGGTCATGGACGCGGACCTGATCGAGCGCCTTTCGGTCGCCGAGCACATGCCGAAGGACGCCCTCCGGCAGGCCGTGGCCGAACCGGAGGCGATCGCCGAGGCCGTGCTCGCGGTGCTGGCGACCGCGGCGGAAGATCCCGAGGCGCCGAGCGAGCACGAGGCCAACCTGCTGTTCTGGGGCCTGCACGCCCTGGCCGCGGCCGGGGACAGGCGGGTCTACGCGCCGCTGATGCGCCTGCTGCATCAGGACGGCGAAGCGATCGAGGGGCTGCTCGGCGACGCCAGCACGATCACCACGGCCCGCATCATCGCCAGCGTCTTCGACGGCGACGCCGGCCCGCTCCACGCACTGATCCTCGACAGCGCCGCCGACGGCTTCATCCGCAACGAGGCCTTCACGGCCCTGGCCTACCTGACCCGGCAGGGCCGCCTGCCGCTGGAGGACGCCCGCGCCCTGCTGCTCCGCTTCGACGCCGCGCAGGCGGCGGTCGAGGGCGACATGGCCTGGGTCGGCTGGGAGGAGGCGATCGCTTATCTCGGCCTGACCGACCTCGCGCCGCGTTCGCAGGCGGCCCGGCGCGACGGCCGTCTCACCGACGAGTTCAGCGATGCGGCGTGGTTCCGAAAGGCGCTGCGCCAAGCCAGCGCCGAACCGCCGGACCTGAGCGAATTCGGAGACCGCTACGGCACGCTCGACGATCCGGTGGGGGCGCTGGCCTGGACGGAGGAGAGCTACGGCCAGCCGATCACGAACCCGCTCAAGGATGTCGGCCGCAACGATCCCTGCCCCTGCGGCTCGGGCAAGAAGTACAAGAAGTGCTGCCTCAACGCGGCCGAGGCGCCGGCTCCGCCGGTGCGGCTTCCGGGCCTGTCCTGACCCCCGCTCCGTTCAACGGGTTGTCCGGGTCCCAGGCATAGCCCAGCGTCTCGAAGCGCATCGAGCGGGCGTCCACCATCAGCAGGCGCCCGACCAGGGGCTCGCCGAAGCCGGCCAGCGCCCGGATCACCTCCATCGCCATCAGTGAGCCCATGACCCCGGCCAGTGCCCCGAGCACCCCGGCCTCGGCGCAGGGCGCGACACTGCCCGGCGGCGGCGGGCTCGGGAACAGGCAGCGATAGGTCGGGTTCGGCGCGCCGTCCGGTCCGGTCTCGTGGGCGCGGATCGTGGTGAGCGAGCCGTCGAAGGCCCCGAGCGCCGCCGTCACCAGCGGCCTCTTGGCGTGGAAGCAGGCATCCGAGACGGCGTAGCGGGTGGCGAAGTTGTCGGAGCCGTCGGCGACGAGGTCGTAGCCTTCGAGCAGGGCCGGGGCGTTCTCCGGGGTCAGCCGGAAGGGATGCGTCTCGACGCGCACATGCGGGTTGAGCCGGGCGATGGCGTCGGCCGCGCTCTCGACCTTCGGGCGGCCGACATCCGGCGTGCCGTGGATGACCTGCCGCTGCAGGTTCGAGAGCGAGACCGTGTCGTCGTCGACGATGCCGATGGTGCCGATGCCGGCAGCCGCCAGATATTGAATCAGCGGCGCCCCGAGCCCCCCGGCCCCGATCACGAGCACCCGCCCCGCCTTCAGCCGGGCCTGTCCCGGGCCGCCCACCTCGCGCAGGACGAGGTGGCGGGCGTAGCGTTCGATTTCTTCGGACGAGAGGGCCATGGGCGCCATGTAAGCGCCCCGGGCGGACAGCGGAAGCGGCTGGGGCTTTGCTGCGCGAAGGGCAGGCCCGTGTTACGGCTCGCCCACCAACGAAGAGGCGCTGTTTCCCGCCCGAATCTCTCCTGAGGTGCCGAAGCGAAGCGGAGGCCTCGAAGGGTCCTCCGGTCGCCACGCGACTTCCAAAAGGATCCTTCGAGGCCCGCTGACGCGGGCACCTCAGGAGGAGGCAGAGGGTGGGAGACGCGATCCGACCGAGCCGGGGACCGCCCTTGTCCGACCACACGCCCCTCGCCCTCGCCCAGGCGCTGATCCGCTGCCCTTCCGTGACCCCGGAGGAGGGCGGCGCCCTGTCCTTCCTGGCGGACCTTCTTTCGCGGGCGGGCTTCTCCGTCGAGCGCCCGGTCTTTTCGGAGGCCGGCACGCCGGACATCGAGAACCTCTATGCCCGCATCGGCACGACGGGCCCGGTCCTCGTCTTCGCCGGCCATACCGACGTGGTGCCGCCGGGCGAGGCGGCCTCCTGGACCCAGGGGCCGTTCTCGGGCGCGGTCGTGGACGGCTTTCTCTACGGTCGCGGCGCCGTGGACATGAAGGGCGGCATCGCCTGCATGCTCGCCGCGACGCTGGCCTTCCTCGATGCACGCGGCCCGAATTTCGGCGGCTCCATCGCCTTCCTCATCACCGGCGACGAGGAGGGGCCGGCGGTGAACGGCACCGTGAAACTGCTCGCCTGGGCCAAGGCGAGGGCTGAGCGCTTCGACCATTGCCTGCTCGGCGAGCCGACCAACCCCGATACCCTGGGCGAGATGATCAAGATCGGCCGGCGCGGCTCGCTCACGGGGCGGATCACCGTGCACGGGCGCCAGGGCCACGTCGCCTATCCGCACCGGGCCGAGAACCCGATCCCCGGCCTGCTGCGCCTCGCCTCGGCTCTGATCGCCGAACCGCTCGACGGCGGCACCGCGCATTTCGACGCCTCAAATCTCGAATTCACGACGATCGACGTCGGCAATCCCGCCACCAACGTGATCCCGGCCTCGGCCAAGGCCGTGTTCAACGTGCGCTTCAACGACGACTGGACCGCCGAGACCCTGGGCGCCGAAATCCGGACTCGGCTGGAGGCGGCGGCCGGCAGCGCCGTGCGCTTCAGCCTCGATCTCCAGCCCTCGAACTCGCCGGCCTTCCTGACCCGGCCCGACGCCTTCGTCGATCTCGTCGCGGATGCGATTCAAGCCGAGACCGGGCGGCGCCCGGCGCTCTCCACCACGGGGGGCACCTCGGACGCGCGCTTCATCAAGGATGCCTGCCCGGTGATCGAGTTCGGCCTCGTCGGGCGGACGATGCACGAGACCGACGAGCGCGTGGCGTTGGCCGATCTGGAGCGGCTGACCGCGATCTACGGGCGGGTGCTGGAGGCTTATTTCCAGACCGCTTCCAGCTGATCGCATCGTCGTGGCGAGGCGGAGCCGAAGCCATCCAGGGCTCCGCACGATCCGGAAAGGTCGCGCCGCTGGGTCGCGTCGCCGACGCGCGCGATGCCGGTGCGAGGTGAAAGCCGAGGCGATCGAACGGAAGCCGTCCGAAGCACCGTCCCGGCCGATGGCCGCCGGCTCTCGGAAGAGACGGCGCGCTGCGATCAAGCGTAATCGACACCCACGAAGGTGAGGCCGCAGGCCGGGGCCAGCGGCCCGCAGCGGTGCTTCGCCCTGGTCGCCAAAATCTCCGCCACGTCGTCGGCGGAGAGGCGTCCGCTGCCCGCGAGCATCAGCGTGCCGGCCATGGCGCGCACCTGATGGTGCAGGAAGGAGCGGGCGGAGGTCGCGATCACGATCTCCTCGAAGAGGCCCATCCGCTCGCGGGTCACGTCGAGCTGTTCGAGCGTGCGCACGGGGCTCTTGGCCTGACACTCCGCGGCGCGGAAGGCGGAAAAGTCATGGCGGCCGAGCAGGCGCTGGGCGGCCGCCCGCATCAAGTCGGCGTCGAGCGGCCAGGGCACCTGCCAGACATGGGCGCGGGTGAGCGCGGCGGGGCTGCGCCGGTTGAGGATGCGGTAGCGGTAATGCCGTCGGATCGCCGAGTGACGGGCATCGAATGCCTCCGTCACGATCTCGGCGGACAGGATGGAAACGGGCTGCGGGCGCAGATGCGCGTTGAGCGCGTCGCGCACGGTGTCGGTGCGCCAGTCCCTGGCGAGATCGAGATGCGCCACCTGATGGATCGCGTGCACGCCCGCATCGGTGCGGCCGGCGCAGGTCAGCCGCGCCGTCTCACCGGAAAAGTGCGTGACCGCGGTCTCGATCGCGGCCTGCACGCTCGGGTCGTCGGCCTGCCGCTGCCAGCCGCAGAACGGCGCGCCGTCATACTCGATGACGAGCTTGTAGCGGGGCATCAGGATTCGGGGGCAGCAACCCTCCCCCCTCCGCGGGGGAGGATGCCTGCGGAGCGGGCGGGAGAGGGGGCGACGCTTCCGGAAAGGTCGCTCCCCTCACCCGACCCGCTGCGCGGGCCACCCTCTCCCGCAGAGGGGAGAGGGGGATATCGAAAGCCGGTCACGTGAACAAAGCCCCTGCCGCCAGCCGCGCCCCGCGCAAAAACTCCTCGCCGCTGGCCACGCCGCCCTTGCCGGCCCGGCGCAGTTCGAGGAGGCGCACGGCGCCCGCGCCGCAGGCGATGGTGCAGGCGGCATCAAGCAGCGTCCCCGGCGCAGCCGATCCCTCGGCGGGCAGCGCCCGCAGCACCTTGACCCGCTCCGGCCCCTTGCCGAGGTCGGCCTCGAAATAGGCACCCGGGAACGGCGACAATCCGTTGATGTGGCGAGCGACCTCGGCCGCCGGGCGTGCCCAGTCGATGTGTGCCTCCTCGTTGCTGACCTTGTGGGCGTAGGCGACACCCTCCTCTGCCTGCGGCGCGAAGCTGAGTCCGTCCTGCTCCAGGGCGGCAATCGCCCGTCCCATCAGGTCGGCGCCCAGCGGCATCAGCGCGTCGTGCAATTCGCCCGCGGTCATGCCCTCGGTGATGGCCACGCGCGCTTCCAGCGCCACCGGTCCGGTATCGAGCCCGGCCTCCATGCGCATGACGCCGACGCCGCTCTCGGCATCGCCCGCCATCACCGCCCGCTGGATCGGGGCGGCGCCGCGCCAGCGCGGCAGCAGCGAGCCGTGCAGGTTGAGGCAGCCGTGGCGCGGCAGGTCGAGGATCGCTTGCGGGAGCAGCATGCCGTAGGCGACGACCACGGCCACGTCGGCCGCGTGACCGGCGAAGGTCTCGGCGGCCTCCGGCGTCTTCAGGGTCGAGGGAGTGAGGACGGGCAGGCCCAGAGCCTCGGCGCGGGCATGGACCGGGGACGGCTTCAGGGCCATGCCGCGGCCGGCCTTGGCAGGCGCGCGCGAGTAGACGGCGGCGATCGTGTGGCCGTCGGCGTGCAGACGGGCCAGGGTGGGGACGGCGAAATCCGGCGTCCCCATGAAGACGATGCGCATCGGACCTTCGTCAGGCGGCGTCGCGCTTGGCGGCCTTGGTGAACTTCTTCATCACCCGGTCGCGCTTGAGCTTCGACAGGTGGTCGATGAACAGGACGCCGTTGAGGTGGTCGATCTCGTGCTGCAGGCAGGTGGCGAGCAGGCCGTCGGCCTCCTGCTCCACGCTCTGCCCGTCGAGGTTCATGTAGCGCACGCGGACGCGGTCCGGCCGCTCGACCTCGCCGTAGAATTCGGGGATCGACAGGCAGCCCTCATCGTAGACCCGCTTCTCTTCGGAAGACCAGACGATTTCCGGGTTGAGGTAGACGGTCGGGTTCCGGGCCGCCTCGTCCTTCGAGGTGTCGATGGTGACGACGCGCTTGGCCACCCCGATCTGGATCGCGGCGAGGCCGACGCCGGGAGCGTCGTACATCGTCTCGATCATGTCGCGGGCGAGCGTCCGGATCTCGTCGGTGACGGCCGCCACCGGCTCGGAGATGAGGCGCAGCTGCGCGTCGGGCAGGATCACGAGGGGGCGGACGGTCATGGCTTCCGGGCCGGGATGGGCAGGGACGGAGTGGAACGCGTGAAAAAGCGTTGCGTCATCCGCAGATAGGCGGCGGCGCGAAGTCGGTCAAATCGCCCGCCGGTCCTCAGAACGCCGTGCGGCTGCGGATCGCCGCCGTGAGCGTGCCCTCGTCGAGATAATCGAGTTCGCCGCCGACCGGCACGCCGTGAGCGAGGCGGGTGATGGTGAGCCCGAGATGCTTGAGGGATTCGGTGACGTAGTGGGCCGTGGTCTGGCCGTCGACGGTGGCGTTGAGGGCCAGGATGATCTCCTTGACACTCGGCTCGCTCGCCCGCTCGACCAGACGGGCGATGGTCAGGTGCTCGGGCCGCACCCCGTCCAGCGCCGAGAGCACGCCGCCGAGCACGTGGTAGCGCGCCTTGACCGCGCCCGAGCGCTCCAGCGCCCAGAGGTCGGACACGTCCTCGACGACGACCAGCATCGTCGGATCGCGGGTCTCGTCCCGGCAGATCGTGCAGGGATCGCTGGTATCGACGTTGCCGCAGGACCGGCAGACGACGATGCGCTCGGCCGCGACCCGCATCGCCTCGGCCAGCGGCGCCAGCAGGGTCTCGCGCTTCTTGATGAGCTGGAGCGCGGCCCGGCGGGCGGAGCGGGGGCCAAGGCCCGGCATGCGCCCGAGAAGCTGGATCAGGCGCTCGATCTCCGGACCGGCGACGGCTTGGGGCATGCGGGAACTTCGGACGGTTGCGAGGAACGGGACGGCGGGCGTCCTGCCCCTCACATAAGCCTTCCCCCGCCATTTTTCCCGTTCAGGAAAGCGACAGCTCGGCCGTCCCAAGAGGAGCCGGCGAGCAAATTTAATTTGAGCCCGTACCAAGGAATAGTTGACGGCCAAGCCCGAGACCGATCCATTGGCGGGGGCGGGGCGGAGAACCTGCGTGCGGCGGCCCTGACCGACCGCACGGACGCCTCGCCACAAGCAAGTCGAACGCCGCGCTCGCCGGCGGCGTGACGGTGCGATCAGGGCCGCGAGGGAGGACTAGTTCCGTGAAGACCATCGGTGAATGCAACGCGGCCCACGGTCCGGAGGCGATCGGCCTGACCGATCTCGCCGCCGTCCACTGGAATCTGGAAGCGCCCCGGCTCTACGAGGAGTCCCTGCAGCGCGGCGAGGCGCAACTCGCCCGCGGCGGCGCGCTGGTGGCCACCACCGGCAGCCATACCGGCCGCTCCCCCAAGGACAAGTACGTGGTGCGCGGCGCCGGCACCGAGAACGAGATCTGGTGGGACAACAACGGCTCGATCACGCCCGGGCAGTTCGCGACGCTGCTCGACGATTTCCGCGCCCATGCCCGCGGCAAGGAGCTGTTCGCCCAGGATCTCTACGGCGGGGCCGACCCGGCTCACCGGGTGCGGGCGCGGGTCTACACCGAGTTCGCGTGGCACTCCCTATTCATCCGCAACCTGCTGATCCGCCCCGAGCGCGACGATCTCGCCGCCTACGTGCCGGAGCTGACGATCATCGACCTGCCGAGCTTCCAGGCCGATCCGGCCCGGCACGGTTGCCGCTCCAAGACCGTCATCGCCATCGATTTTACGCAGAAGATCGTTCTGATCGGCGGCTCGGCCTATGCCGGCGAGATGAAGAAGTCGGTCTTCACGTATCTCAATTACGTGCTCCCCGGCGCCGGCGTGATGCCGATGCACTGCTCGGCCAATGCCAGCCTCGACGAGACCGGTGATGCGGCCGTGTTCTTCGGCCTGTCCGGCACCGGCAAGACCACGCTCTCGAACGATTCCTCGCGCCAGCTCATCGGCGACGACGAGCACGGCTGGAGCCGGGACGGCATCTTCAACTTCGAGGGCGGTTGCTACGCCAAGACCATCCGGCTCTCGCGCAACGCCGAGCCGGAGATCTACGCCACCACAGAGCGCTTCGGCACGGTGATGGAGAACGTCGTCATCGATCCCGTGAGCCGCGTGCCGGATTTCGACGACGCGACACTCACTGAGAACACCCGCTGCGCCTACCCGCTCGACTTCATCGCCAATGCCAGCGCCACCGGCCGGGCCGGGCATCCGAAGAACATCGTGATGCTGACCTGCGACGCCTTCGGCGTGATGCCGCCGATCGCCAAGCTCACGGGGGCGGAGGCGATGTACCACTTCCTCTCGGGCTACACCGCCAAGGTGGCGGGCACCGAGCGCGGCCTGACCGCGCCCGAGGCGACCTTCTCGACCTGCTTCGGCGCGCCGTTCATGCCGCGCCACCCGAGCGTCTACGGCAACCTGCTGCGTGAGTTGATGGCCGAGCACGGCGTCGATTGCTGGCTCGTCAACACCGGCTGGACCGGCGGCGGGGTCGGCACCGGCCGGCGCATGCCGATCCGCGTCACTCGCCGGCTGCTCTCGGCGGCGCTCGACGGCTCGCTGGCGCAGGTCGAGTTCCGCCGCGACCCGTATTTCGGCTTCTCGGTACCCGTCGAGGTGCCCGGCGTCGAGACGCAGGTGCTGTCGCCGGTCGAGACCTGGACCAACAAGACGGCCTTCGCCGACACCGCCACGCGCCTCGTCACGATGTTCCGCGAGAACTTCAAGCGCTTCGAGAGCCACGTCGATGCCGAGGTGCGCGCCGCCGAGCCGGTCGCCGCAGCGATCGCGGCGTAATCAGCGCTCCTCCCCTCCCCCCTCCCGGGGAGGGGAGCAGTCCGAAGGACCGCCTCCTCCGTCATCGCGAGCCAAGGCGGAGCGATCCAGCGGCGCGGCTTTTCCGGAAGTGGCAGCGCCCTGGATGGCTCCGCCTCGCCATGCTGGAGCGGCCGCCGTTCAGTCGACCTGATCGGCGTAGACGGCCTCGGCGCCCATGCCCTCTTCGAGCATCATCCGGGCGCGGGCGCGCAGCTTCTCGGTCTCGCTCTTGAGTTGGCCGCAGGCCGCGAGGATGTCGCGTCCGCGCGGGGTGCGCACCGGCGAGGCGTAGCCGGCGGTGAAGACGATCTCGGAGAAGCGCTCGATCCGCTCCCAGTCCGAGCACTCGTATTTCGAGCCGGGCCAGGGGTTGAACGGGATCAGGTTGATCTTGGCCGGGATGCCCTTGAGCAGCCGCACCAGGGCGCGGGCGTCGGCGTCCGAATCGTTGACGCCCTTGAGCATCACGTACTCGAAGGTGATGCGCCGGGCGTTGCTCAGCCCCGGATAGTTCCGGCAGGCGTCGAGGAGCTGCTCGATCGGGTACTTGCGGTTCAGGGGCACCAGTTCGTTGCGCAACTCGTCGCGCACGGCGTGCAGCGAGATCGCCAGCATGGCGTTGGCCTCGAGCCCCAGCCGCTCGATCTGCGGCACGACGCCGGAGGTCGAGACCGTGATGCGCCGCCGCGAGAGCGCGAGCCCCTCCTGGTCCGACATCACGGCGATGGCATCGATTACCGCGTCGAGATTGTAGAGCGGTTCGCCCATGCCCATGAACACGATGTTGGTCACGAGCCGGCCGGGCTCGCCCCCATCCTTGCCCGGCATCTGTCCGGTGAAGTCGCCGAGCGCGTCGCGGGCGACGACGAGCTGCGAGACGATCTCCGCGGTGGAGAGGTTGCGCACGAGGCGCTGCGTGCCGGTGTGGCAGAACGAGCAGGTCAGGGTGCAGCCGACCTGGGACGAGACGCAGAGCGTGCCGCGGTCGTCGCCGGGGATGTAGACGCACTCGATCTCGGCGCCGCGATTGTGATCGTGCGCGCCGGTCGGCGCCATGCGCAGGAGCCACTTGCGGGTGCCGTCGCGCGAGACCTGCTCGGTGACGACCTCCGGGCGTTCGAGGGTGAAGTGATCGGCAAGTTGCGCCTTCAGGCCCTTGCCGACATTGGTCATCTCGGAGAACTCGCGCGCGCCGCGCACATAGAGCCAGTGCCAGATCTGGCTCACCCGCATCCGCGTCTCGCGCTCGGGCACGCCGATGCCGATGAGCGCCTGTTTGAGGCCCTCGCGCGTGAGGCCGACGAGGGAAGCCTTGCGGCCGGGCAGGGTCGAGAGGGCCGTGACCTCGGGCGCCTTCTCGATTGCGGGGAGGGCGCGCGATGCGCCCGGGGCGGAGTCGAACGACGCCGTCGCCATGGCTCTAGACCTTAGGAAGCTGGAACGGCTCTCATATAGGCGCATTCGGGCGGGAACGCGACTGCACCCGATTCCGGGGAGCGGCCCGCGATTTCGCGGGCGTCCGGCGTCAGCCCTGCAGTTCCACCTCCAGGAACGCCCGCACCTCCGCCGCGTCGATCCCCGGGGCGATGAAGCTCTGGCCGATGCCGCGGGCGAGGATGAAGGTGAGCTGGCCGTCGCGGACCTTCTTGTCCTGAGCCATGGCCTCGAGAAGCGCATCCGGATCGCCGGCCCCGCCGGGCACCTGGCTCAGCCGGGTCGGCAGTCCGGCCAGCGCGAGGTGGTTGGCCACGCGCCCCGCATCCTGGCCCGGGCACAGGCCGAGCCGGGCCGAGAAGCGGAAGGCGAGGGCCAGCCCGATCGCGACCCCCTCGCCGTGGACGAGACGGGCGGCGTCGTAGCCCGTCAGGCGTTCCAGGGCGTGGCCGAAGGTGTGGCCGAGATTGAGCAGCGCCCGCTCGCCGTCCTCCCGCTCGTCGCGGGTCACGACGCCGGCTTTGGCGCGGCAACAGGCGGCCACCGCCTCGTCGCGCTCCGGCCCGCCCGAGAAGATGCCGGCCCAGTTCGCCTCGCACCATTCGAAGAAGCCGGCATCCCCGATCAGCCCGTACTTGGCGACCTCGGCGTAGCCGGCCCGCATCTCGCGCTCGGAGAGCGTGTCGAGGGTCGCGGTGTCGGCGATCACGAGGCGCGGCTGGTGGAAGGCGCCGACCAGGTTCTTACCGTGGGGCGAGTTGATCCCGGTCTTGCCGCCCACCGAAGAATCAACCTGCGCGAGCAGGGTCGTCGGCACCTGAACGAAGCGGACGCCGCGCCGCAGGGAGGCGGCCGCGAAGCCCGCCAGATCCCCGACCACGCCGCCGCCGAGCGCCACGACGAGGTCACCACGCTCGATTCTCTGGGCGAGCAGGCCATCGCAAACGCGGGCGAACTCCGCGTAGCTCTTCGAAGCTTCCCCCGGCGGAACGGCGATGAGCCCGCAGCGCAGGCCGGCGGCTTCCAGACTCGCGCGCACCCGCTCGCCGTAGAGGCCCGCCACCGTCTCGTCCGTGACGATGCCGGCCGCCCGCGCGCCGAGGTCCCGCGCCTCGGCTCCCACCGCGTCGATGAGGCCGCGGCCGATCCGGATGTCGTAGTCGCGCCCTCCGGAGAGGGGGACGTTTACACGCGAGGGTTGCTTTTGCATAGGAGATATCAAATGTTGTGATTTGGCCGCGAGTGTCGGATTGATGTGGATGTCGAGAGCTTCCATCACGTCCTCGACGACGCGATCGTGGGACACCTCGCGGGAGAGCACCGTGACGTCGGCCTGGGCATAGACGGGATGCCGCACCTCCATCAGCGCGCGCATGGTCGCTTCCGGATCCTCCGTCTGGAGAAGCGGGCGCGTCTGACGCTTGCGGACGCGGCGCATCAGCACGTCGAGATCGGCCTTGAGCCAGACCGAAATGCCCCCTTCGGCGATCCGGGCCCGGGTTGCCTCGCGCATGAAGGCGCCGCCGCCCGTGGCCAGCACCATCGGTCCCTCGCGCATCAGGCGCGCGATGACGCGCTCCTCGCCCTCGCGAAAGCTCGCCTCGCCGTAGATCGAGAAGATGTCGGCGATGGTGAGCTTGGCGGCTGCCTCGATCTCGTGGTCGGCATCCTTGAACATCAGCCCGAGACGGCCGGCGAGGCGGCGACCGACCGTGCTCTTGCCCGCACCCATCAGACCGACGAGCACGATCGACCGGGCTCCCAGGCCGCGGCGCAGGCGTGCTTCGATCGGTTCGCCGGGCGACGGGGCCGGCGGCTCGGGAAGAGTCATGGCGCGGTCATAGACGGTTTTCCGGATGCGGCGAAGGGTCGGATGCAGGCCTCTCTCCACGCCGAATGCCCCCGGCACGCCCTGCGAAACCCGTCCTGCGTGCATTACAAATTGAATCGACCGCAAATCGGTGGCGAGAGGGGGTTGCCATTCGTCGCCGGGACGGGGAGGCTCACGCGAGCGCGTGGGACGGCACCGCTCTCGACTGGGGTCTCTCAGTCGAGTGCCCCCACGTTTGTCTTTTTCGTGCCAGGAAACACATGCTGCCGTTTGGATCTGTCTCCTTACCCATCACTTTCACCGACAGCGAGCGGGAGGCGAGCGACTCAGACACCGATCCGCGCGGCCTCGGCCCGCGTGTCTCCCGTCTCAGCGGCCCCGCCGCCCGGGCCCGGGCCACGCCGGTCTCGACGGATGCGCGCCTCCTCGCCATCGCGACAGAGCATCTGACCCGCCTCGGCCCCAAGCGGGTGACCGTGGTCGCGGTCGCTGCGGAGGCAGGCATGACCCATGCCAACGTCTACCGCTACTTCCCCTCGAAGGACGCCCTGCTCGACGCCGTCGCCGGGCGCTGGCTGCGCGATCTCGAGACGGAACTCGCCGGCATCGCCGACGCGCCCGATCCCGCCGACGACAAGATCGAGCGCTTCATCGGCGCTCTGGCCACGGCGCAGAGCGAGATGCTGACCCACGAGCCGAACCTGTTCGCGGTCCATCTCGACGCCACGGTCGCGTCCCGCCCGATCGCCCGCCGCCACCGCGTCCGCCTGCGCACCCTCGTCGAGCGCATCGTCGAGGAGGGAATCGGAACCGGCGTCTTCGCCGCCCGCGACCGGGAGCGGGCCATCGCCGTCATCTTCGACGCGAGCTACCGTTTCACGCATCCGGTCGCGATCCAGCACGATGCGGACGTGCCCCGCGACCTGCTCGATGCCCGACTCGGCGCAGTGATCCAGTCGATCCAGCGCTCCCTGCGCACGGGCACTTTCTGACGATCGAACAGGGCTCCCAAACTGCATTGCGGTAGGACCAAAACCACCCGGATGACAGATTGCGAATCCTGTCACCGACCTCTTGCCGGCTGTCTATCGTCGTTCGCATCAGCGCCAATCGCTTGCGAAAGCTCGGCTTTCTTCACGACCCGGCTTCGCCTGCCGGCCCGTACGACCGGGCTGGGGGCGGCCTGCCCCGACCTTCGTCGGGTTGAAGGAGTGTGGCTTTTCCGCCAAACACCGGCCGCATCGAGATTGATCGGCGAAGGTTCGGCCGCATCGCACCATCTGCGGGATCGCTGACAAGATTTTTCGAACCGCCACGCATTCCGACCGGAGGCTAGAACGTTCATGGCACGCAGCAAGATCGCGCTCATCGGAGCCGGACAGATCGGCGGCACCCTTGCCCATCTCGCGGGTCTCAAGGAACTCGGTGACGTGGTGCTGTTCGACATCGTCGACGGCGTGCCGCAGGGCAAGGCGCTCGACATCGCCGAATCCGCTCCCGTCGACGGTTTCGACGCCAAGTATTCGGGCGCCAGCGACTACGCTGCGATCGCCGGGGCCGACGTGGTGATCGTCACCGCGGGCGTGCCGCGCAAGCCCGGCATGAGCCGCGACGATCTCATCGGCATCAACCTGAAGGTGATGGAGGCGGTCGGCGCCGGCATCAAGGAGCACGCGCCCGACGCCTTCGTGATCTGCATCACCAATCCGCTCGACGCGATGGTGTGGGCGCTGCAGAAGTTCTCGGGACTGCCCACCAACAAGGTCGTCGGCATGGCCGGCGTGCTCGATTCCGCCCGCTTCCGCCACTTCCTGGCCGAGGAGTTCGGCGTCTCGGTCGAGGACGTGACCGCCTTCGTGCTCGGCGGCCACGGCGACGACATGGTCCCGCTGACCCGCTACTCGACGGTGGCCGGCGTGCCGCTGACCGATCTGGTCAAGCTCGGCTGGACCACCCAGGAGAAGCTCGACGCCATGGTCGAGCGCACCCGCAAGGGCGGTGGCGAGATCGTCAACCTGCTCAAGACCGGCTCGGCCTTCTACGCCCCGGCGGCCTCCGCCATCGCCATGGCCGAGAGCTACCTCAAGGACAAGAAGCGGGTGCTGCCCTGCGCCGCCTACCTCTCGGGCGAGTACGGCGTGGACGGCCTCTATGTCGGCGTGCCGGTGGTGATCGGCGAGAACGGCGTCGAGCGCGTCCTCGAAGTGACCTTCAACGACGACGAGAAGACGATGTTCGAGAAGTCGGTCGGCGCCGTGAAGGGCCTGATCGCCGCCTGCCAGGGCATCAACGACAAGCTCGTGTGAAAACGAGCGAAGAGCGGGCAGTGATTTGCGAGCGGGCCGCCTCGGCGCCCTTCGCTCCACTGCCGCTCTACGCTATTGGCTAGGCCCTATCCGCTCGACGAGGTCTCGATGAACATCCACGAATACCAGGCCAAAGCCGTCCTGAAGGAGTTCGGCCTGCCGGTCTCCCGCGGCGTGCCGATCTTCAAGCCGGAGGAGGCCGCAGCGGCGGCCGACACGCTCGGCGGTCCGGTCTGGGTGGTGAAGTCGCAGATCCACGCGGGCGGGCGCGGCAAGGGCACCTTCAAGGGTGCGCCCGCGGGTGCCAAGGGCGGCGTGCGCGTCACCAAGTCGAAGGACGAGGTGGTGCAGTTCGCGGGCGAGATGCTCGGGCAGACGCTGGTGACCGTGCAGACCGGCGAGGCCGGCAAGCAGGTCAACCGCCTCTACATCGAGGAAGGCGCCTCCATCGCCGCCGAGTTCTACCTGTCGATGCTCGTCGATCGCGAGACCGGCCGCGTCGCCTTCGTCGTCTCGACGGAGGGCGGCATGGATATCGAGCAGGTCGCCCACGACACGCCCGAGAAGATCGTCACCTTCTCGGTCGATCCGGCCACGGGCATCATGCCCCACCACGGCCGCGCGGTCGCCAAGGCGCTCGGCCTCTCCGGCCCCCAGGCCAAGGAAGCGGGCGCGCTGACGGAGAAGCTCTACGCGGCCTTCACGGCCAAGGACATGAGCATGCTGGAGATCAACCCGCTGGTTCTGACCGGCGACGGTTCGCTCAAGTGCCTCGACGCCAAGATCTCCTTCGATTCGAACGCCCTCTACCGCCACCCCGACATCGTCGCGCTCCGCGACGAGACGGAAGAGGACGCCAAGGAGATCGAGGCCTCGAAATTCGATCTCGCCTACATCGCGCTCGACGGCACGATCGGCTGCATGGTCAACGGCGCGGGTCTGGCCATGGCGACCCTCGACATCATCAAGCTCTACGGCGAGGAGCCGGCGAACTTCCTCGATGTCGGCGGCGGCGCCTCCGAGGAGAAGGTGACGGCGGCCTTCAAGATCATCACCGCCGACCCGCAGGTGAAGGGCATCCTCGTCAACATCTTCGGCGGGATCATGAAGTGCGACGTCATCGCCCGCGGCGTGATCGCGGCGGTGAAGACGGTCGGCCTCGAAGTGCCGCTGGTCGTGCGGTTGGAGGGCACCAACGTCGAGGAGGGCAAGGAGATCATCCGGAACTCCGGCCTCAACGTCATCCCCGCGGACGATCTGGACGACGCCGCGCAGAAGATCGTCGCCGCGGTGAAGAAGGGTTGAGCTGACAGATGTCCATTCTCATCGACGCCAACACCCGGGTCATCTGCCAGGGCTTCACCGGCAAGAACGGCACCTTCCATTCCGAGCAGGCCATCGCCTACGGCACCAAGATGGTCGGCGGCACCAGCCCCGGTAAAGGCGGCGCGACCCATCTCGGCCTGCCGGTGTTCGACACCGTGGCCGAGGCGCGCGAGGCCACCGGCGCCGACGCCTCCGTCGTCTACGTGCCGCCGCCGGGCGCGGCCGACGCGATCTGCGAGGCGATTTCTGCGGAGATTCCGCTGATCGTCTGCATCACCGAGGGCATTCCGGTGCTCGACATGGTGCGGGTCAAGCGCGCGCTCGAAGGCTCGAAGTCGCGCCTGATCGGGCCGAACTGCCCCGGCGTCGTCACGGCGGGCCAGTCGAAGATCGGCATCATGCCGGCCAACATCTTCAAGCCGGGCTCCGTCGGCATCGTCTCGCGCTCGGGGACCCTGACCTACGAGGCGGTGTTCCAGACCTCGAATGCCGGTCTCGGCCAGACCACGGCGGTCGGCATCGGCGGCGATCCGGTCAAGGGCACCGAGTTCATCGACATGCTCGAGATGTTCCTCGCCGACCCCAAGACCGAATCGATCGTGATGATCGGCGAGATCGGCGGTTCGGCCGAGGAAGAGGCGGCGCAGTTCCTGGCCGACGAGGCCAAGCGCGGACGCAAGAAGCCCATGGTCGGCTTCATCGCCGGCCGCACGGCACCTCCGGGCCGTCGCATGGGCCATGCCGGCGCCATCATCTCCGGTGGCAAGGGCGGCGCCGAGGACAAGATCGCGGCGATGGAGGCGGCGGGCATCCGCGTCTCGCCGTCGCCGGCCCGGCTCGGCTCCACGCTCGTGGAAGTGCTGAAGGGTTGAGCGGTCTGTAACCGGGACCTGCGCGGCTGTGTTGCACCGCACGCAAGCTCGGGCGACCCATATGGGACAGGAGATCGGGGCGCGACCGTGCCCCGAACGGATCCGGAGGCGCGAGGCAGGACGTTAGGGTTCTGCCCGGACGGAGTGCGCCGGATCGGACTCGACGCGGCGGCAGGCTGAGCACAGCGCCGCCCGAGCGGTAGGACAGGCAGCAATGGCACGCCAGGACGCGAACGAAGCCCTTCTCCAGACCTCCTTCCTCTACGGCGCCAACGCCGCCTGGATCGAGGAACTGCAGGCGGCCTATGCCCGCGACCCGAACTCAGTCGATCCCGAGTGGCAGGCCTTCTTCAAGGAGTTGGGCGAGGACGTCGCCCTGGTGAAGAAGAACGCCGAGGGTGCCTCCTGGGCCAAGCCGAACTGGCCGGTGGCGGCCAACGGCGAGATCGTCTCGGCGCTCGACGGCAACTGGGGTGCGCTGGAAAAAGCGCTCGGCGACAAGATCCAGGCCAAGGCCCAGCCCGGCAAGCCCGGCGATTCCGCCAAGGGTGCGGCCATCGTCGCGGCCACCGGCGTCTCGGTCGAGCAGGCCACCAAGGATTCCGTGCGCGCGATCATGCTGATCCGCGCGTACCGCATGCGCGGCCATCTCCACGCCAAGCTCGATCCGATCGGGCTGGCCCCGCGCGGCGACCACGAGGAGCTGCACCCGCAGCATTACGGCTTCCAGGAGAGCGACTGGGACCGCAAAATCTTCCTCGACAACGTGCTCGGCATGGAATTCTCGACGATTCGCGAGATCGTCGCTATCCTGGAGCGCACCTACTGCCAGACGCTCGGCGTCGAGTTCATGCACATCTCCGATCCCGAGGAGAAGGCATGGATCCAGGAGCGCATCGAGGGCAAGGACAAGGAAATCTCGTTCACGCCGGAAGGGCGCCGGGCGATCCTGAACAAGCTGATCGAGGCCGAGGGCTTCGAGAAGTTCCTCGACCTCAAATACACCGGCACCAAGCGCTTCGGCCTGGACGGCGGCGAGGCGATGGTCCCAGCGCTCGAGCAGATCATCAAGCGCGGCGGCGCTCTCGGCGTCGAGGAGATCGTGCTCGGCATGGCCCATCGCGGCCGGCTGAACGTGCTCACCAACGTGATGGCCAAGCCCTTCCGGGCGGTGTTCCACGAGTTCAAGGGCGGCTCGACCTCCCCGGCCGAGGTCGAGGGCTCGGGCGACGTGAAGTACCATCTCGGCGCGTCCTCCGACCGCGCTTTCGACGACAACACCGTCCACCTCTCGCTGACCGCCAACCCGTCCCACCTCGAGATCGTCGATCCGGTGGTGCTGGGGAAGGTGCGGGCCAAGCAGGACCAGAAGGCCAAGCCCAACGTCGAGCGCCGCAGGGTGCTGCCGCTGCTCATCCACGGCGACGCGGCCTTCGCCGGTCAGGGCGTGGTGGCCGAGTGCCTCGGCCTGTCCGGCCTGAAGGGCCACCGGACCGGCGGTTCGATCCACTTCATCATCAACAACCAGATCGGCTTCACCACCGATCCGCGCTTCTCGCGCTCCTCGCCCTACCCGTCCGATGTCGCCAAGATGGTGGAAGCCCCGATCTTCCACTGCAACGGCGACGATCCGGAGGCGGTCACCTTCGCGGCGAAGGTCGCGGTCGAGTACCGGCAGAAGTTCGGCAAGCCGGTCGTGATCGACATGCTCTGCTACCGCCGCTTCGGCCACAACGAGGGCGACGAGCCGGCCTTCACCCAGCCGAAGATGTACCAGCGCATCCGCAAGCATCCGACCGCGCTGGAGACCTACGGCAAGAAGCTGGTCGCGCAGGGCGACCTCTCCCAGGAGCAGCTCGACGCGCGCAAGGCCGAGTTCCGCTCGATGCTGGAGAGCGAGCTCGACGTGGCCGGCGGCTACAAGGCCAACAAGGCCGACTGGCTGGACGGGCGCTGGTCCGGCTTCAAGGCCGTGCGCGAGGACGTGGACGATCCGCGCCGCGGGCGCACCGGCGTCCCCGCCGACACCCTGCGTGACCTCGCCAAGCGGATCACCACCCCCCCGCCGGGCTTCCACCTGCACCGCACGATCCAGCGCTTCTTCGACAACCGCGCCAAGGCGGTCGAGACGGGCGTCGGCATCGATTGGGCGACCGCCGAGGCCCTGGCCTTCGGCTCGCTGCTGATCGAGGGCCACCGCGTCCGCCTCTCCGGCCAGGACGTGGAGCGCGGCACCTTCTCGCAGCGCCATGCCGTGGTGATCGATCAGGAGAACGAGCAGCGCTACACGCCGCTCAACTCGGTGCGCGAGGGGCAGGCGAGCCTGGAGGTCATCAACTCGATGCTCTCCGAGGAGGCGGTGCTCGGCTTCGAGTACGGCTACTCGCTGGCCGAACCCAATTCCCTGGTGCTGTGGGAGGCGCAGTTCGGCGACTTCGCCAACGGCGCGCAGGTGGTGATCGACCAGTTCATCTCATCGGGCGAGCGCAAGTGGCTGCGCATGTCCGGCCTCGTGATGCTGCTGCCGCACGGCTACGAGGGCCAGGGGCCGGAGCACTCCTCCGCCCGTCTGGAGCGCTATCTCCAGATGTGCGCCGAGGACAACATGCAGGTCGCCAACTGCTCGACGCCCTCGAACTACTTCCACATCCTGCGCCGTCAGTTGAAGCGCGACTTCCGCAAGCCGCTGATCCTGATGACGCCCAAATCGCTGCTGCGCCACAAGCGGGCGGTCTCGAAGCTGGAGGAAATCGCGGAGGGCTCGACCTTCCACCGCATCCTCTGGGACGACGCGGAGCACGACGACAGCGGCGTGAAGCTCGTGCGCGACGACAAGATCCGCCGCGTCGTGCTCTGCTCGGGCAAGGTCTATTACGACCTCCTGGAGGAGCGGGAGAAGCGCGGCGTCAACGACGTCTACCTCATGCGCGTCGAGCAGCTCTATCCCTTCCCGCTCAAGGCTCTGGCCAACGAGATGACCCGCTTCCGCAACGCGGAGGTGGTGTGGTGCCAGGAGGAGCCCAAGAACATGGGCTCGTGGTCCTTCGTCGAGCCCTATCTCGAATGGGTGCTGGGCCAGGCCGGCTCCGCCTCGAAGCGGCCCCGCTACGTCGGCCGCCCGGCCTCGGCCTCGACCGCGGTCGGCCAGATGTCGAAGCACCTCACCCAGCTCCAGGCCTTCCTCAACGAGGCGCTGGCGGCCTGAGGGCCGCCCGCCTCCCGAACGATCCACCAACCGGGCGTCGCGTTCTCCTCACGCGCCCCGAAACCTCGGTGAAGACGAAACCATGGCGACCGACATCCTCGTCCCCACGCTCGGCGAATCCGTAAGCGAGGCCACGATCGGCCGCTGGTTCAAGAAGCCCGGCGACACCGTGGCCGCCGACGAGCCCCTGGTGGAGCTCGAGACCGACAAGGTCACCCTCGAGGTGAATGCGCCGGCCGCGGGCGAACTCGGCGAGATCCTCGTCAAGGACGGCGAGACGGTGGAGCCCGGCGCGGTGCTGGGCTCGATCGTCGAGGGCGGCAAGGGCGGCAAGGGCGCCGATAAGGGAGCGGGTAAGTCGGAGAGCAAGCCCGCCCCGAAGAGCGCCGAGCCGGCCGAGACCAAGACGGAGGCCCGCGCGGAGAAGGGCGAGGGCAAGCCGGCCAAGGACGAGCCGGCGACGGAATCCTCCGCCTCCTACGGCAGCCACGGCGACGCCCCGCCGGCCGGCGGCCGTGGTGCCGACGAGAGCGGCCCGGCGGTGGCCAAGCTCGCGCGCGAATCCGGCATCGACCCGGCAAGCCTCAACGGCAGCGGCAAGGACGGCCGCGTGACCAAGGGCGACATGCTCGCCGCGATCGACAAGGGCGGTGCGAAGGCGCCGGCTCAGGAGACCAAGGCCCCGGCCCCGCCGCGTGCCCCCTCCGCCCCGGACGACGCCGCGCGCGAGGAGCGCGTGCGGATGACCAAGCTGCGCCAGACCATCGCCAAGCGCTTGAAGAGCGCCCAGGACAATGCGGCGATGCTGACCACGTTCAACGACGTGGATATGGGCGCGGTGATGGCTCTACGGAGCCAGTACAAGGACATCTTCGAGAAGAAGCACGGCACGAAGCTCGGCTTCATGGGCTTCTTCACCAAGGCGGTGATCGGCGCGCTCAAGGACGTGCCGGCGGTCAACGCCGAGATCGACGGGCAGGACCTCGTTTATAAGAACTACTACCACATCGGCATCGCCGTCGGCACCGATAAGGGCCTCGTCGTGCCCGTGGTGCGCGACGCCGACGACCTCTCGATCGCCGGCATCGAGAAGAAGATCTCGGGCTTCGGCAAGAAGGCGCGCGAGGGCAAGCTCTCCATCGACGAGATGCAGGGCGGCACCTTCACCATCACCAACGGCGGCATCTACGGCTCGCTGATGTCGACCCCGATCCTCAATGCACCGCAATCGGGCATCCTCGGCATGCACCGCATCGAGGAGCGGCCGGTGGTGCGGGGCGGCAAGATCGAGGCGCGGCCGATGATGTATCTGGCGCTCTCCTACGATCACCGCATCGTCGACGGGAAGGAGGCCGTGACCTTCCTCGTTCGCGTCAAGGAAGCCCTGGAGGATCCGGCGCGCCTCGTGCTGGATCTTTGATCGAAGCGGTTCTTATGGCGCCGTCCACGGTCCCGCTCCATCCGGGGATGGGACCGTGAGGCCGGCTTCCGAGCGTCGATCGAACGGATGACTTCGCCCCGACTTCCCGAACCGAGCCGGCGCACCGCGCTCTGGCTCGCGATCGCGGCGGTCGGCGCCGGGCTGGCGGCCTCGCTGGCCAAGCTCTTCCCGTGGCAGCGCGCGGCGCGCGACGGAGCCAAGCCGATGGCCGAGGGGTCGTTCGATTTCCGCGAGAGCGAGCCCAACCTGTCGGTGACCGGGCTCAAGGAGGGGGCGCTGCGCGAGCGGGGCCTCACGCGTAGGGTCCTCGGCACCCTGCCGCTCCCGAGCGGGGCGGTGATCGCGACCGATCCTCTGGTGCAGCCCGACCGGGCGCCCTTCACCCACCGGGCCGAGCCGGGGAAGTACCCCGTCACGCTCTATCTCGCGCAGAATAGTGTCGCGCTGGCCGAGCTGCGCTTCGCGGACGCGGCGCCGGCACGCTGGGAACTCGCCCTGATGGAGGGGCAGGACGTCGCCACCCTGAAGGCGGGCGAGATCTTCGGCTATCCCGTCGATGCCGGCCTCGGCTGCTTCATGGACCCGGCCGCGCGTGCCGCGATGGAGCGCCGCGAGGCGCAGGAGCAGAAGCGGACGCCCCGCTACAGCAACTATTTCGACGACGTGCTCGCGAACGAACTGAAGGACGCGACCCAGGACGGGGTGATGCACCGGCCGCTGCCCGATGAGCCGGCTGAGGTCGCGGTCTTCTCCAGCGGCTGGGGCGACGGCGTCTATGCCTCCTATTGGGGCCTCGACGCGGGTGGGCGACCACTCCGGCTCGTCACGGATTTCGGCGTGATCGAGAACGGCGACGGGCGCGATCCCCGGGAGGTCGCCGTCACCGCCGCCCTGGCCGCGCTGAGCCCGGAGCAGCGGCGGGACAGCGCACGGGGTTTCGAGGCGCTGAAAGGCGACGATCTCGCCGCTTTCTCGGCGCTGCTGGACGAGGGTCGGATCACGCCCGAGACGCCGATCGAAGAGGTTAGGGGGACCTTCACCTTCGAGGCGATCCGCCTCGACAAGCCAGAGGCGCTCGACCGCCTCGTCCGGCACGGCGCCACGCTCCTGATGCCGTCCTACCTGCAGATCGGGGACGAGCGGAAGACCTATCCGGCCTACGCCCGGGATCTCGACAAACCCCGGTCGCCGCGCCTGCTCGGCATCATCGAGGCCTGGGAGCGCACGACCTCCGCGCTGCCCGCGGCCGACTCAACCGACACGCCATCACGAGGACAGACCCTTCCATGAGCTACGATCTCGTCGTCATCGGCACCGGCCCCGGCGGCTATGTCTGCGCCATCCGCGCGGCCCAGCTGGGCCTCAAGACCGCGGTGGTCGAGAAGCGGGCGACCCATGGCGGCACCTGCCTCAACGTCGGCTGCATTCCCTCGAAGGCGCTGCTGCACGCATCGGAAGCCTTCGAGGAGGCCAACAAGCACTTCGGCGAGCTCGGCATCGAGGTCGGCACGGTGAAGCTCGACCTGAAGAAGATGCAGGCGTTCAAGCAGGGCGGCGTCGACGGCAACACCAAGGGCGTCGAGTTCCTGCTCAAGAAGAACAAGGTCGATACCTATCACGGCCGCGGCCGCATCGCCGGGGCCGGCCGCGTCGAGGTGATCGCCGAGGACGGCGGCAACCAGATGCTGGAGACCAAGAACATCGTCATCGCCACCGGCTCCGACGTGACCCGGCTGCCCGGCGTCACGATCGACGAGAAGACGGTGGTCTCCTCCACCGGTGCGCTCGAACTCGATCGGGTGCCGAAGAAGCTCGTGGTGATCGGCGCGGGCGTGATCGGGCTCGAACTCGGCTCGGTCTGGCGCCGGCTCGGTGCCGAGGTGACGGTGGTCGAGTATCTCGACCGGGTGCTGCCCGGCATGGACGGCGAGGTCGGCAAGCAGTTCCAGCGCATCCTCGCCAAGCAGTGCATGGTCTTCAAGCTCTCGACCAAGGTGACCGGCGTCGAGACGGGCAAGAAGGGCGCGACCGTCACCGTCGAGCCGGCCCAGGGCGGCGAGCCGGAGAAGCTCGACGCCGACGTGGTGCTCGTCGCCATCGGCCGGGTGCCCTTCACCGAAGGGCTCGGGCTGGAGACCGTGGGCGTGGCTACCGACGACAAGGGCCGCATCGAGACGGATTCGCACTACGCCACCAACGTCACCGGCATCTACGCCATCGGCGACGTGATCGCCGGGCCGATGCTCGCCCACAAGGCGGAGGACGAGGGCGTGGCCGTCGCCGAGATTCTGGCCGGCCAGTCGGGCCACGTGAATTACGGCGTGATCCCGAACGTGGTCTACACCTTCCCCGAGGTCGCCTCGGTCGGGAAGAGCGAGGAGGAACTGAAGAAGGACGGGATCGCCTACAAGGCCGGCAAGTTCCCCTTCACCGCCAACGGCCGCGCCAAGGCCAACGGCACCACCGACGGCTTCGTGAAGATCCTCGCCGACGAGAAGACGGACCGGGTGCTCGGCGTGCACATCGTCGGCGCGGATGCGGGCAACCTCATCGCCGAGGTCGCGGTGGCGATGGAGTTCGCGGCCTCCGCCGAGGACATCGCCCGCACCTGCCACGCCCATCCGACGCTGACGGAAGCGGTCAAGGAAGCCGCGCTCGCCGTCGACAAGCGCGCGATCCACGTCTGAGGGCTCACGAACCGCATCAGGCCGTCCCGGACGGAACCGGGACGGCCTGTCCGCGACGGGCCTCGCCGAAACCCGTCCGACGTTCCTGGACGAGGCCGACAAGCAGACCGACAGCATCGATGTGTGATCACGTCCGATCACCCCAGGCGGCCCTATTGTATGTTTTCATACAGAAAATCATTCGCGAAGACACGCACAATTGAACAGATACGTCGCTAGATCGATTTAATGCGACTTTCTGTCGTTTGAGGTTCATCGATCGCGCGACTTTCCTTGGAACGCGTCGCGATGCGAATGTATTGTGATGCGTGATCCGGCCCCGTGGGTCACATCCACGGGAACTCCGTC
Source organism: Methylobacterium sp. B4 (assembly GCF_003201865.1). Taxonomy (GTDB): domain Bacteria; phylum Pseudomonadota; class Alphaproteobacteria; order Rhizobiales; family Beijerinckiaceae; genus Methylobacterium. Next base: position 129,053 of record NZ_QJJJ01000002.1, on the reverse strand, counting down.
CGCATGCCCAGTTCGCCCGAGAAGCCCAAGGCTCCCGGCCCCAACACCCCGGTGACCGGCAGCGGCCCGGCCGGCGTCCTCGATCAGCACCACGACATCTTCTTCGCGGCCGTCGAGCGCACGCGCATGCCGATGATCGTCACGGACCCGCACCAGCCGGACAATCCGATCATCTTCGTCAACCGCGCCTTCATCCGCATGACCGGCTACACGCTCGAAGAGCTGATCGGAAACAACTGCCGCTTCCTGCAGGGGCCGGACACCGACCGCGAGACCATCGCGGAAGTGCGCGACGCCGTGATGGAGCACCGGGAGTTCGCCACCGAGATCCTGAACTACCGCAAGGACGGCTCCTCGTTCTGGAACGCGTTGTTCGTCAGCCCGGTCTTCGACCGCTCGGGCGACCTCGTCTACTTCTTCGGCTCGCAACTCGACGTCTCACGCCGCCGCGACGCCGAGGAGTCGCTCTACCAAGCCCAGAAGATGGAGAGCCTGGGCCAGCTCACCGGCGGCATCGCCCACGACTTCAACAACCTGCTTCAGGTCGTCTCCGGCCACAACGAGGTTATCCTGGCGCTGCTCGACCATCCGACGATCGACGCCGCGCGGATGCGCAGGGCCGCCGAGGCGGTGCGGGCGGCGACCGACCGGGCCGCCAAGCTCACGCATCAGCTCCTCGCCTTCTCGCGCAAGCAGCGGCTGGAGGGACGCCTGCTCAATCTCAACGGCCTCGTCGAGGGCATGACCGAGATGACGGGCCGGACGCTCGGCGACGACATCGAACTGAAGGCCGTGCTCGCGCCGGAACTCTGGACGACGCGCATCGACCCGACCCAGGCCGAGGTCGCCCTGCTCAACGTGCTCATCAACGCTCGCGACGCGATGCCCGAGGGCGGCACGGTGACGATGCGGACGGAGAACCTGCTGATCGAGGACGAGGACACCGCCCTCACCAAGACCGTGCCGCCCGGCGCCTACGTCGTGGTCTCGGTGACCGATACAGGAACCGGCATGCCGTCCGAGATCCTGACGCGTGTCATGGAGCCATTCTTCACCACCAAGGGGGAGGGCAAGGGCACCGGGCTCGGGCTTGCCATGGTCTACGGCTTCGTCAAGCAGTCGGGCGGCTCGGTGAAGATCTATTCCGAAGTCGGCCACGGCACCACGGTGCGGCTCCTCTTCCCGGCCTCCGACCAGAAGATCGAGGACGAGGCCAAGCCCCTGCAGCGTGCCGCGGACCGGCACGGCACCGAGACGGTGCTCGTGGTGGACGACCGGCCGGACGTGGCGGCGACGGCGGGCACCATCCTGGAGGATTTCGGCTACAAGGTCGTCGTGGTCGACAGTCCCCGGGCCGCCGTCGAGATCCTCGACGGCGAGGCGCGCATCGACCTGCTGTTCACCGATCTCATCATGCCCGGCGGCATGAACGGCGTGATGCTGGCCCGCGCCGCCCGGGAGCGTCAGCCCAAGATCAAGGTGCTGCTCACCACCGGCTACGCCGAGGCCTCGCTGGAGCGCACCGACGCGGGCGGCACCGAGTTCGAGATCATCAACAAGCCCTACAAGCGCATGGAGCTGGCCCGAAGGGTGCGGCGGGTCATCGACGGACCGACAGGCGTCGGGTAGCGCCTGCCGCTCGCGATGCGATGAGACGTTCGGCCGATCGATGAAACGAAAAAGCCTCCCGGGAACGCATCCCGGGAGGCTTTTTTGCTCAGCAGGCTGTCGGCGTTACTGCGCCGACTTCTGGGCCGGCTGCGGGTAGGCCGGGTTCTCGGCCGGCACGTTGCCGCTGTTCGAGGACGGTGCCTTGTTCACGGAGCCGGTGGTCATCTCGCGGGCGGATTCCTGGCTTTTGCCGGCATGGTCGGCGGGCGACTCGGCCCGGTTCCAGCTCAGGAGTCCGACCGTGGCGACGGCGAGCAGGACGAGGCTTGCCACCAGGACATAGAGGACCGGCTTGCCCTTCGAGCCCTGGCGGGCATCGGTCTGGTTTTCGATCTGAGCCATGAAGTTCCCTCTCTGCCGCCCAGCAGAGGAGCGGCGTCGGCAGCATCGGTTATGCTTGGCCAACGCCGGTCAGGCTTCGAGAGTTCCTGCGTGAAGCTGCGCCTTGAGCCTCGTCCCGCATTCGGAATGAGGCTCAGGGTTCTTGAGTCAGCAGCATCGTTTTCCGAAAGCCGGAAACCACCTCTCGGGATGATGTTCTAGCGCCCCGTGACCAGCAAGATCTTGCCCGTGTGGCTGCTGGTCTCCATGAGTTCGTGGGCCTTGCGTGCCTCCTCCAGGGGGAAGGTCGCGTGCACGACGGGACGGATCTTGCCCGCCTCCACCAGCGGCCAGACCTCCCGCCGCAGGCCCTCGGCAATCGCCGCCTTGCTCTCCTTGGGCTGCGCCCGGAGCGTTGCGCCGGTGATGGTGAGGCGCTTGAGCATGATCGGGGTCAGCGTGACGTTCTCCGCCTTGTAGCCCTGCATGAAGGCGATCTGGACGAGGCGACCCTCCACCGCGAGCGAGGCGATGTTCTTCTGGAGATAGGCCGCGCCCACCATGTCGAGGATCACGTCGACGCCCCGGCCGTCGGTGAGCCGCTTCACCTCCTCGGCGAAATCCGCCTCGCGGTAGTTGATGGCGGCGTCCGCCCCCAGCTCCTCGCAGAATCGGCACTTCTCGGCCGAGCCGGCGGTGGTGAGGACGCGGGCGCCGTGCTGCTTGGCGATCTGGATCGCGGTGGTGCCGATCCCGCTCGACCCGCCATGGACGAGGAAGGTCTCACCCTTCTGCAGGCGTCCGCGCTGGATCACCGTGGAATAGACGGTGAAGACGGTCTCGGGCAGCCCGGCCGCCTCCACCAGGGAGAGCGGTCCGGGCTTCCGCAGCACCTGCCCCGTCTCGGCCAGAGCGAACTCCGCGTAGCCGCCGCTGATGACCAGCGCGCAGACCTCGTCGCCCACGGCCCAGTCCGTGACGCCCTCGCCCAGGGCGGCGATGCGCCCGGCGATCTCCAGCCCCGGGATCTCGGTCGCGCCCTTGGGCGGCGGGTAGCTGCCCTGCCGCTGCATGATGTCGGGCCGGTTGATGCCCGCCGCGACCACCTCGACCAGAACCTGCCCGGCCGCGGGTTTGGGCAGCGGCACGGCCTCGACCGTGATGACCTCCGGCCCCCCCGCGCCCTGGAAGCGGATCTGGCGCATGGTCTCGGGCAGGTCTTGGGGCATGACGGCTCCTTGGGGCGCGGGTTCGGCGGACGATGGCCGATCACATGGCGCAGAGGACGGGACGCGTCGAGCCATGTATGTTTCACGCTCGGAAGGTGACACATGACGAAGCTGCTCGAACAAGCCGTCGAGGCCGTGCGCCGGCTTCCCGCGACGGATCAGGATACGATCGCCGAAGCCATAATGGGTCTCGCCAAGATCGGAGCCTCGGACGATATCGATCCCGACCACCTCGAGGACGTGATGGCCGGGCTCGCCGAAATCGATCGCGGTGAGCTGGCTTCTCCCGAAGAGGTCGAAGCGGCCTTCCGCAGCTTCGAGCGATGAGGCTAGAAGTCTCTCAGCGCGCCATACGGCGGCTGCGCGAGATCGCCGACGATATCACCGAGAGAATCCGCCAGCCGCGTCCCACGTGCAGCGGGCGATTCGAGATACCTTCTCGCTCCTGGCGACGTATCCGGATGCCGGCCGGCTCTTGCGTCCGAACCTGCGCCGTTTCGTCGTTCCGCGTCTGCCGTACCTGATCTATCACACCGTCAGCCAAGCGGCCGATGCCGTCATCATCGTCACGATCCGCCCTGGTGCCCAGCGCCAGCGGAACTGAGCCGGTCGAGCATCGTCCAAATGCCGGCGCCCCTTTCGGGACGATGCCACCAAAAGAATCAGCGCGTGCCGTACATCCGGTCGCCCGCGTCGCCGAGGCCCGGCACGATGTAGCCGTGGTCGTTGAGGTGGCTGTCGATCGCCGCGGTCCAGACCGGCACGTCGGGATGGGCTGCCTGGAAGCGGGCGATGCCCTCGGGCGCGGCGAGCAGGCAGACGAAGCGCAGATCCCGCGCGCCCCGGCTCTTGAGCCGCTCCACCGCCGCGACCGCGGAATTGGCGGTGGCGAGCATGGGGTCGAGCACCAGCACCGTGCGGTCGGCCAGATCCGACGGGCTCTTGAAATAGTACTCCACCGCCTGGAGCGTGTCGGGATCGCGGTAGAGCCCGACATGGGCGACGCGAGCCGACGGCATCAGCGAGAGCATGCCGTCGAGGAAGCCGACGCCGGCGCGCAGGATCGGGGCGAGCACGAGCTTCTTGCCGGCGATCCGGCGCCCTTCCATGGGCTGGATCGGCGTCTGGATGGTGACCGGTTCGAGCGGCAGGTCGCGGGTCACCTCGTAGGCGAGCAGCATGCCGATCTCGTTCAGGAGTTCGCGGAACCCCTTCGTCGAGCGCTCGCCGTCGCGCATCATCGTCAGCTTGTGCTGGACGAGCGGGTGATCGACCACCGTCACCCGCGCCGCCCCGCCGCTTCCCGCCTGCATCGATGTCGTCCCTCTCCCCGCCCGATCGGGCCCTCACCCTGACGATGCCACGGGGGGCGCAGGAAGCCGAGATGCGGGCACCATTTTCCCGGGGTGCGGGCGGCCTCAGGACAGGATGGGCGGCGATTTCAGCACCAGCACCGCCCGCTCGGGCAGGTCGACCGTGCCGGCGGGGGGGACCATCGGGCGCGTTCCCTCGGGCACGGCGCCGCGGTCGAGGGTCGTGTCGAAGACCGGGCGCCAGGGTCCGCCGAGTTCGGCCGGCAGGGCGAAGGGGCAGGCCTCCGCCGCCGCGTTCATCAGGATGAGGACGCGCTCCGATCCCTCGATGTCGTTGCTCATCTGCATGCCGAAGGCTTGGCGCTCGCCGTCCGCCCAGGCGGCCCCGTCCATCTCGGTGCCGTCGGGGGAGAGCCAGTGCACGTCCTTCAGCTCGGTCTCGCCGACGCGGCTGCCGATCAGGAAGTGGCGGCGGCGCAGGGAGCGGCAGGCCCGGCGCAGGGCCGCGAGATTGGCGACGAACGCGGTCAGGGTCGGATCGGGGTCGTTCTCCCAATCCATCCAGCTCAGGGCGTTGTCCTGGCAGTAGGCGTTGTTGTTGCCGCGCTGCGAGCGCGAGCGCTCGTCGCCCATCAGCAGCATCGGCACACCCTGCGCGAAGAACAGGCAGGCCAGCATGTTGCGCTTCTGGCGGGCGCGCAGGGCGAGGATGCGGGAATCGTCGGTCGGCCCCTCGACGCCGTAATTGGCCGAGAGGTTGTGACCGTGGCCGTCGCGGTTCTCCTCGCCGTTGGCCTCGTTGTGCTTCTGCGCGTAGGCGACCACGTCGGCCAGCGTGAAGCCGTCGTGGGACGCCACGAAGTTGATGCTGGCCAACGGCGAGCGGCCCGACGGCAGGAAGATCTCGCGGGAGCCCGAGAGCCCCTGCGTGAGCTTGGCGAGCGTGCCGGAATCGCCTCGCCAGAAGCCGCGCAGGTGATCGCGGAACTGATCGTTCCACTCGCTCCAGCCGTAGGGGTAGCCGCCGAGCCGGTAGCCGCCCATGCCGATGTCCCAGGGCTCGGCGATGAGCTTGACCCGCGACAGGACGGGGTCCTGCTGCACCGCCTGGAAGAAGGCGGCCTCGGGGGAGAAATCGAGCGGCACGCGTCCCAGGCTCGTGGCGAGGTCGAAGCGGAAGCCCGCCACGCCGTAGACGGTCACCCAGTGGCGCAAGGAGTCGAGCACCATGCGCATCACCCGCGGATGGGCGACGTTCAAGGTGTTGCCGCAGCCGGTGCAATCGACGTTCCGGCGGAGATTGTCGGGGTCGAGCTTGTAGTAGCTCGTGTTGTCGATGCCGCGGAAGGAGAGCGTTGGCCCGAGGTGGTCGCCCTCCGCCGTGTGGTTGTAGACCACGTCGATCAGGGTCTCGATGCCGGCCGCCGCGAGTTCGCGGATGGCGAAGCGCAGGCCGCTGGCATCGCCCTCGCCGAGATAGCGCGGCTCGGGCGCGAAGTAATTGTAGGGCTGGTAGCCCCAGAAATTGACGAGGCCCTTCTCCACGAGGAAGCGGTCGTCGGCGAAGGCTTGGATCGGCAGGAGTTCGAGCGCGGTGACGCCGAGCCTCAGGAGGTGCTCGATGATGGCGGGGTGGGCCAGCCCGAGATAGGTGCCGCGCTCGGCTTCCGAGAGGGCCGGATGCGTCATCGTCAGCGCCTTGACGTGGGCCTCGTAGATCACCGTCTCGTGGAGCGGGCGTGGCGTCGGCAGGGCGACCGGATCGGGGGTGTCGGGTCGCGTGACCACGCCGCGGGGCAGGAAGGGTGCGCTGTCGCGCCGGTCCATCTGGTCCTCGCGCACGCCGCCGCGACGATGGCTGTAGAGCGCGTCGTGCCAGCGGATGCGCCCGGCGATCTCGCGGGCATAGGGGTCGAGGACGAGCTTGGCCGGGTTGAAGCGGTGCCCCGCCGCCGGGTCCCAGGGGCCGAACACCCGGTAGGCGTATTGCTGACCCGGCAGCAGGCCGTGGAGATAACCGTGGAAGACGTCGTCGGTCCGGCAGGGCAGGCGGATCGTGCGCGCTTCGTGCCGGGCGCCGGGATCGAACAGGCAGAGATCGACCCGGGTCGCGTGCTGCGAGAAGAGAGCGAAGTTGACGCCGCGGCCGTCGAAATGTGCGCCGAGCGGCGTCGGCGAACCCTCCTCGATGACGATCATTCCGGTCTTTCGTGAAGAGGGGCCCAGAAAACGAGGCCACGCTTCGACTTAGGCCGATTCGTCGCCGAGGCGAAGCGCGTCCCTACTCCGCCGCCGCCGCCGCGGTCGGTGGCTCGCGCTCGACGGTGCGGAAGTTCTCCAGCTCCGTCATGAAGGCGCGCGCCCACCAATCCACGTCCTCGCGCAGCATGCGGTCGGCCATGGGCTTCCAGCGCTCCAGGCGCTCACCGCGAGGCATGTAGAGCGCCTGCCGGATCGCCTCGGCGACCTCGAAGCGGTCGTAGGGGTTCACGAGCAACGCCTCGGGCAGCTGCCGGGCCGCACCCGCGAATTTCGAGAGCACGAGGACGCCGGGATCCTCCGCGCTTTGTGCGACGACGTATTCCTTGGCGACGAGGTTCATGCCGTCGCGCATGGGCGTGACGAGACCGACCCGGGCGGCGCGATAGAGGCCGGCGAGCACGGGGCGCGGATAGGCCTTGGTGACGTACTGGATCGGCGTCCAGGCCGGCTCGCCGAGCATGCCGTTGATGTCGCCGACCTTCTCGTTCACCTCGCGGGAGAGCTGCTCGTATTCCGGCACCTCGCTGCGGGATTTCGGCGTGATCTGGATGTAGACCACGTTGCCGCGCTGGTCGGGGTTCGAGGCGAAGAAGCGGTCCACCGCCTCCATGCGCTCGGGCACGCCCTTCGAGTAGTCGAGTCGGTCGACGCCGATCAGCAGCTTGCGGGTGCGCAGGCCCGCCATGGTCTCGCGCACCACCTTGTTGGCGCCGGCCTTGTCCGCGGCGTCCTTGAAGCTCGCCACGTCGATGCCGATGGGGAAGCTGCGGATGCGGGTGCGGCGGCCGTCCACCATCATCGAGCCGCCACCGAGCGGGATGGCGCGCATCGTGTCGATGAAGTTGCGCGAAAGGTTCTGCACGTCCGAGTCGGTCTGAAGGCCGATCAGGTCGTAATCGGCCAGGGCGCGCAGCAACTCGTCGCTGGCGGGCAGGGTGTTGAACACGTCCGCCGCCGGCCACGGAATGTGGTGGAAGTAGCCGATCGGGTTGGCGATGCCCTGGCCGCGCAGCTCGCTCGCCAGCGGAAGCAAGTGGTAGTCGTGAACCCAGATCAGGTCGTCGGGCTCGACCAGCTTGGCGAGCGCCTGGGCGAAGGTCTGGTTGACGCGCTGGTAGCCGGCGTAGTCGGAGCGGGAGAAGGTCCCGAGTCCGATCCGGTAGTGCATGATCGGCCAGAGCGCCCGGTTGGCGAAGCCCGCGTAGTACTCGCGGTGATCCTGGGGCGAAAGGTCGAGCACGGCGTACTGGATCGGCCCGCGCTGGATCAGCTCGGGCTCGGTGCTCGGGTTGTCGCAGATGTTGCCGCTCCAGCCGAACCAGAGGCCCTCGTACGACGAGAACGCCTCCTTGACCGCGACGGCCAGTCCGCCGGCGGAGACCGCGTCCTTGCCCTCTGCAGGCACGGCGACACGGTTGGAGACAATGATCAGACGTGCCACGAACCCGGCTCCGGTCCTTGATGGGGCGGGCGCGCGACGCACGCCTGCCGAACGGTCTTGCGTCTGTGGGAAAACGCGCGGAAGCCGAGCGCGATCCGTCGAAAGACAGCCAAGCGCATCCCCCCCTGCCGGTCAAGCGGACGATCCGACGGCGTTTCCGCTGTCCGACCCGGCATCCGCCCGTCCGATCTCCGCATCCTCCCCTGTCCTTTGCAGTGCAGCAGAGTGCCCGCCACCATGCAAGGGATAAGCTGAACAGGCGCTGACATCTCGCGCCGAAACGGGGCGCGACCGTCGGAGGAAATCATCGGAAGGAGATCATGGGGATGAACGGCGCCTCCTCGCGTTTTCCCGATTCGGGACGGCTCGCGTCGCCGGCGCGATACCCGGCGCAACGCGCAGCCTTTGCAAAGCGGAACCTCGCGAGGCGGCCAATGGTTCTCCGGCCGAGTTCACGAGGATCGCGGCGCCCTCGCGCCCATCGTCCTCTTCTCCCGTCTCTCGCGACCACGTCCGGAGTTCAGTCCATGACAGCTTCCGCGTCCCCAGATCCCATCGGCGGTGCCGCCTCCGGCACCGGTTCGCCCGAGGCCAAGGCGGATCTGCAGGACCTGCGCCACGACGTCGAGGAGACGGCGAGCGTCGCGGCCGAGCGCGGCAAGGGTTTCGCGGCGGCCGCGCGCCAGCACGCCCTCTCTTACGTCGACGACCGCAAGGGCGAGGCCGCCCGCTCCGTCTCGGATCTCGCCAAGTCCCTGCGCGATTCCGGCAAGACCTTCGACGACCGCCCCAACATCCGCGCCTTCTTCGACAGCGCGGCGGAAGGGCTCGACGACTTCGCCGGCTCGATCGAGCGGCGCAGCCTCGACGACATCTACCACGAGGCCGAGGCCTTCGCCCGCCGCTCGCCGGTGACCGTCGCGGTGGCCACCTTCGCTGCGGGCTTCCTGCTGTCGCGCTTCGTCAAGGCTTCCGGCACGGCCGATACGGACCGGTTCGACGGCGGCTACCGGGGCTGAGGGGACGCACGATGACGAGCCCTCCCCCTCCCCCACCCCCCTCCTCCTCCATCCAGGGGCTCGTCGCCGACGCCCTGCGCGAGGCGAGCGAACTCGCCAGCAAGGAGATCGCCCTCTTCCGCACGGAGATGACGAACAACGTCCGCTCGCTGTTCGTCGGCCTCGCGATGATGGTGCTCGCCGCAGTGTTCGCGGTCACGGCGATGCTGGTGCTGATCGGTGCGCTGGTGAAGTACGTCGCGACGCTCGTGGGCTCCGAGTGGCTGGCGGCCCTGATCGTGGGCGGCGGCATGCTGCTCGTGGCGATCGTGCTCGGCGTGATCGGCGCCCGGGCGATGTCGCTGTCCAACCTCGCCCCGACCCGGACCACGCGGCAGGTCCGGCAGGATGCCCGCGCGCTGACGGAAAGGGTTTCGGGATGAGCGAATCGATCTCGGACCTCGAGAAGGACATCGAGCAGAGCCGCGCCCGGCTCGACGAGACCATCGACCGGATTCAGGGTCGGCTGAACGCGTCGAGCCTCGTCGACGAGATGCTCGGCTCGGCCCGGCGCACGCCCTACAGCGGCGTCTACGACGACGCCCTGGAGGCGGTGCGGCGCAACCCCGTGCCGGTGCTGCTGATCGCGGCGGGCGTCGGCCTCCTGCTCAACGGAATGCGGACGGCCCGGCACCCGGCCGCCCGCCCCGCCACCCGGGCCGTCGTGCCGGTGGAGGTCAAGCCCGTCACCGTGACGGGGGCCGACCGCACCTACGATCCCGACGCCCCCGGCGGACGCCCCGCCCACGACCTGCCGCCCGAGCGTCAGGTCTGACCGATCCAGGAGCCGCGCGCGAATCCCCGCGCCGACGGCCTTCACGGACATGGAGCCCATCATGAGCCAAGGACCCAATCATCAAGGCCCGACCACGCCGCCGGTCGGCGCGCCCATCGAGACCCTGCCCGAGAACATCGCCGGCCGCTCCGGCATGCCCCGCGAGGCCGGCGTCGAACACAGCCTCCACAGCACCGCGGACCGTGCGACCGCGGCGGGCCGCGAGGCCAATGCCCGTCTCCAGGCCGGCCTGCAGGACACGACCGAGCAGGCCTCCGAGACGGCGCGCGACCTGCGCGATCAGGCCGCAAGCAAGGCTTCCGAACTGAAGGACCGGGTCACCGGCGCCGCCGATTCCGCCCGGGCCCAGGCCGGCGACACCGTTCGCGCCGCGCGCGACCGGGCGGGCGAGGCCTACGAGGATGCCCGCTCCTGGGCCGAGGACCGCTACGAGACGCAGCGCCGCCGCGCCGCCGACCTCGCGGATCGCGGCACCCGCCGCTTGCACGAGGGGCGCACCGCCACGGAGCAGTTCGTCTCCGAGAACCCGCTCCTCGTCGGCGTGGTCGGCCTCGCCGCGGGCCTGCTGCTCGGCGCGCTGCTGCCGCGCACCCGGCAGGAGGATCAGGCGCTCGGCCCCTACGCCGACGACCTGCGCGACCAGGGCATCCGCTACGCCCGCGACCTGACCCATCGCGGCCGCGCCTTCGTCGAGACGGCCCTCGACCCCGAAAACCTCGACGCGGCGGTCAAGCGCGCCGGCGCGCCGCAGGCCGAGCCGGCTTCCGGCCCGACCGCGGGCTACGACGCGACCGAGCGGACGGCGCATCGGCTCTAAGACGAAGCATTGCCGGGAGCACTAAAGCTCCCGGCTTCTCCTCCGCCGTCATCGCGAGCGGCCTGGCTCCCTCTCGCCTCACCCGAAATGGAGGGCCAGGACCTCGCGGACCGCTTCGACCATCCGCTCCACCGGCACCGAGACCTGCGCGGGACGCGAGGCCTTCCACTCGGCGTTGCTGGCGATCGCCTCTGCCTTGCGTGCGCCTTCGATCAGGTCCTTGATCTGGACCTCGCCGGCCTCGCGCTCGTTCGAGCCCTGGATCACCACCGCAGGTGCCCGGCGCCGGTCGGCATATTTCATCTGCGCCTTCATCCCGGCCGCGCCGAGATAGAGTTCGGCCCGGATGTTTTCGGCGCGCAGGCGCGTGACCAGCGCCTGATATTCGGCGATGTTCTCACGATCCAGAACCAGCACGACGACGGGACCGGGCTTGGCCGCGCCCTCGACGAGCGGGCTCTTAGTCAGCCGCAGCGCCGAGAACAGGCGCGAGACGCCGATGGAGAAGCCGGTCGCCGGCACCGGCTCGCTGCGGAAGCGCCCGACGAGGCCGTCGTAGCGTCCGCCGCCCGCCACCGAGCCGAAGCGCACGGTCTGGCCGTCCTCGTTGGTGACGGGGAAGGTCAGCTCCGCCTCGTAGACGGGGCCGGTATAGTATTCGAGCCCGCGCACCACGCTCGGGTCGGCCCGCACCCGGTCGTGGCCGTAGCCCGCCGCCTCGCACAGGCGCATGATCGCGTGCAATTCGGCGATGCCCTCCCGGCCGGTCTCGGACGTGCCGACGACCTCCTGCCAGGAGCCGAAGAACTTCTCCCAGAATGCCATCCGGTCGGCGCCCTCGTGCGGGCTCGCCTCGAAGCCGACATAGGCCAGGATGCGCTCGATGGCGGCGTCCGAAAGACCGGCGCCCTTGGTGAAGTCGCCGCTCTCGTCCTTGCGGCCGGGGCCGAGCAGCAGGCGCACGCCGTCCGCGCCGAGGCGGTCGAGCTTGTCGATGGCGCGCAGAACGGTGAGCCTCTGGCCCGCCTTGTCGGGACCGGCGAGGCCGATCGCCTCCATCACCCCGTCCAGCACTTTGCGATTGTTGACCTTGACCACGTACTGGCCGGCGAGCCCGAGGCGCTCCAGCGTGTCGGCCATCAGCATGCAGGTCTCGGCATCCGCCGCGACGGAGGCGGCACCGACGATGTCGGCGTCGAACTGCATGAATTGGCGGAAGCGGCCCGGTCCCGGCTTCTCGTTGCGGAAGACGTAGCCCGCCCGATAGCTGCGATAGGGTTTGGGGATCGCGTCGAAGTTTTCGGCGACGTGGCGGGCCAGCGGTGCCGTCAGGTCGTAGCGGAGCGAGAGCCATTGCTCGTCGTCGTCCTGGAACGAAAAGACGCCTTCGTTCGGCCGGTCGAGATCCGGCAGGAACTTCCCCAGCGACTCGGTGTACTCGACGAAGGGCGTCTCCAGCGCCTCGAAGCCGTAGAGCTCGAAGGTCTGCCGGATCGTGTCCAGCATACGCCCCTGAGCGAGGATGTCGGCCTCATGCCGGTCGGGGAAGCCGCGCGGCAGGCGGGGTTTCAGGGTCTCGGCCTTGGCCATATCGTCGCCGATCGGAGCGGTTCTTGAAGGGAAACCCGGCTCTATCGCAGGCGGCCGTGAGGCGGCAACCCGAACGGCGCTCTAGAACAGGCGGCTGCCGTCGGGCACCGGCCGGTCGGGGGCGAACAGGACGACGGCGCCCGCCTCGTCGGCAAAGCCCAGCGTCAGCACCTCCGACAGGAACTTCCCGATCTGGCGCGGCGGGAAGTTCACCACCGCCGCGACCTGCCGGCCCACCAGCGTCCCGGGCGCGTAATGCTCCGTGATCTGCGCGCTGGAGCGCTTGGTGCCGATCACCGGTCCGAAATCGATCACGAGCTTGATCGCGGCTTTTCGCGCCTCGGGAAAGGCTTCCGCCGAGACGACGGTGCCGACGCGGATGTCGACGGCGAGGAAGGCGTCGAAGCCGATCTTCTCGGATTCCGGGGCGGTGGGATCGTGGCTGACGTGCATGGGCCGGTCGGAGTGCTGGCGGTGCGGCGTTCTACGAAAGCCGCCGACATTCTCCAATCATCCTCAACGGAGGCTCAGAGCGTCAGGCGGTAGGCCAGGAGCGCCCCGAGGCCGAGCACCGCCAGGGGGATCTGCGCGGGCCGCAGGCGCTCGAAGAACAGGGGCGCCTCGCCGCGGCGGGCGGCGATGGGGTCGAGGATCGTGATCTCGGTGAAGCCGGCCATCAGCAGGCCGAGCGCGATGGCCGGCTTGCCGAGGGCGAAGGCGAGCAGGGCACCGTAGCCGAGCAGGAACAGGCTCAGCATCGTGAGGATCTGCGCCGGCCTCGCGCCGCCCTCGGTGCGGAAGCTGACGCCGCGGCGCACGCCCGACAGGAACAGCAGGATCGCGCAGCCCCAGAGCAGGGTCAGGGTGAAGACCGCCTCGGCCGCCCCGGCCGGCAGCAGCCAGACCAGCACCGCCCCGGCGACGAAGGGCAGCATCGGCCCGTAGCCGAACACGACGCTGAGCCAGGGCACCGCCCGCGGCTCGTAGGCCCGGATGGTTCGTCCGCTGTCGTCGTCCTGAATTCGGGCCATGGACACCTCGTGGCCGAGAAGGCCGCCCGGTGAACCGGCGGGACGCCAGCCTGTTCTGGGGATCGGATCCTGCGATCAGGCCGACCCCTCGGCGGCGCGCAGCCGCTCCGCCCGGCGGGTGCGGCGGCGGCGGGACGGGCTCTCCTCGGTGGTGGCGGCGAGCCACCAGACCAGGACGAGCGCGCCGATGCCGGCCGCGCCGAGCGCCAGGAAGGCGCCCGACCAGCCGAACCAGCCCTGGGCGAGACCGCCGTACCAGGCCGAGAGCGCGCCGCCCGCACCCTGCACGGCGTTGACGGTGCCGAGCGCGGTCTGGGTGCGGCCCGAGCCCCAGGTCAGGTCGGCCACGACCACCGGGACCGCCACACCGATGATGCCCGAGGCCACGCCGTCGAGGATTTCGGCGGTGATGAGCCAGTACGGATCGTCGACGAAGGCCGAGAGCGCCGCCCGGATGGGCAGGGCGACACAGGCGGCGATGAGGAGCTGTCGCCGGCCGCGCCGGTCGGCGAGCGAGCCGGCGGCCAGCGCCACGGGCACCATCACCAATTGCGCCACCATGACGTAGCGGGCGGTCCAGGCGGTGGGATTGTCGGCGGTGTGCACGAGCTTCTGCCCGAGCAGGGTCAGCATGCCGCCGTTGCCGAGCTGGAACAGGGCGAGTGCCACGGCGAGCACGAGCAGCCGCTTGTTGGTGAAGACCTGGGTGTAGGAGGAGCGGGCCGGTGCCGCCTCGTCCTCCTCCTTCCAGCCCGCGGCCCGGCGCCCGTTGAAGGCGTGCGCGGGCATGGCCAAGGTGGCGGCGATGGCCGCCGCCGCCATCGTGCCGAGCACCCAGAAGGCGATCTCCGGCCCGAACCGGGCGGTGCCGACGGTGATGAGGCCGGCGGCGATCAGGATGCCGACATGGTTGAAGGCCTGGTTGCGGCCCTGCTGGCGCGGGAAGGCGTCCTTGCCGACGACGCCGAGCGTCAGCGCGGTCACCGCGAGCAGCAGCAGTGTTCCGCCCGCGGCGGCGAGGAACTGCGCGGCGAGCACCGGCAGGAAGGAATGAGCCGGCATCAAGAGCAGCGTGCCGGCGAGGATCGCGGCGCAGGCGATCACGATGAGCAGGCGCGGCCGCCCGAGCCGATCGACGAGTGCGCCGAAGGGGCCGCTGAGCAGCAGCGTGCCCGCGCCCACCAACGTGGTGACGAGCCCGACCTGCGACGGGCTCCACTGCCGCATCTGCGCGAGCCACGTGCCGAGAAACGGCCCGAGCCCGCCCTGGATGTCGCCGATGAAGACATTGATCAGGGCAAGGTGGGTGGTGGGCGCCATGCTGTCCTTGGGGCTGATCCGGGGGCGGGCGCCTAACGCACCGCCGCGCTCCTTGCAACGCTTGCAGGGCCCATCCGGTCTCCCGCCCCGTGCGGGTTCGCCGCGAGGCCGCAACGAAAAAGGGCCCCGCATCGCGGAGCCCCGTGCCGTGTTCGAACCGGTTTCGCCGTCCGGCCGGAGCCGGGTCCCGCCTCAGGAGGCGAGCGGCGCGTTCGGTCCCGCAGCGCCCTCGGCGCCCTGGGCTTCCATCATCTTCTGACGGTAGAGGCCGACGAAATCGATCGGGTCGATGTAGAGAGGCGGGAAGCCGCCGTTGCGCACCGCCTCGGCGACGATCTGGCGCGCGAAGGGGAAGAGCAGGCGCGGGCACTCGATCATCACGGCCGGATGGATCTGGTCCTGCGGGATGTTGCGCATGCGGAAGATGCCGGCATATTTCAGCTCGAAGGCGAACAGCACCTCGTTCTTGATCTTGGCGTCGCCCTCCAGCGTCAGCTCGACCTCGAAATCGGCCTCGGCGATCTGCTGGGCGTTGACGTTGACCTGAATGTTGATCTGAGGCCCGCCCTCCTGCGGCTGCAGGGAGCGCGGCGCGTTCGGGTTCTCGAAGGAGAGGTCCTTGGCATACTGCGCCAGCGCGTTGATCGCGGGCGCGAGATCCTCGGTCTGTGCGCCGTTGCCGTTGGGTGCCGCGGTATCGGCCATGGCGTCTCTCCTCCTCGCGTCGTCGTGCGCGGGTTCTGAAGAAGCGCACGAGCGCCCCTTCGGCGCGGGCTGCGGCTACCATGCCCGTACCGCGTGAACAAGCCGAACCCGGGCGATGCGGGCGCCCTCGGCCCCGGGGCGCCGGCAGCACGTTCGAGCCCGGTTCTCGACCGCGCGTGAATGGGACGCGGGGGCCCGTCTCGCCGGCTTGCCTGGAATCGCTCGCAGGCCGGCCCATATCACGATAAGGTCACGGACTTTGGCAGTCGGAGACAAACGGCCAAGAGCGCCTTGCAAGACATCTCGTCCCGGCTCGATCCCCGCGCCGCCCTCGGCTAAGAGCCGTTTCGCGACAGGTTCCGCCGCCCGCCGGCGGGGCCTTCGCGAACCATCTTCCGGAGCATGGCGGGCGGGATCACGGGACGGACCCCTCGTCCGCGCAGCCTTCGGGCGCCGGACTCACGCGTGCGACGGTCACGATTCGGATCGGTGATGCAGGATTCCTTCGACGTAACGACCCTGATCTTCCTGGCGCTGGCCGTCTTCGTGATCTGGCGGCTGCGCTCGGTGCTCGGCCAGAAGACCGGCACGGAGCGCTCGCCCTTCCGGCCGGTCGAGCGCAACCGCACCGAGCCGCAGGCCGGACGGGGCGAGGGCGACAACGTGGTGCGTCTGCCCGGCGCGGACCGCGCCCAGGCCGGCGCCGCGGTGCAGACCGCCCCGCGCGACTGGCGCGGCATCGCCGAGCCGGGCTCGGCGGTCGCCCGCGGCCTGGAGCAGGTGGTTCAGGTCGAGCCGGCCTTCGAGCCCCGCGCTTTCCTGGAAGGAGCGAAGGGAGCCTACGAGGCCATCGTCATCGCCTTCGCCAAGGGGGACCGCAAGACCCTGCGCGCGCTGCTGTCCCGGGAGGTCTGCGAGGGCTTCGAGCGGGCGATCTCGGAGCGCGAGAAGCGCCACGAGACCGTGGAGACCACCTTCATCTCCATCGACAAGGCCGAGATGGTCGCCGTCGAGGTGAAGAACCGCGTCGCGCAGGTCACCGTGCGCTTCCTCTCGAACCTCATCACCGCCACCCGCGACGCGGAGGGCAAGGTGATCGACGGCAATGCCGAGACCGGCGTCGAGGTGCCCGACGTCTGGACCTTCGCCCGCACGCTGGGCTCGCGCGATCCGAACTGGCAGCTCGTCGCCACCGACGCGGGCGGCTGATCGGTTCCGTCATGCCGTCCCGGCGCGTTTCCCTTCCGGCCGCAGCGGTTCTCGCCGCTGCGGCCGTTTCCGTTGCGGCCCCCTGTCTGGCCGAACCCTCCCCCGCGCCCCCGCAAGTCCCGGGCGCGGTGCTGGAGCCGGTCGTGCTCGCCGCCCTGCCGGGCTGGCGCGAGGACGATGCCGGCGCCGCCCTCGACGCCTTCCGCCGGACCTGCGCGGGGCCCGGCCCCAACCCGCCGCAAGCCGCGGGCGTGACGGGCACGCCCGCCGATCTCGCGGCAGCCTGCGCGAGCGCCGCCGCGGTGAGGCCGGGTGAGGCGAAGAAATTCTTCGAGGCTCGGTTCTCGGCCTACCGCATCGTGCGCCCCGCTTCCGGCACGGAGCCGGAGCGCAGGGCCGGCTTCCTCACCGGCTATTTCGAGCCGGAGCTGACCGGCTCCCTCGAACCCGGCCCCGGCTACACCGCCGCCGTCCTGGCCCGGCCCGACGACCTCGTCAGCCTCGCCCCCGGCGAGACGGCGCCCGGCCTCGATCCGGCCTACCGGGCGGGACGCCGGACCGAGACCGGGCTCGTGCCCTATCCCGACCGTGCGGCGATCGAGGACGGGGCGCTCGGCGCCCGCACCCGGCCGCTCCTGTGGCTGCGGGATTCCGTCGATCTCTTCGTGCTGCAGGTTCAGGGCTCCGGCCGCGTCCGACTGCCCGACGGCCGCTCGATGCGGGTGCTCTACGACGGCAAGAACGGCCAGCCCTATACCTCGATCGGCAAGCTCCTCGTCGCCGAGGGCCACCTGCCCATCAACGGCCTCAGCCTGGAGCGCTGGACCTCGTGGCTGCGCGCCAATCCGGACCATGCTCGCCGGCTGATGCGGATGAACGCCTCCTACATCTTCTTCCGGACCGAGCCGGTGACCGACCCCACCCTCGGCCCTCCCGGCGCGGCGGGCGTTCCCCTGAGCCCCGGCCGCAGCATGGCGGTGGATGGAGGCTTGTGGCGCTACGGCCTGCCGTTCTGGCTGGAGGGCAAGCTGCCGGGCCAGCCCGGCCGCGGCCATCTCGTCGTCGCCGCCGATACCGGCTCGGCCATCGTCGGCCCGGCCCGGGGCGATCTCTATGTCGGCACCGGCGCCGCGGCGGGCCGCGCGGCGGGCGACCTGCACGACCGCATGGGCTTCGTCGTGCTGATCCCCAAACCCTCCGCGCAGGACACGGCCGCGCCGGAGGCCGCCACCGGAGCGGGACGGCCGTGAGTGCGCGGCCGCCGCGGCGCGCGCGCCTTCTCTCGCGGGAGGAAGCCCATCTCTGGGGAGAGATCGCCAAGCTGATCACCCCCCTGCGCGGTCGCGCCAAGCCGAAGAAGCCGCCCCCGCCCGAACCCGAGAAAGCCGCCGCGCCGCGGCCGAACCCGGCCGCTCCGTCCCGTCCGGCGGTGCGGCCGGCCGCGAAGAAGGCGGTGACCCCTCCCCCCGCTCCTTTCCCCGCCCGGCCGTCCCCCACGGCGGCCCCGTCCCGAAAGGTCGGGAAGCCGCTCAAGCTCGGCGATCTCGCCCCCGAGATCGCCCGCACCGGCCCGGCACCGGGCCAGGCGCCACCGCCCTCCCTCCCGGTTACGCCCGGACTCGAGCGGCGGGAGCGGCGCGGGCTGGAGCGGGGCAGGCTGGAGATCGAGGCGCGCATCGACCTGCACGGCCTCTACCAGGCGGAGGCCCATTCCGCCCTGGTTGGGTTCCTGCTGCGCTGCCGCGCGGCGGGGCATGCCCGCGTGCTCGTGGTGACCGGCAAGGGCGGTGAGGGCTCGGCCTTCGGCGCTGGGGAGCGCGGCTTCTCGGAGCGCGGCGTGCTCCGGCGCAGCGTGCCCCACTGGCTGCGGGGACCGGAGCTGCGCGGTTTCGTCCTCGGCTTCGAGGAGGCGGCGCGCCATCACGGTGGGGCCGGCGCTCTCTACGTGCGGCTGCGGCGGCGATAATCTCCCCAAGACTTCAAGTTCTCGGGTCTTGAGCCGGGCGGCGAAACGCGCTATTGACCCCTGCTCTCCGATTGCAGCCGTGTCGCATCCCGAGGTCGTTCTGGCCGAGCGGACCCGATGCGTGGACCGGGCCGCGCGCCCGCGGCGGCTACGGACCTGGAACGTCTCCCCGGCGTTCAGCCCTGCTCCCCGACCGGCCGATTCTTTCCCGCCATTCGTTGGTTGCATCCTCCCACATGACGTCACAGAACGACGCTCTCGCCCCCGTCGAAGCTCCGGCCGAAAGCGCGCCTGCGCCGGCCGATCTCGTCGCACGACGCGAGATGCGGCTTCAGGATCTCAAATCCAAATCGCCGACCGAGCTCACCGCTTTCGCCGAGGAGGTCGAGGTCGAGAACGCCTCGACCATGCGCAAGCAGGAGTTGATGTTCGCAATCCTCAAGCAGCTCGCGGCCAACGAGACCGAGATCATCGGTGCCGGCACGGTCGAGGTGCTCCAGGACGGGTTCGGCTTCCTGCGCTCGAACGACTCGAACTACCTGCCGGGTCCGGACGACATCTACATCTCGCCGACCCAGATCCGCCGCTTCGGCCTGCGCACGGGCGACACGGTGGAGGGCCCGATCCGCGGCCCCAAGGACGGCGAGCGCTACTTCGCGCTGATCAAGGTCAACACGATCAACTTCGAGAACCCGGAGAAGATCAAGCACAAGGTCCATTTCGACAACCTGACGCCGCTCTTTCCCACCAAGCGGTTCAAGCTCGAACTGGACAACCCGACCAAGAAAGATTTTTCGCCCCGCATCATCGACATCGTCTCGCCGATCGGTAAGGGCCAGCGCGCCCTGATCGTCGCGCCGCCGCGCACGGGTAAGACCGTGCTGATGCAGAACATCGCGCAGTCGATCACCCTCAACCACCCCGAATGCTACCTCATCGTGCTGCTCATCGACGAGCGCCCGGAAGAGGTGACCGACATGATCCGCTCGGTGAAGGGCGAGGTCATCGCCTCCACCTTCGACGAGCCGGCCACCCGCCACGTGCAGGTCGCCGAGATGGTGATCGAGAAGGCCAAGCGGCTGGTGGAACACGGCCGCGACGTGGTGATCCTGCTCGATTCCATCACGCGCCTCGGCCGCGCCTACAACACCGTGGTGCCCTCCTCCGGCAAGGTGCTGACCGGCGGCGTCGACGCCAACGCCCTGCAGCGGCCCAAGCGCTTCTTCGGCGCGGCCCGCAACATCGAGGAGGGCGGCTCGCTCACCATCATCGCCACCGCGCTGATCGACACCGGATCGCGCATGGACGAGGTGATCTTCGAGGAGTTCAAGGGCACCGGCAACTCCGAGATCATTCTGGACCGCAAGGTCTCCGACAAGCGCATCTTCCCGGCCATCGACATCACCCGCTCCGGTACCCGCAAGGAGGAGCTGCTGGTCCCGCCGGATTCGCTCAAGAAGACCTACGTCCTGCGCCGCATCCTCAACCCGATGGGCGTCACCGACGCGATCGAGTTCCTCATGGACAAGCTGCGCCAGACCAAGAGCAACGGCGATTTCTTCGACTCGATGAACACCTGAGGCGAAGGCCTCGAACGGATCGGCCGGCATCGCCGGCCGGTCCCGGCCCGCACGGTTGCCGACGGAGCGCCGGGCGGACGCATCGCGAGCGATCCTGCCGCGCCCGATGGGCGTGATGTGCGAAATTATGCAGTAATCGCAAAATCTTCCGCCCGCCCGAACCAATGCCCCCTCGCGACGTTGGCCCGCCATGACTGCCCGAGGGCGGTCTTGTTCGGAGACGGCGCATGGCAACCCGCAACGTATCGGATCTCGTGGTCGAAACGCTCGAACTGGCGGGCGTGCGACGTGTCTACGGTCTCGTCGGCGACAGCCTGAACGGGATCACCGAGTCGATCCGGAGCCGCGGCGTCATCGACTGGGTGCATGTCCGCCACGAGGAGGTGGCCGCCTTCGCCGCCGCGGGTGAGGCGCAGGTGACGGGCGAACTCGCGGTCTGCGCCGGGTCCTGCGGACCGGGCAACCTCCACCTCATCAACGGTCTGTTCGACGCGCACCGCACCCGCACGCCGGTTCTGGCGATCGCCGCGCACATTCCCTCCTCCGAGATCGGGCTGAACTACTTCCAGGCCACCCGGCCGGAGGAGCTGTTCCGCGATTGCAGCCATTTCTGCGAGTTGGTCTCCGACCCCGAGCAGCTGCCCAACGTGCTGGAGACGGCGATCCGCACGGCCGTGGGCCAGCGCGGCGTCGCCGTGATCGTCATTCCCGGCACCGTCGCCCTGAAGGAGGCGCCCAAGCGCGCGTTGGCCGCTCCCGCGACGCTTCGCCCGCGCGCGCCCGTCACCGTGCCGCCGGCCGACGAACTCGACCGCTTGGCGAACCTGCTCAACACCTCCAAAAAGATCACGCTGCTGTGCGGCCGGGGCTGCGCCGGGGCGCACGCGCCGTTGATGCGGCTGGCCGAACGGCTCAAGAGCCCGATCGTCCACGCGCTCGGCGGCAAGGAGCATGTCGAGCACGACAACCCCTACGACGTCGGCATGACCGGGCTGATCGGGTTCTCCTCGGGCTACGCGGCCATGGAGGCCTGCGAGACCTTGCTGATGCTCGGCACCGACTTCCCCTACCGTCAGTTTTATCCCGAGCACGCCAAGATC
Source organism: Methylobacterium sp. B4 (assembly GCF_003201865.1). Lineage (GTDB taxonomy): Bacteria > Pseudomonadota > Alphaproteobacteria > Rhizobiales > Beijerinckiaceae > Methylobacterium. Next base: position 107,644 of record NZ_QJJJ01000002.1, on the reverse strand, counting down.
GCGCAGGTCGATCTGCGGCCCGAGAACCTGGGCAAGCGCTGCCGGCTGGAACTCGGCCTCGTCGGTGACGTCGCCGCCACCCTCGAAGCCCTGCTGCCGCGGCTCACCGGCAACGACAGCGACCGCCATCTGCAGGCGAGCCTCAAGCACTACGCCAAGGCGCGCGAAGACCTCGACGACCTCGCCACCGGCAAGCCCGGGCGCAAACCGATCCACCCGCAATATCTCACGCGCCTGCTGAGCGAGGCGGCGACCGACGACGCCGTGTTCACGGCCGATGTCGGCACGCCGACGGTCTGGGCCGCCCGCTACCTCGCCATGAGCGCAGGGCGGCGTCTGATCGGCTCCTGGGCGCACGGCTCCATGGCCAACGCCCTCCCCCACGCCATCGGCATCCAGGCGGCGAGTCCGGGCCGGCAGGTGATCTCGCTGTCGGGCGACGGGGGTTTTGCCATGCTCATGGGCGATATCCTCACCCTGACCCAGGAGAAGCTGCCGGTGAAGGTGGTCATCTTCAACAACGGCACGCTGGGCTTCGTCGAACTGGAGATGAAGGCGGCGGGCTACCTGGAGACCGGCGTCGCGCTCGAGAACCCGGATTTCGCCGCCATGGCCCGCGCCATCGGCATCCACGCCCACCGGGTCGAGGATCCGGGCGATCTGGAGGGAGCGATCCGGGACGTGCTGGCCCATCCCGGCCCCGCCTTGCTCGACGTGGTGACGAACCGCCAGGAACTCGCCATGCCGCCCAAGCTCCAGGCGGAGCAGGTGAAGGGCTTCAGCCTCTACGCGCTCCAGGCCGTGATGAACGGGCGCGGCGACGCGATCCTCGACCTCGCCCGGACCAACCTGCTGCGCTGAGGACGGGAACGGTGAGGGCCCTGCGCCCTCACCGCTTCCACACCCCGAGCCGCTCGGTGCGGGCATGATCCTCGGCCGCGGCAAGATCGGGCGTCGCTTCCGCCGAGGCGCGGCCTCCGCCGTTGAACAGCACCACTTCCGAGAGGTCGCGGCCCTCCACGGTGCAGATATGCGCGCTGCTGCCGGGGGCCGGCTGGCAGCTCACCTGCCGTCCGCGCAGATACTTCGACAATTCGTCGGCCTGCCCGCCGCGGACCCACTCGACGCCGAACAGGCGCACGACCTTTCCGCCCACCCGCAGTGTCGCGGTGTCGATCACCTCGGGTATGCCGGTCAGGGCATTGGGGTTGCTGCGTCGCGGCTCCGGCTCCGGCGGGCGCGCCTCCGGCGTCTCGGAGGGCGGCGCATCGGGGGCCGGCTCGTCGGATCCGCGCTGCCCCGAGACCGGTGGTGCTTCGGCCGGCGCCGTCTGGGCCGTCTGCGTCTCGGAGCCCGACCGGGCGGCCGAGCCGGCCTCCTCGCCGGTGCCTCCCCGCAGAGAGAGGGCAGCCACGAGACCCGCGCCCGCCAAAGCGCCGAGGGTCATCAGGACCACCGGCCGCCGGCTTCCGGCGGAGAGGGCGTCGTCCATGAGGTCGCGGACCCGGGTCAGCTTCTGGCCGGGCTGAAATCCACCGGCGAGCCGCTGCCAGCCCGCGCCGAGCCGTGCCCGTGCCTCGGTCAAGCGCTGCGCCGCGTCGAGGGGTGCGCTTGCAGCGGTCGACGGGGACATGCCGTCCGTGGCCGCGATGGGAGCCGAGACCGGGGCCGGACGCGGCCGGGCCTTCAGCCGCTCGGCGAGACGGCTGCGCCAGCCCTCCACGGTCTCGCTCGCCGCGCTGGCGAGCGCCCGGCTCCGTTCGGCCGAGGTGTTCGCCAGCGAGCGCGCCAGGGCCGATTGCGTCTCGACGAAGCGCGCGCCCGCCGCCCGCACATCGGCGATAGCGTCCCGCGGAGGCTCCGGTTCCGGCTCTGGTTCCGGCGGCAGGAACAGGGGCGCGTGCTGCGCGCGAAGCTCCTCGACGAGTTCGTGCAGGGTCAGCGGCACGCCGGCCCCCTCCCCCGCGCCGCGCAGCCGCACCGCGCCGCCGCGATCGACGATCCGGTAGCCCGGCACGCCGTCGGCGGGCTCGACGAAGCCTTCCGCGATCAGCGCCAGGGTCCGGCGCGCGACCGGGCGCACGCCCCGCCGGTCGAGTTCGGCCAGGATCAGCGCGCGGATCCGGCGGTCATCCTCGGAGAGAGGTGCCTCCGGCGGCGCGGCGGCCTCCTCGCTGGTCCGGCTTGCGGCCTTTGCCGATCCCTTCACGTGTCCGATGCCCCGTCTCTCACCCGTTCCGGGCCCCCTGATGGAGGGGCCTCCGCCGCCTCCTTCTACAGCATGGACCGCGCAGGACTATGCGGTCCATGCGGCGGCTGTGTCCGCTCCGTGTGGCCCCCACTCAGGCCCCCCCGGACCCGCCCCGGCTGAGGACGCGGCTCGATTCGGAGACGACCACCGGGCGCCCGCCCGCGAAGCTCACGGTGAGGAGGAGTTCGGCGACGCCCTGGGAGCGAGCGCCGCGGCTGGGGCTCACGGCCGTGAAGTCGTAGACGGTGCGCACGAGGCAAGTCGCGCTGGGCCCGTCGCAGGCGACGCGCGGCTCGCCCTGCGGCTCGTAGCGCCGCTCCGGCCATCGGCGCACGAAGCGGCGCTTCTCGGCCATCAGGGCCGGGATCGCGAGGTTGCGGCCGTGGAAGCGCACCTGTCCACCGTAGAAGCGCGGGGCGGAGGCCAGCATCGCGCCGTTCGGTGCCGAGATGCTGGCGAGGTAATCGAGGCTCAGGCGCTGCGCCGCGATCGCCCAGTCGGAGAAGCGCGAATCGGGCTCGGCCCGGGCCATTGCGGCCGGCGGCGGGGTTATGGCCGGGCTCATGGGGCGATGGGTGCGCGCGGCCTGGGCACGGGCGCGCTCGCGGATCGCAGCCCGGCGCCCGCGATGGGCCTCGGCGGCGTGATCCCGCTCGGCCGTCCGCCCGTAGGCCCGCTCCTGGCGCCGGGCGCTGCGCCGGGTGGGCGCGGCCGCCCGACGGGTCTCGGCGACCTCGTCCGGCGCGGCCTCGGAACGGTTGCCGGCCTCCGGCGCCGGCTTGGCCCGCTCGGCCCCGGTACCGGGCGCGCCCGACTTCGCGGGCGGATCGACCCAGTTCGGGCTCTGCTGGGCCTGGGCCGCGCAGGCGGTGGAGAGGAGGAAGGTCAGGAGCAGGGCGGGGCGCATGGCAAGACCGATCGGACAGGCAGGCCGGTAGGATGCCGCGCGAAATGCCCGGAACCGGCGGCGTGCACCGTCGGCTCAAGGCGGCAGGAAGGGTTTCGCGGGCGGCGCTCGGGTGGACGGAACGCGCGACGAGACCGCTACGGTTCCACGTTTTTCCGTCGAAGGGCTCGGTTTGCCTACACCGGGGGCGCCCCGCTTGCGACCGATGGCACCGCCAGGGGCGAGGTTACCCCCGCTCTCCCCGCGACCGGCCCCTCCCCTGTTCGTGTGCGGGCCCGGCCCTTGCCATCAGGCGGTGAGTGACCACCTTGAGCGTAGCCGCCTCCCTGCGCGTCTGGGGGCGGGCCGCTTCTTTCGGGAGCGGCGGGCACGATGCCCCGAGGCGGGTCCGGGCCCCTCTGACGGTCGAGGCGTCGACCGTGATGTCGGATCCTTCAACCGCTCGCGCGGACGCGGCGCGAGAGCGTGCGAGGATATCCCTTTGCCGGCCATGCTGGTCTTCTTGCCCCGTTCGAACGCGTGCGGAGCGGTTTCTTGAGTGCGGGCGCGCAAAGCCAGCGCCGGGCTCTCTTCCTCGTCAACGCCAAGGCCCGCAACGGCGGCGCTCCGCTCGACGCGATCCGCACGATCCTGCGCGAGGGCGGCCTCGAACTCGTGGAGCCGGAGGACAGCGCCGATTGCCACGCGGTGATCGGGCGTCACGCGGGGTCGGTCGATCTCGTGGTCCTCGGTGGGGGCGACGGCACCATGAACGCGGCGTCCCAGGCCTTGGTCGAGACCAAGCTGCCCTTCGGCATCCTGCCGCTCGGCACTGCCAACGACCTCGCCCGCTCGCTCGGCCTGCCTCTCGATCCGGAAGCGGCCGCGCGCGTCATCCCCACGGCGCCCGAGAAGGCGATCGATCTCGGCTGGGTCAACGGGCACTACTATTTCAACGTGGCCAGCGTCGGCTTCTCGGCGGACCTCGCCAGCGAACTTACGGCGGAAGCCAAGAAGGCCTGGGGCACCGTCGGCTACGCCATCGCCGCCTTCCGGCTCCTCCGCCGCGCCCGCCCCTTCACCATCACCATCGAGCATGACGGTCGCACCGAGAAGGTGACCACGATCCAGGCTTCGGTCGGGAACGGGCGGCACTACGGCGGCGGCATGACGGTGCAGGAGGACGCCACCGTCGATGACGGACGGCTCGACTTCTACAGCCTGGAGGTCGCCCATTGGTGGCGGCTGATCGCGCTGCTGCCGGCCCTGCGCCGGGGCACCCACGGCAAGGCGGCGGACGTGCGCGCCTTCGAGACCACGGAACTGGTGCTGAAGACCCGCAAGCCGCGGGCGGTCAACACCGATGGCGAACTGACGACCTGGACGCCGGCCCATTTCAAGGTCGTGCCCAAGGCCGTGCGGGTCCTCGCGCCGCCGGACGGGGCGCCGGGCTCGTCGGCCCGCTTCCCCCTGCCCTTCTGAGGCCGCGCCCGCCCCTCTCCCCTCCGACCGACGGAACGACTCGTGGACGACCTGCTGCAACTCGCCGCCGATCCCACCGCCTGGGCCGCCCTCGCGACGCTGATCGTGATGGAAGTGGTGCTCGGCATCGACAACCTGATCTTCATCTCGATCCTGACCAACCGGCTGCCGGAGCATCAGCAGAGCCGGGCCCGGCGCATCGGCATCGGCCTCGCGCTGGTGCTGCGGCTCGCCCTGCTCGGCACCGTGGCCTGGATCGTCCATCTGACGGAGCCGGTCTTCGAGATCCTCGGAAAGGGCTTTTCCTGGCGCGATCTCATCCTCATCGCGGGCGGCCTGTTCCTTCTCTGGAAGGCGACCAAGGAGATCCACCACAGCGTCGATCCGGCGCCGGAGGAGAAGGCGGGCCAGCAGGCGGCCCTCAATTTCGGCTCCGCCATCGCGCAGATCCTGTTGCTCGACCTGGTCTTCTCGGTCGATTCGATCATCACCGCCGTCGGCATGACCGACCACGTGCCGATCATGGTGATCGCGGTCGTCACGGCCGTCACCGTGATGCTGATCGCAGCCGATCCGCTCTCGCGCTTCATCGCTGCGAACCCGACCGTCGTGATGCTGGCGCTCGGCTTCCTCATCATGATCGGCATGACGCTGCTGGCCGAAGGCTTCGGGGCGCATGTGCCCAAGGGCTACATCTACAGCGCCATGGCCTTCTCGGCGGGCGTGGAAGGGCTCAACATGCTGGCCCGGCGCCGCAAGCGCGCCAAGAACTCGATCGGGAAGGCGTGAGGCCGGTTTTCCCGTGAAAACCCGGCGGGGGACGTAGCTTTCAGCCGCTCTCCCCCGTCCGCCTGAGAAGCGGGCAGACGCCTTCGCAATGCGAGGAACCCGGCAGACCGTGTCGCAGGCAGCAGACCCGGCGGCGCGGCGGCTCGCGCCCCGCAACCGCATCGGCGCGCATCAGGGTGAGCGCCGAGCAGGCTTCGCGGGGCCAGCGCAGCGCGCGCAGGGCCTCGGTCACCTCCCCGGCGCGGTCCGGGTTTTCCCGTCGGATCTCGCTCAGGGTCCAGAACAGGTGTCCGCCGGCATTCTCCCATAGCAGCCGCGTCGACAGGCCGGTCTCCGCCCGCAGCGAGCGGATGACGGGCGCGACCGATTCGGCGAGCAATCGGTCGACCTGCGCCGGGAGCGGGGCCGGCCATGCGAATTCCTGCGCGAGATGGGCCGTCGCGGGCAGCCCGGTCGCCGGGGCCAGATGGAGGGAGCCCAGCGGGAGATCCCGTCCGAGCCGCGCTCCTGCGGCAAGGGCGGGCGCGATCAGACCGGCGAAGAGATAGGCACTCCAGAGGGAGGCGACCGCCGGACGCTCACAGCCCGGATGCGCATCCGCGAAGGCGGCGAGGGCATCGGCAAGGACACCCGAACGCCCGAGTTCCTGCAGGGTGCAAGCCGCCGGATCGGGATCGCGGCGCAGCCGGCCCGAGAACGGGGCGAAGGCGCCCGTGAGTGCGCCGTCGAGGTCGGCTTGCGTGACGGTGCTCAGGGCGGAAATCGCCTCACCCACGGTCGGTCAGGCCCGCATCGAGCGGCCGGGATCGCCCACGATTACAGAACCGGGTTCGACCACTGCAATACCTGGGGCAGCGGCGAGCGTTCGCGCTGACCTGACGTCGCATGCCGACCCGTGGGCCGGCGAAGCATCCCGACGGATGCCTAAAGCAACGGCTGACGGGCCGCCGCATCCTCGCGGAGGCAGATCGCAGGATCGGGCTTCGTCCCCTCCCCGCCCAGGGCCCGCTTCAGGTCGGCACGGGCCCGCTCCAGATCCGCGCGGAAGCCGGAATCCGTCATCAGCACGGCGACCAATGCCGAGGCGCCGGTGCGGGCGGCCTCGACATCGCTGAGCCAGTGGACGCCGCAAACCACCCGACTCTCGCCGTAGAGCCGGCTGCGCACGAGGAACTGCGTTGCCTTTTCCGGCATCAGGTTCGCCATGATCAGGCCGTAGGCCCAGCCCTGGCCGGCATGACCGGACGGATAGCTGAAGCTGTCGGCGAGCTCGGGCGTGCGGGCAACGCAGATCGGCGCAGCGTTGCCGACGAAGGGCCGCAGGCGGCGGTAGCGCCGCTTCGCGACACGGGTGGCCCGGGCGATGTCGATGCGGGCGCGGTCGAGCAGGCGCATCAAGTCGGGCACGCGGGTCTGGTCGATGCGTTGCCCGAGCACGCAGGCATAATCTTCGAGGAGGGCGGCACCGCCATCGGCGACGTCGTTGGTGGCCAGGGCCCAGCGCGGGCTGCCCTCGTAGGCCCGGGTGGCGTTGTAGACCGCCTTGTCCGCCGCCTCCGCCGCGGAATGACCCGCCGGGGGTGGCGGCAGGATCGCCACGAGGTTCGGTGTCGCCTCCTCGCTCAGATAGCCCTTCGGGGCGGCGGTGCCGAGCTTGTCCCGCTCCAGCGACGGCGCCGATTTCGCGGCGGGGTCCGGCGGTGCGGCCGGCTGCGCCCGGAGCGGAGCGGCGGCGAGGAGGAGCATCAGCAGGCCGCCGAGGCGAACCGGCGCACGGGTCGAACGGGACATCGGAACAGGCTTTCGGGGACCGTGTCGAGAAGGTCGGGAGCCTCGCTCGGGAAGCGGAGCGCGTCGTCCGGGCCGAGGCTCCGAGCTATCTATGGGCGCCGTGCGACAGGCGCGTCACAGGTTCACTACCTTGAAGGGGTTTCGAACGAGGCGAAAGCCGGCCGGACGCCGGGAGAGGTGACAGGACGGAGGAAGCGAAAGGCGCCCGCATTCGAGCGAACGCTCAGGCCGCCCGGATCGCTTCGGCGATCTCGCGCGGAAACTCCTCGTGCGGGCTCAGCGCGCCCGGCACCCGACGCGCGACGACGCGGCCCGTCCCGATCAGGGCATCCATCTCGGCGCCCGAGCGCCGGGGCACCCCCTCCGGGCGCAGCACGGAGACGGGCGGCAAGCCCTCGTCGAACAGGGCCAGGAACGGCTCGCGCGTATCGAAGGGATCGAGCCCACCGGTGACGAAGGCGGCGGTGCCGAACCGGCCCCGGCGCTGGCGGGTGATCCGATGCTTGGCGGCGACAACATCGGGCGTGACATGCGCGGCGTCCGCGTAGACGTGGGCGCGCATCATCCGGCCGATGATCGGCGGGCTGATATTGATGCGATAGAGCGCTTCGCCGAGGAGCGGCATCTCGACCGCCCGGCGGATCCGGCCGAACCAGCGGGCGCGCTCAGGTCCCATGGCGGTCGGTAGCGGTCCGCGCCAGGTCGGCGCGACGAGCACGAGCCGTTCGAAGGCGCTCGGATGGCGGCGCGCGGCGGCCGCGAGATAGGGGGCGGCGTGTCCGGCCGCGACGGCGAGGGCGTAGGGACCGGGCGCCGCCGCGAGCAGGGCGTCGAGGAAGGTGTGCAGGGTCTCGGGGTTCAGCGGCAGGGCGGCCCGCGCGTGGGCACCGAAGCCCGGCCAATCTGGCACGAGGCAGCGATGAGCCACCCCGAGTTCGCGGGCCAGCGGCAGCATCTCCTCGCGGGCTGAGATCGAGGAAAGGGCGGGCAGGAGCAGCGCGGGCGGCCCCTCCCCGACCTCGGTACAGGGCGTCGGAACCCGGTGACCCGCGACCGTCAGGTCGAAGGTCCGCGTGACGAGGGCGGTTCCGACGGGCGCCATCAGGTCCGCAGCAGCTCGTTGATGCCGGTCTTGGCGCGGGTGCCCGCATCGACGCGCTTGACGATGACGGCGCAGTAGAGGCCGGGGCCGGGGGTGCCGTCCGGCAGGGGCTTGCCGGGCGTGGTGCCGGAAACGACCACCGAGTAGGGCGGCACGCGGCCGTAGAAGGTCTCGCCCGTGTTGCGGTCGATGATCCGGGTCGAGGCGCCGATATAGACGCCCATCGACAGGACCGAGCCCTCGCCGACGATCACGCCCTCGGCCACCTCGGCGCGGGCGCCGATGAAGCAGTTGTCCTCGATGATGACCGGGTTGGCCTGGAGCGGCTCCAGCACGCCGGCGATGCCGGCGCCGCCCGAGATGTGGCAGTTCTTGCCGACCTGCGCGCACGACCCGATCGTCACCCAGGTGTCGACCATGGTGCCCTCACCCACATGGGCGCCGAGATTGATGAAGCTCGGCATCAGCACCGCGCCCGGCGCGATGTAGGAGCCGCGGCGCACGAAGCAGCCCGGCACCGCGCGGAAGCCGGCGGCACGGAACTCGGCTTCGCCCCAGCCGGAAAACTTGGAGGGCACCTTGTCCCACCAGGGGGAGGAGCCGGGGCCGCCCTCGATCGGCACCATGTCGTTGAGGCGGAAGGAGAGAAGCACCGCCTTCTTGAGCCACTGGTTGACCTGCCAGGACTCGTTGCCCTTCTCGGCGACGCGGGCCTTGCCGGAATCGAGCAGATTCAGCGCCTCGTCCACCGCCTCGCGCACCGCGCCCGTGGTCGCGGTCGAGATGCCGGTGCGCTCCTCCCAGGCGGCTTCGATGGTCTTCTCGAGATCGGCGTGGGGCGCGGCTTGGGACATCGGGGCTTTCCGGACTGATCGGCGGCAAAGGATGGCCGTGCTTACAAAAGCCGCCCGCCCCTGTCACCGTTTGCGTGGGGACGGCGCGCCGAGCCGCCCGCGCACGCTCGACAGGCCCTGGACGAGATCGATGAGTTCCTCGGCCATGCCGCTGCGGATCGCCAGCGCGACATCGGGGAACTCGCGCAGCACGCGGCTCATCACCGATGGGGTGACGCGCATCACTTCGGAGGGCTCGGTCGCCCGCGCCTCCGCCGGCCGCTCCGCCTGATGGAACAGGGCGTTGCGCCCGATCACGCCGGAGCGGGAGACGGTGACCGGGGCCTCCGACGCCCGCCGCGGGGTCAGTGCTATGGTACCCGACATCACCACGTAGCCGCCGTCCGACGGCTCGCCGCGCGCGAACAGCAGATCACCCGCCTCCAAGGTGCGCCGTTCGCCGGCAAAGCACAGCAGGCGCAGGGCGTCGCGCTCGAACAGCTCGAACACCGGCGCCGCGGAGAGGATCGCGATGTCGTCGTCGAGCCCCAACGCCTGCCCCACCTCTCGGCCGCGAAATCCTGCCTCTGCGGCCAAGCCTAGCCGATACGGACCCCGCGCGAAACGGCGTCCCCGCGGCGGACCTGTGTGCGGAGGTGGATACTGGTTCCCCGGTGAGGATCAGGGCAGCAGCTTGTAGCCGCCGCCCTCCGTGACGAGGATGGCCGCGACTGCGGGGTTCGGCTCGATCTTCTGGCGCAGCCGGTAGATGTGCGTTTCCAGGGTATGGGTGGTGACGTGGGCGTTGTAGCCCCAGACCTCGGCGAGCAGCGTGTCACGCCCCACCACCTCGCGGCCGGCGCGGTAGAGGTAGCGCAGGATCGCCGTCTCCTTCTCGGTCAGCTTCAGCTTCGAGCCGCGCTCGCCCACCAAGAGCTTGGCGCCCGGCCGGAAGGTGTAGGGACCGATGCGGAACACCGCGTCCTCGCTCGCCTCGTGCTGGCGCAGCTGCACGCGGATTCGGGCGAGCAGCACCGCGAACTTGAAGGGCTTGACCACGTAGTCGTTGGCGCCGGCCTCCAGCCCCTCGACCATGTCGTCGTCGGATTCCTGCGCCGTCAGCATGATGATCGGCCCGCGATAGCCGTTACGGCGCAGCGTGCGCACGGCCTCGCGCCCGTCCATGTCCGGCAGGCCGACATCCATCACGATCAGGTCGACGGGGTCCTGGCCCACGCGGGCGAGCGCTCCGGCCGCCGTTGGCTCGCCGACGACGGAGAATTCGTCGTACGCGTCGATCTGCTCCGTCAGCGCTTCGCGCAGGGCCTCGTCGTCGTCACAGACGAGGAGGCAGTAAGGATTCGACATCGACGCAGTCGCTCTCGACAAACTTTCCGGCCCCGCACACCCCGCGCGAAGCTCGGGCAAGTGACCGGGATAATCTCATGACGGCAAGCCGGTCCAGAGAGGCAGATCACCCTCTGGCTTGGCTGCCGACGGAACCCTCACGGTCCCATCCGGAAATAAACTTAGTTCGTTTTACGCTACAGGAAATCCGCAACGCGCGCTTATGCATAATTTTCGCCACGTTCAAACCGTCACGTCCGCTTGACGGCAGGGAGCCGGAAAGCGTGCGGGACAAACCGGCAATGCGGCGGGTGAAGAACAGGAAGTTCGGAGCGAAGGGTGGCGAGGCGACGAGAGCCCGGCAGGCCACGACGCTCGCCATCCTGCAGGTTCGCCCTCTGCCGGGAGACCCGACCCGCGGCACGCTGAGCGCGGGCCGGTCCGTCCTGCCCTGCGCCCTTGGGCGTGCGGGCGTGACGATTCGCAAGCGTGAGGGGGACGGCGCCTCGCCCCGGGGCGTCTTTCGCCTGCGCGGCGGCTTCTACCGTCCGGACCGCTTCCTCGTCCGGCCCGCGAGCGCGCTGCCGCTGCGGCCGACGCGGCCGCAGGACGGCTGGTGCGATGCGCCGAGAGACCGGCGCTACAACCGACCCATTCCTCTACCGAGCGATACGGCGAGCGCCGAGGCGCTGTGGCGCGACGACGGGCTCTACGACCTCGTGATCGACCTCGACTACAATCGGGGACCGATCCGCCCGGGGCGCGGCTCGGCGATCTTCCTGCACGTCGCCCGCGCCGGTTACCGGCCGACGGAGGGCTGCGTCGCTCTCAGGCCCGGCGATCTGCTGCGCCTGCTCCGCCGCCTCGGACCGCGCACGCGCCTAGCGATCCGCTGACACTCTTATTTCGCCGGCTCATCGTCTGGTGCTGATGCCGACCCGAGCCGGAACCACGGTCTTCGCTCAGCGCTTCGCCCGGCGTCCGAAGATCGCGGTTCCGACGCGGACATGGGTGGCGCCCATCTGGATCGCGGCCGGGTAATCGGCGCTCATGCCCATGGAGAGGATCGGCAGGCCGTGGCGCGCCGCGATGCGGGCGAGCAGAGCGAAATGGGGGGAGGGCGGGTCCTCGGCCGGCGGGATGCACATCAGGCCGTGGATGGCGAGGCCGTGCGTCTCGCGGCACTCGGAGAGCAGCACATCCACCTGATCGGGCGCGACGCCGGCCTTCTGCGCTTCGTCGCCGGTATTGACCTGCATCAGCAGCTTGGGCGCCCGCCCCGTCCGCTGAATCTCCTTGGCGAGCGCGGCCGCCAGCGACAGCCGGTCGAGCCCGTGGATCACGTCGAAGAGTTCGACCGCCTCGCGCGCCTTGTTGGATTGCAGCGGACCGACGAGATGCAGCTCGACATCTGGGTAGCGCTCCCGAAGCGCCGGCCACTTGGCCTTCGATTCCTGCACGTAGTTCTCGCCGAAGATCCGCTGCCCGGCTTCGAGGGCCGGCAGGATGCCCTCGGCCGGCACCGTCTTCGAGACGGCAACGAGCTGGACGCTTGCGGGATCGCGCTCGTTGTCCTCGGCCGCCCGGCGGATGCCGTCGCGCACCTCCGCGAGACCGGCGGCGACATCGGCCTCGCCGACCGGCGGCAGGGTATCGAGGTTCGGGGTGTTCTCCGTCATCGCGTCTCCTTGCGGCGGACGCCCGCGGACTTCAAGGTCGCGTCCGCGCTTTTCCATTCATCGCCCCAGCGATAGGTTGGCCTCTCCCTCTAATAAACGGAGACGCCGCGCCCGATGTTCGATTCGCCGGCCGACGCCTACGCCCAGCTCGCGCAGCACTTCACCCGTCCGCAGGCGGAGATCGTCGTCGCGGCGCTTGTGCCGACCTTGGTGTTCCGGCCGTCGCCGAAGGGTGAGGCACGCCTCGGCGGTACGCGGATCGGCGGCACGCCCGACCTCCCGCCGGGGGTGGCATGGCCGCGGCGGGCCAAGCCGGCCGACATCGAGGCGATCGCCCGGCGCGGGAACGCGGAGGCGGGTGAGGAGATGCGGCAGCATTTCCGGAAAGAACTGCCCTACGCTTTCTTCGCCCAGGTCGATCTCACGGAGGCGCGAGGGCAGGGTGGCCCCGCCGCCGCTCTGCCGGAGCAGGGGCGGCTCCTGTTCTTCTACGACCTCCTTGCCGGCCCGTGGGACAACGGCACCGAATCCGTTCGCGTCCTTTGGGATGACAGCCCGCGCGAGGGTCTCTCGGCGCAGACCTTTCCCCCTGACCTCGCGGCCGCGGCGGAGGCGCACCGGGCCGAGATCGCGAAGATCAACCGACAGTTCAAACTGCCAGCCCCCGAGCCCGATTCCGGCACGCCCTATGACGGCCCGTCCCGGCCGATGAGCCTGCACCTCACGCTGCGCCCGCCGGCCGTCGAGAGCCTCGAGGCCGAGGCGAAGCCGGCCCTGAAAGCGGCGCTGGCCGCAAAAGGGGAGGGCGAAGCGAGCTTCCGGGACGCGTACCAAGAACTGTTCTCGCGGACCTTCGATACCTATTACGGCGCTGCCAATGCGGGGCGGCGCAACCAGCTTCTCGGCTCGCCCCTGCCCGAGCAGAGCGACCCGCGCTTCGAGGCAGAGGTCGCCAGCCGCTTCGGTGTGCAATACCTCGACCGGGAAGCGATCGAGGTGCACCGGGCCGGGATCGAAGCCGCGATGCCGACATGGCGCCTGCTGCTCCAGATCGATGTCGGCGATCATCAGCAGGAGAGTGCGGAGGGCACGGTCTACTTCCTGATTCGCGGGTCCGATCTCGGCGAACGCCGCTTCGACCGGGTCGTGGCGGTCTATCAGCAGACCTGAGCCGCGCCGATCGTTGACCCGCGCGCCTTCGGATATGCTAGGTGCCGGGCATGCCTGCCCGCGACACCTCGCGCGGCCCCAGCCCCTTCCTTCGCTGACCCCGGCGCCCGCGATGACCGACTCCGCACAGCCCTCCCTCACGGCACCCGAGCGCTACAACGCCAAGGATGCCGAGCCGCGCTGGCAGCAGGCCTGGAACGAGGCCAGGCTCTTCGAAACGAAGAACGACGACTCGCGCCCGAAATACTACGTGTTGGAGATGTTCCCCTACCCGTCGGGACGCATCCATATCGGCCACGTGCGCAACTACGCCATGGGCGACGTGGTGGCGCGCTACAAGCGCGCCAAGGGCCACAACGTCCTCCATCCGATGGGCTGGGACGCCTTCGGCCTGCCGGCCGAGAACGCGGCCATGGAGCGCAAGGTCAACCCGCGGGACTGGACCTACGCCAACATCGCCACCATGCGCGGCCAGCTCCAGAGCATGGGCCTGTCGTTGGACTGGAGCCGGGAGATCGCGACCTGCGACCCCGACTATTACAAGCACCAGCAGCGCATGTTCCTCGACTTCCTCGACAAGGGCCTCGTCACCCGCCGCACGGCCAAGGTGAACTGGGATCCGGTCGATCACACGGTGCTCGCCAACGAGCAGGTCATCGACGGCCGCGGCTGGCGCTCGGGTGCACTCGTGGAGCAGCGCGAGCTGACCCAGTGGTTCTTCAAGATCACCGATTTCGCCCAAGATCTGCACGACGCCCTCGACGGGCTGGAGCGCTGGCCGGAAAAGGTCCGGCTGATGCAGCGCAACTGGATCGGCCGCTCCGAGGGCCTCGAAGTGCGCTTCGCCCTTGCTGCTCCGTTCGCCGGCACGCAGGAACTGACGGTCTATACTACCCGCCCCGACACGCTGTTCGGTGCGAAGTTCCTCGCCATCTCCGTCGATCATCCGTTGGCGAAGGCGCTGGCCGAGTCCGGCCCGAGAGCCGAGGAATTGCAGAGCTTCGCCGAGGAATGCCGCCGCATCGGCACGGCGCAGGAGGCGATCGATACGGCGGAGAAGCTCGGGCACGACACCGGGCTTACCGTGCGCCACCCGCTCGATCCCGCCGGGGAATTGCCGGTCTTCGTCGCAAACTTCGTTCTCATGGAGTACGGCACCGGCGCGGTGTTCGGCTGCCCGGCCCACGACCAGCGCGACCTCGACTTCGCCAACAAGTACGGCCTCGGCAACACGCCGGTCGTCTGCCCGGAAGGGCAGGACCCGGAGACGTTCGTCATCACCGACACCGCCTATGACGGCGATGGCCGGATGATCCATTCTCGCTTTCTCGACGGCATGGGCACCGACGAAGCGTTCAAGGCCGTCGCCGATCGGCTGGAAGGCGAGACGCTGGACGGCGCCCCCGTCGCCCGCCGAAAAGTGCAGTTCCGGCTGCGCGACTGGGGCGTCTCGCGCCAGCGCTACTGGGGCTGCCCGATCCCGATCATCCACTGCGAGACCTGCGGCCCGGTACCGGTGCCCGTCGCGGATTTGCCGGTGAAGCTGCCCGACGAGGTCTCGTTCGATCAGCCCGGCAACCCGCTGGAGCGGGATCGGGCGTGGCGGCAAGTGCCCTGCCCCCGCTGCGGCGAGCAGGCCCGGCGCGAGACCGACACGATGGACACCTTCGTGGACTCGTCCTGGTACTATGCCCGCTTCACGGCGCCCTGGCTCGCGGATGCGCCGACCGATCGCAAGACGGTCGATCACTGGCTCGCCGTCGATCAGTATATCGGCGGCGTCGAGCATGCGATCCTGCACTTGCTCTACTCGCGCTTCTTCATGCGGGCGATGCGCGCGACCGGATGGGCCGGCGTATCCGAGCCGTTCGCCGGTCTGTTCACGCAGGGCATGGTCGTCCACGAAACCTACAAGGACTCGGCCGGTGCCTGGGTGCCACCGGCCGAGATCCGATTCGAGAACGAAGGTGGGGAGCGTCGCGCGTTTCACGTGAAAACCGGCGAGCCGATTTCCGTCGGCCCAACCGAGAAGATGTCGAAGTCGAAGAAGAACGTCGTCGATCCCGACGACATCATCGCCAGCTACGGTGCCGACACCGCCCGCTGGTTCATGCTCTCCGACTCTCCCCCTGAGCGCGACGTGATCTGGACCGAGGAGGGCGTGCAGGGCGCCTCCCGCTTCGTGCAACGCGTCTGGCGCCTCGTTCACAGCGCCGCCGCGGCGCGCGGCGCGGCGTCTCCTGGGGATGCCGCCCTTCGCAAGGCTGCCCACAAAGCACTGGCCGCCGTCGGCGAAGATGTCGAGCGCCTGCGATTCAACCGCTGCGTCGCCCACATCTACACTCTGGCAAATGCCCTCGACGAGGGCTTGCGGGCGGGGGTCTCGCAGGCGGCTGCGAGCGAGGCGGCCCGCATCCTCGTCCAGCTCATCGCGCCGATGATGCCGCACCTAGCGGAGGAGTGCTGGAAGGTCCTGGGCGGGGAGGGGCTCGTCTCCCAGGCATCCTGGCCCGAGGCGGATCGGGCCCTGCTGGTGGAGGACGAGATCACCCTTCCCGTCCAGATCAACGGCAAGAAGCGGGCGGACGTCACCGTTCCGCGGGACGCCGACGCGAAGGCGGTGGAGGCGGCGACGCTCGCGCTGGAAGCCGTCCAGCGGGCTCTGGAAGGACGCGCCCCGCGCAAGGTCATCGTGGTCCCCGGGCGGATCGTGAACCTCGTTCTGTGAGCGAGGCCCTGCCCGCGCGCGACGACACCGTCTTCGCGCCAGCGAGCGGTTTCGGCCGCGCCGCGTTGGCGGTAGTGCGGATCAGCGGACCGGCGGCCGGGCAAGCACTCGATGCCCTCGCGGGCGGGCGGCCGCCGCCGCGTCGGCACTCCCTGCGGCGCCTGCGTGATCCGGCCTCGGGGGAGATCCTCGATCAGGCCGTAATCGTCTGGCTGCCGGGGCCGCGCACGGCGACCGGCGAGGACATGGCTGAACTGCACCTCCACGGCGGCACGGCGGTGCGGTCCGCAGTGCTGCGGGCGCTCGGACGGTTGCCGGGATGCCGACCGGCAGAGGCGGGGGCTTTCAGCCGCCGGGCCTTCCTGAACGGCCGCATCGACCTGACCGAGGCCGAGGGCATCGCCGACCTCATCGACGCCGAGACCGAGGCGCAGCGCGTCCAGGCGCTGCGCCAACTCGACGGAGCGCTCGGCCGTCAGGTGGCGACCTGGCGCGAGACCGGCATCGATCTCCTGGCCGCCGCGGAGGCGGCACTCGATTTCGCCGACGAGGGCGACGTGGACGACGCGGATCTGGATGCCGCGCTCGGGGGCCAGGCTGCCACTTTGCGCGATGCGATCCAGAATGCCCTCGCCGACGGACGGCGCGGCGAGCGCCTGCGCGAGGGGTTTTGCGTCGTGCTGGTCGGCACACCCAATGCCGGCAAGTCCACCCTCCTCAACGCGCTGAGCGGGCGGGAGGCGGCGATCGTCTCCGACATTCCCGGCACCACCCGCGACGCGATCGAGGTGCGCTGCGATCTCGGCGGTCTGCCCGTGCTGCTCGTCGATACGGCGGGTCTGCGCGAGACGGAGGACGCGGTCGAGGCGGAGGGCGTCCGGCGTACGCGCCGCCGTGCCGAGAGTGCCGATCTCGTGCTGAGGCTGGTTCCGGTGGGCGAAGCCGGTGCCGATGCGCCGGCCGACCGCCCGACGCTTCTCGTCCGTACCAAGGCGGATCTTGCGGATGCGCCCCCGGCCAAGGCCGAGCTGTCGGTCTCCGCTCTGACGGGTGCCGGGCTCGACGGCCTGCTCGACGCGATCCGGCAGGCGGCGGAGGCCTCGTTCGGGCAGGGAGACGCCCTCATCACCCGCGAGCGCCATCGCGAGGCCCTGACCCGGGCCGCGACCCATCTGGACCGTGTGGCGGGGGCACGATCCGGCCACCCGCCTGAGCTCACCGCCGAAGATCTGCGTCTTGCCGTCCGCGCGCTCGGCGAGGTCGGCGGCCATGTCGGCGTCGAAGCGATGCTGGATCGCCTCTTTTCCGGCTTCTGCATCGGCAAGTGACGTCAGCCTCGGCGGATCATCCGTCGAGAGAATGGGTCAGGTCTTGAACACGGCGATATGGTTGCCGTCGATGATTCGAAAGCCGATTCCGGCCCGCTGCAACGCTGCGACCGCCATCCGGTGGCTGTGGGCGCGTCGCCCGCCAACGGATTCTTCGAGGCGCCGGACGGTGGCAAAGGACAGGCCGCCGGCCCGGGCGAGATCCTGCATCGACCACCCGAGCAGCGCCCGCGCCGCGCGCAAATGATGCGCCTCGATGCCGTCCTCCAGTCCTTTGCGGACCTGATCGACGACCGGTGCCGCCGGGCCGCCGATGCGGGCGGCATGCGTGCCCCATGTTTCGAGCCGACCCGCGGTGTCGCGCACGGGCGCGTAGAGGAACCGGAAGTGGCCCTGCTCGCCATCCGACAAGATAAGCCGTTTCGACACCTCGAACGATTTGCCAGCCGCGATCAACGCCTGAATTTCGGTCCGCATCCGCACACGGTCGTCCCTTGCGACGATGCTGTCGCAATCGGCCTGGAAGGTGTCCTGCGTGATGCCGGTGAGGCTCAGGATCTCGGGTGAGGCCACGCGTCGGCCGCCGGAATAGAGCGCCGCGTTCGACCAGGATTGAAGCGTCTCGAACAAGGTCCATTGGCGACGACGCTCCAATAGCAGGGCCGCTGCCATCTGTTCCCGATCGCTCACGTCCAGCACGACGCCCGCCGCGGCGTAGGGGCGGCCTTCGGGCGTGTGGTAGACGCGGCCCCGAAGGCTCAGGACGCGCGATGCTCCGTCAGCGCGGATCACGCGGACGGTGTGGTCGCTCATGACGCCGTACGTCGGGATGTCCTCGGCACGCTCGAGAAGGTCCCGGTCTTCGGGATGGACGAACCGGATTAGCCGTTCGTAGCTCGGGGGCAGGGCGCCGGGCGCCAGACCGAGCAGGCGGAAGAGGCCCGGCGACCAGACATGCTCCCGCTCGGCAAATTGCCAGCCCCAGGTCCCCGTCAGCCCTACGCTCTCGAGAAGCTGGAGAAAGTCGGCTGAAGAGAATCGAAGATCGGCCGTGTTCATCGAAAAGCGGATGCCGGGGCTGCGAGGCGGAGCATGGAGACGCGATATCAAACCCGCAACCTAGGCCGGGAATGGCACCCGACATCGGCTAACCGATTGCCGCACGCGCTGTCGAGTGTTCGAGCTTTCGTCGAACTCGGCTCTATTGTACGCAATATGACATTACATGATCGGATTGTGTTTCGATGGCTGTTGCATCTCGCCTGGATCTTGCGTGTGCGCAGAAACGGCCGGCACTCTGCGGCGGAACCAACATTATGAGCAAAAACTGCTCATGAATTCCCAAATGGGTAGCTTTCGCAAATAAAGCCTCTGCGGCATGATTTGATTCCGATGCGTTCTATCTGCAGGGGCGAATATGCCAAGGTATTACTTCAACGTGCATGACAATCTCGGTCTGATCGATGACGAAGGCGTCGAACTTCCCGATCTCGATGTCGCTGTGAGGGAGGCCGTGCGCATGGCCGGATCCCTGCTCAAGGACAGCGGGCACCAGCTGCCTCTTGGGAGCACCTGGGCGCTCGAAGTGGCTGACGACTCCAATCCCGCGATCTTTCGGATCGATGTCCAGGTTCGCCCGGCTTCCGCGATGCTTACCTCGGAGCCGCAGCGCTCTGCCGCCTGAGATCGGCTCGAAGCGGCCGGTTCCCGCTGACCCGCCCCCTGGACGGAGGGGACGGAAGCAATGATCGAGGCTCGGTGCCGCGCGCCTTTGTCCGGCGCATGCGGGTGCGTTGACCTCTCTCTTCGGGCATGCGTAAGCACAGCCCATGCACGACATCTCTTCCTGCTACGACGTCATCGTCGTCGGCGGCGGCCATGCCGGCGTCGAAGCGGCTGCGGCAGCCGCGCGGACCGGTGCCCTGACGGCGCTCGTCACCCATCGGGCCGCGACCATCGGCGCGATGTCCTGCAACCCCGCCATCGGCGGACTCGGCAAGGGTCACCTCGTTCGTGAGGTCGATGCCCTCGACGGACTGATGGGCCGCGTCGCAGATGCCGCCGGCATCCAGTTCCGCCTGCTCAACCGTCGCAAGGGACCGGCCGTGCGCGGTCCCCGCACCCAGGCCGACCGGGCACTCTATGCCAGCGCCATGCAGCGGGCCGTCGCCGAAACGGACGGGCTTACCGTCATCGAGGGCGAGGCCGACGACCTGATCGTCGAGGCGGGCCGCGTCGCGGGCGTCGTGCTCGCGGATGGACGACGCGTCTCGGCCGCGGCGGTGGTGATCACCACGGGCACCTTCCTGCGCGGGCTGATCCATATCGGCGAGGCGCAGATCCCCGCCGGCCGCGTGGGGGAGGGGCCGGCGATCGGCCTCGCCCATACGCTCGACCGTTACGGCTTCCGTCTCGGCCGGCTGAAGACCGGGACGCCGCCGCGCCTCGACGGTCGCACGATCGACTGGTCCGCCCTGGAGATGCAGCACGCGGATGAGGAACCCGTGCCGTTCTCGACACTGACGGAGCGCATCACCACGCCTCAAATCGCCTGCGGCATCACCCGCACGACGGCGGCCGTCCACGATCTCATCCGGGCGAACCTCCACCGGTCACCGATGTATTCCGGCGGCATCAGCAGCCGCGGTCCCCGCTACTGCCCCTCGATCGAGGACAAGGTGGTTCGCTTCGGTGACCGCGAGGGACACCAGATCTTCCTCGAACCGGAAGGTCTCGACGATCCGATCGTCTATCCGAACGGCATCTCGACGGCGCTGCCGGAGGCGGTTCAGGCCGGGATCATCGCCGCCATTCCAGGGCTGGAGCGCACGCGCATCGTGCGGCCCGGCTACGCCATCGAGTACGATTACATCGACCCGCGCGAACTCGACGCCACGCTCCAGGCCAAGCGCCTGCCGGGCCTGTTTCTGGCGGGGCAGATCAACGGCACCACCGGCTACGAGGAGGCGGCGGGGCAGGGGCTGGTCGCGGGCCTCAACGCCGCGCGGCTCGCGGGCGGCTCGGATCTCGCGATCTTCGACCGGGCGGAATCCTATCTCGGCGTGATGATCGACGATCTCGTCACGCGTGGGGTGAGTGAGCCCTACCGCATGTTCACCTCGCGCTCCGAGTACCGGCTCAGCCTCCGCATCGACAATGCCGACGAACGACTGACGCCCCGCGGCGCGGTCCTGGGCTGCGTCGGCTCGGTCCGCGCAGCGCATTTCGCCGCCGCGCAAACGGCGCTCGCCGAGGTGAGGGGACGCCTCGACGCCCTCAGCCTGACCCCGAACGAAGCGGCGCGTCACGGCCTTTCCCTGAATCGCGATGGGCTGCGCCGCAGCGCCTTCCAGCTGCTGTCCTATCCCGAGATCGGTTGGGAGCAACTCGCTACGGCCTGGCCGGAACTTGCGACTGTGTCACCGCGGATCGCCGAGCGGTTGCGGACGGATGCGATCTACGCCGTTTATCTCGATCGGCAACAGGCAGACATCGTCGCCTTCCGCCGCGACGAGGCGGTGCGCCTACCGGCCGCCATCGACTACGCAGCGATCGCCGGCCTCTCCAACGAGATGCGGGCCAAGCTCGACGGTGTACGGCCGACGACGTTGGGTCAGGCGGCCCGGATCGAAGGTGTCACGCCCGCCGCGCTCACGCTGCTGGCGGCTCATGCCCGCCGGGGCCGGGCACAGGTTTCGGTCTGACCATGCGGGAGGATTCACCGCGGCAGGTCGCGCCGGCAGGGATGGGTCGCGCGCATGAGCACTAACCAACGTGCCCGCGTGCTGGGCGAGCACAATGTTTCACGTGAAACAATTGCCGCGCTCGATCTCTACGTCTCGCAGCTTACCCGGTGGCAGACGGTCAAGAACCTCGTCGGACCCGCCACCCTGACGGAAGTCTGGCACCGGCACATTGCCGACGCGCTGCAACTCCTGGCGCTGGCGCCGGCCGCGACGCGCTGGGTCGATCTCGGCTCCGGCGCCGGCATTCCCGGACTGATCCTCGCCATTGCCGGCCGAGACCGCCCCGGCTTCCGCATGGAACTGGTGGAGAGCAACGCCCGCAAATGCGCCTTCCTGACGGAGACGGCCCGTCTGACCTCGGCGCCCGTCACCGTTCACAACGCCCGGATCGAGGCGGTGATCGCCGGCTTCACCGAAGCGGAGGTCGTCTGCGCCCGGGCGCTGGCACCGCTCAACCAGCTCCTGGTCTGGGCCGAGCCTCTGTTGACAAAAGGCACCGTCGGGCTGTTTCCGAAGGGACGTGATGCAGCCACGGAATTGACCGAGGCCGACAGAGAGTGGACATTCGCCCGCGACCTGATTCCGAGCCGCACCGACTCGCAGGCACGGATCGTGCGCGTCACGTCGCTTTCCCGCGTGGATCCATGACCGATTCGACAAAGGCCGACCCGGCCCCGGCCAAACCGCTTCGCGTGCTCGCGCTCGCCAACCAGAAGGGCGGCGTCGGCAAGACCACCACCGCGATCAATCTGGGCACGGCGCTCGCCGCCATCGGCGAGCAGGTGCTGGTGATCGACCTCGACCCGCAGGGAAACGCCTCGACCGGGCTCGGCATCGACCGTCGTTGCCGCAAGGTCTCGACCTACCATGTGATGGCGGGCGAAGCCCCACTCTCCGAGGCGATCACGCCGACGGCGGTGCCGCGCTTGTCGGTCGCGCCCTCGACCATGGACCTGCTCGGCCTCGAACTCGAACTGGCTAGCGCGTCCGACCGGGCCCACCGCCTGCGCAATATCCTGCGGGACCTCACGACCCCGGAGGGCGCGGAGCCCATCAGCTACGTGCTGATCGACTGCCCGCCCTCGCTCAACCTGCTCACCATCAACGCGCTCGCCGCCGCCGACGCGGTGATGGTGCCGCTGCAATGCGAGTTCTTCGCGCTGGAAGGCCTGAGCCAGTTGCTGCGCACCGTCGAGCAGGTGCGGGGCGCACTGAACCCAAAGCTTCAGATCCAGGGCGTCGTGCTGACCATGTACGACCCGCGCAACAATCTCTCGACCCAGGTCGTGGCGGACGTGCGCGGCTTCATGGGCGACAAGGTCTACGAGACCATGATCCCGCGCAACGTGCGGGTCTCGGAGGCACCCTCGCACGGCAAGCCGGTGCTGCTCTACGACCTGAAATGCGCGGGCTCGCAGGCTTATCTGCGCCTCGCCTCCGAAGTCATCCAGCGCGAGGGCCGGGCGCCGCCGCCCGCCGCCGCGGCCTGAAACCTGAAGCGTAACGGAGTCCTCTCGTGGCGATGGCGGATGATGCGGCTCGGCCGCGGCTCGGGCGCGGCCTTGCGGCGCTGATCGGCGACTTTTCCGACGATGCCGGCGGGGACGCGGCCCGCGCCTCGGGGCAACCGCAGCGCAAGGTGGCGGTGGAGTTTCTGCGCCCCAACCCGCGCAACCCGCGTCGCCGCTTCTCGGAGCCGGAGCTCGACGAACTGGCGACCTCCATCCGCCAGCGCGGCATCATCCAGCCGATCGTGGTGCGTGCGCTCTCCGGCGTTCCCGGCACCTTCGAGATCGTGGCCGGCGAGCGGCGCTGGCGGGCCGCCCAGCGGGCCGGTCTCAACGAGGTGCCGGTGGTCGTGGTCGAGATCGACGACCGCACCTCGCTCGAATACGCGATCCTCGAAAACGTGCAGCGCGCCGACCTCAATGCGATCGAGGAAGCCGCCGGTTACGAAAGGTTGATGGGCGAGTTCCAGTACACGCAGGCCGAGCTTGCCGACTTGCTCGGCAAGAGCCGCAGCCATCTCGCCAACACCCTGCGCCTGCTCCAACTCCCGCCCGCGATCCAGGATCGCGTCACCGCGAGCGAGATCACCGCCGGCCATGCCCGCGCCCTGCTCTCCGTGCGCGATCCCGAGGCGATCGCGCGCCGCATCGTGGCCGAGGGCCTGTCCGTCCGCGAGGTCGAGGCCCTGGCCGCCGCGGAGGTGCCGCAGGACGAAACGCCCCGCCCCGGCCGGCCGCGGCGCTCTGCCGGCTCCGACGCCGCCCTGCGTTCCCTGGAAGAACTGCTGGGCCGCGCCCTCGGTCACACCGTGGCGGTAAAGAGCAAGGCGAGCGGGGAAGGGGAGATCCGCATCCGCTACGCCAGCGCCGAGGAGCGCGACGCGCTCTGCCGCAAGCTCGGCGGGAGCTGATCCCGCCTTCCCGCCGCGGGGGCTTCCATGACGATCCAGCGCTACCACGCCGCGGCTGGCGGCCTGCCCGATCAAGCCACCCTGCATGCGGGAAGAGCGGTCTTTACGGAAGCCTACGCCCTGATCCCGCGAGGGGTGATGCGGGACATCGTCACGAGCGCCTTTCCATTCTGGGAGAAGACCCGCGCCTGGGTGTTGGCCCGGCCGATGACGGGATTTTCCGAGACGTTCTGCCAGTGCCTGATGGAGACGGCGCCGGGCGGCGGCAGCGACCGGCCGGAGCCCGATGCGGGGGGCGAGAGCGTCTTGTTCGTCATCGAGGGCGGGCTGACGGTACTGCTCGGCGGCACACCGCACCCGCTCGGAGTGGGCGGCTACGCCTATCTCCCGCCGGGCGCGGATTGGAGGCTGCGCAACGACGGCGCCGTGACCGCGCGCTACCACTGGATCCGGAAGGCCTACGAGCCCGTCGAAGGCCTCGCGTTGCCCGAGCCGGTTTTCACCTCGGACGACGCCGTCGCGCCCGTGGCGATGCCGGGCACGGACGGCGCCTGGGCGACCACGCGCTTCGTAGACCCGGGCGATCTGCGCCACGACATGCACGTCAACGTCGTCACGCTGCGGCCCGGCGCCGTCATCCCCTTCGAGGAGACGCATGTGATGGAGCACGGTCTGTTCGTGCTTCAGGGCAAGGGCGTCTACCGGCTGAACCGGGACTGGGTGGAGGTGGAGGCGGGCGACTTTCTGTGGCTGCGGGCCTTCTGTCCCCAGGCCTGCTACGCGGGCGGACCGGAGCCGTTCCGCTACCTGCTCTACAAGGACGTGAACCGGCATCCCCGGCTCCGGCTGGCGGGACGCTGACATGCCGGATCGCGTCATCACCGCCCGCCCGCTCACCCGCGAGGCCTTCGCCGAGTTCGGCGCGGTGATCGACCGGAACGGGCTCGTGCCACGGCCGATGAACGGCGACAGGGCCTTGCGCTACCACGCCCTCGCCACGGCGCAGGCCCTCGGCGAGGGGGCGGAGGTCGTGCTCAGCCTCGTCGATTCGAAGCCCGCCCCGGCACCGTTTCGCCTCGCGTTCGTCGAGCGGCATCCGCTCGGCTCGCAGGCCTTCATTCCGCTGTCCGATGCCTCCTTCCTCGTCACCGTTTGTCCCGACCGGGACGGGCGCCCCGGCGAACCGCTCGCCTTCGTGACGGCGCCGGGGCAGGGCGTGAATTACCGCGCCGGCACGTGGCACGGTGTGCTGGCCCCGATCGGCAGCGCGCAGAGCTTCCTCGTCGTCGATCGGGAAGGGGGCGGCCTGAACCTCGAAGAGTCCGTCTTCGACGCACCCTGGCGGATCGATCTGTAGCCGCTCGGCGTCTGAGACGACGAGCGGTCGACCCGTTCAGGCCCGGCGTCGTGACGCCTCGACGGCGATGCGCAGGAAGACGCCCTGAGCCTGCGCATGGGCGAGGTCCGGCTCTGAGCGGCGGCAGGCCAGAACGGCGTCCTGAAGCCAGCCCACCGCATGTTGAAGGCTTGGCGCCGACCAGCGGGCGAGCTGGGTTTCCGCAAGCGCCTTGCGCCGGAAATGCAGACCGCGCCAGTTGGCGACGAGCTGGCTCGCGCTGCCCCGCGGGTTGTCGAGCCGCAGCGAGAGCAGGGCGAGGGCGTGCCGCAGCCCCGCGCCCAGCATCGCGGAGGGGTCCATCCCCTCGTGGCGGAAGCGGCGATATTCCCGCTCGGCGTCCCCTGCGCGCCCGGCGAAGGCGGCGTCGATCAACGCGTTGAGGACGCTCGCGCCGACATCGCTGACGATCGCCTCCACGTCGTCGAGGCCGACGCTGCCCTGGCCGCGGGCGTAGAGGGCGAGCTTGCCGATCTCGGAGAGGCTGGCGCGGCGGTCGCTGCCGAGGCTGCCCGTCAGCAGGTCGCGGGCATCCCGGTCGATGCGCAGGCCGTCCTCCTGAAGCGTGCGCTCGATGAGGTCGGCGAGAGTGCGCTCGTCGTCCGCGTAGCAGGGCAGGGCCAGCGCCTTCGCGGAGCCCTCGCAGAGAGTGCGCAGGGGGGCCGAGCGACCGAGATCGCCCGCCTCCACCACGATGCGCGCGCCCTCGGTCGGCGCCTTCAGCACGGCGTCGACCGCCGGAGCGTAGTTGCGGCTCCCCGAACGGACCCAGATCGTGCGGCTCCCGCCGAACAGGCCGACGGTTCCGGCCTCGTCCATCAGCCGGCCGGGGTCGGCCGCGAGCGTGTCGCCGTCGATCTTGATCAGGGCGAAGGGGTCGTCGGGGTCCGCCACCATGCCGCGCACCAGCCGCGTCGCGCGGTCGGCGACGAGACCGGTATCGGGCCCGTAGACCAGCACCACCGCGATGCGCGCATCGGGCCCGCGCCGGATGAGACCCTCGACATCGCCGGCCTTGACCGCCGTCATGCCGCGGCCGTCAGGGGTTGGGCTTGACGGTGAGGACGGAGGCGATCCGGGTCCTGATCTGATCGGCCAGCACCTTGGCGAGGCGGATTTCGGCGTCCCGCGCGGCGCGCAGGGAGGCGAAACGCTGGATCGAGCGGTCGTAGGTCGCGGTCGCGGTGGCGACGCCCTCGGTGAGGATGCGGCGCCCGTCCAGACTTTCCAGGGAGAACTTCACGGTACCGACGATCGTGCCGGCCTCCGCCCGGGCGGTGGTGGAGGAGACGATCGGCGTCTGCACCTGCTCGCTGCCCTGCATCTTCAGGCGGTAGCGCTTGGGCACGGCGGCCTGACCGGAAACGTCGAGATCGAAGATCAGCTCGCTGCGCAGGTAATGGCCGAGCCGCTCCTGATCCTGGGCCATGAGGACGTCGTCGACCTGAATTGCCGCGAGCAATCCCTGCATCGATTCGCCCGAGGCGGTCGGCCCGTAGAGGGGGCGGAAACAGGCGCCGAGATTCAGGGCGAGGCCGGCGGCGAGCACGAGCCGGGCGACCCGGACAGCTGGCCGGACACGCGGCCTCACACCTGGCTTCATCGTCGCCACACCCATCACACGCCCCGAGGCCGCTCCCCGCCGCATCGCGCCCGAGTTCCTCGCGGACCCGGCACGGCTCCGCTTGTACGGCAGGCGCCGCGCCCGGTCACCCTGGCACGATCATGCTTTACGAATGCTGTCCCTACGAAGGCCGTGCGGCGAGACGATGATCGGAGAGGGGCATGCCGCCGCAGGCAATCGGTTGTGTTTCGCTTGTGGAACCGTGGGCCGCTTCCCACCTTCCGATCATACAGGAAACCCGTTCCGAACCTGCGCCTTGACGGCGATCGGGCCTCCGTCGTAGATTGGAACAAATGGCGAACAAACGAGCCCTGTCCTGGTCGGTCGCGCTGCGTGACCTGAAGGACGACCGATCCCGGAGAGCGGATGTGCGCGAGGAGCGGCTCCGAACCATGGCGGGCCTGCGCGGCAGCGCCGCCCCGTCCTTGAGCGCGTGGCGCGGGCGTTCGGGCCGGCGCTACGTCGTGGGCGTCCACGATCTCGTGGAAGCCGAACTTGCCGAGATCGGCGAGGCGGTGGTGATCGCGGTGCGGCGGGACGAGGCCGGCATCGCCGAAGCCGTCGCGATCGCCGCCGTCGGCAGGGGCGCACGGGAGCGGCTGCAGCGCAACTGGCTCGCCCGCGCCCGCCAGAGCGGCGCGACGGAGATGCATGTCCATCGCCTCGCCGAGAGCGAGGAGGCGCGCCGCGCCGTCGTCACCGACCTCGCCGCGGACGCGGACCTTTCAGCCGCCTGACGGCTCCGATAGCCCCGATTCCGCTCTCCGGCCTGTGAGGAGCGGGCCTGAGGCCGGCTCTTGCCTTGCGCCGCCCCGGTCTCCAAACACGGGGCCGCCCGGCCTGCCCTGCCGGGCGGCGCAGGAACGAGGCCGATGCCGCAGACTCCCGAACCGATTCCCGGCGGACCGGCCCCGCGGCCGCGCAGGCGGATCGGCCTGTTCCTTCCCTACATTCTCCTCGCCGCCATCGTCCTGGCCTGGACCGCTGCCTGGTTCTTCATCCGCGGCAAGGCCGAGAGCGAGATGGATGCCTGGCTCGCCCGCGAGGCTCAGGCCGGCCGCCAGTGGACCTGCGCCGACCGCTCCATCACCGGCTTCCCCTTCCGCTTGGAGCTGCGCTGCGCCTCGGTGCGCTTCGCCCGTTCGGACAGCCGCTTCACGCTGGGGCCGATCACCGTCGTCGTTCAGGTCTATGATCCCCGCCATGCCGTTCTGGAGGCCGCGGGGCCGTTCCACGTCGAGCAGGGCGACCTGACCGGGGACGTCACCTGGACCTCCCTGGAGGCGAGCTTCCACGCCGCATCGAACGGCTTCAGCCGCGTCTCCCTGGTCGTCGACGCGCCGAAGGGCAGCGTGCAAGCACCCGATCCCGGCCCTGTCGACTTCGCCGCGCAGCACCTCGAACTACATGCCCGGCCGACCCCCGGCCGCTTCGAGAGCGAGGGCGCCATCGACGTGAGCCTGCGGCTTGCCAAGGCGGCGGTGCCGCGGCTCGACGCCCTCAGCGGCAGCGCCGACCCGGCCGATATCGACCTCGACACCACCATCGAGCGGGCAAACGTCCTGCGCACAGGCACGGTGGCGCGGGAACTGGAGAAGTGGCGTCAGGCCGACGGTCGGCTCGACGTGAATCGCATCTCCATCGCCAAGGGCGAGCGGCGCCTTCAGGCCAAGGGCGCCGTCGGCCTCGACGGCGAGCACCGGCCCGAGGGGCGCTTCGACATCCGCGCAGCCGGCCTCGAAGCCCTGGTCGGGCAGGTGATGGGCCAGCGCTTCGGCGCGGACAAGGGCGCGCTGATCGGCAGCATCGTCGGCCAGTTCCTCGGCGGCCTGCGCAAGCGCGAGGACGCCGCCGGCGAGGCCCGTGCGGCCGACGAGACCGGCCCCAACGGTCTCAAGCCCCTGCCGACCCTGCGCCTGACCGACGGGAGGCTGATGCTCGGACCCTTCCCGGTGCCGAACGTGGTGCTGCCGGTCTTGTACTGACCCGCCCTACCAGGGGCGCGGCGCGCCGAAGATCTTGCGCTGGAGGAAGCGGCCTGCCGCTTCCGCCCGCGGCCGGTGGAGGTGGCGCAGGCGCCAGAGGCGGTGCTCCTGCGGGGAGACCGGCCGGGCCAGTTCCGGCACCCCGGCGTAGCGGGCCCGCAGCTGTGCCGCCGTGCCCGGCGCGACGGCATCCGCGAAGGCGAGGAGATGGCGCATCTCGTCGAGCATCGGCCCGATCCAGCTCTGCGTGCGCGGGCAGGACTCGCCGTCGCCGGACGGGCCGGCGGCCTGCGAGAGGGCCGTCGAGGGATAGTGGTTGATCCGGATCTCACCGTGCCGGACGCCGAGGATGGCGTCGGGACGGTTCGGGTCGGCCTCCGCCGGGCTGAAGTCGCTCATCAGCCATTCCCCCTGCACCAGGGCCGCCCGGTGGGGATCGCGGATCGTGGCGATGGCGCCCTGCCGGTAGATTGACTTGACGACGCGGTTTTCGCCCCGATCCGTGACCGCCAGCGCCCGGGGGAAGCGGCGCAGCACGAGGCCCGGATCGGGCTGGGCCGGCTGCGCGGTGTCGAAGGCGCGCCGGTTGACCGCGACCGCCCCGGCATGGGTGGGGATGCGGGCGAGCCAGCCGTCCAGGGGGCGGCCGGGCGGCGGCACCAGGAACTCGTCGCTGTCGAGGAAGGCGGCGAAGCGGAACAGGCGCGCCCGCGAAGCCAGGAAATGCTCGTAGGCCGCGAAACGCGGCGCGCAGTCGAGACGGCTCGGACAGGGCAGGGTGGTGACGCCGAGCCCCTCGTGCAGCGCCAAGGTTGCGGCGGCCTCGGCATCGATGCCGTTGTCGTAGATCACGAAGTGGCGCACGCCGACGGCGCGGTGGAAGGCCAGCCATTCGGCCAGGCCGGACACCGCGCCCTCGAGGACGGTGACGATCGCGAAAGTCCGCATGGCGGCGTTTCCTTCCTCAGCCCTGCGGTCCGGTGGGCGCCGCCTTGCGGGAGCGGCCGAAATCCGGCTCCGGTGTCTCCTGCCCCATGGCGACGATGCCGCGGCGGATCGCCCGGGTGCGGGTGAACAGCTCGTGCAGCGCCTCGCCGTCGCCCCAGCGGATGGCGCGCGACAGGGCGGACAGATCCTCGTTGAAGCGTCCCAGCATCTCCAGCACCGCCTCGCGGTTGGTCAGGAAGATGTCGCGCCACATGGTCGGGTCGGAGGCCGCGATGCGGGTGAAGTCGCGAAAGCCGCCGGCGGAGAACTTGATCACCTCCGACTGCGTGACCTCCTCGAGGTCGGCGGCGGTGCCGACGATGTTGTAGGCGATCAGGTGCGGCACGTGGCTGGTGATGGCGAGCACGAGGTCGTGATGCTCCGGCGTCATCGTCTCGACGATGGCCCCCAGGCCCTGCCAGAGCGCCTGCACCCGCTCGACCGCCGCCGGATCCGCGCCATCGGGCGGCGTGAGAATGCACCAGCGGTTCGAGAACAGGGTGGCGAAGCCGGAATCCGGCCCCGAATACTCGGTGCCCGCCACCGGATGGGCCGGCACGAACGGGTTCATTTCAGACAGATGCGGCGCCACAGCCGAGACCACGGCGGCCTTCACCGAGCCCACGTCGGAGACGACGGCGCCCGGCTTCAGGTGCGGCGCGATCTCGGCCGCGACCGCGCCGATGGCGCCGACCGGCACGCACAGGACCACGAGGTCGGCGCCCGCCACCGCGGAGGCCTCGGTGCTCGCGGCCTCGGCCAGCCCCAAGGCCCGGACGCGCTCGATCACGCCTGCGTCCCGGTCCACCGCCACGATCGTCTCGGCAAGCCCGTAGGTCCGGGCGCCGCGGGCGATCGAGGAGCCGATCAGGCCGAGGCCGACGATGGCGAGGCGCTCCACCACCGCCGTCACGAACGCGGGTTCCCCAGGAAGTCCTTGAGGGCTTCCACGAAGGCGTGGTTGGCCTCCCCGCTGCCGACCGTGACCCGCAGGGCGTTGGGCAGGCCGTAGGAGGAGACGCGCCGCACGATCACGCCGCCGCGCGTCAGGTGCGCGTCGGCCTCCGCAGCGGTCCGGCCGGGCGCGTCGGGGAAGTGCACGAGCAGGAAGTTGCCGACGCTCGGCGTCACCGTGAGCCCCAGCGCCTCGACCGCGCGGCTGAGCCAGGCGAGCCATTCGTCGTTGTGGGCCGCAGCCGCCGCGATATGGGCCTCGTCGGCGATCGCCGCAGCCCCGGCCGCGATGCCGCCCGCCGACAGGTTGAACGGCCCGCGGATGCGGTTGATCGCATCGACCACGGCCTCGGAGCCCACCATCCAGCCGATGCGCTGCGCGGCCAGCCCGTGGATCTTCGAGAAGGTGCGGGTCATCACGACGTTGGGCGCGTCGAGCGCCAGTTCGAGCCCGGCGGTGTAATCGTTGGCGCGCACGTACTCGGCATAGGCGCCGTCGAGCACCAGCAGCACGTTGCCGGGCAGGCCGGCATGCAGGCGGCGCACCTCCTCGAAGGGCAGGTAGGTGCCGGTCGGGTTGTTGGGGTTGGCCAGATAGACGATCCGGGTGCGGGGTGTGACCGCGGCGAGGATCGCGTCGACATCCGCCGTCAGGTTCGTCTCCGGCGCCACGACCGGCGTGCCGCCCGCGGTGAGGATCGCGATGCGGTACACGAGGAAGCCGTGCGTGGAGTAGATGCCCTCGTCCCCCGGCCCGACGAAGGCCATCGCCAGCAGGGTCAGAAGCTCGTCCGAGCCCGCGCCGCAGACGATGCGGGCGGGGTCCAGCCCGTAACGGGCGCCGATCGCCGCGCGCAGCCGCGTCGCGCTCCCGTCCGGATACAGGGCAAGGCTGTCGGCATGCGCGCGATAGGCCTCGACCGCGCGGGGGCTCGGCCCCAGCGGCGTCTCGTTGGAGGAGAGCTTGTGGATCTTGGCGACGCCCGGCGCGGCGCTCTTGCCGGGCACGTAGGCCTCGATGGCGAGTACCCCGGGGCGCGGCTGAGGGCGCAGCAACGGGTTGGCGGGGTCGGTTGCGGACATGGGCCTGGGCCAGCGGGAGAGGCGGACGACGAAGGGTTTCGCCGTCCCTCTACAGCATTTCGCGCCGGGGGGGAGCCGCCCCGCGCGGAGCCTCCGACCGCCCTAAGGCTGCGCCGGCTTGGCTCCGGAGGAATCCGGCGCAGGCGGCGCCTCCCGGGTGCCCGGCGGCAGCAGGACGTTCTTGGCGACATTGCCCTCCGGCCCGTACTCGCCGGCCACGGCGAGGCAGGACCGCTCGCGGTTCAGGTTCATCTGGTTGGACATCAGGGTGAAGATGCCCATCACCCGATTGCCGAAGGGGCCGCGGGGGCTCACGTCGGCGAGCTTGGTATTCTGCTTGGCGAGCAGCGCCTCGAACTCGGCCGTGCCGAGCTGGTAGCCGCAGACATTGACCGCCGAGAAGATGTAGGCGGCAAATTCCAGCGCCCGCGGGCTCGGCGCGTTGCGGATCGGCCGCGGGGGGGACGCCTCCTTCGGAGCCTCCGGCTGCGGCGGTTCTTGCGCGGGCGGAGGAGCGGCGGGTTCCTGGGCGAGGGCCGGAAGGACGAGGCCGCCGGCCACCAGGGCGGCGATGAGGGGACGGAAGGTCATGACGGCGGGCGTTCCTCGAAGAGACGGATTCTCACGATCCGCTTAGAGGAACCCGAGATAGCCCGGCCGCCGGCCGCCTCCAAGGTCAAGCAGGGCCTGAGGACAGGCCCTGCGGCGACTCACCACTTGTAGCTCACGCTCGCCAGCACGCGGCGGGCCTCGCCGTAGAAGCAGTTGTTCAGGTCCGTGCAGGACGTCACGAAGCGCCGGTCGCCGATGTTCGACGCCGTGACCGCCGCGCGCCAACGGTCCCAGGTGTAGTGAACCGTCGCGTCGAAGAGCACGAAATCCGGCACTGTCAGCGAGTTGATGTCGTTCGCGAAGGATCGGCCGACATAACGGACGCCGCCGCCGAACCCGAGGCCGCGGTAGTCGCCCACGGGAATGGTGTAGTCCAGGAAGGCAGAGGCATAGGTCTCGGGCACGCCGATCGGCGTCCTGCCGATGAGCTGGGTCTGCTGGCTCTTGATGTATTCGAGATCGAAATGGGTGACGGCGGCGACCACGTTCAGGCCGTCGAAGAGGTTGCCGACGAACTGAGCCTCGATGCCGCGCGAACGGACGGAGCCCAGCTGCGTCGTGCTGCTGCCGTTGGCAAAGGGTGAGGGGATCGGCGGGTTGTCGCGGACGAGATCGAAGGCCGCCACCGTCAGGAAGTAGCGTTCGCCGATCGGCTGGAACTTCACGCCGACCTCGACCTGCTCGCCCCGATCGGGCACGAGCGCCCCACCCGTGATCGAGTCGATGCCGATCTGCGGCTGGAACGAGGTCGAGTACGAGACGTAGGGCGCGAGCCCGAAGTCGAAGTTGTAGATCAGCGCGACGCGTCCGGTGAGAGCCTGATCGTCCCGCGACGAGCTCTGGTCGCCGAAGCGGCTGAATTTCACCTTCACATCGCTCGTGGCGAAGTCCTGACGCAGTCCGGCGACGAGAGTCAGGTTTTCGGTCAGCTTGATCTGGTCTTGGGCGTAAAGACCGATCTGCGTGAAGCGCGGCACGTCGACGAGATTGGTCGGGGCCCGATCCTGCGGAGGCCCGAAGATGGGATTGAGGAGATTGAGGTTCGGCCCCGGGAACAGAACCTGCTGATTGTCGTGCAGCGTGTAGTTCTTGTAATCGACGCCGAGGATCAGGTCATGCCGGAAGAGGCCGTCCGAGAAACGCGCCTCGGCCTGGTTGTCGACCTGGAACAGGCTGACCTTGTCCGTAAAGCCGAACTGGTAGCGAGCGAGCTGCGTCTGCGCAGGGTCGGCATAGCCGGACTGGCCGACATAGGAGTTCTGGTAGCCGTCGCTGAACGAGTAGCGCAGGTTCTGGCGCACCGTCCACGTCGCGTCGACGGCGTGCTCGAACTCATAACCGGCGAAGAGCTGCTCGCGCTGGAAGTTGTTGAAGGTCGGATCGCCGACATTCAGGGAGCGGGGAATGCGAAGGCCGCTCAAGTTCGGGCGCACGGTCCCGGAATACGGCAGGAAATTCGCGGTCACCGCGCTGGAATCGCGCTGATAGCTCGTGAGCAGGGTGAACGAGGTTCCGGCATCCGGCCGATAGGTCAGCGCCGGTGCGATGTAGTAGCGATCCGAATCGGCTCCATCGACCTGCGTTCCGCCGGCCCGGCCGATTCCGGTGAGGCGGTAGAACCAGTGGCCCGAATCGTCGGCAGGACCACCGATGTCGAAGGCTCCATAGACTTGGCCGAACGAGCCGCCGCCGATTTCGACATATCCGAACGGGGTCAGCGTCGGTCGCTTGGTGATCTGGTTGACGATGCCGCCCGGATTGCCGGCGCCGAACAGGACCGCGGCGGGACCGCGCAGAACCTCGATGCGCTCAAGGCCGAAGACCTCGGTCTTCAGGGTGCCGAACCCGTAATTGAGGAGTTGCAGGCCGTCCTTGTAGATGCCGTAGTCGCTCGCCCGAAAGCCGCGCAGATTGAAGAAGTCGACGCGCTCGTCGACACCCGTCACGCCGGAATAGATGCCGGCCGTGTACTGGGTCGCCTGCGTCAGCGTCGTGGCTCCCTGAGCCTGGATCTGCTCGGTGCCGATCACCGTGATCGATTGCGGAGTCTCGATCAGCGGCGTGTTGGTCTTGGTCGCGGTGACCGAGCGGGTGGCGACGTAGCCGGCGATGGGGCCGCGCGGGTCCTCGGGGGCGACTCGCCCATCCGCGCCGCGCTGGGCAGGCTGGCCGCCAGTGGCGCCGGCACCCCGGCCGCTGCCTTCGACCGACAGCTCATCGAGCCGGGCTGTGGCCTGCTGTGCTGCGGCGCTCGCGGTGAGTGCGAACAGCGAGGCGCTTGCCAGCGCCATCGTCCGCAGGGCGCGGACGCCGACGAGAGTGCGAATGGACCCCATACTCCTGACCCCATCTGCCCAGCACAGCCGACGGCCTCCGCAGGAACGCGCGGAACGAGGTCGGCCTGTTGTTTGGAATTATGCTAAACTGTTGTTGTTGCTTGCTTTTCGCAAGCTCAGCGGTACGAGACGGCGCCTCGGCACGCAAGACAGTCGCGCGCAAATGATCATCCTGTAGCGAGCCTGCCACAGAATTTTACGCAACCTGTTGTTGTTTTCTTGAGAAGAACGATCCTTCGGCGAGCCCGGCACAGGGCCGGGTGCCGGATGCTAGACCGTAACCTGAGTGCCCACTTCGACGACGCGGCCGGTCGGGATCTGGAAGAAGTCCGTGGCGTCGTTGGCGTTCTTGGCCAGGGTGATGAAGATCCGGTCCTGCCAGAGCGGCATGCCGGAATGGGCCGCCGGGCGGATCGAGCGGCGCGACAGGAAGAACGAGGTCGACATGATGTCGAACTTGAAGCCCTCGCGTTTGAGCAGGGTCAGGGTGCGCGGGATGTTGGGCGTCTCCATGTACCCGAAGCGCATCACCACCCGGTAGAAGCCGAAACCCACCGGCTCGATGCGCACCCGCTCTCCTTGCGTGGCGCGGGGCCGGTCCATGGTCTCGACGGTGAGCACCACGTTCTTCTCGTGGATCACCTTGTTGTGCTTCATGTTGTGCAGGAGCGCGGCGGGGGCGATCTCGGGATCGCTCGTGAGGAAGACCGCCGTGCCCTTCACCCGCTGGTAGGAGGTGCTCTTCTCCAGCATGCCGACGAGTTCGATCAGCGGCACGTCGGTCTTGCGGGTCTTGTTGAACAGGATCGTGACGCCCCGCACCCAGGTCCACATCATCAGCATCAGGCCGCCGGCGAGCATCAGCGGCACGTAGCCGCCCTCGTGGAGCTTGAGCAGGTTCGAGAGCAGGAACAGGAACTCAAGCACGATGAAGGGCATGATGATCGCCGCCGAGACCAGCGGCGAGAGCCGCACGACCTTCCACAGCACCACGTAGGCCATGGAGGCGGTGAGCAGCATCGTGCCCGTCACGGCGATGCCGTAGGCCGAGGCCAGCGCCGAGGAGGAGCGGAAGGTGATGGCGAGGATCACCACGCCGAGGGCGAGCAAGGTGTTGATCTGCGGCAGGTAGATCTGGCCGGAATGGGCCTCGGAGGTGTGGCGGATCTCCATGCGCGGCAGCATGCCGAGCTGAATCGCCTGCCGGGACAGGGAGAAGGCGCCGGTGATGACCGCTTGGCTCGCCGTCACCGTGGCCAGCGTCGCGAGCAGCACCATGGGGATCAGGCCCCATTCCGGCACGAGCTGGTAGAACGGGTCGGTCGTCTCGGGCTTGGCGAGCACGAGGGCGGTCTGGCCGAGATAGTTCAGGACGAGGCAGGGAGCGACGAGGCCGAGCCACGCCACCTGGATCGGGCGGCGCCCGAAATGGCCGAGATCGGCGAACAGCGCCTCGGCCCCGGTCACCGCCAGGAACACCGCGCCGAGCGCCACCAGCGCGCCCGTGCCGTGGCCGAGCAGGTAATGCACGGCGTACCAGGGATTGAAGGCGGCGAGCACGCCCGGATTGTCGATGATGTGGGGCAGGGCGGCGGCGGCCATGGCCAGGAACCACACCACCATGGCCGGGCCGAAGAAGGTCGCGACCCGCGCCGTCCCGTGGCTCTGGACCGCGAACAGGCCGAGGATGATCGCCACCGTGATCGGCAGGACGTAGTCGTTGAAGGCCGGGGTGACGAGCTTGAGGCCCTCCACCGCCGAGAGCACCGAGATGGCCGGGGTGATGACGGAATCGCCGTAGAACAGCGAGGCGCCGAGCAGCCCCAGCATGAAGACGATCTTGGAGCCGCCGAGCGCGTGCCGGGCCTGGGCCATCAGCGAGAGGATGCCGCCCTCGCCGTTGTTGTCCATGCGCAGCAGGATCGCGACGTACTTGATCGTGACGATCAGGAGCAGCGCCCAGATGATGAGCGAGGCGGTGCCGATCACCTCCTCGGCCAGCAGGATGCCGTCCGTGCGCGAAGGCGCCAGCGCCTCGCGGAAGGCGTAGAGCGGGCTCGTGCCGATATCGCCGTAGACGACGCCGACGGAGCCGATCGTGAGCGCCCAGAAGCCGGTCTTGGCGTGGCCGTGCGCGTCCTCCGGCGAGGCGTCGGCGACCCCCGCCGAGGTCGCGACCGGACCACCCTCGCCGGGCGCCGGACCGCCGACGGCGGGAGCCGCGACAGGATCGTCCGGCGGGCTCGACGGTGCGGCGCTTGGGCTGGCAGGCTGGGTCATCGGGCAGGCATGCCTGGGCTCGCGCGTCGTCCGGCCGGGTCTGCCGGACACGCATGAAGGAAATGCGTCGGTGGAGAGATTCGATGCGCACCCGTCACCCGGACGGGCGGCGCGTCAGGCGGTGATCCGTGCACCGCGCCCTCGCGGCTCGGGACGAGCGGCGCGCGTTCGAATCGCGTGGCTCGGAGCGCGCATCGCCGCGAGAGAGGGACGCCGAGGTTGGAGGAGAGCGGGCGGCGGCGTCCGGACCACGGGTCGCCTCCGGATCGGGACGAGGGTCGCGTCCGCCACCCGCGCAGGTGTCGGATGCGGCCCCCGGGGACACTCACTCGGCGGCGTCGCGCTTGCCCTGGCCGAAGCGGCGCTCGATGTAGTCGACCACGATGGTCTCGAAGTCCTTGGCGAGGGTCGCCCCGCGCAGGGTCATCGCCTTCTTGCCGTCGATGAAGACCGGGGCGCTCGGGCTCTCGCCGGTGCCGGGCAGCGAGATGCCGATATCGGCGTGCTTCGACTCGCCGGGGCCGTTCACGATGCAGCCCATCACCGCCACGTTGAGGCCCTCGACGCCCGGATAGGACTTCTTCCACTCCGGCATGGAGGTGGAGATCCAGTTCTGGATGTCGCGGGCGAGCTCTTGGAACGTCGTCGATGTCGTCCGGCCGCAGCCGGGGCACGCCGCCACGAGCGGCACGAACGTGCGGAAGCCCATGGTCTGCAGGAGTTCCTGCGCGGCCTTGACCTCCACGGTGCGGTCGCCGCCGGGCTCGGGCGTCAGCGAGTAGCGGATCGTGTCGCCGATGCCTTCCTGGAGCAGCACGCCGATGGCGGCCGAGGCCGCGACGATGCCCTTCGAGCCCATGCCGGCCTCGGTCAGGCCGAGATGGATCGCGTAGTCGGAGCGGCGGGCCACCTCGCGGTAGACGGCGATCAGATCCTGCACCGCCGAGACCTTGGCGGAGAGGATGATGCGGTCCTTGGGCAGCCCCAGCGCCACCGCGCGGTCGGCCGAGGTCAGCGCCGACTGCACCATGGCCTCGCGCATCACCGCGCGGGCGTCGATGGGGCGGGGCAGCTTGGCGTTCTCGTCCATCAGGTGGGTCAGCAGCTCGCCGTCGAGCGAGCCCCAGTTCGCGCCGATGCGCACCGTCTTGCCGTAGCGGACGGCCTGCTCGACGATGGTCGAGAACTGGGTGTCCTTCTTTTCCTTGAAGCCGACATTGCCCGGGTTGATCCGGTACTTGGCCAGCGCCTCGGCGCAGGCCGGATGATCGGACAGGAGCTTGTGGCCGATGTAGTGGAAGTCGCCCACCAGGGGCACGTGGCAGCCGATGCGGTCGAGCCGCTCGCGGATCTTCGGCACGGCGGCCGCCGCCTCGTCGCGATCGACGGTGATGCGCACCAGCTCCGAGCCGGCGCGGGCGAGCTGGGCCACCTGGGCCACGGTGCCGTCGATATCGGCCGTGTCGGTGTTGGTCATCGACTGCACGACGATCGGGGCGCCGCCGCCGACGGTGACCGCGCCTTCGCCGCTGCCGATCTGCACGCCGACGGTGCGGTGGCGCGGTGCCGGCCCTGCGATCTCCGGCCCCGTCATGTTCGGGCTCCGGGGATCGATCGGGTTTGCCAGGGCGTCGGGAGCTTCCATGACTTCCATCGTGCCTTCGCGGGTCAACTGTCGTCCGCGCGTGCCGGCCTTGAGGCATTCCGCAGGCGCAGGAGCGATCCTACCTGAATCCGGCGCGATCCGCGACCTGCCGCCGCGCCCGCGCATGCTCAGCGTGCCTCGCTTCCGAAGCCGCTTCCATGTCGCATCCGAACCGTGATGTCGAGCGTGTGTCGTGCAGATGCAAGGATGCCGAAGAACAGATGCGCCTTATCATATCTTGCATTCGCGTGCCCGCGGGGCAAAGAACCGCACGCGCACGCTTGCTGCTTTGCACCATCTTAGGATGCGCTGCAACAAACCTGTGAGGGACGATGGACGCGACGAGCCCCGATCCGGAGACCGCCGGAGCCCTGCGAGGCGTCGAGCCCGACGACGCCCACAACCCCGCGACCGCCGTCCCCGACCCCATCGCCGATTCGACGCGCCCGGGTCGCGATTTCCGCGGCCTCGCCGGTCCGCGGGCCGAGAAGGCCGTCGCGCTCGCGCTCCAGGGCGGCGGCTCGCACGGCGCCTTCACCTGGGGCGTGCTCGACGCGCTGATCGAGGATGGTCGCATCGCCTTCGAGGCGGTGACGGGGGCGAGCGCGGGGGCGATGAACGCCGTCGTCCTCGTGGACGGCTGGCTCGCGGGCGGCCCCGACGGCGCGCGCACGGCGCTGGAGAAGTTCTGGCGCGAGGCGAGCCTGGATGCCGACCTGCGCCCCTCGCAACAGACCTGGATCAACGGCCTGTTCCAGTTCTGGAAAGGCAATCCCTTCATCGAGCCGTGGCTGAAGGCGTTCAATCCGGGCCCCTACGCCACCAATCCGCTGAACTTCAATCCCCTGCGCGATGCGTTGGAGCACACGGTCGACTTCGATCGCCTGCGCGCGGCCGAGACCGCCAACGTCTTCGTCTCGGCCACCAATGTCTGGACCGGTAAGCTCGCCGTGTTCGAGCGGGAGCGCCTGACCGCCGATCACCTGATGGCCTCGGCCTGCCTGCCGACCGTGTTCCAGGCGGTGGAGATCGACGGCGTGCCCTACTGGGACGGCGGCTATCTCGGCAATCCGGCCCTCTACCCCCTGCACGGGTCGAGCACCCGCGACATCCTCCTGGTGCAGATCAACCCGGTGGAGCGCCGCGAGACGCCGCGCTCGGCCAGCGACATCCAGAACCGGCTCAACGAGATCACCTTCAACGCCAACCTGATGCGCGAATTGCGCGCCATCGACTTCGTGCACGGGCTGATCGACGAGAGCGGGCAGGGAGAGGTCCCGGGTCTGGAGCGCGTCTTCCTCCACCGCATCGACGGCACCGACTCGCTCGACAACTACGCCGCCTCCTCGCGCGTCGATGCCCGCTGGCGGGTCATCGAGCGCCTGCGCGACAAGGGTCGGGCTGCGGCCAAGGCTTGGCTCGAGAGCGGCTACGACGAGGTCGGGAAGCGCTGCACCCTCGACCTGAAGCAGGCCTACCAGTAGCGGCCGATCACTGACGAAGGGGCCGGGTCGTCAGCAAAAACGCTTGCCACCGGCCTGCTACGCACATAAAGATATCTTTATGTCTAGCGCGAGCGGCCCCACGAACAATTCGACCACGGTCCCGGTGCCCTTCGCCGAGGCGCTCGCCGTGCTGCGGGCTGCGGCGGAGGAGACGCGGCTGCGCATCCTCGCGCTGCTGGCCGAAGGGGAGCTGTCGGTCTCCGACCTCACCGACATCCTCGGTCAGTCCCAGCCGCGCATCTCGCGCCACCTCAAGCTTCTGGTCGAATCGGGTTTGATCGAGCGTCACCGCGAGGGCGCCTGGGCCTTCTTCCGCCTGCGCGAGGCGGCCATCGGCTTCGTCGAGCCGCTGATCGAGGCCCTGGAGCGCAGGGCGCCGCCGCTCTCGGAGGACCGTGCCCGGCTCGATTCCGTGCGCGCCCAGCGGGCCGAGGCGGCCCAGGCGTTCTTCGCGCGCCTCGCTCCCAAATGGGACGGCCTGCGCTCCCTCCACGTGCCCGAGGCCGCGGTGGAGGCGGCGGTGCTCGACGCGCTCGGCAGCCGGCCGGTGCGCCACGTCGTCGATCTCGGCACCGGCACCGGCAAGATGCTCGGCCTGCTGGCGCCGCTCGCGGCCCGCGCCACCGGGCTCGATTCGAGCCACGCCATGCTCTCGGTCGCCCGGGCGAATCTGGAGCAGCTCGGCCTGTCGCGGGTCGATCTGCGCCAGGGCGATCTGCACGCGCCGCCCTTCGGGCGCGCCAGCTTCGACCTCGTGGTGCTGCATCAGGTGCTGCACTATCTCGACGACCCG
Organism: Methylobacterium sp. B4; assembly: GCF_003201865.1. GTDB lineage: Bacteria > Pseudomonadota > Alphaproteobacteria > Rhizobiales > Beijerinckiaceae > Methylobacterium. The sequence goes on along the minus strand of NZ_QJJJ01000002.1, from coordinate 66,893 downwards.
GCCCGCGCGCTTCGCGAGGCGGCCCGACTCGTGACGCCGGGCGGCCGGCTGCTGGTGGTCGATTTCGCGCCGCACGATCTCGAACAGCTGCGCGAGACCCAGGCCCATCGCCGCCTCGGCTTCGCGGCCGATCAAGTCGCGGGCTGGCTCGTTCAGGCAGGCCTGTCCGATGTCGAGAGCCGCAACCTCGCGCCCGAGGACGGCACCGAATTACCGCTCACCGTCACGCTCTGGCTGGCGCACGACGCCTCGGCCGGAGCCGCGGCGGCCGAGCCCGAACGCGCCGTGGCCTGACGCCCGGCCTCACGACGACACGATCGCATCAAGAGGGACGATCCGATGCCCAGCGAATCCCGGCACCGTGCCAGCCGCGACGGCTTCCGCCCGATCCGCGTCTCCATCGAGTTCTTTCCGCCCAAGACCGAGGAGATGGAGAACATCCTCTGGTCCTCGATCGAGCGGCTGGCGCCGCTCCAGCCGAAATTCGTCTCGGTGACTTACGGCGCTGGCGGCTCGACCCGCGAGCGCACCCACAACACCGTGGCGCGCATGGTGCGCGAGACCAGTCTCAAGCCCGCCGCCCACCTCACCTGCGTCAACGCCACGCGCGAGGAGATCGACGCCGTCGTGCAGTCCTACTGGGATGCGGGCGTGCGCCACATCGTGGCCCTGCGCGGCGACCCGGCGGAAGGCGTCGGCCACACCTATCGGCCCCATCCCGGCGGCTATGCCCAGACCTGCGACCTCGTGGCCGGCATCAAGCGGATCGGCGACTTCAAGGTTTCGGTCTCGGCTTACCCGGAGAAGCACCCGGAGGCCGCCTCGCTCGATGCCGATATCGACGCGCTGAAGGCCAAGGTCGATGCCGGCGCCGATCAGGCGATCACCCAGTTCTTCTTCGATAACGAGATCTATCTCCGCTATCTCGAGAAGGTGCGCGCGGCCGGCATCGACATCCCGATCATCCCGGGCATCCTGCCGGTGCAGAACTTCAAGCAGGCGGCCAACTTCGCCCGCCGCACCGGCGCTTCGGTGCCCTACTGGCTCGCGGCCCGGTTCGAAGGTCTGGAGAACGACGTCGAGACCCGCCGCCTCGTCGCGGCGGCGGTTGCCGCCGAGCAGGTGCTCGACCTCGTCGACGAGGGCGTGGAGGACTTCCACTTCTACTCGATGAACCGCTCGGATCTCGTCTACGCGATCTGCCATCTGCTCGGCCTGCGCTCGCAGGCGCCGGCGAAGGTGGCGACGCAGAAGGCGGCGTAAGGGTGCCCGTCCTTGCGAGCGTGAGCGAAGCAATCCAGCCCGCCTCGTCGAGCGCGGCGCGTCCCTGGATTGCTTCGGCTTCGCCGCGCAATGACGGCATGAGGTCAAAAGAGATATCGAGGCGTCGCCTCGAACCGCACACCTGACAGACAGAACCCACCCGCCTCCGGTCATCCGCATCGCGGCTTCTGGGATCACTGCGAGATAGCAAGAATGACCACCTTCCCCCCCGTCGACGGCGCCGAAATCGAGCGCGCGCTGCGCCAGCGCGCGTCCGAAAAGATCCTCGTCCTCGATGGGGCGATGGGCACCGTGATCCAGCGGCTCAAGTACACGGAGGAGGACTTCCGGGGTGAGCGGTTCAAGGATCACGGGCACGATCAGAAGGGCAACAACGACCTCCTGATCCTGACGCAGCCCGATGCGATCCGGCAGATCCACCTCGACTACTTCCTCGCGGGCGCCGACGTCTGCGAGACCAACACGTTTTCCGGGACCACGATCGCCCAGGCCGATTACGGCATGGAATCGATCATCCACGAGCTGAACGCGCAGGGCGCACGCCTCGCCCGCGAGGCGGCCAAGCTCGCGGAAGAACAGGACGGCCGCCGCCGCTTCGTGGCCGGCGCCATCGGCCCGACCAACCGCACGCTCTCGATCTCGCCGGACGTGAACAATCCCGGCTACCGTGCCGTCACCTTCGATGGGGTGAAGCAGGCCTATGTCGAGCAGGTGCGCGGGCTGATCGACGGCGGCGCCGAGCTCATCCTGATCGAGACGATCTTCGACACGCTCAACGCCAAGGCGGCGATCGCGGCGGCGTGGCAGGTCTTCGAGGAGACCGGCATCCGCCTGCCGATCCAGATTTCCGGCACCATCACCGATCTGTCCGGCCGCACTCTGTCCGGCCAGACGCCCGGCGCCTTCTGGAATTCCCTGCGTCACTCCGATCCGCTGACCTTCGGCCTCAACTGTGCGCTCGGCGCCAAGGAGATGCGCGGCCACATCGCCGAACTCGCGCGCATCTGCGACACGCTGGTCTGCGCCTACCCGAATGCGGGTCTCCCCAACGAATTCGGCCTCTACGACGAGAGCCCGGAGGCGATGGGCAAGCTGGTGGGCGAGTTCGCGGCCTCCGGTCTCGTCAACATGGTCGGCGGCTGCTGCGGCACCACCCCGGACCACATCCGCGCCATCGCCGAGGCCGTCGCCGACAAGAAGCCGCGCGAAATCCCCGAGATCCCGCGCCTGATGCGGCTCTCGGGTCTGGAGCCCTTCGTGCTCACGAAGGAGATCCCCTTCGTCAACGTCGGCGAGCGCACCAACGTCACCGGCTCGGCCAAATTCCGCAAGCTCATCACCAACGGCGATTACGCCGCTGCCCTCGACGTCGCTCGCGATCAGGTCGCGGCGGGGGCCCAGGTCATCGACGTCAACATGGACGAGGGCCTGCTCGACAGTCAGAAGGCGATGGTCGAGTTCCTCAATCTCGTGGCCGCCGAGCCCGACATCGCCCGCGTCCCGGTGATGGTCGATTCCTCGAAGTTCGAGGTGATCGAGGCCGGGCTGAAGTGCATCCAGGGCAAGCCGATCGTGAACTCGATCTCCATGAAGGAGGGCGAGGAAAAGTTCATCGAGGCCGCCAAGGTCTGCCGCTCCTACGGCGCGGCGGTCGTCGTGATGGCCTTCGACGAGCAGGGCCAAGCGGACTCCTACGAGCGCAAGGTCGAGATCTGCACCAAGGCCTACAAGATCCTGACCGAGCAGGTCGGATTTCCGCCCGAAGACATCATCTTCGACCCCAACATCTTCGCCGTCGCCACGGGTATCGAAGAGCATAACCCCTACGGCGTCGCCTTCATCGAGGCGACCCGCACGATCCGCGAGACCCTGCCCCACGCCCACATCTCCGGCGGCGTCTCGAACCTGTCCTTCGCCTTCCGCGGCAACGAGCCGGTGCGCGAGGCGATGCACGCGGTGTTCCTGTTCCACTGCATCAAGGCCGGCATGGACATGGGCATCGTCAATGCCGGCCAGCTGGCCGTCTACGACGAGATCCCGGCCGAACTCCGCGAACTCTGCGAGGACGTGGTCCTCAACCGGCGCGACGATTCCACCGAGCGCCTGCTGGAGGCCGCCGAGCGTTTCAAGACCGGCGCCTCGGCCCAGGCCAAGACCGCCGACCTCTCCTGGCGCGAGGCCCCGGTCGAGAAGCGCATCGAGCACGCGCTGGTCAACGGGATCACCGAGTACATCATCGCGGACACGGAAGAGGCGCGAACGGGCGTCGAGCGTCCGCTCCACGTCATCGAGGGTCCGCTGATGGCCGGCATGAACGTGGTCGGCGACCTGTTCGGCTCCGGCAAGATGTTCCTGCCCCAGGTCGTGAAGTCCGCCCGCGTGATGAAGCAAGCGGTGGCCTATCTCGAACCCTTCATGGAGGAGGAGAAGCGGGCCAATGGCGGCGACGGCAAGCGCCGGGCCGCCGGCAAGGTGCTGATGGCCACCGTCAAGGGCGACGTGCACGACATCGGCAAGAACATCGTCGGCGTCGTGCTCGCCTGCAACAATTACGAGATCATCGATCTCGGCGTGATGGTGCCGACGGCCAAGATCCTGGAGACGGCCAAGCGCGAGAACGTCGACATCGTCGGCCTCTCGGGCCTCATCACCCCCTCGCTCGACGAGATGGTGCATGTCGCCGCCGAGATGGAGCGCGAGGGCATGGAGATGCCGCTGCTGATCGGCGGCGCCACCACGAGCCGCGTCCACACCGCGGTGAAGATCCACCCGGCCTACGATCGCGGCCAGGCGGTCTACGTCACCGATGCGAGCCGCGCGGTGGGCGTGGTGTCGAGCCTGATCTCGAAGGAGACCCGCGGGGCGACCATCGAGAAGGTGCGCGCCGAGTACCGCAAGGTCGCCGACGCGCATGCCCGCTCGGAACTCGACAAGCAGCGCCTGCCGCTGGCGAAAGCCCGGGCCAATGCCTTCAAGGTCGACTGGTCGGGCTACGCCCCGAAGAAGCCGAGCTTCACCGGCACCCGCGTCTACGGGTCCTACGAGGTGGCCGACCTCGTTCCCTACATCGACTGGACGCCGTTCCTGCAGACCTACGAGTTCAAGGGCCGCTACCCCGCGATCCTCGACGATCCCGATCAGGGCCCAGCGGCGCGGGCGCTGTTCGAAGACGCGCAGGCCATGCTCAAGCAGATCGTGGAGGAGCGCTGGTTCAACCCGAAGGCGGTGATCGGCTTCTGGCCGGCCAACAGCGTCGGCGACGACATCCGGCTCTTCACAGGCGAGAGCCGGCAGGAGACGCTCGCGACCTTCCACGGCCTGCGCCAGCAGCTGTCGAAGCGCGACGGGCGTCCCAACACCTGCATCTCCGACTTCGTGGCGCCGGCCGAGACCGGCATCGCCGACTATGTCGGCGCCTTCGTGGTGACCGCGGGGCTCGAAGAGGTGCGCATCGCCGAGCGCTTCGAGCGGGCGAACGACGATTACCGCTCGATCCTCGTCAAGGCGCTCGCCGACCGCATCGCCGAGGCCTTCGCCGAGCGGATGCACGAGCGCGTCCGCCGGGAGTTCTGGGGCTACGCGCCGGACGAGGCGTTCACCGCGGACGAACTCGTCCACGAGAAGTACGACGGCATCCGGCCGGCGCCCGGCTACCCGGCCCAGCCCGACCACACCGAGAAGGTGACGCTGTTCGATCTTCTCAAGGCGGAGAGCCGCATCGGCGTGAAGCTCACCGAGTCGTACGCCATGTGGCCGGGCTCCTCGGTCTCGGGCCTCTACCTCGCGCATCCGGACGCGCATTACTTCGGCGTCGCCAAGGTGGAGCGGGATCAGGTCGAGGATTATGCCCTGCGCAAGGGCATGGACATCGCCGCGGTCGAGCGTTGGCTCGGGCCGATCCTCAATTACGATCCGGCCCGCTACCTCAAGGCGGCTGCCGAATAGGTCACGCCGAATAGGTCACACTTGGCGCGGGAACGCTCCCGCGCCGCCACTTTTCCCTTGCCGCGGGGGGGCGCGGCGCGGCACGCCTTTGCGATCCGCGGGGACGCCCCGCCTTCCAAAGGACGTCTCGATGCGCCCCACGCTCCTCCTTCTCGCCGTGGCCCTGGGCCTCGGCCTGTCCGCTTGCAACAGCACGGATTCCGGCGGCCCCGGCCTGTCCTCGGCCTTCGACAGCAGCAACTATCGCAACTCCTCCGACACCAACGGCACGCAGAGCCGCCGCGACGTGAACCGCGCCTACACCCAGCCCTCGCTGCCCTCGATCGCCAACCGCGGCTTCTGATCCGCCCGGGCGGTCCTTCCATTACGACGCACCCTCTGCCGTCATCGCTTCGCTCGTAGTGACGGCAGAGGGCTGAAGACATCGATCCGACGGAGACCGGGTGCTCTCCGCCGTCCTGCGGACAGGTGCCTAGCGCCGCAGCCGCTGCAAGCGCTGAGCCGCCGCCCAGAGCCGCGGCGAGCGCTTGATGCGGTGCTTGAGCCGCACCGCCAGCCCCGAGGCCAGCACGAGCCCGTGGCTCAGGGGGCTGACCGGCACGACCTGCTCGACGAGTTCGATCGTCTCGTCGCAAGTCTTGGCCTTGTAGCCCGCCTCGCCGACGCCGAGGTCGAGGGCGCGCCGCCCCCGCGCCGCCTGATCGCCGACGAGCCGGTGCAGCAGGATCTCGCCGGGGCTGTAGCGGCCGAGGTCAGGGTCGGTATCGAACGAGGTCCACATCCCGCAAAAGCGTGCGCCGTCCACGGCGCCGCCGAAGGTCGCCAGGATGCGCCCGCTCTCGCTCGCCACGAGGGCGTGGACTTCGACGGCCGGTGCGCGCTCGCCCTCGCCCGTCGTCGCGGCGGCGATGAAGCGTTGCACGGCCGGTTCCGCGAAGGGATCGGCGACGCCGAGGCTCGCGAAGCGCGCGGCCTTCTGCGCGTAGAAGGCCGCCTGGATCTCGGCTGCCGCCTCCGACGTCCGGGCGACGCGATGCTCGACCGGTCCGAGGACTTCCACGAGCTTGCGCTCCTTGGCCCGCAGCTTCTTGCGGGTGTCGCCGCTGAACACCCGGCGCAGGGTCGCCTCGGCATCGGGCCCGAGCAGCATGCCGTAGGCGTCGCTCGGAGCGGCCAGCCCACCTGCGCCCAGAGGGTTCGGCACGCCGTCCCAGAAGCGAGGCTGGTTGGCGAAGGCGTAGGCGTCGATGCCCGCCGCGCGGCCCGCCCGCACCAGCGCCTCGGTCAGATCCTCCGCCCGCATCGCCGCCGCCTCGCGGGAGGCGAAGAGCGGCATGTGGAAATTGGCGTGCCGGTCGCCGACCACCCGCGCGACCCGCAAGGGCCCGCGGCGCCCGACGACGAGCGGGATCAGCACGCGGGCGCGCCCGCTTTCGTCCCGCAGCACGAGGATGCGGGGCGCCGCACCGGCCTCGATCCGGGCGCCGAGATAAGCCGCGACCCAGTCGAAGCGCTGGTAGGGCGTCATCAGCACCGCCGGATCGGATTCGATCCCGCGCCAGAGCCCCTCGACCGCCGCGAGATCGGAGAATACCTCCGCGGTGAGGCCGCCGCGATGCGGGCGCACCGCCTCGCCGACCACCAGGTTTTCGGCCAGAGCCGCCATGTCCAGATCTCCCGGCGCGGGCGCCCGCCGCCGGCGAGCGGCCGGGACACTTTGCGCGCTGAAACAATGTCTTGGACGCGACCCTCGCCCGGCCGGCCTCAAACCCCGGTTGACGGGCATGATCGATCTGCGGGGATGGGTAACGAAAGCTTTTCGCGTTTCGCGCTAGCCTCGCTCCGGCCGGGGCTCCCCGGCGCTCTGGCCGCCCCACGCACCATGCTGTCGCCCCGCACCCGCCACCGGTTGTTCCGCGCCGGCTTCCGCGCCGTCGCCGCGAGCGGCGCCGACCGCTGGCTCGCTCCCGCCGCCCGGGGGCGCGGACTGATCCTCACCTTCCACCACGTCCGCCCGGAGCCGGCGGCGGCCTTCGCGCCCAACGCGCTCCTGTCGATCACCCCCGACTTCCTCGACCGGACCTTAAGCCTGCTCGCCGCCCGCGGCTTCGAGACGATCGGCCTCGACCACGTGCCCGAACGGCTGGCGGAGCCGCCCGGCGGGCGGCCCTTCGCGGTGCTGACCTTCGACGACGGCTACCGCGACAATGTCGAGCATGCGCGGCCGGTACTGGCCCGCCACGCCGCGCCCTGGACGCTGTTCGTCACGAGCGACTTCGCCGACGGGCGGGGGCGGCTGTGGTGGATCGAGCTCGAGCGGGCCATCGCCCGGCTCGACACGGTGCGCCTGGACGGCCTCGTCCTGCCCGCGCGGACGGATGCGGAGAAGACGACCGCCTTCGAGGCCACCTACCGCAGCCTCCGGGCCGGGCCCGAACCGGTTCTGCTAGAGGAGATCGCGCGCCTGTGCCGCGAGGCCGGGTTCGCGCCGGGCGAGATCGCCCGCGACCTGTGCCTGGGCTGGGACGCGCTGCGCGATCTCGCCCGCGACCCGTCCGTCACCATCGGCGCGCACACGCTCTCGCACCCGATGCTCGCCAAGCACGATCCTGCCTTCGCGGAACGGGAGATCGCCGAGAGCCGCGCACGGATCGCGGCAGAGCTGGATCGCCCGGTGCGTCACCTCTCTTATCCCGTCGGCGACCCGACTTCGGCGGGGCCGCGAGAGTTCGCGATGGCAGAAAGACTCGGCTTCGCCACCGCGGTGACGACCCGGCCGGGCCACCTATTCACGGTGCACAGCCGCCACCTCCACGCCCTGCCGCGGGTCTCGGTGAACGGGCTGCACCAGACCGACGCGGCACTCGCGAGCCTGATCTCGGGCGTGCCGTTCCTGGCCTGGAACCGCGGGCGGCGGCTCAACGTGGCTTGAGCGCGCCTCAGCGGCGACGGCGGCGCGAGCGCGAGGGGCCGGAATCCGCTTCCCCCGTGCCGCTCTCGACGCTGCCGACATCGAAGCTGGCGCTGGCCCGGCCGTGCCGGCGGCTCGCGCGCCCGCGCCGGCTTCTCCGGGCGGGCTCGATGTCGGGCTCCTCGACGGAGGGGATGCCGGGGATCGTCGCGGTCGAGGCGACCGAGGACGTGCTGGGCGCCGGATCGCTGCCGGAGGTGTAGCCGCCGCCGCTCGCGACGTTCCGGGCGGGCGGCCCGAACATGGCGAGGCACTGGTTGTAGGCGAGGTCGTTCTTGAGCCGCTCGCATTCCGCCATGGAGCGCGGCGCGCCCTGGGCCGCCGCCGGCGCGGTGAGGGTGACGAGGCAGAGGCTGAAGAGGACGTGCGGCCGGAGCCGGGGCAGACGACGGCGCATGGGCGACGGACGACTTTCGGAAGCGAACCTTGAGCGTAGAAGGCTCTGTCTTCTCGCCAGAGTGCGGCGAAAAAAGGGGCTTCCGGTCTCGCAGCCTATTCGTCGGGCCGTTCCATCCAGCGGATCAGCGGCATCAGGGGGAAGATCCAGGCGATGCCGAGGATCGAGTAGATCACCGTCTGCACCGCCGGATGCGTCTCCGCGATGCGGCTGTCGGCGAGCGCCATGGCAAGCGGCGCATAGACGATCACGAAGACCAGGATGCCGAAGGTTCCGAGCAGGGTGCGCGAGCGGCGGCGCATGGGGCCTTGCATCTCTCGTGTCGGGGGCAGGGCGCTTGCGCGCCGAAAAAGGGTCGTACCGACCTCGGGCCTCCCCCGCAACGCCGGGCGGCTGCGTCATACGCCGCGTTGCGCACGGGGCCGTGCTTCCCGTAAGCCACGCCCGGCGCTCTTCGCTCCAAAGCGCTCCAAAGCCGCCGGACCGGGCACGCGAGACCATGAGACTGTCGACAGCTTCCACCGCCGACCGCTTCGACGCCGTTCCGGCGGGCTCGGGCCGCCCCGGGCGCGGCGCGGTCCGCGCGTGGCTCTACCTCCTGGCCGTGCTCGTCGTGGCGATGGTCGCGGTCGGCGGGGCGACGCGGCTCACGGGCTCGGGCCTCTCGATCACCGAGTGGCGACCGGTGACGGGCGTGGTGCCACCGCTCAGCGCGGCTGATTGGGCGGCGGAGTTCGACAAGTACCGCGACACGCCGCAATTCCGCATCCTCAACCAGGGCATCGGCCTCGACGGCTTCAAGACGCTCTACTGGTGGGAATGGGGCCACCGCCTGCTCGGGCGCTTCGTCGGCCTCGTCTTCTTCCTGCCCTTCGCGTGGTTCTGGTGGCGCGGCATGCTCGGCCGACGGCTGCTATTGGGCCTGCTCGGCCTCGGCCTGCTCGGCGGGCTCCAGGGGGCGATCGGCTGGATCATGGTCGCCTCGGGCCTTCAGCCCGGCATGACGGCGGTGGCCCCCCTCAAGCTCGCCCTGCACCTCACCACCGCGAGTCTGATCCTGGCGGGCCTCGTCTGGCTCGCCGCCGGCACCCGGGCGCGGGCCCTCGCCCCGGCCCCCGAACCGGTGCGGATCGTCGCCTGCCTGCTGCCGGCGCTGGTGCTCGTGCAGATCTGGCTCGGCGGGCTCGTGGCCGGCTCCAAGGCGGGGCTGCTCTACAACACCTGGCCCGACATGGACGGCATGCTCGTCCCGCCCGCGCGCATCCTCTTCGACAAGGTGCCCTTCATCGAGAACTTCGTCGACAACCTCGCCCTGGTGCAGCTCAACCACCGCCTGTTCGCCTATCTCGTCGTGCTGGCGGCCCTCGCCCACGCGGCCCAGGCCGTCCGCAGCGGGGTCGGGGGCCGGGCGATGGGGGTGGCCACCCTCGTCGTGGCGCAGATGGGCCTCGGTATCGTGACCCTGCTCTTGCAGGTGCCGCTCTGGGCGGGGCTCGCCCATCAGGTCTTCGCCATGGCGGTGCTGATCATGGCCACCGTCCATGCCCGCCTCAGCCTCGGCGTGCGCGCGGCCCGGGCGCCCGCCGAAGGCACGGTGCCGATCGGCCTCGAAGCGCTCGCCGGCCGCGGGGCCTGACCCCGCCCGCGCGGGACCGCGAGTGGCGCGAAACCTGCTCCGCCCACGGGCGGGGTCACGAAACCGTCGCCATCGGTCCCGATCCTGAGGAAGGGATCCCGCGCGGCCGGACGGCACTGCAGCACAAAAAGCGTCTTACCTTGCGCCGCACAGCACGAGCTCAGTCGTCGGCGGCGTAATTCCTGTGGAGAGATCGCATCTCGGTAGTCCGGCTATGGAACGAGTCGCATCTGCCAAGACTTAAATACCTCGCCAACACAGGGGCAGAGGATGTTTCTGGCTGAGGACGGACGACCGATTGCGCTGACCTGGAACTACACGCCCAGCGAATTGCGGGCGGACGGGGCGGTCCATATCGCGGGTGTCGTTCTCGGACTTCTCGGGGCGATCTGCTTGGTCGTGACGGCGGCCCTCACCCATCTTGGTTGGATCGAGCGCGCCTCTCTGCTGGTCTACGCGACCGCGATGGTTGCGATGCTGGGAGCGTCCGCGGCCTACAACATGTGGCCGGTCAGCCCGCGCAAGTGGATCCTGCGCCGGTTCGACCACGCCTTCATCTACCTGATGATCGCCGGCACCTACACGCCGGTCGTGGCCCTGGTCGGCTCCGGCCCCGTCGCCTGGAGCCTGCTCGCCCTGATCTGGGCGGTGGCGCTGGCCGGCATCGCCATCAAGATCCTGATGCCCGGGCGCTGGGACCGGGTCTCGATCGTGCTCTACCTGATGCTCGGCTGGAGCGGCGTGCTGGCCTACGAGTCGGTGATCTCGGGGCTGACCCCCTCCGCCCTGTGGTTTCTGGCCGCCGGCGGCCTGCTCTATTCGGGCGGCGTGGTCTTCCACGTCTGGCGCGGCCTGCCGTTCCAGAACGCGATCTGGCACGCCTTCGTGCTCGCCGCGACCGCCTGCCACTACGGTACGATCATGGCGAGCGTGTTGAGCGTCGGAGCCTGACCTGAGGCAGGGCCGATCCGCGGCCGTTCAGGCCGCGGCCAGCGAGAGGTCCCGCCCGATCCGCGCGGCCAGCGGCACGCTCGCCTGGTTCTTGCCCTTGGCCTCGATCTCGAAGTCGCTCCAGGCGAGATGGCGGGCGACGAGCGCGTTGACCGCCTCGTTCCACATCAGGTCGGAATGCGCCGCCAGATCGCGCCAGGAATGGCCCTCGCCCGAGAGCGCGGCGAAGTCCGGCAGGGTAGAGGGGTCGTGGTCGGGCAGGACCGTCTCGCGCGAGACGCTGACATGGCTCACAGGCCGCACCCCGCGCCAGGAGGCGATGACCGCCCGGATACGGGGATCGTCGGGCTCGATATACTCGCCCCGGCTCTCGACCCAGTGATGGTGGAGATCGAGCACCACCGGCACCCGGTCGCCCAGGCGCAGCACCGCGTCGAGGCCGAACAGCGACTCGTCGTTCTCGACGGTGAGCAGGTCGCGCGCGGTCTGCGAGATCAGGGACAGGCTCTCGCGAAATCCCTCGATGCCCGGCTCGCGCCCGCCGATATGGATGTTCACATGCGCCCCGTGCGGGTGCCAGCCGGAGCCGTAGCCCAGCATCGCCATCACCTCGGCGTGGTACTCCAGCTCGGCGATGCCGTTCTCCTGCGCCGGCGGATTGCGCGAGGCGATGATGCAGAACGGGCCGGGATGCATGCTGAGCCGCACGGCGCCCGCCCGCGCCCGCTCGCCGATGCGGGCAAGCCCGGTCTCGATCAGGGCGCGCAGGGCGGGCTCGGCGTAGAGCGGCTGCGCCACCGGATGGGTGTAGCCCGGCAGGACCGAACTCGCCATGCGCAGCAGCCGCTCCAGGGGCGGGCGGGCCGAGACCCAGGCGATCTGCCGCTCCAGGGCCGCGAGGTTGTGGCGCACCACCCCCGTCAGCTTCTCGACGCGTGCGGTCGGGCCCAGGCGCTCCAGATGCGCCATGGTCACCGTGCCGAGATTCATCAGCTTGGCCGCGTCCTTGGCCGCCTTGAGGGTTTTATGGGTGGGGTCCGGATCGGGGATGAAGGTGCAGCAGAAGCCGAGGCGGGGCGGCTCGGATTGAGTCGGGGCGATGGTCGGGGAAGCGCGTGACATGGGCCGACAACGCGCGAGAGGCCTTCGCGTCCCCGAAGAATCCGTTTCGCGCAGGACCTCAATCTCCGGCGCGCAGGGCGTCCACCGCCTCGCCCGCGAGATTGGCGCTCATCAGCCGCTCGGCCACGCCCGCCACCGGCCGCAGCCGTGCGGCCAGCCCCGCCAGGAGCGCCCCCTGCGCACGGGCGAGGCGGGTAGCGGTTTCGAGATCGACCGGCGCGAAGCGCAGGCGCTCGCCGGGGCGCCGCTGGGCGATCCGGCGCAGGTCGGCCGAGATCACGGTGGCGATCTTCGGATAGCCGCCGGTGGTTTGGCGGTCGGCGAGCAGCACGATCGGCCGGCCCGAGCCCGGGACCTGCACCGAGCCCGCCACGGTGGCGTCGGAGACGATGTTGAAGCCGCCCGGGCCGTGCGCGATCTCGGGTCCGTCGAGCTGGTAGCCCATGCGGTCGGCCCGGTTCGAGACGGTGAAATCCTGCGATAGGAAGGTCGCGAGGCCGGCTTCCGAGAACAGGTCGTCCTGGGGCCCGAGCACGACGCGGATGGGAGCCTCCCGCTCCAGCGGAACCGGATCGAGAGCCTGCTCGGCTGCGCCGCCGGGCGGGAAGGGGGCGAGCGGCAGGCGGTCGCCCTCGCGCAGGGGCTGCCCGTCGAGCCCGCCGAGGGCGGCCCGCTGGTGCAGCGACCGGCTTCCCATCACGGGGGGCACGGCAAAGCCGCCGCCGGCCGCGAGCGAGGCGAACACACCCTCACGGGGCCGCTCGATCTCGAGCTCCGAGCCCTCCCGCACCACGAAGGAGCGGTGGCCGGCGATGATCTCGCCGTCGAGGCGCAGCACGCTCGGCGCGCCCGCCAGCGCGAGCCGCACCGCTCCGCCCTCGACCCGCAGGCGCGCGCCTGCGAGCCCCAGCTCGATCGCCGCCGCCCCCGGCCCGTTGCCGACGAGACGGTTGGCGGCGGCATGGGCGAGAGGGTCCATCGGCCCGGAGGCGGAGAGGCCGTAGCGCAGGAAGCCGCGGCGTCCCGCGTCCTGGAGCGAGGCCGCGCCGGTCAGGCGGATGACGTGCAGGCGAGCGTTCATGCCTCGCACAATTCGGCCACGGGCTCGCCGGCCTCCGCCGCGGCGGCGAGCACGTCCCAGCGCTCCGGCGGGGTCGGCACGAACAGGACGCGGTCGCCGGGCTGCAGCAGGAAGACCGGTTCGCGCCCCGGCACGAAGGTTTTCTCGGGCGTGCGGCCGAGCAGGTGCCAACCGCTGGGCGCGGCGATGCTCGCCACCAGCGCCTGCGCGCCGCCGATGGAGACGGTGCCGGCAGGCGTGAGGGGCCGCGGGCTCGGGCGGCGCGACAGGGCGAGGCCGGGATCGAGCCCTTCGAGATAGGCGTAGCCCGGCAGGAAGCCGATCATCGCGACCCGGTATTCGGGGGCGCTGTGGCGCTCGATCACCGCCTCGGGCGCGAGGCCGTGATGGGCGGCGACAGCCTCCAGGTCGATGCCGAAATCGCCGCCATAGACCACCGGAATCCGCCACAGTCGCCGGGACGGTACGGGCGCCAGCGCCTCGGCGGCGAGCGCCAGCACCGCGCGGCCGAGTTCGGCCGGATCGGCGCGTAACGGATCGAGATGCACGGTCAGGGAGCGGTAGGTCGGCACGGTCTCCAGCAGCCCGGGCCAGCCCCGCTCGGCCAGGGCCGCGTCGAGGGCCAGCACGCGGGCGTTCGCCCCGGCGTCGATCCGCGTGCCGAACTCGATGGTAAAGGCCGTGTCCCCGCAAGGCAGCAGTCGGGGCGGGTCGCGCGTCATGGGGCGAGGCTAGCCGATCCCGCGGCCTGCCGCGAGACGGGTGTCTCTCAGAAGCCTGCGGCGAGGCGGTGGGGCAGGGGCGCCCGCGCGCTCGTGGCGGGATGGCGGTAGAGGCCGCGATGCTCGCCGTCGGGCGCCAGCGCGTCGGTGAGGCCGATCACCGTTTCGGCGGCCCCGAGCAGCACGGCTCCGTCGGGCGCGAGCACCTTGGCGATCCGCTGCAGCACGTCGGCCTTGGTCGGCGCGTCGAAGTAGATCAACACGTTGCGGCAGTAGACGATGTCGAACTGACCGAGATGCTCGAAGGATTGCAGCAGGTTGAGCGGCCGGTAGCTCACCATGCCCGCGATCTTGGGGCTGATCCGCCACTGCTCGCCGACCTGCGTGAAGTGCTTGACGAGGAGCTGCACGGGCAGGCCGCGCTGCACCTCGAAGTGGCTGTAGAGGCCGAGCCGGGCCTTCTCCAGCACCTCCGTCGAGAGATCGGTGCCGACGATCTCGATCTGCCAGCCGGCGAGCTGGGCGGCGGCCTCGTGGATCAGCATGGCCAGGGAGTAGGGTTCCTGGCCGGTGGAGGCGGCGGCCGACCAGATCCGCAGGCGCCGCACCGAGGCGCGGGCGGCGATGGCCCGGGGCAGCAGCACGTCGCGGAACAGGTCGAAGGGCGCCCGGTCGCGGAAGAAGAAGGTCTCGTTGGTGGTCATCGCCTCGACCACGGCCCGCTCCAGCGGGCCTTCCCGCGACAGCCGCAGGGTGCCGACGAGGTCGGCCAGCGTGCCGATGCCGAAGCGGCGGCAGACGGGGGAGAGCCGGCTCTCGACGAGATAGCGCTTCTCGCCGCCGAGGCTGAGGCCCGAGCGCTTCCTGAGATAATCGCGCAGGAACGTGAAATCCGCCTCCGTCATCACCCGCGCTCCGCGATCGCCTGGCGCAGGACCGGCCCGATCTCGGGCAGCGGCAGGACGGCGTGGCACAGGCCCGCCTTGGCGACGCTGCCGGGCATGCCCCAGACCGTGCTCGTCGCCTCATCCTGGGCGAGCAGGGTGCCACCGGCCTCGACCAGGGCGCGGCTGCCCGCCGTGCCGTCCGAGCCCATGCCGGTGAGGATGACGCTGAGCGTCGCCCCGCCGTAGAGGGCGGCGGCGTCGAGGAACATCACGTCGACCGCCGGGCGGCAGAAGTTCACCGGCGGCCCGTCATCGAGGCGGATCACGGGTTCGGTGGCCGAGCCGGACAGCCGCATGTGGCGTCCGCCCGGCGCGACGTAGATCCGGCCGGGCTGGACCCGCTCGTCGGCCTTGCCCTCGGCCGCCGGCAGGCCGATCCGCGCGCCGAGATGCTCGGCGAACACCGCCGTGAAGACCGGCGGCATGTGCTGCACGATCAGCACCGGCAGGCGCCGCAGGGTGGCCGCGCCGATCTTCTCCAGCACCTCGCCGACCGCCCGCGGGCCGCCGGTCGAGGAACCGATCAGCAGGGCGCGCGGCGCCGCCACGGTGCGGGGCTTCGGACGCAAAGTCACCGTGCCGGACAGGCGCGAGACGGCCGGCGCGGCGGGCGCCGCCGCGGAGCCGCTCTCGACCGGGGTCGGACCGGGCCTGCGCCGGGCGCGGGCGGCGCCGAATACGCGGATGCGCTCGATGAGGTCGTTGCGGAACCCATCCGAGGTGGTGACGCCGCGGTTGCTCTCGGGCTTGGGGATGTAGTCGACCGCGCCGAGAGCCAGACAGCGCAGGGAGACGTCGGCGTTGCGCTGGGTCAGGGTCGACATCATCACGACCTGCACGCCCGGCTGCTTGGCGAGCATCAGGGGCAGGGCCTGGATGCCGTCGAGTTCCGGCATCTCGATGTCGAGGAGCACCACGTCGGGGGCGCAACGGGCCAGGGCCTCGACCGCAGCGCGCCCGTTGGGGGCGGTGGCGACGACCTCGTGGCCCGCCTCGCCGAGCCAGCGCGAGACGAGGCCGCGCACCACGGCGGAATCGTCGGCGACGAGCACCTTCACCGGGCTGCGCGCGGCCGGAGCGTGGGCGACGGCGGGAAAGGCCGACATGGGGGGTTCGCTTCCGGATCGAGGAGGGAAGGCGGGGGCCGTTGCGGTCCCCGCAGCCGCGAGAAGGGGGTCAGGCCGCCTCGGACGGGTGCGTCGCGAGGCCGACCTGATCGAGCTTGGCCGTCAGGATCTCGCGGTCGAAAGGCTTCATGATGTACTCGTCGGCGCCCGCGCGCAGCGCCCGGGCGATGGCGCCGACATCGTTCTCGGTGGTGCAGAACAGCACTTTCGGCTGGTCGCCGCGGGAGGATTGCCGCAGCTGGCGCAGCACCTCGTAGCCGTCCATGTTCGGCATGTTCCAGTCGAGCAGGATCACCGAGGGCATCGCTTCGGCGCACATCGCCAGAGCCGTCTCGCCGTCCTCCGCGTCGCGGACGCTGAAGTCGAGCGTCTCCAGGATGCGGCGGGCGACCTTCCGGATCACCGCCGAATCGTCCACGATCAGGGCGGTTCGGGTGGAAGCGGTTTTCATCGGGGCGGCCTCCACCTCAGGCCACCTGGGCGTCGCGGGCATCGCCGAAGGCGAGCAGCGCGTCGACGTCGAGGATCACGAGCAGGCGACCGTCCAGGCGGTGGACGCCGAGCGAGATGTCGCGCCAGCGGGCATCGAGGTTGATCGGAACCGGCTCCTGGGTGTCGGCGCCGAGCTTCAAGACCTCGCCGACGCCGTCGACGATGAGCGCGAAGGTCTCGCCCGCCTGCTCGAGGCCGATCGCCATCTCCGCCGCGCCCGCCTCGCGGGCCGGGATGCCGAGCCGTCGGCGCAGGCACAGGGCGGTGACGACCCGGCCGCGCAGGTTGAGCAGGCCGACGATCTCCTTGGGTGCGAGCGGCACCGGGGTGATCCCGGCGGGCACGAACACGTCGTGCACCCGGTCGATGGTGAGCCCGAACATGGTCTCGCCGACGAAGACGGTGACGTAGTCGGTGGTGTCGGTGGCGACGGTGTTGGCGTTGGCGGCCTGCATGGCGGCGGCTCCTCTTCCGGTCCGTTCGTGTCTCAGGCGGCGGCGCGGGCGTCGCCGGACGGGCCGGCTTCACCGATCTCGGACAGGGCGGCGAGCAGGCCGCTGCGGTCGAACTTGGCGACGAGGTCGCTGATCGCGAGGCGCCGTGCCTGCTCGATGGCGTCGGCCCCGACCGTGCCGGTCAGTGCGATCACCGGCATCTCGGCGAGCCGACCGCCGGCCCCGCGCATGGCGGCCACGAGGTCGAAGCCGCTGCGGCCGGGCATGTCGAGGTCGCTGACCACGAGGTCGATGCCCGGATTGCCCTTGAGGGCTGCCAACGCCTCGTCGGCACTGGCGGCGATCGTGACGCCGTAGCCCGCCGCCTTGAGCACGGGGGTGAGCATGTCGCGGAAGAAGGCCGAGTCGTCCACGAGCAGCAGCGAGGGCGCCTTGACCGTGGTCTTGCGCGGCCCGCGCGCCCAGTCGTCGTAGGCGAGCGGCAGGAAGTGGGCGATGTTGATGATGTCGGTGGCCCGGCCCCGCAGCACCGCCGAGCCGATGAGGTCGGAGCGGTCGGCGGAGATTTCGATGTCGAGGCGCTCCTCGACGATGTCGACGATCTCGTCCACCACGAGGCCCATGGCCCGGTCGCCGTCGGAGAACACCACCAGCGCCTGGTTGCCCTCGGAGCGCAGGGTGATGCCGGGATCGGCCGGGACCAGCGGCATCAGGCGGCCGCGGTACTGGATGAGCGGGCGCCCGCCCAGATGCTCGATCTTGGAGGCGTCGATTTCCTCCAGACGGGTGACGAGGGAGAGCGGCACCGCCTTGAAGCCGCCCGCGCCGCCCTTGAAGACGAGGAGCGTCGCCTTGGCGTCGCCCGCCTCGATCTCCTCGGCCTCCGTCTCCGTGGCCGCGCCGGACTGCGCGCTCTGGCCGACTAGCTTGGCCACGCCGTTGGGATCGACGATCAGCACCACGGCGCCGTCGCCGAGGATCGTGTTGCCGGCAAAAAGCGGGATGTGCCGCAGCTTCGACGACATCGGCTTCACGACGATCTCCTCCGTGTGGAAGACCTCGTCCACGAGGACGCCGAAGCGCTGGCGCCCGACCTGGGCCACCACCACGAAGCCGGATTCGACGACCTCGCCCTCCTCGACGGTGGCTTGGCCGCGCATCAGCCCGTCCAGGGTGACGATCGGCAGGAGCCGCTCGCGCAGGCGCAGCACCGGCGCGCCGTGGATGCGCTCGATGGTGTTGGTGCTCTTGTTGTCGTTCTTGGGATCGACCCGCACCAGTTCGAGCACGGCGATCTGCGGCACGGCGTAGCGCTGCTCGTTCGCCTTGACGATCAGCGCCGAGACGATGGCCAGGGTGAGCGGGATCTTGATGGTGAAGGTGGTGCCGCGGCCGAGTTCGGTCGCGATGTCGACCACGCCGCCGATGGTCTCGATGTTGGTCTTGACCACGTCCATGCCGACGCCGCGGCCGGAGACCGAGGTGATCGCCTTGGCGGTGGAGAAGCCGGCGTGGAAGATGAACTTCGCGACCTGCGCATCGGTCATCCGCTCGATGTCGGCGGCGGGCGCGAAGTTGCGCTCGATCGCCTTCTTGCGGATCGCGGCGAGGTCGAGGCCCTTGCCGTCGTCGGCGATCTCGATCGTGATCGTGCCGCCCTCGTGATAGGCCGAGAGGCGGATCGAGCCGCGGGCGGGCTTGCCGGCCTTGATGCGCTCGTTGGTGGACTCGATGCCGTGATCGGCCGAGTTGCGCACCATGTGGGTGAGCGGGTCCTTGATGACGTCGAGCACCTGCCGGTCGAGCTCGGTCTCGGCGCCCGACATCACGAGGTCGATGCCCTTGCCGAGTTCGGCCGAGAGGTCGCGCACGACCCGGGGCAGCTTCTGCCACGCATTGCCGATCGGCTGCATGCGCGTCTTCATCACGCCTTCCTGCAGCTCGGCCGTGACGTGGCTGAGGCGCTGCAGCGGGACCTTGTAGCCGGAATCCTCGTGGCGGCGGGCGATCTCGAGGAGCTGGTTGCGGGTCAGCACCAGCTCGGACACCATCGTCATCAGGTGCTCGATGGTGTCGACGTTCACGCGGATCGTCTGCACCTTGGCGACACCGCCCTCGCCGCCCTCGGCGGCTGCCGAGGCCGACGGCGCGGACCGCTCGGCGGCCGGCTCCGGCTCCCGGGCGGGGGCGGCGGGCTCGGCCGCGATCGCCGCCGCCATCTCGACCTTCGGCACGGCGACCGGCGCAGGCGGCTCGCTGGCGAAATCGTCGGGGCCGGGCGCTTCCATGAAGGCGCGCTCCAGATCCTCGAGCGAGACCTCGCCGGGCTTCAGCTCGCGCTCGACGATGGCCGGCAGCGCCTGCAGCACCGGCAAGGACGGCGGCGCAGCGGCGGCGGGCGCCTCCTCGGAGGACATCTGCTCCAGGGCGTCGATCAGATCGGAATCGCCCCCCGCGGGCTCGGAGCCGGTGGCCTCCAGATCGGCGAGGATCGCCTTGAGACGGTCGAGGGTGGCAAGGATCAGCGTCACCGAGGAGCCGCTGACGGGATAACCGTCGCGAAAGCGCCCCATCAGCGTTTCGGCGGCGTGGGCCAAAGCTTCCAGGCGCGGAAGACCGAGGAAGCCGCAGGTGCCCTTGATGGTGTGCACCAGCCGGAAGATGTTGCGCAGGATCTGCTGGTTGTTCGGATCCTGCTCGAACCGAACAAGCTCCGCGTCGACCGTGTCCAGGTGCTCGGCGCTCTCGACCAGGAACTCGCGAAGCAGATCGTCCATGGGGGATACTCGTCTACGCGCACGAACGGACGTGCGACGAGCACTCTCGCCTTGGAAAGTTAGTGAAGCGTTGCGGCGGCGCTTAAATTCACAATTGTTCGTCGCTTCAGGCGACCGAAAGACTCTTCCCGGCCACCCCTTATAAGGAATCCACTCCGTGGGACGGCACAGTCCCACGGGGAGGGCCGCTTCAGGCGAGCTGCGTGTCCGGCGGCGCGCTGTCGGAGGGGCGCTCGTCCTCGACGCTCGGCGCGGGCGCGCCGGGCAGCCCCGTCCCGGCCTCGGTCGGCTTGGCGGTCACCGTCACCTCGTCGCCCTCGATAGCGAAACGCACGTCCATCGCCGCGGCGCGGGCCACGAGGCCGGCATAGAAGGGCAGGATGCCGTGGGCATCGACGGTGCCGCCCTCGGGCGTACCCGCGATCAGGGCCTCGACATGGGCCGGAATGCGGGCATGGCTGCCCTTGGCGCGCAGGACGAAGCGGGGTGCGTCGCCGCCGCCGGTCACGGCCACGTCGATCACCCCGCCGCGGGGGATCGCGCTCGACGCGATCACCACGAGGTTGAGCAGGAGCTTCACCTTGTTCTTCGGGAACAGGGCCTGCGGGGCGCTCCAGGTGATCTGCGTCTTCTCGTCGGCGAACATGGCCCGCGCGACCTTCTCCGCATCGGCCAGATCGATCGAGGCGCCGGCCGAGCCGGCCGCGCCGAAGGCGATGCGCGCGAACTGGATTCGGGCCGAGGCGGTGCGGGCGCTCTTGCGGATCAGGTCGAGGGCGAACTCGCGCATGGACGGGTCGTCGTCGTCCTCCAGCACTTCGAGGCCGTTCACGATGGCGCCGATCGGGCTGATCACGTCGTGGCACACGCGCGAGCACAGCAGCGCCGAGAGATCGAGGGCGTCGAGGGTGAGGCTGGTGGGACCGCTCATGGCACGCTCCGTTCCCGGATATCGAAAGGTGTCGCGCGGCCTCGTCCGTTGCGGGGCAGCCCGCTTCTCGGACGCCGCAGGCACCGGTTGAGCCAAGCGAATAGTCACGGACGCACGCTTTGGAAAGCCGCGTCCGTCGCGCGGCCTTCGCGCCGCCTCGACCAATAGGGCAACTGGGGGCAGCGTAGCGGATACGGAGGCCACGCCGATTTGTGCGCCCGCCGGTCGACAAGCCGGTCTTTGCCGTGAGATGACACTCGCATGTCTGCGCCAGCGACCGCGTCTGACCCTGTCCAGGCCTGCGAGCCGGTGTCCCTGACGGTACCCGTCCCGGAGCCGATGCGCGACGCCATCGCCGAGCGGCTCGCCGCCATCGCCTGCGAGGCCGGGCGGATCCTCAAGGGCTATCACGGCAGCGACTGCCCGCACGTGATCAAGCCCGACGGCTCGCCGGCCAGCCTCGCCGACACCCGCTCGGAGGCCCTGATCGTCGCAGCCCTGGCGCGGGCCTATCCCGACATCCCGGTGATCGCGGAGGAGACCTCGTGCGCCGCGCAACCCGCGCCGCTGTTCTTCCTGGTCGATCCCCTCGACGGCACCCGCGACTTCCTGGCGGGCCACGAGCAGTACTGCGTCAACATCTGCCTCGTGCAGGGCGAACGGCCGGTGGCCGCGGCTCTGGCGGCGCCGGGTCTCGGGCGGGTCTGGGCGGCGGGCACGAGCGCCCGCGAAGCGCCGATCCGCGAGGGCCGGCCCGGGGCCTTCCATCCGGTGACGGTGCGCGCGGCGCCCGCTTCGGGTCCGGTCGCCCTGATCAGCCGCCGCCACGGCGACAGCGAGACCGATGCCTGCCTGGAGCGTCTGGCGGTCGGCGAGCGGCGGGTCGCCTCCTCGGCGGTGAAGTTCTGCCTGATCGCGTCGGGCGAGGCGGACATCTACGTGCGCTGCGCCCCCACCATGGAGTGGGACACGGCCGCCGGCGACCATGTCCTGACCATGGCCGGAGGGCGCGTGATCGGCCCCGGCGGTGCCCTCGTCACCTACGGGCATCGCGACCGCTTCTACCGCAACGGACCCTTCGCCGCGCTCGGCTCGGCGGCCTATTGCGATGCGCTCGCCCTGCCGCCGCGCAGCGCCGTGTCGTATTTCGACCTTCGCCGGGCGGGTGGCGCCTGAGCCTCCGGTCGGCGGGAGGCTTAATCGCCTGTTAACCCAATCTTGACTTGATCGGTCCCGAGATTGCGCACTCCCTGCGGCGATGTCGTGCCCGCCGGGCGGGAGCGCCCGCGCGCGGGGATAGGGAGACCGACATGCCGCACGATCCCATCCGTAGGGGCACCACCCGCCGCACCGCCCTGCTCGGCCTCTCGGCCGGGCTGTCCGGCGGCTTCCTGGCCGGTGCCGTCCCCGCTCTGGCCTATCAGGACGACAGCGTCCGCCCGGACTCGTTCCGCCCCCGGGAGATCGTCGAGAACGGGCACCGCTTCTTCGGCAGCGTGTCGCGCGGCCTCGCGTTGACCGTCGAGGAGGCGACCCGGCGCTGGGGCGAGCCCAACGGCTACATCCTCGGTCAGGAGGCCTCGGGCGCCATCGTCGGCGGCCTGCGCTACGGCGAGGGCACGCTCTATACCCGCAATGCCGGGCAGCGCCGGATCTACTGGCAGGGGCCGACGCTGGGCTTCGATGTCGGCGGCGACGGCGCGCGCACCATGATGCTCGTCTACAACCTGCCCGCCGTGCGCGACCTCTACCGCCGCTTCGGCGGGGTGGACGGCTCGGCCTACTTCATCGGCGGCTTCGGTATGACCGCGGTGACCGATGGCGGGGTCATCGTGGTGCCGATCCGCTCCGGCGTCGGCGCCCGGCTCGGCATCAATGTCGGCTATCTGAAGTTCACCGGCCGTCCGACCTGGAACCCGTTCTGATTTCTCCTCGGGTCCGCCTTCTCGCGCGAAGCCGCGGGCGTGGCCTCGCGGCGCGACCGAAGGCCGCTTGCCTCCCCGCGGGCAAGACGGGCAAAAGACGCAGCGGCCGGACTTGCCGGCCGAGGCGGCGTGAGGGCCCCCCGACGTGATCGAGACCGTGATGATCTTCGGGCTCGGCTTCCTTGTGGCGAGCCTGTGCGCCCTGACGATCCTGCCGACGGTGAACGCCCGCGCCGCCCGCCTCGCCCGGCGGCGGATCGAGGCGACCCTGCCGGTGAGCGTCTCCGAGGTGGTGGCCGAGCGTGACCATCTCCGGGCAGAATTCGCCGTGGCGCAGCGCCGGCTGGAGCGTAAGGTGGAGGCCGTCGCCGCCCACCGCCACGCCGACATGGCCGCGATCGGGACTCGCACCATGGAGGCGGAAGCCGCGATCGCCGCCCGCCTCCTGAGCGAGGCGGAGGTGGCCCGCGCCCTCGAACGCATCGCCGGCCTCGACCGGGATCTCGCCCAGGCCCGTGCCGAGGGCGAGACCGGGCTCACCACCCTCCATGCCCTGGAGGAGGCCCACCGCACCATCCTCGACGACCTCAAGCGCGCCCGCCGCACGCAAGGGGAGCCCGCCGCCCTCGCCTCCGAGGACGAGGCGGGCGAGACCGGGACGCTGCGCGCCGAGCTGGACAGACTGCGCACGGAGCTCGCGGCGGCGCAGGCCGCGCTGGCCGCCCGCGGAGGCGACGACACCGCCGAGCTGCGCCGCCGCATCGCCGAGGTGGCCGATGCCCTGGCCCGGCGCGAGCGCCTGCCCCAGGTCGGCGCCTTCCCGGCCTCCGCACCGGCCCCCGCGCTCGCCGAGGGCTGAGCCGCCGGGAGCCGAAACGCACCGCGCGGGCGGCCGCCGGGGCCATCTCCCTTGCGGCGTTTCCCGGGAGCCCGTAAGCACCGATCCACCTTGCGTTTGCCCCGGGGCCGCCTTGTTGCGGACATGCGGGGGCATCATCGCGCCGGATATTCCCACAACCGCGATCGAGCGAACATCATGGCCTTGAAGCTGACGCCCTTCGTTCTCGCCCTGACGGGCGCGGCCGTCCTGCTGGCCGCCCCGGCGCAGGCGCAGCAGTCGAAGCGCGGCAACGAGACGCTCAAGAAGTACTGCACCGGCGACTATCTCAGCTATTGCGGCAACCTCGACCCGGACGATCCGGCGACCGACCAGTGCTTCAAGACCAACTGGTCCAAGCTCTCCGAGAACTGCCGCCGGGCGATCGACGCCTACACGCCGCCCAAGGATTCGGCGCGCGGCAACAAGAAGAGCTGAGGAGTCCCCGCGGCCGCGGGCTCGCGCCGCGCGCGGCCAACGGTTAAGCTGGCGCCGCCGCCAAGCCGGAAATGCCGATGTCCGCCCCTTCCTCCCGCCTTCCGATCCTGATCGCGCTCGGCCTCGCCCTGACCTGCTCGGCCTGCGGCCGGCGCGGCAGCCTGGAGCCGCCGGGCGCGGCCGTCTCCGAGACCGCCCCGGTCGTGCGCCCTGGGGCACCCGCCTCGGCCCGGAGCCTGCCGGGCAGCACGGTCTCCGTCGGCGATCGCGGCGCGGCGCCCGAGGCGGACGCCGTCCTGGCGGGCGACGAGCTGAACCCCGCGGCGATCCCTCCCGGCGGGGATGCCGTTCCGGTCACGACCTCCCGCGGGAGCAAGCGCGGCTACCGGATCCCGAAGGAACCCTTCATCCTCGACGCGATCCTGTAGGATGCGCTCCGCCCGCCGGAGAGCACCCCACACCCCTTAGAGCCACTGGGCGCGACGGCCCGGTCCCGTGGGACCGGCGAGGCCCGCGGCGGCGGATTGTCCGGACATGCACCATTTCCACTACCGGGACGGGCGCCTCCACGCCGAGGACGTCGATCTGACCGCGCTGGCGGAGGCCGTCGGCACGCCGTTCTACTGCTACAGCACCGCCACCCTGGAGCGGCATTACCGCGTCTTCGCCGAGGCCTTCGCCGCCGACGACGCGCTGGTCTGCTTTGCCATGAAGGCGAACTCGAACCAGGCGGTGCTCGCCACGCTCGCCCGCCAGGGCGCGGGCATGGACATCGTCTCCGAGGGCGAACTGCGCCGGGCGCTCTCCGCGGGCGTGCCGGGAGAGCGCATCGTCTTCTCCGGCGTCGGCAAGACCCGCGAGGAGATGGCCGCCGCCCTCGACGCCGGCATCCTCTGCTTCAACGTCGAGAGCGAACCCGAACTCGCGGCCCTGTCCGAGGTCGCCGCCTCCCGCGGGCAGAAGGCTCCGGTTTCGATCCGGGTGAACCCGGACGTGGACGCGCGGACGCATGCCAAGATCTCGACGGGCAAGTCCGAGAACAAATTCGGCATCCCGATCTCCCGCGCCCGCGAGGTCTACGCCGCGGCGGCTCGGATGCCGGGCCTGTCGATCACCGGCGTCGACACGCATATCGGCAGCCAGATCACGGACCTGACCCCCTTCGACAACGCCGCCCGCCTGCTCTGCGAACTCGCCCGCGACCTCCTCGCCGACGGGCACCGGCTACACCACGTCGATTTCGGCGGCGGACTCGGCATTCCCTACCGCGACGACAACGCCCCCCCGCCCGACCCGGCGGCTTTGGCGGAGATCCTGCGCCCGCATTTCAAGCCGCTGGGCCTGCGTCCGGTCTTCGAGATCGGACGGATGATCGCGGGCAATGCCGGCATCCTCGTCACCCGGGTGATCTACGTGAAGCCCACGGGCGAGAAGACCTTCGTCATCGTCGACGGGGCGATGAACGATCTGATCCGCCCGACGCTCTACGAGGCCTTCCACGCCCTGCGGCCCCTGCGCGAGCCCGCCCCCGACACGCCCCGGTTGACGGCGGACGTGGTCGGCCCGGTCTGCGAGAGCGGCGACTACCTCGCGCTCGGCCGCGAGATGCCGGCGGTGGTGCCGGGCGACCTCATCGCGGTGATGAGCGCGGGCGCCTACGGCGCGGTCCAGGCCGGCACCTACAACAGCCGCCGCCTCGTGCCCGAGGTGCTGGTGAGCGGCGACCGCTCGGCGGTGGTGCGCCCGCGCCCGAGCTACGACGACCTGATCCGCCTCGACCGCCTGCCCGACTGGCTCGCCTGAGGGCGGCGGGCGAAGGAGCCGCCGGCCCCGCCGCCCGTTGCGTAGAGGTGCTGCACGTCCGAAAAGACCGCCCATGAAGACTGCCGATTGCGACATCCTGATCCTGCCCGGCTATGCCGGCTCCGAGGAGGAGCATTGGCAGGCCCGCTGGGCGTCGCGGCTCAAGACCGCGCGGATCGTCGCGCAGGCCGATTGGCACCGGCCCGACCCGGAAGCATGGCGCGCCCGCGTCGCCGAGGCGGTCGCCGCCGCGACGCGCCCCGTGGTGCTGATCGCTCACAGCCTCGGCGTCGTGGCGGCGGTAGAGGCCGCGCCGCGCTTCGCGCCCGGTGCCGTGATCGGGGCCTTGCTCGTGGCCTTCCCCGATATCGAGGCGGGCGCGGAACTTCCCGAGAGCGTGCGTGCCTTCGCTCCCGTCCCGCGCGATCCCCTGCCGTTCCCCTCGCTCCTGGTGGCAAGCCGCACCGATCCGCATTGCACCTACGAGCGGGCGGAGGATTACGCCTATGCTTGGGGCTCGGCGCTGGTGGATGCGGGGGAATCCGGCCACATCAACGTGGCGAGCGGCCACGGGCCCTGGCCCGAGGGTCTGATGCGGCTCGCAGGCTTCCTCGCGCCACTCTGAGTCCTGGGCTTTTGCTCAGATCAAGAAACCGACGGTATCGCGCCGACTTCCCCCAAGGGACCGAAAGCGGTTCTCATCCACGGACCCCAAAAAATAATTCATCCTGGGAAGAATCGGGAACTAAAATTTCCTTAATCGCTTTCTCCGGGCACACCGGTCGGCAATTCCGGTCGGACAGAATCGGAGGAACGCTATCGTGACGTTCACGAAGACCATCGCCACCGCCACCGCTTTCGCCTTCATCGCCGGTTCCGCCCTCGCCGCGCCGTGCAACACCGGCAGCACCGCCAAGGCTCCCGAGGGCTCGACGGCCTCGAACAGCAGCACCGGCAGCGGTGCCGAGGCAGGCTCGAAGAACCTCGCGGGCGGTCAGCAGCCGGCTTCCCCCGGCACCGTCGGCGCGATGAACAATGTCGGCGCCGGTCAGGGCGTCGGCAACAAGCCGGGCTCGGACCAGACCTCGTCCGCCAAGAACACCGCGGGCGGCGACCAGCCGGCCGCTCCGGGCACCGTCGGCGCGATGAACGCGGCCGGCCACGATCAGAAGCTCGGCGACAAGAAGGGCGGCGACGACTGCTGATCGTCGCGCCCCGGGGCCGTCCAAGCCTCAAGGCCGTCTGCAAGGCCGTCTGAATGAGAAGCTCCCGCACCGGCCGGTGCGGGAGCTTTCTTGTTCGGGGCACTGCCGGGAACTTCATCGACAGGATGCGCAAGGGCGAGGGCGCGTTACGCCCTGTCCTCGCTGCTGCGGAAAAGCTGGCCGGCGACGTCGTTGACTGTGGGCGGGCTCACGCGGACGAAGGGCAGGGGGCGACAGACGGCAAGCGCCGCGAGGCCGAAGCGGGCCGTCATCAGCCCGTTGAGCACGCCCTCACCCAGCTTGGCCGAGACGCGGGCAGCGAGCCCCAGACCGAGCACCTGATGCAGCATGCCCTCGCCCACCGCCATGCCGCCGGTCACGGTGAGGTGGGCCAGAGCCGCCCTCGCGAGCCGCAGGAAGCCGAGCAGGCCGGGGCGGCCCCCGTAGATCGCCGCGATCCGGCGCAGGAGCCGGGCGGCGGAAAACACCACGAAGGCGACGTCGACGATGGCTCGCGGGCTCAAAGCCGTCACGGCCGAGACCTGGCTCGCGGCCTGTGCGATGGCCGCCTTGGCCTGCCGGTCGAGGGGGCTCAGCAACTCGCCCTCGGCCAGCGCCAGACGGTCGTCCACGTCGAGGATCGCGTCCCCCACGGCGTCCAGCCGCCGGATGCCGGCGGCGAGCGCCGGCCGGCCCGTGTAGAAGCCGCGCAACTCCTGCACCACACCCTGCGCCGCGGTGTGATCGCGGGTCGAAAGCGCCGCGAGCGCGCGCTCGCGCAAAGCCTCGATCTTGCGTTCGCGCCAGACGCCGAGCGCCTCGCGGGCGACGAGGGCCGTGAGCGCGACCGCCGCAATTCCGAGAAGGGCCAGCGCGACGAAGCCGAGCCAGGGGGCGGTGGCGAACAGGTCGGTGATCAGCCGCTCGATGGAGAGGCCGACCGCGATTGTGACGAGCCCGCCGAGCGCGCTGAACAGGATCGAGAGCCAGGGCGCCCGACGCTTGGGTGCCACCGGCACGGCGACGCCGTCGGCCGCGTCGACGATCTCGTAGGGCTCGTCGACGAAGCGCACCTCCGGTCGCGGCGGAGGCGGCGCCTCGGCGGTCGCGGCCTCGGGCGGCGTCTGGTCGGCGGACGGGATACGGAAGGCGCGCGGGCGCTGCGGGTTGGTCACGTCAGCCGATCCCCGATCAGGAACTGCATGGCCCGGTCGAGCCGGATCTGCGGCAGATGACCCGGCCGGCCGAGCGCGTCTGACCTGACCGGGGGCGGGCGAAAGCGCGGGAAGCGGAAGGAGCCCGGCGGGACCGCCCCGTCGAGCACCGCCTGCGGGTCGGCGGGCAATTCGCCGGGAAACACCGCGGCTTCCGAGAGCCCGTCGAAGATCTCGTCGCCGACATGCTCGCCCGCTTCCGGCGTGCCGGAGACGGCGCGCAGCACCTCGCCGCCGTCATGGACCGTGGTCTCGCGGGTGGCGCGGACGGAGGCGAGCGCCACGGTGCCGACCCGGGCGCCCGCGGCCTCGGTGCGGCGCATCGCCCGCGAGACCAGCAGGCGCAGCAGCGCGTCGAGCCGGTCGTGGCTCGACTGGTGCAGGTGGTCGGCCTTGGTCGCGGCGAACATGATCCGCTCGGCCCGGGGGGCGAAGAAGCGCGAGAGCAGGCTGTTGCGGCCGATGCGGAAGGCGAGCAGCACCGCGTCCAGCGCCTCCTCCAGCTCGGCCAGTGCCGCCGGCCCGGAATCGACGGCCGAGAGCACGTCCACCAGCACGATCTGGCGGTCGACTCGCTGGAAATGCTCGCGGAAGAACGGCTCCACCACCTTGCTCTTATAGGCCTCGAAGCGCCGCTCCATCAGGGCGCCGAGGCTGCCGGGCGCCTGCACCTCTTCCAGCCGGTCGAGCGGGGCGAAGGTCA
This sequence comes from Methylobacterium sp. B4, assembly GCF_003201865.1. Taxonomy (GTDB): domain Bacteria; phylum Pseudomonadota; class Alphaproteobacteria; order Rhizobiales; family Beijerinckiaceae; genus Methylobacterium. The sequence continues at coordinate 37,890 of NZ_QJJJ01000002.1, read as the reverse complement.
GCATCGGCGAGCCGGCGAGGTCCCCGGGCATCAGGAAGCGCCCCGGCGGGGTGGTGGCGACCGATTCCGCGCCCGCACGCAGGGCCGCGAGATAGGCCTTGAAGGCGTTGGCGGCACGCTCGGCCACCACCTCGTCGAGGGGCGCGGCCGGATCGAGCTCCGCCATCACCGCGAGCCAGGGCGCGGCGATCTCGGCCCGGCCCGCCCGGCGGGTGCCGGCGATGGTGGCACGCGACCACGCCACGTAGCTCTGATCGACCAGGGCGAGATCGAGCAGCCACTCGCCGGGATAATCCACCACGTCGAGCATCAGCGTCGCCGGCCCGCTGCGCCAGCCGCCCGCCCGCTCGTACTCGATGGCGAGGCGGAACTGGCTGATCCGGTCGGTGGAGCCCGGCCAGCGCCGAGCCTCCGTGAGCGCGGTAAAATTCTCCTCGAAGGGGAAGCGCGGCACGTCGTCGTCGGGCTGCGGCACGAGCCGGGCGCGGCGCAGGCGTCCGGCATGCGCCGGCTCGAAGGCGGGGAGCGCGTGGCCCTCCACGAGGTGGTGGATGAGGGCTGTCGTGAACACCGTCTTGCCGGAACGGGCGAGACCGGTGACGCCGAGGCGCAGCGTCGGCTGGATCAGGAGGTCGCTGGAGGCCTCCGCGAAGGCCTTGATCGCGGAGCCCGCTTGCGCGGCGTAGTCGAAGAGGGGCGGCAAGGCGGACTCTGGCGGCGGAAACGGGCTTGGCCGCTGTCAGGTGGCGCGCGAGAGGGCCGATCTCAAGGCTTGCCGGACCCCGGATCGGCCCTCACGCCGCCCGCAGGGCCCGGATGGTGCCCAGCGTCTCCGAGCGGAGCACTCGGAGCCGGTCGATCAGCGGCGAGAGGGCGGCGCCCTCCCGGCAGGCGGCCTCGATTTCCCGGCACAGGTCGGACAGCCCGACGAAGCCGAGGGCTCCGGCGGCGGCGATCACGGCATGGGCGTCGTAGGCGATCTGCTCCCGGTCGAGCGCGCCTTCAGCCGAACCGGCCTCCTCGGAATCGAAGCGCAGCTCGAGATCCGATTCGAGCAGCGAGAGCAGCGTCTGGACGTGCTCGCGGCCCATCATGTCCTCCACCGCGGTGAAGGTCGCCCGGTCGATCACCCGCGGCGCGACGCGCGGCGGAACCGCAGACGCGGCCTCGAAGGCCCGCGCGGCGCCCAGGGTGCGCCAGCGCTCGATCGTGGCGCAGAGATGCGCGCGCTTGAACGGCTTGCCGACATGGTCGTCCATGCCGGCCTCCAGCAGGTCCTGGACTTGTCCGTCCAGCACGTTGGCGGTCATGGCCACGATCGGCAGCCGGGCGGCCGCGCCGTCGAGGGCGCGGATCCGGCGCGTGGCGGTGAGCCCGTCCATGCCCGGCATCTGCACGTCCATCAGCACCACGGCGTAGGGATCGGGGATCGGGCCGCCGCTCCCGTAGACCTCGGCGATGGCCGCCAGCGCCCCGGCCCCGTCCCCTGCCACATCCACGCGGTAGCCCTGGGCCTCCAGGACGGCCCGGGCGAGGGTCTGGTTGATCGGTACGTCCTCGACGAGGAGGATGCGCGCGCCGCCCGGGCCCGTGCCGGCCTCCCGTGCCGCCGGGACGGGGGCGGCCCCGGCGGCGGGAACGGAGACGGCCCGCGGCAGGGCCAGGGTGAACCAGAAAGTCGAGCCGACCCTCTCTTCGCTCTCGACGCCGATCTCGCCCCCCATCATCGTGACGAGGTGCCGGCAGATCGCAAGGCCGAGCCCGGAGCCGCCGAAGCGCCGGCTGATCGAGCCGTCGACCTGGCTGAAGCGCTTGAACAGCCGGTCCTGATGCGAGGGGGCGATGCCGATGCCGGTATCGGCGACCTCGAAGCGCAAGGCCTCCGCGGTCTCGCCCGAGGGGAGCGGGCGGCTGCCCTCGCAGCGGATGGTGAGGGTGACGGAGCCGGCGGGCGTGAACTTCACCGCGTTGTTGAGCAGGTTGAACAGGACCTGCCGCAGCCGCGTGGCGTCCCCGACCACCGTCTCGGGCAGGTGCGGGTCGATCCGGGCCTCGATGGTCAGCGCACTCTTGAGGGCGCTGCCGCGCATGATCGCCACGGTGTCGTCGATCAGCTTGCCCAGGGCGAAGGGAAGCGGATCGAGTTCGAACTGGCCCGCCTCGATCTTCGAGACGTCGAGGACGTCGTTGACCACGGTGAGCAGGGTCTCGCCCGAGACGCGGATCAGCTCCAGCCGGCGGCGTTCCTCCGGATCGCGGTGGGGGCGCTCGAGCAGGAGGTCGGCGTAGCCGAGGATGCCGTTGAGGGGCGTGCGGATCTCGTGGCTCATGGCGGCGAGGAACTCGCTCTTGGCCGCGCTCGCCCGCTCGGCCTCCGCCGTGGCGGCCTGTGCCTCCGCGGTTACCGCGCGCAGGGCCGCCTCGGCCGCCTTGCGCTCGGTGATGTCGAGATGCAGCCCGATCATCCGGTAGGGCCGGCCGTCGCGGCCGTAGAGGGTGCGGCCGCAGGCGTAGATCCAGCGCCCACCCACCCGGTATTCCGCCGTGAAGCGGGCCCGGGAGTCGATGGCCTGATGAATCCGGTTCCAGGTCTCGACGACGTCGTCCGGGTGGACGGCCGCCGTCCATTCCGTCGGCGACAGGCCGACGGGTTCGCGCGTCTCGGGCAGGCCGTAGAGCCGGGCGCTCTCCGGCGAGAGCAGGGTGATGCCGGTGCGCAGGTTCCAGTCGAAGGTGCCGGCCTCCGCCCCTTCGAGGGCGATGCCGAGCAGGCGGCTCGTATCCTCCACGGCGAGCCGGGCGGAGACGATCTCGTCGATGTCGAGCGCGGTCCCGATCCACTCCGTCACTTCGTCCGGATCGGCGGCGCTGCGGACCGGCGTGAGCGACAGCTTGTGCCAGCGGTAGGAGCCGTCCCGGGCCCGCAGGCGCCACTGCCCGTCGTAGCCCCGGCCGTTGGAGCGGGCCGCCTGCCAGGCCGCCTCCATGGCCGGCGCATCGTCGGGATGGTTGCGGCCGAGCCGCTGCGCCCGCGACGGGCCGATCGGACCGTAATATTCCTCGAAGCGCGCATTGGCGTAGGTCGCCTCGCCGCTGCCCGGATCGAGGGTCCAGACGAGGAGCGGCAGGGAATCCGCGAGACTGCGGTAGCGCTGCTCGCTGCGGCGGATCTCCGCCTGGATCCGCAGCCGGTCGGTGACATCCATGAGGATGCCGAACAGGCCGACCGTGCGGCCGGCCCTGTCCTTGTTACAGGTGCCGCGCACCATGATGTCGCGCACCGATCCGTCGGGACGCACGACTCTCGCCTCGAACTCGAAATCGCCGCCGCCGGCGATCGCCGCGGCGCTGATCGCCTCGACCCGCTCGCGATCTCCGGGATGGCAGAGCCGCGTGAAGGTGGGATGGGGCGCGGCCGGATCGAGACCGGCGATGCGCAGGAAGCTCTCGGAATAGATCGGCCGGCCATCCGAGAAATTCACGCGCCAGTGGCCGACCTGGGCGATCTGCTCGGCCATGGTGAGAAGCGAGTTGTCCGCCGACCGGCGCTCGATCTCGGCGCCCTGCGCGCGGATCGTGCTCTCGTGGATCTGCCGCAGCGCCCGCTCGGTGGCGAAGGCGAGGTTGTCGCGATGGAGGCGCAGCTGCGCGACGACGACCTCGGCAAGGTCGCGCAACGCCGCCTCGTCGGCCGCGGAGAACGCGCGCGGCCGGGGATCGACGAGGCAGAGGGAGCCGAGCCGCAGGCCCGGCCGCAGGATCAGAGGGGCGCCCGCGTAGAAGGTGATGTGCGGCGGTCCCGTCACGATCGGCAGGTTCGAGAAGCGTGGGTCCCGGCGGGCGTCGGGAACGACGAGCACCGCGTCCTGGGTGATGGTGAGGTTGCAGAAGGAGCCGTCCCGCGGCGTCTGCGCGGGCATGCTGCCGGAGCAGGCCTTCAGCCATTGCCGCTCGGCATCGACCAGGGAGACGTAGGCCGTCGCCACCCCGAACAGGCGCTGAGCCGTACGGCACAGGGCATCGAAATGCGCCTCCGGATCGGTGTCCAGGATACGCAGGTCGCGCAGGGCTTCGAGGCGTTCGGCCTCGCTCACCGATCCGGTGCTCACGGTGCTCACCGCTCCAGGCGGACTGCCGGCCACATTCGCGGCCGCGTGCTCGGCCGGACCCGCGGCCCAGTCGAGGCTTCCAGGCACGTCGTCCCGACCGCCACGCCGCATCATAGCCCGCCCCGCTCCGGCCGTCCCGGTCCGCCGTGCGACGGCCGTGCCAGCCGGGCCTCGGCGGAGCCGGCCCAGCGCAGGCGTGCGGCCTCCAGTGCCCAGACCATGCCCAGCATCATGTAGACGTGGCGCCACTTCTCCACGTCGATCTGCATCGCCTGCAGGAAGAACATCAACAGCGCCGGGAAGACGATCTGCGCGTGGGCCCGGTAGGGCGAGGGCCGCGCCATCAGCCGGAAGCCGACGAAGGAGGTTGCCGCGACCAGGGCGATGAAGGTGGCGCCGGCCAGCCAGCCGCCGTTGGCGAAGCTGCCGATATAGGAATTGTGCGGCTCAAGCCGGAAGATCAGGCGCCATTGCAGCGGCCCCATGCCGAGCGGCTGCTCCAGCAGCAGACCCATGCCGCGGACTTGGTTGCCGAAGCGGCCGGTCTCGCCCTCGTCGTAGTCCTGCGTGACGGCGGCGCGGGTCTGGAAGGTCTCGGCGACGCTGTCGATGGAGAGCAGTCCCGCAAGCGCCGCGAGGCCGAGCCCGGCGGTGACGAGGCCGATGGTCACGATCCGCCGCCGCAGGCGGCCCGAACCGCTCGTCGTGTAGAGCGCCCCGACCATCACGGCGACCGCCACGACGGTACCGCCCCAGGAGCCACGGGAGAAGGACAGGAAGATGCCCGCCATGATGACGACGAGGCTCGTCAGGGCCAGGAACGGCCGCCGGCTGGAGCCGGAGAGGAGGCCGTGCATGAGGTAGAGCGCGCCGAGGGTGAGGAAGGAGCCGAACACGTTCGGGTCCTGGAAGGTGCCCGAGGCACGGCCGTAGCGATAGAACAGGTCCTCGATGCCCAGGAGTTGCAGGTAGCCGACGATGCCGAGGAAGGCGGAGAGAACGCAACTCGCCGTGTAGGCCTTGAGCGCCACCTCGAGACGTGCGCGCGTGTCGTCGGCGTAGAGCATGGCGAAGAAGATGCCGGTCACGACGAGGTAGATGAGCTGCACCGTCCAGGTCACCGGCAGCGGCTCGTCGAGATAGGGCACCAGCGCGACGACGATTGCGCCGAGATAGATCAGCAGCAGGAAGACCAGCGGCATCGCCCCCCGGTGCAGCCGGATGCCCAGCGCCAGCCAGAGCAGAATCGTCGGGATCGCCACGACGTCGTAGGGCGAGGTGTCCGAGAAGGCGAAGCAGGCGAAGAAGATGAAGGCTGCGTGCAGCGCGCCGGCCAGCCCATGGACGACCCGGAGGACGGGGACGCCGCTCCAGGCGCCCTCGCGCCAGCGCGACGGCGCCGCGGCGGCCGGCACGCCCGGGAAGGCGGCTGTCGTTGAGGGCATCGGCAAACTCGAACTCTGGCGGGGAGTCGCACACGCCACCCGCCGGAACCGCTGGAAGCGGCGCCACCGGGATCGCGATCCCTCGACCGCGCCATCGAAGCACCGAAAGGTTGCCTTTTAACCAACGAGCGGCTCGACCCGCGATCGGACTTTCGTCTCGGCGGGCGGCGGGGCCGTCGCCGGAGTCCGTTCGCCCGCCGTGCCCCGACCGGCGCCAGCGACGACCTTCCGCGTACTGTAAAGTCCTGATCACGGCTTCGTGAATACAGTCCAGATCCGCATCGGAAAGCGCTCTTCAAGAGCAGTCTTGTCCCTGCATTCAGGCGGGATGCCGGCTCTTCATGGCACTCTCGGAGTGCCGTCCGAATCGTTCCACGATGCTGCGTGCGCAACGACACGGCGCCGCGGGCAGGGGCGCACCATATCAAGTTCATCGAAGACGAAGGGGCGGCCGGATCGCCGGGATGCCCGACTAACTGGATCGGAGAAGACTTTGAAGAACCGTATTTCCGCCGCCGTTGCCGCTCTTGTTCTGGGTGTCGCTCCGGTTTCCTCTGCCATGGCCTTCAGCAATGCCCATGTGCATCCGGCGCCGTACGCCGCCGAGTGGACCGGTTCGCTTGCCGGCCCGGGCGCTCCGATCTATCGCGGCTGCCCGATGAATTCGGCCGCGGAAGGCAATGCCAACCAGCAGAACTTCCCGGTTCAGCAGTACGGCCAGACCTCCGGCGGCAGCCGCTGCTAAGGCGCCCGATGCGGAAGCGCGAGGGGCACCGATGCTGAAGGTGATTTCCTACGCGATGATCGGCGTGTTCGCGCTCGGTCTCGCCGCCGCCGCCATCGGCTCGGCCGGGGTGCTGCTGGATTTCTAAGAGCGGGATCGGGACTTCGGTCCCGGCCGCCTTCCGATCCGCGGATCAAGAAATAAGGGCCGCCCGTCCGGGCGACCCTTTTTTGCTGTCGCCGAATGGTCTCGCTTCATGCCTTGCAGGCGAAAAAGCCTTCGCGGATGGCCTCCGGGTCGAGGTTGCGTCCGATGAAGACCACGCGGGAGACGCGCGGCTCGTCGGCACCCCAATCACCCTGAACGTCGCCGTCGAGAATCATGTGCACGCCCTGGAAGACGAAGCGCTTCGGCTCGTCGGGAAAGGCGACGATGCCCTTGCAGCGCAGGATGTCCGGCCCCTGAACCTGCGTCAGGTTGGAGATCCAGGGCATGAACTTTTCCGGGTCGACCGGACCGTCGAGCTTGGCCGAGACGGATTGCATCTGCTCGTCGTGATGATGGTGGTGGCCCTCCTCGAGGAAGTCGGGCTCCACGTCGAGGATGCGCGAAAGGTCGAAGGCATTGCGGTCGAGCACCTGATCGAGCGGGATCGCGCAGCGCTCGGTGCGATGGACCTTGGCCCAGGGGTTGATCGCCCGGATCTGAGCCTCGACCCGGTCGAGATCCCCGCCCGAGACGAGGTCGGCCTTGTTGAGCAGGATCACGTCGGCGAAGGCGATCTGGTTCTTGGCTTCGGGCGCGTCGGCCAGCCGGTCGCTGAGCCACTTGGCGTCGGCCACCGTCACCACCGCGTCAAGCCGGGCGGCGTCGCCGACATCCTGATCCACGAAGAAGGTCTGGGCGACGGGAGCCGGGTCGGCGAGCCCCGTGGTCTCGACGATGATCGCATCGAACTTGCCGCGGCGCTTCACCAGCCCGTCCATGATGCGGATCAGGTCGCCGCGCACGGTGCAGCAGACGCAGCCGTTGTTCATCTCGAACACTTCCTCGTCGGCGCCGACCACGAGGTCGTTGTCGATGCCGATCTCGCCGAACTCGTTGACGATCACGGCGTAGCGCTTGCCGTGCTGCTCGGTGAGGATGCGGTTGAGCAGCGTCGTCTTGCCCGCCCCGAGATAGCCGGTGAGCACGGTCACCGGGATCTTCTGGGAGGCGGCGGCGAGGGGAGAGGCGTCGGACATACGGGATCCTGGGACGGGTACGGTCGGAAGATGATGCCTGTCATATTGTATCATCGGGCGGCCGTGAAAGGCCGCCGCGACGCATCTCGGCTCCGCAGAGATCAGGAGGCCGGCCGCAGCCCCTCGCTCAGCGCCCGCAATGTCCGCTCGAAGCCTTCCGGTCCCGCCAGGAACCGCTCCAGCAGCAGGGCCCCTTCCAGGGCCGCGACGATCAGGCGGGCATGGGCCTGCGGATCGAGACCGGCGCGGATGCTGCCGTTGATCTGTCCCTCTTCGAGCACGCCGGCGAGCCAGGCGATGTGCTTGTCGAAGAAGGCGGTGATGGCGCGGCGCAAGGCCTCGGGCAACGTCTCCAATTCGACGGCGAGCGCCGCGCAGAGGCAGCCGAGACCGCGCTCGACCCCGCCGAGATAGAGCCGGCCATAGGCCTCGATCCGGGCCACCCCGTCGGCGGTCCGGCCCGAAATGTCGTCGAGCGCCGCGTCGTAGCGCGCGTCGTAGGCCTCGATCAGGGCGCGGGCGAGGTCTTCCTTGGTGCGGAAATGGTGGTGGATGCTCGCCTTGCGGATGCCCACCGCCTCGGCGAGGTCGGCGTAGCTGAAGCCGGAATAGCCCCGGCCGCGCACCAGGATCTCTGCCTCGCTGAGAAGCGACGCGCGCGTGTCTCTCATCGTCTGCCCGTTCGTCCGGGACCGATCACGTGACCGCGACCAGCCCATGGTTTGCGAGACCCTGGCACTTGACGTGCCAAAAATCTACCTACTAGATGGTTTGCAATATAACGGCAAACGCCGGGAGGAAACGGAAGATGGCGGCACGGATGTGCCTCGGATCGACGGGCGCCGGAGGCCGGCGGTGAGCGGCGGCGCCACGCGCCGCGCGGCGCTGTTCGGCGGCTTCTGTCTGTGCTGCCTGCCGCGGCTCGGGCTGGCGGCGGAGTCCCTGTCGATGGACGAGGTCGCACCGGGCATCTTCATCCGGCGGGGGCCGGACGCGGAGGCGACGCCGGCGAATGCCGATGGAATCGCCAATATCGGCTTCATCGTCGGGCGCGACGGTGTGCTCGTCACCGAATCGGGCGGCAGCCTCACGGATGGGCAATGGCTGCGCGCCGAGATCGCCAAGCGCACGGACAAGCCGATCCGCTTCGTCATGCTCACCCACGTCCATCCCGACCACGTGTTCGGCGCCGCCGCCTTCCGGGGCGACAACCCGACCTTCGTCGGCCACGCCGCCTTGCGCGGTGCACTCGACGCCCGCGGCGCGTTCTACCGCCAGCGCCTCGCCGAGATTCTCGGAGAGGACAAGGCCGGGGAGGTGGTCTACCCGACCATGGAGGTGAAGGACCGGGCGGAGATCGACCTCGGCGGACGCGTCCTGCGGCTCACCGCCCATGGCAGCGCGCACACCTCCTGCGACCTCTCCATGCTCGACACCGGCAGCGGCCTGCTGTTTCCCGCCGACCTGCTCTTCGTCGGCCGCATCCCCTCCCTCGACGGCAGCCTGCGCGGCTGGCTCGGAGAGATCGAGCGGCTCAAGGGAATGGGCGCGGCCAAGGCCGTGCCCGGCCACGGCCCGACCCTGGTCGATGTCGCACCCGCTTTTGCCGACCTCACGCGTTACCTCTCCGCGCTGCGCGACGAGACCCGCAAGGCCGTGGCCGACAGCGTGCCCATCGAGAGCGCGGTGCGCACGGTGGCGCAGGGGGAGAAGGACAGGTGGGCCCTGTTCGACACTTACAACGGCCGCAACGTCACCCAGGCCTATCAAGAACTCGAATGGGAATGACCGCCGTACGCTTCGGGGACTTCCGGGAAGGAGACCGACCATGAAACGCCTGATGCTCGCCCTCAGCCTCACCCTCTCGGCCGCGGCGCTCGCGCCGACGCACGTGATGGCCGGCGCCACCGACACCGACGAGGAGCGCGCCGCGCGCTGGAGCGAGATCAAGAAGACGATCTTCGGCGACCGGCAGGTCGAGGCGCGCGAGAGCGCCGTGACCATCGACGCGCCCGCCCGCGCGCTCGATGCCGCTCTGGTGCCGATCGGCCTGACGCTCGCCGACAAGGACAACGTGAAGGGCCTCTACTTCATCATCGACGACAACCCGTCGCCCTACGCGGCGCACTTCACCTTCGGCCCGGCCGCCGATCCCGGCGAGATCAGGCTGCGGGTGCGGGTGAACAACTACACCAACGTCCACGCGGTGGTGGAAACCAAGGACGGCAAGCTCCTCGAATCGGCCAAGTTCGTCAAAGCCTCGGGCGGCTGCTCGGCCCCGATGGGCATGAGCGACGAGGAGGCCATGAAGGGCATGGGCGAGATGCGCATGAAGTTCTCGGGCGAGCCGCAATCGGCCAAGCCGGTCGAGGCGACCCTGATGGTGCGCCACCCGAACTTCTCCGGGATGCAGATGAATCAGGTCACCCGCGATTACACGCCGGCCCGCTACATCGAGAAGCTTGCCGTGAGCCATGGCGACCAACTCGTATTCCAGCTCGACGGCGACATCTCCATCGCTTCGAACCCGGTCATCAACTTCGCCATCAAGCCGGATGGGAAGGGACCGGTGAAGGTCGCGGCCTCCGACAACCAGGGCGGACGCTGGGAGCAGACCTTCCAGCTCCCCTCGGCGAGTAACTGAGTCCTAAGCGGATGCGCCTCATCGCCAGAACCGCGGCGCTCGCCGCGCTGAGCCTGCTGCTCGGCGCGGCCGGCCCGGCCGATTCCCCGGTCAACGTGCCGGAGCCGGACGGGCTCTATACGGGGCCGCCCCGGGGCTACACGCCGGCAACCCTGAAGGGCGCGACCGTCATCGACCTGAAGGGCCTCGAAGGGCTTCTGCCCGAAAAGCCGGTCCTCATCGACGTGGTGCTCGCCGACCGCCGTCCCGCGGGGCTGCCGGACGACCGGCCCTGGCTGCCGACGCACCGCTCGATCCCCGGCGCCGTCTGGTTGCCGGGCGCCGGGGGCGCCCCGCTCCCGCCGGACCAGGAGGACGCCTTCCTCCGCCGCGTCGCCGAGCTGACCGGCGGCGACCCGTCCAAGTCGGTCGTGACCTTCTGCCGGCCGGAATGCTGGGGCAGCTGGAACGCGGGCAAGCGGCTGATCGCGGCGGGCTACACCCGCGTTCACTGGTTCCCCCTCGGTGTCGAGGGCTGGCAGGACGATCACGACACCGCGGTGGCCAAGCCCGATCCGGCCTGGGTCGCCGCGACCGCCGGGCGCGAGGCGCAGCGCTGAGGCTCTCTGTGACCGACGCCGCGAGAACGAGCCGATGACGACCCGCCGACAGGCCCTTCTCGCGATCGCGCTCCTGGCCGGCGGCTGGCCGGCTTCCGGGCAGGCCGCCGGCCCGGTCGCCTACGACGCGGCGGCCTTCGAGGCGGCGCAGGCGGCGGGGCGGCCGATCCTCGTGCAGATCTCGGCGCCCTGGTGCCCGATCTGCCGGGCGCAGAAGCCGATCCTCGCGACGCTCTCCGCCGAGCCGCGCTTCAAGGATCTGGCCGTCTTCACGATCGACTTCGACGCCGAGCGGGATCTCGTGCGCCGGTTCGGCGCGCAGATGCAGAGCACCCTGATCGTCTACAAGGGCCGGGCCGAGGTCGGCCGCTCCGTCGGCGAGACGCAGCCCGAGTGGATCGAGCAGCTTCTCGAAAAGACCCTCTGACGCGATTTTGCCATAATTCGCCCGACCCCCGCCGGGTCGCCGAAATTCCTGCAATCTCAAGTGCCTCCGGTCGAGGCTGAGCCATTGACAGGGCTCTGGATGTGGCGGAAAAACGGCGGACCCGGAGGCGGTTCGAAGTCTAGGGAGGAAACGCCCGAAAAGGGCAGGCGGGACGTTCCGATCGCATCGCGCCGACGATCCCGGCCGCCGCTTACCGGCGGCCGTGGCGTGAGGAACGTGGGGCGTCACCGCAGGAGCAGGCCAGGCCCCTCCGGGTTACACCTCTCCACGATCCAACGGATCAAGCCCATATGCCTCCTGCGGGACGGCGTGAACGGGCTTATAGAGGCGTCTCCGCACGATGCGCCCGGCCGGAGCCGGGCTTCAGGCAACGCCAGCCTTTTCGGGTCGCACCCCATGTCGCAGGTCGTTCAAACGCGCCGTCTGCAGGCGGTGGATCTGATCAAGCGCAAGGCGGAGGGGCGCAAGATCATCGCGCTGACCGCCTACCACGCCCATACGGCCGGCATCGTCGATGCCTATTGCGACTTCGTGCTGGTCGGCGACTCGCTCGGCATGGTCATGCACGGCATGGAATCGACCCTGCCGGTGACGCTGGAGATGATGATCCTCCAGGCCCAGGCGGTGATGCGCGGCACCCATCGCGCCCTCGTCGTCGTCGACATGCCGTTCGGCTCCTACGAGGCGAGCCGCGAGCAGGCCTTCCTCAGCGCCGCCCGCGTGCTCAAGGAGACGGGGGCGGGCGCGGTCAAGCTGGAGGGTGGCGCGCGCTTCGCCGAGACGGTCGCCTTCCTGACCGAGCGCGGCGTGCCGGTGATGGGCCATATCGGCCTCACTCCGCAATCCGTGAACACCATGGGCGGCTTCAAGGTGCAGGGGCACGGGGCCGGCGACGAGGCACGGCTGCGCGCCGACGCCCGGGCCATCAGCGATGCGGGCGCCTTCGCCATCGTCTTCGAGGGCATGGTCGAGCCGGTCGCGCGGGCCATCGCCACCGATCCGGCGATCCGGGCGGCGACCATCGGTATCGGCGCGACCGCGGCCTGCGACGGGCAGATCCTCGTGCTGGAGGACATGCTGGGCCTCAGCGACCGGGCGCCGAAATTCGTGAAGAGCTTCGGCTCCCTGCGCACGCATATCGAGGAGGCCGTGCGCGCCTACGCCGACGAGGTTCGGGCCGGCCGCTTCCCGGCCGAGGAGCACACCTACCCGCCGCGCTGAGGCCGTCCGCCGCCCCGCGGCTTGACGAAACCGCCCCCATCGGGCATTGACCGCGCCGGAATTCGGCCGGGGCTTCCCGGCCTTTTGCGTTTCGCCCGCGCTGGCGCCGCCACCCAAGCGAACCGCCCCGAACCCGCTACAGGAGCGCCGCCATGGCCAAGGCCGTAACCGTCAAGATCCGCCTCGTCTCGACCGCCGACACGGGCTACTTCTACGTCACCAAGAAGAACTCGCGCACGCAGACCGAGAAGATGGTCATGAAGAAGTATGACCCGGTCGCCCGCAAGCACGTCGAGTTCAAGGAAGCCAAGATCAAGTAAGCTCTCGCTTCCCTTGCTTCGAAGGCGCGAAAGGCCGCCCCGGAAACGGGGCGGCCTTTCGCGTTCCGGGGCATGGAGTCGCCGCGCGCCTCGCGCAATTTTGTCGGCGCGCCGAAGCGCCGAGGTTACCTTCGCGCAAGCAGGATCGTGTAAGGGGCAGAGGTATGAACGCCTCCGCCCCCCAACTTGTTCCCGCTGGCATCGGCCTGACGATCGCCTCCGCCGCTACGGTCCTGGAACGGTCCGGCTACGCGCACGCGATCGAGATGAGCCTCGGGGCCGCCCTGGCCGCCGCCATCCTCATGGGGCTGATGCGGGCCGCCCCCGCATGGTTCCAGACCGGTCGGCCCTGAGCCGATCCCGATCGTCTCGGTCGCGGTCGCCCGTGTGCGTCAGGCGCGCTCGATCCGGGTCGAGAGCATCCGCACCTTGAGGCGGGGCGAGAAGGGCAGGCCGGTCAGCAGGCGGTCCCGGCGCACCACGTCGCCCGCGCGGGGCCGCGCGGTGCCGATGACGCTCTCGCCCCGTGCGGCGATCCGAACCGGGAGCGCGGCGTGCCCGCGCCGCATCCGGCCGAGCGCCATGTCGGGCCCGGCGGTGCCGACGAAGCGGTCGAGGGCGCGGATCCAGCCCTCCGCCGGGATGTCGCCGGGCTCCAGGCAGAGCAGCCACTCGCGCCGTGCCGCCTTCGCTCCCGTGCTCCACGGGTCGGCGCCGGGCGGACGCACCACCAGCGTGGCGCCGCTGCCCTCGGCCATGGTTTCCAGGGCGGAGCAGGGGGCTCCCGTCACGATCACGGCATCGCCCACGAGCCCCGCCGCCACGCCCGCGACGAGCGCGCTCAGCGTGTCGGCGAGGCATTCGACCGCGGCCGGGTCGGACGGGCGTGCCACGTGGATCAGACCGGTGATCATGCGGGGCGAATAACCGATTTTGCGTCTTCGCAAAGCATTCGTTGCGCAGCTTGAGCCGCTTCCGGCTTCGGATCGCGGGTGAAGCCCGCATCTGCATGAAACTTGTGCATTCCCGCTTTCTTTGTTCGCTGTTCGTTCTTATAATGAGGGGAAAACGGGGAGCGGCATGACGGCGGAGTTCGGTGCGAACGGCGCGGGTGGTCCGCCGCGAGGCCGGCGGGTCGCGCTCGAGGCGCGGCGCGGGCGCGGGGCGACCGTCAATCCCGAGGGACGCTTCGAGGCGACCCGGCGCGAGAGCTTCGACGACGGCTGGCCCGAGGAAGCGGAGCCGAGGCTGCGCACCGAGGTGATCCCGGAGCGGGCGCGCCACATCATCACCCGCAACGCCTCGCCGGACATCCCCTTCGACCGCTCGATCAATCCCTATCGCGGTTGCGAGCACGGCTGCATCTACTGCTTCGCCCGGCCGAACCACGGCTATGTCGGCCTCTCGCCGGGACTCGATTTCGAGACGCGCCTGTTCTCCAAGCCGGATGCGGCAGCGCTTCTGGAGCGGGAATTGTCGGCCCCGGGCTACCGGCCCCGCACCATCGCGCTCGGCACCGCGACCGATCCCTATCAGCCGATCGAGCGCGGCCACCGCATCACCCGCGCCGTGCTGGAGGTGCTGGCCCGCTTCCGCCATCCCGTCGGCATCGTCACGAAGTCGAACCTGATCCTGCGCGACCGCGACCTCCTCGCGGAGATGGCGGCGCTGAACCTCGTGAAGGTGGCGATCTCGGTCACCACCCTCGACCCGGACCTCGCCCGGCGCCTGGAGCCCCGCGCGCCCCACCCGCGTCGGCGCCTGGAGGCGATCCGCAGCTTGAGCGAGGCGGGCGTGCCGGTGATGGTGATCGCTGCGCCCCTCATCCCCTCGCTCAACGACCACGAGATCGAGGCGATCCTGGAGGCGTCGCGGGCGGCGGGTGCGTGCGAGGCGAACTACGTGCTGCTGCGCCTGCCCCACGAACTCGACGACCTCGTCGGCGACTGGTTCTCGGAGCATTATCCGGGGCGCAAGGAGCACGTCTTCTCCCTGCTGACCGGGGCCCGCGGCGGCAAGACCTACGACGCCAGCTTCGGCACCCGCATGATCGGGCAGGGACCCTACGCCGACCTGATCCGCCGCCGCTTCGCCCTGGCCAAGCGGCGGCTGGGCTTCTCGGAGGAGCCGGTTCGCCAGACGGCGGAGCTCTTCCGTGTGCCGCCACGGGTGGGGGATCAGCTCGCGCTGTTCTGAAACCTCAGGCGGTCGGAGCGCCGCTCACCACCCCGAAGCGTCCGGTAAAGCTCACCCGGTGGTGCGGGCTGCGCCCCAGCGCCGAGAGGCCCGCGAGGTGGGCGGCCGTGCCGTAGCCGGCATTGCGCTCCCAGGCATAGGCCGGATGGCGCAGGGCGAGGCGGCGCATGACGTCGTCGCGCAGGGTCTTGGCGACGATGGAGGCGGCGGCGATCTGCGGCACGAGGCGGTCCCCGCCGATCACCGCCCGGCACGGCTGGGCAAGGCCGGGGATCGGGTCGCGCCCGTCCACGAGCACGTCCGTGTCGAGCCGCAGGGCCATCACGGCCCGGCGCATCGCGTCCAGGGTCGCGCCGCGCACGTTCATCCGGTCCACCAGCGCCCGGGAACCCGCCGCGAGCGCCACCCGGGCATGGGCCCGGATCAGCGGTGTCAGCGCCTCGCGCGTCTGGCGATCCAGGCGCTTGCTGTCGTCGAGCCGGGCCAGGATCTCCGGCGGGAAGGCAAGGGGATCGAACCAGACGGCGGCGACCATCACCGGCCCGCACAGGGCCCCGCGACCGACTTCGTCGCAGCCGATCACCGCCGGGTAGGTCGCGGCGCGGGCGGGATCGAAGGGACGCAGCGTCTTGGCGGGTTTCGTGCGGAGGGCCATGGCGCGGACCCTCGCATTCCCAAGGCCGCCGGTCATCCCGGATCGGGCGAAAAGCCCGCTGACAGGATTTCCTTAGCTGGAAAAAATCAGCCCGGGCGGGCCAGCGGCGCTCCGCTCGGCCGCCCGGCCGACCGGTGCATCGGCCCCAGCGCGTGGGCCTGGGCGATGTTGTCGTAGAACTGGCGCGCGCTCTCGGCCCAGGTGTAGCGCAGGGCCTCCGCGCGGCAGCGCTCCCGCGGGACGGCGAGGGCGGCCAGGGCGGCGGCGCGCAGGTCCGTGTCGAGGGCGCCCGCTCCGGTGCCGCCGATCACGTCGAGGGGGCCGGTGACGGGAAAGGCGGCCACCGGCAGGCCGGAGGCGAGGGCTTCGAGGAGCACGATGCCGAAGGTGTCGGTGAGGCTCGGGAAGACGAAAGCATCCGCGCTCGCGTAGACCCGCGCCAGCGCCTCGCCGGTGAGCGCGCCGAGGAAGTGCGCCTCGGGCGCCAGCGCCTGGAGCCGGGCCCGGTCCGGCCCATCGCCGACCACGACCTTGGAGCCGGGCAGGTCGAGCGCGAGGAAGGCGGCGAGGTTCTTCTCCACCGCGAGCCGCCCCACCGAGAGGAAGATCGGGCGCGGCAGGTCCGCCAGGGCGCTTGCCAGGGCGTCGGCTTCGCGGGGGCGGAAAAGCTCGGTGTCGACGCCCCGCGTCCAGCGCATCAGGCGGGGAAAGCCGCGCCCCGTGAGTTCCCGCTCCAACGAGGGGGTGCTGACCATGGTGCCGCTGGCCGCCGCGTGGAACCGGCGCAGCCAGGCATAGCTCCAGGCCTCCGGCACCGGCGCGCGGGCGGCGAGGTATTCGGGAAAGCGGGTGTGGTAGCTCGTGGTGAAGGCTTGGCCGAGGGAAAGGCAGGCGGCACGCACCGCGTGACCGATCGGTCCCTCCGTGGCGATATGCACGTGGGTCGGCGCCAGCCGGTCCCAACGCGCCAGCACGCGGGAGCGGGTGACGAGCGAGAGGCGGATCTCCCGGTAGCCGGGCATCGGCAGGGAGGCGAAATCGGCCGGCGTCAGCATCAGCGGCTCGACGCCGAGGCCGGCCCCGGCCTCCACCATGCGCTCGATGGAGCGCACGACGCCGTTGACCTGCGGATGCCACGCATCGGTGGCGAGCAGCAGCCTCATGGATGGTCCGTGGGGAAGTCCGTGGCTCGGCGCATGCGAGGGGGATCTCGTCAGGCGACGGCGCGGCGGATGTCGGGCTCGAAGCTCTCCGCGGCGCGGCGCTCCCGCAGCATGGCGGGGTAGTGCAGCACCTCCATGCGGCCGTCGTAATGCTCGACGATGCCGGTGCAGGATTCCACCCAGTCGCCGGTGTTGAGGTAGGTCAGGCCGTCGATGTCGCGGTGGGCCGCGTGGTGGATGTGGCCGCAGATCACCCCGTCCGCTCCCTGCCGCCGGGCCTCCGTGGCGAGGAAGGTCTCGAACTGGCCGATGAAGTTGACCGCGTTCTTCACCTTGAGCTTCGCCCAGGCCGAGAGCGACCAGTAGGCCAGCCCGAGGCGGCGGCGCACCCGGTTGACGACGGTGTTGACGGTGAGTGCCGTGGTGTAGGCCCAGTCGCCCAGATGCGCGAGCCACTTGGAATGGCGCACCACCATGTCGAACTGATCGCCGTGGATGACGAGGTAGCGCTTTCCGTCGGCCGCGACGTGGAGCCGGCTGTCGGCGACCTCGATGCCGCCGAAGGTCATGCCGATATAGTCGCGCAGGAACTCGTCGTGGTTGCCGGGCACGTAGACGACGTGGGCCCCTTTCCGCACCTTGCGCAGCAGCTTCTGCACTACGTCGTTGTGGGCCTGCGGCCAGTACCAGCCGGAGCGGAGCTGCCAGCCGTCGACGATGTCGCCGACAAGATAGATCGTGTCGGCATCGACGTCGCGCAGGAAGTCGAGCAGCAGGGCGGCCTGACAGCCCTTGGTGCCGAGATGGAGATCGGACAGGAAGAGCGTCCGAACGCGGATGGTCGACTCCGGATCCTGTGTCACTTGCGCCTCCGGCTCCCTGCAACCGCATCGCGACGGGGGAGAGCCAAATCGCATTCCGATCTCAGTTTGATGACGGGGGCAGGAACCATCTTGCCGGCCTCCCGCCGTCGTGCCGGCATGCGCGATCCGGCGGGGCGCGCCCGAAAACCTGCCGCCGCAGGGCCTGCCCGCGAGCCATGCATATGAAAATCTTTTTGTTTTTCAGTTCAGTTTTTTCCGTTTTCCATTCCCTGGCGGGGCAGGCATAACGGCGGCCAAGGTCTTGTGCCGCGCCTGTCGTCTGCTGCTGGGCAGCGCCCGACGGCGGCGTGAAAAGGGCCGCGACGAATGGGAGCGCTGAACAATCAGCGGGAGCGCGCTTGAATGCGGCGCGAAGCTGACGCATCGAGGGTTCGATCCTCTGGAGGCGACCGGCGTGTCTGCACGCGCCGCGACGCGAGCGGCGCGACGGCCGTCTCGCCGCTCCGGGATGGTCAACGATCCGACATCGCGGTGGTACGGTCCCGGACGGCGGGAGGCCTTTTCGCGTCCGGCGTCGGGGCTTGAGGACGTTTCGCGGCGGGCGCCAAGCCCGCCTTCAGGATCGGGCGGGAACGCGGCCACGAAGGCCCGGACGCCCAAGGCTTTTAAGTGGAGGAAATTGTCATGGCGGCAACGAGACGTCCGGGACGCAACCACCTGTTCGTTCCCGGCCCGACCAACATCCCGGATCGGGTGATGCGCGCCATGATGGTGCAGTCCGAGGATCACCGCTCGGTCGACTTCCCGTCCCTGACCAAGCCCCTGTTCGAGGACACCAAGCGGGTGTTCGGCTCGACCGAGGGGACGATCTTCCTGTTCCCGGCCTCCGGCACGGGTATCTGGGAATCGGCGCTGACCAACACGCTCGCCCGTGGCGACAAGGTGCTGACCTCGCGCTACGGCCAGTTCAGCCACCTCTGGATCGACATGGCCCAGCGCCTCGGCCTGGACGTAATCGTCCAGGAGGAGGAGTGGGGCACCGGCGCCAAGCCCGAGAAGATCGAGGAGGCCCTGCGCGCCGACAAGAACCATGAGATCAAGGCCGTCATGGTGGTCCATAACGAGACCGCGACCGGCGTGACCTCCAACATCGGCGCCGTGCGCAAGGCGATCGACGCCGCCGGCCACCCGGCCATGCTCTTCGTCGACGGCGTGTCCTCGATCGGCTCGCTGCCGTTCTACGCCGACGAGTGGAAGGTCGACTGCGCCATCGCCGGCTCCCAGAAGGGCCTGATGCTGCCCGCCGGCCTCGGCGTGATCTGCGTCAGCCAGAAGGCGCTCAAGGCCGCCGAGGGTCAGTCCGGCCGCAACGACCGGCTCGCCCGCGTCTACTTCGACTGGGAAGACCACAAGAAGCAGAATCCGGCCGGCTACTTCCCCTACACCCCGCCGCTGCCGCTGCTCTACGGCCTGCGCGAGGCGCTCGCCTGCCTGTTCGAGGAAGGCCTGGAGAACGTCTATCACCGCCACGCGGTGCTCGGCGAGGCGACCCGCCAGGCCGTCGCGGCCTGGGGCCTGAAGACCTGCGCCAAGTCGCCGGAGTGGAACTCCGACACCGTCACCGCCATCCTGGCGCCCGAGGGTGTGGACGCGGCCAAGATCATCAAGCACGCCTATGTGCGCTACAACCTCGCGCTCGGCGCCGGTCTCTCGCAGGTCGCCGGCAAGGTGTTCCGCATCGGCCATGTCGGCGACCTGAACGAGCTGTCCCTGCTCGGCGCGATCGCCGGTGCCGAGATGTCGCTGCTCGACAACGGCGTGAAGGTGACGCCGGGCTCGGGCGTGGCCGCGGCCTCCAGCTACCTGCGCGAGAACCCCCTCGCCAAGGCCTGATCGTCGGGCCTGATTTTTGGTGAGCGGCGCCGGTTCCAACGGCGCCGCTTCCGCTAAGGTGAGAAAGGCGCCCCGCGGACGGTCCGGCTTGCCGGCCCCTTTGCGGGAGACGCTTCGAGACAGTGAGGAAACGGGGCCGGCGTTACGCCCGCCGGTCGATCCGGAAGGGGTCCAGAATGACAAAGAAAGTCGTCTTCCTCGATCGCGAGTCGCTCGACGCGACCGTGCGCGAATTCAACTTCCCGCACGAGTACAAGGAATACGAGTCGACCTGGACGCCGGAAGAGATCGTCGAGCGCCTTCAAGGCGCCGAGATCGCGCTGATCAACAAGGTGCCGATGCGCGCCGACACGCTGAAGCAGCTTCCCGACCTGAAGCTGATCGCGGTGGCCGCCACGGGCACGGACGTCGTCGACAAGGCCGCCGCCAAGGCGCAGGGCATCACGGTCGTCAACATCCGCAACTACGCCTTCAACACCGTGCCCGAGCACGTGGTGGGCCTGATGTTCGCCCTGCGCCGGGCGATCGTGCCCTACGCCAACTCGGTGCGCCGGGGTGATTGGAACAAGTCGAAGCAGTTCTGCTACTTCGACTACCCAATCTACGACATCGCCGGCTCGACGCTCGGCATCATCGGCTACGGGGCACTCGGCAAATCGATCGCCAAGCGGGCCGAGGCGCTGGGCATGAAGGTGCTGGCCTTCGACGTGTTCCCGCAGGACGGGCTCGTGGATCTCGAGACCATCCTGACCCAGTCCGACGTAATCACCTTGCACGTGCCGCTGACCCCCGACACCAAGAACATGATCGGGGCCGAGCAGCTCAAGAAGATGAAGCGGTCCGCGATCCTCATCAATACGGCCCGCGGCGGGCTGGTGGACGAGGCGGCGCTGCTCCAGGCGCTCAAGGACGGCACCATCGGCGGCGCCGGCTTCGACGTGGTGGCCCAGGAGCCCCCGAAGGATGGCAACATCCTGTGCGAGGCCGATCTGCCGAATCTGATCGTCACCCCGCACGTCGCCTGGGCGAGCAAGGAGGCGATGCAGATCCTCGCCGACCAGCTCGTGGACAATGTCGAGGCCTTCGTGGCGGGCAAGCCGCAGAACGTCGTCGAGGCGTAGGAGACGCGCCGGCCTCGGAACGGGGCCGCGTCACGAAAAGATTCTCAGGGGCGAGGACGACCGGGACCCGACGGCCCCGGACCCATCCTCCATGCAGACGCGCCGCGTGATCCGTCACCGCGGTCCATGAACAACCGGCCAGAGGAACCATGTCCAAGAAGCTGCTCTTCCAGTTCGACACCGATCCCACGCCGAGCGTCTTCGACGTCGTCGTCGGCTACGACGGCGGTGCCGACCACATCACCGGCTACGGCAACGTCACGCCCGACAACGTCGGCGCCTATGTCGACGGCACGATCTACACCCGCGGCGGCAAGGAGAAGCAGTCGACGGCGATCTTCGTCGGCGGCGGCGACATGGCGGCCGGCGAGCGGGTGTTCGCGGCGGTGAAGAAGCGCTTCTTCGGCCCGTTCCGCGTGTCCTGCATGCTGGATTCGAACGGCTCCAACACCACCGCCGCGGCGGGCGTGGCGCTCGTCGTCAAGGCGGCGGGCGGCTCGGTCAAGGGCAAGAAGGCCGTGGTGCTCGCCGGCACCGGCCCGGTCGGCATGCGCTCGGCGGCGCTGCTCGCCGGCGAGGGCGCCGAGGTCGTGCTGTGCGGGCGCAAGCTCGACAAGGCCCAGGCCGCGGCCGATTCCGTGAACAAGCGCTTCAAGGTGAACGTCACCGCGGCCGAGACCGCGGACGACGCGTCGCGCGCCGAGGCCGTGAAGGGCGCTCATCTCGTCTTCACCGCCGGTGCCATCGGCCTCGAACTGCTGCCACAGGCAGTTTGGCAGAACGAGAGTTCGATCGAGATCGTGGCCGATTACAACGCCCAGCCGCCGCTCGGCATTGGCGGGATCGATGCGACCGACAAGGGCAAGGAATACGGTGGAAAGCGCGCCTTCGGTGCGCTCGGCATCGGCGGCCTGAAGCTCAAGCTGCACCGCGCCTGCATCGCCAAGCTGTTCGAATCGAGCGAAGGCGTCTTCGACGCCGAGGAGATCTACAAGCTGGCCAAGGAAATGGCCTGACGGCTCACGGCCCCAAGGGGTCACGGCACAGGGTCACGGCTCAATGGGCGGCGCCGGCCTTCGGCGTCGCCTCGGCGAATCAACAAGAACTGACAGGGGAGAACCCATGGCCGGCAACGAGACGATCGAAACATTCCTCGACGGTCTGGCGAGCTCGGCTCCGACCCCCGGCGGCGGCGGTGCCGCCGCGATCTCCGGCGCCATGGGCGCCGCCCTCGTGTCGATGGTGTGCAACCTCACCATCGGCAAGAAGAAGTACGTCGAGGTCGAGGCCGACCTGAAGCAGGTACTGGAGAAGTCGGAAGGCCTGCGCCGGACGCTCACCGGCATGATCGCCGACGACGTGGAAGCCTTCGACGCCGTCATGGGAGCCTACGGCCTTCCCAAGGGCACCGATGAGGAGAAGGCCGCGCGAGCGGAAAAAATTCAGGAGGCGCTCAAGACCGCGACCGACGTGCCGCTCGCCTGCTGCCGCGTCTGCCGCGAGGTGATCGATCTGGCCGAGATCGCCGCCGAGAAGGGCAATCTCAACGTGATCTCCGATGCGGGTGTCGCCGTGCTCTCGGCCTATGCCGGCCTGCGCTCGGCCGCGCTGAACGTCTACGTCAACGCCAAGGGCCTCGACGACCGTGCCTTCGCCGAGGAGCGGCTGAAGGAGCTGGAGACGCTGCTCGCCGAGGCGGGTGCGCTCAACGAGCGGATCTACGAGACCGTGAAGGCCAAGGTGAACTGAAGCTGGGGCGGGTCGCGCCCCCGGCCGTCATCGCGAGCGGATGCGAAGTGATCCAGGGGCGCGACGCGTCCGGATGCTGCGGAGCCCGATATTAGCGTCGGCTCCGTCTCGCCAGGGTGGGAGCAAATGACCTCCAACCCTGAACCGCATCCTGCGGTACCGCGAAGCCGCCTCGAAGGACGCTCCCGTTCCCGCGCGATCCCTGGAGAATCCTTCGAGGCCGACGCTGGGCGCCGGCACCTCAGGATGAGGGCGGGCGTGGGATCCGCATCGCGGTGATCCGTTCCCGCGCCGCGAATCCCCACTTTAGAAGCCCGCTAAGTCTCTGACGGGCAAGCAAACTAAAGCACTGCAAAAGAAAAAATTGAGAGCTGACCCGCTTCCCGAAAAGTAATTTTTCCGCGAAGGTCGGCCCAACAAAAACGACGGAAACGCGAAGGAGGTCTCGATGGACGTTCACGAGTACCAAGCCAAGGAGCTGCTCGCGAGCTTCGGGGTCGCCGTCCCGAAGGGCGCCGTAGCCTTCAGCCCGGATCAAGCGGTCTATGCCGCGACCGAGCTGGGCGGCTCGTTCTGGGCGGTGAAGGCCCAGATCCATGCCGGCGCCCGCGGCAAGGCCGGCGGGATCAAGCTCTGCCGCACCTACAACGAGGTGCGCGACGCCGCCCGTGACCTGCTGGGAAAACGCCTCGTCACCCTCCAGACCGGACCGGACGGCAAGCCGGTCCAGCGCGTCTACGTCGAGACCGCCGACCCGTTCGAGCGCGAACTCTATCTCGGCTACGTCCTCGACCGGAAGGCCGAGCGGGTACGGGTCATCGCCAGCCAGCGCGGCGGCATGGACATCGAGGAGATCGCCGCCAAGGAGCCGGAGGCGCTGATCCAGGTGGTGGTCGAGCCGGCCGTCGGCCTGCAGCAGTTCCAGGCCCGCGAGATCGCGTTCCAATTGGGCCTCAACATCAAGCAGGTCTCGGCCGCGGTGAAGACCATCATGAACGCCTACCGGGCGTTCCGTGACTGCGACGGCACCATGCTGGAGATCAACCCGCTCGTCGTCACCAAGGACGACCGGGTTCTGGCGCTCGACGCCAAGATGTCCTTCGACGACAACGCCCTGTTCCGTCGCCGCAACATCGCGGACATGCACGACCCGTCGCAGGGCGATCCCCGCGAAGCCCAGGCTGCCGAGCACAACCTCAGCTACATCGGCCTCGAGGGCGAGATCGGCTGCATCGTCAACGGCGCGGGTCTGGCCATGGCGACCATGGACATGATCAAGCATGCGGGCGGCGAGCCGGCAAACTTCCTGGATGTGGGCGGCGGCGCCAGCCCGGACCGCGTCGCCACGGCGTTCCGCCTCGTCCTCTCGGACCGCAACGTGAAGGCGATCCTCGTCAACATCTTCGCCGGCATCAATCGCTGCGACTGGGTCGCGGAGGGCGTGGTGAAGGCCGCGCGCGAGGTGAAGATCGACGTGCCGCTCGTCGTACGGCTCGCCGGCACGAACGTCGATGAAGGCAAGAAGATCCTCGCCGAGAGCGGGCTCGACCTTATCACCGCCGACACCCTCACGGAAGCCGCGCGCAAGGCCGTCGAAGCCTGCCACGGCGCCAAGCACTGACGAACGGGGGAGGAATCACGCCATGAGCATTCTCATCGACGAGAAGACCCCGATCCTCGTCCAGGGCATCACGGGCGACAAGGGCACCTTCCACGCCAAGGAAATGATCGCCTACGGCTCGAACGTCGTCGGCGGCGTCACACCGGGCAAGGGCGGCAAGACCCATTGCGGCGTGCCGGTGTTCAACACCGTCAAGGAGGCCGTGGCCGCCACCGGCGCCACCACCTCGATCACCTTCGTGGCGCCCCCCTTCGCGGCGGACGCGATCATGGAGGCGGCCGATGCCGGCCTCAAGCTGGTCTGCTCGATCACCGACGGCATTCCTGCTCAGGACATGATGCGGGTGAAGCGCTACCTCCGGCGCTATCCCAAGGAGAAGCGCACCATGGTGGTGGGCCCGAACTGCGCGGGCATCATCTCGCCCGGCAAGTCGATGCTCGGCATCATGCCCGGCCACATCTACCTGCCCGGTAAGGTCGGCGTGATCTCGCGCTCGGGGACGCTGGGCTACGAGGCCGCCGCGCAGATGAAGGAACTCGGCATCGGCATCTCGACCTCCGTCGGCATCGGCGGCGATCCGATCAACGGCTCCTCCTTCCTCGACCATCTCGCCCTGTTCGAGCAGGACCCGGAGACGGAGGCCGTGCTGATGATCGGCGAGATCGGCGGTCCGCAGGAGGCCGAGGCCTCGGCCTGGATCAAGGAGAACTTTTCCAAGCCCGTGATCGGCTTCGTGGCGGGCCTCACCGCCCCCAAGGGCCGCCGCATGGGGCATGCCGGCGCGATCATCTCGGCGACCGGCGACAGCGCCGCGGAGAAGGCCGAGATCATGCGCTCCTACGGCCTGACCGTGGCGCCCGATCCGGGCTCCTTCGGCAGCACCGTGGCCGACGTGCTCGCCCGCGCGGCGTAATCGCGCGGTCCCCTCTTCCGAGCGGGGAGGGGGCTTCGGGGTGGTGCGAACAGCACCGCCTCACCTGACTTGAACGACCCGCCCCTCCTCGCTTCAGGCCTCGCGCTCAGGAGGAGGGGCCTCGTGGATCGGAGTGATCCACCGTCCCGCAGGCCTGCCCACGGGAGTCCGGAAAAAGAACCTCGCCAGGGGGGATTCCATGACCAAGACGCTGCACGCCCGGCCGTCAGCCGCGACCGACTCGACCTTCGCGCCGCCGGTCATCACCGGCACGGCCACCGAGGACGCCCTCGACATCCTGTTCCACGCTCTGCTCGACGTGGCGCGCCGCCACGATCCCGAGCTGGAAGACGTGCTGCACGGGCGCGCCGACATCTCCTCCTTCACGCCGGAGATGCTGGCCCGTGCGCTGCAGGTGCAGGGCATCTGGTTCCAGCTCGTCTCGATCGCCGAGCAGAACGCGGCCATGCGCCGCCGCCGCCACGTCGAGCGCGACCAGGGCCGCGAGGCGCTGAACGGCTCCTTCGCCAAGGTGCTGGCGGAAGCCTCCGCCCGGGGCATCGGCCCGCAGCAGATCCACGCGCTGCTGAAAGACCTGCGCATCCGCCCGACGATCACCGCGCACCCGACCGAGGGCAAGCGCGTCACCGTGCTGGAGAAGCTGCGCCGCATCTACCTCGTGCTGCGCGAGCTGGAGCTGCCGCGCTGGACCGAGCGCGAGCGCAACGGTCTGATGAACGAGCTGCGCGACCAGATCGAGCTGATCTGGATGACGGGCGAGCTGCATCTGGAGAAGGCCACCGTCGAGCGCGAGGTCGCCTGGGGCCTGCACTTCTTCGACGAGACCCTGTTCGAGATGCTGCCCGAGGTGATGGTCTCACTCGAGGAGAGCCTCGCCCAGTACTATCCCGACGAGACTTTCGAGGTGCCGCCCTTCTTCCAGTTCGGAAGCTGGATCGGCGGCGACCGCGACGGCAATCCCTACGTCACCGCCAGCGTCACCCGCGAGACGCTCCAGCGCAACGCGCTGGCGAGCTTGCGCCGCTACCGCGACGGCATCACCCATCTCGGCCGGGTGCTCTCGATCACCGAGCGCTCGCTGCCGGTGCCCGAGACCTTCCGCAGCGAACTCGCGCACATGCTGGCCGAATCCGGCGATGCGCGGGCGATCGCCAACCGCAATCCCGGCGAGGCCTACCGGCAGTTCCTCTCCTGCGTGCTGCGCAAGCTCGAGGCGACGATCGCCCGCAACAAGGGCGCCCGCTCGGTCGGGCCCGACTATCCGAGCGCGGATGGTCTCATCAACGACCTGCGGACGCTCGAGAAGGGGCTCGCCGACGCCAAGTGCGGCGCGCTGGCCACCGATATCGTGCGACCCGTGCGCCGGATGGTCGAGATCTTCCGCTTCTCCACCGTGCGGCTGGATCTCCGCGAGAACTCGACCCGCACCACCAAGACGCTGCACGCCCTGTGGAAACTGCGCAACGGCGACCGCGAGCCGCCGGAGCTGGATTCGCCGGCCTGGAAGGACTGGCTGCTCACCGAACTCGCCCGGCCGCGCGCGCCCGAAGCCTCGTTCGAGGATTTCGCCGACCGCCTGCCCGACGACGCCCGTGAGACGCTGGCCACCTTCGCCCTGGTGGGCGAGATGCGCGACACCCTCGACCGCGAGGCCTTCGGCGCCTTCATCCTGTCGATGACGCGCTCCACCGTCGACGTGCTCGGCGCCTACTTGCTCGCCAAGGAAGCCGGCATCTTCCTCGACGCCACCGGCACCGAGATCTGCCCGCTGCCGATCGTGCCGCTGTTCGAGACCATCGACGACCTGCGCGCCGCGCCCACCATCATGAAGGAATTGCTCGGCATCCCGGTCGTGCGCCGCTCCACCCGCTGGCAGGGCGGGGTGCAGGAGGTGATGATCGGCTATTCCGATTCCAACAAGGACGGCGGCTTCATCGCCTCGAACTGGGAGCTCTACAAGGCGCAGGTCCGGCTCACCGTGCTCGGCAAGCATGTCGGGGTGCCGATCGCCTTCTTCCACGGCCGCGGCGGCTCGGTCAGCCGCGGCGGCGTGCCGACCCATCGCGGCATCGCCGCCCAGCCGCCGGGCTCGATCAACGGGCGCTTCCGCATCACCGAGCAGGGCGAGGTCGTCTCGTTCAAATACGCCAACCGCGGCACCGCCGCCTACCAGATGGAGCTGCTCGCGGCCTCGGTCTTCGAGCACGCCCTGCTCTCGGAGGGGAACGGCAACGGCTCGCGCGCCGAACTCGACGACGCGCTGGAGGCGCTCTCGGGCGCCTCGCGGGCGGCCTACGTCAACCTGCTCCAGGCCGACGGGCTGGTCGATTACTTCCAGGCGGCGAGCCCGCTCGACGAGATCTCGCTGCTCAACATCGGCTCGCGGCCCGCGCGCCGCTTCGGCGCCAAGTCGCTCTCGGATCTGCGCGCGATCCCCTGGGTGTTCGCGTGGTCGCAGAACCGGCACGTCGTCACCGGCTGGTACGGCGTCGGATCGGGCCTGAAAAGCTTCATCGACGTGCGCGGCGAGCAGGGCGAAGCCCTCCTCCGGCGCATGTTCCGGGATTGCCGGGTCTTCCGCCTCGTCCTCGACGAGGTCGAGAAGACGCTGATGATGGTCGATCTGGAGATCGCCCGCGACTATGCCGGCCTCGTCGAGGACGAGGGCATCCGCGCCCGCATCTTCGGCATGATCGAGCAGGAATATGCCCTGACCCGGGAGATGGTGCTGCGGGTTTCCGGCGACGGCGAACTCGCCCAGCGCTTCCCGCAATTCCGCGAGCGCCTGCAGGGGCGCCTGCCGACCATCAACCAAGTCAGCCGAGAGCAGGTCGAGCTGCTGCGCCGCTACCGCAGCGAATCCGACGAGGACAAGCGCGAGGCGGTGAAGTCCGCGCTGCTGCTCTCGATCAACTGCATCGCCGTCGGCTTCGGCGCGACTGGATAATGCATACAATCTCGGCGAGGTGTTCCGGGACCGGCTGGACGGCCGGCCCGGGCGCGCGAGATAGAACATCGTCTCGAAAGACCGTCGCCGGCTTTCGGAAAAGGACGATGCTTTCGAAGCGCGGCACGCGACATCGCGTGACCGCGCTCACGACAAGACGGTCTCACAGAACGGAGGACTCCCGATGAGCTTCACCCTGATCCAGCAGGCCACCCCGCGCCTGCACCGCTCGGAACTCGCCGTTCCCGGCTCCAACCCGACCTTCATGGAGAAGTCGGCCGCCTCGAAGGCCGACGTGATCTTCCTCGACCTTGAGGACGCGGTCGCCCCCGACGACAAGGAGCAGGCCCGCAAGAACATCATCCAGGCGCTCAACGACCTGGATTGGGGCAACAAGACCATGATGATCCGCATCAACGGTCTCGACACCCACTACATGTACCGCGACGTGGTGGACATCGTGGAGGCGTGTCCGCGCCTCGACATGATCCTGATCCCGAAGGTCGGCGTGCCGGCCGACGTCTACGCCATCGACGTGCTGACGACTCAGATCGAGCAGGCCAAGAAGCGCGAGAAGAAGATCGGCTTCGAGGTGCTGATCGAGACCGCGCTCGGCATGGCCAATGTCGAGGCGATCGCGACCTCCTCCAAGCGCCTTGAGGCGATGTCCTTCGGTGTCGCCGACTACGCCGCCTCCACCCGCGCCCGCTCCACCGTGATCGGCGGCGTCAACGCCGATTACAGCGTGCTCACCGACAAGGACGAGGCCGGCAACCGCCAGACGCACTGGCAGGACCCGTGGCTGTTCGCCCAGAACCGCATGCTGGTCGCCTGCCGCGCCTACGGCCTGCGCCCGATCGACGGTCCCTTCGGCGACTTCTCCGATCCGGACGGCTACACCTCGGCCGCTCGCCGCTGCGCCGCGCTCGGCTTCGAGGGCAAGTGGGCGATCCACCCCTCGCAGATCGATCTCGCCAACGAGGTGTTCACCCCCTCCGAAGCCGAGGTCACCAAGGCCCGCCGCATCCTGGAAGCGATGGAAGAGGCCGCCAAGGCCGGCCGCGGCGCCGTCTCGCTCGACGGCCGCCTCATCGACATCGCCTCGATCCGCATGGCCGAGGCGCTGATCCAGAAGGCCGACGCGATGGGCGGGAAGTGATCTCGTTCCGCAAATAGAACGGAGGATGGCCGGGTTCGCCCGGCCATTTTCATTTGGCCCATCGCCTCAGAGCCGACCGCCGCTGTCGCATGGCGGCTCGTTCGATGGGGAGAGCCGGATCAGCGCCCCGCCCGCATCACGCCGCCCGCACGGCCGCGATCGCTTCGACCTCGATCATCGCCGCCGGATCGTAGAGCGCCTTCACCTCCGCGATCGTGTCGGCAGGGTAGGGAGCCGAGAAGAACCTGCGGCGCAGTTCGACCACATCCGGGAAGTGACCCATGTCGGTCACGAAGATCGTCACCTTGATGACGTCCTTCAGGCTCGACCCGCCGGCCTCCAGGGCGCGGCGCAGGTTGGCGAAGGCTTGTTCGCCCTGGGCCCGGAAACCGCCCGCGACGATCCTGCCATCGTCGCCCGCGCCCGCCTGGCCGGAGATGAAGAGCAGGTTGCCGTAGCGGATGCCCTGCGAGAGCAGGAAGGGCGCGTAGTTGTCGGGTTCGGTGACCACTTGTTCCAGCATCGTCCTGATCCTTCCTGGTTTCGGATGGCATTCGATCCGCCGCCCGCGGGCTCGCGCTTCGGAGTGCCTCACGAAACTCCCGGTCTCTGACCGTTCTCGTTCTGGCGATGACCGCGCAGCGGGAGTTTTGTCAGAGACATTCAGGCGGCCAGCTCGCTCGGCTTGATGTTGGCGATCGGCCCGAGGAGGGCAGGATCGAACGCGGCCACGTCCCGCGCGGTGCGGATGCGGTCGGGGAAATTCGGATTGGCGAGCGCGCCCTTGCCGAGGGCCACCAGGTCGGCCCCGGCGTTCAAGACCTCCCGCGCCCGCGCCCGCGCCGGGTCGTGGAGGCCGCCATTCGCGATCAGGCGCACCTTCGGCGCGAATCGCCGCGCGAGGCCGACGAGGCTGTCGGAGCCGTCCTCGAAGGCGGGCTTCCACGCTTCGTGCTCGGTGACGTGGATGGCGTCGACGCCGGCATCCGCGAGCGAACCGAAGATGGCCTCGGCGTCCCGCTCGCCCCCTGCCCATCTGTGGGCGAAGTCGTTGACCTTGCCCTGCGAGATCCGGACGCCGACCGGCACCTGCCCGCCGACCTTCGCCCGCACGGCGCCGACCACCGCCAGCAGGAACGCGACGCGCCGGGACGCATCGCCGCCCCAGCGGTCGGTGCGCCGGTTGCTGTACTCCGTCAGGAACTGGTCGATGAGGTAGCCGTTCGCGCCGTGAATCTCGACGCCGTCGAAACCGGCTTCGCTGACGGCCCGGCCGGCCGCGTCGGCGAAACCTTGCACGGCGTCGGCGATGGCCTCCTCCGTCATGGCGCGCGGCGTCGGATAGGCGCCCTGCCCGTAGTAGAACGCCATCTGCTGACCCCGGGGCTGAACCGCCGAGGGGCCGAGGGTGCCGTCGCGGAAGCGGTTGCCCTGGCTGATCGCGCCCGCATGCATCACCTGCGCGACGATGCGCGCTCCGTGGCGGTGGGCGGCCTCCACGACCGGGCGCCACGCGTGCGCCTGCGCCGTGTCGGTGAGGCCGGGCTGATGCCGGTAGCCCTGAGCGAACGCCCGGTCGGTGTAGAGGCCTTCCGTGATCAGGAGTCCGAAGCCGCCGCGGGCGAAGCGCTCGTAGTAGCGCGCCATCTCCGCCGTCGCGGTCCCATCCTCGGTCGCGCTCACCCGGGTCATCGGCGCGACCGCGAAGCGGTTGCGCAACGGAACGCCGTTTATATCGATGGGCGTGAAGAGGCTGTCGTGGCTCGTGCTCATCTCGGACTCCGCCTCAGCGCTCACCGATCGGTCCAGGGAGACGGGAGATCCGCCCGCCTGATGGGTTCGAATGACACCGAGGTAGCGGCCGCGCTCGCGGCGCGGTAGCGGGGCTGGACGATAAGGATCTTATCGCTGAATGATATGGCGATGGACCTGTCCGACGTCGCCCTGTTCTGCTCGATCGTCACGACCGGCAGTCTGTCGGCCGCCGGGCGGCTGTCGGGACACTCGCCGATGGCGGTCAGCCGCCGCCTCGCCGCGCTGGAGGCGGAACTCGGCGTCCGCCTCCTGCATCGCACGACCCGAGCGGTCGCCCTGACCACGGACGGCGAGACCTTCCTCCCGTTCGCGAGAGCGATGCTCGAAGCGCGGGAGGCGGCGGCGGCGGCGTTCGTCGAGCGCCACGAAGGCTTGAGCGGCGTCCTGCGCGTCACGGCTCCCAACCGGATCGGGCGGGCGCTCGTCGTGCCGCTCGCGGTTCGCTTGATGGCC
Organism: Methylobacterium sp. B4; assembly: GCF_003201865.1. Classification (GTDB taxonomy): domain Bacteria; phylum Pseudomonadota; class Alphaproteobacteria; order Rhizobiales; family Beijerinckiaceae; genus Methylobacterium. The sequence continues at coordinate 6,606 of NZ_QJJJ01000002.1, read as the reverse complement.
GAGAACCCGTTGCTGCAGGTGGATCTGACCTTCAGCGACAGCATCGTGGACATCGTCGCCTCGGGGATCGACGTCGCGTTGCGCGTGGCCACCCTGCAGACATCGGACCTCGTCGCCGTCCGGTTGGCCGACAACCCGCGCATCCTCTGCGCCGCTCCGAGCTACCTGGCCGCCCGCGGAAGCCCGCTGCGGCTCGCTGACATCGATGATCACGCTTGCCTGACGCTGCACGCGATGGATGCGTGGCCGTTCGGCCGAGACGGGCGGCCCTTCACCAAGCGGGTCGCCGGTCGTCTGGCGGCCAACAGCGTCGACGCCGTGCGCGAAGCCTGCCTCGCCGGTGCCGGCCTCGCCCTGCTGACCTATTGGGACGTGTCTCAGGACCTTGCCGACGGGACCCTGGTCGCACTGGACCTGACCGACACCGAGCCCGAACTGCTGGCGATCTGGGCCATCCTCCCGACGCGGCAGCACCTTCCGGCACGGGTGCGCCACTTCCTCGATGCGCTGAAGGCGGAGTTGAGCGCCGCCCCGGCCATCTCCACCGAGCATGCCTAGCCGGATGCCCAGTGAAAGCGAGGAACGCCGCGTGCCGCCGTCGCCATTCGCCGATGCGCCGCTACTTCCGTCGCCGGGCCTCGGCCCGCTCGATGTTCTCACCCCGGAGTGGCGTGCATGACCGCGTTCGATGCCGACCTGCGGAGCCTCGCGGCTCAGACGACCCTCTCACGGCGCACCGTGATCGCCACGAGTCTCGCCACGGGCTTCGCGCTCGCCGTGCAGCCCGTCGCGGCCCAGACCACCATCACCACGGACACGAACGGCCTGATCGCCGGCGAAGTGAAGATTCCGACGCAGGACGGCGAGATCCCGGCCTACCGGGCCATGCCCGCCGAGGGCAGTCCCTTTCCCACGATCCTGGTCGTGCAGGAAATCTTCGGTGTCCACGAGCACATCAAGGACGTGTGCCGCCGTCTGGCCAAGCTCGGCTACTTCGCCTTGGCGCCCGAACTCTACGCCCGGCAGGGCGACGTCTCGACGTTGACCAACATCCAGCAGATCGTGAGCGAGGTCGTCTCCAAGGTGCCCGACGCCCAGGTCATGAGCGATCTCGACGCGGCCGTCGCCTTCGGCAAGGGCACGGGCAAGGCCGACACGGCCCGTCTCGGGATCACCGGCTTCTGCTGGGGCGGACGCATCACTTGGCTCTACGCCGCGCACAATCCGGGCGTGAAGGCGGGCGTGGCGTGGTACGGGCGGCTCGTGGGCGACAGCTCGGCCCTGACGCCGAAGCACCCGGTCGATGTCGCCGCCGACCTCAAGGCGCCGGTGCTCGGCCTCTACGGCGGGGCCGATCAGGGTATTCCGCTGGCCACGATCGACCGGATGAAGGAGGCCTGCCGGGGCGCCGGCAAGACCTGCGATTTCGTCGTCTATCCGGAGGCGCCGCACGCCTTCCATGCCGACTATCGTCCGAGCTACCGCGCGGAGCCGGCTCAGGACGGCTGGAAGCGGCTGCAGGATTGGTTCCGGCAGCACGGCGTCGCCTGAGCCCGCTTCACTTATCGTACTTGATGTAGGCGAAGCGCGGATCGGTCGGCGTCCCCTCCAGGGCGCCGCCCTCCGCGCCCGGCTGCCAGCCCACGACCTCCTCGATCTTCTTTGCCAGCAAAAAATCCTTCTCTGTGATGCCTTTGGCGGCATGATTCATCAGCCGGACCTCGACCCAGGCGTAGGAGGCGGTGAGATCGGGATGGTGCCACGCGGCTTCGGCCAGATGGCCCACCGTGTTGATGACCATCAGCGTGCTCTTCCACGAGGCTGTCTTGTAGGTCCGCCGGATCCAGCCGTCCTCCAGCCGCCAAGCGGGCAACTCCTCCTTGAGCCGCCGCTCGACCGTCGCGTCGTCGAGGACGCTCTCGCGTGCTTGAGTCATCGTCACCTCCCGTTGCGTGGGCCGAAACCTGCTTCGGGACCGGCGGCGGCGCAAGCACGGAGTGGGGCGGGCACGGGCCCGTGTGTCGCAGTGGAGGTGCCGTCGGCGGCGGTGGACGGGGCCGGAGCGATTCCCTATTAAAAATTTCAACAGAAACGCCGGCCTTCGCAGAAGACGGACGGTCTCGGAAGATTGAGGGAACGCCCATGCTGTCACGGCGCGCCGTGCTCGCGACCGCGGCGCTGTCGCTCGCGGCGGCTCTGCCGACGGTCCGTCCGGCCCGGGCCGCGGGCGAGACCTTCCGGCTCGGCGTCCTGCCCTTCGGTACCGCCTCCTGGGAGGCCGCGATCATCAAGGAGCGGCGCCTCGACGAGGCCAACGGCTTCACCCTGGAACCCGTCAAGCTCGCCGGCAACGACGCTGCGCGTATCGCCTTCCTCGGGGGGCAGGTCGACGCCATCGTCGGCGACCTGATCTTCGCTGCCCGCCTCGGCAACGAGGGGCGGGGCGTGCGCTTCTCGCCCTACTCCACCATGGAGGGGGCGCTGATGGTGCCCGCCGACAGCCCGATCAAGGATCTGAAGGGGCTTGCGGGCAAGCGTGTCGGCGTCGCAGGCGGCGCGCTCGACAAGAACTGGATCCTGTTGCAGGCCCAGGCCCGGGAGACCGCCGGGCTCGAACTCGCTTCCGCCGCGCAGATCGCCTACGGCGCGCCGCCGCTTCTGGCGCAGAAGCTCGAGACCGGCGAACTCGACGCATCCCTCCTCTACTGGCAGTTCTGCGCCCGCCTCGAAGCCAAGGGCTTCAAGCGGCTGATCTCGGCCGACGACGTGATGCGCGCCTTCGGCGCCCGCGGGCCCGTCTCGCTGATCGGCTATCTCTACGACGGGCGCATCGTTGCGGATCGGGGTGAGGTGGTGCGGGGCTTTGCCCGGGCGTCGGCCGCCGCCAAGGACGCCCTCGCGAACGAGCCTCAGCTCTGGGAGAGCGTGCGCCCCCTGATGGCGGCGGACGACGAGGCGACCTTCACCGCGCTCAAGCGCGACTTCCTTGCCGGCATCCCGCGCCGGGCGATCGCCGCCGAGCGCGCCGACGGCGAGCGCGTCTATGCCGCGCTGGTCCGGTTCGGCGGCGAGAAGCTGCTCGGACCCGGCCGGAGCCTGCCGACCGACCTCTATCTCGACGCCTCGGGCAACGGGTGAGCACCGGCCGCGTGATGCCGGTCCCGGCGGTCTGACGCGCGCATGGCCCTGCTCGCACGTCTCCTCTCGCTCGTCGTCCTGCTCGCCCTGTGGCAGGCGGTGTCCGTCTACGCGGATGTGCGCACCCTGCCGCCGCCGAGTGCGGTACTCGCCTTCATCCTACGCGAGGCGGAGAGCGGCAGCCTGCTCTTCAATGTCGGCGTGACGCTCGCGCGGGTGGCGGTCTCCTTCGTGATCGCCATGAGCCTCGGCGTCCTGCTCGGCATCGCGCTCGGCCGCTCGCGCCTCGCCGACCGGCTCCTCGACACGCCGCTCCTCGTCGTCCTCAACACGCCCGCCCTCGTCATCACGGTGCTGGCCTATGTCTGGCTCGGGCTCACCGAGACCGCGGCCATCATCGCCGTGGCCTTGAACAAGCTGCCCAACGTCGCCGTCATCATGCGCGAGGGTGCCCGCGGCCTCGATCCGGGCCTGGAGGAGATGGCGCAGACCTATCGCTTCGACCGGCGCACCTGGATCGCGCACGTGCTGCTGCCGCAGCTCCAGCCCTTCATGGTGGCGGCGGCGCGCTCCGGCATCTCGCTGGCCTGGAAGATCGTGCTCGTGGTGGAGTTGCTCGGGCGGCCCAACGGCGTGGGCTTCGCCATCAACTACTACTTCACCCTCTTCGACGTCACGGCGGTGATCGGCTACAGCCTCGTCTTCATGAGCGTGATGCTCACCCTCGACGCCCTCGTCCTCCAGCCTCTCGACGCGCATGTCCGCCGCTGGCGCTGAGCCCGCAACCGGCGCTGAGGCCGCCGCCGCGCCGCTGCTCACGGTGCGCGTGGACCGCAAGGTCTACCGCCGGGCGCGCACGGAGGCCGTGGAGGCGGTGCGCGGCCTCGCCTTCTCGCTCCGGCGCCGAGAGATCACCTGCCTGATCGGCCCCTCGGGCGCCGGCAAGACCACGACCCTGCGCATCCTGCTCGGCCTCGACCGCGACTTCGAGGGCGCGGTGACGCCGGACCCGGGCGAGGCGGGCGTGGCGATGGTGTTTCAGGACCCGCGGCTGCTGCCCTGGCGCACCATCGAGCAGAACGTGCGCCTCGGCCTGCCCCGCGCCGGCCGAGCCCGCGATCTCGACGCGCTGTTCGAATCCCTCGGCCTGACGCCCTGGCGCGCGCGCTATCCCGGGGCGCTCTCGCTCGGCATGCAGCGCCGGGTGGCGCTCGCCCGGGCGATGGCCCTGGGGCCACGCATCCTCGTGCTCGACGAACCCTTCGTCTCCCTGGACGACGCCGCCGCCGCCTCCCTGCGCGCTCTGGTCGTCGGCGCGGTGGAGCGCTCCGGCACCAGCGTGCTGATGGTCACGCACAACGTGGGCGAGGCCATCGAGATCGCCGACCGGCTCCTCCTAGTCTCTCCCCGACCCGCGCACCTGCTGGCGGAGATCCCCCTCGACCGGGCACGGAGCGAGCGGGACCGCGCCTGGACCGAGGCGACGCGCCACGATCTGGCGGGCCGGTTCCCCGATATCGTCGCACGATAGAATTGCGCCCGATGCGGCCCGCTTTCGCGCCGCGATCCTGCCCAAAGCTGGGTCCCGGCAATTTCCTGCCGATCCCAGCGTCCCTCAGCCGCTTCTTAAGGACGATTCGGTCGGACGATTGCAAAAAATTCCCGGTTCTCCCCACGCCGTTTCAGGCCGGCGGCCCACGACCGGACATGGCCGAGAGAGCTAAGCTTCTTCGCGGCGCAGCAAGCGTTGTTGAAGCCGATCGCGGATTGAGCCGCTCATCAGCTGCCCACCGCGCATGAAGCTGGAGCGTTGAGGCGAGTCGCATGCGGCCAGCGCATTCGATCGCGTCGCTGTGATCAAGTTATTCACCAAGCATAGCTCTATGCTGTGCGCTGCATATCTCTTTGTGCGATGCAGCAAGACGGTCATAGCCGACAAATTTGCTGCAAAAGGACAGTCGGACTGCGACATTCCACCCGCGAATGCGAGTTGACGGCGCCCAAAATTTTCTTAGAGTTCGTTCAAGCTTCGGTTCGAGGGGGCCGCTCGGGGATGCGGAACCAGCCGCGTAAGCTGCCGAAAGAACGGGATTTTCTCGGATCCAAGGTGGTAAGTCGCGAGCTGCCGAAGCGAATATCATCCCTGTCGCAAACAGCAGGTCAATCAACGGCGGGTGGCGGGCTGCCATCCGGCCGCGGGTAAGATCTGTCGGAGGAATCCATGAGAGCGGTACATCTTCTCGCCCTCGGTGCGGGTCTCGCTGCTGCGAGCCCGGCCCTGGCCAACGAAAGCGTCATGAAGGGCATCGCCAACCCGGCGGAGCAGGTGCTTCAGACGGTCGACTACGCCAACACCCGCTATTCCAAGCTCGACCAGATCAACGCCAACAACGTCAAGAACCTCCAGGTCGCCTGGACCTTCTCGACCGGCGTGCTGCGCGGCCACGAGGGCTCCCCGCTCGTCGTCGGCAACATCATGTACGTCCACACCCCCTTCCCGAACATCGTCTACGCGCTTGATCTCGACCAGGGCGCCAAGATCGTCTGGAAGTACGAGCCCAAGCAGGATCCGTCCGTGATCCCGGTGATGTGCTGTGACACGGTCAACCGTGGTCTGGCCTATGCCGACGGCGCGATCCTCCTGCACCAGGCCGACACCACGCTCGTCTCGCTCGACGCCAAGTCCGGCAAGGTGAACTGGTCCGTCAAGAACGGCGACCCGTCCAAGGGTGAGACCAACACCGCCACCGTTCTCCCGGTGAAGGACAAGGTCATCGTCGGCATCTCCGGCGGCGAGTTCGGCGTGAACTGCCACGTCACCGCCTACGACCTGAAGTCGGGCAAGAAGGTGTGGCGCGGCCACTCCCAGGGCCCCGACGCCGACATGATCATGGACCCCGAGAAGACGACCCATCTCGGCAAGCCGGTGGGCAAGGACTCCTCGCTGAAGACCTGGGAAGGCGATCAGTGGAAGACCGGCGGCGGCTGCACCTGGGGCTGGTTCTCCTACGATCCCAAGCTCGACCTCTTCTACTACGGCTCGGGCAACCCCTCGACCTGGAACCCCAAGCAGCGTCCGGGCGACAACAAGTGGTCCATGACGGTTTGGGCGCGTAACCCGGACACCGGCATGGCCAAGTGGGTCTACCAGATGACCCCGCACGACGAGTGGGACTACGACGGCATCAACGAGATGATCCTCACGGATCAGAAGATCGACGGCAAGGAGCGCCCGCTCCTGACGCACTTCGACCGTAACGGCTTCGGCTACACGCTCGATCGCGCCACCGGCGAACTGCTCGTCGCCGAGAAGTTCGATCCGGTCGTGAACTGGGCCACCAAGGTCGACATGGACAAGGGTTCCAAGACCTACGGCCGTCCGCTGGTCGTGTCGAAGTACTCGACCGAGCAGAACGGCGAGGACGTGAACTCGAAGGGCATCTGCCCGGCGGCTCTGGGTACCAAAGA
>NZ_QJJJ01000001.1 GCF_003201865.1 Methylobacterium sp. B4 | reverse complement strand
CCCGCTACATGACCCTGGAAAGCATCGCCCCAACCGGCGATGATCCCCTCGTCGGCCTGCCCACACTGGCAGCCTGACCGATCCGGCCCTGGCCGATGATCGTGGTGGCCCTCTGCAAGCTACACCACGCCAAGGGACACGACCACGCCCTCCATCGCCGGCTTGCCTCACCTATCTCGGAGGCTACCCTTCCTGAGGGCGACTGCCGTGAAGCAGCTTCCCCCACATTCGCGATGCTGCGAGCCAATTTTCGGGACGATGTTAAGCCCGTCGCAAGTTCGAACCGGCAGTCTCGGCGAGTTGCAACCTTGCCGGAACGATGCGCCGTGCGTCCGCTCACCTCAGTTCGGCGTCACGCGCCCCGCCTCTCCGCGCGAAACCTTCGGCGGTTCCTTCGGAATGATGGCGGTGCGACCGCACTTGAATTCGGGTTGGTGACCGCGTTCATGGCCATCGCGACCTTGGCGGCGATGAGCATCTTCGGCAGCGCGCTGACCGATTTCTTCGCCAAGCTCCCACTGCTCTTCCCGGCGTAGCGAGCCGCGCTTCCTCGCCCTCGGACAATGCGTCCGCGGACGCCACGCCGATTTCCCGTCCGCCGGGCCGACCTCGCCGCGAGAGCCGTTCCTCTATTCCTTGGCGCCGGGCCTGCGCTTCGGAGCAGGCCGCTGCGCGGTCGGTGCCGGCGGTGTCGCGGCCTCGCCCGGGGACTGAGCCGCGGCTTGACCGCTCTGGCTCCAGAAGGCGTCGAACACCTCCTTCATCGCCTTGACGTTCTGCTCCTGCACCTCGGCCCCCGTCTGGAGCATCTGCTGGATCGCATCCATCGAGGCTTTGCTCGCATCCGACACCGCGCCGGTCTCCGGCTTTCGGCCGACGGCGCGTGGTTCCGGCCGACGCTCGGGGGCAGGGGGCGCCGGCGGGATCGCCGCGGCGGTGAGCCCGTTCAGCCAATCCGTCCAGAGCGTGCCGACGGGATAGGGCGAGGGTGCCGGCTGGGCGGCCGGGGCAGGGGTAGGCGCATTCAACAGCAGGTGGACGATGCCGGCCACGATCATCCCCGCCATGATCGGTAGCATCTGCCGCAGGGCTTGGGCGCCGACGCCGCTCGTCGCCGCGGCCTGCTGGATCACCGCCTGCGACAGCATCGGCGAGCCGAACAGGCTCGTCAGGAAATCCGGCCCAACGGGGGGCTGCGCCATGCCGCCTGCGCCGAGGCCGAACAGGCGCCCCAGCCCCATCGGGTCTGTCGCGGCGTTGCGCTGCATTCCCATGGTCAGCGCCGGCAGCAGGGCTTCCATGGCGCGGCGCGTCTGCTCGGGCGTCAGGCCGAATTGCTGCCCGAGCGCCCGCACGCTCGCGTCGCCCTGACTCTGCAGGATGTCGAACATGTTGAACATGGCCGGGCGCCTCACGGGAGCAGCAAAGGACCGGATGCCGGACGCTCCGGGGCTCCGTCATGGCATCGTTCGCATGACATGGGCCCGCTCTCGTCCCGGGCGCCGCCCACCGGCCCGTCCCGCCGCTGCCCGCACCCGGAGGCTCGCCGGAACGGCCTCGCGACGCGAATGTGTCGCATCCGGCCGGGGCTGACCAGCCGAAAGCCCGATTTCGCGTCGATTTCCTTAGGGATAGCCGGTCTCGCGCCGCCGCGCGAGGCGAAGCTGGGCTTTCAGAGCGACAGACCGCTCGACGGGGCTGCCTGTACGGGCTCCTCGGCGGGCGGGCGTTCGGGTTTCGCCGCGGTCAGCGGCGGGGTGCCGCCCTCCAGGCGTCCCACGGTGCGGAAGGCGAAGACGAGGCCGGCGACGCCGAAGGTAATGGATCCGAGACCCGTGCCCGCGATCACGCCCTCCGGCCCGTACCAAGCCGCGCCCGCGAGGGCGGGGGGAATGGTGCCGAGCGTCGCCCGGCCCCAGTTCAGCAAGGTCGAGACGAAGGGGAAGCCGAGATTGTTGAACGCGGCGTTCGAGAGGAACAGCAGCCCGTTGAAGAACCAGATCGCCCCGCTGGCGAGGCAGAAGAAGCCGAACAGCTCGGCAGCCACCCCCTGAAGTTCGAAGGCGCGGGCCAGCGGCGCGCGGGCGAGCACGAGGATCAGCCAGACGGCGGCGACGTAGAGGGCGGTCAGCAGCGCGCCGCCGCGCAGCACGCCGCGCATCCGGTCGAACCGCCCCGCGCCCCAGTTCTGGCCGAGGATCGGCCCGATCGAGCCCGACATCGCGAACAGGCCGCAGAAGGCCACCGGGGCGAGGCGCTCGATCACCACGTTGCCCGCGATGGCCGGGGGGCCGAAGCGGGAGAGCGCGTAGGCCACGAAGGCGCTCGCCACGGAGGGCGCGAGGTTGGTGAGCACGGCGGGCAGGGCGATGCGCGCCACGAGCGGCAGGTCTTCGAGGATCGCCGACAGGCTCGGGGCCTGCAGCAACCGGTAGCGCCGCACCCCGGCCCAGCCGACGGCGATGAAGGCGACCCGCGCGACGCAGACCGCGAGCGCCGCCCCGTCCACGCCGAGGCCGAACCCGAAGATCAGCAGCGGATCGACGAAGACGGTGATGACGGCACCCCCAAGCGTCACGTACATCGCCTCCCGCGCCGCGCCGACGGCGCGCAGCAGGCCGGTGAACAGCATGCCGGGGCCGAGCAGCAGGTTGGTGGGCAGGCTGATCCAGAGGTAGCGCTTGGCCACCTCCAGGGTGTGCCCGTCCGCGCCGATCGCCCGCAGCAGCGGATCGAGCAAGGCGAGCAGCAGCGCGGCCAGAAGCCCCGAAGCGATCAGCCCGTGCACCGTGACGGAGGTCGCGATCCGGCGTCCGCCCGCGCGGTCCCCCGCGCCGATGGCCCGCGAGACGAGGGCGCCCGCCGCGATCATCAAACCGATATTGATGGCGATGGCGAAGAACTGGACGATCGAGGCGAAGCCGACGGCGGCGGTGAGCGAGGGGTCGCCGAGCTTCGAGACGTAGAACAGGGACAGGAGATCGACGGCGAAGATCGCCAGGAGCCCGACGGAGCCGGTGGCGCTCATCACCACCACATGGCGCAGGATCGATCCCGTGACGAAGCGCGCCGCGTCGTCTCCCGCTCCCGTGCCGGCCGCCCCGGCGGAGGCCGCCTCAGGCATCCGGCTCGGCATCCTCGTGCTCGAGGGCGCGGGCGGCGGATTCGTGGGGCTGCGCCGCGATCAGACCGCGGGTCTCGGCGCTGAGCGCACGCGACGGGCTCTTGGGCGCGGTGAGCGGCTCGGGCCGCACCTCCGGCGTGCCGCGCAGCCAGCCCGAGCCGTCCGGCATCGCGCCCGCCTGCTGCAGCACGAGCCGGGCGACGTCGCGTTTGCGCACGTCCTCGGCCCGGCGCGCGGCGGCCTCCGCCGGGAGCCCGAGCCCTTCCAGGGTGGTGCGGCCGAAGGCGAGTGCGGATTCGACGGTCTCGCGAAGCTGGAAGTCCACGTCCCGGTTCATCAGCTCGAGCGCATGGGTGCGGTCGTAGGCCCGCACATAGGTGCGCACGTTCGGGAATTCCTCGTGCACGATGTCAACGATCTTGAGCGCGGCCTGCGCGTCGTCGATGCAGACGCAGATCAGCTCCGCCTTGGCGAGGCCGGAGGCGCGCAGCACGTCGAGCCGGGTCCCGTCACCGTAGTAGATCCGGAAGCCGAAGCTCGTCGCGTTGCGGATCTGCTCGACGTCCTTATCGATCACGGTGATGTTGATGCCCTCGGCCAGCAGCACCTGCGCCAGGATCTGCCCGAAGCGGCCGAAGCCGACCACCAGAACCCGGGCCTCGCCCGATTCGGTCGATTCCCCGACATCGCTGGGCGGTTCGGCCCCCGGCGAGCGCCGGGCGATCAGGGCGTCGAGTCCCTTGGCCGCGACCGGCCCGACCAGCATGGTCAGCGCGGCGAGCGCCACGCAGAAGCGGGTCACCTCCGGGCCGAAAATGCGCAGGTCGCCCGCGGCGGGCAGGATCACGAAGGCGAACTCGCCGGCCGGCGCCAGCACGGCCGCGCCGCGCAGGGCATCGAGCCAGGGTGAGCCGAACAGGCGGAACAGCAAGGCCACCAGCACGATCTTGACCGCGATCGCGGCAACCGTGGTGGCGATCAGCGCAAGCCAGTGGTTCGTGAGCAGGCCGCCATCGATCGACATGCCCACGCTCATGAAGAACAGGCCGAGCAGCATGCCGCGGAACGGCTCGATATCGGCCTCCAGCTGGTGCCGGAAATTCGATTCGGCGAGCATCACGCCGGCCAGGAAGGCGCCCATCGCCATGGAGAGGCCGGCCTTCTCCATCACCATGGCCGTGCCGAGCACCACGAGGAGCGCGGCCGCGGTCATCACTTCGCGCCCGCCGGCGGCGGCCAGCAGGCGGAAGAACGGATTGAGGCCGTAGCGCCCGACGATCACGACGCCGGCCACCGCGACCGCCGCGCGGGCGGTGGAGCGCAAGCCCTCGTCGAGCCAGCCGTCCTTCGGGGTGGCGCCGGCCGAGGCGAGCAGCGGCAGCAGCGCCAGGATCGCCACCACCGAGATGTCCTGGAACAGCAGCACCGCGAAGGAGCGCCCGCCATAGGGCGAGCCGAGATCGCCGCGCTCCTCCAGGAGCTGGAGCGCGACCGCCGTGGCCGAGAGCGCGATGGCGATGCCGACGACGCCCGCCGCGGCCGGCGTCAGGCCATAGGCGAAGGCCGCGCCCGCGATGACCAGCGAGCACAGGGCCAGCTGCGCGGCGCCGAGGCCGAAGATGTCCCGCCGCATCGAGACGAGGCGCGAGATCTCGAGTTCGAGCCCGACGATGAAGAGGAGCAGAACCACGCCGATTTCGGCGACGCTCGCCGCGGTCTCCGGCTCGGCGATCAGGGAGAAGCCGGCCGGGCCGATCACCACCCCCGCCACGAGGTAGCCGAGCACCGCGCTCTGCCCGAGCAGCCGTACGAGCGGCACGCCGATCACCGCCGCCGACAAGAAGGTCAGCACCGGCGGCAGAAAGCTGGCGTGGTCCGTGGCACTCGCCATGAAAGCCCGTTGCCTCGCTGGTCCTGAAGCGGAACGGCCTCCCCTTAGCCCGCCGCTCCCGCCATCGCGAGGCCGATTCGCGTGTCGTTCGTCACATGACCCGGCCGGGGCCGGGTCTCATCCCATCGTGGGAGAATGGTGACCGGGGGTCACGCTGCGGCCCGAATGTGCTATGTAAAGGAGATGGACAGGCCGCAAGCCTGTTGCGGCTTTCGGGCTGGCCGCTGTTGACAGACCCGGCCATCCCTCTCCACATCCGCCGGATCATGAGCGCCGACACCATCAACCTCACCGCCGACCCGAACCGGGTCCCGCAGCCGGCCGTGACGGGGGAGAAGCCGCCCCTGGAGATCCTGCTGTGCGCCCCACGCGGATTCTGCGCGGGCGTCGTCCGTGCCATCGACGTGGTGGAGCGCGCCCTCGCGATCTACGGCGCGCCGGTCTATGTCCGCCACGAGATCGTCCACAACAAATACGTGGTCGAGACGCTGAAGCGGAAGGGCGCCGTCTTCGTGCGCGAGCTGGACGAGGTGCCCGATAGCGGCGCCCCCGTCATCTTCTCCGCCCACGGCGTCGCCAAGACCGTGCCGCAGAACGCCGTCTCGCGCGGGCTGACCACGATCGACGCGACCTGCCCGCTGGTGACCAAGGTCCACCGCGAGGCCGAGATCCATCACAAGCGTGGGCGCCACGTGCTGCTCGTCGGCCATTCCGGCCATCCGGAGGTCGTCGGCACCATGGGCCAGCTGCCCAAGGGCTCGATCACGCTGGTCGAGGACATCGACCAGATCGACGCGCTGAACCCGCCGGCCGATCAGGCGCTGGCCTGGGTGACGCAGACCACGCTATCGATCGACGACACCAAGCACATCGTCGAGGCGTTGAAAGCCAAGTTCACCGGCATCCATGGCCCTCACAAGGACGATATCTGCTACGCCACCACCAACCGCCAGGAAGCGGTGAAGGAAGTGGCGCCGCGGGTCGACGCGCTGATCGTGGTCGGTTCCTCGAACTCCTCGAACTCGCAGCGCCTGCGCGAGGTGGCCGAGCGGGCCGGCTGCCCGATCACCCGCCTCGTCCTGCGGGCGGAAGAGATCGACTGGGACGCCTTCAAGGACGTGCGCCGCCTCGGCCTCACCGCCGGCGCCTCCGCGCCGGAGGTGCTGGTGGAGGAGATCATCGACGCCTTCGCCGCCCGCTTCGACGTCACGGTGGATCAGGTCTCGGTCACGATCGAGGACATGTCCTTCCCGCTCCCGCGCGAACTGCGCAGCGAGGCCGCCGAGTAGCGCGGCCTCATCCGCCGGACGGAACCGGCCGAACGACCATCAGGGGCGCCCTCGGCGCCCCTTTCCTTTGCGCGAACCGGCAGCAGCACCCGTGGCGGTCTACACTGACGTTTCCGACGAGGCGCTGCGCGCCTTTCTCCGCGAGTACGAACTCGGCGAGTTGCTCTCCTGCAAGGGCATCGCGGAGGGGGTCGAGAACTCGAACTTCTTCCTGCACACGGGTGCCGGCAACTTCATCCTCACCCTGTACGAGAAGCGGGTGAACGAGGCGGACCTGCCGTTCTTCATCAATTTGATGGGGCATCTGGCCCGCGCCGGGCTCGCCTGCCCGCAGCCGGTGCGCAACCGCTCCGGCACGGCGCTCGGGCGCCTCTGCGGCCGGCCGGCGGCGATCGTGACCTTCCTGGAAGGCGTCTCCCTCAGCCGTCCGAACGCGGAGCATTGCCGGGCGCTCGGCGCGGCGCTGGCCGGCCTTCACGAGGCGGGCCGCGACTTCCCGATGACCCGGGAGAACAATCTCTCGGTGGCGGCTTGGCGTCCGCTCTTCGCGCAGGCCGAGGCCCAGGCCAATACGGTGGCGCCCGGCCTTGCGGCCCGTACCCGCGCCGATCTCGACCGACTCGAAGCCTCCTGGCCGCAGGGCCTGCCGCGCGGCGTGATCCACGCCGACCTCTTCACTGACAACGTGTTCTTTATCGGCGACGCGGTGTCGGGCCTGATCGACTTCTACTTCGCCTGCACCGACGCCTTCGCCTACGATCTGGCGATCAGCCTCAACGCGTGGTGCTTCGATGCCGACGGTCGCTTCCACCGCGACAAGGCGGGCGCGATGATCGCGGGCTACGACGCGGTGCGCCGGCTGGAGCCCGCCGAGATCGCCGCCCTGCCGGTGCTCGCGCGCGGTGCCGCCATGCGCTTCATGCTGACCCGGCTCGTGGACTGGCTGAACGTGCCGCCCGGCGCGCTCGTCCAGCCCAAGAACCCGCTGGAATACGACCGGCGGCTCGCCTTCCACCGCACGGCCGAGAGCGCGCGCGACTACGGCTGGGAAGGCTAGAACCGGACGGCCGAGCCCTCCCCCGGTGGCGGGGGGAGGGCGTCTCGATCGCTCAGAGGACCTTGAGCAGGGCCTCGGCGCCGGAGACCTCCGCCTTGGAGGGCGAGTCCTCGACGTTGAGCAGGCGCACGACGCCGTCGTCCACGAGCATGGCGTAGCGCTGGGAGCGCGGGCCGAGGCCGAAGCCGGAGCCGTCCATCTCCAGGCCGATCGCCTTGGCGAACTCGGCATTGCCGTCCGCCAGGAACTCGATGCCCTCGGCGCCGCTCTGCTGCTGCCACGCGTTGAGCACGAAGATGTCGTTGACCGAGGTCACGGCGATCGCGTCGACGCCGCGGGCCAGGATCTCGTCGCGCTTGCCGACATAACCCGGCAGGTGGTTGCGGTGGCAGGCGGGCGTGAAGGCGCCGGGCACGCCGATCAGCACGACACGCCGGCCCTTGAACACGTCATCCGTCGTCCGCGCCTGCGGACCGTCCGGCCCGTTCACCCGGAAGGTGACCTGGGGCAGGTGATCGCCAACCTGTATCGTCATCCGTAGGGTCTCCTCGCAATGGCGCCAAACCGTTAGACCCGCCCAAGCTTCCTGTCGAGCGACGGCGGGTCCGCGCGCGCCTTTGGCTTATGGATCAATGCCCGCTGCCGGATTAGCATGGGGCCATGCAGACGCCCGAACCTCCGCTCACCGACACGGCCTATCTCGACGGCCAGTTCCTCCTGGCCATGCCGGGAATCGGCGATGAGCGCTTCGCGCGCTCGGTCATCTATCTCTGCGCCCATTCGGCGGACGGGGCGATGGGCATTATCGTCAACAAGCCGGTCGCCGACCTGAGCATGCCGGATCTGCTGATCCAGCTCGACATCGCCAGCGAGGCGGATGCGATCCGCCTGCGCGAACGGGTCGGCCACATGCCGGTGTTGATGGGCGGGCCGGTCGATGCCAAGCGCGGCTTCGTCCTGCACACCGCCGACTTCCATATCGATCAGTCGACCCTGCAGATCGACGAGGGCGTCTGCCTCACGGCGACGGTGGAAATCCTGCGGGCCATTGCCGACGGGCGCGGGCCCTCGAACGCGGTGCTGGCGCTGGGCTATGCCGGCTGGCAGGCAGGCCAGCTCGAGAGCGAGATCCTCGCCAACGGCTGGCTCAACTGCCCGGCCGATCCGGAGCTGATCTTCGATCCCGGCCTCGGCAGCAAGTACGATCAGGTCCTCAAGGCCATCGGCATCGACCCCGCGATGCTCTCCTCCGACGCCGGCCGCGCCTGAGGCACGTCCCCCGGAGGCGGCCTCAGACCCGGCCGTGCACGAGGTCGTGGATGAAGCCGAGCTTCGTCACCACCGCCGGGGCCAGTACGAAGGGATAGAGGTCACCCTCGCCCATGGCCCGGCTGACGCTGTTCATGGCGAAGACGAAGGGCAGCCACGCATCGATGATCCGCTCGATGTTTTCGGCCCGGTAGGGGTCGAAATCGACATGCGCCGCGAGTTCGCCCTCGATATCGGCCTTGGGCTTCACCTGCATCCCAAAGGCGCTCGCCATCTCCAGCGTGTCGACGATGTGGAGGTAATGCGCCCAGGTCTCGGCGAAATCCTCCCAGGGGTGTGTGGTGGCGTAGGCCGAGACGAAGGTCTCCTGCCAGTTCGGCGGCGGGCCCTGGTCGTAGTGGCGCTGGAGCGCCGCGCCGTAATCCTGCGAATCGTCGCCGAACACCGCCCGGCAGGGCTCCAGCTTGCCCGCGTCGCGCACGAGGATGTCCCAGTAATGGTGCCCGACCTCGTGGCGGAAATGCCCGAGCAGCGTCCGGTAGGGCTCGCCCATGGAGGTGCGGCGCTTCTCGCGCTCAGCCGGGTCGGCCTCGACGAGGGCGATGGTGATGATGCCGTTCTCGTGCCCGGTCATCACCTTGGGCGCGTCGGCGTTCGGCGGATCGGCCAGGAAATTGAAGATCAGGCCGTGCTCGGGATCCTCGGCGCGGGTCGTGAGCGGCAGGTTCCAGCGCAGCAAGGTGTAGAACAGCCGGTGCTTGGCGTATTCCATCTCGCGCCAGCGCTCCAGATTCACCGGGTCGCTCACATCCGGCACGGTGCCGTTATGGCGGCAGGCGAGGCAGAAGGCGTCGGTGGAGCCCGGCGGCACCAGCCAGTTGCAGGTGTCGTGCGCGGCGTTGGTGCAGAGGAAGCTGGAGGTGCCGGGCGCCGCCAGCGGCGTCCAGGCGTTGTTGTCGCCCGCCGGCTCCAGGGCCGAGATCTGCCCGAGCTGCGGCAGGTAGGCGAGCCGGTGCCCGCAGCGCTCGCAGGTACGGTTCTCGAAATAGAGAACGTTGTCGCAGGATTGGCAGCGGAAGAGTTTCATCGCGTCACGGGCGGTTGGCGTCCGGCACCCGCGCCCAAACACTCTGCGTGCAGGACCCGGATGGGGACGGCTCGGCGGCGGGCCGGGCAGGAGAGGAGATCGCGGCCAACCAAGCCGCGATCCGCCTCACCGTTCCGTGAGCCGCGAGCGATTTCTCCCGACAACCGTGCGGCGGATGTTTTTCCGTCACGCCGCGGCGAGCGCCTCGGCGATGGCCGAGAGGGCGGCATCCGCGCCGGCGCCGTTCGGGCCGCCGGCCTGGGCCATGTCCCGCCGCCCGCCGCCGCCCTTGCCGCCGAGATGGCCGGCTCCGGCCCGCACGAGGCCGACCGCGTCGTAGCGCTCCGTCAGATCCTCGGTCACGCCGACCACCAACCCGGCCTTGCCGTCGGGAGCGACGCCGACGATGGCGACGATCCCCGATCCGAGCCGGCTCTTGCCCTCGTCGGCCAGGCCCTTGAGGTCGCGCATCTCGACGCCCTCGACCACGCGGGCCATCAGCCGGACGCCGTTGACCTCGCGGGCCTCCTCGCCCCCGCCGGCCGATCCGCCGCCCATGGCGATCTTCTTGCGCGCGTCCGTCAGTTCCTTCTCGAGGCGGCGACGCTCCTCGATCAGCGCGGACAAACGCTCGGGTACGTCGGTGACCGGCGCCTTGAGCAGGCCGGCGAGCTGGTTCAGCGTCCGGCTCTCGGCCGCGCGGTGGCGCCGGGCATTGTTGCCGGTCATCGCCTCGATCCGGCGCACGCCCGCGCCGACGGCGCTCTCGCCGAGCACCGTGATCTGGCCGATCTCGCCCAGTTGCGCCACGTGCGTGCCGCCGCACAGCTCGATCGAGAAGTTCGGCAGGCGCCCCTCGACCTCCTGGCCCTCCTCGTCCACGGGCCGCCCCATGGAGACGACGCGCACCTCGTCGCCGTACTTCTCGCCGAACAGCGCGCGCGCGCCCGACTCGATCGCCTCGTCCACCGCCATCAGCTTGGTCACCACCGGCGCATTCTGCAGCAGAACCGCGTTGGCGATCTCCTCGACGCGCGCGAGTTCCGCCGCCTCGATGGGCTTGGGGTGACTGATGTCGAAGCGCAGGCGCTCGGGCGCGACGAGCGAACCCTTCTGCGCCACGTGTTCGCCCAGCACCTGCCGAAGGGCCTCGTGCAGAAGGTGGGTCGCCGAGTGGTTGGCGCGGATCGCGGCGCGGCGCGCGTGATCGACCCGCATCTCCACGGCCGCTACGACGGGGAGCGAGCCCTCCTCGATCGTGACGTGGTGCACGAACAGGTCGCCGAGCTTCTTCTCGGTTCCGGTCACCCGGGCCTTGAGACCGGGTGCGGCCATCGTGCCGGTATCGCCGACCTGACCGCCGGATTCGCCGTAGAACGGCGTCTGGTTGACGACGACGAGGCCGCTCTCGCCGGCCTTCAACGCCTCGACCTCGGCGCCCTCGCGCAGGAGGGCAGCGACCACGGCCTCCGCACTCTCGGTCTCGTAGCCCAGGAACTCGGTGGCGCCGGTGCGCTCCTTGATGCCGAACCAGACCGTCTCGGTGGCGGCCTCGCCCGAGCCCTGCCAAGCGGCGCGGGCAGCCTGCTTCTGCCGCTGCATCGCCGCGGCGAAGGCCTCCGTGTCGACGCCGATGCCGCGGGCCTTCAGCGCGTCCTGGGTGAGATCCAGGGGGAAGCCGTAGGTGTCGTAGAGGGTGAAGGCGGTCTCGCCCGACAGGTTCTGGCCGGCGCCGAGGCCAGCGGTCTCGGTATCGAGGATCGCGAGGCCGCGTTCCAGCGTCTTGCGGAAGCGGCCTTCCTCCAGGCGCAACGTTTCCGAGATCAGCGCCTCGCTGCGGGTGAGTTCAGGGAAGGCCTGCCCCATCTCGCGCACCAGCGTGGGCACGAGGCGGTACATCACCGGCTCGCGGGCGCCGAGCAGTTCGAGGTGGCGCATGGCGCGGCGCATGATCCGGCGCAGCACGTAGCCGCGGCCCTCGTTGGAGGGCAGCACGCCGTCGGCGATCAGGAACGAGGTCGAGCGCAGGTGGTCGGCGATGACGCGGTAGGAGGCCCGCGTGGCGGGCTCCGGCGCGCGCGACACCGCATGGGCCACCGCATCGATCAGCGCGCGGAACAGGTCGGTGTCGTAGTTCGAATGGACGCCCTGGAGGATGGCGGCCATCCGCTCCAGGCCCATGCCGGTATCGATCGAGGGCCGCGGCAGGGGATTGCGGGAGCCCGGCTCGATCTGCTCGTACTGCATGAAGACGAGGTTCCAGAACTCCAGGAAGCGGTCGCCATCCTCGTCCGGAGAGCCGGGCGGGCCGCCGGCCAGTGCCGGGCCCTGGTCGATGAAGATCTCCGAGCACGGCCCGCAGGGGCCGGTATCGCCCATCTGCCAGAAGTTGTCCGAGGTCCCGATCCGGATGATCTTCTCGTCCGAGAAACCCGCGATCTTGCGCCAGAGGCCCGCGGCCTCCTCGTCGTCCGCGTAGACCGTCACGAGCAGGCGCTCGGGCGATAGTCCGAACTCCTTGGTGATCAGCCGCCAGGCGAGTTCGATCGCATCGGCCTTGAAGTAGTCGCCGAAGGAGAAGTTGCCGAGCATCTCGAAGAAGGTGTGATGCCGGGCCGTGTAGCCGACATTGTCGAGATCGTTGTGCTTGCCGCCCGCGCGCACGCATTTCTGCGACGAGGTCGCCCTGACGTAGGGGCGCTTCTCGACGCCGGTGAAGACGTTCTTGAACTGCACCATGCCGGCGTTCGTGAACATCAGCGTCGGGTCGTTCTTGGGCACGAGCGAGGACGAGGGCACCACCGCGTGCCCGGCATCCCGGAAGTAGTCCAGGAAGGTCGATCGGATCTCGTTGACGCCGCTCATCGGATAGGCTCGGAAATCAAGTCGCGTCGGGGAACCGGCTGAGGACAGCACGGCGGAAAGTCTCGCGCCCTCATACGGGCCGAAGCTGTGCAAGTCACGTCGGCTCGGCGCTCGGCCCAAAGGCGCCGCGGAGTTCGGCGAGATAGCCCCGCAGAAGCGTCACCCGCCGCGGCCGGAAGCTCGTTCCCGCCATCCGCACCGCCTCGATGCGGTCCAGCCGGAACATGCGGAACGCCTCGCGCAGACAGCACCACGCCAGCAGCGTCATCTTGCTGTCGAGATAGACGATGGAGAGCGGCAGGATCTGTCGCTCGGTGACCGCGCCGTCCTTGTCCGCGTAGCGCAGCGCCAGGGCTTCCTCGCGCCAGCACCCGGCCCGGATCGTTTCCATGTCGGGAATCCTGGGGAAACGCGATTCGAAGCGGCGGACCTGCGAGACGGCGTGGAGGAGATGCTGCTCGGTCCGGTCGGGCAGCGTCGCCGCGACCTTCGCCAGAGCCGAGGCCGCCGCCTCGGCCAGGGCCGGATCGCCCATGTGGCGGACCTCGGCGAGGCCGAGCACCAGCGCCTCGATCTCGATCCGGTCGAAGGTCTGCGGCGGCAGGGCAATGTCCTCGATCAGCCGGTAGCCGTAGCCCCGCTCGCCCTCGATGCGGGCGCCGGCCGCGCGCAGGCTGTCGATGTCGCGATAAAGGGAGCGCAGGGACACCCCGGTTTCCTCCGCGAGCCGCGCCGCGGTGACCGGCGCGGGCAGGATGCGCATCGCGTGCAGGAGCCGGAACAGTCGATCGGTACGCGCCATCACCCAACTGACGGAAACTGGCAGGTGAGCTCGGCTACACCGTCTCTCGTCAACCTGCCAGCTGGAGGCCGCCGATGATCACCCTGTTCCACGTACCGCGAAGCCGCTCCACCCGCATCGTCGCACTGCTCAAGGAACTCGATGCTCTGGATGCGGTGAGGATCGAGACCGTCACGATCCCGCGGATGGACGGGTCTGGCGCGCGCGATGCACGCAATCCCCACCCGGAGGGCAAGGTGCCGCTCCTCGACCACGACGGCGTCCTGGTGCGAGAGTCGAGTGCGATCATCCCGTACCTCGCCGAGCTGTTTCCGGAGGCGGGGTTGGGCATTGCCCCCGGCCACAGGCAGCGCGGCGCCTATCTAAGCTGGTTCGCGTGGTATGCCGGCGTGGTCGAGCCGGTCCTGACCCTCGAGGCGATCGGGCTCGACCACCCCGCCATCGCGCGCACCTTCCGCACCAGCGCCGACATCAAGGCGCGGCTCGCCGAGGCGCTGACGGACAGGCCCTTCCTGCTCGGTGATCGCTTCACCGCCGCCGACCTCCTGCTGCACTCGCCCTATGCGTGGTTCGGCAAGCCCGGCGAGCCGGTGATCGACGCCTGGGTCGACCGCTGCACCGATCGGCCCGGTGCCCGCTTCGCGGCCGAATTCGATGCGAGACACGCAGCGGCCTGACCTCTCGCCGTCGTGTCAGAAGAAAGCCCGCCGCGATTCCTCGCGGCGGGCTTTTTCGTTCCGCAACGGAGCGGGGCGGATTAGGCCTCGCCCTCGTCGAGGTCGTCGGCGGTCGGCTTGGCGTTCTCCAGGATCCGGTCGGCGACCAGGCCCGAATTCTGCCGGATCGACGCCTCGATCTTGTTGGCGATATCGGGATTGTCGCGCAGGAAGCCTTTGGCGTTCTCGCGGCCCTGGCCGAGGCGCTGGCTGTCGTAGGAGAACCACGCACCCGCCTTCTCGACGATGCCGGCCTTCACGCCGAGATCGACCAACTCGCCCACCTTCGAGACGCCCTCGCCGAACATGATGTCGAACTCGACCTGCTTGAAGGGCGGCGCGACCTTGTTCTTGACGACCTTGACGCGGACCTGATTGCCGATGGCCTCGTCGCGGTCCTTCAGGGTCGAGACGCGGCGGATGTCGAGGCGCACCGAGGCGTAGAACTTCAGGGCGTTGCCGCCCGTGGTCGTCTCGGGGCTACCGTACATCACGCCGATCTTCATCCGGATCTGGTTGATGAAGATCACCATGCAGTTCGAGCGCGAGATCGAACCGGTCAGCTTGCGCAGGGCCTGGCTCATCAGGCGGGCCTGAAGGCCCGGCTGGCTCTCGCCCATCTCGCCCTCGATCTCGGCGCGCGGGGTCAGCGCGGCGACCGAGTCGACCACGAGCACGTCGATGGCGCCGGAGCGCACCAGCGTGTCGGTGATCTCGAGGGCCTGCTCGCCGGTATCGGGCTGCGAGATCAGCAGGTCATCAAGGTTGACGCCGAGCTTGCGCGCGTAGACCGGGTCGAGGGCGTGCTCCGCATCCACGAAGGCGCAGACGCCGCCCTTCTTCTGGGCTTCGGCGATGGTGTGGAGCGCCAGCGTCGTCTTGCCCGATGATTCGGGGCCGTAGATCTCGACCACGCGGCCGCGCGGCAGGCCGCCGACGCCCAGCGCGATGTCGAGACCGAGCGATCCCGTCGAGACGGTTTCGACCTCCTGCACCTTGTCGTTCTTGCCAAGGCGCATGATCGAGCCCTTGCCGAAGGCTCGCTCGATCTGCGTCAGCGCAGCCTCGATCGCCTTCGACTTGTCCTTGTCCGCTGCTGCCATTGTCGAGGATTCCACCATCTTCAGCGCGGGCTGGGCCATCGCTCGGCATCCTTATGCATGGGAGGGGCGCGGCGCTCAATCCGCCGGAGCCGATGCATTTCGTACCTGTTTTGTTCTCATCATGCAAGCCGGACCGCGGAAATGGGGAGCGGTTACTTTCCCCACGCCTCCGGCTCGATGCGAGCCGGGCCGACCTGACGGTCTGCTGGAAGGCATATGTTTCTGCGCCACTCCCCGCGACGGCTCAGAGCGTAGAAAAGCGATGTCGGGTCGGGGTATGTTCGATATCGTTCCGACGTTTGGCCGGGGGGAGGTCCCCGCGCGCGTTTCGTAAAGAATTGAATTCAAATTTCGGTCGGCAAGGCGACGAAAAAACTTCGAATCGGCCGTCGCAGAAGGGGAAAAGTGGACCGAAAATTTTGATCCTTGTTCAGCCCGGTGTGTCTATGACACAAGACCGCACCTTTGTAACTGAAGGTCGGTCTAGCCGTGCGACGCGTCTCATGGTTCTATCGCGCGCACCAAAGGCGATCCTGATGCCGAACGGTCTCGAAGAATTGCGGGTTATCGAGCGGCTTCTCTGCCAAGCGGAAGCACGTTTGGGCTCGCTGGGGACCTTTCGCCAGCGCACCCTCCTGCAGATGACATTGTTCGAAGTCCGCCGCGGTCTGCAAGCGCCGCAGCGCGAAGACGCGGTGCAGCCACCGATTGAGGCCAAGGACGACGCGGTGAAGCGGTGAGGTGCGGCCTCGGTGACGGGAGTGACGCTACGGCACGCCGCGGGCGGTTCGCCATTCGCTGAAGGCCCGCTGGCGCTGTTCGAAGGCGCGACGTAGCGGGCTTCCTGCCCGTCCCCTCAATGCGGACGGCACCAGTTCGTCGTCCTTCACGACGCGACCGAGGGCCCTTCCGACCTCGTGGCGCCGTTCCGCGTCGGCGAGGGCGAATTCCACATCCGTCACGATCGTGCGGTCGTCGAGATCGTGACCGTGCACCCGCCCGTCTCCTTCTAGAGTCGCGCCGTCTATCACTCGTCAGGCTCGACCACGGCGAAAGAAGTTAACTTACAGTAACTTTTCCTATCCGTCACCGCAGATCGCACCGCCTGCGCGCCAGGGCCGATCACATTCTCGAAAGCCTGCACCGCTCGATCGAAACGGCGAGCGATCAGCCGGCCATCGTCTGCTTCACGGTCTCGACGAGTTGCTTGAGGCTGAAGGGCTTGGGCAGAAAGTTGAATGCCTCGCCGTCGGGCAGGTTCTTGCGGAACGCATCCTCGGCGTAGCCCGAGACGAAGATTACTTTCAGGTCGGGGTAGTGCTTGCGCAGCTCGCGCAGCAGGGTCGGGCCGTCCATCTCCGGCATGACCACGTCGGAGACCACCACGTCGATGCCCTCGGCATGTTCCTCGATCAGGCGCAGGGCCTCGACGCCGGAGGCGGCCTCCAGCACCGTGTAGCCGCGGGCGGACAGGGCCCGCGAATTGACCGCGCGCACCGGGTCCTCGTCCTCCACCAGGAGCACGGTGCCCTGGCCGGTATGGTCGGCGGCAGGCTTCGGCGGTTCCGGCGCGCGGGCCGGGCGAGCCGACTCCGACCCGGTGCCGGCCGAGGCTGCCTCGCCCTCCCTGGAGGCCGTGCGTTCGTCCGTCTCCGATCCCGCGGCCGCCGGCTTCGCTGAAGAGGTCGGAAGCGCGGGCGGCAGCGACTCGGGCAGGCTCTCGATGCCGGGCACGTGGCGCGGCAGGTAGATGCGGAACGTGGTGCCTTCGCCGACCGTCGACTGCACGTCGATGGCGCCGCCCGACTGGTTGACGATGCCGAACACCGTCGAGAGCCCGAGGCCGGTGCCCTTGCCGATCTCTTTCGTCGTGAAGAAGGGCTCGAAGATCTTCTGGCGCACCTCCGGCGGGATGCCCTCACCGGTGTCCGTCACCTCGATCATGACGTGGTCGCCCGCCGGGATGCCGACCGGGCGCTCAGCATCGACGGCGCAATTGGTGGTGCGGATCGTCAGGCTGCCGCCGCCCGGCATGGCGTCGCGGGCGTTGACCGCGAGGTTCACGATCACCTGCTCGAACTGGTTCACGTCGGCCTTGATCGGCCAGATCTCGCGGCCGTGGCGGAAATCGAGCTGCACCCGCTCGCCGAGCAGGCGCTTGAGGAGGAGCGTCAGGTCCGAGAGCGCCTCGCCGACATCCATCACCTCCGGCCGCAGGGTCTGGCGGCGGGAGAAGGCCAGCAGCTGGCGCACCAAGCTCGCGGCCCGGTTGGCGTTCTGCTTGATCTGCATGATGTCTTGGAAGGCGTGGTCGGTCGGCCGGTGGCTCGCCAGCAGCAGGTCCGAGTAGCCGATGATCGCCTGGAGCACGTTGTTGAAGTCGTGGGCGATGCCGCCCGCGAGCTGGCCCACCGTGTCCATCTTCTGGGTCTGGGCGATCTGCTGTTCCAGCTGGCGCTGGGCCGTGGTGTCGAGGGCGTAGAGGATCACCCGCTCGCCGTCGCCGCCGGTCTCGCCCTCCGCGTCCGGGCTCTGCGTCCCGTCCGCGTCGGCCGGGCTCATCCAGACGCGGGCCGAGCGGTCGCCGGGGCCCGACAGCTCGACCTCGATCGGGTCGAGGCCGCCGAAGCCGTTGGCCGCCCGCGCGAGCGCCCCCTCGATGGCACCGCGGTCGCGCTCCAGCACGGCGTCGCGCATCATCGGATCGGGCGCCTCGCGACCGGCTTCCGCCGCGGGCTGGCGCGGCATGCCCGCGAACAGCCGCACGAAGGAGGCGTTGGCGCGAATCACCCTTCCGTCGCGGTCGAGCGTGGCGATGGCGATCGGGCTGTTGTTGAGGAAGCGGGCGAGCCGCACCTCCGCCGCGCGCTGCGGCTCGTCCGCATCCGAGCCGGCGGAGCGGTTGAGCACGAAGGTGCGCGAGGGGCCGGGCGCCCCGTCCTGCCCGTAGGCGACCCGGTGGTAGAGGCGAGTCGGCAGCGGCTGGCCGTTGCGGCGGCGCAGGTCGATGTCGAAGCGGTCGGTGCGTACCTCGCCGGGAAGGCCCGGCGCGGCGGTGAGCACGTCGGCGCCCGGCGCGATCTCGAGGAGCTTGAGCCCGCCCGAGCCGACGGTGGCG
Source organism: Methylobacterium sp. B4 (assembly GCF_003201865.1). Classification (GTDB taxonomy): domain Bacteria; phylum Pseudomonadota; class Alphaproteobacteria; order Rhizobiales; family Beijerinckiaceae; genus Methylobacterium. The sequence continues at coordinate 736,299 of NZ_QJJJ01000001.1, read as the reverse complement.
AGATCGTAGCCGAGCCAGGAGGCCAGGGTCGCGTTCATGTAGACGATCGACCCGGCCGCATCGATCGAGAGGAAGCCCGCCGGCGCGTGGTCGAGATAGTCGATCGCGTGCTGGAGTTCCTGGAAGACGTTCTCCTGGCGCTCGCGCTCGTGGGTGATGTCGCTCACCGTCCAGAGCGCGGCGGAGCCGCGGTGGCGCTGGATCGGCCGCACGGCGATCCGGTACCAGGCGAAGTCGCGATCGGCCGCGCCGCCGGGCGGCGGCGACATCCGGATTTCCTCGGTGTAGGCGCGCTCGTCCCGCGCGGCTTGAGCCAGGCGATAGACGGCCTCGGAGACTTCGGGCGCGCCCACGAAGATGCGCTCGATGGAGCGCAGGTTCGAGAAGCTGTCGCCTCCGGCCAGGCGCATATAGGCCTCGTTGGCGTAGATCATCCGCCCGTTGTCCTCGACGACGAGCTTGCCCGCAGGGGCGGCGTCGACGATGGCGCGGGTGATGTCGTCGCGGGAGGCGGGGCCGGCGAGCTGGAGCGCGCCGATCGCCAGCGCGAACAGGAAGAACACGCCCGCCATGGCGAGCAGCGCCAGCAGGGCGAGAATGAGCGGCTGCGCCTGCTCGTTGGCGACGAACGAAAGACCCACCGCCGCGCCGACGAGGAGCCCCGCCAGCATCAGCAGAAGGCCCACCCGGCCCGGCCGCTCCGAACGATCGATCGAACCGGACGCCGGCACCCCTGGTCCGCTGACCTCAGCCATCAGGCCCTACCCATCCCCTCACACGCCGCTTCCGTGCGCGTCATGACCGTCACGCCGACTTCGGAGCATTGACCGGAGCATTGCCGGACAATGGTGCATAAACCGTGGCGCCTGAGGGACTTCGCCGTCCCTCATCGAGCCCGCTCCGGTTCTCAGGCCGCCCGGCGGCGCAGGCGAAGCACGAATCCGATGACCTCCGCAACTGCGCGATAGTGCTCGGCGGGAATCTCCTCGTCGACCTCGACGGTCGCGTGCAGCGCCCGGGCGAGCGGCGGATTCTCCATCACCGGCACATCGTGCTCGGCGGCGAGCGCGCGGATACGCAGGGCCAGCGAATCGACGCCCTTGGCAACGCAGACCGGGGCGGCCATGCCGGCCTCGTAGCGCAGGGCCACGGCGAAGTGGGTCGGGTTCGTCACGACCACGGTGGCGGTGGGCACGGCGGCCATCATCCGCTTCTTCACGCGGGCCTGGCGCAACTGCTTCATCCGGCCCTTCACTTCGGGGCTGCCCTCGCTCTCCTTGTGCTCCTGCTTCATCTCCTCCTTGGTCATGCGCAGGCGCGTGTGCCAGCGATGGCGCTGGTAGAGCGCGTCGCCGAGCGCGATCACCGCGTAGGCCGCGAGCATGCCGCCCATCATCTTGAGCGCCAGGGTCAGCGTGCCGTCGAGGGCGGCACCGGGTTCGAGCTGCGCGAAGGATTCGGCCTGGTCGTGCTCGCTCCACAGGATCGCGCCCGCGACGATGCCGACGAGCGCGATCTTCACGAGGCCCTTGCCGAAATTGACCCAGGCATCGACGCCCAGCAGGCGCTTGGCGCCGGCCATCGGCGAGATGCGCGCGAATTTCGGCATCAGGCTCTCGGCGGTGAAGATCGGCCGGTGCTGGATCAGGCCGGCGGCGAGCGCCGCGAGCATCGCCATGCCCAACGGCACCGCGAGCGCCTTGAGACTGACCAGGGCGGCGCGGAAGGCGACGCCGAGATAGCTGGCAGGGTCGGAGGGCAGCCCACCCGCATGTTCGAGGAAGCCGCGCATGTCGCGGGTCAGCCCCTCGGCGGCGGGGCGCGCCGCGAGCAGCAGGGCCAGGGTGAAGGCGGCCAGAATGAAGAAGGTGTTGATCTCGGGAGAGTTCGGCACGTCGCCGCGCTCGATCGCCTGCTCGATGCGCCGCGGGGTCGGGTCTTCTGTCTTGTCCTCGTCGTCGCTCTCGTCGGCCAAGGGCTCAGGCTCCCGTCTCTCCGGTCAGCGCCCGAGGAAGGCGCCGAGATAGCGGCCGAGATCGTCCAGGAACAGCCCCATCACGAGGCCGAGCACGGCGACGAGCAGCATCATGCCGATCAGCACCGAGGCGGGCACGGCGAGGAAGAACACCTGTAGCTGCGGCATCAGCCGGGACAGCACGCCGAGCCCGAGATTGAACAGGATGCCGAAGACGATGAACGGTCCGGAGATCCGCACCGCCAGGGCGAAGCCGCGGGAGAAGGCGTCGAGCGCCAGCTTGGCCGCGTCCGCCATGCCGGGCACGCCGTTGGGCGGCAGCACCATGTAGCTGCGCCCGATCGCCTCCAGGGCGAGGTGATGCAGGTCGGTTGCGAGCACCAGGGTGATGCCCAGCAGCGACAGGAAGTTGCCGAGCGCCGCCTGCTGCCCACCCATGGTCGGATCGACGGTCATGGCGAAAGACAGGCCGAGCTGCTGCGAGATCACCACGCCCGCCGTCTGCAGCGCGGCGACCACCATGCGCACCGACAGCCCGATCATCAGGCCGATCAGGATCTCCCCAAACAGGAGACCGATCAGGACGGGCGCCGCCAGCGCGGCGTTGCCGGTGGGCAGGAGCGGCCGGACGGTGGGAAACAGCACCAGGGTGACGAGGAGGGCGAGGCTGAGCCGCAGCCGGCCCGAGATCATCTGCTCGCCCAGCCCCGGCATCAGCATGATCAGCGTGCCGACCCGGGCGAAGGTGAGGATGAAGGCCGCCGCGAAGCCGGGCAGCAGCAGGTCGAGCGGCGTGTTCATGCCGGCCCATCCTACAGGCTCGCCGCGCCGCGCGCTGCCTCCCGCTCGTCATCCCCCCGCCGCGATGCGCGCGGCGATCCGGGCCATGTAGGCGGCCATGGCATCGCCCATGAAGGGCAGCATCAGCAGCATCACCCCGAAGACCGCGACGATCTTGGGCACGTAGATCAGCGTCTGCTCCTGGATCTGCGTCAGCGCCTGGAACAGCGAGACGATCAGGCCGACCACGAGGGCCACGATCATCAGGGGACCGGCGACCTTCAGGAAGACGAAGATGCCGTCGCGGGAGAGGTCGAGGATGGCGAGGCCGGTCATGGCTCTGGGGGCTTTCGTCGATCGTCGTTGCGAGGCGGAGCCGAGGCAGTCCGGCACGCCGCCCGATCCGGAAAAAGTCGCGTGGCTGGATCGCTTCGCGTGTACTCGCCATGACGGAGCACGAGGCGACCGATGCGATCGAACGCGGGTGGAGGAGGGTCGGGCTGATGATCAGGCGCCCCGGTCGGGAGCGAAGCGGGAAGAATCAGATCGGCATGCGCATGATCTCCTCGTAGGCGGAGATCACGCGGTCGCGCACGGCGACGAGGGTCTGGAGGGCGGTCTCGCTCTCGGCCACGGCGGTCACCACGTCCACGACGTTGGCCTTGCCGGTGGCGGCCGAAAGCGCCGCGCGGTCGGCCTGGGCCCCGGACTGGGCCACGGAATCGAGGCTCTGCTGCAGGAAGCCGGTGAAGCCGGCACCCGCCGAGGCCATGCCCTGGACGGGCTTGGCGGCGCCGGGGCGGGCGACGCTCTGGGCGGCGGCGTAGGCGCCGGCGGCGAAGGCGGAGGTCGTCATCGGCTCACGCCTTCAGGATTTCGAGGGTGCGGGAGATCATCCGCCGCGTCGCGGTGACCATGTTGAGGTTGGCCTCGTAGGAGCGCTGGGCCTCGCGCATGTCCATGTTCTCGATCAGCCCGTTGACGTTGGGCATACGCACCTCGCCGCGGGCATCGGCCGCCGGGTTGCCGGGATCGTATTTCGTGCGGAACGGCGTGGGATCGCGGCGGACCCGGCCCGCCTCGACGAGATTCGCCCCGAGTTCCCGGTCGAACCGGCTCGTGAAGCTCGGGACCTTGCGCCGGTAGGGATCGCCGCCGGCCGTCGGCGCGGCGGAATCGGCGTTGGCGATGTTCTCGGCGATGATGCGCATCCGGCCGGACTGGGCCTTGAGGCCGGAGGCGGCGATGCCGAGGCTCTTGAGGAAATCCATGGTGGTCTCCGTTCAGCGGCTTCAGCGCTTGCCGACGGCGATCTTCAGCGCGTCGAGGCTCTTCTGGTAGAGCGAGGCGACGAGCTGATAGTCGGACTGGTTGTCGCCCGCTTTCATCATCTCCTCCTCGAGGTTCACGCCGTTGCCCGAGGGGCGGACCTCGAAGCCCTTGAAGCGGCGCGGGTCGGCGTTCGGGCCGGACTGGGCGGAGAGCCCGATATGGCCGGCATCGGTGCGGGCGAGGCCGTCGCCGCCGACGGAGGCGCCGAGCGGGGCCGCGAGCGCGCCGCCGGCGCCCACCGGTTCGGCGAGGTCACGGGGGCGAAAGCCCGGCATGTCGGCGTTGGCCACGTTCTCGGCGAGCAGCCCCTGGCGGGCTTGGTGCCAGTGCATCCGGGTGCGCAGCATGCCGAGCAGGGGCAGGTCGGTGAGCGACATGGTGCCTCGGGCGGCCGGCGCGAGGGGCGAAGGGAGGCTGCGGGCCGGACCCGGCAGAATTTGCCGTTCGCATGGTTAAGGAGCCGTTAACCGGGCAATTCCTGCCGGGCATCCGCAAGCCGCGGCGAGCCCGGCGACACAAAGCGTGCGGACCGGCTCAGCGAGTTGTTAACGAAGCGTAAGCCTTTGTTGCGGGGGGCTCGGACGACGGCGATAATCGAACCCAGTATTGCGTAGGGTCGGGATGGCGTCTCCCGTCGGCACCGGTCCCGGCCGGAAGCTTCGCGGAACGCCATCGCAGCCCCGACACAGAAAGACGCCGGTCTTGCAAGCGTTCTTCAGTTCCGAGGGCTCGGTCGCCCTTCAGTTCCTGGTGATCTTCCTGATCATCCTGGCGCTGTTCCTGATCGCGGCATTGCTGTTCGTGCGGCTCTCGGGGCGCGGGCTGACCATCGCTGCGCGGCCGGGCCAGCGGGGGCGCCAGCCCCGGCTCGGCATCGTCGACATCTACGAGCTCGACCGGCAGCGGCAACTGATCCTGCTGCGACGGGACAACGTGGAGCACCTGCTGCTGGTCGGCGGACCCAACGACGTGGTGGTCGAGCGCCATATCCAGCGCGGTGCGGGTGCCCGCTACGCCCCCGAGGGCGGCACGCGCGCCGAGGAGGGGAGCGCGGGCGACGCGGCGCCCGAGCCGCCGCGCATCGACCCCTTCCTCGACAGCCCGAAGCCGCCGACCTTCTCCATGCCCGAGATCGTGCCCGCGCCCGGGCTCGGCCTGCAGCCCCATGCCGAGCGGGCGCCGCCCCTGGATTCCGGCCTGTTCGAACCCGAGGAGCCCGAGGCCGAGACCAAGCCGCGAGCCCCGTCGCCGGTGAGCCGGCTGATGCGGCGCACGCTGCCGCCCCTCGTCACGCCTCGGCCCGAACCCGCCTCCGAGCGCGCCGCGAGGCCGGAGGAGGTGGCCGTCAGCGCCGCCGCGCCGCCCGCGGAAACGCCGTCGGTCATGACCGCCCGCGGCCCGCGATCGGTCGATCCCGCCGTCCTGTCCGACATGGCGCGCCAGCTTCAGGTCGCGCTGAAGCGCCCATCCTCGGCGGTGACGCCGCCGCCGGCCGCGGCTGCAACCCCGGTCTCGCCCTCGCCGGTCGAAACTCCGCCGGTCGAAGCTCCCTCGGTCGAAGCGCCACCTCCGACGCAAGCGCCCGCTGCGGCTCGTCCCGATCCGATCGCGCAAGCGATGGCCGCGCCGCCGGTCCCCCAACCGCCGCCGCGGGCCGCCGCACCGGCGCAACCGGCCACCCTCCCGGTCGCGATCGACCCGGTGCAGCCCGAGCCGGTGCCCGTTCCGGCATCCGTCCCGCCGTCCAAGCCCGCGCCTTTTCCGCCCGCGCCTCTTCCACCCGCGCCTCTTCCGCCCGCGGAGAAGCCTGCGGCGGCCCGGCCGGAGCCTGCGCCGCGGCCGGACCCGGCCCGGCCCGAGCCCACCACGCCGGACACCCCCGAGGCGGCTCCGCAGGGACAGAACCCCTTCTCGGTGGAGGAGATCGAGGCCGAGTTCGCTCGTCTGCTCGGGCGCCCGCTCGACAGCAAGAGCTGACCTCCGCAAGAAGGACGGATCGTTCATCCGCCACCCATGGTGAGGCATGGAAGCGCTCGTGGTCGGAGCGGGAGTGGTCGGGCTCGCGGTCGCGCGGGCGCTGGCCCTGCGCGGAGCCTCGGTGATCGTCGCCGAGGCGGCCGAGGGCATCGGCACCGGCGTTTCGGCCCGCAGCTCCGAGGTCATTCATGGCGGGATGTACTACCCGCCGGGTTCGGCCCGTGCCCGCCACTGCGTCGAGGGGCGCCGCCGCCTCGTCGCGTTCTGCGACGGCCACGGCGTGCCGTACCGCCTCTGCGGCAAGCTCATCGTCGCCACCTGTGAGGATGAGCGCGCCGCCCTCGAAACGATCCTGTCCCGAGGCCTCGCCAACGGTGTCGAGGGGCTGGCCTGGATGGAGGGGGACGAGGCGAGACGTCTGGAGCCGGACCTCGCCTGCGTCGCCGCGCTCCACTCGCCCGCCACCGGTATCGTCGACAGTCATGCCCTGATGCTGGCGCTCCTCGGCGACATCGAGGCGGCCGGCGGCGTGCTGGCCCTGCGCACGCCGATCGAGGCGGCCGAGCCGCGTGAGGGCAGATGGCAGGTCCGCTTCGGCGGCGAGACGCCCGACACGGTACGGGTCGACGCCCTCGTCAACGCCGCGGGGCTGGGTGCGCAGGCCCTCGCCCGCCGCTTCGCCGGGCTCGCGCCGGAAGCGGTCCCCCGCCAGGTGCTCGCCAAGGGCAGCTATTTCGGCTGCACCGGGCGCCCGGCCTTCTCGCGGCTGATCTACCCTGCCCCGGTCGAGGGCGGATTGGGCATCCACCTCACCCTGGATCTCGCCGGGCGGATGCGCTTCGGCCCCGACGTGGAATGGGTGGAGGCGGCCGATTACGGCGTCGATCCGGCCCGGGCGCCGTTGTTCGAGGCGGCGATCCGGCGCTACTGGCCCGGCCTGCCGGAGGGGCGCCTGACGCCGGATTATGCCGGCATCCGCCCAAAGCTGACCGGACCCGGAGAGCCGGCGGCGGATTTCCGCATCGACGGCCCGGGGGAGCACGGCCTGCCGGGGCTCGTGCAGCTCTTCGGTATCGAGAGCCCCGGGCTGACCGCGTCGCTCTCGCTCGCCGAGGCGGTGGCCGACCGCCTGACGGACTGAGCCGACAACCGGGCGATTTTTCAGGCCGCGCGCATCAGACCGGCCGGCGCGGTCTCCGTCACTTCGTCGGTGTGGACCTCGAACCGCATCAGCCGCGCCGCGCCGAAGCTCGTCGAGATCGCGCAATCGGTAGCGTCTCGGCCCCGGGCCATCACGATCCGGCCGATCCGCGGCGTGTTGTGGCGCGCGTCGAACGTGTACCAGCGTCCGCCGAGATAGACCTCGAGCCAAGCGGAGAAATCCATCGGGTCGGGCACTGCCGGAACGCCGATATCGCCGAGATAGCCCGTGCAGTAGCGCGCCGGGATGTTCATGCAACGGCAGAGGGCGATGGCCAGATGCGCGAAGTCGCGGCACACCCCGACCCGTTGGACGAAGCCGTCATGCGCGCTGCGGGTGGCATCCGCCTGCATGTAGTCGAAGCGGATGTGCCGATGCACGTAATCCACGATCGCCTGAACCCGCGCCCAGCCCTCGGGCGTCTGGCCGAAGAGCTGCCACGCGGTCGCGGTGAGCTTGTCCGTGTCGCAGTAGCGGCTCGCCATGAGGTAGGTCATCACCTCGTCGGGCAGCGCATCGACCGCCGCCTGGGAGGCCTGCGGCGCCACCGCGTCGGGCAGGCCCGAATCCGCGATCAGAAGGTCCGACGAGATCGTGATCCGTCCGGGCGGCGCGACGATGCGCGTGCAGACGTTGCCGAACGGGTCGACGGTCTGGCGCTGCGGGATCGGTGGATCGAAGCGGATTGCCTCGGGGCTGCGCAGGTCGTTCCGGCGCGAGGGATGCACGCTGAGAAGCAGCGACATCGCTGTCGGGGCCGTGGTTTCGAACGCGATATCGTAACCGGTCCTGATCAGCATGTGATGGCCCATGACTTTGGTCGTACGGTCCGACCAATAGAATTGAGCCGGATAGGCCATTAAGAAGCGAGAGTTCGGACCGTTCCGGCGCTGCGCTGCACAAATGTTTCGCAATGCGCCAGCCCGATCGCCAGGGCGGTGCCGGGACCATGACGCACATTGCTGCTGCAGCGCACTAAGCGATATGGAGACGCCCCATGTGGACCGCTCTCTGGAACCGCCTCGCCCATCCGGGCCACTTCCTGCGCTGGTCGGGCGCGGCCCTGCCCTGGCTCGCCGCGACCTCGGCCGTGCTGGTCGCCGTGGGGCTCTACCTGACCTTCTTCGTCGTGCCGCCCGATTACCAGCAGGGCGACACCGTGCGGATCATGTACGTCCACGTCCCCGCCGCGATCCTCGGCATGGGCTTCTACGGGGCGATGACGCTGTCGGCGATCGGCACCCTGGTCTGGCGCCATCCGCTCGCCGACGTGTCGCAGCGCGCCGCCGCGCCGATCGGGGCGGCCTTCACCCTGATCTGCCTCGTCACCGGCTCGCTCTGGGGCAAGCCGATGTGGGGCACCTACTGGGTCTGGGACGCGCGGCTGACCTCGATGCTCGTGCTGTTCCTGATCTATTGCGGCATCATCGCCCTATGGCGGACGATCGAGGACCCGAGCAGGGCCGCCCGGGCGGTCTCGATCCTGACGCTCGTCGGCGCGGTGAACCTGCCCATCATCAAGTTCTCGGTGAACTGGTGGTCTACGCTGCACCAGCCCGCCTCGATCCTGCGCATGGGCGGCTCGTCGATCGATTCTTCGATGCTCTACCCACTCCTCGAAATGGTGCTGGCCATGACCCTGCTCGGGGTCACCCTGCATCTCCAGGCCATGCGCACCGAGATCACCCGCCGCCGGGTGCGCACGCTGCTGATCCGGCAGGCCGAGCGGCTCGATGCGGGTGCGCAGGAGATCGCACCCGTGACCCGGGGAGCCGCGCCGCTCCCCATGGGCCAGGCGATCTAAAGGCGGAGGATCGGAACGATCATGGAATTCGGACACTACGCGTCCTTCATCGCCGGCTCTTACGGATTCGCCGCCCTGGTGCTCGGCGCGCTGATTCTCAACGGCTGGCGCGACGGGCGGGCTCAGCGCCGGCTGCTGGCCGAGCTCCAGGACGATCGGTTAGGGCGGCCATGAGCGCACAGCCTCCCGGGACGGCCGCCCCCGAAGGCCCGGATCGCCGCCGCCTCTCGCTGCTCGCGCTCCTTCCGGTCGTCATCTTCGCGGTGCTCGCGGTGACGTTCTTCGTGCGGCTGCGCTCGGGCGCCGATCCGCAGGCCCTGCCCTCGGCGCTGATCGGCAAGCCCGTCCCGGCCTTCGCCCTCGGACCGGTGCAGGGGCTGGCGGTCGATGGCCGATCGGTGCCCGGCCTGTCGAGCGCCGACCTGAAGGGGCAGGTGACGGTGGTCAACGTCTTCGCCTCGTGGTGCGCCCCCTGTCAGATCGAGCATCCGATGCTGATGCGGCTGGCCCAGGAGCGCGACGTCCGCCTCGTGGGGATCGACTACAAGGACCCCGGCGATGCCGGCCGGCGCTGGCTGGAGCGCAACGGCGTCCCCTTCGCGGCGGTCGGCGCCGACCCGACCGGCCGGGCGGGCATCGATCTCGGCGTCTACGGCGTGCCAGAAACCTACATCGTCGGTCCCGACGGGGTGATCCGCGACAAGCTGGTCGGCATCCTCACGCCGGAGAACTATGCCAGCGTGCTGGGGCGCATCCGCGCCGCCGGCCGGGCTGCCCCCGTGACGAACTGACCCCGGCACGGGACCTGCGCTTGGAAACCCAGGATCGGAGGCGTATGCAGCCAGGGCCGGCTTGAAACCGTTCCAAGGTGGACCAGCCGCGCACTCGGCTGAAACCGCAATTCAAAGAGCGCCATGCGGATCGGGCTTTTCGTCCCCTGCTACGTCGATGCCTTCGAACCGGAGGTCGGCATCGCCACGCTGGAGTTGCTGGAGCGCTTCGGCCTCACCGTCGAGTATCCCTACGATCAGACCTGCTGCGGCCAGCCGATGACCAATACCGGTTGCCATCAGGAGGCCGCCGCGACCGAGGCGCTGTTCGTCAAGAACTTTTCCGGGTTCGACTACATCGTCGCCCCGTCCGGCTCCTGCGTGCATCAGGTGCGCGAGCACCTCACCGCCATCCCGCAGACCGATGAGGTCAAGCACGTGCGGGCCAGGACCTTCGAGCTGGTCGAGTTCCTGCACGACGTGCTCAAGATCGAGGAGCTGCCCTGGGCGGCGTTCCCGCACAAGGTCGCCTACCATTCGAACTGCAACGCCCTGCGCGGCATCGGGCATGCGCGCCCGACCGAACTGAACCGGCCGTTCTTCTCCAAGCCGCTGAATCTGCTGAAGAAGGTGAGGGGGCTGGAGGTCGTCGATCTGACCCGGCCCGACGAGTGCTGCGGCTTCGGCGGCACCTTCTCGGTGTTCGAGCCCGCGGTCTCGGCCAAGATGGGCTACGACAAGGTGACGGATCAGGCCCGCGCCGGCGCCGAATATGTGGTCTCGGCGGATTCCTCCTGCCTGATGCACCAGAAGGGCTGCGCCGAGCGCCTCGGCGTGCCGCTGAAATACATCCACATCGCCCAGGTGCTGAACGGAGCCGCCGCATGAGCGCCGACGACCTGACCCCGCGCCAGACCGGGGACATGCTCCACCGCGAGGTGCGGGCGCCCTCCGACGAGAGCGAGCGCGGCCCCGGCGGCGAGCGGCTCCAGCACGCGGAGGCCGCCTCGAAGCCGATCCGTGCCGACGCCCCGCGCGAGCCGCAGCCCCGCGGCGCCAAGGTGCGCGGCAACCGGCCGATCGATCAGGCGGAGGCCGCCGAGCGCTTCCTCGCCGCCCCGCTCCATCAGAAGGCCCATGACGAGCGCCTCTGGGACGTACGTCGCAAGCGCGATGTCGCCGCCCACGGCATCCCGGAATGGGAGGAGCTTCGCGAGCTCGCTTCGCAGATCAAGACGCACACGCTGACCCATCTCGACCGCTACCTCGAACAGTTCGAGGCGGCGGCGCGGGCCAACGGCGTCCAGGTTCACTGGGCCGAGGACGGAGCGGCCCACAACCGCATCGTGCTCGATATCCTCCAGAAGCACGGCGCCAAGTCGCTGGTGAAGTCGAAGTCGATGCTGACCGAGGAGTGCGGCTTCCGTCACTTCATGGCGGCCCACGACATCGAGATCATCGAGACCGATCTCGGCGAGCGCATCCAGCAGCTCGACGATGAGGAGCCGAGCCACGTGGTGATGCCGGCGGTCCACAAGACCCGCATCGACGTGGCCGAGGTGTTCGCCCGGACGCTCGGCACCGACCCCGACAACGACGATGCCCACTACCTCGCCGAGAGCCAGCGCGAGACCACGCGTCCGCTGATCCTCAAGGCGGATGCGGGCCTGACCGGCTGCAACTTCGCCATCGCCGAGACCGGCACGGTCGTGACCTGCACCAACGAGGGCAATGCCGACCTCTCCGGCAACGTGCCGCCGCTGCAGATCCACTCCATCGGCATCGAGAAGCTGATCCCGCGCGTCGAGCATCTCGGCGTGTTCATCCGCCTGCTCTCGCGCTCGGCGCTCGGTTCGCCGATCACCCAGTACACCTCCCATTTCCGCGGGCCGCGGCCCGGCACCGAGATGCACATGGTGCTGGTCGATAACGGCCGCTCCGAGCGGTTGGGGATGGAGGAGTTCTGGACCTCGCTCAAATGCATCCGCTGCGGCGCCTGCATGAACACCTGCCCGGTCTACCGGCGCTCCGGCGGGCTATCCTACGGCGCCACCTATTCAGGGCCGATCGGGCTCATCATCGACCCGACCTTCAACAAGCGGAAATACTCGACCCTGCCGTTCTCCTCGACCATGAACGGCTCCTGCACCAACGTCTGCCCGGTGAAGATCAACATCCACGAGCAGATCTTCGCCTGGCGCAAGGTGCTGGCCGAGGAGCACCAGATTCCGCTGCTCAAGCAGGGCATGATGAAGGCGGCGGGCGCCGTTCTCAGCCGCCCGGCCGCCTACCGCGCCGCGATCCAGACCGCCGACTCGGCCCTGCGCGTGCTGCCGCGCTTCGCCGTCTACAACCCGGCCAACACCTGGGGGAAGAAGCGAGAGATGCCCCACGCGCCGCACCAGAGTTTCCACGCGTGGTACCGGCAGAACCGCATGAAGAAGGGGAGCGACGCGTGAGCGCCCGCGACGCCATTCTCGGGCGCTTGCGGACCAACCGTCCGGCCGGCGAGTTCCCGCTGCCGGATGTGCCGACCTTCGCGCCCCTCGTCGGCGGCGACCTCGTGGCCGAGTTCGCCGAGCGGCTGGGCAAGATGGGCGGGCGGGTCGAGCAGGCCGGCGGTGCCGACCCGTTCGCGACCGTGCGCTCGCGCCTCGACGGGGCGCAGGTGATCGCCTCGGCCGTGCCGGAATTCGTCGGAAACCGCGATCTCGGGGCCGTTCGCAAGCCCGGAGACTTGGCCGACGTGGACGTGGCCGTGGTGCGCGCCCGCTTCGGCGTGGCCGAGACCGGCTCGGTGCTGTTCACGGAAGGCGACCTGATCGTGAACTCCGTGGCCTACCTCGCCCAGCACCTGATCGTGCTGCTCGATCCCGCCGACATCGTCGTGAACATCCAGGCCGCCTACAAGCGGCCCGACTTCGCGCACGCGGCCTACGCTGTGTTCCACACCGGGCCGTCGGCCACGGCCGATATCGAGGGCGTGCTGATCCACGGGGCGCAGGGCGTCCGCTCACTCACCGTGCTGCTGTTGCAGCGCAAAAAACAGGCAGCTTGAGACCGGAGCCCGCGGGTCTTCCGCGCGTTTGCGGCCAAACGCCTCGCTGGTGCGTGGCCGCGATCCCCCGCGAAGACCCGGAGACCTCCCCGTGCGGTTCAAGCTCGGCTGCAACCTCGCTTACGAGGTGATGAGCCCGACCACCTTCATCTTCAACGTCGAGGTGGCGCGCCTGCGCAGCCTCGACGTCCTCAGCGAGACCCTGACGCTGACGCCCGATCCGGAGCGCCGGATCTACGACAATCCCGATCTCAAGAACCGCTATCTCGGCGTCACCGTGCAGCCGGGGCCATTCTCGCTGCAATACGATGCCGAGGTCGCGCTGAGCGTGACCCGGGCCGATCCGGGCACGATCCGCGAGATGCCGGTCTCGGAGCTGCCCCTCGACATCCTGCCCTTCCTGTTGCCAAGCCGTTTCGTCTCCTCCGACCGGCTCACGCCCTTCGCCCAGGCCGAGTTCGGCCACCTTCCGAAGGGGCACGAGCGGGTCGGCGCGATCTGCAACTGGATCCACGATCACATCGCCTATCGCCGCGGCGCCAGCGACAGCGAGACCACCGCCGACGAGACCCTGCTGATGCGGGCCGGCGTCTGCCGCGACTTCGCGCATCTCGGCACCGCCTTCTGCCGGGCGCTCGGCATCCCAGCGCGCTTCGTCAGCTGCTACGCCTACGGCCTCGTGCCGCGCGACTTCCACGCCGTGTTCGAGGCCTATCTGGACGGGCGTTGGTGGTTGTTCGATGCGACCCGCCAAGCCCATCTTGACGGGCTCGTGCGGATCGGCGTCGGGCGGGACGCGGCCGAGATCGCATTCTCGACGCCCTTCGGCGCGATGGAACCGACCGGTATGGAAATTCGCATCGACCGGGCCGACGGCGGTCCCGAACCTGCAGAGCGCACCGTCGATGCGATCTCGACCGAGGCGCCCGCACCTCATGCCGGTGCGGTCTGACCGCTGCCAGCGATAGCGGGCCGAGCCCATCTGAAAAAAATCTCGAATTTTTTCGAGACGGGCGGATTAACCGGCAGGATCGTTCGTCTGTTTTAATGTTCGGGTGATCCGGACGAATCTCCAACTTCGCCCGCCCGGTTCAGGCCGCGGCGGGTTTTTCTTTTCCGCGGCAGGTCCCGCCCACGACGGCCCTCCTTCGGCTCGATGAGATGAACATCGTGCGGTATCCAGATACCGTAAGGCCAAACGCCTTAGTTTCATTGCAGTTTTCTCGACGCAGCACGGATGTCGTGCCTTGACGGCCCGGCGAATCCCCCTTAGTGACCCTCCCCACACGCCGCTGCGTCCTCACCCGACGCGGCGGCGCCTTGTTTCAAACGTCACCGGCACGGGAATCGGCCATGAAGACCACTTCGCTGAAGCCCGCCGACGTCGACAAGAAGTGGGTCGTGATCGACGCCGAGGGCCTCGTCGTGGGCCGTCTCGCTTCGATCGTGGCGATGCGCCTGCGCGGCAAGCACAAGGCCGCCTACACGCCCCACGTCGATTGCGGCGACCACGTCATCGTCATCAATGCGGACAAGGTGAAGTTCACCGGCCGCAAGTACGACCAGAAGGTCTACTACCACCACACGGGCTACCCGGGCGGCATCAAGGAGCGCTCGGCCAAGTTCATCCTCGAGGGCCGGTTCCCCGAGCGCGTGGTCGAGAAGGCCGTGGAGCGCATGCTGCCGCGCGGCCCGCTCTTCCGCCAGATCCTCGGCCACCTGCGCGTCTACAAGGGTGCCGCGCATCCCCACGAGGCCCAGCAGCCGCAGGCGCTCGACGTCGGCTCCCTCAACCGTAAGAACGTGAGCGCTTGATCATGGCGACCCTTCAGTCCCTCGCCGATCTCAATCGGGCGAACACCCAGACGAGCAACCCCGAGAACGAGGCGCCCGTCCACGTCCAGAAGCTGGACGCGCAGGGCCGCGCCTACGCCACCGGCAAGCGCAAGGATGCGGTCGCCCGCGTCTGGATCAAGCCCGGCAACGGCACCGTCGTGGTCAACGGCCGCCCGGTCGAGACCTACTTCGCCCGCCCGGTGCTGCGCATGATCCTGCGCCAGCCGCTGGAGATCGTCGGCCGCGTCGACCAGTACGACATCAACGTCACCGTGAAGGGCGGCGGTCTCTCCGGTCAGGCCGGCGCCGTGCGCCACGGCCTGTCCAAGGCCCTGACCTACTACGAGCCGGAGCTGCGCTCGCCGCTCAAGCGCGAAGGCTTCCTGACCCGCGACCCGCGCGTCGTGGAGCGCAAGAAGTACGGCCGCAAGAAGGCCCGCCGCAGCTTCCAGTTCTCGAAGCGCTAAGGCGTTTCGCTACGAACGAATCTTTGGGGGCGGGGCCGCGAGGCTCCGCCCTTTTTTCGTGTGTGACGGCTCTGTCGGAGAGTGACGCATGACAGGACGGGAAAGCCCAGGGCGCTCCACCGCTCCCGCGCCGAAGGGCGACCGCAGCGCCGCCGTCGCCGATGCACTCGCCCGCCTCGCGCCCCGCCTGCCGGACTTCGAGGCGGAGGCGGCGCTCGACCGCGCCCTGCGCAGCTCCGGCCTGCGCGGTGCAGCCCCGGAAACCGCGGCATGGCTCGCGCTCACGGCGTTGGCCCGCCACGCCTTCACCGATTACGACGACCTCCTGGAGGAGGGCTACGACCGCGACAGCGCCCGCCACTTCGTCCTCGACGACATGAACGCCGTGCTGGCCGAGTGGGGCTGCCGCCGTCAGGTCTCGGATGAGATGCCCGAGACAGACGGGATACCGCCGGACGACCTCGCCGAGCTTTGAGGCGCAAAGGGTCCGCCGCCGCTTGCCGGCCTCTCACGGCTGAGGCAGAGGGGTGCCCTCACACAGCAGGAACCTCCACCATGAAGCTCAGCGCGCGCAACATTCTCAAGGGCAAGATCGTCTCGGTCGAGAAGGGCGCGACCACGGCGCATGTGAAGATCGAGATCGCCAGCGGGCAGACGGTGACCTCCGCCATCACCAACGAGTCGGTGGACGCACTCGGACTTAAGGTCGGCGGCGAGGCCTATGCGGTGATCAAGAGCTCCGACGTCATCATCGCCGTCGATTGAGTGTCTGCCACGAAACGCCCGACGCCGGGCATTTCGTGAGGCAACTCACGCTTCGATCGTCAGCTCGATTCCGTGCCGGGCGGTCGCGCCCGGTGCGAGCAGGCGCTGCGAATCCCGCTCGGCCAACTCACCCTCGAAACCGGCCCAGTCGGCATGGCCGGTCCAAGCTTCGAGGGACAGGAACGGCGCCGTCGGTTTGGTCCAGACGGCAAGGTGCGGAAAATCCTGCATCCGAAGGGCGATGGCCCGGCCGCCCGGTGCGGAGAAGCGCATCTCCCGGCTCCGGGCATTCAGGAAGACCAGGGCCTCGGTGAAGATCTCGGGATCGAGCTCGAGGCGCGTGCCGTCGAGGGCGAGCGCCCGCTCGCTGTGCACCAGCAATCCGCCCGGCCCGACCTCCGGCACGAAGGGCCGCTCCGCCGCCTCGAACACGACCGCGTAGCCGCCCCCAGCGCGGCGCTCGCCGTCGGCGAAGGGCCAGGGGAAGGCGGGGTGGAAGCCGAGCGCGTAGGGCAGGGGCTCCCGCCCCGGATTGATGACCCGGATCTCGAAGGCGAGCCCGTCCGTGGAGATGCGGGCGTCGATCTCGAGCCGGAATGGGAAGGGGTAGTGCGGTCGGGTCGCCGAGCCGTCCGTCAGCCGCAGGCTGACCGTATCCTCGGCGCGGGCGACCACATCGAAGGGCAGATCCCGGGCGAAGCCGTGCTGCGCCATCGGATAGCTTTGCCCGGCCACCTGCACGGCTCCGCCGGTCGAGGCCCCGACCACCGGGAAGAGCCAGGGCGCATGCCGGTTCCAGTGCTCGGGATCGCCGCTCCAGAGATATTCCCGGCCCCCGACCTGCCAGGAGACCGGCTCGGCCCCGTGCAGGGCGATGCGGGCGCGGCTGCCGCCGGCCCCCCGGATCTCGATCGTGTCGTCGGTCGCCATGCTGCCGCCTGCCTCCCTGTCCTCCCGGGTTCGATAGCCGGGGGCGAACGGTCACGCTAGCGCGCGGCGGCCACGAATGGAGGCGCGTCGATCGGCTCGGAAATCACGTCGGCGGGTGGGCCGGAGGCGACGATCCGTCCGTCCTTGAGGACGTGGACCGTATCGGCCCGGCGCAGCGAAGTGAGGCGGTGGGCGATCATGATGATCGTGCGCGTGCCGCCGAGCGCCCCGAGCGCGCCCATCACCGCGGCCTCGGTCTCGCCGTCGAGGGCGCTGGTCGCCTCGTCGAACACGATCACGTCCGGGTCGTGGTAGAGCGCCCGCGCGATGCCGATGCGCTGGCGTTGGCCGCCGCTCAGGCGCGCGCCCCGCTCGCCCACGCCCGTCTCGTAGCCGTCGGGCAGGACGGCGATGAAGTCGTGCGCACCCGCAAGCCTGGCGGCGCGTTCCAGGGCCGCGCGGTCGAGGGTCTCGGGCTCGATGCCCAGCGCGATGTTCTGCGCCACGCTGCCGTCGACCAGGAACACGTCCTGCGGCACGTAGCCGATCCGGTTCTGCCAAGCCGGCAGGTTGCCGGCATCGAGCGGCGTGCCGTCGATCAGGACGCGGCCCGAACTCGGCGTGAGGATGCCGAGGATCAGGCCGACCAGGGTGGACTTGCCCGATCCCGTGCGTCCGACGAGCCCGACGGTGGTGTGGGCCGGGATCGTCAGGTCGATGCCCCGCAGCGTGGAGCGGCCCGCCTCGTAGTCGAAGCTCACGGCCTCCAGGCGGATCGTCTCGGCAAAGGGCAGCCGCGCGGCCGTGCGCGACCGGCGCGGGCGCTCGCCCTCCAGGGCATCCACGATCAGACGCACGCCGGGCAGGTGGAAGCGCAGCTGCGAGACGGAGGTGAAGATGTTCTGGAAGGCCGGCAGCATTCGGTAGCCGGCGAAGGCGAACAGGCCGAGCAGGGGCAGCATGCCGGCGGTGTCGATGCCCTGCGTGAGCGCGTACAGCACCACGGCGATCACGCCGCCGAAGGCGAGCGACTCGATGACGAAGCGCGGCAGCTGTCCGGTCAGAAGGCTGGCGGCCAGGGCGTGGGCGTAGGAGCGGGCCGGCGCGTCGAAGCGCGCGGCGAAGGTTTCCGCCCGGCCGTAGAGCTTGAGTTCGGTCAGCGCGCCGAAGGTTTCCTGCACCACGCGGTAACGCCCCTCGTTGCCTGCCACAGCCCGGCCGCCGAGGCGGGAGAGCCTCGCCCGCATCACGAGGTAGATCGCGACGTAGAGCCCCCCGAAGCCGCCCCCGAGGATCAGGGCGAGGCGGGGCTGGTAGGCGATGAGGAAGATCACCACGGCGAGCGCCGAGGCGCCGCGGGAGGCGATCACCATGGCCGGGGTCAGCACCCCGGCGACGAGCCGGTCGGTCTCGCTCAGAACGTTCTTGGCCAGCTCCGCGCTGTTGGCGTGCGCGAAGAACAAGCGCTCGCGGTCGACGTATCGCGCGAGCAGGCGTCGGGCGAAGCCGTAGCCGGTCAGGTGGGCGAACAGGAGCTGGGCGAAGGTGAAGCCGGCATTCACCAGGCTCGTGAGCAGGATCGCAGCGAGCGCGGCGAACCCCGTGGCGAGCAGGAAGGCGCGGTCGTCGGTAAGCCCCAGGGCGTCGCGCAGCCCCGTGAGATAAGGCACACGCGCCGCCGCCCCCGGATCACCGACCAGGGTGAGGAAGGGCAGAACCGAGGCGACGCCCACGACTTCGAGGAGCGCGGCGATCCCGAGGCCGAGGCCGAGCAAGGCGAGGCGCCGCCTGTCGCGCTGGCGCATCACCCGCAGGAGATCGAGGAGCGTCCTCAAACGGTCACCGGGCGCAAGGGAGATAAGGGCCGGACCGATGGGCGGCGGATGACGCCGTGATGCCGCTAAGTGGTTGACGGCAAAAGAGAGCGGTCGGCCGATCCGCCCTGCCGGATTGGGTCTCTAGCACGCTGCCACGAGGGGGCGTCAAGCGCGGGCGGCAGGGGCACGGGGCGTCGCCGCCTCACGACGTGTCCGGCGTGGGGCCGTAGGTCGGATCGTTGCGAGTGCGCTTCGTTCGAGCCGGGATGGTCTCCGCATCCCTCCATGCCCGACCGCGCGGAGGCTCGGCGGCGGTGGCGGCCGAGCGCGTTTGCGGCAGGTATTCGCCCGCTCGGAGCCGCGGAACCGGAACCTTGGCGGTACGTTCTGCGAGTATGGAACACTACAGATCCGTCTTCGCGACCACCGCCGTCATGGTTTTAGGTCTCGTCGCGACCTCTCCGCTCTTGCAACGGCAGGATTCGGCCGGCTCGCAGCCGAAGACGAATCTGGTCATCGCAAGTGGCGTCGAGGGGACCGACAGTAAGGGCTGGTCCGATCCGCCGCGCCGGGTCGATCCGGCCGTGATCGCGACGGCGGCCTCCCCTGAGGGAGAAGACGACGGCCTCGGATCGCCGAGGCCGGCCTCCTTCACCCTTCTGCCGCCTGAGACGGCCGCACTTCTGACGGCGAGCAGCGCCTTCGCGTCGTCCGAGCCGGCCCAGCGGGTTCAGGCCGTCCGGCGCCATCGGGCCGCCAAGGTCGCGAGCCGGAGCCGTCCCGACGTGACGGCGCGGGCTCCGACGGTCGAGGTCCCGGCGCAGAACCAGCCTGCGGCGCCCCAGCCGCAGCGGGCCGCCGGGATTGATCCGATCGGCGACCTCCTGAGAGGTCTCGGCATCGGCCGGGACAGCTGAGGCAGTCGGTGCGCCAGATCGTCCACGCGTAGGGCGGTGCCTCCGGCACGCCAATCTGCCGCACGGCACACGCCACCTTTTCGGCTCGTTGGTCTTCAGGACATCGCCGGACTGCGTCGTGGAGATTACCGCCGTGTTACTCGCAACCGCCATCATGTTCGCCGGCGCCGTCGGCGCCATCGTTCTCACCCTCGCCGCAAGGCCGAGCGCTGACCGCTTTTTGAAGTGGTGAGGTAAGTCCGACTGCTCCATCGCGATCACGTGCCCATCCTCCGGGCCGATTCGATGCCACGCGCCTGCGGATTCACCTGAACTGAGAGGGTCACTTTCGAGTTGTGACTCGACAGAGTGGGTCGGAGGTGGGTCCGTGGCGGCGATGGTGATGATGGCGGGCGTGTTCGGCGCGGCAGGAACGTTGATCTGCCTGATGCCGCGACTCGACTCGTTCTTCGAGTGGTAGGCGCTTCTTACGCCGAACTGCGGGACGGTGAGCGCTACCGATGTCCGGCGCGCGTTCGATCCGTAAAGATCGGTCTACCCGTTCATCCTCCAGTCGGAAGAGTAGTCTCGCAGGCCGAGCGCAACGATTGGCTGCTGAAACAGCGCAGCCGGCTGTCGACTGCGCGTATCTGACTGGGGGGATCGAGCCGTTGGTGCGGCTTCAGAAATCCGATGGTGCCCAGGGACGGGATCGAAACTCTAGCGTTATCAATCGTTTGCGAAAAACGTGGGGACGGAAACCTCCCGCTGAAGCTCGCTGCGTATCACGCCGACTCCCCACGGGAAATCCAGCCGCCGGACATGTAACGCGAATTGGTGCGCCGGGGTCAAGGTGTACGCCGTTTCCGACAGGGCACGCTGCTCACTTCAGCGCCCGATTTTTACCTTACGTTTGTCAAGTTGGGTTGTAACTCATCCGCAACAAGCGGCCGGTCGTGCGGTCGGGCTTGGGGGATGCTCGTTCGTGACACCGCAGCAATTCATCGAGCGTTGGAAGCCCGTGGCGTTGTCCGAGCGGGCCGCCGCACAGTCGCACTTCAACGATCTCTGTCGCCTGCTCGATCATCCGACGCCGGTAGAAGCCGATCCCCGCGGCGAGCGTTTCACCTTCGAGAAGGGCCTCCAGAAGTCCGGTGGTGGTCTCGGTTTCGCCGACGTGTGGAAGCGTGAGCATTTTGCGTGGGAGTACAAAAAGCGTAGACGCAACCTCGGGGATGCGCTCGACCAACTCGCCCGATACGCGCTCGCGTTGGAGAGCCCGCCGCTGCACATCGCCTGTGACACCGATCAGTTCCGCGTCGTCACGGCTTGGACCAACACCGTACCCGTCTCCTACGACATCAGCCTTGACGATCTGCGTGAACCGTCGAAGCTCGACATTCTGCGCGCAGCCTTCCACGAGCCGACCAAGCTGCGGAAGGGCGGCTCGCGGGCAGACCTGACAAAGAAGGCTGCCGACCGCTTCTCCACCATCACACTGCGCCTTCGCGAGCGCGGTCATCCGCCCGAGGCGGTGGCCCACTTCGTCAACCGTCTCGCCTTCCTGTTCTTCGCCGAGGACGTGCGTTTGCTGCCGTCCGGCTACTTCCGCCGTGTGCTTGAAGAGGTTGCTGGGCGTCCGCACGAAACGAAGGATTTGTTCGACAGCCTCTTCACTGTCTTGCAGAAGGGCGGTCGTTTCGGAGTGGAGCGCCTGCCGCACATCAACGGCGGCCTATTCGATGAACAGCCCGCGCTGCCGCTGGAGGAAGATGACGTTAAGCTGCTGATCGAAGCTGGACGGCAAAATTGGGCGCACATCGACCCGTCCATCTTCGGCACCCTATTCGAGCGGTTCCTCGATCCTGACAAGCGTGCGCAGATCGGTGCGCACTACACCGACGCTGAAAAGATCATGCGGGTCGTTGAGCCCGTCGTCGTGCGTCCGTTGCGCGCCGAATGGGAGATGGTGAGGGCCGAGATCGAGCGGTTGACCGACAAGGCCAGGACGAAGGGGCCGAAAGCGAAGGAGTGGCAACGAGCGGAGGAGTGCCGCTCGGTCTTTTTGGAGCGGCTGCGGACGCTGAAAATCCTCGATCCTGCCTGCGGGTCGGGCAACTTCCTCTATCTCGCGCTGCATGCGGTCAAAGACCTTGAGCACGCGGCGAACCAACAGTGCGAGGTGCTCGGCTTGCCGCCGCGCATGCCGATGGTTGGACCAGAAATCCTGCGCGGGTTGGAGATCAACCCGCTGGCAGCGGAGTTGGCGCGCACAACGGTGTGGATCGGCGACATCCAATGGGCGGTCCGTAATGGCATCTATAGTCGCCCGGAGCCGATCCTGCGCCGCCTAGATGGAATTGAGTGCCGAGACGCGCTGATTGACGCCTCGGCCGATATGGCTGGCGAGGCAGCAGTCCGACCAGCGGAAACGGCTTGGCCGCGCGCCGAGTTCATCGTTGGCAACCCGCCCTTTCTCGGCGGTAAGATGCTGCGGCGTAACCTCGGCGACGCAACAGTCGAGACGCTGTTCCACACATACCGGGGACGCGTGCCCGCCGAAGCTGATCTCGTGGCCTATTGGTTCGAAAAGGCACGCGCGCAGATCGGGCGGGGCGAAGCGCACCGTGCCGGGCTCGTCACGACCAATTCAATTCGTGGCGGCGCGAACAGACGTGTGCTGGAGCGGATCGCTTCCGATGTCCCGATCTTCTCGGCATGGTCGGACGAGCCGTGGATTGTTGATGGCGCTGCGGTACGGGTTTCGCTCGTCTGCTTCGGCGAGACCCGGACAGGCGAGGCGGTGGAGTTAAACGGTCGGCCGGTCGAGCGCATCAATCCAGACTTGACCGGTGTTGGCGCGGACCTAACCGGTGTGAGGAGGCTCGCTGAAAATCGAGGCGTCGCCTTCATGGGAAACACGAAGGGCGGGGCTTTCGACGTACCGGGTGATATCGCCAGGGCGTGGCTCACCGCGCCACTGAACGTCAACGGGCGGCCAAACTCCGACGTATTGCGGCCCTGGATCAATGGTCTCGACGTTGCCCGCCGTCCGAGGGACATGTGGATTATCGACTTCAACGCGATGGGCAGCGACAACGAGGCAGCCTTTTACGAGAAGCCGTTCGCGCACGTCTTGGCGCTCGTAAAGCCCGAGCGCGTCAAGAACCGCCGCGAGGTATATGCACGAAACTGGTGGAAGCACGTGGAGGCTCGACCTGCCATGGTCGCGTCGCTCTCGAAGATGCCACGCTACGTCGTCACTCCTACCGTATCGCGCTACCGCCTGTTCGCCTTCGTAGACGGGTCTGTCTGCCCTGACCATCAACTCATCGCCATCGCCCGCGACGACGAGACTTCGTTCGGCATACTGCATTCGCGCTTCCACGAGGCATGGTCACTCCGGCTGTGCTCTTGGCTCGGCGTCGGTAACGATCCGCGCTACACGCCGACCTCGACATTCGAGACGTTCCCGTTCCCGGCGAACCTGACGCCGAGCGTGGCAGCCAAAGACTACGCGGCCGAGCCGAACGCGCGACGGATCAGTGCGGCGGCGCAGAAGCTGAATGTCTTACGGTCCGCTTGGCTCAACCCGCCGGACCATACGCGTGCAGAACCGGAAGTCCGGCCGGGGTTTCCTGATCGGGTGATCCCTTCCGATCTGAACGCCGCGACCATCTTGAAGAAGCGCACCCTGACCAACCTCTACAACGAACGTCCCCGTTGGTTGGACGACGCCCACGCTGAACTCGATCGCGCCGTAGCCGCTGCGTACGGGTGGCCGGAAGACATAGCGATAGACGATGCGCTTACCCGTCTGGTCTCTCTCAATGCGCACAGGACGCCGAGTTTGCCATGAAGGAGGTGCTCCCGATGAGCTACCAGCCTGCTCTCATGCTGCAATGGACTTCGACGCTAAACCTCTAGGGCGGTCCCTTCAACGCCGCTGAGCGTCGCCCGGTTCAGGGGGGCGGAACGCTGGAGAGCGTGGCCGAAGCACGCGTGCTCAGCAAACGCTGAACGACGCTCGGAGCAAAGGGCAGACCGCTGCTGCTGACATGCCCCTGTTCGGCGAGGATCAGCGCGATCTCGCGTAGAGAACGCCGCTTCCCGGTTTTCGGCGATACGCGATGCAGCCGTCGCGCTTCCGCTGCCAGGGCCTGCCCGCCTTCGCGCTCGACAAGGCCCTTCCTGCCCTCGACCTTCCGGCCGGTGGCCCGTTGTCGGTCGCGGGCTCCCCGAAGCTTGGCGACTGTGATCGCCTTGTCGAACTCCGAGATCGCTCCCAAAATCTGCCTTACGAGATTGGCGGTAGGTGTGTCCTCAAGGAAGGCGTTTGGGCTGTCCGCCGCGATCAAGCTGATCCCGCGCTCACGCAACTTCGAGTAGCCGACCTCCTGAACCATAAGGTCGCGCGCGAAGCGGTTCGCCGTCTCAACAACGATCGTGCGGACACCGTTGCTCTCGATCCGCTTAAGCATTTCAGCGAAGCCGGGTCGAGCATCGATAGGGTCCGCTCCAGAAACGGAAGCGTCGTAGAACTCAGCGACGATCTCAATACCGGCCTGCCGCGCGTAGCCGATGACGGCCTCTCGCTGGCGGCGCTCACTGTCCTTGTCCGAGCCTACGTTCGAGGCCGATGAGGTCCTGAAATATGCGACGGCGCGCGTTAACTCTGCGGCTTCTTTCTTGCGGTAAATCATAGGGATACGCTTGAAACCTGTACTCAATTCCTGAGAAATAGAGACAGGGATCGCTGGCGGCGTCAAGCTCGCCGGGCTGGAGGGGCAACTGATGCATGTGCTGGCACAAACGCGATATCGCTACCGGCGCTCTGGTTCGAGCGGACCTTACACGTCGTCGAGCGGCTCCTTCCGTGTTCTGCAACGCGTCGAGGCGCTTGTGATCCAGGCGATCCGCCGTTCCCACCCGAACTGCGAGGTTGAGTTGGTGGAGCTTCATTGGAAGCTGTAGGTCGTTCGGCGGCGGCGGCGGCGGCGGCGGCGGCTCGCTCGCGATCGGCGGTGGCCCGGAGCTTGTCGATCTCTGCAAGGGTCTTCGCAAGGTCAAGGCGTTGCTGCTCGATCCGAAGCGTTTCGGCGTCGGTGTCGATGCCGTACATGATGCCGCGCTCAGCCGGGGTGAGGCCCGGACTTTCTCGGGCAAGCGCCGTTTGAAGGAAGTCATCTGTCTTGATCGTCTCGGGATCAACGTAGCCGTTGATGATCTCGTATGCCCGCATAGTTGTGTCTGTCTCCGTGCATAGGTTTGTCTGTGTCAGGTGCTTCAATTGTTCGGGAGTGTTGTCCGATATACTCAACTGCGGAGTTGCCGCTTTCGCGGTTTCTCCTTCGGGAGTGGCCCTCGGATGGTACATTCTGTCGGCGCTGGTGTGAGCTTCATCCTGACCCAGAACCGCTACCGCTTGTGTAGTAATGTTCGACGTTAGCAGCCTGTGGTTGCATAGCGCGCCGTAGATGCCTTCGATGAAGTTGCGCCATCCGGCCTCGTAGTCGCAGTGATAGGAGGTCCGCTTGCCGCCCCAGGCGGTGCTGTATCGGTGGATGCGCTTCGTCGCGTACCCGGCCAACCTCTCCAGATTGTGGGCGACTGTGCCGGTTTCCCAGAGCTTGGCAACGTGAACGCGCCGGGGACCCGGCCACATCTCGCGCAGGCCGCGAGCGAGAGCCTCAGGTGAGCGATGCCCTCGGCAATCGGCGATGGCATGCTCGTGCAGCACCAACACGCGCTGATGCGGACGGAGTGTCGCCACGTCGATGCCCCATTGCGCGAGCAGTTCGGCCTTCATCTCCGAGCAGGTGGCCTGCGGGTGCAGGAGATCGAGTTCGAGGACGCCTGCCCATCTCGTCTGGCCGCCTCGGGCGTTGCGGCTGATCGTGCCGTCGCGCATCAGTGCTTCGCGGCGCTCGGCATGATGTCGCTCAGCAGCAGCGCACGCATGCTGTCCGACTTCCTCCAAGTCGCCGAGCGTGACCACAGCAGGCCAAACGATCGTGGTGATGAAGCGCAGCACGGAGCGCGGGCTTCGACGGAGAACGAGGAAGGTCGCCAGGGCGCGTTGCCGAAGTTCCGCGAGATCGCTTTCGAGAGCGGTCACAGCGAACGCAGCCAGTTGAGATACGCGTGCTTGACGCCCCCCGTGCCGCCGTGGCCGCCACAGTCGTCGTAGTAACTCGAAACACGCAGCCGCCAGACTTTACGGCTACGGTAGATCGCCTCTGCCGCTACGGTCCAGCCTTGGTCGGGCTCCTCGATCAGCAGCCGCACTGCTCGGGCATCAGACGGTGCGCCATAGGCGGAGATGTCGTGCGCCGAGATGGAGACGTTCTCAAGCGTCCAAGGTCCGAATTCGAGCGGAGATAAATAACAGTCGAGAAGACGCTGCGTTCCGGTGAGTATTTCTTTGTCAATCATGGGATTCATCACTCCGTGTACTGTATCACGGATGTATTTATCCCGGCATTATTCCCGGCGGCACAGAGGAGCTTCACCCATGTACGGACATCAACTTATTGCAACTTTCGAGCGTATCCGCGCTCTCGGGCTCACCGACAGCGCGCAATCGTTCTCTACCCGCTGGTGCGGGCGCGGCGAAGACCTGCTTCGCGACTACACCCGGCGCGACGGTGCTACAGCACGCGTCTCATCTGAAACGGTGGGCCGCATCCGAGCGCGGCTCGCCGAAGCAGCCAAACTGCTGCCTGCCGATGTCGCCGCACAGGTCTACGAGATCGATGCATCAATCGAGCGCGATCTCTACGTGGCCGATCTGCTCGGGCGGCGGTGGGCCTGACGAGGCTGACCGCCGCTCGAACTTCACGCGGCCTGCCGAACTTGCCCGTCCGTGTCGTTCCCGTCACTGGTGCGCGCCAGGAGCCGATCAAACGCGCTGGCCGCCGCGCTTCCTCGGAGGAATTCGCGGCCGTAACGCTCGATCTCCTTGATGCTACGATGGCCGGTGATCGCCATGATCTCCTGCCAGGAGCAACCTGCTTCGAGGAAGGTGACCACGCCCGTCTTGCGCAAGCCGTGCATGGAGAACCCGGCCAGCCCGGCCTCCTCGCAACGCTTGCGGAAGTAGTTGCCGAGCGACTGCCCACTGTACGGGGTTCCGCGTGGGGTGGAGATGAACGTCTTCTCGCCCAGCACCCCGCTCGCTCCTGCCGCCTCCATGGCTGCTCTAAGAGCGGGCGTAACTGACACGAACGCCCGTACCGGGTCGGTGTTGCGGTTCTTGGACTGGATGAAGCTGAGCCGCTACCGACCCTTATAATCGTGATCCAGCATGTGCGGTCCGAGCCGGGCGACATCCGATACGCGCTGCCCGCTGAACTTGGCGAGATCGTACACCAGACGCGCCAGCGTACCGCGAGGATGACGCGCTTCGTAGGCTGCGCACTGCTCTGCCTTCCACACCTTGAAGCCGCTACGCGAGGAGGGGTAGAGCCGAACTTCGCGTGCCCAATTCCGCCCATCGACGGCATCGGGGTGCTGCTCCTTCGCCCATTCGAAGACGGCACGGATGTAGCGGACGACCGAGTTGCCCGCCTCCGGCGCGGTCGGGATGCAGCGATCCTTTCTTCGGTCGGCGGGGTACATCTCGTCGGGCACCGTCGCGATCCGGGCGAAGCGTTCCTTGAGGATCGAGATCGCCTTGAAGCGGAAACGCTCGACCGGCATTGCGCCGAAGCGAAGACCGTTTGGCTCCTGCCCGTGGATTGGCTCACTCCACGTCCGCTCCAGAACCCTACGCCGGACACGGCGGCAACGCGCGGCGTACTTCCTGAAGGCACTGCTCTCGAAGAACTCCTCGCACAAAGCCTGCCACGTACCCGGCTGCGATACAGCCGAGCGAGGGGGCGAAGCAGCGCGACGAACGGGCGGACGAGCGGTGCCGCGCATGAGGGCGGATAGCTCGTCGTAGAACTCCGCCGATCCGATCGGCGACCGCAGCATCACCTTCGGTCCGGTTGCGGGCTCGTAGCGAATGTAGACCTTCCCTGTAGGCATGGGGGTCGCATACACGCGCCGAGGCAGCAGCTTGCCGTTGTTCAGGCGTCGAGCTTCAATGCGAGCCGCTTCATAGCGGGCGGCCTTGATGGCCGGATCGAGAGCCGGGCGTCCCATCAGACCGCAACGTTGTTCCACGGATCGTCGAACACGCTCGGCGGCGACGACGGCCGCTCGCCACGTCGCGGCAGGCGTTCGAAAGCGGCGTCAAGCTCGTACACGTCCCAGACCACGCGCTTGTCGATCAAGCGCGGTTGCGGCATGCGTCCGTCAGCGACAAGCGCCTCGAACTTCGTGGGGCCGATGTTGATGTGCTTCGCGGCTGCCTCAAGGCAGCGGCCACGTGTCTCGTAAACGCGGGTCATAATGAAATCGGGTCCGTCAAATCGCGCCCGCTGAAATGTGCCGGGCAACAAGCTACGGGCGGACCCTACCGAACCGCGTTCGCGAACCGCAATATTCTTTTGAGGATGCGTGAGTGGCGCACGGAAGGTGAACCGTGGCCGTGGAGAACGAGTGGAAAAAGCTGACATTGCGGCTCCAAAGGAGCCCATCGTCTTCCTTGAAAATCCCCACACGAAACCCCAGCAAAGAGAAACCCGTGGGGACTCTGGCCGAGATCAAGAGGAGTTTCAGGGATTTACGTAAACGATGGTGCCCAGGGACGGAGTCGAACCGCCGACACTGCGATTTTCAGTCGCATGCTCTACCAACTGAGCTACCTGGGCATCGGCCGCTTCGCTCTGCGTCAGCGGCAGGCGGGGGTATAGTGAAGGCCCCGGAGCCTGTCCAGCCTCCTGTTGGGGCGGGGCGACGCTTTTTTGCCGGGCACCGTTTCGACCCTCAAGGGAAGCGCTCGTCCTCCTCCCGGCCGGAAGGAAAGGGGATCTCCTCGTCCTCCGGTCCGGGAATGACGTAGCGCTCGCCGAGCCAGCGACCGAGGTCGATGTCGGCGCAGCGGGGCGAGCAGAATGGCTTCGTCGCGGGCTCGGCCGGCTTGCCGCAGATCGGGCAGGGTGGCGGCCGCTTGGACGCCGCACTCACGAGGCGGCTCCCCAGGCTCCGCGCACGGGAAAGCCTTCGCCTTCGAGAAGGCTCATGGTCTCGTAGAGCGGTAGCCCGACCACCGCGCTATGGGAGCCGACGAGCTTCACCGCGAAGGCCGCCGCCAACCCCTGGATCGCGTAGCCGCCGGCCTTGCCCCGCCACTCGCCGGAGGACAGGTAGCCTTCGATCTCGCGGTTGGAGAGGCGCTTGAAGCGGATGCGGGTCTCGACCATGCGTTCCCGGCGACGGTCCTTCGGGGAGAGGATGCAGACCGCCGTGTAGACCCGGTGCGCCCGCCCTGAGAGCAGTCGCAGGCAGTCGGCCGCCTCGTCGAGCAGTTCAGCCTTGGGCAGCACGCGGCGCCCGACCGCCACGACCGTATCAGCGGAGACGAGATACGCCTCGCGCAGTTCGTCCCGGCGCCGCGCCGCGACCTGGGCCGCCTCCAGCTTCTCGCGGGCCAATCGGCGCGCGAGATCGCGGGGTGATTCGGACTTGCGCGGTGTCTCGTCGATATCGGCCGGCAACAGCGCGTCGGGCTCGATTCCGACCTGCTGCAGCAGCGCAAGACGGCGCGGCGAGGCCGATGCGAGCACGAGGGGCGGCCGGGTCCGCAAGCCGGGCTCCCGCGGCTCGGGGACATCGAGGTGAGGCAGATCGTTCATCGGCGAGGTCTTACGCACAAGCCCGGCGGCACCGCAACGCGGTGGGTGGTCTGATGGGCCGTCCAAGGCTTGCCAAGGCGAGGGCGTCCGTCTAAGACCCGGCTCGTTCCGTCAGGCCGCGCCACGTCCGGCCGGATGCGACGCCGCAATAGCTCAGCTGGTAGAGCACCTCATTCGTAATGAGGGGGTCGGGGGTTCGAATCCCTCTTGCGGCACCAGTTATCCTGCGATCGCCGCAGCTTAAGCAACCGCTTCAGTAGGAACAAGTGGTGCTCTCGCTGACACCGCGTTCTGGGATCTGTTCGACAGTGGCTTGCTTCGCGTGACTGTCCGATATGTCAAGCGTCCGGAGCTTGGCGCACCCTACAGCTATTTTGATTGTATCCCCGAGGAGCTCAGGCCCCACTACGAGGGAAAGCGGTTCCGGCCCAAGCCTAAAAAAATGAGAATCCGGCTGAAGCTACTAAAAGCCTGTCTGAGGTTTCCAAATCCGGCTGGATTGTTGAGGGCGTTGGCGGCCGCGAGGCGGGCGCCGTATGCGAGGCGTTCAGTTGCCAGGTCGAGGCCGCTTGCGCGATCGCGCAGCAAGCCGCTTCAGTGGCAGAGCCAGCCTTAGGTACGTTGCGCGAGCAAGCGCCGTTCCAGCACGACAAAGTCATGCTGGTCAGGCGTTCCCGACGACGCGATGGCGCATGCCGTGGAGGTGGCGGCAGTCCCGGCAGCGCTCGGCGGTGAAGGCGCCGTCGAGGACGTCCAAGCGCAAGCCGGCAGGCGCGTCTCGTGACGCGTCCGATGTCGGTCCGTCCACATCTGCGCTCCACGCCGCCCCTCCAACCGGAGTACGCGCTTGCACACGAGCCAGATGGGGACGGGCGGCGGGGGATCTCAACGGGCTCTCAGAGCGGGAAGCTTCACCGACGGCCGCCCATATTGACGCCATCGCGATACGCTCCGCCATCCTCGCTCTCGCCAGTTTCTTGCAAGTGACGGGGTCTGATGTGTCTCGTGGTGTCGCGAGCTCGATGCCGATGAGAGAGCGCAACAGTTTGGGCGATCGTCTTGGCGCTTTGTATTTGGTGGTGACACGGATCAATCGATCCTCTGAAATTTGCGGTAACAGTCGCGTTAACCACGAGATGGAGACTGCGTAGAGCCCGCCTTACTTCCCTCGGTAGTCGCGATCCATCTCTGCGGCGAGACTCGAACGCCGTCGGAGCTTTGCTCCACCTTCTTCAGGCGCGGGGATTGATTATCGATGTGTCAGCCGACCGGAGAATGGAACGCTGCCGTGATCGTCTCGGCGCTTCGCCAAACGGTCCAACAAACGACCGTCTGTTTCAGGTGGGGGGCATAAAGTACGAAGACCGAGGGGACACGTTCCGCGTCCGGTGTCGTCAACGTCATTCTCTCGCCGATCACGGCGCTGATGAGACAGCCAATCGTCGTGTGCTCGTCTTTCAGAATATATGCCGCTTCACCGCTGTCTAACCTATGAGCTTCCTCGGATGGCTCTGATTCGGTGATCATGATTGTGCCCGTGGCATCAGAATTTCAGGCTCAGGATCGCAGAACAGCATTAAAAACAAGTCTTTTACGGCGGCTGTGAAGTCGAAAGCAATTTTGCGAAATCGGCAGGTATCGGCAGCCGACTCTGGCTCGTCCCGGGGGCGGGGCGGGCCATGGCGGCACCGGAGGAGGCACTTCGCGAATTCGTCGACGCAGCGTGCGTTAGGGCGGGCGCCTCACTCGAACCCAGTAATTGCTCGCACCTCAGGGCCATCAGGGTCGAAGGTGTTGGGAATGGTCGAGAGCCAGTCGACGACCAGGATGCTGGCCAGGAGTATCGCCACGCCAATCAGCACCGGAGTCAACCGCTCTGCGTGAGCGCGCAGACTGTGGATCGCCATGCAGCCGAGCATGAAGCCGGCAGCCTGGTAGAGGCCGAGAACGGGAGGGGCCATGGCACGATCTCCGCGCGTATCGCTGGGGCCAGCTTACTGTGCTGGATCGGCCAAGATGAAGTCGCTCGTTGCTCCGTCTCCATCCATCAGCAGCACCGTACGAGGCTGCGTTGCGTCGCGCCTAGCGTTTCTCCGTGGCGTCTCCGGGACCGAGCGAATTCGCGCGAAGCCGCAAAGTCGTAGCGGAGATTGACGGGCCAAGGGCGTGGGCCTGTCTTCCTGGGCCTTAGAAAACCTGATCTGCACGCTGAAGTGCACATCTACTCTCATCGAAGAGAAACGGCAGGCATCCGGAAGTTGCTTGCCTCCTCGTGGAAGGCTGGTCCTGCCGTGACGAGCTGTTCGCTGAAGGGCGGCGACAGATCCTATCTCTCTGCTCGCAGGTGATACCCAAAACAAGCTCAAGCTGTTTGCAAAAACCTACAACCATATGCGTCATCTGAAGGTTTTGGGGATTAACCTCAAACGGGGATGTCCTTGGGACTTAGACAAGAGAGTGCGAACACTGCACGCTCGATCCGCGCCACGACATGCCGGGATCGAACATCGAGACCGAACGGGGAGCGACCCCTTGTGGGCTCACCAGCGGTGGTACGCCGTCGAGCATGCGATGAACCGATAACAGCTCACATCTCGTTGCTCCCATCTGATCTATATCAATGTGCTGTCTGGCGTGATGGGCTTTCGTTCTGAGGTGCTCATGACGGGCGACGCCAGCCGAGAAGGCGGACGAGTTGGGCATTGATGCCAACGAAGCCTCTTTTTGCGTGAAGGTGTTGCGCACGCGTATTTAGAAATTTCGAATCGATAATTCAGCGGAGGGCAGGAAAAATTCCCGCCTTCATCTGAGCTGACGGAATGTTGTGTAGGGCCATCTATTCTACGGGACGACATTTCCAAGTTTCGGTGATTGCAAGTGAGGCGGCCGATCCGGGCCTCGTCGTCGCTGAGGTCTTCCGCCGACGCTCGTCACCGTAGCGACTTCGATAGGTGTGGGACCGTGGAAGATGCGTGTGCGCACCTTGGCCCGCCATGAGCCGCTCGTTCGGGTTCGAACGTGAGCCGTACTTCGTCACTCTCGTGAATCGAGTGTCAGGAATGTTGGCCGACTACCTCCCGAGCGCCCTCGATCTCGCTCGAAGCCAATTCGCCTTTACGGTCGTTTGGCATTTCCTGTTCCCGGCCTTCACCATCGGGCTGGCCAGCTTTCTTGCGGTGCTCGAAGCATTTTGGCTCGCCACCGGGCGCGCCGTCTATCTCGATTCTTACCGGTACTGGCTCAAGATCTTCGCTATTGCGTTCGCCATGGGCGTCGTCTCGGGGCTCGTCATGAGCTACCAGTTCGGTACCAATTGGTCGGTCTTCTCCGACAAGACGGCGCCGGTTCTCGGCCCTCTTCTGGGCTACGAGGTGTTGACGGCCTTTTTCCTCGAGGCAGGCTTTCTCGGGGTCATGCTGTTCGGCCTGGAGCGCGTGGGTTCGCGCCTCCACTTCCTGGCCACCTGCCTCGTCGCGCTGGGCACGTTGACCTCGGCCTTCTGGATCCTGTCGGCCAATTCCTGGATGCAGACGCCGGCGGGCTACGTGCTCGACGCCAACGGCCACTTCGCGCCCCAGGATTGGTGGGCCGTGGTCTTCAACCCGTCCTTCCCCTTCCGTTTCGCCCACACCGTCACCGCCGCCTACCTGACCACGGCGATGATCGTCGGCGCGGTGGGGGCTTGGCATCTCCTGCGCGACCGGTCGAACCCGCGCGCGCGCCTGATGTTCTCGATGGCGATGTGGATGGCAGCGATCGGCGCTCCCGTACAGCTCGTCCTCGGCGACCTGCACGGCACCAACACCTACCACTACCAGCCGGCCAAGGTCGCGGCGATGGAGGGCCATTTCGACAGCGAGCGGCGCGCGCCCTCGATCCTGTTCGGCTGGCCGGACGCGCAGGCCGAGACGACGCGTTGGGCGATCGGCATACCGGGGCTCGCGAGCCTGTATCTCGCCCACGATCTGAACGCCGAGGTGCGCGGACTGAAGGCGCTGCCGCGCGACACTTGGCCGACGAACCTGCCCCTGGTGTTCTGGGCCTTCCGGGTCATGGTCGGGCTCGGCTTCCTGATGATCGCTTTGGGCGTGACCTCGCTCTATCTGCGCTGGAAGGGACGGCTCTACACGTCGCGAGGGCTGCAGCGCTGCGCGGTTGTGATGGGCCCGTCCGGCCTCGTCGCCGTCACGGCCGGCTGGGTGGTGACGGAATCCGGCCGGCAGCCCTTCACGGTGTACGGGCTGCTGCGCACCGCCGACAGCGTCTCACCCATTGCCGCTCCCGCCGTCGCGGCCTCGCTCGCCGCCTTCGCCGTGGTCTACTTCGTCGTGTTCGGGGCCGGCATCTGGTTCCTTCTGCACCTCTTCAATCAGCCACCGCGACCCCACGAGGTGGGTCTGCCCTCCGGCCAGCCGGTGCGCACCGCCGGCATCACCCCGGCACCGGCGCTTGCCGCCGGCCCGAATGCCCAGCCCGCTGAGTGAAGGAAGGGGTTTGGATGTCTCTCGACCTCACGCTGATATGGGCCGTCCTGATCGCCACCGCCGTGTTCCTCTACGTTGCGATGGACGGGTTCGATCTCGGCATCGGCATCCTGTTCCCGGCCATGTCCGCCAAGGCCGATCGGGACGTGATGGTGAACTCCGTCGCCCCCGTGTGGGACGGCAACGAGACTTGGCTGATCCTCGGCGGCGGCGGGCTCTTCGCGGTCTTCCCGCTGGCCTACGTGACGATCCTGCCGGCGCTCTACATGCCGCTGATCCTGATGCTGCTCGCCCTCGTCTTCCGCGGTGTCGCCTTCGAGATGCGCTTCCGCATGGTCACGGCGCGGGGTCAGCTCTGGTGGGACCGGGCTTTCTCTTGGGGCAGCTACGCGGCAGCCTTCTGCCAGGGCATCGCGCTCGGCGCCCTCGTCCAGGGAATCCGCGTC
Organism: Methylobacterium sp. B4; assembly: GCF_003201865.1. GTDB lineage: Bacteria > Pseudomonadota > Alphaproteobacteria > Rhizobiales > Beijerinckiaceae > Methylobacterium. Next base: position 702,018 of record NZ_QJJJ01000001.1, on the reverse strand, counting down.
GAAGGGCGGGCCTATGCCGGCGGCTGGTGGGACTGGCTCACGCCCTTCTCTCTGCTGACCGGCGTGGCGTTGGTGCTCGGCTACGCGCTCCTGGGGGCCTGCTGGCTCATCTGGAAGACGGGGGGAGCGTTGCAGATCCGCGCTTACCGCCTTGCTCGCCCTCTGGGCTTCGCGACCTTGCTCCTGATCGCCATCATCTCGCTCACGATGCTGGTCCTCAGCGCCCCCTTCCGCGAGCGCTGGCTCTCGTTCCCCGGCATCGTCGTCGGTGCGCCGGTGCCCGTGCTCGTCGGGCTGTTGGCGCTGCGCTTCCGGCGCTCGCTGGAGCGGCGGGAGGAGGTCATGCCCTTCCTCTGCGCGCTCGGCTTCTTCCTGCTCTCCTACATCGGGCTCGGCATCAGCCTTTGGCCGATGATCGTGCCTCCAGACATCTCGATCTGGGCCGCGGCCACGCATCCGAGCAGCCAAGCCTTTCTCCTCGCCGGCGCGGCGGTCCTGATCCCGATGGTGCTCGGCTACACGGCCTACGTCTACTGGCTGTTCCGCGGCAAGGTCACACCGGAATCCGGGTATCATTGATGGGCCTTCATCAGCCGACGGTGAAGCCTGGCTTCGTGCACGACGCCGCACGCATCCGCGGGGTGAAGATGACCGGCACGTTCCGTCGGATCGGCTGGTTCGTTTTGCTCTGGACGATGAGCGTCGTGAGCCTGACGCTCATCGCTCTCCCACTTCGATGGCTGCTGAAATCGACCTGATCGGCGCTTCGAGCGGGGCGCCGACCGACTCCTTCGGCTCGCTGCGCGACCTACGGGCTGGAGGGCGAGGTCGCTCTGGTGACTTGAGGGAGCGCCGGCATTGGCGGGGCGATCCCAGACCGCGGGACTCGGGCAGCGGCACGCCGGACCTCGTTGCAGGCGCCGGAGCACCCGACGCGGTTCTCTGGCCACGCCAGGGCAGCGATCACACGAAACGCTCGCCCATTCTTCGGGGCGTCGTCACGCAACAGTTGCAGGTGGACATGACGATGTCCGGCACAGTCAAGTCACGAGCCTGGGTGGCCGCTGCAACGCTCTACGCATCGTGCCTGCCCGCGATCCCGGCGGCGTTCGCGCAGGCCGAGCCGACGGGCCCCCCTGTCGTCGGCGTCATCGCCGCGCGCAAGCAGCCGATCACCCAGACGGAGCAGTTCATCGGCCGCATCGAGGCGAAGCAGCGTGTCGACATCGTCGCCCGGGTGACGGCGTTCATCGAGAAGCGGCTCTTCGTCGAAGGCACGGATGTCGAGGAGGGAACGCTCCTCTATCGTCTCGAGCAGGGCCCGTTCCAGGCGGCCGTGGCCGCTCAGAAGGCGCAGATTGCGCAGGTTGAGGCGCAATTGGGAAACGCGCGTCTCACGACGCAGCGTGCCCGAATCCTGCTCGGCGGCCCGGCCGGGCAGCAATCGACCTACGACGCGGCGCTTGCGAACGAGCGTGCCTTGGAAGCGCAGCTCCTAGCCGCACAAGCCCAGCTCGACACGGCGCAGATCAATCTCGGCTACACGGAGATCCGCGCGCCGATTGCGGGTCAGATCGGGCGCACGTCCCTGACGATCGGCAACGTGGCCGGGCCGAGCTCCGGCGTGCTGACGACGATCATCAGCCAGGACCCGATGTTCGTGACGTTTCCGGTGCCGGTCCGTGAATCGATCAATCTGAAAGCGCGCTATGGGCCGGCGGGCGGCTTCGGCGCTGTCCTGATCCGGGTGCAACTCCCGGACGGCCGCTTCTACGATCACACCGGGACGCTCGATTTCGTCAACAACACCATCGCGACGAATACGGACACGATCCTGCTTCGCGGCGTGCTGCCGAACCCTCCGATTTTCGCTCACAGCCGCACCGCCACCACCCTCCGCGAACTCACCGATGGCGAGTTCGTGACCGTGTTCCTCGAAGGCGTCGAGCCGGTCGAGGTGGTCGCGATTCCCCGTGCCGCCGTCCTGGCCGATCAGCGGGGCAGCTACGTCTACGTGATCGGGCCGGGGAATCGGGCCGAGGAGCGTCGGATTGAGCTCGGCCAATCGAGCACGACGCTCGCGGCTGTCACGAGCGGCCTCAAGGTCGGAGAGCAGTTCATCGCCGAAGGCTTGCAGCGGGTCCGCGCCGGCGAGACGGTCCTGCCCAAACCCGCCGACGCCCTTCTGCAGAGGATGATGCGGAATTCGGCCGTGAACGAGGACGGCGCGGGGCCAGCCGGCCGCACAGCCCCGGCTGCGTCCGTTTCGCCGCCGGCTGGACACGCTCCAACCGGAGCCGCCAGCGGCGCCGGCCCGGACGCGAGCGGCAGCCCGAGCCGCCGACGCTAGCGCAGGATGGGACGCCGCCCTCCTTTCCTTCCCTTTCGTCCCGTCCCGTCTCTCGCTCCGCGGCCCCTCGTCCCGGATCGAACTTCGTTTGTCCCAGGCGACCGAGCCCGAGGCGCGTCATGATCTCATCCATCTTCGTGGACCGCCCCCGGCTCGCGATCGTCATCGCGCTGATCATCACGATCGCGGGGGGGCTGGCGCTGCTCCGGATCCCGGTCGCGCAGTTTCCGGACATCGTGCCGCCGCAGGTGAGCGTGTCGGGGATGTATCCGGGGGCCTCCGCCGAGGTCGTCGAGGCGAGCGTCGCCCAGCCGCTCGAGGCCCAGGTCATCGGCGTCGACCGCATAATCTACATGAAGTCCACGAGTGCCAATGACGGCAGCTACAGCCTGGCGGTGAGTTTCGACCTCGGCTCCGATCCGGATATCAACACGGTCAGCGTCAACAATCGCGTCCAGTCGGCCTTGTCGCAGCTCCCGTCCGAGGTGCAGCAGCAGGGGCTCAAGGTGCAGAAGAAGTCTTCCGCGATCCTGCTGTTCGCCGTCCTCTACAGCGAGACGGGCGCGCAGGACCCGCTCTTCATCACGAACTACGCCATCATCAACGTGCTCGACGAGATTTCGCGCACGGCCGGCGTGGGTCAGGCCAATCTGTTCGCGCGGATGAACTACTCGATGCGCATCTGGTTCGACACGGATCGCCTGACGAGCCTGAACCTCGCGCCCTCGGACGTGGTGGATGCCATCCGGGCGCAAAGCGTTCAGGCGCCGGTCGGCCGCATCGGCGCGCCGCCGATCACGAGCGAGCAGCAGATTCAGATGAACGTGCAGACGCAGGGTCGATTGTCGACGCCTGCACAATTCGGCGCGATCGTCTTGCGGACGAATTCCGACGGCTCCGTGGTGCGCATCCGCGATGTTGCCAGGGTGGAACTCAGCGCGCAGAGCTTCGACAGCGAATCCCGGCTCGACGGCCGACCCGGCGTCCCCGTCGCCATCTATCTCGTGCCCGGCGCCAACGCGGTGCGGACCGCGACCGCCGTGAAGGCGACCCTGGAAAAGCTTTCGGCGCGCTTCCCAGCCGGACTGCGATACACCGTCGTGCACGATTCGACGACCTTCGTGAAGGATACCATCTTCGAGGTGCTGCGGACGCTGGCCGAGGCCTTCGTCCTCGTCGTCCTCGTCGTGTTCCTGTTCCTCGGGAATCTGCGGGCGACGGTGATCCCCGCCATCGCCGTGCCGGTGAGCCTCATCGGCACCTTCGCGGTGCTCTACGTGCTCGGATACTCGGCCAACACCGTGTCGCTCCTGGCGATGGTGCTCGCCATCGGCATCGTGGTCGACGACGCCATCGTGGTCGTCGAGAATGTCGAGCGGGTGATGGAGGAGCATCCGGAACTGTCGCCGGCCGAGGCGACCAAGCTCGCCATGACGCAGATCACGGCTCCCATCATCGCCATCACGCTCGTCCTCCTGTCCGTCTTTGTTCCGATCGCCTTCATCCCGGGCGTGTCGGGAACGCTGTTTCGCCAATTTGCCGTCACGATCAGCGCCGCGATGCTGATCTCGGCGATCAACGCGCTGACCCTTTCCCCCGCGCTCTGCGGGGTGTTCCTGCGTCCGACGCGCGCGCGGCGGGGCATCATGGGCCGGGTGCTCGGCGGAATCGACTGGGTGCGGGACCGCTATGCAGCGGGCGTCCGCCGCCTCGTCCGCGTGTCCGCTCTCTCGCTCGTGCTGGTTCTTCTGTTCGCGGGTGGCATCTTCGGCCTCGCGCGGATCACGCCGTCCGGCTTCCTCCCGGAGGAGGATCAGGGCGCCTTCTTCGTCTCGGTCCAACTGCCCGACGGCGCGTCGGTGGCCCGCACGAGTGCGGTCGCGGCGGAGGTCGAGCGGCTCCTGAAGGACATGCCCGGCGTCAATCAGGTGCTCGCGATCGTCGGCTTCTCGCTTCTGGACGGAGCGGCCGAGCCGAATTCCGCGTTCCTGGTGGCGCAGCTCAAACCCTTCGCCGACCGCCGGAGCGCGGCGGAATCGGCCCAGGCCCTGATCGGGCGCGCTGACGCGGCGGCCGCGACGATCGCGCAGGCGACGGTGCGGCCCTTCAACCTTCCTCCCATCGTCGGGCTCTCGACGAGCGGCGGCTTCGAATACGTGCTCGAAGCGCGAGAGGGCCAGGACCCGGCTGCGATCGATGCGGTCGTGCGTGGGCTCGCCGCGGCGGCGAACCAAGATCCGCAGCTTGCCCGCGTCTTCTCCACCTTCACGGCGTCGAACCCGTCCATCTTCCTCGACATCGACCGCACGAAGGCACAGGTGCTCGGGCTGGCGATGAGCGACGTCTTCAGTTCGCTCCAGGCGACGCTCGGCGGGGTCTACGTCAACAATTTCAACCTCTACGGCCGCACCTGGCAGGTGAATGTGGAGGGCGAGGCGGAGAGCCGGGGCGATATCCGCGACCTCTGGAACATCTATGTCCGCGGCGCCTCGGGCCAGATGGTACCCCTACGTTCGGTCGCGAGCGTGCGCATCGTGCTCGGACCGCAGGTGCTCACCCGCTACAACAACTTCCGGGCCGTGAGCGTGAACGGCAGCCCGGCGCCCGGCATCTCCTCCGGTGCCGCGATGGCCGCGATGGCGCAGATCTCGGACCGGACCCTGCCGGAAGGCTACAGCTACGAGTGGACCGGGACCGCCTATCAGGAGCAACAGGCGTCCGGGCAAACCTGGATCGTCCTCGGCCTCGCCTTCCTGTTCGCCTATCTGTTCCTGATCGCCCTCTACGAGAGCTGGACGATTCCCATTCCGGTCCTGCTGTCCGTCGTGGTCGGCGCCTTCGGCTCCTACCTTGCCGTCAAGCTCGCCGGCCTTTCGCTCGATCTCTACAGCGAAATCGGGCTCGTGGTGCTGATCGCCCTTGCGGCCAAGAACGGTATCCTCATCGTCGAGTTCGCGAAGGATCAGCGGGAGGCGGGCGTGCCGATCCGGGAGGCCGCGATCCGCGGCGCCGAGCAGCGGTTCCGCGCCGTGATGATGACCTCCATCGCCTTCATCCTCGGCCTTGTCCCTCTCGTGATCGCGACCGGCGCGGCCCAGATCAGCCGGCGCGACGTCGGTACAGCGGTCTTCGGGGGAATGATCGCGGCAAGTTCGATCGGCATCTTCATCGTGCCGATGCTCTACGTCACGGTCCAGACCTTGCGGGAGCGCGTGAGACCGGGGAAGGCGAGGCAGGGTCAGCCCGCCTGAGCGCTGGTCCGGGCACCTGCGTATCCGCTTGGGTGGGGCTCCGGCGAGTGTCACCGAGACATCCGTTCCGGGGACGGACCGCGTAACGCCCGGGTTTACCGGCGATCAGCGAGAGGAAGGGGCGAGGATGGAGCCGGCAGATCGACCCGCGACGCCCCTGCAACAGGCACACTTCGTCGCCGTGGCCCTGATCGTCGGTGCCCTCACGGGCGTGTTCGGCGGCCTCTTTCACCTCGCCATCGACACGATCATCGATTGGCCGACATGGCTCGCCGGCCACATCGCGGGTTGGCGGTTGCTCGCGGCGAGCGCCGCCATCACCATGGCGGCCACGGTCTTTGCCGTGTTCATCACCCGGCGCTTCGCCCCTGAAGCCAGCGGGAGCGGGGTCCCGGAGATCGAGGGGGCCATCGCCGGCATCCGACATGTGCGCTGGGAGCGCGTGTTGCCGGTGAAGTTCATCGCCGGCATCGCGGCAATCGGCTCAGGCCTGGTTCTCGGCCGCGAGGGGCCGACCATTCACATGGGCGGCTCGGCGGCGCTTGCCGCCTCCGAGATGTTCCGGGTCAGGCACACCGATCGGCAGGCCTTGCTGGCGGCCGGCGCGGGGGCAGGTCTCGCCTGTGCCTTCAATGCTCCAATGTCGGCCGTGCTCTTCGTCATCGAGGAAACGCGCAAGCAGTTCCCGTACACGTTCCGAAACTACATGGGGGTGTTCGCTGCGGCGATCACCGGAACGGCGGTGACCCAGATCATCTCAGGTGCGCGGCCGGACTTGCCGCTCTCCGCCGGTGCGGCGGCGCTGGCTTCGTTGCCGGCCTTCGCCGTGCTGGGCATCATCCTGGGTGCGGTAGGGGTGCTCTTCAACAGATGCATCCTGGCAATGCTGGACCTTGCCGCCGCTTGGCAGAAGCGCGCGCCCTATGCCTGGCCTGCCCTGGTCGGACTGCTCGTGGGCGCCCTGCTGATCCTGGCGCCGCGCACCGTGACGGGCGGGGAGCAGGTCATTTCACAGATCGCCGTCCTGACCCCGAGTGCGAGCGTGCTGTTGATCCTGGCAGCCGCCCGTTTTTTCAGCTCGGTTGTCAGTTATTCCGTCGGGACGCCGGGTGGGATTTTTGCGCCGATTCTGTCGCTCGCAACCTGCATCGGTTTGGCCTTCGGCCTGCTCGCGCACATGGCGTTCCCCGAAGCCCTGTCCGGCCTCGGGGTAACGCCGGTCTCCTTCGGGATCGTGGCGATGGCCGCGCTCTTCAGCGCAACCGTCCACGCCCCGGCCGTGGGGGTGGTCTTGGTGCTTGAACTCACGAGCGCCTACGCGCTCGTCCTGCCCATGTTGACAGCCTGCCTCACGGCCAGCCTCGTAGCCCAGTGGCTCGGCGGCCGCCCGATTTATGGACAGATGCTGGAGCGCACCCTCGCCCAGGCGGGCAGGGGGCCAGCCGAGGGCTCGGATATCGGTCTGGCTGCCGATCCGAATCGTGCGGCGAATTGAGATCCTCCTCAGGATGCTCGGAAGCCTGCGCTGGGCGCGAGCCGGTTTGCTGGTCCCAGGGGCATCGGCCTTCATCCTTCGACCGGCGTTCAGGCCGCCTCAAACATCCGCCACTGCGAGAACGGATCTTTGATCCAAGTTGAAGTTGTATATTATAGTAGAAAACATTGTGTGGTAGCGTTCGCTCACCGCGTCAGGCGGTCGACGACCCATCGATCAATGATAATGGAGGATACGCCATGCGAAGCGTTGCAATTTAAGCCGCTGTTCCGGCGCTCATATTGGGAATAAGTATCTATACCGCGTCGGCGGCGATGAGCAGGCCAGGACAAATCATGACGACGCGCGATATGAATATTGAATGCCGTGGCAATGGGTGGACTGGACGAAGCGCGCGAGAGTGCTGCAGCGGTCGCTGCCGGATTCTGAAATCGAAGCGCTGCAAATGCCTTGGCAATAAGCCGTCGTTTTAGAGCATCGCTCTGAAACGTTCGCCAATGCTCAAATAAACCATGCGGAACGAGCATCCCCCGTACCGTCCCGGTTCCAGAATCCGGGCGGCATTCTCAGTGCGGATCTGCCCGCCGCACGACCGCCACGTCCCCTCAGCATCCGTCAGGCACGGGCCTGGTTTGCGGTCGCTGCCGACGACGTGAGCTTGGGCGGGGACTTTCCGAGACGGGGTGGATGGTCGATGCCCGCGGCGGGCGGGGGCCGGTGCGTATCGTCGAGCGACACTCACTTCAGGGACGGTGATGGGCATGGGGCGGCCGGAGCAACCCAATCGAGGGGACGATGGCTTCTGGCTCAGGCTCGCGGTCGGCGGCCTGATTATCTGCCTCCTGATGTACGGCTGCTGGCAGGTCGGGAGTTGGTTTGCGGCCTCTTTCCCGAAGGACTTTCGTTAGGCGATATCTTATCAGGTTCGCACCCTCGGGAGAGCTGAACCGTACCCTGGCGAAAGTGCTGTTCTCGTAGGAAGAAGTTGGACCGCTACTCGCTGCCCTCGCCCCCGGTGCGCCCGGCGTGGAGCGAGACGCAGGTTCGGACCATGTCGCTGAGCGTGAGGTTCTTGGTGTCGCCGATATTGGCGATCTCCTCCAAGCAGCGCATGAAGTAGCCGCTGTCGAGGCCGGGCGCGAGCGTGCTCATCGATTTGCCGACCCGGTTCGTGAAATCGAACTTCTCGCTCGCCCCCGCCCGCGGCCAGACCGAGGCTTTGTCGTCCATCTTCAGCCGGGCCGCCGCCTGCGCCGGACCCGGCAGTGTGAGCGCCATCAGGATGCAGAGTGCCGCCGCCCGTTCCATCCCGCGCTCCGTGACCGTGCCTTGCTGCCGAAGGCCGATGCTGATCGTACCGCAGAGCGTAACACGGTCCGCGCCCTCTCGTTGCGGACGCCTGAGATCTTAAGTTGTTTCTCAGAACGATCGCCGCGAGCGGGCCGGCCGGCGCGTTGCAGGCCGGCCAAGCCCGCTCGAGCCCCTATCGGGAGCTGCCGCCACCGCCGCCGCCACCGCCGCTTCCCTGAGGGATGGCGCGCTCGGGCTGGTTGGCGTTTCCGGCGGCGGCCGAATTGCTGCTGATGGTGTCGGCACCGGTGGGACCGGGCGCGATCAGGTAATCGACGCCGCCGCCGGTGATGTTGTTCTGCTGCTGGATGATCGTTCCCGGCGGAAACGGTCCGCTGGGCAGGCCCGGAGGCCGGCCTTGGGCGCTGGCCGCGCCTGAGCCGAGGCAGCCCAGGGCGATGAGGGTGACGAGGGTTCGGCTCAGGGGACGGCTCATGGGATCGGTCTCGAATCGAGGGAGCGGCGGATCGGCTGCGTGCCGTGACCGTCGATCTTCATCCGAGCAAATGCCGCAATGGGCCCGTTGTTTCCCGCCCGCTCTGCGTCACAGCGACGAGCCGGCCCATTCGCCGGCCCATTCACCGGCTGCGCCGGGTCCGGCTGCCGATCGATACCGAAACGGCGTCGATCGGCGGCGGAGGATCACCACGCCACGGTGTAGGCGACCTCGAACGAGCGCGGGCGTCCCAGGAGCCAGGCGGTGCCGACGCCGTTCACGGCGCTGCCGTCGATCGCGTAGGTCTTGTCGAACAGGTTGAAGACGCGCAGCGACAGGCGGGAGGCGGCCGTCACCTGATGGTCGAGGCCGAGATTGACCAGGGTGTAGGCGGGCCGCCGGGCGGTGTTGCCGAAATCGCTGAACACCTCGCCGACATGCTGCAGGCCGATGCGCCCCTCCCAGTCGCGGGCGAACGCCCAGTTCACCCAGAGATTGGCCACCTGCTCGGGCACGTTGACCGGCTGGTTGCCGGCATAGGAGACGGCGACCCCGCCGACGTTCTGGGAGAAGTCGTCGTACTGCGCGTGCAGCAGGGCGAGGTTGGCGTCGATGCGCCAGCCGGGGGCGGGAAGCCAGGACAGGGCGGCCTCTGCGCCGAGCGAGGATTGCTGGCCGACCTGGGTCGAAACCGTCGGCTGTCCCGGCACCGCGGAGATCAAATTGTCCTTGACGATGCGGTAGCCCGCCAGCGTCCATTCGACGGCGCCGCCGAAAGCCAGCCCCTTGGCGCCGATCTCGACCTGACGGCCCGTCGAGAGTTCGAAGCCCGCCAGCGATTGCGACAGGGTGATCAGGCTGTTCACCGGGTCCGTGGCGGTCGCGTAGGAGGCGTAGAGCGAGGTGTCCGGCGTCGGCTCGTAGAGCAGCGCGAAGCGGTAGCCGAGGGCGCGGAACGAGCGTTCGAAGCTGGCGCCGGTGCGCAGATCCTCTCGGTAGAGGCGCGGGGCATCGAAGCGCACGCCAGTGAGTAGCGACAGCCGCTCGGTCAGGAACAGCCGGTCCTCGGCGAAGACCGAGGCTTGGCTCGTGCGCGTGGCGTAGGCGGGGGTGGCGCGGCCCTCGGCGGGGAAGAGGCCTGGATCGTAGCCCGTCAGGGGCACGCTGTCGGATTTCTCGAAGAAGAAGTTGTTGGTGTGCCGGAAGTTGATGTGGTTGACGTCGAAGCCGGCCGAGAATTGATGGGCGAGGCCGAAGAGGCTGCCCCGGACCGTGGCGTCGAAGCGGTTCCCGATCTGCTCCTGCTGGTGGTAGATCTCGAGATAGTCGGAGCGATCGACGAGGCCGGTAGCCGGATTGAAGCGGTACTGCTCGACATCCCGCCAGTGGCGCCGACTCTGGAGTCGGTAGGCCGTGTTGCGCACGGTCAGGTCGCCCGTGGGCGTCCACTCCGTCCGAAACTGCGTCCAGTTGTCGGTGAAGGCGATCTGCGAATCGCGGACGTTGTAGTTGTTGAAGCGGATCAGGTCGGGCACCCGCCCGTTCACGAGCGGCGTGCCCCAGTACCGGGTCGGCTCCTGGTAGCCGAGATCGTGGCTCAGCGTGACCGCAAGGTCCGGCCTCGCCTGCAGCGTCAGCGCACCCGAGACCGCGAGATTGCGGAAATCGCCCTCCGGCGTGAGCCATCCTCCGGCCCTGTTGCCGCTGACGTTGAGGCGATAGGCGAGCGACTCGCCGACGGGGCCGGTCGTGTCGATCGCCGCGCGGGCGACGCCGTCCTCGCCGAAGCCGACCCGGGCGACGTTGAGCGGCGTGAAGAGCGGCTTCTTCGAGACCACGTTGACGACGCCGCCGATGGCGCCGTCCCCGTAGAGGACCGAGGCCGGTCCGCGCAGCACCTCGATGCGCTCGACGTTCCAGGTGTCGAACGGGAAGGTGAAGGTGTTGGCGCCGACATAGAGGCGGGTGCCGTCGAACAGCGTCTGGATCGAGTTCTGTCCGGCAAAGCCTCGGCTGGTGAAGGCGCCGAGCCCGAAACCGGGCGAGCCGTAGGCCGTGATGCCGGTGCCGTTCTGCGAGACCGCCTCCAGCACGCTGGTCTGGCCGCGCAGACGCGCGGTCTCGCCGGAGATGATGTCGAGGCTCGCGGGCGTCTCCAGCGGCGTGAGGCCGAGGCGGCTCGCCGAGCGCGAGGGCGTGCGCAGGTTCAGCCCGACCGGCGAGGCGCGCGTCAGGCTCGGTGTCCGGAGGGCGGCGGAGGTTTCCGCGCCGACCGCATCGGCGGGGGCGTTCGGCGGCAGGCCGGAGGCGGTGCCGCCCTGCACCGCGATCTCGTCGAGACGGGCCAGCGGTGGTTCGAGCGGTAATCCTTGAGCCCGCGCCGAATCGGCGAGCGCGAGGGGCAGGGTGAGGAGGGCGGGCAAGAGGGAACGGCCGCGGTGGCGGCATCCGATCGACGACATGGAACTGGCAGAGCCTCGAACGGCAACGGTGGCACGTCACCGCGAACGAGGCCGAGGCGCCGGGAGCCTCCCGGCCTCCGACATCCCGACACCTGCCGATGCACCCCGCCCGGCATGTTCCGCGTGTGACCACGGCTGACGGCAGGTCTCCTGGCTCGCGGGTCGTCACCCACCATCGTCTTCCCAGGCCGAAACGCCCCCAGTGACGTGGTGATGGAGGGCTCTCCGCTCACAGTTGCGGGGGCAGCTGCGGGATCGGGGCAAGGGCCCATCACCGCATTCCCTTTTGATCCCTCTCGGGAACCGTCGACGGCCACGCTAGGCGACGGGCCTCGCGGCGGTCAATCTGGGCTCGCTACAAAACGATGAAGTTGTGCCCGCGCGGCCACGCGAGCGAGGGGCGGCTCGGGAGGGAGGAATCTTGCTGCACCGCACTGGGCTGCGCGCGGAATACTCTTCCACGAAGCGGCAGGACAGAAGAACAAAGCAACGGTCGTTCGAGGATGAAGGACAGAAAAAAGGCCGCCCCGAGGGGCGGCCCGAAGTCTAGGGAGGAAACGCCCAAGAAGGGCAACAAGGTGCGACGCCGTCGCGCCCTGCATGACTCCTTCTCTCACGCTGCACTGCACAAGGCAATCCGATAAGCTCTCACTGGAGGCATGCATTCAGCGCATAGGACGAGAGGCCGCGGGACTAAGGTCGGCGTCATGGCCCATGCGCCGGAGCCAATCGGCGGGAGCCCGAGTTCCGAAATTCCCGTGTCTCGCGCTCGGATGACCCTCATGCATCGCTGGATGTTCGCCCTTCCCATCGTCCTGATCCTGCTGGCGGCGGTGATCGTGTTCGCGTTCAATCGCACAGGACCGACCGCCAACCAGAACACCCATGCCCAGGAGACCGGCCAGACCCGCTGAAGTCGCTTCATCGTGCGCGTCCCCCTGGCCCGACGCTTGCTAGGCCGTCGGCGACGTTTTCGACCGAGAGCCGACGATGATGCGGGTTGTTTGCATGGTGGCGCTGTCCGTCGCTCTTGCCCCCTTCGCGTCGCTGGCCGTCGATGACCGCGCGGATGCGGCCGGATTCATCGAGCGGGCGCGGCACCACATCGGCCGGCGCGTCGTCCTCGACCACTGCCACCTCGTGTTCGCGACGCCCGAGGAATTGACCTGCGTCGGAATCAGGACCGAGACCGGCGCTTCCGATGTGCCGAGCGTGGGACGGCTTCTGATCCACGTCGCCGAGGCGGATGCTCACAGCCGCACGCTTGCGCTCGCCCGCTGCCAGAGCGGCGCGTTGGGGGATGCCTGCGATGTCAGCATTTCCGGCGAGGTCTTCGATGCCTCCCCCCGTTTCGGCCTCGACGAGGCGCGGATCATCGGCCTGCGTGAAGCGACCATCCGCTGGCCGAACTGACCCTCTCTCAGGCTGTGACGAAGGCGTCGACCTCGCGGGGCGCCTCGTGGGGCTTTACGACGAGTCGAACCGCGACATCGAGGGCGGGCGACGGCGAACCGACGGCACCCTAGCGCGTTGGCACGGCAAGGGAGTTCGACGATGATCGCACGCATCTTCTCCGCTGCCGCCCTGACGGCCGCGCTCACCGCATCGGCGTCGGCCGAGTCGCCCGCTCAGACGGGCACCGGCGGCGGCGCCCATTCCACCATCTACGCGCCCAACACTTCCCCGGTCGGCCGCACCATGCCGCCCGCCGGGGCAGGGGGGGCGCGCCGCGACGCCGACAACCCCGACCGGGAGACGTCGATGGAGAAGAAGAACGACAAGATCGACACCGGTATCTGCATCGGCTGCAACTGAGGCAACCGGGGTCGCCTCATTCCGACCAGCGCAGGGCGGCGGCGGCGGCGAGCGTGCCGACCACCGCCGCGATCAGGCTCAGTGCGGCCAGCACCGTCAGCGGCGTGGCGAGCGGCACCGTTCCGCCCAGAGCGGCCTCGGCCGCGGAGACGCCGAAGATCAGGGTCGGGATCATCAGCGGCAGCACGATGATCGCCAGGATGAGCCCGCCCCGCCGGATCGTGGCGGTGAGCGCCGCGCCCACGGCCCCGATGAAGGCCAGGGCCGGCGTGCCCAGCGCGAGCGTCAGTGCCGTCGCGGCCATCGCCTTGGGCGAGAGCGCCACCAGCAGCCCGAACAGCGGCGAGGCGAGCGCGAGCGGTAGGCCCGTGGTGAGCCAGGAGGCCAGCACCTTGGCGAGCACCACCGCCTCCAGCGGCACCGCGGCCCCGGTCATCAGATCGAGCGAGCCGTCTTCTTCATCGGATTGAAACAGACGGTCGAGGCCGATCAGCGTCGCGAGCACGGCCGCGAGCCAGAGGATGGCCGGGCCGATCCGCGACAGCAGGTTCAGGTCGGGCCCCAGCGCGAACGGTACCAGCACCACGATCATCAGGAAGAAGACGAGCGAGAGCGCGCCCGATCCGCCGACCCGGGCGGCGAGCTTCAGGTCGCGGGCGAGCAGGGCCGAGAAGGCGCGAATCATGCCCAGTCCTCCACCGGGGCGGTTTCGGGGGCGGCCGGGCCGATGCGCAGTTCGCGGGCATCCTCTAGACCGAGGGCCTGATGCGTCGCCGCCACGACGAGGCCGCCTTCGGCCCTGTGACGGCCCATCATCGCGGCGAGCACCCCCTGCGAGGCGAGGTCGAGGGCGGCGGTCGGCTCGTCGAGGAGCCAAAGGGGCCGGCGGCAGACCAGAAGGCGCGCCAGCGCCACCCGGCGCCGCTGCCCGGCCGAGAGATAGCCGACCGGCAGGCGCGCCACGTGCGGCAATCCCATGGCTGCGAGGGCCGCTCCCGGCTCCTCGGCCGGGTCGCCGAGAAGATCGCGGGCGAATTCGAGGTTTTCCGCCGCCGTCAGTGCGGATTTCAGGCCGTCGCGATGTCCGACTACGTGAAGGCATTCGGCCAGCGTCGCCTCGCCGATGCCCTCGGCGCGGATCGCGCCGGCATCGGGCTTGAGACGTCCGGCGAGCATCGCGAGCAGGCTCGACTTGCCGGCGCCGTTGCGCCCCGTGACCATGAGGCCTTCCCCCGGTTCGAGGGCGAAGGAGAGTCCGGTGAAGATCCGGCGTCCCGCGCGGCGGCAGGCGAGATTCTCGACGATCAGACGCACGGCTCGGCCTTCGACGGGGGAGATGTCCGCACGGTTCGCCTTCGTTCCGGAGCGCGATGGGCTGGCGGGCGGCCCCGCGCGTCGCGGGAGGCGACGGGGAGGTGGTCCCGCGCCGGGGCTATAGACCATCCCCGCACCCGGTGCGAACCGCGCGCACCGCGTGCGCATTGATCTCTCGACGCCGGCCGGCGGCGCGCGGCGGGAGGGCTTGGTCGTGCAGAACAGGACCGGTCGTCGGGAGGCATCCCGGCTCAGCGAGGACGAGGCCGCCCGCGACCCGGCCGCGCTCGCCGGCCGCGAGCAGTTGGAGGCTCGGCTCGCCCGTCTGAGCCCCGAGCAGATCGCCGCGTTCCGGGCGGCCCTGCGGCGCTGTTACCGTCGCGGCCCAGAGGCGTGACGGCGCCGGCAGGCGTCTCGCACTGTCAGGCACGCGCCTGTGTCATCGGGCCAGTAGCGGCCTATTTCGAAACGTTCTATAGACCGGCTCAGGCTGCGCCGCGCGATCATTCAGGGCGTCCAAACCGCCCCTCGCGCACCATCCTGAGTGTTTCTCGCGAAAGCCTCGGTGCTGGGGCTCCGTCGAGAGCACTCGCTACCCGGGCGCCCCCGGGGCGGCGCGCGCTCCTTGGAGCGCATCCGGCCGAACACCTCTCGTGGCGCAGGTTGTGCCTGCTCCGTGTTCGACAAACGCCAGCTCAGGACTCGACTCGCCGTGGCATCGCTCGACAGTTTCAAAGCCCGCCAGACCCTTGAGGCAGGGGGCAAGACCTACACCTACTACTCGATTCCCGAAGCGCAGAAGAACGGCTTGGCCGACGCCGCCGCTCTCCCCTTCTCCATGAAGGTGATCCTCGAGAACCTTCTCCGCTTCGAGGACGACCGCTCGGTCAAGCGCACCGACATCGAGGCCACGGTCGCGTGGCTCGGCAACCAGGGCAAGGTCGAGACTGAGATCGCCTTCCGCCCCTCGCGCGTGCTGATGCAGGATTTTACGGGTGTGCCCGCCGTGGTGGACCTCGCCGCCATGCGCGACGCCATGGTCGCTCTCGGCGGTGACCCCCAAAAGATCAACCCGCTGGTGCCGGTCGATCTCGTCATCGACCACTCGGTGATCGTGGACGAGTTCGGCACCCCGAAGGCGCTCGGCGACAACGTCGCTCTCGAATACGCCCGCAACGGCGAGCGCTACACCTTCCTGAAGTGGGGACAGTCGGCCTTCCGCAACTTCTCCGTGGTGCCGCCGGGCACCGGCATCTGCCATCAGGTCAACCTGGAATATCTATCGCAGACGGTCTGGACTCGGACCGGTGACGGCGATCCCTTCCCGGTCGCCTATCCCGACTCGCTCGTCGGCACCGATTCGCACACCACCATGGTCAACGGTCTGGCCGTGCTCGGCTGGGGCGTGGGCGGCATCGAGGCCGAGGCGGCCATGCTCGGCCAGCCGCTGTCGATGCTGATCCCCGAGGTCGTCGGCTTCCGTCTGTCCGGCAAGCTGCCGGAGGGCACCACCGCCACCGACCTCGTGCTCACCGTGACGCAGATGCTGCGCAAGAAGGGCGTGGTCGGCAAGTTCGTGGAGTTCTACGGCCCCGGCCTCGACGACATGGCGGTGGCCGACCGCGCCACGATCTCCAACATGGCGCCCGAATACGGCGCGACCTGCGGCTTCTTCCCCGTCGACCAGAAGACCATCGATTTCCTCAAGGTCACCGGCCGTGCCGACGACCGGATCGAGCTGGTCGAGGCCTATGCCAAGGCGCAGGGCATGTGGCGCGACGCGCAGACACCCGACCCGGTCTTCACCGACACGCTCGAACTCGACATGGGCACCGTGCGGCCCTCGCTCGCCGGCCCGAAGCGCCCGCAGGACCGGGTGCTGCTCGACGCCGCCAAGCCGGGCTTCGCCGACTCCATGGAAAAGGAGTTCAAGCGCGCTGCCGACATCGCCAGCCGCTACGCCGTCGAGGGCACGAACTTCGACATCGGCCACGGCGACGTGGTGATCGCGGCGATCACCTCCTGCACCAACACCTCGAACCCGAGCGTGATGATCGGTGCCGGCCTGCTGGCCCGCAACGCGGTCGCCAAGGGCCTGCGCTCGAAGCCGTGGGTGAAGACCTCGCTCGCTCCCGGCAGCCAGGTCGTCGGCGAATATCTCGACAAGTCCGGCCTGCAGGAGAGCCTCGACGCGCTGGGCTTCAACCTCGTCGGCTTCGGCTGCACCACCTGCATCGGCAATTCGGGCCCGCTGCCGCCCGCGATCTCCAAGGCGATCAACGACAACGACATCGTTGCCGCGGCGGTGCTCTCGGGCAACCGCAACTTCGAGGGCCGCGTGAACCCGGACGTGCGGGCGAACTACCTCGCCTCGCCGCCGCTCGTGGTGGCCTACGCGCTCGCCGGCTCGATGCAGATCGACATCACCCGGGAGCCGCTCGGCCAGGGCTCGGACGGCAAGCCCGTCTACCTCGCCGACATCTGGCCGTCCTCGGAGGAGGTGAACCGCTTCATCGAGGAGAACATCACCTCCGCCCTGTTCAAGAGCCGCTACGCCGACGTGTTCGGCGGCGACGAGAACTGGAAGGCGGTCGAGGTCACCGAGGCCGAGACCTTCGCCTGGGACTCGGGCTCCACCTACGTGCAGAACCCGCCCTATTTCGAGGGCATGACCAAGACCCCCGATCCGATCACCGACATCGAGGGCGCGCGCATCCTCGGCCTGTTCCTCGACTCGATCACGACCGACCACATCTCGCCCGCCGGCAACATCCGCGCGGCCTCGCCCGCCGGTGAGTACCTGCAGGAGCATCAGGTGCGGGTGCAGGACTTCAACCAGTACGGCACGCGCCGCGGCAACCACGAGGTGATGATGCGGGGCACCTTCGCCAACATCCGCATCAAGAACCAGATGGTGCGGGACGAGGCGGGCAACGTCGTCGAGGGCGGCCTCACGCTGCATCAGCCGGACGGCGAGCGGATGTACATCTACGACGCCGCGCAAAAGTACGCGGAGGAGGGCACGCCGCTGGTCGTGTTCGCCGGCAAGGAATACGGCACCGGTTCGTCCCGCGACTGGGCGGCCAAGGGTACCAAGCTCCTCGGCGTGCGCGCCGTGGTCGCCGAGAGCTTCGAGCGCATCCACCGCTCGAACCTCGTCGGCATGGGCGTGGTCCCGCTCGTCTTCCAGGGTGAAACCTCGTGGCAGTCGCTCGGCCTCAAGGGCGACGAGACCGTGACGATCAAGGGGCTGGCGGGCGAGCTGAAGCCGCGCCAGACGCTCACCGCCGAGATCACCTCCGCGGACGGCTCGAAGCATGAGGTTCCGCTGACCTGCCGCATCGATACCCTCGACGAGCTGGAATACTTCCGCAACGGCGGCATCCTTCCCTACGTGCTGCGCTCGCTCGCGGCGTAAGGACGGATCGATCCCGACGATGAGCTGGCCCCTCCCGAAAGGGAGGGGCCTGTTTTGTCGTTCGCCCTCACAAGATGTTTACCTGAGGTGGATAGACTCAGAATTTAATAATCCTCAAGTTGCATATTGTGCGGCGAGACCGTTCCAGGTCGATCCAAGCCGCGCGTCAATGCAGGGAGGAAGCAATGTCGGCACAGACCTATCCGTGCTACAAGCAGAAGAAAGACAATAAGGGCCAGTGGTACTGGGTTTATTACGCCAAGAATGGTGAGGAAATTTCAAGGAGCAGCGAGAGCTACGTCAACAAATCGGATTGCGAGCACGGCATCAAGCTGACCAAGGCCTCGGGAAGCGATCCGATTTATACGGTCTGACCCCGGTCGTCCTCTCGCGATCCGTCGCCTTGCGATTGCGAGAGGATGGTTATAGCCGCTTCCCAAGATAACCCGCTCGACAGGGTCGGCGGGCGATGCGGGGAGCGAGGATGATTCTGGAAATCGCGCAGATCGACGTGAAGGCCGGCTCCGAGGCGACGTTCGAGGCCAACATCGCCCGGGCCGCCGAGATCTTCCGCGCCGCCGCCGGATGCCGCAGCTTCGCGGTGCGACGGTCGATCGAGAAGCCGCAGCGCTACCGCCTGCTGATCGAGTGGGACACGCTGGAAGCGCATACCCGCGACTTCACCGGCTCGGAGGCCTGGAAGACCTATCGCGCGATGGTCGCGGACACGTTCGAGACTCCGCCCCAGGTCGAGCACACCGAGTTGACGCTCAAGGCGTTCTGAGCCGCCGCAGGAAAGAGGGCGATCCCATGAAGATGTACGGCAATTGGCGCTCGGCGGCGGCCTTCCGCGTGCGCATCGCGATGAACCTCAAGGGCATCGCCTACGAGGAGATCTTCCTCGACCTCGATGCCGGCGACCAGTTCAAGCCCGACTTCCTGGCGATCAACCCGCAAGGCGCCGTGCCCGCCCTGTTCGACGGCGACGGACCTCCGCTGACGCAGTCGCTCGCCATCCTCGACTACCTGGAGGAAACGCAGGCCGGCGAGAAACTGCTTCCCGCCGAGCCGCGGGCGCGGGCTCGCGCCCGTTCGCTGGCGCAAGTCGTGGCCTGCGACACCCACCCCCTCTACGTCCCTCGGGTGCGCACGTTCCTGATGGAGAATTACGGCCTCCCGCGTGAGCGGATGCTGGAGTTCCTGCGCAACGCCTTCACCAGCGGTCTGAAGACGCTGGAGACCCGTCTCTCCACGGAGGAGGGAACCGGACGCTTCTGCCAGGGTGACGCGGTGAGCCATGCCGACCTCTGTCTCGTCAGCCTCTGGGTCGGCACCGGCATCTTCGGCATCGAGACCGATCCCTATCCGACCGTCCGGCGGGTCGCCGAGGCGGTTCTGGCCCTGGACGCGGTCGCCCGCGCCCATCCCCTCCGGCAACCCGGCGCACCGGCGGCTTGAAGCCCGCGTTTCGCGGCGCTCAAGAAAATTTTGACGGATATCCGCTTCTGTCTTGTGAAACTTGCACCCCACCTGCGCGGCGAACGTCTGAGGCCTTGCACGGTTGCTGATGTAAGATCATTCCAAAATGGAAGCGCCGCCATTCGAGGCGGCCGGCTACCGAGGTGGGGCGAGGATGGTTCCGAGCGAAACGATCACGGATCAGCACAAGATCGTCGTGGTGGGGGGTGGGGCCGCCGGCCTGGAGCTGGTGACCAAGCTCGGCAACAAGTACGGCAGGCGCGGCAAGGCGCACGTCACGCTCGTCGACCGGGCCCGCACCCATATCTGGAAGCCGTTGCTGCACGAGGTGGCTGCCGGCTCGCTCGATATCGGCCACCACGCTGTCGATTACCTGCACCATGCCCACGCCAACCACTTCCGCTACCGCATCGGCGAGATGACCGGGCTGGACCGCGAGAAGCGCGTGATCCAGCTTGCCGCGAGCCGGGACAGCGAGGGGCGCGAAGTGACGCCCGTGCGCACCGTCCCCTACGACACGCTGATCATGGCGGTGGGCTCCACCACCAACGATTTCGGCACGCCCGGCGTGAAGGAGCACGCGATCGCGCTCGATACGCAGGATCAGGCGGTGCGCTTCCACCAACGTCTCGTCAACGGCATGCTGCGCGCCCACACCCAGGAGGGACCGGTCCGTCCCGGGCAACTCCACGTCACGGTGATCGGCGCGGGCGCGACCGGCACGGAGCTCGCGGCGGAACTCCACCGCACCACTCGCGAGGTCGCCCGCACCGGCCTCGACCGGATCGATCCGGCCAAGGATCTCAAGATCACCCTGGTCGAGGCGGCCGACCGCATCCTGCCGGCAGTGCCGCAGCGCCTGTCGGCGGAGGTGATGGGGCACCTCGCCAAGATCGGCGTCGAGGTGCGGCTGCAGGCGCGGGTGACGGAGGTGCGTGCCGACGGCGTCCAGCTCGCCGATGGCGGCTTCATCCCGTCCGAACTCGTGGTCTGGGCCGCGGGCGTGAAGGGGCCGGCCTTCCTGCACGATCTCGGCGGCCTTGAGAGCACCCGCAACAATCAGCTCGTCGTCACGCCGACGCTGCAGACGACGCGGGACCCGGACATCTTCGCCATGGGCGATTGCGCCTATCTCGTCGAGCAGGGCTCCGATACGCCGATCCCGCCGCGCGCCCAGGCCGCCCACCAGCAGGCCTCGCATCTCTACGGGCAGATCCCCAACCGGCTCGCCGGCCGGCCGTTGAAGCCGTTCAAGTACCGCGATTTCGGCTCGCTGGTCTCCCTCGGCGAGTACACCGCCGTCGGCAACCTGATGGGCTTCATCCAGGGGAAGAACATGTTCATCGCCGGGCTCTTCGCCCGGCTGATGTACCGCTCGCTCTACAAGATGCACGAGACGGCGGTGAACGGCTGGTGGAAGACCAGTCTCGACGTTCTGGCCCGGGCGCTCACGCGCCGCACCGAGCCGCGGGTGAAGCTGCACTGATCGGGCTCCCGGGCGAAGCATCTTCGCGCGGGCGGCCCACTTCCGCTTGATCCGTGGGCGCGTCGCGACATGTTCCCGATCCGCCGGCCCGTGTTGAGAGCCGGTGGAAGGAGACGCCATGATCCTCGTCACCGTGATGTATCCGAGCGGCGCCGGCACCCGCTTCGATATGGACTACTACCTCGGCAAGCACATGCCGCTGGTCAGCGAGCGCTGGACCGCGAAGGGCCTGCACGACTACACGATCGTCAACGGCATCGGCACGCCGGACGGCGGCGAACCGCCCTTCCAGGTGATGGCGCTCCTGCGCTTCGCCTCGGCCGAGGCCTTCAAGGCCGCGGCGGCGGAGGACGGCGCGGAGATCTTCGGGGATATCCCGAACTTCACCGACACCCAGGCGACGGTTCAGCTCAACGACTTCGCGGAGCCGGATAAGGTGGGCGGATGATCGACATCATCAAGCAGATTCAGAACGCCAATCCCGGGCTCGGCACGACGATCATCGTTCTGCGTTCCGATTCGCGGGCGCTCGCCGATTCGGCGACGCTGACGCCCGAGGCGCAGGCATGGCTCGATGCCAATGCCCCCGATGCGCGCCTGTCTCAGGAGACGGTGCTGTTGGCACCCTATCCCGGCGGCGCACCGGCGGAGCGCGAAGTGACCGTGCTCGCCTTCAGCGATGCCCGTCATCTCGCGGCCTTCGCGACCGCCTGGACGGCGGACCCGATCCCCGACGAGGACGAGGCCGCCTGAAAAACGTTCGGGGCCGCGCGATCCGCGGCCCCTTTTCATGTCGGTCGGTTCCTGGCTGCAGGAAGTGAAGCTTCAGCTGGCCTCGACGATGCGGGCGGCCGCCTTCATCATCTCCTTCATCGCCGCGTTCGCCGCCTGATAGGCCGGCGTGCCGACATCCCAATTGCCCTGGGCGATCGCCTGGACCATGCGCTCCGCTTCGGTGTGAGCGGTCGCCTCGGCCTTCAGGAACGCCTCCGCATCGTGTTGCCGCACGGGATCGGAGCGCAGCGTCTCGGCGACGCGACGGGCGGAGCGGTCGCGCAGGATGGCGGCGGCCGGCTGAGCGGGAGCGGCCCCGAGCAGGATCGTGGCGAGTCCCCGCTTCCACAGGCCGAGATCGGCGGGCAGGCGCACCAGTTCGTAGATGTCGAGGTCGCGGGCATCGGCCAGGGCGGACTGCGCCAGCGTCTCGGCCTTCACCAGGCGCTTGGTGATGTTGTCGATCTCGGTTCGGGTCTTGGACGCCTTGCCGGCGATGCTCTGGACGCTGCCGGAGATCTCGGCGGTGGCACTGCGCTGCTGCGAGATCGTCGCGGACAGGGCTGCGTTCATCTCGCTCGTCTGCGCGATGCGCTCGGCCGCGTGCTCGACGCGGCTGCCGAGGCTGTCGACCACCGTGCTGCCACCCGCCACCGCATTCCGGCTCTCCTCGACGGCGCGGGCGATCTGGCTCATCTCGCCCTGGAGCGTGTTGAGCCATGTGCGGATCTGCTCGGTCGAGCGTGCCGTCTGCCCCGAGAGCGACTTCACCTCGGCGGCCACCACCGAGAAGCCGCGTCCCGCCTCGCCGGCGCGGGCCGCCTCGATGGTGGCGTTGAGCGCCAGCAGGTTGGTCTGGCTCGAGATCGTGGCGATGGTGCCGGCCATGGTGCCGATTTCGGCGATGGCTTTTTGGAGCAGTTGAAGGCGCTCGTCGATCTGGTGGGTGCGGTCGCGGATGGCGTCCATGGCGGAACGGGCATTGCCGACGTCCGACATGCAGGCCGTCATGGCCTCGCGGGCGGCGGCGGCACTGATGCCGGCGGTTGCCGAGGTCTCCGCCACTTCGGCGATGGAGGCGACCATCTCCTCGATGGCGCTGGCGATGGTCTGCGTCGATTGCGCCACCTCGCCGACGTCGTAGGTCGTCCAGCCGATATTGATCGCGCCTTCGGAGGCTTCTCTCGCGATCGCGGCGAGGTTGGTCCGCTCGGTCTGCAAGGCTTTCCGATGTTCACCCTCAAGCCGCGCGCGGGCGTCACCCGAGGCGCCGGAGCCTTCGCCTTCGGCCTGTCCAGCGAGTCGGGCCGCAGCCTCCAGCAGCCGCTCCTCGTCGGATTTGGCCGTGCGGATGGTGGAGGACGTGCCGGCGCTGCGGCGGAGCATGAGAGGCAGCATGATCTGAAATCGACTCCGGCGTTTCTCAGCAGTTCTTATCGATCGCCGCGTTCTGGGCGGACTGGCCGAGGCTCCAAAACACAGCCAGTGGCTGTGTCGCCGCCGCGGCACAGTCCCCGCCGATGTTCCTGCCGATAGTGACCTCACATCTGTTAAGATTGCATTGAAATGGGTGCTCTCTGCATTTTAAGTCACTGCAAAGCAATCAAATGTTAGCCTTATCGGTCCCCGCATACCGATCGGATTGGAACCGCCGATCCGATCCGCTTCGCACCTGCAATAAATCTGTGCGTCGCAAAATCGTTATGCTCAGTCTCAGCATATCTGGACAAGGCGGGGGCCGACCCCTAAGTTAGGCGGCACAATGCTCACTTTGAGCATAAAGGAGACCGCGATGTCCCAGGCAGGAACCGCGCTTCGTGAGACGGCCGGCCCGGCACTTCCGCTGCCCGACCTCTATGCCCGCGTCAGCCGCCATGTGCCCGCCATCGAGTGGCCGGCGCTGGCCCCCGACGTGGAAGCCATCCTGCGCCTGAAACGCGAGCGCAACGCGGTGGTTCTGGCCCACAACTATCAGGCCCCCGAAATCTTCCACACGGTGGCCGACATCGTCGGCGACAGCCTCGCGCTGGCTCGTGAGGCCGCGTCGGTCGACGCCGACGTGATCGTGCTGGCGGGCGTCCACTTCATGGCGGAGACCGCCAAACTGCTGAATCCCGGCAAGACGGTGCTGATCCCCGACCTGGGCGCCGGCTGCTCGCTGGCCGATTCGATCACCGCCGCCGACGTGCGGGCGCTCAAGGCCAAGTATCCGGGCGTGCCGGTGGTGACCTACGTCAACACTTCCGCCGCAGTGAAGGCGGAGTCGGACGTGTGCTGCACGTCCGGCAACGCGGCCGACGTGGTCCGTGCCCTCGGCGTGCCGCGGGTGCTGATGATCCCGGACGAGTTCTTGGCCCGCAACGTCCAGCAACAGGTGCCCGAGGTCGAGATGCTGACCTGGGCCGGGCATTGCGAGGTGCACGAGCGCTTCACGCCGGCCGACATCGCCGACGTCCGCGACAGCTATCCCGGCATCACCGTGATCGCCCATCCGGAATGCCCGCCGGAAGTGGTCGAGGCTTCGGACTTCTCCGGCTCGACCGCGATGATGATGAACTACGTGACCGAGAAGCGGCCCGCCCAGGTCGTGCTCGTGACCGAGTGCTCCATGGCCGACAACATCGCCGTCGCCAATCCCGACATCGAGTTCATCAAGCCCTGCAACCTGTGCCCGCACATGAAGCGGATCACCCTTGCCAATATCCGCCACGCCCTGGAGACGATGACGCACGAGGTCACCGTCGAGCCGGCGCTCGCGGACCGGGCGCGTCAGGCCGTCGAGCGGATGCTCGCGGTGAAGCCGACCCGGACCGTGGCCCCCCGGCCGGTCGCCGCCTGATGACCCACTTCGCCCGCAGCCCGGCCGACCGGGTGGTCGTGGTCGGCGCCGGCGTCGCCGGCCTCGCCACCGCCCTGCGGCTCGCGCCCCGTCCCGTCACGCTGGTGACGGCCGCGCCCCTCGGGGCCGGCACCGCCACCGGCTGGGCTCAAGGGGGCATCGCCGCCGCCGTCGGCTCCGACGACGCGCCACGCCTGCACGCCGCCGACACGGAGGCGGCCGGCGCCGGCCTGACCGAGCCGGACGTGGCCCTGCGCGTGGCCGAGGCCGGGCCGGGCCTGATCGACTGGCTCGTCGGGCTCGGCACCGGCTTCGACCGCGATGCCGACGGCGCCCTGGCGCTGGGGCTGGAAGCCGCGCATTGCCGCCGCCGCATCGTCCGCGCGCGGGGCGATTCCACCGGCCGCACGGTGCTCGACGCCCTGGTGAGGGCCGTACGCGCCACGCCCTCCATCGAGATCCTCGTGGCCGGCCTGCACGGCCTCATGCGGGCCGGCGACGGCCGCGTCTGCGGTGTCGTGCTCGAACGCGACGGCTCGGCCTTCCGCCTGCCGGCCCGTGCCGTGGTGCTCGCCACCGGCGGCCTCGGCGCGCTCTACGCCTCGACTACCAACCCGCGCGGCGCGCTCGGCCGCGGCCTGCTCGCCGCCGCTCGAGCGGGAGCAGCCCTGCGCGACATCGAGTTCGTGCAGTTCCACCCGACGGCCATCGCCGCCGGGCGCGATCCGATGCCGCTGGCGACGGAGGCCCTGCGCGGGGAGGGGGCGGTCCTGATCGACGAGCGCGGCGAGCCTGTCATGGCCGGCGTCGAGGGCGGCGATCTTGCCCCCCGGGACGTGGTCGCTCGCGGTATCTTCCAGGCGTTGACCCGGGGGCGCAGCGTCTATCTCGACACACGCGGCGAACTCGGCGCCCGGATGCCGACGCGCTTTCCCACCGTGGCGGCGCTCTGCGCAGAATCCGGAATCGATCCCGCCGTCCAGCCCATCCCGGTCCGGCCGGCGGTGCACTACCACATGGGCGGCATCCTCGTGGATGCGGACGGGCGCAGCACCGTGCCCGGCCTGTGGGCTTGCGGCGAGGTTGCTTCGACCGGCCTGCACGGGGCGAACCGGCTGGCCAGCAACTCGCTTCTCGAAGCGCTGGCCTTCGCGCCGCGCATCGCCGCCTCCATCGCCGACGCGCCCGCATTTGCTGAAGCCGGCTGTCCGGCCCGTTTGCCGACGATCGCTCCGGCGGATGCCGGAAGCCTGAGCGAGGTGCGGGCCGTGATGGAGCGCTTCGTCGGCGTGGTGCGGGACGAGGCGGGCCTCGCCGCCGCCGTCGCCCGCCTCTCCGAATTGTCGGAGCGCGGCTGTGACGCGGCCCTCACCGGGCTGATGATCGCCCGCGCCGCCCTCGACCGGCGCGAGAGCCGCGGCGCCCACTGGCGCAGCGACTATCCGGGCCAGATCGCGCCCCGCCACGCCGTGACGACGCTCGCTGCGACGACCTTTGCCGCGGCGGGTGCCGCGCGCACGCCTCAGGAACTCACCGATGCCTGACGACGTCCTGCTGCCGCTGCCGCGGCTCCTGGTCGAGCCGGTGGTGCGGGCCGCCCTGCTGGAAGACCTCGGCCGGGCGGGCGACATCACGACCGATGCCATCGTGCCCGCGGGCGAGCGCATGGAAGCGGTCATCGCCTCGCGCCAGGACGGCGTGATCGCCGGCACCGATGCCGCGGCCATCGCCTTCGACCTGATCGACCCGAGCCTGTCCGTCTCGGTCGAGCGCGGCGACGGCAGCCGGGTCGTCCCCGGCGATGTGGTCATCCGCCTGTCGGGTCCGGCCCGCGCCGTGCTCACCGCCGAGCGCGTGGCACTCAACCTGCTTTGCCGCCTGAGCGGTGTCGCCACCGCCACCGCCTCCCTGGTCGAGGCGGCACGGCCCCACGGCAAGGCGCGCATCGTCTGCACCCGCAAGACCACGCCGGGCCTGCGGGCCCTGGAAAAGCACGCCGTGCGGGCGGGCGGCGGCTCGAATCACCGCTTCGGACTCGACGACGCGGTGCTCATCAAGGACAACCACGTCGCGGTCGCGGGCGGCATCGTCCCGGCCATCGAGCGGGCGCGGGCCAGGACCGGCCATCTCGTGAAGATCGAGGTCGAGGTCGACACCCTGGCCCAGCTCGAACAGGCGCTCTCGGTCGGCGCCGACGCGGTGCTCCTCGACAACATGAGGCCCGAGACGCTGCGTCAGGCCGTGGCGATGGTCGACGGGCGCGCCGTGACGGAAGCCTCCGGTCGCATCAACCGCGACACGGTGGGCGCGGTCGCCGCCTCGGGCGTCGACCTGATCTCGGTCGGCTGGATCACCCATAGCTCGGCGATCATCGATCTCGGCCTCGACGCCGCCTGAGCGCGCAGCGCGATCCGGTCAGGACGGACTCGGCATCGTCCCGAGTCCGTCCTTTCGCATGCGGAAGCGGCGCAAGGCCTGCCCGTTGCGGATCACGCTCTCCTGCGCGACGACGCGAAAGCCGGCTGCCTCGAAGAACGGCCGGGCCGTCAGGCTCGCTTCCGTATCCAGGCCCTCGACGCCCTGGGCGATAGCCTCGGCTTCCGCTGTCACGAGCAGGGCCTGCGCGACACCTCGGCGCTGATGAGCGGGATCGACGTAGAGCTTGTCCAGATGCCCGCCGGGGCCGAGATCCGCGAAGCCCACGGCTTGCCCATCGGCCCAGGCCACCCAGCGGCGTAGCGCAGCCGGAGGTTCGGCCCAGACTGCCCGGTCGATCCGCGACCAGGCCTCGATCTGGGCCGGAGCGTAGTCGGCCGACGCAATTTCCCGGATCGAGCGCTGAAACAGGTTCAGGATCGTCTCGAGGTCTCTGGAAGCATAAGGGCGGATGCAGAAAGGGATCATCGGATTCGGTTCCCCGGCCGCGTCGTCGGGGCTTCGTATTCCGGCCGGTTACGGCTAAGCTGCCACAGTGTTGCCACCCGGTCACGAGGCCGGTCGAAGCGGTGGTGCAACGCAAATCAAGCTTGGCTTTACACCCCCAACGTTTACGCGTTGGCGAGGGTCCGCACGGCATCGTGCGGCGGTTCTTCCACCGCGTTCCCGTTTTTTGCCCGCCCCCCCGAGAGGCCCTGATGCGCCGTTTCGTCATTGCCCTGGGCGGGCTTGCCTGCGCGACGGTCGCGCTCGCAAGCCCTGCCGCCGCCTATGAGATCGACCCGCTCACCCGGCAGCCGCTCACCGACGTTCTGACCGTGCGGGTCCGCCCGCAATCCGTCGCCCCCTCCGCCGCCCTGCCGGCGGACGTGCCCGGCGCGGCCGTGCCGCAAGCGACCGCCATCGCCCGCGAGGTCGTGCCCTATAGCGGGCCCCACGCCCCCGGCACGATCATCGTCTCGACGGTCGAGCGCCGGCTCTACCTTGTGCAGCCCGGTGGCGAGGCCCTGCGCTACGGCGTCGGCGTCGGCCGGCCCGGCTTCACCTGGGGCGGCACGCAGACCGTCACGATGAAGCGCGAATGGCCGGATTGGCGTCCCCCGTCGGAGATGCTGCGCCGCCGGCCCGACCTGCCGCGCTACATGAAGGGCGGCATCGAGAATCCGCTCGGCGCCCGCGCCATGTATCTCGGCAACACGATCTACCGCATCCACGGCTCGAACGAGCCGGAGACGATCGGGACCGCCGTCTCCTCGGGCTGCATCCGCATGACCAACGAGGACGTGACCGACCTCTACAGCCGCGTCAAAGTCGGCGCCCGCGTCGTCGTCCAGCGCTGATCCCTCCGTCGAGCGGAACGAAGAAAAGGCCGGCAGCGATGCCGGCCTTTTTCGTGCGCGATCGGCGGTGCCCGACCCTCAGGCGACCAGGAGCAGTTCGAGGATGATGACGGCGGCGGCTCCGGCGAGGGCGAGGCCGAGCAGGACGACGCTGCTGACCTGATCGACGGTGTTCACGTCCTGGCCGATGCGGTGCTGATAGTCCGTGGCTGACACGCGTACCTCCTGTTGATTCCGCTCGGCAACGATGCCGGAGGCGGAAGGTTCAACCTCGGCCCCGCTCCGCGCCGACCCGATTCGCGCGCCCGTCCGTCATTTGCCCGTGAGGAACCTCCACGCCCGGCATCGGTTGGCCCGGCTCAATGAGGAGGACGCCCATGGTCGATGTCAGCCAGATCCGCGAACACGCCACCGTCGTCGGCTCCGACGGAGGCCATGTCGGGACGGTCGATCATGTCGGCAAAGGCGAGATCAAGCTCACCAAGAGCGACGCCGACGCGGGTGGCCTGCACCATTACATTCCGCTCGACTTCGTGGCCTCCGTCGAGGGCGAACAGGTCCGCCTCGATCGCAGTGCGGAGGAAGTGAAGAAGGAGTGGAGCACGTCCGGCGCTCCTTGAGACATCTCGCAATCGATACTTCTACGAGGGAAACGCCCGATGACGCAGACCGAAAGCCCGAAGCCGGATCTCGACCCGATGCCGGTGGGCGATACGCCGCAATCGCCGTCCGGCGACGCTCCGCCGCCGAAGAAGCCCGATGCAATCCCCGACGAGGATCTCGACGAGGTGGAGGAGCAGCCGAGCTAAGGCCCCTCCGTTCCGCGTCGCCGCCAATGCCGTCTGGCATGGCGGTCGATGCCGATAGGGCATGGACAGTCACGCCCGGGCGACGCCGCTCTGGAACGCGGCGCGTCCACGGTGACGGTAAAGAAACTGCGGCCCGCTTGTCTTAAAAATCACACGAACTGGCTGGTGCGTCAGTGGCAGCCGCAGCTTCCGCTCCCGCAGCCACCCCCGCCGTGCTCATGCCCCGCCTTGTGGGCGCCGCCGGCCGGGGCGCTGGCGGTCCGGTCGCGGCTGAGGCCGCGCTCGTCCAATTCCCGCAGATAGGTCGACCAACGGTTCCGGTACTCGCGGCCGAGGTCGAAGAGGTAGTCCCAGCCGAAAATGCCGGTATCGTGCATGTCGTCGAAGAACAGCTTCACGGCATAGTTGCCAACCGGCTCAACCGACAGGATCGCCACCTCTCGCTTGCCGCCGAGAATCTTGCGCTCGGCCGGCGAATGGCCCTGAACCTCGGCCGACGGGCTCGAAACGCGCAGGTATTCGGCAGGCAGTTCGAAGCGGCCGCCCCCGTCGAAGGCGACGGTCAGCGTGCGCTTGTCGCCGGAGAGTCGGATCTCGGTGGGCCAGCGCTCGCTCATCATCATCCGTCCCAAGCTCTCATGCCGGCATTGCGTCCGCGCGCTTGCCGGAAAATGCCTCTGCCCTCATATGGATGCCGATGTTGGATCTGTCAGCCGACAAAACCGTCGATCGCCGGAACGAGTCGAGTCCAGAGGCACGCATGTGGGGTCCTGCCGACGACGTGCCCGCGGTCACCCGCCCGGCGCCGCTGATCGACCCCTTCCAGCGGGCGATCACCTATCTGCGCATCTCGGTGACGGATCGCTGCGACTTCCGCTGTGCCTATTGCATGGCGGAGGACATGCAGTTCCTCCCCAAGCGCGACCTGCTGTCTCTCGAAGAGCTGGACCGGCTCTGCGGCGTGTTCATCGATCGCGGCGTGCGCAAGCTGCGCATCACCGGCGGTGAGCCGCTGGTCCGGCGCGACATCATGCACCTGTTCCGCCGGCTCTCCCGCCACCTCAAGAGCGGTGCGCTGGACGAGCTGACGCTGACGACGAACGGCTCGCAGCTGGCCCGCTTCGCTCCGGAACTCGCCGATCTCGGCGTGCGTCGGATCAACGTCTCCCTCGATACGCTCGACCCGCAGAAGTTTCGCGAGATCACCCGGCGCGGCGACCTGTCGGTAGTCCTCGCCGGCATCGAAGCGGCGCGCGCGGCCGGGATCAAGGTGAAGATCAACGCGGTGGCGCTCAAGGGCGTCAACGAGGACGAGATCGCCGACATGATCGCCTGGGCGCACGGCCTCGGCATGGACATGACGCTGATCGAGGTGATGCCGCTCGGCGAGATCGAGGGGGACCGCACCGACCAGTTCCTGCCGCTCTCGGTCGCCCGCGAACGCCTTGAGCAACGCTTCACGCTGACCCCGCTGCCCGACCGGACCGGCGGTCCGGCCCGCTACGTCCGCATCGAGGAGACGGGCGGACGGCTCGGCTTCATCACGCCGCTGACGCATAATTTCTGCGAGAGCTGCAACCGGGTGCGCCTCACCTGCACGGGCAAGCTCTACATGTGCCTCGGCCAGGAGGATGCGGCGGATCTGCGTGCGGCCCTGCGCGCCTCGCCGGACGACGCGCTGGTGACGCAGGCGGTGGTGGAGGCGATCTCCCGCAAGCCCAAGGGCCACGACTTCGTCATCGAGCGGGCCCGCCCGGCCGCCGTACCGCGGCACATGAGCGTGACCGGCGGCTGAAGGCCAACTCAGCGCGCGAGCGGCTGCAGCGCGTCGCGGATCTCCCCGTTGTCGAGCCAGCCGCCGACGCGCTCGCAGTGCTGCGCGATCTTCGGCGTGTGCGCGTAGATCGCGAGCGAGCTTTCCACCATTGCCCGCAGATCGATGCAGCGCCCGGCATCCACGAGGAAGTTCAGGCCGCCCAGTGGCGGCTTGAAGGTGGTGCTGCCGGTCACACCGATCCGCGCGGCGATCTCGGGATAGACCGGCCAGATGCTGCCGCTCAGCGGATCGGGCAGGTAATCCTCACAAGTCGCTGCCCGCGCTGGAATGCCGGCCCGAGTGAGCGCCTCGCGGGCGAGATCACCCAGGACAAAGAGCTTGGGGTGGTTGATCGTGTGCATGAAGCAGCCGCGGCGCATCCAGCCGGCGAACAGCCGGTCGAGATCGAAGCCATGCGTCCGGCTCATCGCAAGCAGCGAGTCCCGTGCCGCGAACCAGCCGTCGAGATAGCCGAGCCGGGCGAAGACGTCGGCGCGGAACAGGGAGACGATCTCGTCCACCGAGAAGCCGCGGGCGAAGCCGTAAACGATCAGCGCCGAGTGGTAGTCGCCCATCGGTGAGCCGAACAGGCCGCCCTTGTGGCCAATATAGACGATGTCGGGATGGAAGGCGGGGAAGACGATGGTCGGGATCGGCACGTAGGTCCGGGCGGCCTGTGCGATCCGGGCCGGAACCAAGTCGCCGAGCGCGCCGCGCTCGAACGGCATGCCGACGGTCAGGTCCGCCTCCGCCACCGCCTCCAGCAGGCGCTGCGGGCTCGCGTCGAACTGTGCGAAGGTCGCCGGCTCTACCGCCGCGACCTGAGCCTCCGGCGCAAGAAAGCCCAGGCATCCCCCCAGGACGGCGACTTGGCAGTTATTGCCGACGACGACGATGCGCCTAGCCACGGCCGCGTCCCTCCCGCGGCAAGCAATTCCTCGTCGCAGACCACGGCCGCCTGCCGGGCGAATTCCTGCCGCGCCTCGTGCAGGCTGCGGCTGGAAGCGGGGAGGGCGTCGCTGTCCCCGCCTTCGGTGAGGTGGCGGAAGAACACACGCATGACATGGTCGACACCGTCCTTGCTGACGGACCGGAGATCGCTCTCAAGATAGCGGGCGGCGCCCTCGGGCGAGGTGACGATCTCGAAGGAGGGAAAATACAGCGTGTCCTCGCGGGTGTCGGCGAGGCGTTGTGCGGCGACCCGCAGGACGGCCTTGCTGTGCACCGTCGATTGCAGGACGTGGCGCGGCTCGTAGGTCGCGACCAGGGGCACCGGGGAGACCGTGAGGATCAGGCGGGCCCGGCCGTTCACCGCCTTCAGGGCGTCGGCGAAGGCGTTGAGATCGGCGATCACCTCCTCGACGGGCTGGTTGGCGAAGCGATAGGCGTCCGGATCGAAGCGGCCCGCGGCCACGCCGGGACAGAGCGGAAAGGCCGCACCGTCTGCGGCGGCCTGCCAGCCCTCGGTGAGGCCGAGGGTGAAGACGAAGACGTCGAGTTCCTCGAAGAGACGGCGCACGCCGGCGAGGTGGCGCTGGCGCTCCTCCTCGACGGCTTCCGGGCTGGCAAAACCCTCGGGCTCGATGCGGGGCCGGAACGGGTCGGCGAAGCGACCGTCCCGCCGTTCCCAAGCGGTGTCTGCGGGAACGAAGCGGCCATAGGCCCGCTCGATGAGCTGACGCAGCTGGCGGGCGGTGTAGACGTTGCCGTAGCGGGCCGAGAACAGGCGGTAGCCTCGCATCCGCGCCGCCTCTGGCCTGATGCCCTCCGGCGCGTCCTCGGTGACGAAGTAGTGATGGCCGCTCGCCTGCAGCCGGTCGGCGATGTGCTGGGCAAAGCAGCTGCCCGCCGTGGCGATCCGGGTCTGCCGGGTCAGCTTCGCTTCCGGCGGCAGCGGCGGGCCGGCCATGGGATCGAGGGCGAACAGGGGGAGCGAGCCGACCGAGCGATCCCAGAAGGCGTGGTCGGCAAGACCGGAATAGGGATTTTGGGCACGGTCCTGCATCGGCGGGCGGACCCTAGATCACGGTGCAGCGGCCGGCAATGGCGTCTCCCCACGACGGGATTTTGCATGCAGACGGGTCGAGGCTAGAGCAGGTCGCCAGCAGACCGCATCGAACACCGGAGATGAAACCCATGGCCAACGTCGCCTTCCTCGGCCTCGGAGTGATGGGCTCGCCCATGGCCGGGCACCTTGCGCGCAAGGGCCACACCGTGACGGTCTACAACCGCACCCGTGCCAAGGCCGATGCCTGGGTCGCCGCCAATGGCGGGCGGGCCGCTTCGACCCCGCGGGAGGCAGCGGCCGGCTGTGAGATCGTGTTCGCCTGCGTCGGCAACGACGACGATCTCCGCTCGGTCGTCCTGGGGGCGGAGGGCGCTTTTGCCGGCATGGAGAAGGGGGCGGTCTTCGTCGATCACACCACCGCCTCGGCGGAAGTGGCCCGCGAACTCTCGGCGGAGGCCGATGCGGCCGGCCTGCATTTCATCGATGCCCCGGTCTCCGGTGGTCAGGCGGGGGCCGAGAACGGCGTGCTCACCGTGATGTGCGGCGGCGACGAGGCGACCTATGCCCGGGTCGAGCCCGTCATCGCGGCCTACGCCAAGTCCTGCCGCCTGCTCGGGCCCTCGGGCTCGGGCCAGCTCACCAAGATGGTCAACCAGATCGCCATCGCGGGGCTGGTCCAGGGTCTTTCCGAGGCGATCCACTTCGCCAAGCGCGCCGGGCTCGACGTCGAATCGGTGCTCGAGGTGATCTCGAAGGGCGCGGCCGGCTCCTGGCAGATGGAGAATCGCGGCCGCACCATGAATGCCGACACGTTCGATTTCGGCTTCGCGGTGGAGTGGATGCGCAAGGATCTCGGTATCCTGCTCGCCGAATCGCGCCGCAACGGCGCTCGCCTGCCGGTGACGGCACTGGTCGATCAGTTCTACGCCGAGGTCGAGGCGATGGGCGGCAAGCGCTGGGACACCTCCTCGCTCATCGCCCGGCTGGA
The DNA here is from genome assembly GCF_003201865.1 of Methylobacterium sp. B4. GTDB lineage: Bacteria > Pseudomonadota > Alphaproteobacteria > Rhizobiales > Beijerinckiaceae > Methylobacterium. The sequence continues at coordinate 668,152 of NZ_QJJJ01000001.1, read as the reverse complement.
GCGCTGAAGCGCGCTTCGGCCCGCGCCCAGCCCACCTCCGCATCGGTCCAGAGCCAGTCCGCCCCCATCTGGTGGCGGAACCACGTGAACTGGCGTTTGGCGTAGCGGCGCGTGTCGGCCTGCCCGCGCCGGATCGCCTCCTCGCGGGAGAGCGTCCCTTCGAGATGGGCGATCAACCCCGGCACGCCGTGGGCGCGCATCACCGGAAGGAGCGGGTCGAGGCGCCGCTCCCGCAAGGCGGCGACCTCGTCGAGGGCGCCGGCCTCCATCATTGCGAGGAAGCGCGCATCGATGCGTCGGCGCAGCTCGTCCCGGTCGGCGTCGAGAAAGATCCTCAGGAGCGGCCGGCCGGCCAGCGGGCCGGGTCGCCGCGCCTCCTGAAAGGAGAGGATCGAGCGGCCCGTGGCCTCGACGATCTCCAGTGCGCGCATGACCCGCATGCGATCCGACGGGCGCAGGCGCTCCGCGCTCACGGGATCGCGCCGGGCGAGCAGGGCATGGAGGGCTTCGGTCGGCTGCCCTGCCGCTTCCGTGCGGATCCGGTCCCGGATCGCCGCGGGCACCTCCGGCAGATCCGAGATGCCGTCCTCGAGCGAGCGGAAATACAGGCCCGTGCCGCCGACGAAGATCGGCAGGCCCGGTGCACCGTCCTCCGCCATAAGCGCGGCGACAGCCCGCTGGAAATGGCCGACGGAAAAATTCACCGCCCCGTCCACGCTGCCGTAGAGCCGGTGGGGCGCCAGCGCCTCCTCCTCCGGGGCCGGACGGGCCGAGAGGACGCGCAGATCCGCGTAGACCTGCATGGAGTCGGTGTTGATCACCGTGCCCTGAAACGCGCGGGCGATCCGCAGGGCCAGGGCCGACTTGCCCGAGGCGGTGGGCCCTGCAATGAGAATTGCGGCCGGACGCTCCGCATCCATCCCGTCCGGACCCTGCACGGCGCTTTCTCTCCATGACCCTCGTCGCCACGCTGATAGCAAACCCCGCCCGGCCCGCCATCACCGACGCGGTGCTCGCCGAGGCGCGCCGGGTGCTGCGCACCGACCATCTGCCCCGAATCCTGCATGGGGAGGTGGCTGCCGAACTGCTGGTGCCGGGTGAGGCCGAGGCGGCGCCGGGGTTCACCGAAGCGCTACGCGCAGCGCTGGCCGGCGAGCCGATCGACGTGGCCGTGCTCGCCCACGATCAGCACCGCCGCAAGCGCCTGTTCCTGGCCGACATGGACTCGACCATGATCGAGCAGGAATGCATCGATGAACTGGCCGACATGGTCGGCCTCAAGCCGCAGGTCGCCGAGATCACCGAGCGGGCCATGCGCGGCGAGATCGCCTTCGAGCCGGCCCTGTGCGAGCGCGTCAGCCTGCTGAAGGGGTTGTCCGTCGACATCATCGACGGGCTGATCCGCGATGCGATCCGGCTCACGCCCGGCGGACGGACGCTCGTGGCGACGATGCGGGCGCACGGCGCCGTCACCTGCCTCGTCTCCGGCGGCTTCACGCTGTTCACCGGCCCGATCGGCGCGACGCTCGGTTTCGACGAGACCCGCGCGAACCGCCTCTCCGTGGCGGACGGGCACCTGACGGGCGCGGTAGAGGAGCCGATCGTCGGCGCAGAGGCGAAGCGGGCGACCGTGCTGGAACTGCGCGAGCGGCTCTCGTTGTCGCCGGCGGACACCCTCGCCGTCGGCGACGGCGCCAACGACCTGCCGATGCTGGCCGAGGCCGGTCTCGGCGTCGCCTTCCGGGCCAAGCCGAAGGTGGCACAGGCCGCCCGAGTGCGCATCGACCACGGTGATCTCACCGCGCTGCTCTACCTTCAGGGCTTCTCGGCGGCCGAATTCGCGGCCTAGACCGCGGCCCGGCCGTTGCCGTTCGTGAAAGCGGCAGGCGGCGCGACGATCGCAGCGTCGCGCCGCCGATCTCCTCGATCGACGAGCGATCCTTACTCCAGCCCAATCGCAACGAAGCGCACGTCGCCGCTGGCGCTCGCGACGAGCAGAAGCACCGACTTGCGGCCCTCCTTCTTCAGGGCGTCGACCCGCTTGGTCACGTCGGCCGGATTCGCCACCGTTTCCTGACCCACCTCGACGATGACCTCGCCGGGCTGGATGCGCTTGTCGGCGGCGGTCGAATTAGGATCGACCTTCGTGACGACGACGCCGGTCTTCACGCTCTCCTTGATGCCGTAGCGGCGGCGCGCCTCCTCGGTCAGACCCGAGAGGTTCAGGCCGAGGATCTGCCGGTTGACCGCTTCCGGCTCAGGCTGCTTGACGTTGGCGACCTGCGTCTTCTCGCCGTCCTCCAGGCGTCCGAGCACGACCGACTTCGTCTGCTCCTCGCCCTTGCGCACCACTTGGATGTCCACGGTCTTGCCGACCGGCGTCGCGGCGACGATGCGCGGCAACTCGCTGGAGGACTTCACCGGCACGCCGTTGAACTTGGTGATGACGTCGCCGACTTCGAGACCGGCGGTCTTGGCCGGGCCCTTCTCGTCCACGCCGGCCACCAGCGCGCCCTTGGCCCCGCCCTTGAGGCCGAGCGCCTCGGCGGTGGCGTCGTCGACGTTCTGGATGCGCACCCCGAGCCAGCCGCGGCGGACCTCGCCGAACTCGCGGATCTGGTCGATGACCGGGCTCGCCGTCCCGGAGGGCACCGCGAAGCCGATGCCGACCGAGCCGCCCGACGGCGACAGGATCGCGGTGTTGATGCCGATCACCTCGCCGTCCATGTTGAACAGCGGACCGCCGGAATTGCCCTTGTTGATGGCCGCATCGGTCTGGATGTAGTTGTCGTAGGGACCGGACTCGATGTTGCGGCCCCGGGCCGAGACGATGCCGGCGGAGACCGAGCCGCCGAGCCCGAACGGGTTGCCGATCGCCATCACCCAATCGCCCGGGCGCATCTTGTCGGAATCGCCGAAGGGCACCGCCTTGAGCGGTCGCTCGGCCGTCGGCTTCACCCGGAGCAGGGCGAGGTCGATCTTCGGATCCTTGCCGATGATCTCGGCCTTCAGCTTGGTGCCGTCGGCCAGGATGACCTGGATGTCGTTGGCATCGCCGATGACGTGGTTGTTCGTCACCACCACGCCCGCGGCGTCGATGATGAAGCCGGAGCCGAGCGAATTCGACTTGCGGGAGGGTGCGCGCGGGCTGTCCTCCTCGCTGCGCGGGCTACCCTGGCCGCGGCGCTTGAAGAATTCCTCGAACAGATCCTCGAAAGGCGTGCCCTGGGGCAGCTGCGGCAGGCTCCGGCCGCTGCGGCTGTTGGCCTCGACGGTGGTGGAGGCCGAGATGTTCACCACCGCGTCCGTCACCTTCTCGGCGAGGTCGGCGAGCGATTCGGGGCCGCGGGCGAAGGCCGGGAAGGGCAGGGCGGTCGCCGTGACGGCGAGGCCCAGCACCGCGGCGGCCAGGGCCGATGAGGCGCGCCGGGCGAGCGACGGCTGTCGGCCCCGGGCGGCATTCGCGGCGACTCTCATGGATGTTTCCTCAGGTTCCGGACGGCTTTGTCAGGCATGCCTATAAATTCGTCGGCCGGCGCCCCGATCAAGGGCGCCGGCCGGTCGCTTGTCAGAGGCCGCTCGGTCGTCAGCGCACCGCGCCGGTCGTCGCCGCACCGCCGGCGGTCGGCTCGGCGCCGCTGCGCGTGTTCGGGCTGCGGCCCTGCGGGTCTCCGAAGTAGCGGAAGAAGTCGGAGTTCGGGCTCACGACGAGCCGCGTGTCTTGGCCCTTCAGCGCATGCTCGTAGGCCTGCAGCGAACGGTAGAAGGAGAAGAAGCCAGCATCCGCTCCGAAGGCTTCCGCCAGGATGCGGTTGCGGTCCGCCTCGCCCTGACCGCGCAGCTCGTCCGCCTTCTGCGTCGCTTCCGCCAGGATGACGGTCACGTCGCGGTCGGCCTTGGCCCGGATCAGCGTCGCGGCCTGCTCGCCGTTGGCGCGGATGTCGGTGGCTTCCTTCTTCCGCTCCGAGGTCATGCGGTCGTAGACCGCTTGGCTGTTCTTGGCGGGAAGATCGACGCGGGTCATGCGCAGATCGACGATCTCGATGCCGAGCGCTTTGGCCTGCTTGTTCACGTCCTCCTGGATCGCGTTCATCAGGTTGGCGCGGTCGGTCCGGACGATCGCGTCACGGCTGGAGCGGGCCAGCACGTTGCGCAGCGACGAGTTCGTGAAGCTCGCCAGACGCTGGTTGGCGAGCGCGATGGTGCCCACCGACTGATAGAACTTCAGCGGATCGATGATGCGATAGCGTGCGAAGGCGTCCACTTCGAGGTTCTGCCGGTCCGCGGTCAGCAGGGTCTGTACCGGCAGGTCGAGGTCGAGCACCCGCTTGTCGAACAGCACGATGCTGTCGGCGAACGGGACCTTGAAGTAGAGGCCCGGCTTGTTCTGGCCGACGGGGTTCAGCACGTCGCGCACGCGGCCGAGCTGGAGCACGAGGGCCTGCTGCATCTGGCCGACGGTGAAGACCGAGGCGTAGAGGCCGACCGCGATCGCCGCCGCGATGACGACGAGGCCGGTGCGAAGGGCGGGATTGTTCATCGGCCCTGTCCTCCGGTCGTCTGGTTCCGGCCGCCATCGGTCAGCGGCAGGACGGGCAGGACACCCGCTGCGTTGGCGCCGGAGACGCCGCCGCTCTGGTCGATGATGGTCTTGTGCACGGAGCCGAGCACCTTCTCCATGGTTTCGAGGAACATGCGCTCGCGGCTGATCTCGGGCGCGGCCTTGTACGATTCGTAGACCTGCTTGAAGCGCGCGGCCTGACCGGTCGCCTCGGCGGTGGCCTGGGAGGCGTAGGCCTCGGCGCCCTGCACGACCTTGCTCGCATTACCCCGGGCTTCCGGCACCACGCGGCTGAGGTAGGTCTCGGCCTCGTTGCGCACCTGCTGGGCGTATTGCTGCGCGGCGTTCACGTCGATGAAGGCCGGCCGCACTTCCGGGGGCGGGTTGACGCTGGTGAGCTGCACCACCTCGATGCGCACGCCCGCGCCGTACTCGTCGAGCGCCGCCTGGACGATCTCCTTGACCTCCTGCGCGATGCTCGACTGCTCGTTGGTCAGGATCGCCTGGATGTTGCGCCGGCCGATCACCTCGCGCATGGCGCTCTCGGCGATCGCCTTGATGGTGCCGTCCGGGTTGGCGAGGTTGAAGACGTAGTCCTCCGCCTTGAGCGGGTTGACGCGCCACTGCACCTCGAAGTCGAGATCGACGATGTTCTCGTCGGCGGTGAGCATCAGGCTCTCTTCCGCCACGTCGCGTTGGCGGGCGGAGCCGCCGCCGGTGACGTAGCCGATCGGAATCGAGTTCACGACGCCGACATTCGGCTTCTGCACGCTGCCGATCGGGTAGGGGAAGTTGTAGCGCAGGCCCTCGCCGGACTGGCCGGTGTAGCGCCCGAAGATCGTGTTGATGCCGACCTCGTTGGGCTTCACGATGTAGAAGCCGGTCAGCAGCCACGCGCCGAGCACGAGGCCCGCCGCGACCAGGATTCCCTTGCCGCCGCCGAAGCCGCCGCCCGGCATGACGCCGCGGAGGCGATCCTGTCCGCGCCGGAGCAGATCTTCGAGATCGGGGGGCGTCTTGCCGCCGCCCCCGCCACCCCAGGGACCGCCGCCATTGCCGCCGCCGGGACGGCCCCAGGGGCCACCTCCGCCGCCGCTCTGATTGCTCCAAGGCATTCTCGACGTGATCTCCTGCTGAAGCCGATCTCCGCGGATGCGGAAGACCCTGATCTGAAACCCGATCCCCTCGACCCGCCGCAGGGCGGGTGAAGCCGGTTTTGCCAACCGCCAGAACGCGTTTGCGGTGCCGCATGGACGCTGCGCACCTGAGTGGCCCCGTGCGGTCCTGTCAAGGCTGGCAGGTGGGCCTGCCTCGCGTCAACCGCAACGGTCTGAAAGGCGTGATGCCGAACGCAACCCCTGCGGCCAATGCGCCGCGCACCGGCCTTCACACCATCAACGGCCGCCCACGCGTTCGAAATCCACAAACTGGAAGGCGAACTCGTCGCGCTCGCCGGGCCCGTGCGCCTCGCGAAGCGTCTCACGGAAATCCACCCGGTCGAAGGGCGGAAGATACGCATCGCCTGGCGGCTCCGCCTCGACCTCGGTTAGGTGCAGACGGTCGGCATGGGGCAGGGCCAGGGCGTAGATCTCCGCGCCGCCCACCACCATCAGTTCCTCCCCGCCCGCGGCTTCGAGTGCGCCGCCCCAGTCATTGACGACCGTCGCGCCGGGGATGGTGAGGCTGCGGTCGCGGGTGAGCACTAGGCTGCGGCGGCCCGGCAGCGGCCGGCCGATCGAGTCCCAGGTCTTACGGCCCATCAGAATAGGCTTGCCCATGGTGAGCGCCTTGAAGCGCTTCAGGTCGCTCGACAAGCGCCAGATCAGGGCGTTGTCGCGGCCGATGACGCCGTTGCGGGCGATGGCGGCGATCAGGGCGATGGCGGGGCGCGTCATCAGATGGCCACCGGCGCCTTGATGGCGGGATGCGGCTCGTAGCCCTCGATGGCGATGTCCTCGAAGCGGAAGTCGAAGAGCGAACGGATTTCGGGGTTCAGCCGGAGGCGCGGCAGGGCGCGCGGTGCGCGGGAGAGCTGGAGCCGGGCCTGATCGAGATGGTTGGCGTAGAGATGGGCATCGCCGAAGGTGTGGACGAAGTCGCCCGGGGCGTGGCCCGTCACCTGAGCCATCATCGCCGTCAGCAGGGCGTAGCTCGCGATGTTGAAGGGCACGCCGAGGAAGGCGTCGGCCGAGCGCTGGTAGAGCTGGCAGGAGAGCCGCCCGTCCGCCACGTAGAACTGGAACAGGCAGTGGCAGGGTGCGAGCGCCATCCGTTCGAGGTCGGCCGGGTTCCAGGCCGAGACCACGAGGCGGCGCGAATCCGGGTTTCGGGCAATCTCGCCCAGGACCCAGGCGATTTGGTCCACGGTGCCGCCGCCGGGCTTCTCCCAGGAGCGCCACTGCTTGCCGTAGACGGGGCCCAAATCGCCTTTCGCGTCCGCCCACTCATCCCAGATCGTGACGCCGTTCTCCTTCAAATAAGCGATGTTGGTGTCGCCCTTCAGGAACCACAGTAACTCGTGGACGATCGAGCGCAGATGCAGCTGCTTCGTCGTGACGAGGGGAAAGCCCTGCGACAGGTCGAAGCGCATCTGGTGGCCGAAGACCGAGAGCGTGCCTGTGCCGGTGCGGTCCTCCTTGCGGACGCCCTCGGTCAGGATGCGGTCGAGCAGTTCGTGATAGGCGCGCATGACGCCTCAAGGTCTGGCGCTCCCCCGCGCCGATGTCGAGTCGCGCTTCGGCGCCGTCCCGGCTTTCCGGAGAGTTTGGTTACGCTTGCCTCAGGCCGTCAGAGCAGCCGTGGCCCGAGCTGATAGGCGATCAGGCAGAAATTGCTCCAGCCGTGCAGCAGGATGCAGGGCCAGAGCCGGCCGGTGCGCCAGCGCAGCCAACCGAGAGTCAGCGCCAGCGGCAGGAGCGTGAGCGGCCGGGCCAGCGCGCTCGTCTTGCCCGATTCGAGCGAGACGTGGGCGAGGCAGAACAGCAGCGCCGTGGCCGCGATCGTGCCCGCCGGGCCGAGGAAGGCGCTGGCCCGAGCGAAAGTCTCGCCGCGCAGCAGCATCTCCTCGGCGACCGGGGCGAGCACCACGACGAAGGCCAGCCACAGCGCCAGCATCGTCGGGCTCAGGAAGGGCGAGAGGCGGACCCCCTGTCCGAAATTCATGTGCAGGGCCGCCGCCGTGGTCGTCACCCAGGCGATGTGGATTAGGGGCCAGAGTGGCAGGAGCAGCCAAAGCCGCCGCATCGGCGTCCGTGGCTGAGCGGGAGGAGCGAGACCGAGCCGCCGGCGCCAACCGCGGCCGGACATCCATACGGCCCCCGCGATCACGAGCAGCGCCATCAGCAGCTGCCGAATCGCGTCCACCGCGACGCTCCGGCCGGCGATCTCGGCGAGCGGCAGGCGCGGGCGCCGCTCCGTGCTCAGGAGCGGGTCGATGCCGAGGCGCAGATCGCCGCCGACCCGCACGAACAGGATGGCGAGACCGCTCGCCACGAGCAGGATCAGGAGCGGCACCGCGACGAGGAGCAGCACCTGTCCGAGCCAGGACAGGGCGCGTCGCAGGGGCGAAACCGAGGATGCGGGCGGGCGCGCGCCGAGGCGGGCGGGCGGCATATCGGCCACGCTCGCAACGCGGAGCGGGTCTGAGCGCTGATCGCTCTTCAAAACCGCCGTCGGCCTCTCTATATTCGCTTTGCCGGTCGCAAGGCCGGCTATGGCGATAAACGTTCTTCGAAATAAACCTATCGGACCCGGGGGCGGTACCCGGCGCCTCCACCCGAACCCAGGACCGATGGCCGCACGGCCGCGATGTTGGGTTCCGGCGGGGGCGAAATAGGATCGACGAGGGCGTAAAGGGTGAGCTTTCGCTCGGCATGGTTCCGCCGTTATCGGGCCTTTGCAATAGTTGCCAACGACAACTTTGCTCCGGTGGCTGTCGCCGCGTAAGCGGTGCCAAAAACCGACCTAAAGTCCTAGCGGGTAGCACCGCATAGGCGGGGTTCGGAGGTACCTGGCAACAGAAACCTCCACTCAATTTCCACGACCCGGCGCAGCCGCCATCCGGCCGTGACCGGTGAAGCGAGCGCCGATGGCCGAAGATCTGATCCGTTACGATCTCCTGGTTCAGGACGCCCTGCGCGGCGTCGTGCGCAAGGTGCTGACCGACGCGGCCCGGGAAGGCCTGTCGGGCGAGCATCACTTCTACATCTCGTTCCGCACCGAGGCGCCGGGCGTGCGCATGTCGCAGCGCCTTCGCGAAAAATACCCGCAGGACATGACGATCGTCCTGCAGCACCAGTTCTGGGATCTCGGCGTGACCGAGCACAGCTTCGAGGTGGGCCTGTCCTTCTCCGGCGTGCCCGAGCGGCTTCTGATTCCGTTCGATGCCCTGTCCGGCTTCTTCGACCCGTCGGTCCAGTTCGGTCTCAAGTTCGATCTGAACGAGGGCGAGGAGGCGGAGGCCGTCGACGAATCGCAGCCGAGCACGCCGACGAAGGTCGGCCCGCGCGGTGCGGCCTCGGAGCCCGCCGAGATCAAGCCGAAGGGCACCGGCATCGCCACGCTGCCGAACGGGCCGAAGATCGTGCCGGCCCTGCCCGCCGCGGGCAAGGCGAAGCCGGACGACAAATCCGAGGACGGCACGGAGGCACAGCCCGAGGCTGCCGAGAAGGTCGAGCGCGACGGCACCGCCGAGGTCGTGAGCCTCGACGCCTTCCGCAAGAAGAACTGACGCCGCGCTTCTCGATCAAAGCATCACCGTCGTCGCGAGGCGAAGCCGAAGCGATCCAGGACGCGACCCGTCCGGAAAGGGCGGCAGCTTGGATCGCTTGCGCAGGCCTCGTGCCGATCGCGTCGACTCACCTCCCCGATCGGATGCGGCGCGTCAGCCCCGACGCCTCGCCACCATCCGGAGACCTTCCTTCGGGCGCAGCGTCACCCGGTGGAGCGGCGTCACCGGCGGGTGGCCCTCCGGCAGGGTGAGCTGCACCGCCCGCGCGACGTGTGCGAGCACCAGCGTCGCCTCCTGCACCGAAAAGCTCTGGCCGATGCAGACCCGCGGCCCCGCCCCGAAGGGCAGGTAGGCGTAGCGCTCGATCGTGTCGCGGCGCGCACCGACGAACCGCTCGGGGATGAAGGCGTCGGGCTCAGCCCAGAGCTTGCGGTGCCGCTGCATCACCCAGGGGGCGATGATGACGGTGGAGTTGCGCGGGATCTTCACGCGGCCGATCCGGTCCTCGCGCAGGGCCTGCCGGCTCAGGAACGGCACCGGCGGGAAGAGCCGCATGGTCTCTTCCATCACCGCCTTCGTGAACGGCAATCGGTCGAGCTGTAGGGCACCATCGGGGCCGGCGGCATCATCGACCTCCGCCTCGACGCGTTCGCGGGCAGCCCCATCCTGCGAGAGGCAGTAGAGCGCCCAGGTCAGCGCATTGGCGGTGGTCTCGTGGCCGGCCGCGATGAAGGTGACGATGTTGGCCTTCACCTCGATGTCGGAGAGTCCCTTGCCGGTCTCCGGGTCCTGGGCCGCGAGCAGCAGGGTCATCAGGTCGTGGGGCGCTTCGCCCCGGGCCAGGGCCTCCTTGCGCTGGTCGAGCAGGGTGTCGACAACCTCGGCGAAGAAGCGCAGGGCCGGCCGCGCCCGCAGGCGGCCGAGCCGCGGCACGAAGGCCGGGAAGCCGAACACGTCGAGCGGATCGATCGGCCCGACCGATTCGAGGAGCCGGGTGATGGCCCGCCCGAGCGCGTCAGGATCGCCGGGCAGGCCCTGCGTGAAGATCGTCCGCTCCAGCACGTCGAGGGTCGCGCGGGTCATCTCCAGGGCGATGTCGACGGTGGCGCCGTCGCGGCGGGTCAGCCGGCGGCCGAGGCGCGCGCCCGCCGCATCCATCTGTGCCACGAAGCCGGCGACGTGACGGGCGGAGAAGATCGGAGCCAGCGTTCGGCGCTGCAGGCGCCACTCGTCGCCCTCCGCCGTGAGCAGGCCGTTGCCCAGACCCGGCGCGAGTACCCGCTTCTGGAGGTCGTCCTTGCGGTAGTTGGCGGCGTTCTCGACCAGCAGGTAGCGCACGAGGGCGGGGTCGCTCACGACGGTGACGCGCCCCATCGCCGTCTCCCCGGCGACGACGAATTCCTCGAAATGCGCGTCCATCCAGGTGGCGATCGGGTTCTCTCGGACGGCCTTCAGGAAGGCGAACAGGCCGAGGGGCCGGGTGAGCGGCGGCGGAACCTTGGGTCGGAACGGCCCGGTATCCGCGCTGCGGGCCGGTAGGGACGGCAGATCCAGCATCGACGGGGAAAAACCTTGCGATGAAACTCGGCGGTAACGGATGCCGCAATGCGTCATCTGCCGTTTCGGGCCGGCATCGCGCTTGTCACCATGCTTCGTTAAGTAGGGCCGCATCCGAGCCAACGAAGAGGCCACGATGTCGCCGCAACAGACACCCGCCGTGGAAACCCGCACGGAGTCCGACACCTTCGGTCCGATCGAGGTGCCTGCCCACCGCTATTGGGGCGCGCAGACGCAGCGCTCGATCCAGAACTTCAAGATCGGCACCGAGCGCCAGCCGGCGCCGCTCGTGCACGCGCTGGGCATCGTCAAACAGGCCGCCGCCCTTGTGAACAAGGATCTCGGCGGGCTCGAGCCCAGAATCGCCGACGCGATCGCCGAATCGGCCGCCGAGGTCGTCGCCGGCAAGCACGACGACGAGTTTCCCCTCGTGGTCTGGCAGACCGGCTCGGGCACGCAATCCAACATGAACGCCAACGAGGTCATCGCCAGCCTCGCCAACGAGCGGCTCGGGGGCAAGCGCGGCGGCAAGTCGCCGGTCCACCCGAACGACCATTGCAACCGCGGCCAATCCTCGAACGACACCTTCCCCACCGCCATGCACATCGCGGTCGCCCGCGAGGTGCAGGAGCGGCTGCTGCCGGCACTTTCCCACCTGCACGCTGCGCTGGACGCCAAGACCAAGGCGTTCGACTCCATCGTCAAGATCGGCCGCACCCACCTGCAGGATGCGACCCCGGTCTCCCTCGGCCAGGAATTCTCCGGCTACGCCGCGCAGGTGGCGCTCGGCGGCGCCCGTGTCGCGGCCACGCTCCCCGGCGTCCTCGCTCTGGCCCAGGGCGGCACCGCCGTCGGCACGGGGCTCAACGCGCATCCCGAATTCGCCGAGCGGTTCGCCGCGAAGGTGGCCGAGCTGACCGGACTTCCCTTCACCTCCGCCGAGAACAAGTTCGAGGCGCTGGCCAGCCACGACGCCCTCGTCTTCCTCCAGGGGGCGCTCACGGCCCTGGCCTCGGGCCTGTTCAAGATCGCCAACGACATCCGCCTGCTGGGCTCGGGCCCGCGCTCGGGCCTCGGCGAGCTGTCGCTGCCGGAGAACGAGCCCGGCTCCTCGATCATGCCGGGCAAGGTCAACCCGACCCAGTGCGAGGCGCTGACCATGGTCTGTGCCCAGGTGATCGGCAACGGCACCACGGTGAGCTTCGCCGGCAGCCAGGGTCATTTCGAACTCAACGTGTTCAAGCCGGTGATCGCCAACGCGGTGCTGCAATCGGTGCGTCTGCTCGCCGACGCGTCCGTCAGCTTCACCGACAATTGCGTCGTCGGCATCAAGGCCAACACCGACCGGATCAGCGACCTCATGAGCCGCTCGCTCATGCTGGTGACCGCGCTCGCCCCCTCCATCGGCTACGACAGGGCCGCCGAAATCGCCAAGACGGCGCACAAGAACGGCACCACCCTGAAGGAGGAGGCCCTGCGTCTCGGCTACGTCACGGAAGAGGAGTTCGAGCGCGTCGTTCGGCCCGAAACCATGCTGGCGCCGAGCGCGGAATAAGCGCAACATTCGTCCCCCGGCGCGGAGCGTGCGCGCCGGGTGGACCGGAGGCGACAATGGTGGCCGAGATCATCAATCTGCGTCAGGTGCGCAAGGATCGCGAGAAGGCGGCCAAGGAGGCCAAGGCCGCCCAGAACCGGGTGCTGTTCGGGCGGCCGAAGAAGGCGAAAACGCTGGCCGAGACGCGCAAGACCCTCGAGCAGACCCGCCACGAAGGCCACCGGCTCACCGAACCCGACACGGAATGACGCGACCGCCGATACCGGGCGTCGCCAAACGCTCGGTGATGATCGCGGGCCATCGCACCAGCGTCTCGCTCGAAGCGGAGTTCTGGACGGCCCTTCAGGAGATCGCGCGGGCGCGCGGACAATCGGTTCAGGCGCTCGTCGGCGCCGTCGATTCCGCGCGCGGCGGGCGCAACCTGTCCTCCGCCCTCAGGGTCTTCGTGCTCGGCGCGGTGCGCCAGGGACCGGGTCCGTCAGAGCGCGCCTTCGCGGATGGCGCCGGGATCGGCGAGCGCGTGCAGGATGCCGGCGGCGGAATGGGCGAAGCGTAGGGTCACGGCCTTGCGCCGCGCCGGGCTCAAGGGGTGATCCGGCGGCTCGCGCAGGATCGCGGCGCCATAGGAATCGGCGACGATGAGGCCGCATTCGTCCGGGATCAGCGATTCCGGCACGGTCTCGGGGATCGCGAAGAAGAAGCGGTCGCAATAGTCGCGGTAATCCGGCCATTTCCGGTCGGCGCGGAAGTCGGCCACGCTCGACTTGATCTCGACGATGGTGAGCCGGCCCGCGCCGCACAGGGCGATCACGTCGGCCCGCCGCCCGTTCGCGAGCGAGAATTCCGGCAGGCTCACGCAGCCCATCTCGGCCAGCAGGCGCCGCACCCCCCGCTGGATGTTGAGCGCGGTCGGCGACTGGCGGCGATCCGGCGGCAGGACGATGGTGGCGAAGGCTATGGACATGCGGGGGCGATGGCTTGCGCGTTGGCTGGCAGATGCGACCGAATCAGGCTCGCCCATCCTGCCAGGGGTACGGCGCCGGTGTCACCGGCCGCTTTGCCGCACGGCGAGCGCGGCGCGGATCGCTTCGAACCCATCCGTCAGCGCCGCCGGACCCGGCTGCAGGATCAGCGGCGACTTGATCTCGTGGATGCGCCCGTCGGCCACCGCAGGGATCGCCGCCCAGCCGGGCCGCCCGCGGATGCGATCGACGTTGACGCGCTTGCCGCACCAGGAGGCGAGGATCACGTCGGGCGCCGCCGCGATCACCTGCTGCGCGGTGACGATCCGATCCTTCGCCGCCGGCTCTCGGCTCAGATCCGAAAACACGTCCTGCCCGCCGGCATGGCCGATCAGGTCGGAGACCCAGCCGATGCCGGAGATCATCGGCTCGTCCCATTCCTCGAAATACACCTTGAGCCGCGGACCCTCCGTCCGCGCCGCCGCGGCGGCGCTGAGGCGCGCCTCGTAGGAGCGGGCCAGCGCCTCGGCCCGCTCGCCGGCGCCGACCAGGGCGCCGAGCGTGCGGATCATCGCGAGGCAGCCCGCCACGTCGCGCTGGTTGAACAGATGGACCGCCACCCCCGCCCGGCCGAGGCTGGCGGCGATCTCCGCCTGAAGATCGGAGAAGGCGAGGACGAGGTCCGGTTCGAGGGCGAGAATCTTCGGAAGGTCCGCGCTGGTGAAGGCGGAGACCCGCGGCTTCTCGCGGCGCACCTGCGGCGGGCGCACGGCGTAGCCCGAGACGCCGACGATGCGCCGGTCTTCGCCCAGCAGGTAGAGCGTCTCGACGGTCTCCTCCGTCAGGCAGACGATCCGTTCGGGCGGAAAGCGGCGCATCTCAGTGCTTGAACCACGCGAACAACCCCGCTCCGGGTGCGAGCATGACGAAGGCCCAGACGAAGGCGGAGAGCCAGTTGGCGATCTGGAACGGGAGGCGGTTGACGCCGAAGCTCCCGGCCACCAGCGGCACCACGGCCCGCGCCGGGCCGATGAAGCGCCCGATCGCCACCGCGCCCGAGCCCCAGCGCCGGATGAAGCCCTCGGCCTTCAGGGTCATCTCCGGGTGGCGGCTCATGGGCCAGATCCGTTTCACGTCCTCCTTGAAGTAGCGGCCGACCTCGTAGGAGACCCAGTCCCCGAGGCCCGCCCCGATGCCGGCGCCGATCACCATGGGCCAGAGCGGCAGGTCGCTGGAGCCGATCAGCGCACCGATCGCGAGCAGGATGAAGGTCGCGGGGACGAGCAGCGAGAGAACCGCCAGCGACTCGCAGAAGGCGATGACCCCCGTCACCAGCGGCGCCCAGGCCCGGTGCGCCTCGATGAACGCCACGACGGATTGCTTGATCGTCTCGAAATCCATGCTCGCTCCGGCCGCGGTGACGCTTCATCTGGCCGAGCCGCAACGCTCCGGCAAGCCGGCGGGATGCGCCCTGCGGCCACTTGAGCTACCACCAGGGCCGCACGCGGACACCGGAGCGTCATGAAGGTCCTGTCGATCCAGTCGCATGTCGCTTACGGCCATGTGGGAAATTCCTCCGCCGTCTTTCCCATGCAGCGGCTCGGCGTCGAGGTCTGGCCCGTGCATACCGTGCAGTTCTCCAACCACACCGGCTACGGCCAGTGGCGCGGGCGCGTCTTCGACGGGCCGGCGGTCGAGGAGGTGGTGCAGGGCGTGGCCGAGCGCGGCGCGCTCAAGGACTGCGACGCGGTGCTCTCCGGCTATATGGGCTCGGCCGATATCGGCACGGCGATCCTGCGCACGGTCGCCGCCGTGCGGGCCGCGAACCGTGCGGCTTTGTTCTGCTGCGACCCGGTCATCGGCGACACCTATTCCGGTGTCTACGTGCGCCCCGGCATCGCCGACTTCATGCGGGAACAGGCCGTGCCGGCGGCCGACATCCTCACCCCCAACCAGTTCGAGCTCGACCTGATCTCGGGGCAGCCCAGCGACACGCTGGAGGCGGCCAAGGCGGCGGTGGGTGCGGTCCAGGCCATGGGCCCGCGGGTCGTGCTCGTCACCTCGCTGATCACCGCCGAGACTCCGGCCGACGCCATCGACATGATGGCGGGGGAGGGCGGCGTGTTCTGGCGGGTGCGCACGCCGCGGCTCGACCTGAAGGCGGTCTCGGGGGCGGGAGACGCCGTCGCCGCGCTCTATCTCGTGCACTACCTGCGCACGGGCTCGGCCGCGTTGGCGCTGGGCATGGCCGCCGCCTCCATCCACGGGCTGCTGCGCCGCACGGCGGAGGCCGGCTCGGCGGAGCTGCTGACCGTCGCGGCGCAGGACGAGTTCGTCACCCCGAGTTCGGCCTTCCCGGTCGAGGTCGTCTGATCCGCCCGCCCGAGTGATTCCGGAGGCTCCATGCCGCAACGCCACTTCGTCACCCTCGATGTCTTCACGGACACGCCGCTCGCCGGAAACCCGCTCGCGGTGGTGATCGATTCCGAAGGGTTGGACGGAGCCGCGATGCAGGCCATCGCCCGCGAGTTCAACCTCTCGGAGACCGTCTTCGTGCTGCCGCCGGAGGAGGCGCGCCACCGGGCGCGGCTGCGCATCTTCACGCCCGCGCGGGAACTGCCCTTCGCCGGCCACCCGACGGTCGGGACGGCGGTGTTGCTCGCCCTGCGCGACCGCGCCGAGCGGCAGGCCGCCGCGCTGGCCGACGCCGCCGCCTTCGGGCTGGAGGAGGAGATCGGCATCGTCTCCTGCGCCGTCGAGGGCGCCGCGGACGGAGCAAGCGGACGCGCCCGTTTCAAGCTACCGGTGCTGCCGCGCTATCTTGGCGAGGCCGCGGCGCGGGACGCGATCGCCGAAGCCCTCGGTCTCAGGTCGTCCGAGATCGGCTTCAACCGCCACCTCCCGAGCCGCCACGGCGCCGGCCCCTCCTTCACCTTCGTGCCGCTGGCCTCCCACGATGCCCTCGACCGGGCGCGGCTCGATTCCGGCCGTTTCGAGCGCCTGTTCCCCGACGGCTCGACCGATGCGCTCTACCTCTACGCGCTCGACCCGGAAGGGATCGGCCATCGCTATCAAGCGCGGATGTTCGCGCCCCATCTCGGCGTGGCGGAGGATCCCGCCACGGGCAGCGCCGCGGCGGCCTTCGCAGGCGTGCTGATGCAGTTCGAGCCCCTCGGCGAGGGGACGCACGACGTGCTGATCCGCCAAGGCGTCGCCATGGGCCGCCCGAGCACCATCGACCTCCAGCTCGTCATTGCGGAGGGCAGCCTGCGCTCCGTCGAGATCGGGGGGCATGCGGTCGTGGTGAGCGAGGGGACCCTGCATGTCGATTGAGATGTCGGGCGAGGTCGCGCCGGGCTTCTCCCTCGTGACGCTGTCGCGGATCTCGGCCCGGCGCGTCGCCTACGACTGGGCCTGGGCTCGGGACAATGCTGCGGCGATCGATCGGAACTGGGAGCGGCGCCTCGCGAAGACGCCGGGCCTGTTCGACGGCACGGTCTTCCTTGCCAGCGGCTGCACCATCGCGGACAGCACATGCGAGGCGGCCCTGTTCGAGGCGCCCTACTCGCGTTTCATCGCTTTCCGCGATGCGGGCGTGCCCGACGCGCTGGTGGCGAACGCCTTTGCGGCCATCGTCCCGCACAGCGCCGACGGCGCCGTGATCCTCGGTGTCATGGGGGCGCACACCGCCAATGCCGGACAGATCTACTTTCCCTGCGGAACGCCGGATCGGGGCGATCTGCGCGAGGACGGCACGGTCGATCTCGCCGGCAGCGCGGCGCGGGAGTTCTTGGAGGAGACCGGTCTCACCCTGCCCGAAGGGGCGGAGGAGGAATGGGTGCTCCTGCGCGGCGACGGACAACTCGCCTTCCTGCGTCCCGTTCGCTTCGATCTCGACGCGGAGGCGTTGAAGGCGCGCATCGAGGCGCATCGCGCCCGCGAGGACGAGCCGGAACTCGCCCACAGCGTCGTCGCCCGCTCGCGGACCGACATCGACGCCGCCCGGATGCCGAGCTTCGTCCAGGCCTATCTCGCGAGCATCTTTCCGGATTGAGACCGCCGGGCGGCGCCCGGCCTCACCCTCAACGGTAGCCGTAGCGCGTCTTGGCCGCTGCCAGCAGGCTCATCGCCTCACCCTCGCGACCGGCGGCGCAGGCCTGGGCCGCCTTGTCGAGATCGGCGCCGAAGCGCGTGCCGACCGCGGCGGAGAGATCGCCGGTCTTCACGTCGCCGTCGACGATGGCCTGCGTGCGGGCGATGGTCGGGCCGCAGCCGCTGCCCGTCGGCAGGGCGGCGATCGCGGGGGCGGCGGCGATGGGCGCGACCGGGGGCGGTGCGCTCGACTGGCAGGCGCTCAGGGCGCAGCCGAGGAGGACGAGGGAGACGGCACGGGGAAGCGGCGCGGGCACGACTTGTCTCTCCGGTTGCGCGAGGAGGTTCGTTGCAGCCAAGCTTGGCCGGCGGGTTGTGCCTCCGGCGGCTGCACCGGTCAATCGCCGTAGGGGCGCGGGACAGGCATGTGCTTGTCACGATCCCCGGCAATCGGTACATACCGCCACCCTGGTCGCGCGATGGTCCGATGGTGGTCCGCCGGCGAGTCAGCCTCTGAGGAGAATCGAGCGTGGCCCCTGGCCGCTCCGTGCAGACGAACGACGGTGCCGCTTTCGCGGCCGCCTCGTCCTGCGCGCTCATTCTCGTAGGCCTGCTTCTTAGCCGCCCCTGAGGGCCGTCCGGGCGCATCCGCCTGGGCTCTCAGGGGATGCCGCTCGTCCACCGGAAGACAGGTTTTTCCGGCGCCGCTCCCGAGGAGTCGAGCGCGCCGGCTGCGAGGAACGAAGACCCATGGCGAACATCACTCAGAGCGCGAAGGACCGCGTCGTCATCTTCGACACGACGCTGCGCGACGGCGAGCAATGCCCCGGCGCCACCATGACCCTCGACGAGAAGCTGGCGGTGGCCGAACTGCTCGACGGGATGGGCGTGGACATCATCGAGGCGGGCTTTCCCATCGCCTCCAACGGCGATTTCGAGGCCGTCTCCGAGATCGCCCGGCGCACCAAGCGCGCGACGGTGGCGGGGCTCGCCCGCGCCATTCCCGCCGACATCGCTCGCGCGGGCGAGGCGGTGCGTCACGCCCAGCGCGGGCGGATCCACACCTTCGTCTCGACCTCGGCGATCCATCTCGCCCACCAGATGCGCAAGACGCAGGACGAGGTGATCGAGATCATCCTCAAGACTGTGGCCCAGGCCCGCAACCTCGTCGAGGACGTGGAATGGTCGGCCATGGACGCGACCCGCACCGATATCGACTATCTCTGCCGCTGCGTGGAGGCGGCGATCCGCTCGGGCGCCACCACCATCAACCTGCCCGACACGGTGGGCTACGCCACGCCGCAGGAATACGGCGCGATGTTCCGCGCCGTACGCGAGCGCGTACCGAACGCCGACATGGCGATCTTGTCGGTCCACTGCCACAACGACCTCGGGCTGGCGGTGGCGAACTCGCTCGCCGGCCTTGAGGGCGGCGCCCGGCAGATCGAGTGCACGGTCAACGGTATCGGCGAGCGGGCCGGCAACGCCGCGCTCGAAGAAATCGTGATGGCGATCCGCACGCGCGCCGACGTGATGCCCTACGACACCGGCATCGACACGACGATGCTGACCCGCGCCTCGAAGCTCGTCAGCCACGCCGCGAACTTCCCCGTCCAGTACAACAAGGCCATCGTCGGCCGGAACGCCTTCGCCCACGAGAGCGGCATCCATCAGGACGGCATGCTCAAGCATTCCGAGACCTACGAGATCATGACTCCGGCCTCCGTCGGGCTGGCCAAGACCTCGCTGGTGATGGGCAAGCATTCGGGCCGGGCCGCGTTCAAGTCGAAGCTGGCCGAACTCGGCATCTCGTTGTCCGACAACCAGTTCCAGGACGTGTTCGAGCGCTTCAAGGATCTGGCCGACCGGAAGAAGCACGTCTACGACGAGGATATCGAGGCGCTGGTCGATCAGAACCTCGCCACCGCCCACGACCGCATCAAGCTCCTGTCGCTCTCGGTGATCGCCGGCACGCGGGGGCCGCAGCGCGCGACGATGAAGATCGAGATGGACGGCCGCACCTTCACCGAGGAGGCGGACGGCAACGGTCCCGTGGACGCGGTGTTCAACGCCATCCATGCCATCGTGCCACACGACGCGGTGCTCGAACTCTATCAGGTCCACGCCGTGACCGAGGGCACCGATGCGCAGGCGGAGGTTTCCGTTCGGCTCAAGGCCGGCGAGCGCTCGGTGACGGCGCGCGGCGCCGACCCGGACACGCTGGTGGCCTCGGCCAAGGCGTATCTCTCGGCGCTCAACAAGCTCTCGGCGGCCTCCGTGCGGCTGCACGCGCAGCACACCGCCATGGTCTGACACGCGTCCTCGTCCTTGCGAGCGGCGGCGAAGCAATCCAGCGGCGCGACCTTTCCGGAGAGTGCGGAGCGCTGGATTGCTTCGGCTTCGCCTCGCAATGACGGGGAGGAATCGATGCCGCTGTTCAGGTTCTGAAGTCGAAAAGACCCGAAAAGAAATGCCTGCCTATCGCTCCCGCACCACCACACACGGCCGCAACATGGCCGGCGCCCGCGGCCTGTGGCGCGCCACCGGCATGAAGGACTCCGATTTCGGCAAGCCGATCATCGCGGTGGTGAACTCGTTCACGCAGTTCGTGCCCGGCCACGTCCACCTGAAGGATCTGGGACAGCTCGTGGCTCGCGAGATCGAGCAGGCCGGCGGTGTGGCCAAGGAATTCAACACCATCGCGGTCGATGACGGCATCGCCATGGGCCATGACGGGATGCTCTACTCGCTCCCGTCCCGCGAACTGATCGCCGATTCCGTCGAGTACATGGTCAACGCGCACTGCGCCGACGCCATGGTCTGCATCTCGAATTGCGACAAGATCACACCCGGCATGCTGATGGCGGCGCTCCGCCTCAACATCCCCGCGGTCTTCGTCTCCGGCGGGCCGATGGAGGCGGGCAAGGTCGTGATGAACGGCGTCACCCGCAAGTTCGACCTCGTCGACGCGATGGTGGCCGCAGCCGACGACCGGGTCTCCGACGAGGACGTGGCCGTCATCGAGCGTTCCGCCTGTCCGACCTGCGGCTCGTGCTCGGGCATGTTCACCGCCAATTCCATGAACTGCCTGACCGAGGCGCTCGGCCTCTCCCTGCCCGGCAACGGCTCGACGCTCGCGACCCATGCCGACCGCAAGCGTCTCTTCGTCGAGGCCGGTCATCTGATCGTCGATCTGGCCCGCCGCCACTACGAGCAGGACGACGCCAGCGTGCTGCCGCGCTCCATCGCGACGATGGCCGCCTTCGAGAACGCGATGACGCTCGACATCGCCATGGGCGGCTCGACCAACACGGTGCTGCACCTGCTCGCCGCCGCGCACGAGGGCGAAGTGCCCTTCACCATGGCCGACATCGACCGGCTTTCGCGCCGTGTGCCGGTTCTGTGCAAGGTCGCCCCGGCGGTCGCGAACGTCCACATGGAGGACGTGCACCGGGCCGGCGGCATCATGGGCATCCTGGGCGAACTCGACCGCGCCGGTCTGATCGACCGGACCGTCGGCAATGTCGGCTCGGGTACGCTCGGCGCCGCGCTCGACCGCTGGGACGTCACGAAGACGCAGAGCGAATCCGTCCAAACGTTCTTCCGTGCCGCGCCCGGTGGCGTGCCGACCCAGGTCGCCTTCAGCCAAGCCTCGCGCTGGGACGAACTCGACCTCGACCGCGCGGCGGGCGTGATCCGCGACGCCGAGCACGCCTACTCGAAGGACGGCGGACTGGCCGTGCTCTACGGCAACCTCGCCGAGGACGGCTGCATCGTGAAGACGGCGGGCGTCGATGCCTCGATCCTCACCTTCACCGGCACCGCCCACGTCTTCGAGTGCCAGGACGCGTCGGTGGATGCCATCCTCAACGGGCGGGTGAAGGCCGGCGAGGTGGTGCTGATCCGCTACGAGGGCCCCCGCGGCGGCCCCGGCATGCAGGAGATGCTCTATCCCACGAGCTACCTGAAATCGAAGGGCCTCGGCAAAGCCTGCGCGCTGGTCACCGACGGCCGCTTCTCCGGCGGATCCTCGGGTCTTTCCATCGGCCACGTCTCGCCCGAAGCCGCCGAGGGTGGTCTGATCGGCCTCGTCGAGCAGGGCGACCGGATCGAGATCGATATCCCGAACCGGCGCATCCACCTCGCCGTGGACGAGGCCGTCCTCGCCGAGCGCCGCGCCGCCCGCGATGCGGAAGGCTGGCGCCCGGCCGCGCCCCGCAAGCGCAAGGTCAGCACGGCGCTCCGCGCCTACGCCATGCTCGCGACCAGCGCCGCCAAGGGTGCGGTGCGGCGGGTCGAGCCGTAGGCAACACAACGGCTTGAAGGCGCCGCGCCGAGCGATGGTAGAACCGGCGCGGCGTGCGTCGAGGCTCGCGTTCCGCGGACACCTCGGCAAGAGGTCTGACGAAGCGTTGCAGGAATGCGGCGCGCCGCCTCGCGCATCGGGCACGGATCACGCATAGACGCGTTCTCAGGCGGAGCTTCGCTCCGGACGGGACCATCGCCCATGCAGATCGCCACGCCCTACCTGATGTTTCTCGGCGACGTGCCGGACCGGCTCGCTGCCAAGACCGCCTACGGCATCAATGACTGGCGCCCCGAATGGTGCGTCGGCCAGCTCCGGATGGAAGGCTGTGCCGCCGATCTCGGCATCCCCGACCTGACCCTCGAAGAGGCCGTCGCGAAGGGCTGTAGGACCCTCGTGGTCGGCGTGGTCAATGCCGGCGGCGTGCTGCCCGACCACTGGGTTGCGGAGATCGTCGCGGCGCTCGAGGCCGGGCTCGACGTCGCGAGCGGCCTGCACGTGCGGCTCGGCTCGATTCCGGCGATCGCCGGAGCCGCGGAGCGCAACGGCCGCGCCCTGCACGACGTGCGTCACACGACCGAGACGTTTCCGACCGGCAAGGGCACCAAGCGGCCCGGCCGGCGCCTGCTCACCGTCGGCACCGACTGCTCGGTCGGCAAGAAGTACACCGCGCTGGCCCTGGAGCGCGGGATGCGCGAGCGCGGCTTCGACGCGGATTTCCGCGCCACCGGCCAGACCGGCGTGTTCATCTCCGGGCGCGGCGTGGCCATCGACGCGGTGGTGGCCGATTTCATCTCCGGCGCCGTCGAGTGGGTCGCGCCCGCCGCCGAGCCGAACCATTGGGACCTGATCGAGGGGCAGGGCTCGCTGTTCCACCCGTCTTTTGCCGGCGTCAGCCTCGGCCTGCTGCACGGGGCGCAAGCCGATGCCTTCGTCGTTTGCCACGAGCCGACCCGCACCCGCATGCGCGGCGTCGAGGCGAGCCTGCCGACGATCCAGGAGGTCATCGACCTGACCATCCGCTGCGGCTCGCTCACCAATCCCGGCATCCGCCCGGTCGGCATCGCCGTGAACACCCACGCCCTGTCGGAGGCTGAGGCCCGTGCCGTCCTGGCCGAAACCGAGAGCGCGCACGGGCTGCCCGCCACCGATCCCGTGCGCTTCGGCGTTGAGGGGATCGTGGATCGGCTCAGCGCCGAATTCCCGGCCTGAGGGAGAGGGTTCACCGATGCCGCGCCGCCTCACCGTCGCCGTCGAGCGCTTTCCCATCGCCGGAGCCTTCACTATCTCCCGCGGCAGCCGCACCGAGGCGGCCGTCGTCGTCGCCACCGTCGAGGACGGCGAGCATCGGGGCTGGGGTGAGTGCGTGCCCTACGCCCGCTACGGCGAGAGTGTGGAGAGCGTCGCCGCTGCCCTCGAAGCCCAGGCGGCGTGGATCGCGGAGGGTGGAGGGCGCTTCGATCTCGCCGGGCGGATGAAGCCCGGCGCCGCGCGCAACGCGCTCGACTGCGCCCTGTGGGATCTCGAGGCCAAGCGCACGGGCAAGCCGATTCATGAACTCGCCGGTCTCCCCGCGCCGGGACCGGTGACGACGGCCTACACGCTGAGCCTCGGCGATCCCGAATCCATGGAAACCGCCGCCCGCGCGGCGGCGCACCGGCCACTCCTCAAGGTGAAGCTCGGCGGTGAGGGCGATCCCGAGCGTATCGCCGCCGTGCGCCGCGGAGCGCCGGATTCCCGCCTGATCGTCGATGCCAACGAGGCGTGGCGCGCGGAGACGATCCGCGACAACCTCATGGCCTGCGCCGCCGCGGGCGTGGGCCTGATCGAGCAGCCGCTTCCGGCGGGCGAGGACGATCTTCTGGCCGAGTTCGAGCGCACGATCCCGATTTGCGCCGACGAGAGCCTGCACGACCGCGCCGGCCTTGATGCCCTGGCCGCGCGCTACGACGCCATCAACATCAAGCTCGACAAGGCCGGCGGCCTGACGGAAGCGCTGAAGCTGGCCCACGAGGCGCGGGCGCGCGGCTTCGAGATCATGGTCGGCTGTATGGTCGGATCGTCGCTCGCCATGGCGCCGGCGATGCTGCTTGCGCACCATGCGGCCTATGTCGATCTCGACGGGCCGCTCCTGCTGGCCCGCGACCGGGAGCCGGCCCTGCGCTACGAGGGCAGCACGGTCTATCCGCCGCCGCCCGAGTTGTGGGGCTGAAGATCGCCTCTTACTGAACCCAGCGGATCGCGAGCGGCGGCACCACCGCCTCGTTCACCCGCAGGCGGGCATCGAGGATCGGCTCCGCCGGCTCGTCGGCCTGCTGCTGCGCGGCGAGGTCGGCGATGGCCTGATACTGGCTGAGGCGGCGATCGATCATGCCGTCGAGCTTCTCGTGAACCTCGGCCACGGTCAGGCTGCGGCGCTTTCCGCCGTCCTTCGCGGTGAAGATGTTGCGATTGGCCCGCGCAGCCCGGCCGAAGGCCGCCTTGGCGACCTTGTCCGGATCCTCGGCGCTGAGCGAGAGGAACTTGCCCGCGCTCGCCGTGCCCAGGAAGTGCGCCAGATAGAGTTCGGTCGTCTTCAGTTCGCGGCCGATCCGCGCCTCGATCCGGCTGCGGTCGCGCTTGATCAACTCGCCCGCCATCAGGCCGGAGACGAAGGGATCGTTGCGCAGGTCGAGCACCCGCTTGCGCAGGGCCGCGTCGGCGATGGTGATGCCGGCGCCGTGGCCCTTCACCGCCGCGGCCTCGTCGGCGAGGCCGTGCTTGGCGCCGTACTGGCGGATCATCTCCAGCCAGGTGCCGGTGACGAACTGGAACAGGCCCTGGGCCGAGGAGGCGGAGGACTTCACGCCGGTGTCGAAGCTCGACTCCTTGTCGGCCAGCGCCATCATGTAGACGGGATCGACGCCGGTGACCTCGGAGGCCCGAAGGATCGTGTCCACGAGCGAGCGCCGCACGCTCATCTCGCCGAAGCGCAGGATCTCGTCCTCGCCGCCCTGGCGCGGATTGGCGAAAGAGGCCTGCATGCGGTCGAGCGCTGCGGTCAGCATGTCGTCCTGGCCGAGCAGGGCGGTGCCGCCCCATTCCGCCTCGGCCCCGGCCGGGCGCAGGTCGGCGCGCACCATCGACGGGATCGCCGAAGCGGCGCTCGCGCCGCCCTCGTAGGACGAAGCGGTCTGCGGCGCGGCGACCAGCAGGGTCACGGTTGCGGTCACGGCGGCGAGGCCGCGGGCGAGAGGCGCGAGGATCGTGGCAACCGGACGGCGCGAAGCGCTCGCACGCGGCCACCGCGAAACGGAATCATTGCGGATATCCGACCCGCAAGGCACGAGTCGGCTCACGTCGTCGGCGCAGAGCGCCGGCTCCGGGTAAACCCCCATCGGTCTTCCTTGTTGGTGCCTCGGCGTTCTTAGGGGCCGGGCTTCGTTTGACCGGCGGAGGTTTCGCCGCCGGGTGTGACCACAATGGGACCACCCCGTGATCCAAACGTGATCCCGTTAATGCAGCGTTAAGGCACTGTGTTTACGATGTTTTAACTAATACGCGCCTTCGCCGCGCAGGCTCGCCTGCGGCAAAGATGGCAGCCCGGACGCGGGAACGCGGCAGGTCGGTCATAGTTGTCATGGGCCGCGCGGCGGCCAGTTAGGGCTCATCCTAAGGCGTCAGCGCCGCCACAGCAGAAAGATCGAGTTCCCATGGGCATTCAGACCGGTCGACGCGTCGGAGTGGCGTTCGTTGGCATGGGCGGGGCGGTCGCGACGACAGCCATCGCCGGCATCGAAACGATCAAGTCGGGTTCGAACCGTCTGGATGGTCTGCCGCTTGCTGGCGTGCCGGTTTCCGGGATGGCCGATTACAAGGATCTCGTGTTCGGCGGTTGGGATCTGAACGGCGACGATCTCGCCTCCGCCGCGACCGGTCACGGCGTCCTCACCCGCGAGGACATCGAGAACGGCGCTCAGGCGCTGAAGGGCATCACGCCCTGGCCGGCGGTGGGTTCGGCCAAGTTCTGCAAGAACATCGACGGCGCCAACCGCATCGTCGCCAAGGATCATCGCGAGACCGTCTCGGTCATCGCCAACGACCTCAACCGCTTCCGCAAGGAGAGCAACCTCGACGACGTCGTCGTCATCAATCTCGCCTCGACCGAGCGCTGGCCCGACTTGGCCGACCCGGTCCTGAACTCGGCGGAAGCCTTCGAGAAGGGGTTGGACGCCAGCGACGAGTCGATCTCGCCGGCCATGCTCTACGCCTACGCCGCCATCAAGAGCGGCGTGCCCTACGCCAACTTCACGCCCTCCATCGCCGCCGACGTGCCGGCCCTGATGGATCTGGCCCGCGAGCTGAACGTCCCGGTCGCCGGCAAGGACGGCAAGACCGGCCAGACCATGATGAAGACGGTGCTCGCCCCCGCCCTCAAGGCCCGCCAGCTTCACGTGGACGGCTGGTTCTCGACCAATATCCTCGGCAACCGCGACGGTTTGGCCCTCAACGACCCGAACTCGCTTCAGTCGAAGCTCAACACCAAGGGCACGGTGCTCGACTCGATCCTGGGCTACCCGGTCGAGGATCACCTCGTGCACATCCACTATTACCGCCCGCGCGGCGACGACAAGGAAGCCTGGGACAACATCGACGTCACCGGCTTCATGGGTCAGCGCATGCAGATCAAGGTGAACTTCCTCTGCAAGGACTCGATCCTGGCCGCGCCCCTCGTGATCGAGATTGCCCGCGTGCTGGATCTGGCCAAGAGCCGCGGCGACGGCGGCGTGCAGGAGCAGCTCTCGACCTTCTTCAAGGCGCCGATGGTGAAGAACGGCCACGGGCCGGAGCACGATTTCGGCAAGCAGCAGCGGATGCTGTTCGACTGGCTGGGCGTGCAGTGAGGCGCTGAACCCATGGCGGGCCACTCGGCCACCGAACCGGCCGCTCCGATCGCGTTGCGGGAGCTGCTGGTCGAACTCGGCGACCTCAAGCGCGTCCGCTCGTCGGGCCGCGAGGGATCGATCGCCCAGCGCCTGTTCGCGCAGGGCTGGTCGGCGCTGACTGGGGGGGGCTCGCCGGAGACGGTCGCCCTCGACATCACCGCCAAGGCCCTGGCCGCGTCCCGCCTCTGCGACCTCGATGCCGCCTTCCTGAACGCCGCCGGACTCGACGAGGCGCAGACCGCCTCGGTGCTGGTGGCGGGGCTCGAAGCCGTGGCCGAGCCGCTCGATGCCGGATTGCGGGAGCGCTTGCAGGCTTGCCTGCGCCAACCGGCCGTCCTGCCGGCCGGGCCGGTGCCCGGCTTCGTCGCGGCGCTGGCGCAGCAGCCCCGGGCTGGGGTGACCTGCCCCGGCAAGCCGCGCATCCTGTTGGAGCCGCCGGAGAACCACGCCGAGCACTGCCTCGTCGTGGCGGTCTACGGCGTGTTGCTGAGCCCCTTCTATCGGGCCGATCCGACGACGGTCTTCCTCGCGGCGATGGCGCATCATTTCCATAACGCGGCGATGCCCGATGCGGGCTTCACCGGGGAGATGCTGCTCGGCGACCATCTATGGCCGATCGTGGCCCGTTGCTCGGATTGGGCGCTGGACGACTTGGAGCCGCCGCTGCGCGAAACGGTCCGCGCCGCCCGCCTCGTCCTGCCCGACGATGCGACCGCCGAGGGCCGCGCCTTCCACGCCGCCGATTCCATCGATCGGGTCCTGCAGATCGCGCAGCACTTGCGGGCGGCCTCGCTGACGATGGAGACCGTGCTCGATGACATGGAACTGGTCCATGCCGGGCCGGTGAAGGCTTTCCAGGATCGCGTTCTGACCGATATGCGCATCCCGTGACATCCCGCGCCGTCCGGCAGAATCCAGGATCATGATCCCCTTCGATCTCCTCTCGCCGGAGACCGGCCACCCGCTCAAGGCCGACGGCGCGCATGGCCTGCGTGACGTCGAGACCGGTGCGCGTTGGCCCGTGATCGACGGCATCCCCTTTCTGCGCACGGGTCGGGAGAGCCTTGTCGCGGCAGCGCTCGATCATCTCGACGCCGACCGCGTGGAGGATGCCCTGGTGCTTCTGCTCGCCGATCAGGACGATTGGTGGACCGGCCCGCCCGCCGATCCCGAAGCCTTGCATCGGCTGGTGCGGGAGCGTGCCAGCGCCTCCCTGCGGCAGGCGGTGGAATGGCTCGGCTGGGGCCGGGTCGGCGATTATTTCGTCAATCGCTGGACCGATCCGACCTTCCTTGCCGGCCTCAGCCTCTTGGAGGCGCATTGGAACGGCCCGGTCTGCGCTTTTGAACTCGCCTGCGGCATCGGCCATTACCTGCGCGAGCTCAAGCGACGCGGCGTGAAGGTCGCGGGTGCCGACGTGGTCTTCGCCAAGCTCTGGGTCGCCCGGCACTGGGTGGTGGGCGAGAAGGCGCAGCTCGTCTGCTTCGACGCCACCTCGCCGCACTGGCCGATCCCGGAATCGCCGGTCGATCTCGTGATCTGCAACGACGCCTTCTACTTCCTCGACGACAAGGCGGGCGTGCTCTCCTGCCTGCGCCACACCGCCGGCGAGGAGGGGTGGCTCGCCATCAGCCACATCCACAACAGCGGCCAGCCCGGCTTCTCGTCCGGCCGCGCCATCTCCTCCGCCGAGATCGAGGAATTGTTTCCCGACGGTCTCGTCTACGACGATGCCGAGCTGACCCGGGCGCTGGTGGAGGCGCGGGCACCGCAGCCACGCGAGCCGCGCGACCTCAAGACCTGCGAGGCCTTCTCCGTTGTGGCAGGGCCCGGCATGCGCCCGGCGCCGAGGGCTATCGTCGACGGCATCACCCTGCCGCCGGCGGATGCGGCGCTGCATCTCAATCCGCTCTACGCACCGCAGGAGGGCGGCTACGCGATCCGCTGGCCCTCCGAGCGATACGAGGCGGAATACGGGCGGCAGGTGACCTACCCGCTGCACTCCGACGGGCCGCCCGCCATCGACTGGGTCGGCGGACCGGACGCGCCGGAGGCGGAACGGGTGCGCCGCCGCGAATACGTCGATCTGCCGGAGCGCTGGTGATGAGCGGACGCGTCGGCTGGGGCATCGTCGGCTACGGCTGGGTCGCCCGCGACTACATGGCACCCGCCATCCGCGACGCCGGGCACCGCCTCGTGGCCGTGGCCGATCCGGGCGCCGGATCGCGCGTGGCGGCGGAAGCCGAGGGCGCGCGGGCCTATGCCGATCTCGCCGGATTGCTCGCCGATCCCGAGGTCGAGGCGGTCTACGTCGCCACGCCGAACCACCTGCATCGCGGTGCCGTCGAGGCGCTCTGCGCCGCCGGCAAGGCCGTGCTCTGCGAAAAGCCGATGGCGGCCTCGCTTGCCGACGCCGAGGCGATGGCCACGGCTGTGCACCGTTCGGGCGCCTTCTACGGCACCGCCTTCGACCAGCGGCACCATCCCGGCCACCGCGCCATGCGGAGGCTCATCGGCGAGGGCCGGCTCGGGACGGTGACGGCGGTACGCATCGTCTACGCCTGCTGGCTCGACCGCACATGGACCTCGTTCGAGGGGCAGGACAATTGGCGCATCGACCCGGCCCAGGCCGGCGGCGGCGCCCTCATGGATCTTGCCCCCCACGGCATCGATCTCGTCGATTTCCTGCTCGGCGAACCCATCGTCGACATCGCCGCGATGACCCAGGCCCGGGCGCAGGATTACGCCGTCGATGACGGCGCCCTGCTGATCGGCCGGACGGAATCGGGCGCGCTGGCGCAGCTCAACGTCGCCTATAACTGCCCCGATGCGCTGCCGCGCCGCCGGCTGGAAGTCGTCGGTACCCACGGCATGCTGAGCGCGACGAACACGATGGGCCAGACCGCGGGCGGTCATGTCACCTTCACCGACGGCGCAGACGGCCGCGCGGAAGAGATCGCTTTCGATCGAGAGGCCTCGCCCTTCCTCGAACAGGTGCGTGCCTTCGGCCGCGCGCTTCTCGAGAGGGATGAGCGGGCCGCCTGGGACGCGGAGCGCGACCTGCACACCATGCGCCTGATCGCCCGCGCCTACGCGGCGGCGGGGCTTCCGGCCGGCCGCGACGCGGCCTGATCATCATTGGGAGGAGACCGGCTCATCCAATCAAGGTCCTTATCCTGAGATGCGCCGCGAAGCGGAGCCTCAGGATGCGGTCGAGGTTTGGACGTGAGCCGGTCCGCCGCTGCGGATGGAACGAGAATGACAGCGACCGACGCCCTCGACCGGGACGACCGCGCCCATCACCCGAGCCTCGCGGCGCCGCGCCCCTATCGCCGAGGTGGCAAGCGGCGCATCGAGGGCCTGCCGGAGCGGCTGCCGGATGCGGTGACGGCCTATTTCGACGTGCTTCCGGAGGGCCGCGTCGTCGGCTTCAACCTCGCCGGCCTCGACCGCACGGGCATTCCGGTCTGGTTCGTTGCCCTGTTCCTCGATGATCCCTTCTACGTCGGCGCCATGCCCTCGGGCATCGGCTATGGCGCGACCGACGACGAGGCGCTGATCGGTGCGGTGGCCGAGATCGCCGAGAACCTGATGCCGTCGGTCGCCCTGCTGCCGCGCAAGGGCGAGAACCAGGCGGCCGTGTCTTACGCCGACCTCGTGCGGGTCTACGGCGCGACCTCCGTCGCCGATCCGCTGACGCTCTGCCTGCCCGCCGGCTCGCCCGTCGGCCGCGACACGCCGCTCGATTGGACGAAATCGATCCGCGCCCGCACCGGCGAATCCGTCTGGATGCCGCTCGACATCGCCGCGACCGACTATTTCGAGCTGCGCCAGGGCTACCAGCCCTTCACCAACCTCATCACCAACGGCCTCGGCGCCGGGCCGGACGTGGCCTTCGCGCTCGGCCACGGCCTGCTCGAACTGCTCCAGCGCGACGGCAACGGCCTGCTGTTCCGGGCCCTCGACCAAGGCGTCATGCTCGACCTCGACGGGATCGGCCCTGAAACACGCGGCATGCTCGACCGGCTGGAAAGCCTCGGCATCCGGGCGCTGCCGAAGTTCGCCACCGATCAGTTCGGCCTGACCAACCTCTACGTCGTGGGCTACGACGAGGACCCCGCCCGCACGCCGGCACCGATCGCCCTCTCGGCCTGCGGCGAGGCCTGCGACCCGGACCGCGAGCGGGCGCTCCGGAAGGCGCTTCTGGAGTTCCAGGCCGCGCGTGTCCGAAAGACCTTCGGGCACGGCCCGCTGACCCTCGCTGACACGGTGGCGCCGCCCGGCTATGTCGAGGCCTTCATCCAGAAGGCGCTGCCGAGCCTCGACCTGGAGGAGAGCCGTGCGCTCCAAGCCATGCTCGCCTGGATCGACCTCTCCTCGGCCGAGCTGCGCGCAGTGTTGAGCGAAAGGGTCTATTCGGAGCGCGGCACCAAGGCGTTTTCGGAGCTGCCGACCACGCCGGCACCCGACGGCCATGCCCGCGGACGCACCGCCCGCGAGCGGCTGGAGGAAGCGGGCCTCGACGTGCTCTACGTCGATTGCTCTCCCCCCGACGGCGGAATCGGCGTCGTCAAGGCGATCGTGCCGGGGCTCGAGGTCGAGACCATGAGCTACTACCGGATCGGCGAGCGCAACACGCGCAAGCTGATCGAGCGCGACCATCCGCTGATCCGCTTCGGCACGGCCACCGACACATTGCTTCCCGTGCGCCTGACGCCCGAGGCGATCGAGCGCTTCGGCGGACAGCCCCTGTTCGACGTGGCTTTGGCGGAAGAGATCGTCGGCTCGCATTACCCGCTCTATCGCGAGCCGGAATCGCACCACGCGCCCTTCCGCTACGAGCGCCAGGGCCGCCGGGCCGAGCGGAGGACGGCATGAGCCTGCGCTTTGCCTACAACACCAACGGCACCGCCCATCACCGCATCGAGGACGCGATCCGCCTCATCAAGGATGCGGGCTATGACGGGGTGGCGCTCACCCTCGACATCCACCATCTCGACCCCTTCGCCGAGAACTGGGTGATCGAGGCCGACCGCATCGCCAGCATCCTGGCCCGGCTCGAACTCGGCTCGGTGATCGAGACCGGCGCCCGCTTCCTGCTCGACCCGACTGCCAAGCACGAGCCGACCCTGGTCACCGCCGATGCCGCGGGACGCGCCCGGCGCGTCGGCTTTCTCAAGCGCGCCATCGAGATCGGCAAGATCCTCGATTCCGAGGCGGTCTCGTTCTGGGCCGGCGTCCCGAAGCCCGGTGTGAACCGCGACGAGGCGCGGGGCTGGCTCGTCGAGGGCCTGCGCGAAGTGGCCGAGTTCGCCGCCGAGAAGGGTGTGGTCGCCGCTTTGGAGCCTGAGCCCGGCATGCTGATCGAGACCCTCGACGACTTTGCTGCCCTCGATCTGCCCGGCCTGTCGCTCGCCCTCGATACCGGCCATTGCCTCGTGACGCAGGAGCGCGACCCGGCCGACGCCGTGCGTGAGTTCGCGCCCCGCATCGGTACCGTGGCGATCGAGGACATGAAGCGGGGCGAGCATATCCACCTGCCCTTCGGCGAGGGCGACATGGACGTGCCCGCCGTGCTCGACGCCCTCGACGCGATCGATTTCAGGAAACTCGCCTGCGTGGAGCTGTCGCGGGACTCGCACCGCGCCGACGTGATGGTGGCCCAGGCGCTCGAATATCTGCGCACCTGCCGCCGTCCCGGCCC
This sequence comes from Methylobacterium sp. B4, assembly GCF_003201865.1. GTDB lineage: Bacteria > Pseudomonadota > Alphaproteobacteria > Rhizobiales > Beijerinckiaceae > Methylobacterium. The sequence goes on along the minus strand of NZ_QJJJ01000001.1, from coordinate 635,761 downwards.
CGGCCTGCCGAGGCCGGAGACCACGCCGCGCGAGGCCGCCGTTCCGGGACTGCTGAACCCATGAGAATCTGCTTCGTCAGCCGCCGCTACTTCCCGGCGATCTCCGGCATGAGCGTCTACGCGCAGAACCTGCTGCGCGAGGTGGCGGGCGCCGGTCACGACGTGACGATGATCTCGCAGTATCGCGGCGACGAGTTCGGCACCCGCGTCTATGGCGGCGGCCCGCCTCCGCCGGTGCCTGGCGTGCGGGTCATCGGCCTGGAACAGCGTGGCGAGCAGGAGAGCGGTGACTTCGAGCGCGACATCGACGAGATGATCGCGACCATCGAGGCCGAGCACGCCAAAAAACCCTTCGACGTGCTGCATGCCCAGTACGGCTATCCCACCGGCTGGGCAGTGCTGGTGGCGGGCAAGCGGCTCGGCGTGCCGACGGTGGTCTCGATCCAGGGCGGCGATGGCCACTGGGTCGGCTCCTGCTGCGAGACGCACCGGGTGGCGATGGTCGAAGTGCTGGCCCACGCCAATGCCCTTCTGATCGGCGGCCCCTCCTTCGTCGGCGAGGTCTGCGACCGGCTCGGCTCCGATCCGGCCCGTTTCACCATCGTCCCCGGCGCGGTCGACACGGCCCGCTTCACCCCCGGCGCCCGCTTCGAAGCCGAGCGTGAGGACGAGGAGCCGGTGCGGCTGCTCTATCACGGCCGCGTCGACCGCCGGAAAGGCGTGCTCGACTTCCTCGACGCCCTGGAACGGATGTGGGAGGCCGGAATGCCCTTCGACGCCGTAATCTCCGGCATCGGTCCGGACGTGGAGGCCGCCCGCGAGCGGGCCGATGCCATCGGCTTCACCTCGGCCCAGGTCCGCTTCACCGGCTACGCCGATTACGACACCGTGCCGGAGCTCTATCGCGCGGCGGACGTCTTCGTCTCGCCGACCTATGCCGAGGGGTTCTCGAACACGATTCTGGAGGCCATGGCCTCCGGCCTCGCGGTCGTCTCGACCCACTCCGTCGGCGTGTCGGACTGTCTGCGCGATGGCGAGAACGGGCTGCTCGTCCAGCCCGGCGACGTGCCGGCGCTCGCCAAGGCCCTGGGCCGGATGGTCGATGACGACGACCTGCGCCGCCGCCTCGCCCGTGACGGGCTCGAAGAGTGCCGCCGCGTCTATTCCTGGACCGCGGTGGGCTGCCAGATCATGGATGTCTACGCTGAGGTCGCCCGCGGGCGGCCGCATACGGACTTCCCCGACACGCTGCCCCTCGATCCGGACTGCCGCTTCCGCAAGGAGCCGCACCTGCTGTGACGCGGACCGCGCTCGCCGTCTCGCCCCATCTCGACGACGCCGCCTTCTCGGCCGGCGGCACGCTGGCCCGGCTCGCCGAGCGGGGCTGGCAGGTCGTGATGGCGACCGTCTTCACCGCCTCCGTCCCGAACCCCCGCGGCTTCGCGCTGGCCTGCCAGACCGACAAGGGCTTGGCGCCCGAGGTCGACTACATGGCCCTGCGCCGCGGCGAGGATCGGGCGGCGGCGGGCGCGCTCGGCATCGAGGAGCCGGTCCACCTGCCGTTCCGCGAGGCACCCCACCGCGGCTACGCCTCGGCGCCCGAACTCTTCGCGGAACTCCGCCCCGACGACCGCATCGGCGCCAATCTCGCCGACGCCTTCGAGCGTCTGCTGACCGATACCCGCCCCGACCTGATCCTCGCGCCGCAGGGCGTGGGCGGCCATGTCGATCACATCCAAGTCGTGCGGGCGCTGCGCGGGGCGCAGCCGCCGCTGCCGATGCTGTGGTGGCGCGATTTTCCCTACACCGTTCGCGCCGCCGAGCCGAAGGAGCCCCTGCGGGCGCTGTTCGAGCACCTGCCCGAGCAGGTCGTGCGCCTCGACGGGCCGGCCGAGCACCGCAAGGCCGGGGCCTGCGCCGCTTACGCGTCGCAACTCGGCTTTCAGTTCGGCGGCCCGGACGGCCTGCGCGCCCGCTTGTCGGCGGAGGACGGGGTGGAGCGCTTCCGCCTGCAGGGCCGGCTGCCGCCGGATCTCCGCGATGCCGGCTTCGCCTGACGCGCCGAAGAGCCTGCGCGACCCCGCCGCCGTCGCGGCACGCCGGGCGATGGCCGAGGCGCCCCACATCCGGCCCCTGCGTCTCCTCGCGCAACGCATCGCCGCCGAGCGCGGCGCCGCGGTGCCCGATCCCGACCCCCTCGACGGCGGCGTGGAGGCGCGGCTTCTCCTGCTGCTGGAAACGCCCGGCCCGTCGATCGGCCGGACCGGCTTCGTCTCGCGGGACAACCCCACCGGTACCGCCGCCAAACTGTTCCGCTTCCTGAGGGAGGCCGGCATCGCGCGGCGCGACACGCTGATCTGGAACGCGGTTCCCTGGGTGATCCATGCCCCCGGCGCCCTCAACCGTGCGCCCCGCCGCTCGGAGGCCGCGGCGGCCGCGCCCTTTATCGCGCCGCTGCTCGCCCTGCTGCCCCATCTCAGGGTGGTCGTTCCGGCCGGGCGCTTCGCGCAGGACGCCGCCGCGCCGCTCGCCGCTCTGCGCCCCGACCTTCCGGTCGTGCCGATTCCGCATCCGAGCCCGACCTATGTCTGCACCTCGCCGAGCGTGACGGAGCGAATCCGCGCCGGCCTGGGCGAGGCCGCGGCGCGACTCTCGGGCATCGCCTGAGGTCAAGCTACCGTGATTTCGGCCGCAATCCCGGTGCAGGGCTGGGCTGCGGCCGCCCGACCTCGCTGGCCTTCGGCGGGCGAAGTCCCTAAATGCCCGTCAGCGGATCGTCCCGGACGCCGCTCGGGGCGGCCCGCGCCGAAGGCTCAGGCGGGCGACCAGCGGAGGCGGACGCCGTTCTCACATGACTTTTGCCGGGAAGCACAGGACGGTCGCCGAGGCCGAGCCGGCCGAGGCGGACCGCGAGGGTGCCTCCGGGCCGGCGGGCGGCTCAAGGCGCGGGCGCTATGCCTGGATCGGCACGGCGGCCAGCGTCGTCCTCGTCGTCGCCTCCCTCTTCGTGCTGTGGAAGCTCTCGGAAGAGATCACCTGGGCCGAGCTGCAGAAGGCGTTCACCACCGCCACGACCGGCCAGCTCGCCGAAGCCTTCGGCTTCGTCGCCATCAGCTACCTGTTCCTGACCTGCTACGACGCCCTGGCCCTGCGCCAGCTGCGGATGAAGGTGCCCTACCGCATCACCGCGCTCGCTTCGTTCACCAGCTACGCGGTGAGCTTCACCTTGGGCTTCCCGCTCATCACCGCGGCCACGATCCGCTACTGGATCTACTCGAAGCGCGGGCTCTCGGCAGCCAAGATCGCCGCGCTGACCGTTATTGCCGGCTTCACTTTCTGGCTCGGCATGGGCGTGGTGCTCGGCTTCAGCCTCATAATCGAGGCCGGGCAGCTGGCGAGCCTCACCTTCAAGAGCATCGGCGTCAATTCGAGCGTACGCCTGAACCAGATCCTCGGCTTCGGCGCCCTCGGCCTCGTGCTGGGCTACCTCGCCTGGGTCTCGGTGAAGCGGCGCTACATCAAGGTCCGCCACTGGCAGCTCGAACTGCCCGGCGCCACGGTCTCCTTCAGCCAGATGGTCGTCGGCATCGGCGACGTCTGCGCGGCGGCGGCGGTCCTCTACATGCTGATGCCGGAGGGGATGAACCTCGGCTTCACCACCTTCCTGGCGATCTACGTGCTGGCCGCGATGCTCGGCATCGCCTCCAACGCCCCCGGCGGCATCGGCGTGTTCGAGGCGACGATCCTCATCGCCCTGTCCTACCTGCCGCGTGAATCGGTCCTGGGCTCGCTGCTCCTGTTCCGGGTCTGCTATTACGTCGTTCCCTTCGCCCTCGCACTGGTGATGCTGGGCTTCTACGAGGGGCTGATGCGGCTGCGGCGCCACCAGGCGGCGAACGATCCGTGACGGGCCGGTAGACCCATGCCGATGAATCCGGCCCGTCCCGCGTGGCTCGGCGCGACGGTGGCGGTCGCCGTGATCGTCTTCGCGGAAGCAGTCGGCGGGACCGTCGACATGGCGCTGATGATCTCCGCTGCCCTGGCCCTGCTCGTCGGCAGCCTCCTGGGGCGCAGCGGGCGCGCGCCGAACCTGCAGCCGCGGGAGACGGAGACGCCCCAGCGCTACGCCGTCGCCGAGGCCCTGCTCGCCAACATCCCCGATCCGGTCATCTTGGTCGACCGGCGCGTGGTGGTGATCGAGGCCAACCCGGCGGCCCGGCGGCTCCTGCCGGGGCTCAAGCTGCGCCATCCGCTCTCGTTCTCGCTGCGTGCCCCCGACGTGCTCGACGGCATCGAGGAGGTGCTGCGCAGCGGCAATCCCGTGAGGACCGAGTACGCCACCCGCGTGCCGACCGAGCGCGCCTTCGAGGTGCAGATCGGCGCCCTGCCGATGCCGGACCATCCCGGCGGCGGCGAGGCCAACGTGGTGCTGTTCCTGCGCGACCTGACCGAGGCTCGGCGCCTTGAGACGATGCGGGTCGATTTCGTCGCCAATGCGAGCCACGAGCTGCGCACGCCGCTGGCCGCCCTGCTCGGCTTCATCGAGACGCTTCAGGGGCCCGCCCGCGAGGATGCGGGCGCGCGCGAGCGGTTCCTCGGGATCATGCGTACCCAGGCCCAGCGCATGACGCGACTCATCGACGACTTGCTCTCGCTCTCGCGCATCGAGCTGCACGAGCATGTCGCCCCGACCAAGGCGCTCGATCTCGGCCGGCTCGCCCGGCAGATGGTCGACATGCACGCTCCTCTTGCCCGCGAGCGCGGCGTCGAGATCACGGTCGAGCGGCCGGACATGCCGCTGCCGGTGCTCGGCGACCGGGACGAACTCCTGCGCGTCATCGAGAATCTGGTCGAGAACGCGCTGAAATACGGCGCCAGCGGCGGCGTGGTCGCGCTCTCGCTCCACCGCGTCGAATCGCCGGACGGGCGCCCGGTCCGCATCGAGCTGCAGGTCCGCGACGAGGGGCCGGGCATCGCCGCGGAGCATATTCCCCGGCTCACCGAGCGCTTCTACCGGGTCGATACGGCATCGAGCCGCCAGCAGGGCGGAACCGGGCTCGGGCTCGCCATCGTCAAGCACACGCTCAACCGGCACCGGGGCAAGCTCATCATCGAGAGCGAGCCGGGCCGAGGCACGACCGTGCGGGTGAGCCTGCCCGAGCATCGCCTCGACTCGGCCCAAAGACCGGCGGTCGAGCTGCCCAGCGTGGTGGAGTGACCGTTACAGCTGTCTGCGCGAAGGCGAACAGTGCCCTCCCGCGTCGGTTGCGACAACAAGGCCGACTTTCCAACAACGCGAGCCGAGAGGATCGCCAGGAACGGCAACTCCGCTGTGAGGCAGGCCCACATCGCGACCCGTCTCTGCTGCGCACACGTGGTGCCGGAAGAGGTCCGCGCGTAGCCACCTTCGACCGGGCCTTGACCTTCCCATGATGGGAAGCTCCATCTGAGGCGGCATGAAACCTTTCGCGGACCATCTCATCCTGCCACCGCCGGCCGCCTCGGAGCCCGCCGGGATCCGGCTGATTCTGCCCGTCGAAGGCATGAGCTGCGCTTCCTGTAGCGGCCGCGTCGAGCGGGCGCTCGCCGCCTTGCCCGGCGCGACGGACGTTGCAGTCAACCTCGCCACCGGCCGCGCGAGCCTCGTATTGCCGGAGGGAACGCCGCCGGCTCAAGCCGTGAAGGCGATCCGCGAGGCGGGCTACGAGGTGCCCGAGGCAATCACCGTCGTCGCGGTCGAGGGCATGAGCTGCGCCTCCTGCGTCGGTCGCGTCGAGCGGGCGCTCGCTGCCTTGCCCGGAGTCTTGTCGGCCAGCGTCAACTTCGCCACGGGCCGGGCCGAGCTGCGCCATCCGGCCGGCGCCGTCTCCTGGAGCGCCGTCGAGGCGGCGGTGCGGGCGGCGGGCTACGAGGCGCACCCGCTCGATTCAAGCTCCGAGGCGAGGCCGACGGACCGGCAGGAGCGGGAGGCTGCGGCCCTGCGCCGAGACCTCATCGTGGCCGCGCTGCTCTCCGCCCCCGTCGTCGTCCTCGACATGGGCGGGCACATGGTGCCGGGCTTCCACGAGGCGGTGACGCACCGGATCGGCGGGAGCGCGCTGGCGTGGCTGCAGGCGGTCCTGGCCACGCTCGTGCTGGCGGGGCCGGGCCGCCGCTTCTTCCGCATCGGTATCCCGAACCTGCTGCGCCTCCATCCCGACATGAACGCGCTCGTGGCGCTGGGCGCGGGAGCCGCCTACCTCTACTCCCTGGTCTCCACCGCCGCCGCCTCGCTGCTGCCTACGGGCGCGGCGCATCTCTACTTCGAGGCGAGCGTCCTCATCGTCACCCTGATCCTGCTCGGGCGCCTGCTGGAGGCGCGCGCCCGAGGTCGGGCCGGTGCCGCGATCGCCAGGCTCATCGACCTCTCGCCCAGGACCGCCCGGCTCGTCTCGGAGGCGGGCGAGCGCGAGGTGCCGGTCGCGGAACTGCGGCTCGGCGACCGGGTGCGGGTGCGGCCGGGCGAGCGCATCCCCGCGGACGGCACCGTGAGCGCGGGTGCCTCCTTCGTCGACGAGAGTATGATCACCGGGGAACCCGTACCGGTGGAGAAGGCTCTGGGCGCGCCCGTCATCGGCGGCACGCTCAACACCACCGGCAGCTTCGACCTGACCGTCGAGCGCACCGGGGCCGACACCGCGCTCGCGCGGATCGTACGCATGGTCGAGGAGGCGCAGGGCGGCAAGCTGCCGATCCAGGCGCTGGTCGATCGGGTGACGCTGTGGTTCGTGCCGGCCGTCATGGCGGTGGCTGCGGTGACCTTCCTGGCTTGGCTCGCCTTCGGGCCGGCGCCGAGCCTCGGCCACGCCCTGGTCGCGGCGATCACCGTCCTCATCATCGCCTGCCCCTGCGCCATGGGGCTCGCGACGCCGGTCTCGATCATGGTCGGCACAGGCCGGGCGGCGGAGCGCGGCGTGCTGTTCCGCCAGGGCGCGGCACTCCAGGGACTGCGGGACGCCCGGGTCATCGCCCTCGACAAGACCGGAACCCTCACCGAGGGCCGGCCGCGCCTGACCGATCTGGTCACCGCGCCCGGCGTCTCGCGAGAGACGATGCTGGCGCTGGCCGGTGCGGTCGAGGCCCGCTCCGAGCATCCGGTGGCGCGCGCCGTCACCGAGGCGGCGCGGGAGGCCGGACGCGTTCCCGAGGCGGACGCCTTCGAGGCGCTGCCCGGTCACGGCGTCGCGGCGCGAGTCGGCGGACAGACGGTCGCGCTCGGCAACCGGCGCTACATGGAGCGGCTCGGCATCGCGACCGCCTCCCTCGAAGGCGAGGCGGCCCGCCTCGCATCCGAGGGCAAAAGCCCGATCTTGGTTGCTCTCGACGGCCGGCTCGCCGCACTCATCGCGGTGGCCGATCCGGTCAAACCGGAGGCGAGGGCGGCGCTGGATGCCCTGCGCGCCCGCGGTCTCACGGTCGCCATGCTGACGGGGGACGCGCGCGCCACCGCCGAGGCGGTCGCCCGCACCCTCGGGATCACCGAGGTCGAGGCCGAGATCCTGCCCGAGGACAAGGTGGCGGCCCTGCGCCGACTGCGCGCGGCCCACGGTCCGGTCGCCTTCGTCGGGGACGGCATCAACGACGCGCCCGCCCTGGCCGAGGCCGATATCGGCATCGCTATCGGCACGGGCACCGACATCGCGGTCGAGAGCGCCGACGTGGTGCTGATGTCGGGCGCGCTGAGCGGTCTGGTCGAGGCGGTGGAGTTGTCGCGGGCCACGCTCGCCAACATCCGCCAGAATCTGTTCTGGGCCTTTGCCTACAACGCGGCCCTGATCCCCGTCGCGGCGGGCGGGCTCGCCCTGTTCGGCGGGCCGCTGCTCTCGCCGGTGCTGGGGGCGGGGGCGATGGCGCTCTCGAGCGTCTTCGTCGTCGGCAACGCCCTGCGCCTTCGCCGGGCGGGGGGCAGCGCATGAACGAGCCTACCGCCCGAGCTGCCACCATCGGCGAGGCCGCCCGGGCCACGGGCGTCTCGGCCAAGATGATCCGCTACTACGAGGAGACCGGCCTGCTCGGTCCGGCGGAGCGGACGGCGTCGGGGTACCGCCTCTACGGCGAGGCCGATCTCCACGCGCTCCGCTTCGTGCGCCGCGCCCGCGATCTCGGCTTCTCCATGCGGGAGATCGCCGAACTGCTCGGCCTGTGGCAGGATCGCTCCCGCGCGAGCGCCGCGGTGAAGAGCGTGGCACTCGGCCACGTGGGGGACCTGCGTCGCCGCATCGCCGAGCTGGAGGCGATGGCCCGCACCCTCGAACACTTGGCCGAACGCTGCTGCGGGGACGAGCGCCCGGACTGCCCGATCCTCGACGATCTGGCCGGAGCGGTTCCCGGTCGAGACTGACGCCGCGACGGCTGTGCGGCGATCGAAGCTTGGCCGTTGACCCGCCGTTGGCCTTCTGCTTGCTGGGACCGGTCCCCGAGCGAGGCCGGGATCGGCGTCGCGGCGCGATCGGATCTCGTCTGATCCGGAAAGGTTGGGTCCATGCCCGTCATCGACCGCATCGCCGCATTCGCCGACGAGGTCACCGCTTGGCGGCACGATCTCCACGCGCATCCCGAGCTGCAATACGACGTGCACCGCACCGCCGCCTTCGTGGCGGAGAAGCTGCGGGCGTTCGGCTGCGACGAGGTCGCCACCGGCATCGGCCGCACCGGGGTCGTCGGCGTGATCCGGGGCCGCTCGCACGGCTCCAACCGCGCCATCGGCCTGCGGGCCGACATGGACGCCCTGCCGATCCAGGAGGTCCGCGACCTTCCCTACCGCTCGCAGGCGCCCGGGCGGATGCACGCTTGCGGTCATGACGGCCACACCGCCATGCTGCTCGGCGCCGCCCGCTACCTCGCCGAGACCCGCGATTTCGATGGGAGCGCGGTACTGATCTTCCAGCCGGCCGAGGAAGGCGGCGGCGGCGGCGAGGCGATGGTGCAGGACGGGATGATGGAGCGCTTCGGCGTCGAGGCGGTCTACGGGCTGCACAACGTCCCGGGCCAGGAACTCGGCACCTTCGCGATCCGTCCCGGTCCGATCATGGCCTCGACCGATCGCTTCACGATTTTGATCGAGGGCAGGGGTGGGCATGCGGCCATGCCCCAGGCGTCGGTCGATACGGTGCTCGTCGCCAGCCACATCGTGGTGGCCCTGCAATCCATCGTCGCGCGCTCCCTCGATCCGCTCGAATCGGGCGTGGTCTCGGTCTGCGCCGTGGATGCGGGCGAGGCCTTCAACGTCCTGCCGCAGACGGCCGGACTGCGCGGCACCATGCGTGCCCTCGCGCCTGCCGTGCGCGACCTCCTGCGCACGCGCCTGAAAGCCATCGCCGAGAACGTCGCCGCCGCCTTCGGCGCGCGGGCCGATGTCGATCTCGCCAGCGGATACCCGGCCACCGAGAACCACCCGGCCGAGACGAGGTTCATGGCCGATGTCGCCGCACAGGTCGTCGGCGAGGCGCAAGTCGAGCGTGACGTCGCGCCGATGATGGCGGCGGAGGATTTCGCCTACATGCTCGCCCACCGGCCCGGCGCCTACATCTTCATGGGCAACGGCGACTCGGCCGGCCTGCATCACCCAGAATACGACTTCAACGACGCGGCGATCCCCTACGGCGCCTCGCTGTGGGCGCGCCTCATCGAGACGGCGCTGCCGGCGCCCGGATCATCTCCGCAGACCGTTTCCGGCTGATCGCCACGGGTCCGTCATTACGAGGCGGGTCCGACCCATCCGAATGCGTCGCCCACAGCGGCTCATGCCGCGTGCACCCGCTCCAGGAAGGTGCCGATGGCGGCCTGAAGTATCGCGCTACCCTCGCCGACGCGCTCGGCGCCGGAGCGGACCTCGTCCGAGCGCGCCTCGTTCGAGACCGCCGCGGCTCGGACGCCGGTGATGCTTTCCGAAACCGTGCGGGCATCCGCCGCCGCGCCGGCGATAGAGCGGGCGATCTCGTGGCTGGCCTGACCCTGCTGCTCGGCCGCCGTCGCCACTTCGGCGGCGATCAGGCTGAGCTGCGCGATGGTCTGGCCGATCCCGCCGATGGCGCCGGTCGTACCGTCCGCGGCAAGCTGGATCGCCGCCACCTGCGCCGCGATCCGGTCGGTGGCCGCCGCGGTCTGGCCGGCGAGCGCCTTCACCTCCCCCGCCACCACCGCGAAGCCACGGCCCGCTTCGCCCGCGCGGGCCGCTTCGATGGTCGCGTTGAGCGCCAGAAGGTTGGTCTGGCCGGCGACCGTGCGGATCAGCGTCACCACGGCGCCGACCTCCTCGGCCGCCCGGGACAGGGTTCCGACCGTGCTCTCCAGGCCTTGCGCGTCGGCGAGGGCGGTCTCGGTGATCCGGCTCGCGTGCCGGACGCGCTCGCCAATGGCCCTTGCGGAGCCCGACAGTTCCTCCGCGGCACCCGCGATGCTATCCACCACCTGCGCCGACTGATCCGATGCGCCCGCCACCTGCTCGGCCCGTAGAGTCGTATCGGTCGCGGTCGCGCGAAGCCGGTCGGCGGCCGAGCGCATGGCCTCGGCCGAACCGGCGAGATTCGCGACCACGCGCTGGGTCTCCTCCTCGAAGGCCCGGGTGGCCGCGGCGAGGCGCGCCCCGCGGGCGCCGTCCTCGGCGAGACGTTCCCGCGCGGCCCCATCGAGATTGCGCTTCTCGATCAGGGCACCCCGGAAATGCGCGATGGCGCCGGCCATCTCCCCGATCTCGTCGCGCCGATGCGTGAACGGCACCGTCGCGTCGAGGCGGTCGTCGGTGAGCGCCTGCATCGTGATCTTCAGGCGATGCAGCGGGCGCTGGACCTGGGTGCGGATGATCCAGAGGGCGGCAAGCAGCGCCAGAACCAGGGCTGCGGCCGGTGCGCCGACCAGGGTCAGGAAAGCGATCCGCTGTGCCTCGGCCGCCGCCTCCCGCTGCCCGTCGAGCCGCGCCAGCACGTCGCGCCCGAGCGCACCGATCTCCGCGACCATGCGCTCGCGATTCTTCACCGTCGCCTCGTCGCCGGCCTGGATCAGGGCGGCGCGGGGTGACACCGTCAGGCCGAGTTCGGCCGTTTCGGTCTGGTAGGCCATGAACTCCTTGACGCCGAGGTCGATCTTGCGGCGGCGCTCGGGCGAAAGGTGCCTCTCCATCGCCGCGAGGAACGGCCCGCGTCCGGCCTCCACCTCGGCCAACGCCGCCTGCAGGGTCACCAGGCGCTCCCGCGCCTCCGCCGTATCCGCCGCGGTGTAGACGGCACCCGCCTGGACCACGGCGTGCTCGATCGCCTGGGCGAGGCCCCGCGCCTGCAGTCCGGCATTCCAAAACGACTCGGTCACCGCGGCGCGGACCTGCTCCTCGGCGGCCTGCCGCAGGGCAAAGACCGAGATGCCGGCGCCGATGAGGCCAAGCAACCCCACGACGATCGTCAGCTTGAGTCCGAGGGAAACACGCATGAAGAAGCCCGCCGATCCGTCGAGGATGGCGGGCTTCTAGGAAGAAGCAGCTTGATCGAGGGTTAAATCAAGCCGGCTATTGTTGCCAAAGACGATCCTGTACGCAGATCATCTGTGATATACGATCAGTTGCGCGGCTGAGCGGTTCCGCCGAGATGGAAGACGCGGTGTGGCACCAGCTCGCCGCGCTCGACGTCGCCGACGGCGACGAGCACCCCGCCGCAGGTCGCGTAGGCCTTGCCCTCCATCGGCGCGTCGTGGCCGCGCAGGATCACGGGTTGGCCGCGCATCAGGCGCAGGCCCATGTCGCGGCTGACGGCGACCGAAGGAACCTCGTCCAGCGCGGTCTCGACCGGGTGAAGGTGCGACTCCGTGCTTTCCTCGAGATTCGCGATGCTGCAGGCGCCCGCCTCCTCGAAAGGACCGACGCGGGTGCGCCGCAGGGCCGAGACGTGGCCGTAGCAGCTGAGCATGCGCCCGAGGTCTCGGGCGAGCGCGCGGACATAGGTGCCCTTGCCGCACTCGGCAGCGATCACCGTGCGGTCGCCGCTATGCTCGATGACCGAGAGGTGATCGATGCGCACGGCGCGGGCGACGAGTTCCACCACCTCGCCGTCGCGGGCGAGGTCGTAGGCGCGCTCACCCTGGATCTTGATGGCGGAGAAGCGCGGCGGCACCTGCTCGATCTCCCCGACGAAGGAGGGGAGGGCGGCCTCGACCGCCTCGCGGGTCGGGCGGGTATCGCTCGTGGCGACCGGGCGCCCCTCGGCATCGTCGGTGTCGGTCTCGACGCCCCAACTCACCTCGAACCGGTAGGCCTTGCGACCGTCCATCACGAAGGGAACGGTCTTGGTGGCCTCACCCAGCGCGATCGGCAGGATGCCGGAGGCCAGTGGGTCGAGCGTGCCGGCATGGCCCGCCTTCTTGGCGTTGAAGAGGCGCTTCACCACCGCGACGGCCTGTGTCGAGGTGATGCCGACGCCCTTGTCGAGCACGACCCAGCCGCTCACGTCGTTCTTCTTCGGGCGGTCGTGACGCGGCCGCCCGCGCGGGGGACGGCGGCCGCTGCGCGGCGCGTTCTCGCGTCGCGCATCACCGTGCGGTCCCTGCGGCGCCTCGACGGCGCGCTCGGAAGAAATCTCGTCCTGCATCCTGTCCTCGATCGACGGGTTTTTGAGGGACTCTGCCCGTCAGGGGGCCATCACGCGGCCCATGGGGTGAGAGGGCGGCACGGCGGCTGCGCCCTGATGGGGATCAATCGCGCGAGGGCGAATCCGGTTCGGCCTCGTCGTCCCCGCGCGGTGCGCTTTCGAGATCCCGCTGGACCTTCTCGCTGCGCAGGAGCCGGTCGATGCGGGCCGCCTCGTCGAAGGTTTCGTCGCGGCGGAATCGCAGTTCCGGGGCGTATTTCAGGTTCACCCGCCGGGCAACCTCCTGGCGCAGAACCTTCCTGTGCCGCTCCAGCGCCGCGATCACCGGGGCTTCGTCCTGCCCACCGAGCGGCATGACGTAAGCGGTCGCGAGTTTGAGGTCCGGCGACATGCGCACCTCCGGCACGGTGACGACGTGCGAGCCGAGCACCGGGTCCTGGATGTCACCGCGCTGGAGCACTTCGGCCAGGGCGTGGCGCACGAGTTCGGCCACGCGCTGCTGGCGCTGCGAGGGACCGGTGGGAGTCTGCTTCTGGGCCATCGGCTAATCACGTCGCTGAGCCGCGGGGCTCGTCTAAGAAACAAAGGGGGCCGCAGCTTTCGCCGCGGCCCCACTTGAGGAAGAGCGGTAGGGGAGGTCCGCTCAGAGCGTGCGCTTGATTTCCTCGACGTTGAAGCACTCGATGAAATCGCCCACGCGCATGTCCTGGTAGTTCTGGAAGGACATGCCGCACTCGTAGCCGGCGGTGACTTCCTTGGCGTCGTCCTTGAGGCGCTTCAGCTGGGACAGCTTGCCCTCGTGGATCACCACGTCGTTGCGCAGCAGGCGGACATGGGCGCCGCGCTGGACCACACCCTCCATGACCCGGCAACCGGCGATCTTGCCGACCTTCGACACGTCGAAGATCTGCAGGATCTGCGCCTCGCCCAGCCGCTCCTCGCGGAGCGTCGGCGGCAGCATCCCCGACAGCGTGGCTTTGATGTCGTCCACGAGGTCGTAGATGATGCTGTAGTAGCGGATCTCGGTGCCGTCGCGCTCGGCCGCGTTGCGCGCTTCCTTGTGGGCGCGGACGTTGAAGCCGATCACCACCGCCTTCGAGGCATTGGCGAGCGTGATGTCCGACTCGGTGATGCCGCCCACGCCCGAGAGCAGGACGCGGACACCGACCTCGTCGGTCCCGAGAGCCGTGAGCGCGCCGACGATCGCCTCGACCGAGCCCTGCACGTCGCCCTTGATGACGACGGGCAGCTCCTTGCGGCCGGCACCCTCCTTGGCCTCGCGCATCATGTCGATGAGCGAGCGGTTGGCGCCGCCCGTACGGGCGGTCAGGCGGTCGCGCTTGATCCGGGCGCGGTACTCGGTGACCTCGCGGGCACGGGCCTCGTTGGGCACCACGATCACGCGGTCTCCGGCATCCGGGGTGCCGTTGAAGCCGAGGACCTCGACCGGAACCGACGGACCCGCGTAGGGCACGTGCTTGCCGGTGTCGTCGATGAGGGCGCGGATGCGGCCCCACTCGGCGCCGGCCACGACGATGTCGCCGGTGAACAGCGTGCCGCGCTGCACGAGGATCGTGGCCACGGGGCCGCGGCCGCGGTCGAGCTGGGCCTCGATCACTGTGCCCTCGCCGTCGCGCTTCTCGTTGGCGCGCAGGTTCATGATCTCGGACTGCAGCTGAAGACCTTCCAGAAGCTCCGGAATGCCATCGCCGGTCTTGGCCGAAACCTCGAATTCGAGCGTCTCGCCGCCCATCGACTCGACCTGGATGTCGTGCTGCAGCAGTTCCGTGCGGACCCGCTGCGGGTTGGCATCCGGCTTGTCGATCTTGTTGATCGCGATGATCATCGGAACGCCGGCCGCCTTGGCGTGCTGAATCGCCTCGATGGTCTGCGGCATGACGCCGTCATCGGCCGCCACCACGATCACGACGATGTCCGTCACCTTAGCGCCGCGGGCGCGCATGGAGGTGAAGGCCGCGTGGCCGGGGGTGTCGATGAAGGTGATGAGATCACCCGACGGCGCCGAGACCTGGTAGGCGCCGATATGCTGGGTGATGCCGCCGGCCTCGCCCTCGACCACGTTCGCCTGACGGATCGCGTCGAGCAGCGAGGTCTTGCCGTGATCGACGTGACCCATGATCGTCACGACCGGGGGACGCGGCTCCAGATCCTCCTCCAGATCCGGCTCGTCGGAGGTGAGACCCTCCTCGACATCCGACTCGGCGACGCGGCGGACCGTGTGGCCGAGCTCCTCGGCGATGAGCTGGGCGGTGTCCGAATCGATCACGTCGGTGATCTTGTGGATCTGGCCCTGCTTCATCAGCAGACGGATGACGTCCACGGCCCGCTCCGACATGCGGTTGGCGAGTTCCTGGATCGTGATGGTCTCGGGAATAATCACGTCGCGGGCGATCTTCTCCTTGGGCTCTTCGTGCCGATGGCCGCTCATGCGCTGCTGGCGGCGCCGGAACGAAGCGACGGAGCGCGTGCGCTCGTCCTCGCCGGACGTGGCGTTGGCGATGGTCAGCCGGCCACGGTTACGGTCGCCGCCCGGCGATTTCGGCGTCTTGGGCGGCGTGATGATCTTGAGC
This sequence comes from Methylobacterium sp. B4, assembly GCF_003201865.1. Taxonomy (GTDB): domain Bacteria; phylum Pseudomonadota; class Alphaproteobacteria; order Rhizobiales; family Beijerinckiaceae; genus Methylobacterium. The sequence goes on along the minus strand of NZ_QJJJ01000001.1, from coordinate 620,559 downwards.
GGCATGCCGGGACGGCGGATCACCCGCTTGGTGTCCGACTCGTCCTCCATCGCCGCGCCGGCGGCACGACCGGCTGGACGCGCCGTGGCCGTCGCCCCGGCGGGACGGGCGGCCGTGGTCGGGGTCGGGGCCTTCTCAGGCTCGGGGGCCGGAGCCGGACGAGCCATGAAGTTGAGGTCGCGGGGCTTCTTCACGTCCGCGGTCAGCGTTCGGCGCGGCTCGGCCGGCGCCTGAGGCGCGATCGGCCGTGCGGCAACCGTCGGGCGGGCCGTCGGCGCACCGGTCCGGCCGGCGGGCGCTCCCGGACGGGACGGCGCCGTAGCGGGACGCTGCGGCGCGGCGCCGGCCGGCCGCTGCTGCATCGGCCGGGTCGCGGCCGCGGCCGGGCGCGGAGCCTGGGGTGCAGCCGGAGTTGCCGGATCTGCCGCCGCCGTCGGAGAAGCGGCCTGCGCGTCCGGGGCATCGGCAGCCACGTTCGAGGCGGCGCGGGCGGCCTCCTCTTCCGCGGCGCGACGGCGCGAATCCTCGGCGGCCTTGCGGCGGAGTTCGTCCTCCTGACGGCGACGGTCCTCCTCCTCGCGGCGGCGCGCCTCGGCGGCCTCGCGCTCGCGGCGCTCGGCCTCCTCGCGGTCGCGGCGGGCCTTCACCTCGGCCTCGGCGCGGGCACGGGCCTCGGCCTCGCGGCGCTGCGCATCGGCGAGAGCGCTGGCGCGGGCATCCCGCTCCTGCTCGCTCAAGGTGCGAAGCACGACGCCGGAGGCGCTGCGGCCGGCCGGACGCGTCGCCGCGGACGGGGCGGGCGCCACCGAAGCGGGGCGCGGCGGCGGCGCGGCGACGGGCTCGCGTGGCGCGACCGCTCCGGGGGCGGCGCCGATCGTGCGCCGCTTCACCGTCTCGACCACGACGGACTTCGACCGCCCGTGGGAGAAGCTCTGACGGACCGTCCCCTGCTCGACCGGGCGCTTCAGCGTCAACGGCTTCGAGGGAGCTCTGGTCTGCGTCTTGTCACCCGGATTGTTCGTATCGCTCATTCAGTCTGAACCCTGAGGGCTTCCATCGTCCCGTCGGCCGGCGGCGGGCATGCCCGGCCGATGATCATTTCATGTCGTCGTCGTGCAAATCGAAGGCGGTCGCGCCAGCATCGAGCGGGGCGTCCTCCTCGGACGCCGACGCCATACCCTCGAAGGTGCGGAACCGACGCCAACGCGCGAGATAGCCGGTTGTGCCGGCTCCCGCGATGAGGGCAGCGTGTATCACATGATCCCGCCCCAAGGCCATGTCCAATTCGGCGTTGGACAGGTCATCGATCACGGGAATAACAGATATGGCATCGCCGTAGCGCCGCCGCAAGGCGGCGCCGAGCTTGCGACGGCCGTCGGGGCTGGCATCGCTGGCGTGAAGGAGGGCCTTGACGCCCTCCGCGCCGAGAACGGCCGACTCGACCTTGCCGAAGCCCGTCACGACGCAGCCGGCCTTGTTGGCAAGCGCCAGCGACTGGCGCAGCTCCGTGCGCAGACCGTCGGCGACCTGAGCGACGAGATCGGGCGGCATCGTCGCGTCGCCGGACTTGAAGGCGCGGTTGAAGGCGCGTCGCTTCACCGCCGCCTCGACCGCCTCGCGGGTAGCGGTGACCCAGGCGCCGCGGCCCGGCAGCCGGGCGCGCAGGTCCGGCACGACCGTGCCGTCGGGACCCAGCACGAAGCGGATCATCGCGGCCGGCGACTGCGCCTTGCGGGTGACGATGCAGGTGCGCACGGGCTCCCGTCCGCGGCCGGGGCCACGGTCGAGAATCGGGCCGTCCTCGGCCGTCTCGCCCTGCGCGATCATATCCTGCCTCGTCGCTTCCGGTGACGGGCTCAGGCCTGCTGCGGCTCGGCTGCAGCCTGCTCGGTGGCCTCGCCTTCCGCACCATCCTCGGCGGGCTCGCCCTCCGTCTCTCCGTCAGCCTCGCCCTCGCTCTCCGTCTCGGGCAGGGAGTCGATCCAGCCGGCCTTCAGGCGGGCGGCCATGATCAGGGCCTCGGCCTCGGCCCGCGACAGCTCGAAGCCGTCGAGATAGCCCGCGTGGCGCACGGCCTCGGGGCCGCGGCCTTCCGTGTAGCCGACGAGGTCGTCGGTGGCGCAGCCGGCGAGATCCTCGACCGACTTCACCTCGTTCTCGCCCAGAGCCACCATCATGGCGGTGGTGATGCCGTCGATCTCGCGCAGCTCGTCCTCGACGCCGAGTTCGCGGCGGCGGTCGTCCTGCTCCTGCTCGATGCGGGCGAGGTAGTCCTGGGCGCGGGCCTGGATCTCGGCACCGGTCTCCTCGTCGAGGCCCTGGATGCCGGAGAGCTCGGCCACGTCGACGTAGGCGATCTCTTCCACGTTGCGGAAACCTTCCGCCGCGAGCAGCTGGCCGACGGTCTCGTCCACGTCGAGCGCTTCCATGAAGGACTGGGTGCGCTCGGCGAATTCCTTCTGGCGACGCTCGGATTCCTCGGCCTCGGTCAGGATGTCGATATCCCACCCGGTGAGCTGCGAGGCCAGCCGTACGTTCTGTCCGCGGCGGCCGATGGCGAGCGAGAGCTGGTCGTCGGGAACCACGACCTCGATGCGGTCGGCCTCCTCGTCGAGCACCACCTTGACGACCTCGGCCGGCTGCAGCGCGTTGACGATGAAGGTGGCCTGATCCTCCGACCACGGGATGATGTCGATCTTCTCGCCCTGCAGCTCGCCGACCACCGCCTGAACGCGGGAGCCGCGCATGCCGACGCAGGCGCCGACCGGGTCGATCGAGGAATCGCGGGAGATCACCGCGATCTTGGCGCGGGAGCCCGGGTCGCGAGCGACCGCCTTCACCTCGACGATGCCGTCGTAGATTTCGGGCACTTCCTGGCCGAACAGCTTGGCCATGAATTGCGGGTGCGAGCGGCTGAGGAAGATCTGCGGCCCACGCACCTCGGAGCGCACGTCGAACAGATAGGAGCGGATACGGTCGCCGGGACGGAAGGTCTCGCGCGGGATCATCTCGTCGCGCCGCACGATGCCCTCGCCGCGGCCGAGATCGACGATGACGTTGCCGTACTCGACGCGCTTGACCACGCCGTTGAGGATTTCGCCGATGCGGTCCTTGTACTCCTCGTACTGGCGGGCGCGCTCGGCGTCGCGCACCTTCTGCACGATGACCTGCTTGGCCGACTGGGCGGCGACGCGGCCGAAATCGAAGGGCGGCAGGGTGTCGGAGATCACGTCGCCGACCAGCGCGCCGGGATTGTAGCGCTGGGCCTGGGCCAGCGTGATCTCGCGGGCGTCGTTCTCGACCTGATCGACCACCAGCAGGTGGCGCGACAGGCGCAGCGCCCCGCTCTTGGGGTCGATCTCGGCGTGGACGTCGGTCTCGGCGCCGTAGCGGGAGCGGGCGGCCTTGGCGATCGCCTCTTCCATCGCCTCGATGACGATCTGGCGGTCGATCACCTTCTCGCGGGCCACCGCGTCGGCGATCTGCAGGAGTTCGAGCCGGTTGGCGCTGACGACGGCCATGGTTCTGATCCTTCTTTCGGTCGTGCCTTCCGCTGCGGAAGCGGGTTCGTGTCCGGGTGTCCTGGCCTCTCTCCGAAAAAGCCGATGCGGCCATTCGGGAGATTTCGCCGGGGTCAGTGCAGGGTGTCGCGGTTCTTGAGGCGGGCGGCCTTGGTGACGATGCCGCCGCCGGGCTTGGGCTTCTTCGCCTTCACCGGCTTGTCCGCCTTGCCGGCCCCCTTGGGCTTGGGCCGCTTCGGTTGAGGGATGAAGCGGATCTGAGGTGCCTCGTCCTCCGCCTCATCGCCGTCTTCCTCGTCCACGCCGTCGCCGTCCTGCGGCGGGGCGGAACCCCGGCGCAGCGATTCGCGGATCAGCTCGTCGGTGAGCACGAGATGCGCCTCGCCGAGATCGCGCAGCGGCACGTCGATGCGGCTCGGCAGGCCGGGCTTCACGTCGGGCAGGTCGATCGGCACCGTGGCGCCGTCCGGGCTCGGCACGCCCAGGATGCCGCGGAAGCGCTTGCGCCCGTCCATCGGCACGGCAAGCTCCACCTTGGCCTCGTAGCCGGCCCAACGCTCGAAATCGGAGACCCGCACCAGAGGGCGGTCGATGCCGGGCGAGGAGACTTCGAGGTAGTAGGCGCCGCCGACCGGGTCCTCGAGATCGAGAATGGGCGAGATCGCGCGGCTGACCGCCTCGCACTCGTCGACGCCCATCGTGCCGTCGGGCCGTTCGGCCATGATCTGCAGAGTGCAGCCGTTCGTGTTCGAGATCTTCACCCGCACAAGGCGGAAGCCGAGTCCCTCGATCGGTCCCTCGACGATCTGGGCGACGCGCGCGGCGACGCCGGTCTCGCTGACAAGACGCTTCTCGGTGGGCTCCGCCATGCTGTCGTTTTCCGAAAGTCTCGATCGGGGGTTAAGCTTGGCAAATCCGGTTCAGGAAGCGCTTGCGGAAATAAAAAAGAGCGGACCCCGGGGGGCCCACTCCCGCAAGCAGCCTATCGACTGCACCAGAAATGTTGAGCCGTGACTTAACCCCGGCGCGCGGCGAATTCAAGCGCTTCCGCGCGCCATCCTGCGTCCCAAACCCGCCACGGGTGGCTGCAAACGGGGTGCCCGGTGCTGATCGAACGACGCGAGGCGGCAAGCCTGCGAGGAAGAGAGCCATGCCGAAAAACGCCATCGGACCCGATCCCGACGCGCTGCACCCGATGCCGGGGCAGGAGCGGGTCACCTTCATCCGCAATCTCGACCTGCCGGAGAACGTCGAGGTCGGCGCCTACAGCTACTACGACGATCCGGCCGGCCCGCGGGCCTTTCTCGATGCGATTCTCTACCACTTCCCCTTCATCGGCGACCGGCTGATCATCGGGAAGTTCTGCGCCATCGCCGCGGGCACGCGCTTCCTGATGAACGGCGGCAACCATCGGCTCGACGGCCTCTCGACCTATCCCTTCCCGATCTTCGGCGGCGACTGGACCGGTCGGTTCGAGGGCGAGTTGGACTTTCCGAACCGGGGCGACATGATCATCGGCAACGATGTCTGGCTCGGCTTCCGCAGCACGATCCTGCCGGGCGTCACGGTCGGCGATGGGGCCGTGGTGGCCGCGCATGCGGTGGTCAGCGTCGACGTGCCGCCCTACGCCATCGTGGCCGGCAATCCGGCCCGGGTGATACGCCGCCGCTTCTCGGAGGACGACGCGGCCCGGCTCCGGCGGATCGCGTGGTGGGACTGGCCCGTGGAGCGCATCAGCGCGCATCTGACGCTGATCGGCGGCGGGGATGTGGGGGCGCTGGAAGCGGTGGCGCGAGAGGGCTGACCGACTCCGCCGCATCGACGATGCGACCGCTCAGCCCATCTCCTCCAGCGGAAGAGGGACCGGCTCCCAATTCGCCTCGGCCGTGGTGCCGGCCACGTTCTCACGCTCCCACCGATGCAGGATCGCGGCAAGTGCCACACGGTCGTCGTCCATCAGCGGCTTGCGCAAGGAGAGGATGCGCAGCCTCCACCTTCGCCAGAACTTATCTTGATGAATATAATGCAATTCAGGCAACGCTTCGACCTGCTGCCACCAGCAGAGCGCCAGATTGAGATTTCCCGGCGCAATATCATAAAAAGATTTTCGAAAAATCTATTCCCCAAGTGTATTCCATAGCTGCTTCGGTCAGAGGGCGACAGGCGTGCCACATATCAATGCTTCGGAGAAGTCTGACTAACTTTCAGTCTTTGTCAGAAAATCCTCCGTCATCTCCGAGTCGTCTCAACGCCAATTTCTTCCCTGCCCATAAATGGCAACCGACCGATAGATATATTCCAAACAGAAGCCAGTATGTGTGGATGCCTTAACATGCGGAAGGAAGAGAGGGCTTAAGGTCCATTATGGGGTGAAGTGAGAGCAGACGAAGTCCAATCAATCCAGATTTCCCTTGCGACCTGATGGGCCGGCATCAGCCGGAGCGCGTGACTGTTGACAAGCCTAAGATCAGGATTTCGCTCCAGAAGTGAGCGAACAAGCATTCGGACCTGTCGAGCGGTCGTCATTAGCGCGGCTTCACCTGCGTTACAATAGTCCGAATCGTACCAGGGAAATGCTTATTCGCCATGGTTGCAGGGGTACGGGCACGCTCCAGAGTGAGCTTAGCGTTGCCTGTCTTGTAATCGTAGATGCAGGTCGTCTGAGGGACGCTTCTCTTCAGCAAATCCAACCGAACCGACCCCGGCTCCCCATATGTTGCTAACCGTGGCCCAGCAGCGAACGAAATTTCAGATTTGAAATTTGGATCGCCTAATGCTTTGACATGCTGATCGATTTCGAAATGAACTCTGTTCGCATAGGATTGCGCGGTTCTGTACAAACCACTGGCACGAACTTGGCGTGCAATTTGGTTGGTATGGCCTCGACCTGACCGTTGCGTTGGCAGGCGGCACCGAGGGCTGACTGACTGATGGGCCCGATCCAGATCGCGGGAGCGGTGATACCCTGCGGGTTCGGCAAGAACTCTTGAGCCGACAGACCAAGCACGGTCCTGCTGTACGGGTCGTTTTGTCCAGACCGAACGGCATAAAGGGCGAGGGCGAGTTCGACCGTGGCAATCGCAACCGGCGCCGCAGGTAGGAACGCCGGTTGCGCGAAGGCCTCCGGCTCCGCGCCGGCAGCCGTGACAGTGCTGCGCCCGAGCACCGCCCCGGTCTCGCCGTCACGGATCGTCTGCGTCAGCCCCGAGGTCTCGAAGATCCGGCTTTGGCCGTCCGGCGCCGTGACGATGTCCTGCGCGTCGTAGTCGCGCCGACCGGCCCGAATGCGTAGCGAGAGGACGCGCGTCCCGTCGTCCAAAACCGTCTGCTCGCGGTGAGCGACATCGCCGTCGGTGTCGTTGGATCGCTCGCTGACACCCTGGACGCCGCCGCCCGACGGAACCCATTGCCCGCCATCTGGCTGGCCCGCGGGCGCCCGCGGCCGATCCTCCGAAGATTTGCGTCGCAGGGTCCGTTCGAGCCGGACCGCCCCGAGATCAAGCGCCGCCCCTGCCAACAAACCCCCGTATGGCCGCGACCTCGGTGCGGCGACTCCCGCGCCGGTTTATGCCTTGATCCTCCTGCCCCAACACAGGAAGATATGCACATTACGACTAGAGCCCCTTTTTTAAGATTTTTATCTTATAATTGCCTCGCTTCGTTCCCAGCGCTCCTGGTCACCCAAACGACAACGCCGCCCCGAGGGGCGGCGCTTCGCGACGTCATCAATGGAGGGCTTGAGGATCAGGCCGCCCGCTTGGCCTTGTTCAGCAGCTTGCGGTTCACCAGCACCTCGGCGATCTGCACCGCGTTGAGGGCCGCGCCCTTGCGAAGGTTGTCCGAGACGCACCAGAAGTTCAGGCCGTTCTCGACCGTGGCGTCCTCGCGCATGCGGGAGATGTAGGTGGCGTCCTCGCCCGCCGCCTCGTGCGGGGTCATGTAGCCGCCGTTCTCGCGCTTATCGATCACCAGCACGCCGGGCGCGGCGCGCAGGATCTCCGTGGCCTGCTCGGGGGAGAGCGGGCGCTCGAACTCGACGTTCACCGCCTCGGCATGGCCGATGAAGACCGGCACCCGCACCGCGGTCGCCGTGAGCTTGATCTTGGGATCGAGCATCTTCTTGGTCTCGGCGACCATCTTCCACTCTTCCTTCGTGTAGCCGTCCTCCATGAACACATCGATGTGCGGGATGACGTTGAAGGCGATGCGCTTGGTGAATTTTTTTGTAACCACTTCACCTGCGGTGAATACTGCGCGCGTTTGGCTGAACAGCTCGTCCATGGCATCCTTGCCCGCGCCGGAGACGGATTGGTAGGTCGAGACCACGACGCGCTTGATGGTGGCCGCCTCGTGGAGCGGCTTCAGCGCCACGACGAGCTGCGCGGTCGAGCAGTTCGGGTTGGCGATGATGTTGCGCTTGGTGAAACCCACCACCGCATCGGCGTTCACCTCGGGCACGATCAGCGGCACGTCGGCGTCGTAGCGGAAGGCCGACGAGTTATCAATCACGACGCAACCCTGCTGGCCGATGCGCGGGCTCCACTCCTTCGACGCGTCGCCACCCGCCGACATCAGGCAGATGTCGGTGTCGGAGAAGTCGTAGGTGTCGAGGACTTTGACCTTGAGAATCTTGTCGCCGAAAGAGACTTCCTGCCCCTGGCTGCGGCGCGAGGCGAGCGCAACGACCTCGTCGGCCGGAAAGGCGCGCTCGGCCAGAATGTCGAGCATCTCGCGGCCCACATTGCCCGTGGCTCCGACGACGGCGACCTTGTAACCCATCTCACCAAACTCCGCTGCGCGGGCGAATTGCAACCGGCCCGCCTCTTCCCGTGGCCGGCGGACGCACCGCGCGGGCCCTATCTTCGGGAAGATCCCATAGGCTGAAGAGCCCGCCCCGATTCGTCGTCGAGGTGGGCTCTTCAGGCGCCGCGAGCAAGATGCCCGGCGCGCGCGCCTGTCAAGGGGCGCCGGCTGTCGCCGGGTCACGGGCGGCAACCGACGATTCACCATCGGCCGAGAATTCGGAGGACGGGGCGCCCGTCCGCAACCGGTCGGTGGGAGCGCATCGGGCAGGGATGGCGCGACGGCGAGGGCTCCCCGGCCCCGCGGACCCGACAAAGGCCTGCGCATGCTCCCCCGACAGGACGACGCCCCGGATCACTCGCACGACGAGGACCACGAGAGGGACGAGGACCGCCATGCCCTGTCCCGGCCTCGCCCGTTCCGCCGGGCGCGGCTCGCGGGCAAGCTCGCCGCTTGCGCGGCACTGATCGCCGGCCTGTCCCTCGTCGCCCGGGATCGGGCCGCCGCTCCGGAGCCGCCTCAAGCCTGGCGCGAACCGCCGCGGGCGCAGGAGGGCGCGCGCCGGGCCGTCGCGGCGACGGAGCCGCTCCTGACGCTCCGGGCGGAGGCCGCCGAACTCGCGCCCCGGGCCGAACCCACCCGCTGGAATGCCGGCCTCGGCCAGCGCGAGGACAGCGTGAGCCAGGGGGCCTTCGACACGATCGAGGCCCCCTATCTCCTCGTGACCGCCACGGATGCCGGCGCGCGGACGGAGGCGGCCCCAAGTCTCTTCGTCACCCTGGTGCGCCGAGCTGCGGACGGGCGCGGCCTGTCCGTGACCCGCACGGGCGAGCGCGGCGTCGTCGCGACGCGCCTCGGCAGCTTCGAGACCGTCGAGGCGACCCTGGCGGGGGAGGGCCGGCGAAGCTGCACCGGTTTCCGCAGCCTCGACCTGAAAGCCGTCAGCGTCGACGGCTGGCTCTGCGGCATCCTCGGACAGGCCCCCGAGCCCAAGGCCGTGGCCTGCGCCATCGACCGGATCGCCCTTGCGGGACAGGTCGCAGCGAATCTCGGTGCCGACATGGCCACGGGCGCGAGCGCCTGCCAGCCGGAGGCGGTGGCAGGCACGGGGCCGGGCGACCGGACGGGCTCGATCGCCGTAGCCGGTGCGCCGCCGCACAATGCGGCGAAATCGCGGCGAAATTAGCCAAGCGCTGCCATATTGCGGGAACAACAGCCACGCCAGAACGTCTACTCTGCAACAAGCGGGATTCTTAACGAACGGCCCGTACAGTCGCCTCTCACTCGACAAGGTACGCCATGCGCTCGACCAAGCTTGCCCTTCTGGGCGCCATGACCCTCACCGCGATCGGCTTTGGCACCAGTGCGGAGGCGCAGGGCCCCTACGGCAACCCCGGCTACGTGCGCGTGAGCCAGCCGCTGCCGATCCGCATTCGCCCGCGCTCCTGGCTCGATGCCGGCAACGTGGTCGAGCCGGGCAACGGATCGGTCTCGAACCCGGCGACCAACCCGGCCTTCATCGCCGCGTCGACACAGCTCAACCCGCCTTACGGCCGCAACGACCGCTACGGCACCGGCGTCCTGCCCGATCCGATCACCAACGGCCCGTTCATCGGCGCCCGTTCCTCGGCGATCCGCAACGTCGACCTCTCGGCCTTCGATGCGATCGACCCGACCTCCTACGTGGCACGCTACGGCAACCCTTACCGCTAGGATCGTCCGTGTCTCGGCATGATCGCGGGCCCTTCGGGGCCCGTTTTCATGTCCGGACCTTCGATCAGGTCTTGAGCACCGGCTCGGCGACGTCGCCCGCGCCGCGCTCGGCGAGGTAGTGGGGCTGGAATAGGCACATGCGCACCGCATCCCGGTAGCGCCCGTTCACGAAGAACTCGTCCTTCAGGATACCCTCAGGCCGGAAGCCGCAGCTCTCGTAGATGCCGGCGGCGCGCTTGTTATCCTTGTCCACGTGCAGATAGAGCTTGTGGATGTTGAGCACCTTGAAAGCGTAGTCGATGGCGATGCGGGTCGCACGCTTGGCGTAGCCCTTTCCCTGGCAGTCGGGGTGGATCGCGATCTGGAACTCGCAGCGGCGGTGGAGATGGTTGATCTCCACCAACTCGACCATGCCGGCGGGCTCGCCGCGTTCGTTGGCGATGATGAAACGCCGCTCGGTCTGGTTGTGGATGTTGCGCTCGTAGAGCTGCGCCAGTTCGGCGAAGGACTCGTAGGCCTCCTCGAACCAGTAGCGCATGATGCTGTCATTGTTGTTGAGCTGGTGCACGAAGAGGAGATCCTCGCGCTCCAGCGGTCTCAGCTTGATACTCATGTCCGTGCTCGGCCGGGGCGTGAACGCGATGAAGGTCTGGCCTACTCCCACGCCGTTCAAGACGAAATGATGAAAGCCGGCTCCGGAACGCCGCGGAGCCGCGCCTCCTCCACGGCCAGGACGCGGGCGGCGGCCGCGTCCACGGCATCGAGCGGGCGGGCTAGGCGCAAAGCCCGCGTCGGCTCCCCCGCCCGCATCACCAGCACGATCGTCTCCACATCCGGGCAACCGGGATCGGAGCAGGCGATCTCGTTGACCGACAGCGCGTCCGCCTCGGTGAGCCCGAGGGCCGGGCCGATCAAGGCCTTCGCCCGCGCCGCCGCACGGGCGAGTCCGGCGGAGCGGGCCCGCCAATCCTTGAGGCTGACGAATCCCATCGGGGGATCGGTGCCGGTCAGGCCGCCGCCCGGCGCCAGGCCGGGAAGGGGTCGGGCAGGTGGCGATAGGCTTCCGGGTCGAAGCGCCTCGCATCGGCCGACCCGACGAGGCAGGCATCGAGTCCGGCGGTGATCGCCTCCCGGTCCATGCCCCGGCCGATGAAGACGAGCTCTTGACGCCGGTCGCCCCAGACCTCGCTCCAGACCGTGTCGAGGCGCTCGCGGAAGACTGCCTCCTCCGGCCAGCGCTTGCGCGGCACGGCCGCCCACCAGAAGCCCATCGCGCCGATATGCGCCACCGCGCCGGCGAGCGAGAAGGCGCCGACCCATTCGGGCCGGGTCGCGAGCCAGAAATGGCCCTTGGCCCGGATCAGCCCCGGCCAGGTCGTGTTCGCGAAGGCCTGAAAGCGGGCGGGGTCGAAGGGGCGCCGCGCCCGGTAAACGAAGGAGCCGATTCCGTACTCCTCCGTTTCGGGGACGTGGGCGTGTGCGCCGTAGAGTTCCTTGAACCAGAGCGGGTGCTCCTGCGCCTTCTCCTCGTCGAACAGGCCGGTATCGAGGATCGCGTCCGGCGGCACCCGTCCGCGGACGGCCTCGATGATACGCGCATCCGCGTTGAGCCCGCGCACCACGGCGCGCACGAGATCGAGCCGATCCGCCGTGACATCGCCCGCCTTGTTGATCACCACCACATCGGCGAACTCGATCTGCTCCACGAGGAGATCCACGAGCGTGCGGCTGTCGTCCGCTCCGGCGGTCTCGCCGCGCTGGCGCAGGAAGTCGTTCGAGCCGTAATCCCTCAGCAGGTTCACCGCATCGACCACGGTCACCATAGTGTCGAGCCGCGCCACATCGCAGAGCGCGTGGCCGGCCTCGTCGCGGAAGGAGAAGGTGCTCGCCACCGGCAACGGCTCGGCGATCCCGGTACCCTCGATCAGCAGGTAGTCGAAGCGGCCCTCGGCGGCGAGGCGGCGCACCTCGGCGAGAAGATCGTCGCGCAGGGTGCAGCAGATGCAGCCGTTCGTCATCTCCACGAGCCGCTCGTCGGTGCGCGAGAGGTTCGCGCCGCCGTCCCGGACGAGGTCGGCGTCGATGTTCACCTCGCTCATGTCGTTGACGATCACCGCGACGCGCCGACCCTCGCGATTGTTCAGGACATGGTTGAGCAGGGTCGTCTTGCCCGCTCCGAGGAAGCCGGACAGCACGGTGACGGAAAGGCGGAGATCGGATTGCGGCATCGAGAATCCTACGATTTGTAACATTATAACATTCAAATCGTAGGGCCCCGTCAAGCGAAAGAATCTCGAATTGATGGTCGACTCGTAGACCTAGCTGCGGGAAAAGGCCGTGATGGGGCGCCGCGACGAAGCGTGCCTCCGGTGCCGTGCGTTGCCCTGAACGACAGGGCAGCGGCCTTGCGGCATGGAAACGTCTGAGGAGTTTCGGGTGCGACCCTGGCGCGAGGGACCGGGCGACCGGCGTGGCTACCACCACGGCAACCTGAAGGAAGCGCTGATCGAGGCCGCGCGCCGCTTCATCGCCGAGCGGGGCATCGGCGGCTTCACTCTGGTCGATGCGGCCCGCCTCGTCGGCGTGACTCCCGCTGCTCTCTACCGCCACTTCCGTGGCCGCGAGGCCTTGCTGGAAGAGGTGGCCGGCCGCGGCTTTGCCGATCTCGCCGACCGGCTGGCCCGGGCGCTGACCGGGCGCGGCACACCCTTGGAACGGTTCACCCGCATGGGTGAAGCCTATCTCGCCTTCGCCGAAGAGGAACCGGGCTACTACGCGGCGATCTTCGAGGTGCGCGGGCTCTCCGCCGGCCCCGTGCCGGACCGGCCAAACCCCTTCGACCTTCTGGTCGAGGCCCTGCGCGCGACCTTCCCCGATGGTTTCGACGGCGTCGACCCACGCTTCCTGGCGCTGGAGGTCTGGGCACTCTCGCACGGCATCGCGACGCTGGCGGCGGCTGGCCAACTGCCCAAATCGGGGCCCGACAAGTACGAGCTTCTGCGCGCGGGCGTGCTCGCCCTCGTCCACGGCGCCGGAATTCGCGCGAAGGGCGAGACTTGAGCCCTTGAAACCGTCAAGGCGGGTCCGCATGTGAATGTTGTTCACATGCACACCCCGGAGCCCCAAGCCGTGAACACGTCCTCTACCTCTCCCTGGTCCTGCGGCGCGTCCCACCGCAGCGGTCCTTTTCCCAAGCGCTCGCTCGAAATCGGAGCGATCGTCGTCGGTTTCGTCTACTGGTGGCCGATCGCCGTCGCCTATGTCGCCTGGAAGATCGCGGGCTACCCCGCGCTCGGCCAGATGAAGGAGTTCGCCAAGAGCGGCAGCTTCAGCTTCGCGGGCGGCAACGGTTCGTCCCGCTTCGCCCGCGCCTTCGAGGCCGCCACGGCCCGGACCGGCACGGGTGCGACCAGCGGCAACTGGGCATTCGAAGAGTATCGCCGTGCCGAGCTTGAGCGCCTGGAGGCACGCCGCCGTGCCCTGCAGGAGGAAAGCCGGGCATTTGCCGACTTCGTCGAGGAGCTGAAGCGGGCCAAGGACCGCGAGCAGTTCGACGCCTTCATGGCCAAGCGCCGTTCCGAGGGCGGTGGGCCGACCATCGAGGCCTGACCCCTCGGCACAGACCGAACCAGCAGCACGATCAAGGAAGGGCCTCCTGCCAGCCGGCAGGGGGCCCTTCGTCCGTTCGGGCCAATTTGATTGCAGTGCAGCGATTCCGTCGCGTCGGGCGGTTGCCGCGGGCCGGCGACGCCATAACTGCCGCCTCCGGGAACAAGCGGGCGCACGGGCGCCTTGTGAGACACGAGAGACGCCCGCCAGCCCGAACGACGTTCGTTTTCCAGTGGAGATCGGTGGCCTGATGCGGCGCGCCCATGCGATGCGGTTCGGCAGCGAGTTTGCCGAGGACGGTGTGCGGTTTGCCCTCTGGGCACCCACCGCCAAGGACGTTTCCCTCGTCGTGGACGGGACCGACCACCCGATCCCCGATGTCGGCGAGGGCTGGCGCCGCACGACGCTGCCGGGCGTGCGGGCCGGCGCGCGCTACGGCTTCCGTATCGATGGCGGTCTGGTGGTTCCGGACCCCGCCTCCCGCTTCCAGCCGGACGACGTGTCCGAGCCCTCCGAGGTGATCGATCCCAACGCCTACGCGTGGTCGGACGGCGCCTGGACCGGCCGGCCCTGGCAGGAGGCCATCGTCTACGAGCTGCATGTCGGCACGGCGACGCCGGAGGGGACCTACGCGGCTCTAGAGAAGCGTCTCGACGATCTGGTCGACCTGGGCGTCACGGCCATCGAGCTGCTGCCGCTGGCCGACTTCAAGGGCACGCGCAACTGGGGCTACGACGGCGTGCTGCCCTACGCACCCGACGCAGCCTATGGCCGACCCGACGATCTCAAGCGCCTGATCGACAGCGCCCACGCCAAGGGCCTGATGGTACTGATCGATTGCGTCTACAATCACTTCGGCCCGGCCGGGAATTACCTCCACGCCTACGCCAAGACCTTCTTCACCGAGCGCCATCAGACGCCCTGGGGCGCGGGGATCAACTTCGATGGGCGTGAATCCGGCCCGGTCGTGCGCGACTACTTCATCGAGAACGCGCTCTATTGGCTGAAGGAATATCATTTCGACGGCATCCGCTTCGACGCGGTGCACGCCATCCTCGATGATTCCGAGAAGCACTTCCTGGCCGAACTCGGAGAGACGATCCGCACGACCTTCCCGGACCGGCACGTCCACCTGATCCTCGAGAACGAGGCGAACCAAGCCCGCTGGCTGGAGCGGGACGACAAGGGGCAGCCGATCCTGCACAGCGCGCAATGGGCCGACGACCTGCACCATTGCTGGCACGTGCTGCTGACGGGCGAGGATGCCGGCTACTACGAGAGCTTCGCCGACAAGCCGGTCGAGCATCTGGCCCGCTGCCTCGCCGAGGGCTTCGCCTATCAGGGCGAGCCTTTTCCGACTCTCGACAATCATCCCCGCGGCGAGCCCTCGGCACACCTCCCGCCCTCGGCCTTCGTCACCTTCCTGCAGAACCACGATCAGGTCGGCAATCGCGCCCTCGGCGAGCGCCTGAGCCATCTCGCCGACCCTAAAAAACTGGCCCTCGCCCGCGCCGGGCTGCTGCTGGCGCCGCAGATTCCGATGCTGTGGATGGGTGAGGAATGGTCGGCCTCGGCGCCGTTCCTGTTCTTCGTCGATTTTGCGCCGGACGAGGAGCTGAACAAGGCCGTGCGCGAGGGACGCCGCCGCGAGTTCAAGAGCTTCGCCGCCTTCGCGGATGACACCTCGGTGATCCCCGATCCCACCGAGGCCAAGACCTTCGAGGATTCGAAGATCGACTGGGACGAGGCCGAGACCGAGCCGCACCGCGCCGTTTGGGCCGACACCCGCAACCTGCTGCAGATCCGCCGGCAGAGCGTGGTGCCGCTGACCAAGACCCGCTACCTCGGCGCGAAGGCCGAGATCCCCGCGCCCGGCGTCGTGGACTGCACTTGGCGCTACGAGGGCGGCTGGCTCCGCTTCGTCGCCAATGTCGGCAACGAGGACTTCGAGGCGAGCGCCGCGGAGGGCCAGGTGATCTGGTCGAACGGCGCCTCGCGACAGGCCATGCATCTTCCCACCTGGACCGGTGTCTTCCTGATCGGGGGCGGCACGTGAGCTTTCCAGACCAGAGTTCCGCAGACGTGAGTTCCACCGACGTGACTGCCCTCGAACGTCTCGCCCATCTCGTCGGCATCGCGGACGGCTTCACCGACGCCTTCGGGCAGAGGGTCGACACGCCCCTGGAAACGCGCCGCCTGATGCTCGAAGCCCTCGGCTTCGCCGCCGGCGACGACGCGGCGATCGACAGGAGCCTCGCGGCGGTCGAGGCGGTCCGCGGCAACCTGATCCCGCCGCTGATCGCGGCGGAGGCGCGGCGCGGCCTGCATGTGCCGCTGCGGACGGACGCGTCGGCGGGCGCGGTGGCGTGGCGGCTCGTCGATGAGCACGAGCGCTCCCGCGAGGGGCGGGCGACGCTCACGCTCTCGGAGGAAGGCGCCGGCTTCGACCTGCCGCCGCTGACGCCCGGTTACCATCAGCTCACGGTGAGCGTCGGCGAGCGGAAAGCCCAGGCTTGGATCGTTGCCGCGCCGCAGCGCTGCTGGCGCCCGCGGGCCTATGCCGAGGACGGCGCCCGCGACTGGGGTCTGGCCGCGCAGCTCTACGGCCTGCGCTCGCCGAGCAACCTCGGCATCGGCACCTATGCCGATGCCGGCCGCGCTGCCCGCGATGCCGCGCTCCGCGGCGCGTCGTTCCTGGGCCTCAGCCCGGCCCACGCCCTGTTTCCTTCGGATCGGGCGAAGATCTCGCCCTATTCCCCGTCCTCGCGGCTCTTCCTCGAAACGCTCTACATCGAGCCGGGGGCGCTCCCGGGCTTTGCCGGCAGCCGTGCGGCGGAACTGCTGGAGAGCCACCGCAGCCGCATCGAAGCGCTGCGCGACACCTCGCTGGTCGATCATGCCGGCGTCTGGGAGGTTCTCTCCCCGATCCTCGAAGCCTTCTGGGCGGAGTCGCCGGCGCGCGCCGGGAGGGACGCCGGCTTCGAGGCCTTCCGGGAGGAGGGCGGCGAGAACCTTCGCTCGCACGCGACCTTCGATGCGCTGTCCGAGCATTTCCGTGCGCAGGGCGCGCACTGGCTGGGGGATTGGCCCGAGGAGCTTCGCCGGGCCGGTACCGAGGCCGTGGGCGCCTTCGCCGAAGCGCATGCTGAGCGCATCGACTACCACATCTTCCTGCAATACCTCGCCGACAGCCAGCTCAAGACTTCGTCGGAACTCGCGCTGAAGTCCGGCATGCGGCTCGGGCTCTACCGCGACCTCGCGGTGGGCGCCGACCGGGGCGGCTCCGAGATCTGGTCGCATCCCGAGCGCTTTGCCAACGGCGTCTCGATCGGCGCGCCGCCGGACCTGCTCGCGCCCAGGGGCCAGGATTGGGGCCTGCCCGCCTTCGACCCGCTGGAGATGGAGCGCGACGGCCTCAAGGCCTTCCGGGCGCTGGTGAGGGCGAACATGCGCCACGCGGGCGCGATCCGCATCGATCACGCCTTCCAGCTCGCGCGACTCTTCCTGATTCCGCTCGGGCGCTCGGCCCGGGAGGGCGCCTACGTGGCAATGCCACTCGAGCCGATGCTCGCGGTGCTGCGCCTGGAGAGCCACCGCGCCAAGTGCCTCGTCATCGCCGAGGATCTCGGGACAGCGCCGGAGGGCTTCTCCGACGCGTTGATGGCCTCGGGCATCCTGAGCTACCGCATCCTCGCCTTCGAGCGCGAGCCGGGCGGCGCCTTCAAGGCGCCGGAGGCCTATCCGAAGGATGCGCTGACCGCGATCACGACCCACGACCTGCCGACCTTCGTCGGCTGGTGGCGGGGCGTCGACACCGACACGCGCCAGTCGCTCGGGCTCTACGACGCCGAGCGGGCCGAGGCCGAGCGCACGGAGCGCGTCGCCGAGCGCTGGCGCCTCTCTGAGGCGCTGGCGAGCCAGCAGCTTCTCCCGAGTGCCGAACCGCCGGAACACGCGCCGTTGGAGGCAGCCGCGCGCTATCTCGCCCGCGCGCCCTCGATCCTCACCGCCGTGCAATACGAGGACGTGGTCGGCGAACTCAGCCAAGCCAACGTCCCGGGCTCGACCGAGGGCTATCCGAACTGGCGGCGCAAGCTCGACCGCAACCTCGAAGCCATCGCCGCCCCGGGCGGGCCGCTCGCCAAACTTGCCGCCGCCCTTTCGGCCGAGGAGCGTGGGCCGCGCTCCGGTGCCGCTCGCCTCGCCTCGGCTCCGCCAAGGGCGACCTACCGCCTGCAGTTCCACGAGGGCTTCACCTTCGCGGATGCCGAAAAGATCGTCCCCTACCTGCAGAAGCTCGGCATCAGCCACGTCTACGCCTCACCCTTGCAGCGGGCGCGGCCGGGCTCGACCCACGGCTACGACATCGTCGATCACTCGCAGATCAACCCGGAGATCGGCGGCGAGGAGGGGTTTCGCAGCTTCACGGATGCGCTCCACACGCACGGCCTGAAGCTGCTTCTCGACATCGTGCCCAACCACATGGGCGTCGGCGGGGCGGACAATCCCTGGTGGCTCTCGGTGCTCGAATGGGGGGGGCTGTCACCGGCCGCCAACGCCTTCGACATCGATTGGGAGCGTCTGGGCGCCAACGGCAAGCTGGTCATCCCCTTCCTCGGCGAGCGCTACGGCGAGGCGCTGGAGAAGGGCACGCTGGAATTGCGCTTCGACGAGGCGTCCGGCGCCTTCAGCGTCTGGCACTACGAGCATCAGTTTCCCGTCTGCCCGCTGCAATACCCGACCATCCTCAACCGGGCGCTGGCTGCCCTCGGCGAGGTTGGCGACGACATGTCTGCGGAGGTTCTCTCGATCACCGAGCGCCTGCGCATGATGGGCGAGGAGACGAATCCTGAGCGCCGCCGGGCCCTGCCGGAGGCCGCCGAGGCCCTGAAGCGGCAACTCGCCGGTGCGGTGCGCGCCTCGCCCCAGATCGCAGCCTCGATCTACCGGGCGCTGCACCTGCTCAACGGCAACCGCGACTATCCCGATTCCTTCGGCCCGCTGCACCGGTTGCTGGAGCAGCAATCCTACCGGCTCGCCCATTGGCGCATCGCTTCGAGCGACATCAATTACCGCCGCTTCTTCGACGTGAACTCGCTGGCCGGCCTGCGGGTCGAGTTGTCGGACGTCTTCACGAAGTCCCACGACCTGCTGTTCCGCCTCATCGGCGAGGGCCGGATCGACGGTCTGCGCATCGACCATATCGATGGGTTGGCAGACCCGCTGAACTACGCCCGCGCCCTCCAGGCCGCGGTCGGTCCCGGCTTCTACATCGTGGTCGAGAAGATCCTGGAGCCCGGCGAGAAGCTGCGCGACTGGCCAGTCGCCGGCACCACCGGCTACGACGTGCTCAACCAGCTCGACGGCATTCTGGTCGATCGCGCCCTGAGGCCGCGCATCGAGAAATTCTACCGCTGGGCCACCGATGCGGACGAGAATTACGGCTTCCAGTTCCGGGCGGCCAAGGCCGAGATTCTCGAGATCAGCTTCGCCTCCGAGTTGGAGGTGATGACCGGGGACCTCAAGCAGATCGCCGATTCCGACCGGCGTACGCGGGACTTCTCCACCAACGCGATCCGCCGCGCGCTGATCGAGATCGTGGCGCGCTTCCCCGTCTACCGCTCCTACCTGCCGGGTGATCTCGACGAGACCGAGATCGAGCTGGAGGATGTGCGGCTGATCGAGGGCGCCGTGCGCAAGGCCAAGCGCTGGAGCGCTCTGCCGGACCGCTCGGTGCACGATTTCGCCGCGGACGCTCTCCTCGGACGGATCGATGTCGGCGGTGCGGGACAGCCCGACCCGCAGGTGGTGCTGCGCTACCGCCGCCGCTTCCAGCAGCTCACCGGCCCGGTCATGGCCAAGAGCCTGGAAGACACGCTGTTCTACCGCTTCGTGGAATTGCTGGCGCTCAACGAGGTCGGCGGCGATCCGGGTGAGTACGGCATCGACCTGGAGCATTTCCACGCGCTCCAGGCCGCCCGCGCCCGCGACTGGCCGAACGCCATGATCACCACGGCGACCCACGACACCAAGCGCGGCGAGGATGCCCGCTCGCGCCAACTCGCCCTCTCGGAACTGCCGGAGGAATGGGCTCGGGCCTGGGATACGTGGCGGCGCGCGTCCGAGCCGTATCTCGGCAAGGTCGAGGGCGAAGCCGCGCCCGATCCGAACGACCAGTGGATGTTCCTCCAGGCCATCCTCGGGGCGTGGCCTCTGGAGCTTCTGGACAGCGACGATCCGGAGGCGGTCGAGGATTTCCGCAAGCGGCTCGACGCCTATTCCGAGAAGGCTCTGCGCGAGGGCAAGCGCCGCTCGAGCTGGGTCAACGTCGACGAGGCCTACGAGGGTGCGGTCCACGCGCTCTTCGCCGAGCTCGTGGCGCCCGGCTCCGACTGCCTCGCCCGGCTGAGGCCCCTGGTGCGGCGGCTCGCCTATCTCGGCATGATCGCCGGGCTCGGGCGGACGGTGCTGAAATGCACGCTGCCCGGCATCCCGGACACCTACCAGGGCACCGAGTTCTGGGACTTCTCCTTCGTCGATCCCGACAACCGCCGGCCGGTCGATTACGAGGAGCGGAGCCGGGCGCTGGAAGCCGGCGAGGCACCGGCCGGGCTGATGGGCGCCTGGCGAGACGGCCGGGTCAAGCAGGCGACGCTGGTCCGGCTCCTCGCGGACCGGGCCGCCCGCCCGGCCTTCTACGCCGATGCCGATTACCGTCCGCTCGCGGCCGAGGGCGAGCGCGCGGCCCATGTCGTGGCCTTCACCCGCTCGGCGGCAACCTCCGGCGAGGGTGATCTGCTCGTCGCCGTGCCCCGGCTCGTCGCACGGCTGACGCCCGAATCGGGTTGGACGGGCGAGGCGTTCGCCGGAACCGTCCTGTCCGTGCCGGCGGGCAGCCACTGGGAGGACGTGATCGGAGGCGGCGCGGTCGATGCGGCGGATGATCGGCTCGATCTCGGTCGGCTCTTTGCGGAGCTGCCCTATCTGGTGCTGCGGCGGACCGCCTGAGGCAGTCCGGCCCATCGGAACGTGCGAGACCTGATGCAAAAAGACGGAAGGCGAGCCATGAACGCACCGAGCACCGCGACGACGCCCGCGACGCGGACCGAAGCGGGGACGGTGGTGCTGCCCGCCGCCTTCGCCCCCCGCGCGGAGGGGCCGCGCATCTACAACCTGTTTCCGCTGCTTGTCGGAACGGTCTCGGCCTGGACGGCGGAGCTGCCGCGCATCGCGGAACTCGGTTTCGATTGGGTCTACCTGAACCCGTTCCATCAGACCGGCGGTTCGCGCAGCCTCTACGCCGTGGCCGATCTCGACCGGCTGGACGAGCGTTTCCGCGACGGTGACGGCACGCCGGACGACGAGCAGATCGCCCGCTTCTGCCGGGCGGCGGACTCGCACGGCATCGCGGTGATGAGCGATCTCGTCATCAACCACACCGCCGACAACGCGCGGCTCTTCCATGAGCGGCCGGACCTGTTCGTGCGCGACAGCGAGGGCAAGCCGGTCAGCCCCGCGGCGATCGATCCGGACGATCCCACGAAGCGCACGGTCTGGGGCGACCTGATCGAACTCGACTACCATTCCGAGCATGCCCGGACCGAGCTGACGCGGATCTTCGACGGCTACATCGCAAAGCTTCAGGGTCTCGGCGTGCGCGGCTTCCGCTGCGACGCCGCTTACAAGGTGCCGCCGGATGTCTGGCGCGCCCTGATCCAGGCGGCCAAGCAGCGCGAGCCCGAGACGCTGTTCGCGGCCGAGACGCTGGGCTGCACCTTCGAAGAGGCGCAGGCCACCGCGGGCGCAGGGTTCGACTACCTGTTCAACTCCTTCGCATGGTGGAACCTCAAGGCGCCCTGGGCCCTGGAGCAGTACGAGCGCCTCCGGATCGTGGCGCCCTCCATCGCCTTCCCCGAGAATCACGACATGGCCCGCCTCGCCGCCGAGATGACAGGCGACGCGGCGGCGGTCGCCGAGCGGCTGAAGACGCGCTACGCGCTCGCCGCCTTCTTCTCGGCCGGCGTGCTGATGCCGATCGGCTACGAGTGGGGCTACCGCCGCGCGCTGCACGTGGTCGAGACCGACCCGGCGTCGCGCGAGCACGATACCGGCATCGACATCGCGGGCTACGTGAAAGCGATCAACGCACTGAAGGCCGAAATCCCGGCGGCCAATGTCGAGGGCGCGCAGATGCGCCTGTCGGCGCCGGACGCGCCCTTCACCGCCCTGTTCCGCACCGACACCGGCCACCCGGCCTCGGCGCATTCGGCGACGCTGGTTCTGTTCAATCCCGGCGAGAGCCCCGCGCCCGTGGATGCCGGCCACCTGATCGAGCGCACCGGCGGCCAGCTCGCCGCCTTCGTGGATCGCACGCCGGAGGCCGAGCCCATCGCCTTCCATCCCGGCGCCAGCATCGACCTGCGGCCGGGCGAATTGCGCATCCTCGTCGCCGAGCGCGCGAAGGTCGCGGCTCCGCCGCCCTCGACCGTCCCGGACGGCAAGGGACGCGTCGTCATCGAGGCGGTGACGCCGGAGATCGACGGTGGTCGCTCGGCGGTAAAGCGCGTCGTCGGCGAGCAGGTGCGCGTCGAAGCCGACATCTTCTCCGACGGCCACGAGATCATCAACGCGGCGATCCTCTCCCGCGTGGTCGGCGAGGAGGCGTGGCGGCGCGACCCGATGGTGTTCGTCGACAACGATCGCTGGGCCGGCCATTTCCCGCTGGAGCGGAACGCCCGCTACGAGTTCACCATCGAGGCGTGGCGGGACGGCTTCTCTTCCTGGATGCGCGACACGCTGAAGAAGCGCGATGCGGGCGTCGATATCCGCCTCGAGACCATTGAGGGCGTCGAACTGATCCAGATCGCCGAGGATCTGGCGAGCGGGGCGGAAAAGCAGCGTCTCGACGCGCTGATCCGTTCGCTGGCCGCCGAGCCGGAGGGCTCGCCCGCCATCCTCGAGAAGATCCTGACGCCGGAATCGACCGCGCTGATCCGGCGCAACGCCGAGCGCGTGAACGCCACGCGCTATCCGGTGAACATCCCGGTCATCGCCGACCGCCTCGCGGCGCGCTTCTCCGCTTGGTACGAGATCTTCCCGCGCTCGCAATCGGGCGATCCGAACCGGCACGGCACCTTTGCGGACGTGATCCGCCGTCTGCCCGAGATCCGCGAACTCGGCTTCGACGTGCTCTACTTTACGCCGATCCACCCGATCGGGAAGACCAACCGCAAGGGCAAGAACAACACCCTGAAGGCCGAGCCCGGAGATGTGGGTTCGGTCTATGCGGTGGGCTCGGAGGAGGGCGGCCACGAGGCCGTGCATCCCGAACTCGGCACGCTGGAGGATTTCCGCCAGCTCGTGGCGGCCTCGCACGCCCACGGCATGGAGGTCGCGATCGACTTCGCGATCCAGTGCTCGCCGGACCATCCCTGGATCAAGAACCATCCCGAATGGTTCGAGTGGCGCCCCGACGGCACGCTGAAATTCGCCGAGAACCCGCCGAAGAAGTACGAGGACATCTCCAACGTCCACTTCTACGCCGGAGCGCTGCCCTCGCTTTGGATCGAGCTGCGCGACATCGTGCTCGGCTGGTGCGCGCACGGCGCCCGCATCTTCCGGGTCGACAACCCGCACACCAAGCCGATCCCGTTCTGGGAATGGATGCTGGCGGAAGTGAACGCCCAGTACCCGGACGCAATCTTCCTCGCGGAGGCTTTCACCCGGCCGAAGATGATGAAGAAGCTCGCCAAGGCTGGCTATCAGCAGAGCTACACCTACTTCACGTGGCGCAACACGAAGCAGGAGCTGACCGAGTACGCTCTCGAACTGGCCGGCGAGATGGGCGAGTATTATCGTCCGAACTTCTTTGCCAACACGCCGGACATCAACCCCTACTATCTCCAGACCAGCGGACGGGCGGGCTTCGTCGTGCGCGCGACGCTGGCGGCGACGCTCTCCTCGATCTACGGCATCTATAACGGCTTCGAGCTGTGTGAGGCCGCGCCCTATCCGGGCAAGGAGGAGTATCTCAACTCGGAGAAGTACGAGCTGAAGGCCTGGGATTACGACCGCCCCGGCAACATCCGCGAGCACATCATCAAGCTCAATCAGGCCCGGCGGGACAACCCGGCCCTGTGGGACTTCCGGAACATCCACTTCACGGGGGCCTCGAACGACAGCATCATCGCCTATGCGAAGGTGACGCCGGAGCGCGACAACTGCGTGTTCGTCATGGTCAACCTCGACCCGAAGAACCGTCAGGAATGCACCTACGAGGTTCCGCTCTGGCTGCTCGGCCTGCCGGACGACGGCGCGGTCGAGGTCGAGGATCTGCTGCTGGGCTACAAGTTCGAGCTCTACGGCAAGAGCCACCGGATCGCGCTCGATCCGGCCGACCGCTCGGCCATCCTCTGGCGGATCCGTCCGCGGCGGAGTGCCTAACGAAATCTATGACCTCTGGCTGCCTCGCGCCGAAGTGTCCTCCACTTTCGGCGCGGGCGGCTCTAGATCGGGCGGGAAACGGCGGTCACCGTCGTGTTCTCGCCAAGAAGCGGGCCGAGGAAGCCCGCAGCCCGGCGCCGCACGGCCCGGTTCCGCTCTCGAAAGTGACGTGAGGCAGCGACGGGATGATCGATCGCAGCGATCCGCAGTGGTACCGTGACGCCATCATCTACCAGATTCACGTCAAGTCGTTCTTCGATTCGACGAATGACGGGATCGGCGATTTCGAGGGCCTGACCCAAAAACTCGACTACGTTCGCGATCTCGGCGTCACGGCGCTCTGGATCATGCCGTTCTATCCCTCGCCCTTGCGCGACGACGGCTACGACATCGCCGATTACCGCGACATCAATCCGTCGTACGGGACGATGGAGGATTTCCGGCATTTCGTGCAGGCCGCCCACGAGCGCGGCCTGCGCGTCATCACCGAGCTGGTCATCAACCACACCTCGGATCAGCATCCCTGGTTCCAGCGCGCCCGCGAGGCGCCGGCCGGGAGCCCGGAACGCGATTTTTACGTCTGGTCCGACACGGACGACAAGTACTCCGATACGCGCATCATCTTTCTCGACACCGAGGTCTCGAACTGGACCTGGGATCCGGTCGCCAAACAGTATTTCTGGCACCGCTTCTACTCGCACCAGCCCGATCTCAACTTCGACAACCCGGCCGTGCTCGAGGCCGTGATCGAGGTGATGCGCTACTGGCTCGACATGGGCGTGGACGGCCTGCGCCTCGACGCGATCCCCTACCTGATCGAGCGCGACGGCACGAACTGCGAGAACCTGTCCGAGACGCACGACGTCATCAAGGCGATCCGCGCCGCGCTCGACGCCGAGTATCCCGACCGGATGCTGCTGGCGGAAGCCAACCAGTGGCCGGAGGAGACGGCGCAGTATTTCGGCGAGGGCGACGAATGCCACATGGCGTTCCACTTCCCGCTGATGCCGCGCATGTACATGGCGATCGCCCGGGAGGATCGGCATCCGATCACCGACATCATGCGCCAGACGCCGGAGATTCCGGAGGGCTGCCAGTGGGCGATCTTCCTGCGCAACCACGACGAGCTGACGCTCGAAATGGTCACGGCGGAAGAGCGTGACTACCTCTGGTCGTTCTACGCCGCCGAGCGGCGCGCCCGCATCAATCTCGGCATCCGCCGCCGCCTCGCGCCGCTCCTGGAGAACGACCGGCGCAAGATCGAGCTGATGAAGTCCCTCGTCCTGTCGATGCCCGGCACGCCGGTGCTCTATTACGGCGACGAGATCGGCATGGGCGACAACATCTATCTCGGCGACCGCGACGGCGTGCGCACGCCCATGCAGTGGTCGCCCGACCGCAACGGCGGCTTCTCGCGAGCCAATCCGCAGAAGCTGTTCCTGCCCGCGATCCAGGACCCGATCTACGGCTACGACGCCATCAACGTCGAGGCGCAGACCCAGGCGCAGACCAGCCTGCTGAACTGGACGCGGCGCATGATCGCGATCCGCAACAACTCAGTCGCGCTCGGGCGCGGTGCAATCCAGTTCCTCTACCCCACCAACCGTAAGGTGCTGGCATGGCTGCGCGAGCATGAGAACGAGCGCATTCTCTGCGTCGCCAACCTCTCGCGCGCGCCGCAGGCGGTGCAGCTCGACCTCTCCGACCTGCGCGGCGCGATCCCGATCGAGCTGACCGGCGGCAGTGCCTTCCCGGCCATCGGCGAGCTGCCCTACCTGCTGACCCTGCCGTCCTACGGCTTCTACTGGTTCTCGCTCTCAGTCGCGAATTCCGGCGAGATCGGCCCGCAGCCGGCCACGCCCGAGCTGTTCACCCTGGTGCTCACCGGCGGCGTCGAGACGCTGATCAAGGGCCGCGAGCGCACCGCCTTCGAGCGCACGGTGGCCCCGCCCTTCATCGGCTCACGCCGCTGGTTCGGCGCCAAAGGCTCGCGCATCAAGGCCGTGCAGGTCGATGACAGCGCCATCGTCAAGGACGCTTCCGGCGAGGGCAAGTTCCTGCTGCCGCGGGTGGCGGTGACGCTCGCCAACGGCGAGCGCCAGGACTACTTCGTGCCGCTCGCGGTCGACGAGGGCCGCGAGGACGAAGCGCTGATGGACCACGCGGTCGCCCGCGTGCGTCGTGGTCCCCGCACCGGCTTGCTCTACGAGGCCGCCGCCGCCGCGCCCTTCGCGATCGCCCTGATCGAGGCCATGCGCGACGGCGTGACGATCCCGTCCGAGCGCGGCAGCATCGTCTTCTCGACGACGAGCGCCTACGATCCCGAGGTGCCCTTCGAGGCCGCCGACGTGCGCCGTCTCTCGGCCGAGCAGAGCAACACCTCGATTGCCATCGGCGCGCGGATGATGCTCAAGCTGCTGCGGCGCCTCCAGCCCGGCACGCATCCGGAGATCGAGATCGGCCGCTTCCTCACGGAAGACGCGCACTTCCCCAACACCCCGGCCCTGCTCGGCGTGGTGGAGCACGTGTCCGAGGACGGCACCCGCACGGCGCTCGCCCTGCTCCAGCGCTTCGTCCTCAACCAGGGCGACGCCTGGACGCTGATGCTGGAAGGCCTGCGCCGCGACTTCGAGACGGTTGTGCTCGCCCCCGAGAGCGAGGCGCCGCAGCCGGACGAAGCCTTCCACGCGCATCTGCGCTGGGCGGTCCTTCTCGGCCAGCGCACGGCCGAGCTGCACCGGGCCTTCGCCATCGACACCGACGATCCCGCCTTCGCGGTCGAGCCGTTCGGCGAGGCGGATCTCGCGGCGCTCGCGGAGGATGCCCGCCATCAGGCCGCGCGGGCCTTCAAGGGGCTCGACGCCATCACCGCCTGGTCGCCGGGCTCGGCGAGCGAGGCGCTGGCCACCCGCCGTGGCGAGGTCGAGGCGTTGATCGACGAACTTGCCGCCGGCCCCCTGCGCGGTGCCCGCAAGACCCGCATCCACGGCGACTACCATCTCGGTCAGGTGCTCGCCTCCGAGGGCGATCTGGTCATCGTGGACTTCGAGGGCGAGCCCTCGCGACCGGTCGAGCAGCGCCGTGCCAAGGCGACGCCGCTGCGGGACGTGGCGGGCATGCTGCGCTCCTTCGCCTACGGCGCCGAGACCGTGGTGCGCGAGATCGCGGCCCGCTTCGCCGACAGCGAGGAGCGTGCCCGCAACGCCGCCATCGCGTGGCGTGGCATGATCGATGCAGCCTTCCTCGACGGCTACGGACAGACCGTGGCCGGCAGCCCCGCCGCGGTGGAGGATGCCGAAACGCAGCGCGGCCTGCTTCGTCTGAGCCTGCTCGCCAAGGCGCTCTACGAGGTCGATTACGAGGTCAATAACCGTCCCGACTGGATCGAAATTCCGGCACGGGGTGTTCTCAACATACTGGACGAGGCCAAGCGCGACCGCGCTTCGGCCTGAAAGGCACGCGCTCGGGCCGATCCGTATCCCGCGCCGGCCCGACGTGTTTCAAGAGAGGTGACTGGATGACGGCTCTGGACGAGAAGGCCGCGGCTCGAAACGAGGGGCAGGCGGCCGCAAACGTCCCGAACAGGTCAGGCTCGACCGAGGCGCCCCGCGCGCCCCGGCCGGCGGATGGGCTCGGCGGAGACCAGGGCGCGCCCCGCGTGGGACGCCCCGCCTCGCAGCCGCGCGACACGCACCTTCAACCCGATACGATCGCGGCCGTGATGGCGGCCGACCACGGCGATGCGTTTTCCGTGCTCGGCCCGCACCAAGTCGAGCCCGGCTCCTGGGAGATCCGAGCGGTCCTGCCCGAGGCCAAGGGCGCCCGGCTGATCACGGCCGGGCAGAGCATTCCGTTCGAGCGCCTTCATCCGGACGGGTTCTACGTCGCGAGCGTGAAGAGCGACGGCCGCCCGCTCTACGAGATCGAGGTCGAGTTCTGGGACGGCACCAGCGCCCGGCGCAACGATCCCTACGGCTTCGGACCCTCCCTGGAGCAGAGTGAGATCGAGGGCCTGCGCCAGGTCGGCAGCAACCTCGTCTACCGCGTGCTCGGCGCCCATCCCGGCGAGCTCGACGGCATTGCCGGCTTCCGCTTCGCGGTCTGGGCGCCGAACGCCCGCCGCGTCAGCGTGGTCGGCGACTTCAACGATTGGGACGGCCGGCGCCACCCGATGCGGCTCTGGCTGAACGGCGGCGTCTGGGAGCTGTTCGTGCCGGGCTTGCACGCCGGCCAGAACTACAAGTTCGAGATCCGTGGCCCCGACGGAGCG
Organism: Methylobacterium sp. B4; assembly: GCF_003201865.1. Lineage (GTDB taxonomy): Bacteria > Pseudomonadota > Alphaproteobacteria > Rhizobiales > Beijerinckiaceae > Methylobacterium. The sequence goes on along the minus strand of NZ_QJJJ01000001.1, from coordinate 592,200 downwards.
CTGCTGCCGCTGAAGGCCGATCCGGTCGCCTTCCGCGGCCAGCACCCGCCGCAGACGGCCTCCGTGCTCCAGGGCCTCAACGAGCCGCACTGGCACGACAATGCCTGGATGGAAACGCGCGGCGAGAAGGACCCGCGCCACGCCGCCATGTCGGTCTACGAGGTGCATCTCGGCTCGTGGGCGCGGGTACCGGACGAGGGCAACCGCTACCTGACCTACAAGGAGCTGTCCGAGCGGCTGATCCCCTACGTCAAGGAACTCGGCTTCACCCATATCGAGCTTCTGCCGATCACCGAGTACCCGTTCGACGGCTCCTGGGGCTACCAGCCGGTCTCGCTGTTCGCGCCGACCAGCCGCTTCGGCACGCCCGACGACTTCGTCGCCTTCGTCAACGCCGCGCACGAGGCGGGCATCGGCATCCTGCTCGACTGGGTGCCCGGCCACTTCCCCCTCGACGCGCACGGCCTGGGCCTGTTCGACGGCACGCATCTCTACGAGCATGCGGACCCGCGCCAGGGCTTCCACCAGGATTGGGGCACTTACATCTACAATTTCGGCCGCACGGAAGTGTCGGCCTTCCTTACGGCCAATGCCCGGTTCTGGCTGGAGCACTACCATCTCGACGGCCTGCGCGTGGATGCGGTGGCCTCGATGCTCTACCTCGACTATTCGCGGCGCGCCGGCGAGTGGATCCCGAACCAGTACGGTGGCAACGAGAATCTCGACGCCATCAACTTCATGCGCAAGACGAACGAGGCGACCTACAGCCACGCCCCCGGCACAATTACGGTGGCCGAGGAATCCACCTCATGGCCCGGTGTCTCGCACCCGACCTATACGGGCGGCCTCGGCTTCGGCTTCAAGTGGAACATGGGGTGGATGCACGACACCCTGAAATACATGTCCGAGGATCCGATCCATCGGCGCTATCACCACCACAACCTGACCTTCGGCCTGCTCTACGCTTTCTCGGAAAACTTCGTGCTGCCGCTCTCTCACGACGAGGTGGTCCACGGAAAGGGTTCGCTGCTCGGCAAGATGCCGGGCGACCGCTGGCAGAAATTCGCCAACCTGCGCGCTTATTTCGGTTTCATGTGGGGGCATCCCGGCAAGAAGCTGCTCTTCATGGGCGGCGAGTTCGGTCAGGAGCGCGAGTGGAACCACAACCAGTCGCTCGACTGGCACCTGCTCGACGACTCCCTGCATGGCGGCGTGAAGGACCTCATCCGCGACCTCAACCACGTTTACACCTCGACGCCGGCGCTCTACGCCCGCGACGTCGAACCGGGCGGTTTCCAGTGGCTGGTGGCCGACGATTCCGACAACTCGGTCATCGCCTGGGCTCGCAAGGGCAAGGCGGAGGGCGAAGTCGCCATCGTCGTCTCGAACTTCACGCCGGTGCCCCGCGAGGGCTACCGCGTCGGCGTGCCGGCGGGGGGCTACTATCGCGAGGCGATCAATTCGGATGCCGCGCGCTACGGCGGCTCCAACGTCGGCAACATGGGCGGCGTGCAGGCCGAGACCGAACCGAGCCATGGGCAGCCGTACTCGCTGCGGTTGACCCTGCCCCCGCTCGCCACCCTGATCCTGATCCGCGAGGGCTGAGGCACCCCGTGCCCGGTGCGGCTCAGCCGCTCCGGGGACCGAACAGGATCACGGCTGTGCCGACGAGGCAAATCGCCCCGCCGGCCAGATCCCAGCGATCGGGCCGATGACCCTCGATTCCCCAGAGCCAGAAGATCGAGGCGGCGATGTAGATGCCGCCATAAGCCGCGTAGGTCCGGCCGGCGGCTTGGCTCTCGACGAGCGTCAGCAGGTAGGCGAAGAGAGCCAGCGAAAGCAGCCCGGGCGCGAGCCACCAGGCCGACCGCTCGAGTCGAAGCCAAGCCCATAAGGCAAAGCAGCCGGCGATTTCCGCCACGGCGGCTCCGGAATAAGCGAGTAGGGTCTTCGTCATCGCCGAACGCTTGCCGTCCAGAGCAGGCATTGCCAAGCGTTCGTCGGGCGGCTCTCGCCCGATAGGGTCAGAACCTCGGCGTGAGCTTGAGCGAAGCGATCCAGGTCGCGACGTCTCCAGATAAGTCTTGCTCTGGATCGCCACGGCCCCGCCTCGCATTGACGAGGGGTGCCGATCGGATCGGACGGCAGTTGCATCAGGCGTCGTCCTCGGGTGCGAAAACCTCGCCCTTTTCGGCCAAGCGAACGTTGTTGCGGTCGGCGCGCAGCTCGCGCAGGGCGCGATAATCCCGCAGCAGCCGGTGAAGCTCTGCCCGCTCCGGATCGGACGGCTCGTGCATGCCGGGATCGAACCCGTCGACGGCAGCCTCAACGTGCTTCTCGAGTGCTGCGTGATCCTGAGGATCGAGCCTCTCTAGGGCTACGAGCCGATCGGCGATCGCCGCGCGCTTGGCATCCATCTCCGACATCGATCGCTCCGCAGGTTGAGGCGGAAAACCAGCGCGTGAGCGGTGAAGCGGTTCCGAATGTCGCGCCGCCGGACCTTCGCCGCGCCTGCCGGGGTTGGTGCGGCATGAACGTCGTTCCCCTCGCAGAGGTAGAGTCCCGCCGCATCCACCGTTCGCGGCCCGCACGCCTATGGCGTCCGCGCCGGGTGCTCGTGACACCGGCCGCGCTCGACCATGCCCATGGCCGGCAGATCATCGAGCGGGTGGAAGCGCTCGGATTGCCGGTCGAGCGCCTGAAAAGCAACCGGCTCACCGGGTTGCGCAACGAGGATCCGCGCCGGGCCTATGTCGAGGCGAAGGCGACGCTCGCCGTGGTGACCGCGCCGCCGACCAAGCTGAAGCTCCAGCCGATCCCGCCCAGCGCCGATTGGCGCTTCGACCTCGCCGAGGGCTGCCCGGCCCATTGCCAGTACTGCTACCTCGCCGGTTCGCTCTCGGGGCCGCCGGTCACCCGCGTCTACGCCAATCTCGATGCGATCCTCGGCAATCTCGGCGGGTATCTTGGCCAGGGCGGGGTCACCAGTGCCTCCGAAGCGCGGGCGGCAGAGGGCACCACCTTCGAGGCGTCTTGCTACACCGACCCGCTCGGGATCGAGCATCTCACCGGCTCGCTCTCGGCGGCGATCCGCCATTTCGGCGCCTGGGACGCGCCGGTGCAGCTGCGCTTCACCACGAAGTTCGCCGCCGTCAGCCCGTTGCTCGACCTGCCGCATTGCGGCCGCACCCGCATTCGCTTCTCGGTCAACGCCGCATCCGCCGCCCGGTACGAGGGCGGTACCGCGCCGCTGGCCGAGCGGCTCGCCGCGATGGGGGCGGTCGCCCAGGCCGGCTATCCCGTCGGCCTGACGATCGCGCCGATCCTGCCCGTCGAAGGCTGGCGAGAGGCCTACGACGCGCTCCTGCGCGGTGCGGCCGACGCGCTGGCCGAGGGACCGAAGCCGGATCTGACGGTAGAACTGATCACGCACCGCTTCACGCCGGGCTCGAAGACGGTTCTGGAAGGCTGGTATCCGGGCTCCGACCTGCCGATGCGCGAGGCGGAGCGCACGCGCAAGTTCACGAAGTTCGGCTCGGTGAAGTACGTCTTTCCGAGCGAGCTGATGAAGGAGATGCGGGCCTTTCTCACGGAGCGGGTCGCGGCGCGTCTGCCGCAGGCACGGGTTCTCTACTGGACCTGAATTCTCTCGCGATTCCGGATCGATCACGCCTTCGCCATGCGGGCCTGACCCGTGGGGCAGATGTCGAGCAGCGCGCAGCGCCCGCAGGCCGGCGAGCGGTGGAAGCAGACCTGCTGCCCGTGCAGCATCAGCACCTCGTGATTGTCGTAGAGCGCCTGCGCCGACCAATCGCCCGGCAGTTGCGCCCGCAGCAACACGTGGCTCGGGCCGACATCGATCTTGGGCCCGATCAGTCCGGTGCGCTGGGCGACGCGGTGGTGGTGGCTGTCCACCGGCAGGGCCGGCATGCGCAGGGTGGAGAAGGAGAGGACCGCCGCACTCGTCTTCGGGCCGATGCCGGGAATGCCCTGGAGCCATGACCGCGCCTCGTCGACGCCGAGATCCCGCAGGAAGTCGAGGTCGAGAGCGCCCACCCTTTCACGGATGGCGGCGAGCACCGTCTTGATGCGCGGCGCCTTCAACTCCGGCCATGTGACGCCGTGGATGATCGCCTCGACCTCCTCGACCGGAGCCTCCTCCACCGCCGTCCAATCCGGCCAGCGCGCCCGCAGAGCCTTGAAGGCGCGGCCCGAATCAGCGTTGCGCGTGCGGTGGGAAAGCAGGGAGGAGATCAGCTCCGAGAGCGGGTCGAGATTGTGGAAGTACGGGATCGGGCATCCGTAGACGCCGCAGAGCCTGCGGTGGATCTCCAGCGCCTTCTCGCGCAGCAACTCGGAGCCGGCGGGCTCCTCGACGCGGCGGGTCCGGCGCGTCGCAGGTGAGGGGTGGTCCGGAAACAGAGACATGGAAACCGAATCCGCCAGGGGATTCGACGGTTCCCGGGCGCGACCTCGGCGCCGCTACTTCGGCAGGGCGTAGATGTTGATGTCGAGCTTGTCGTCGGTCCCCTCGCCGAGATCGGTGACGTATTCCTCCAGGAAGCGGTCCTGCACGGCGATCTCCTTGGCGTCGAGATAGGCGATCAGGGTCTCGTAGGTGCCGTCGATCTCCTCGTAGGTGCCGCTGTGCTTGAAGCGAAGGGCCTTGCCGCTGGGGCTCGAACCGAACTTCACCCCGTTCGTCTCGCCCGCCTGCGCGGGAGCGGCTTCGATCGGGATCATGGCCTCGTACTGGAAGCCGTCATCCTCGGTCTTGGTGAAGAGCGCGATCGGCCGGCCCGCCGGCTTCAGGCCGAGCTTGGCCAGGGTCTCGCCGATGGTCTTGTAGGAGGCCCGGAGATTGGCCCGCGCCTCCTCCCACTTCGTCTCGCCCGCCAGAATCGCCACGGGTTTTGCCGGCAGGGTGACCTCGTCCACGTCGTTGGCTTCGCCCGGATTGGGGACGAGCGTCGGCAGCGTCGAGGGCGGCGGCGTCAGCGAGGGGGCCGCACCGGACTGGGCCGGGCGGGGAATCGGCACCTGCTGTGGCGCGGGTGCGGCTGGATCGGGACCCGACCTCGAGGTGTCCGGCACCGTCGTCGTCGGCAGAGGGTTCGTTTCGGCGGGGGAGGGGGCGTTGGTGGGTGGCGGTGCGCCCTGGCCGGTGGCGGCGATCGGGAGAAGTGGGGCGAGAGCCAGGAGGCCCGCGGCGAGGGAGGGCAGACGGGTCAAGGCATGAGGCTCCGAGTGGCCGACCCCCTGAAGGTAGGGCCGATGGCTGCGCCGCGCGAGAGCGGACGCGCCGCGACGAAACGGTCATCCGAGCCGGACTCGCGCGCTGCCGCGGCTTTTGCCATATACGCCGCACAATCCCCGACAAGCCGCATTAGAAGTCGTCAGAGGCCCGATGAGCCCTCTCGCCAATCGCCGTTTCCTGAAGATGCACGGCGCCGGAAATGCCATCGTCGTGCTCGACCTGCGCGGCACGGACCTGCGCGTCTCTCCCGTGGAAGCCCGCGCCATCGCGGCGGATCCGCATTCGCGGTTCGACCAGCTCATGGTCGTGCACGATTCGGTCAGCCCGGGCACGGATGCCTTCATGCGCATCTACAACACCGATGGCTCGGAGGCGGGCGCCTGCGGCAACGGCACCCGCTGCGTCGCCTACGCGCTGTTCGACGATCCGGCCATGGCGCGCCCCTCCGAGAATGGGCAGCTGACGCTGGAGACGAAGGCGGGGCTCGTCGGCGTGAGGCGGGTGACCGACCGCTCCTTCACCGTCGATATGGGCCAGCCGCGCCTGCGCTGGGACGAGATCCCTCTGGCCGAGCCCTTCCCGGATACCCGCCGCATCGAGCTGCAGGTCGGGCCGATCGACGATCCGATCCTGCACTCGCCCGCCGCCGTCAGCATGGGCAACCCGCACGCGATCTTCTTCACGGAGCGCGATCCCGACGCCTACGACCTCGGCCGGATCGGGCCGCTGCTCGAAGCGCACCCAATCTTCCCGGAGCGGGCCAACATCTCCATCGCCCAGGTGACGAGCCGCGACACCATCAAGCTGCGGGTCTGGGAGCGGGGCGCGGGCCTGACGCTGGCCTGCGGCACGGCGGCCTGCGCCACGGTGGTCGCCGCCGCGCGCCTGCGTCTGATCGGCCGGGCGGCCCGGGTGGCGCTGCCCGGCGGCGAACTTTCCATCGAGTGGCGGGCCGACGACCACGTGCTGATGACCGGTCCCGTCTACCTCGAAGGGGAGGGCAGCTTCGCCGCCGAGATCTTTTCCGGGATCGTGCGTTGAGCGTCGAGACGCTCACCTTCGGCTGTCGCCTCAACACCGTCGAGTCGGAGGTTCTGCGCGGCCACGCGCGAGCCGCGGACGGCGCGCGCGACCTCGTCGTCGTCAACACCTGCGCGGTGACGGCGGAGGCCGGGCGGCAGGCGCGCAAGGCGATCCGCCGGCTCGCCCGCGAGCGCTCGGGAATCGAGATCGTGGTGACGGGCTGCGGCGCCGAGGTGGAGCGCGCGGCCTACGCCGCGATGCCGGAGGTGGCCCGCCTCGTCGGGAACGCGGCCAAGCTGCGGCCGGAGACTTGGCGGACGGGCGCGACGACGGAGCCCGAGGACATCATGGCGGTGCGCGCGGCCGAGCCGACCCGCATCGCCGCGATGAATGGGCATACCCGCGCTTTCGTGCCGGTTCAGAACGGCTGCGACCACCGCTGCACCTTCTGCGTCATCCCTTTCGGGCGCGGCAACTCCCGCTCGGTTGCCATGCCCGATGTGGTGGCGCAGGTGCGCCGCATCGTCGAAAATGGCGGACGCGAGGTGGTGCTGACCGGCGTCGATCTGACCGCCTACGGCCGCGACCTCGATCCCGACCTCACCCTGGGCCGGCTCGTGCGCGCCATCCTGGCGGCGGTGCCGGATCTGGCGCGCCTGCGCCTCTCCTCGATCGATTCGGTGGAGGCGGATGCGCAGCTGATCGCGGCCTTTGCCGAGGAGCCGCGGCTGATGCCGCATGTCCACCTCTCGCTCCAGGCGGGCGACGACCTGATCCTCAAGCGGATGAAGCGCCGCCATGCCCGCGCCGACGCGATCCGCATCTGTCAGACCCTGCGGGCCCTGCGCCCCGGCCTCGTCTTCGGTGCCGACCTGATCGCCGGCTTTCCCACGGAGACGGAGGCGCAGTTCGCCCGCTCCCTCGATCTCGTGGCGGAGTGCGGGCTGACGCATCTCCACGTCTTCCCCTACTCGCCGCGGCCCGGCACGCCGGCCGCGCGGATGCCGATGGTACCCGGCGACGTGATTCGCACGCGCGCCGCGCGCCTGCGAGAAGCCGGTGCGGCGGCCCTCGCGTGCCATCTCGACGGCGAGGTCGGCACACGCCGCCGCGTCCTGACCGAGCGGGGCGAGACCGGACGGACCGAGGCGTTCACGCCGGTCCGATTTTCGCAGCCGGTGCCGGCGGGAGAGATTCGCGAGATCACCGTCGCGGGCCATGACGGGCAGGCCCTGCGCGCGGTGTGATCGGGGTTTTGTTCGAACCTCCGACCCTTCTCCCCATGACGTCGGCCCAAAGTCGCGCGGGCGATGGCACCGTTCGTTCGTCTTCAGAGCGAGGTGATCCTGTCGGCGCCGGACCGACGAGAGCCGAATGCTGTCCTCGACGTATGTGTGCGTTCAAACGAAAGCGGGCGCCCCAAGGAGGCGCCCGCTGATCGTTTACAGTCGATGTCTGAGGCTCAGATTCCGCTGAACTTGTAGTTGAAGCCGGCGCGGATCAGGCTGCCCTCGGTGGAGAAGCGCGAGGTGTAGGAGCCGGGCGGGGTCGGGCCGGTCTGGTTGACCAGCACGTTGCGGCTGCCGAGATCGTAGCGGATGTACTCCGCCTTGATCGTCACGTCGGACTTGATGCCGAGCCAGCGACCGACCGAGAAGTAGTTCAGGAAGCTGTCGACCGGGATCGCGTACTCGATGCCACCGCCGTAGTTGTAGCCGGTTTCGAAGATCTTGCGACCGCCGCCGGTGTACTGCAGAACGGTGGCGCCCGGGTTGAAGAAGTCCGCGCCGTAGCTGACGTGGCCGAAGGCGAGACCGCCGGTGCCGTAGACGAAGAACCGGTCGAAGGCGTAGCCGAGCTTGCCGTTGACGGTGCCGAGGAAGTCGAGGTTCTGCGTGTAGACGCTGGCGTTGCCGACGGTGGGGTTCGGCGCGCCGTAGAAGCCCGTGCGCTTGTCGAGGTCGAGCCAAGTGGCGTCGAAGGCCAGACCGGCCACGAAGCCGCCGCCCGGCGTGAACTGATGATTGTAGCCGAAGCCGCCGCCGATGCGGGAGAAGCCATCGACCTCGCTCTTGAGGGAGGCGGGGCGACGGGCGAGCGTCACGTTGCTGGCGGTGAAGGGATCGTTGCCGCGGGTCTGGATGTTCGGGTTGTCGGTGAACGCGTAGCCCGTGTGCAGGCCGGCGTAGAAGCCGGTCCAGGTGAAGACCGGGACGGGCGCGAAGGCGATCGGCGGGGCCTCGCGGCGGGGCAGATCGGCGGCGAGCGCGGCGGTGCTCAGGAGCGCCGCGGTGCTGCCCAGGAGGAGAGCTCTGATCACGATGGGGGTCGCCTTCGGGTAACGCTGATTTCGAAGACGAAGCTACCAGCGGTAAGGCCAAGCTGCCTATGACTTTCCAGCAACACGCGGCTCGGATAACGTCTGAGTTGCGTTGGCGAACGTTTAAACGCTCAGATCAAGGAAAGTTGAACAGCAGAAAACCGGGGGTGAAAGGAAAAGTTCCCGTTTCTCGATGGGCGTTGAAATGCGCCGCTGCTTCGGCCTTGACCTCCCGGTGTGGGGAATGCTTGTGGCCCTCAAGCCCCCGTCCGGCCAACGGCGCGCCCGATCGCGCCGCTCATCTGCCGGGCCGTTCCCGCCCGCGACCCTTCGCGAAATGCGGGTCCAGCGGGTGTGATGGAGGCTGAATTGAAGCGCTCGCGCCGCACCAAGATCGTCGCCACCCTCGGCCCGGCATCCGACACGCCGGAGATGATCGAGAAGCTGTTCCACGCCGGTGCGGACGTGTTCCGCATCAACATGAGCCATCTGGCCCGCGAGAAGCTTCCCGAGCGCATCGAGGTGATCCGCACCATCGAGCGGGAAGCCAAGCGTCCCATCGGTATCCTCGTCGATCTCCAAGGGCCGAAACTGCGGCTCGGCACCTTCGAGGGCGATCAGGCGATCCTGCAGAACGGCCAGACCTTCGTGCTCGATTCGGACCCGACCCCGGGCAATGCGGATCGCGTCTACCTGCCCCATCCCGAGATCCTGATCGCTCTCGAGCCCGACCACGGCATCCTGATCGACGACGGCAAGTTGCGCCTCGTCGTGACGGAGGTGAGCGAGGGCCGGGCGGTCACCCGCGTCGAGGTCGGCGGCCGCATCTCGAATCGCAAGGGCGTGTCCCTGCCCCATACGGTTCTACCGCTGCCGGCCATGACCGAGAAGGACCGCGGCGACCTGGAGGCCGGCCTCGCGGCCGGGGCCGACTGGATCGCCGTCTCCTTCGTCCAGCGGCCCGAGGACGTGGCCGAGGTCAAGAAGGTCGCCGCCGGCCGCGCCCTGGTCATGGCCAAGATCGAGAAGCCGCAGGCGCTCTCGCGCCTCGACGAGATCATCGAGATCTCGGACGGCATCATGGTCGCGCGCGGCGATCTCGGCGTCGAGATGCCTCTGGAGCAGGTGCCGGGCGTGCAGAAGCGGATCACCCGCAGCGCACGCCGGCTCGGCAAGCCCGTCGTCGTCGCGACGCAGATGCTCGAATCGATGATCACCGCGCCGGTCCCGACCCGCGCCGAGGTCTCGGACGTGGCCACCGCCGTCTACGAGGGCGCGGACGCGGTGATGCTCTCGGCCGAGAGCGCTGCCGGCCAGTTCCCGACCGAGGCCATCGCCACGATGAACCGCATCGCCGAGCAGGTGGAACGCGACGCGCTTTACTGGTCGATCCTGATGGCGCAGCGCTCCGAGCCGGAGCCGACCGCCTCCGATGCCATCGCGGCGGCGGCCCACCAGATCGTCGACGCCCTCGGGCTCCGCTCGATCATGGCCTGGACCCATTCCGGCTCGACGGTGCAGCGCCTCGCCCGCGCGCGGCCCAATGCCAGCGTCATCGCCCTCACGCCGAAGCGCGAGACGGCGCGGCGGCTGACCATGGTCTGGGGTGCGCATCCGATCGTCACCAAGGATGCGAGCGACGTGGACGACATGGCCTTCCGCGCCGGGAAATTCGCCGTGCGCGAGCGCTTCGCCGAGATCGGCGACCGGATCATCGTCGTGGCCGGCGTGCCCTTCGGCATTCCGGGCGCCACCAACATGGTGCGCATCGCCTTCATCACCCGCGAGCACGCCGAGCGGGCCTGAGGTCGGGCTTTACGGCGAGGGCGTTCCCGCTCTCGCCGTCTCAGACAATCCCTCGATCTCGCGGACGAGGGCGTCCGGGGCGGTGTAGGTCAGCATGTGGCCCCGCCCCAACAGCACGACGCGCCGGGCCTCGGGAAGTGCCCGGCTGAGCGGATCGGCCTGCAGTTTCGTGACGACGATGGGGTCGGCATCGCCCGCAACGATCACGCTCGGCAATCGGAGCGTCCCGTAATCCGGCGCCTGCTGCGTCAGCGCCGCCGGCAACCCGGCCAGATCCTGGATGTTGGCGAGCGCCGGCCCCGGCCGCAGGATCAGCGGTGCGCGGCTCGCCTCCGCATAGTTCTCCACCGGGGGTTCGGGCCGGAACACGCGCTTCTCGACATTCGGGAAGACGCTGAGCCCGATGGGCACCGCGACGGTCCGGGTCAGCAGCCACGTGACGGGGGGATGGAGCGCGAACCGCACCCACCAGGGCAGCGGCATGGGCGGGAGCGGCATCGCCACCGGTGCGATCAGCACGAGGCCCGCGACCTGCTCCGGACGGTCCAGCGCCATCCGCAGGGCGAGCGCGCCGGACCAGGAATGGCCCGCAAGGATCACTCGACCGGCGCCGATCCGCTCCAGGGCCTGACCCAACGCCCGGCCCTGGAAAGCCGGCGTGGCGGCTTGCGCGCCGGCGAGCCTGTCGCTGTTGCCGTAGCCCGGCCGGTCGAAGGCGATGACGCGAAAGCCCGCGCGGGCGAGATGCCGCCCGAACCCCTCCATCGGATCGTAGGCATTGCCGCCCGCGCCGTGGAGCAGGACGACCGTCCCCCGCGCGCCCTCTCCCGGCCCGTCCTCGAGATAGGCGATTCGGCCGCCCTCGACCGCCACGCTGCGATCGGCCCCTGGATAGCGCGCCTCGACGCGCCACGCGATCAGCCGCGTCGCGACCGCCGCGCCGACAAGCGCCAACGCTGCGAGTCCTGCGGCAGCCGCGAGAAAGCTCACGGAGAATTTCAGGAGGTCGGCGAGGAGGGACATGGGCGGCGACCTCAGAGGTCGCGGCCGTCGACCTCGGGCGTCAGGCGCTCGATCGCCTTCTGGAGCACGTCCCATTGCGGGTAGAGCGCCTCGGCCCGGCGGAAGGCATCGAGAGCGCGGCCCTTGTCGTCCTGCGCGAGGTAGAGCTTACCCAGAGCGGCCCAGGCCTCGAAATGGCGCGGCTCCAGCACCAGGGCCCGCTGCAGGTCGGCGATGGCGCTCGATGTGTCGGAGAGCCGCCAGAACAGGGTGGCACGCCGGCTCCAGCCCTCTGACCAGTTCGGCTCCAGGGCGACCGCGCGATCCATCAGCTCGACGGCGAGCGGAAGTTCGTTCCCGCTCATCGCCTGCCGGGCACGATCGGAGAGAAGGTCGGCGGTCGCGCTGCCGGAGCGGCCGAGACGCCGCTCGATCAGAGTAGCGATGGCCTTGGCCTCGGCCTCGTCGCCCGCTCCCTTGAGACGGGTGTAGAGTTCGTCGAGGCTGACGGGCGGATGCGGCTTGCGCTCCTTCTCCGTCCGTTCCTTGCCGGCGGCCAGAGCCGGCGCGACGTCCGCGGCCCCGGCGAACGCGAGGCCGAGCCACAGGGCGGTCAGAAGGCGGTGTCGACGAGCGTCCATGGGCCGGAGCTTCCACCCCGAACCCGGCCCTCGTCAACGCGCCGCGGTGCCGCGCGGGCGCGGCGCTCGTTCAGGTCTCAGCCCTGGCGGGCCTTGAAGCGCTTCTGGGTCTTGTTGATGACGTAGACGCGGCCCTTGCGGCGGACGAGCTGGTTGTCGCGGTGACGGGCGCGCAGGGACTTGAGGGAGTTGCGAATCTTCATCGGTCTCACATCGGCACGGAGTCGAGACCGGCCGCCTGCTGTTCAAGGTGTCTCGAAGGGACGGAGCGCCGCGAGGGCACTCCGGCGATGACGTCAATGACATCGCGGGGAGGCGGTCGCCTTATCAGACAACCCCCGTCCGAGGCAAGAAGCCGCGCGGGATCAGCGCTCCTTCCAGGCCTTGGCGATCTGATCGGTCAGGGGCTTGGTGAGATAGGACAGCACCGAGCGCTCGCCGATCTGGGTGTAGGCCTCCACCGGCATGCCCGGCACGAGGCGCAGGCCCTTCAAGTGATTCTTCTCGTCGTCCCGGATGCGGATGCGCGCGGTGTAGTAGGCCATGCCGGTCTTGGCGTCCTGGGTCACGTCGGCCGAGACCCGCACCACCTCCCCGTCGATCTCCGGCGTCGTACGGGTGTTGAAGGCCGGAAAACGCAGGATCGCCTTCTGGCCGACCCGGACGTTGTCGATGTCTTGGGGCTGCACCCGCACCTCGACCAGCAACTGGTCGGCCGCGGGCACGATCAGCATCGCCGGCTCGCTCGGGGTCACGAGGCCGCCCACCGTGTGCACGCTCATCTGGTGCACGAAGCCGTCCTGCGGCGCGCGCAGCTCGACCCGCTTGAGCTGATCCTCGGCCGCCACGCGCTTCTCGCGCAGCTCCGACCACTTGGCCCGGATCTCCGCCAGATCCTTGCCGACCTCGCTGCGCATCTCGCCGTCGATCTGGATGATCTGCAGCTCGGTCTCGGCGATCTTGCCCCGCGCCGAGGCGGTGGAGGCGACGAGCTGGCCGCGCTCGCCCTCCAGCCGGGCGGCGTCGCGCTCCAGGGCGGTGACGCGGGAGAGCGGCACGAGGTTCTTGGCGTAGAGGTCGCGCACGCCCTTCAGCTCGTGCCCGATCAGGCTGATCTCGCGGTTCTTGGCCTCCGCCTGCTCGGAGAGGCCGGCGATCTCCTGGCGAAGCTGCTCGACCCGTTCGCGCAGCTGCGCCTTCTGGCCCTCGCGGCTGGCGACGCGGGCGGCGAACAGGCGCGATTCGCCGTCGATCAGCCGAGCGACGGTCGGGTCGTCATCGATGCGCGCGACGAGCTCGGGCGGGAAGGTGACGATCTTCAGCCCATCGCGCTCGGCCTCATCGCGGGCGCGGCGTGCGGAGAGCTCGTCCAGGGCCTTGAGCACGATGTCGAGGTTGGCCCGGGTCTGGGTCTCGTCGAGGCGGATCAGCACGTCGCCGGCCGCGACCCGCTGACCCTCGCGGGCGAGGAGCTGGCCGACGACGCCGCCGGTGGGGTGTTGCACCTTCTTCACGTCGGTCTCGACCACGAGCTGGCCCGGAGCGATCACGGCGGCCGCGATGTCGGTGAAGGTGGCCCAGCCGCCGACGCCGACGACCAGAGCGGCCGAGAGGCCGATGGCCAGGGCGAGGTGGCGCCGGATCGAGCCGTGGGCGGCGGGCCGCGGCAGGGCGGGTTCGAGGACGGACAGGGGCGCGAGGCTCGAGGACATCACGCGCTCTCCTGCAGGGCCGTTCCGGCCGTCGTCTGTGCCGGCACCGGGACCGGAGCGGGCGCCGGGCGCAGCACGCGCTTGAGGATCTCGTCCTTGGGCCCGAAGGCCTGGGCGCGCCCGTCGGCCATCATCAGGATCAGGTCGAGGGCGGCCAAGGCGCTCGGCCGGTGGGCGACGACTACGCAGATGCCGCCGCGGCGACGCACGCCGGCGATGGCCTCGGTCAGCGCGTTCTCGCCCTCGCTGTCGAGGTTGGCGTTGGGCTCGTCGAGCACCACGAGGAAGGGCTCGCGGTAGAGGGCGCGGGCGAGGCCGATGCGCTGGCGCTGGCCCGCCGAGAGCCCGCTGCCGCCCTCGCCGATGCGGGTGTCGTAGCCTTCCGGCAGGCGCAGGACCAACTCGTGCACGCCGGCCGCGCGGGCGGCGGCGATGACCGCCTCGGAGGGGGCGCCCGGCTCGAAGCGGGCGATGTTCTCGGCCACCGTGCCGGCGAAGAGTTCGACCTCCTGCGGCAGGAAGCCGATATGCGCGCCGAGATCCGTGCTCGACCATTGGTCGAGCGCCGCCCCGTCGAAGCGGACTTTTCCGCGCACGGGCGGCCAGACGCCGACGAGCGCCCGCACCAGCGAGGACTTGCCCGAGGCCGAGGGCCCGATGATGCCGAGCCCCTGTCCGGCCCTGAGGCCGAAGCTGACGTCCTGCACCACGAGGCGCGGCGTACCGGGCGGAGCGATGCTCGTCCCCTCCACGGTGATCGAGTCGCGCGGAGCCGGTAGGGCGTGCGGCTGCGCCTCCGGCGGCATCCGCGCCAGCAGGCCCGAGAGGCGGTGCCAGCTCTGGCGCGCGGCCACGAAGCCCTTCCAGTTGGCGATGGTCATCTCCGCCGGGGCCAGCGCCCGCGAGACGAGGATGGAGCTGGCGATGATGACGCCGGCGGTCGCCTCGTTGTGGATCACGAGCCAGGCGCCGAGCGCCAGCACGCCCGATTGCAGCGCCATGCGGAAGACCTTGGAGCCCGCGCCGTAGCCGCCGCCGACATCGGAGACGGTCTGGTGGGCCGCCCGGTAGTCGTGGTTGGCCAGCGCCCAGCGGGCGGCGAGGCGCTGCTGCATGCCCATGGCCGTGAGCACCTCGGCGTTGCGGCGGCCGGCCTCGGCGAGCCCGTTGCGGCGCATGCCGTGGCCGGTGGCGGCCTGGGTCGGTCCCTTGCTGGCGGTATCGAAGAGGAAGGTGAGCGCGCCGAGCACGGCAAGGCCGAGGAGGGCCGCGACGCCGATGAGCGGATGGAACAGGAAGCAGATCGCGAGATAGACCGGCATCCAGGGCAGGTCGAAGAAGGCGGAAGGGCCGGTGCCGGCCAGGAAGGCGCGGATCTGGTCGAGATCGCGCAGGGGCAGGAGGCCGTCGCCCTGGCTCGTTCCCTTCAGCGGCGCACGCACGACGAGATCGAAGACGCGCCCGCTCAAGGCCTCGTCCAGCGCGGCACCGATCCGGGCGAGGATGCGGGCGCGGATCGTCTCCAGCACGCCCTGGAAGGCGTAGAGCACAAGGGCGAGCGCGCAGAGGCCGATCAGGGTCGGCACGGAGCGGCTGGGGATCACCCGGTCGTAGACCTCGAGCATGAAGAACGAGCCGGTGAGGTAGAGGACGTTCACGAGGCCGCTCATCAGAGCGACGCCGAGGAAAGCCGACCTGCACTGCCCCAGTGCGGCGGCGATTTCGTTCCTGTCACGCCCGTCGCTCACCCTCGCGTCTCCCCCGTCGTGCATCCGCCCGCTCTTCGCGCCTCTCCATAACGGCAAACGCGGCAGAGTCTAAGCACACGCGCTGCGTCGACGGGGGTCTGATCCCGTCATCGGACTGTCATGACATCTGCAAACCTGATCATCGCAGCGCCGGTGCCCGGCGATATGAATCCTAAGCCGGCATCGTGCTTCGCGATGCTCGGATCGAGCCCGCCTGGCCATGCGGGGAAACCCTGTGAGCCTCTCGATATTTTCCTGAGCGCCATAAAAATCTGACGGCAGGCTCGATTTGGGCAGAGAGTTCAGTCCCGCGGTCTCCGCCATCGCCCGTCAACGGAAAAGGCCGCCGGGTCGCGGGACCCGGCGGCCTTCTGCAAAAGTGGTGTGGCGGGAAGGCGCCCGGCCTATTGCGGCGGCGGTGTTTCCGGGGCGGGCGCATCCGGTGGCGGAGCGGCAGGCGAGGCCAGTTCCGAGGTCACCCGTGTGAGTTCCGGGTAGCTCTCGACGACGTGGGCGCCCGCCAGCGGTTTGCTCTGCCCGTTGTGGCAGGTGGTGCAGTTCAGCTTGGGCGCATCCCCGGTGGGGCCGAGCCGGTTGGCCGGGAAGGTCGTGGTCAGCGGCTCGATGTAGTCGCCGTTGAGGTCACGCACCATCCGGATGGCGTGCCAAGCCAGGGTCCGCTGCGGCGTGCTCTGCGACCAGTTCGAGATCGCCCGGGTGTTGTGGCAGTAGGTGCAGTTCACGCCGAGCGACGACGACATGTGAATCATCAGGCCGTAGGTCTTCTCCGCCGCCTGGATCGGCTTGCCCTTGCTCTCGGGCAGGGCCGTGGTCGCGTTCACGCGGATCAGGTTTTCGTCGGCGTCCTTCTTGCCGAAGAACTCGGTCAGCGTGTCGTAGGGCAGCGAGGCGAGACCGACCGCGGGCGAGGCCATGTTCTGCCCGTTGTTGCGGGCGATGAAGCCGGTCTTGTAGTTCGGCCCCGGATTCTGGAACCAGACGTGCTTGGGCACCGGCTGGCCGCGGTGGCAGGTGTAGCAGTTCACGCCCGCCTCGCCGACATGGTTGTCCTTCCAGGCGGTGTTGATGTGCTGCACCATCTGGATCATCCGGCGAGCAACCTTCTTCTGGTAGAGGCTGTCGTCGGCCATGTTCTCGGTGTTGTGGCAGTAGGTGCAGCCCTGTTCCGGACTGACCCACTCCGTCATCGAGACCATGAGGCGGTTGAATTCCTCGACGCTCACGTCCTTGAGGACTTGCACGTTCTCGTAGACCGCACCGGCCTTCTCGGTCCCGGCCTCGACCGGCTCGGCCGGCGCGGGCGGCACGTTGGCAGCCTTCAGGGCCGCCGCGCCCGACTTGGTCTGGATCTGATCCATGCCCGTGCCGCGGAAACCGTGCTGCTGGGCGAGGATCGGCGGTTTGGTCCAGCCCGCCGTGCCGAACTGGGCGATGGTGAGGAACAGGGCGACGACCGCGCCCGCGACGACGAGCAGCGTCTTCATGGCGTTCCCCCCGGTGTTGCGCCCGGCACGGCCAGCGGATCGGTGATCGGTCCGTAGATCTGCGGATAGGCCGGCGCCACGCCGTGCTTGACCGCCCAGAGGTACCAGTTGTCGACGACCGTGCCTGTGAGCAGGATTCCGATCCCGCCGGTCAGCGTCGTCAGCACCGCGAACCACCACGCCCAGCGGTGGACCGATTCCATCGTGGCGTTGAAGCCCATGGTCCAGCGCCAGAACAGGGCGGCGCGCTCGGTGGCGGTGCCGCGATCCACGATCTGGTCGATCTCACGCTCGGCGCCGTAGCGGCTGGTGGCGAGGATGGTGCCGCCATGCATCGCGAACAGCAGCGTCGACCCGTAGAGGAAGACGATCGAGAGCATGTGGAACGGGTTGTAGAACAGGTTGCCGTAGCGCAGCGAGAAGGCCGCGGTCCAATCGAGATGCGGGAAGAGGCCGAAGGGCACCGCCTCGCTCCACGAACCCATCAGCAGGGGGCGGATGAAGCCGAGGACGAGGTAGAGCCAGATCGCCGAGGCGAAGGCCCAGGGCACGTGGGTGCCGAGGCCGAGCGCCCGGGCGCGGCGATACATGCGCACCCACCACAGCAGGATCGAGGCGGTGAGGAAGAATCCCGCGATCAGCCACCAGCCGCCCTCGTTGAGGGGCGGAAGCACCTTGAGGCCGTATTTCGGCAGGGGGGGCTCAAGCGCCAGCCAGGGCAGCTGGCGCACGAACTGGATCGGATCCCAGTTCACGCTGGCCCACATGTTGAGGCCGATGATCTCGAAGGCGATCAGGCCGCAGGCGAAGGACAGAGCCCCGAGATAACCGCCGTAGATCGGCCCGACCTGGCTGTTGCCGATGAGGCCGAACAGGTAGCTGTTGAAGGGCCGGCCGATGCGGTTGTCGACCGCGACGGGGATGCCGCGTTCCGGCTCGACCGGGCGCACCTGCACCTGGGTGAAGATGTTCTGATAATAGGCCACGGCGTCTCCCTCCATGGACCTGCGGTTGCCCGAGGTCGCTCGCGCCGTCCTGCGCAGGGCCTCGCGCCCGGAGATCGAGTATCCGCGTCAATCCGGCCGGCGCTGCCGTCGGCCGATGCTCCGTGTCAGCGCCACACCGGCAGGTTGAGCCACCAGCCCCACCATTCCGGCCAGCCTTGCGTCCAGAACGGTCCCGAGATGACGATGCAGACCGCGCTCCAGAAACCCGCCGAGAGGGCGAGGAACAGACCGAGCCGGTGAATGCCCAGCGTGCCGATCGAGTATCCGATCGTGTCGCGGAAATAGGTATCCTCGTGCTCGGGTGTCTTCACCGTCTCGCCCTTGGCCGGATTGGTCGCGGCCAGGATCAGCGAGCCGTGGAGCGCCAGCGCGAAGGTCGTCGTGAAGAAGAAGCTCACGGCGAGCATGTGCGCTGGATTGTAGTGGAAGTGCAGGTATTGATAGCCGGTGTTCGACACCCAATCGAGGTGGCTGAGGATGCCGTAGGGAAAGCCGTAGCCCCAGGCGCCCATCAGGAACGGCCGGATCACCACCAGCGAGACGTAGGCGAAGATCGCCACCGAGAAGGCGAAGGGCACGTGGTAGCCGATGCCGAGCTTGCGGCAGATCTCGACCTCGCGCAGCGCCCACGACGAGAAGGCCCCGACGGCGCAGAAGGTGATGATCTGCCACAGGCCCCCTTCCTTCAGGGGCGCGAGCGCCAAGCCGTATTTGAGGTCGGGGGGCGCGATGTTGATCTGCCAGATGTTCCAGGTCGGGCCGATCGCGGCGCCGTAGAGGATCAGTGCGGTGCCCAGCACCGAGAAGAAGATCGTCGTGACACCGAAGAAGCCGACGTAGAACGGACCCACCCAGAAATCGAACAGATCTCCGCCGATGAGGGTGCCGCCGCGGACCCGGTATTTACGCTCGAAGCTCAGCATCGCCATGGCGGAGGCTCCCGCGAGGAGGAGGAAGAGGGCCGGGGCGGGCATGGGCGCCCGCCCGCGGCAAGACCGGATTCGAGCCGGTCAGCCCGGCATCGTCGGGAGGACGAGGCTGTGGGCGGCGGCGGCACGCGCGTCCTTCGGGCCTTCCAGCCAGTTGAACCGGTCGGTGCTGAGCAGGATGAAGTGAATCAGCAGCGCCAGGACGAACAGGAAGGTGAAGAGCGCGACGAGGGTCCGCCGCGGATCGAAGAGAAGCCAGATCTTGTGCATCGCGCGTCTCCTCAGCCGATCATCGAGACGAGGCCGGTGGCCGCGTTCGTCACGCCGTCGAGCAGGGCGTAGCCCTTCTCGCCGGGGAGCCAGGGCCGCCACAGCCAGACGAGGATGTGGGCGACCACGGCGATTGCCGTGAAAATGATGAAGCTCGTCAGGAAGATCGCGTGAAATTCCTTGGCTTCGGGTTCCGTCAGCCCGGACAGGCTGCTCGGTCTCTCGGTTGTCACTCCGTTGGCCATCGATCGAACCTCCGCTGTTAGGCCGCGCAGCTGGCGCGGCGGGTGGCGCCGTGACTCGATGACATCACGGCGCAGGGTCCCCCGTGGCACCGCACGGAAGTTCTTGAGACGTTGCCGCTTCGTCCCGAACGGCGGTGGCCGTCCACTGGGATGGGACGCTGCGAAACCGGTCGTTATCCCATGAAGGCGAAGGGGATCGCCGACACTGCCATCGCCTTGGCCTCGCCGAAGACCGAGCGGCGCACGGGCGGCAGGCCGCGCCGGGGCGCGCTCCCCGCCGGCAGCAGACGCTGCGCCAGGGCGGCGGCCAGGAAGAACGGGTAGGTCGCGGCCAGGATGATCCTGAACTGAAGCGCCTCGCTGTGCAGGCGCGACGACGCGGGCATCGATCGTTGCAGGGCAACTCTCATGACGGCTCTCTCCGCAGGCTGTCCGGGGCCACGAGGCACCGAGGGGTGAAGGGAATGGAGGGCCGCGCTCATGCCGCGGCTCCCAGGCTGAGATCGGCCTGCGCCCGCTCGACATGGGCGGCGGCGACGCGGGACGCGGTGTCCCGGCGCGCCGCGCGCTCGGCGGCATCGCGCAGGCGCTTGGCGGCGGAGATGCGGGTCAGGACCGGATGCGCTTCGACGAGGCTGTCGAGGCGGGCGCGAGCGGCCTCGTCCCAGGGCAGTTCGCGATGCGTTCGGGCGGGGGTGGCTTCCACCGCATCCATGTCGCGGGCGAGCGGCAGGATGTGGAAGAGCATGTCGAACAGGGCGTTGCAGACTTCTTGGACGAGGTAGGTCGCGCCCGCATAGCCCATGAAGGGCGTGCCGGTGTGCCGCCGGATGATCGCCCCGGGGAACGAGGCCGGCACGTAGGCCGCGCGGCCGCCGGTCTCGGCGAGGTACATGCGCTCGTTGAAGGATCCGAACAGGACGAGCGGCGGGTTCGTCCGGATCGCCTCGCGCACCGCCGCGTTGTCGGGCTTCTGGCCGGCGGTCCGCGCGAAGGCGAAGTGGCAGGGCAGGCCCATCTCCTCTTCGAGGAAGTGGCGCACGCCGCGGGCGTAGGTCTCGGTCGCGACGATGCCGAAGCTGGCGGTCGCGAAGAAGTCCTGCGTCACCGAGCGCCACAGATCCCAGACCGGCTTGATCGTGGTGTGGCGCTCGCGCTCGATGAAGGGCTCGGGATCGAGGCCGAGGATCTCGCCGAGCGAGCGGAGGAACTTGGTGGTCGAGAGTAGGCCGATCGGCGCCTGGAGATAGGGCCGCTCCAGGCTCTCGCAGAGCAGGCGCCCGAACTCGCGGTAGAGGCAGATATTCGCGTCCGCGTTGACGAGCTTGGGCACGTCGGCCAGATGCGCGCCGAGCGGGAAGGTGAGGTTCACCTCGGCCCCGATGCCCTCGACGAGACGGCGGATCTCGGCCAGATCCGAGGCCATGTTGAAGGTGCCGTAGGCCGGGCCGACGATGTTGACCCGGGGACGCTCGCCCGGCTTGCGCTCGGGGCGGGCCGGAATGCCCTTCTTGGCGAAGCGCCGGGCGCCGTATTCCTGCCAGAGCCAGCTCATCGCCCGGTCGGCGGATTGCCACTGGTCCTCGTCGATGGTGCGCGGCAGGAAGCGCTGGAGCCCCGTGCCCTCGGGCGTGACGCCGCCACCGATCATCTCGGCGATGGATCCCGTCACCACGACGCTCGGCTGGCCCGGATCGAGCGTGCCGTGCGCTCGCTTCATCGCGCCTTCGGTGCCGTGGCGGCCGAGTTCCTCCTCTGCCAGCCCCGTGACCACGATGGGCAGTTCGTGGGGCGGCAACGCGTCGGTGTAGTGCAGGACCGAGGTGACCGGCAGGTTCTCGCAGCCCACGGGGCCGTCGATGACGACCTGCAGCCCCTTGATCGCCGTGAAGACGTAGACTGCGCCCCAGTAGCCGCCGGCGCGATCGTGATCGAGGACGAGCATCACGCCATCTCCCCGATCGGTTTCTCGGGAGCCTGCACCTTCGGCGCGGCCTTCGCACGCGGCACCTCCTGCCAGATCCCGGAGGCGTGGCCGGTGCCGACGCCCTCGAAGAAGGCGCGCATCGCATCGAAGCGTGGGCGGTTGGCGAGCGCGGCGTTGACGATCCGGGCGAGCGAGCCCGCTCCGGCCGCGCCCATCAGGGGCCGGGCCGAGATGAGGTTGGTGAAGTACAGGGCCGGCGTCCCCGCCTCCTTGGCCCGCTGCACCACCGGCGTGGTGCCGATGGCGAGATCCGGCCGGTATTCGTGGAAGGCGGCCAGGTCGTCCTCGAGCGAGGCGCGGTAGCGGATCGGAACGCCCCGCTCCTCCAGCCAGACCCGATCGGACTCCGACCAGGGCGTGCGCGGACAAGCGGTGCCGACATAGGCCACCTCGGCGCCGCTCTCGACGAGCAGGCGCGCGACCAGAAGCTCCGAACCCTCGTAGCCGGAGAGCGTGATGCGTCCGCGGATCGGCGCGGCGGCCAGGGCGCCGCGGATCGCCGGCAGCAGCCGGTTCTGGGCCGCCGCGACCGTCTCCCGCTTCACGTCGCAGGCGTTGCCGATCGCCGCGAGCCAATCGGCGGTGCCGTCGTGGCCGACGGGGGCGGAGCCCACCACCGGCCGCCCGGCCGCTTCGAACTCGCGCACGCTCGCGGTGTAGAACGGGTGGATCGCCGCCACGGCCGCGGCGTCGAGCGCGCCGTAGAGTTCGCGCCATTCGCGCGTCGGCACCACGGGGCCGGCGGCGAGGCCGAGCGGTTCGAGCAGGCCGCCGATCACCACCGGATCGGCCGGAAACATCTCGCCGAGCAGGGCCACGGCCGGCCGCTCCGAGCGCCCGCCCCGGGGGGCCTGGACCGGGCCGTGCTCGGCCTCGCGACGGGCGAAGGCCAGCATGGCGCCGGCCAGCACGTCCTTGGCCTCGGCATGGGTCGGCACGCCGAAGCCCGGCACGTCGATCCCGATGACGCGAACTCCATCGATCTCCTTCGGCAGCAGCCGCAGCGGCACGCCGGAGGCGGTCGGAACACAGAGATTGATGACGACGATGGCGTCGTAGGCCTCGGGTCGGGCGGAGGCGTGGACGGCCTCGCGGATGTCCTCGAACAGCTTGCCCGTGACCAGGGTCTCGGAATTGAACGGGACGTAGCCGACGCTGCGGCGCGCGCCGTAGAAATGCGAGGTGAAGGTGAGCCCGTAGACGCAACAGGCGGAGCCCGACAGGATCGTCATCGTGCGCCGCATGCGCAGGCCGACGCGCAGGGAACCGAAGGCCGGGCACATGCTCTGCGGCTGGTCGTGGGGGCCGGTCGGATAATCCTGCTTCAGCTGCTCCAGCGTGCGCGACATCCCGGCGGCTTCGGCGGCCGCCCGCATCGCGTCCCGTCCGGCGTGGCAGCCCAGGCCGTCCCCCTGGATCGCGGCGAGATTGACCGGCTCCGCCGGGCGGCGGGCGCGAAGGTCGGCGATGTCGAGCGCGACGGCCATGCCTCAAACCTCGTCGTAGACGATTTCGAGGGACGGCTTGGCGAGCGAGACCCGCCCGCACATGTCTTCGAGCGTGGCGGGCTCCAGCACCACGTCGCGCCCGGTCGCCGCGCTGGAGAAGAGGCCGAGCAGCCCGTCCTGCGTGAGCGGCGTCGGCCGGTGGGGCGCCGCCTCGGCCACGTTCTGCGCGAGGTCGGAAAAGAGCGATCCCCAGCGCCCGTCCGGCCGGCCGATGATCTCGTAATTCGCGCTCTTGCGGCGGATGTCGTCGTCGGCCGGGATCGAGGCGAGGACCGGGATGCCGGCCGCCTGCGCGAAGGCCTGCGCCTCGCCGGTCCCGTCATCCTTGTTGATGACCAAGCCACCGACGCCGACATTGCCGCCCATCTTGCGGAAGTATTCGACCGCCGAGCAGACGTTGTTGGCGACGTAGAGCGATTGCAGATCGTTCGAGCCGACGACGATGACCTTCTGGCACATGTCCCGGGCGATCGGCAGGCCGAAGCCGCCGCAGACCACGTCGCCGAGGAAGTCGAGCAGGACGAAGTCGAAACCCCATTCGTGGAAGCCGAGCTTTTCGAGCAGCTCGAAGCCGTGGATGATGCCTCGTCCGCCGCAGCCGCGCCCGACTTCGGGTCCGCCGAGCTCCATCGCGTAGACGCCGTCGCGCTTGAAGCAGACGTCGCCGATGGCGACCGGCTCGCCCGCGAGCTTCTTCTTGGTCGAGGTCTCGATGATGGTCGGGCAGGCTCGGCCGCCGAAGAGGAGCGAGGTGGTGTCGCTCTTCGGGTCGCAGCCGATCAGCAGCACCTTCTTGCCCTGTTGGGCCATCATGTAGCTGAGGTTGGCCAGAGTGAACGACTTGCCGATTCCGCCCTTGCCGTAGATCGCGATGATCTGCGTCTCGCGCTTCACGTCACCGGTGGCGACCGCATCAGGCTCGATCGCGGCCTCCTCCCGCAGCTTCGCGGCGGCGCTGAGCGCCGATTTGTTGAGCTGTAGGTTCACGAGCAGGTCCTCCAATCGAGGATCATCTTGAGGCAGGCCGGGTCGGCGAAGGCCGTGCGGTAGGCCTGTTGCGCGTCCAGCGCGGGCGCGCGGTGGGTGATGAGCCCATCGAGCGAGAGACGTCCGGCCTCGACGAGGGCCGTGACCGCTGCGAGGTCGCCCGGCCGCCATTCGGCCGAGACCCGGATGCGGGCCTCGCGCAGGAAGGCGGGCGGGAAGGCGAAGGCCAGCGGAGCCTCGTAAAATCCGGCGAGCACGATCTCGCCGCCGGGCGCGAGGCGGCCGATCAATGTATCGAGGAGGCCGGCATCGCCGCTGACATCGGTGATGGTGGCGTAATCGCGCGCCGGGTCGGCGTCGGGCGCCAGAACGGAATAGCCGAAATCGCCCCCGGCCCGGAGCGGCTCGCGCTCCCAAACCACCGGCTCGCCGCCGGCCAGAACCGTCAGGCGGGCCAGAAGCCGCCCGAGAACGCCGTGCCCGACGATCAGGCTGCGGCTTCCCGGCACGACGCCGGAAAGGGCATGGTAGGCGGTGGCCGCCAGCGCGATGAGGCAGGCGCGATCGCCCAGCGCGGCATCGACGGGAACGAGGCGGGAGGCCGGGGCGACGAGATGGGAGGCCGCGCCGCCGAACAATCCGCGCACCTCGCCAAAGCAGCGGGCGCCGGGGACGAAGACGGATTGGCCGATGCGCAGGCCGGTCTCCGGGCCGGCCTCGACCACGGTGCCGACCGACTCGTAGCCCGGCACCAGCGGGTAGCCCATACCGGGAAAGGGCGGCATCCGACCGGACCAGAGCAGGCGCTCGGTCCCGGTGCTGATTCCGCTCCAAGAGACGGCGACGGTCGCGTCGCCCGCGGCGGCAGGGGAGAGCGTGAGGCGGTTCAGCGCCAATCGCTCCGGCTGTTCAAGGACGACGGCCAAAGCCTTCATGTCCCTGCCCCCCTCGCTGTTCCCGACTCCGACCGAATGCGGAGCCGATGAATGTCATCCTAGATAGACACTTTTCTGCGTCAAGTGATCTTTACGTCAGATCGCTCGCTTTGCCGTGAGAAGGCGTGCGAGAAGCGGCCGTCGCGTCCGTCTCTCCCGAATCTCGACGAAACCGGCCGCTTCCAGCATGGCGGACAGCTCCAACGCCGTGCGCGGCCGCCCGCTGCCCATGGCCAGCAGGTAGAAGCCGAAATACGCGTCGCCGACGGGCTCGGCGCCGGGCGTGCCGGCGAAGGGCTCGGCGATCGCCACCAGCCCCCCGGGCGGCAGCGCCTCGTGGGCGGCCCGCAGCAGCATCAGGGCGACCGCATCGTCGTGATCGTGCACCACTCGCACCAGCGTGATCGCGTCGGCGCCGCGCGGCCACGGCGTGTCGGCGAAGCTCCGGCCGAAGCAGGTCGCCCGCGTGCTCAGCCCCTCGGCCCCCAGCCGGGTCTCGGCCCGCTCGGCTACGGGCGGCAGATCGAGAAGGCGCAAGGTCAGGGCCGGATGGCGGCGGCCGGCCTGTGCCAGGAAGACGCCTTCGCCTCCGCCGATATCCATCAGGCAGGTGCGGTCGGCGAGCGGTAGGGCGTCGAGCACGTCTCCGGCGATCAGGGCCTGCGAGGCGGCCATCAGGCCGCTATAAGCCGCCACCGAATCGGGACCGACCTGCTCGGCCCCGTCCGTCGCGGCGTAGGGCCAGTATCGCGCCAGCCGGGTCGCGCCGGCCGGCGCCCGTAGCAGGGCGACCGGGTCGGCGAGATCGGCGTAGAGCATCGCGTGGTGCTCGACCATCGCCGCGATCGACGGGTTGCCGACGAGGGCCGCGCCGAGATCGGCCAGGGCGAAGCGCCCATCCGGCAGCCGGGCGATCAGGTCGAGCGAGGCGGCAGCCTTCAACAGGGTAAGGGTACGGTCCGGAGGCAGGTCGAGCCGGCGGGCGATCGCGTCGGGCGGCAGCGGGCCGCTTCGTAGCAGGCCGAAGAGGTCGAGCCGGACGCAGGCGAACAGCACCTGCGCGTAGACGAAGCCGGCGCAGAGATCGAACAGCGCCCGGGTGTTGCGCCGGGCGATGCGGCGGGTGAAGGGGAACCCGGCCGCCCAGCGCTGGAAGGCGGGGTTGGCGACCGTGCCGTTGCGGAAAGCGAGCCAGCGCTCGCGCCAGCCCGGGCGCCGCCACGGCGCCGACCCGGACTGCGACATCGCGGCGGGCACCGGGCGCCTCAGGCGAGTTCGCGCAGCGAGGCGGGCAGGAACAGGCGGGTCTGCGCTTCGATCTCGGCGCGCAAGCCGGCTTGTCCCGGGCAATCGGGAATCACTTCGACCGCCTCGCGGCCGAGCCGCTTCAGCCGGTCCAGGGCGCCCTGCCTGCCGAGAAGGGCCGCCGCGTTCGGCCGCCCGAGGGTGGCGTCGCGCCCGGCCGGCTTGCCGATCTCCTCCTGGCGGCAGGCCACGTCGCGCAAGTCGTCGGCCACTTGGTAGGCCTCGCCGAGGCATTCGCCGAGCAGCCGCCACGGAAGCGGCGCGGCGCCGGCGGCGGCGGCGCCCGCGATGGTGGCCGCCGCGAACAGCGCACCGGTCTTGGCCTGCTGATACTCGACGAGATCGACGAAGGGCTCCGATTCCCAGGCCTGCCCCGCGACGATGCCCGTGGGCGAGCCGACGGCGCGGGCGACCAGCCCGACCAGGGCGGCGAGCCGCGCGGGGGAGCGGACGGCGCCGCGCGCCAGCGTCTCGAAGGCGGCGACGATCAGCGCATCGCCGGTCAGTACGGCGAGCGGTACGCCGAAGGCGGCGTGGACCGAGGGCTTCTGCCGCCGCATCGGCGCGTCGTCGAAGCAGGGCAGGTCGTCGTGAACGAGGGAGGCACAGTGTAGCAACTCGATCGCCGCCGCCGCCGCGTCGGACGCGGCCGGGTCGTCGTCGCCGCAGGCCAGAGCTACGGCGAGGCAGAGCCGCGGGCGGATACGGTGGCCGCCGGGGAAGACCGCGTAGCGGATCGCCTCGGCCAGGAGCGGCGGCGCACCCGGTGCCTCCGCATGCGCGACCGCCGCGTCGAGAACCGTTTCAATCCGCCTGCCGACATCCATGGCACTCTCCCGGTGTTAGATCATCTTGTCTTGCTCATGTGTCAGTTATGATTGACACTGTTGGGCGTCGGGATCAACGCCGATACGCAAGGGAGCGTGACGGACGTGGCGGAGAAGCGCGTCATCGTGATCGGCGCCGGCATCGGCGGGCTCTCGGCGGCGGCCAGCCTTGCCGCGACCGGGCTCGACGTGACCGTGCTGGAACGCGCCGCCACGTTGGGGGGCAAGATGCGCGCGCTGCCCGTCGGCGGCATCCCCGTCGAGGCGGGCCCGACGGTCTTCACCATGCGCTGGGTCTTCGACGAACTTTTCGCGGAAGCCGGCGCGGCATTCGATTCGGACGTGACCCTGCGGCCGGCCTCCCTGCTCGCCCGGCACGCCTGGAACGCCCGCGACCGGCTCGACCTGTTCGCCGACGTGGCCGCGTCGGCGGATGCCGTCGGCGCCTTCGCCGGTGCCCGCGAGGCCGAGGGCTACCGCCGCTTCTGTGCCCGCGCGGCGGAGGTCTACCGCACGCTGGAGGGACCGTTCATCCGCGCCGACCGGCCGAGCCCGGTCGATCTGGCCCAGCGGGTCGGGCTGTCCGGCATCGGCAGCCTGTGGCGGATCCAGCCCTTCGCCACCCTGTGGTCGGCACTCGGCGAGTATTTTCGCGATCCGCGGCTGCGGCAGCTGTTCGGTCGCTACGCGACCTATTGCGGGGCCTCGCCCTTCGAGGCGCCGGCCACGCTGATGCTTGTCGCCCATGTGGAGCAGGCGGGCGTCTGGACCGTCGAGGGCGGCTTGAGCCGGCTTGCGCAAGCGGTGGCCGGGCTCGCGGAACGGCGCGGCGCCCGCCTGCGCCTGGGCGCGAACGTCGCGCGGATCGTGACCGAGCGGGGCCGCGTCGCGGGGGTGGAACTGGCGGACGGCGAGCGCCTGCCTGCCGATGCGGTCATCGCCAACGCCGACGTCGCCGCCCTCGGGGCGGGTCTCCTTGGCACCGATGTCGCCGGAGCGGGTGACCGGGTGCCGGCCCGGGAGCGCTCGCTCTCGGCCCTGACGCTGTGCCTCACGGCGCGGGCGCGCGGCTTCGATCTCGCGCACCACACGGTGTTCTTCTCGGCGGATTACCGGGCGGAGTTCGACGCGATTCTGCGCGGCCGGCGCCTCCCGCCGGACCCGACCGTCTACGTCTGCGCGCAGGATCGCGCCGCGGACGGAGGCAGCCCCGACGGGGCGGAGCGCCTGCTCCTGCTCGTCAACGCCCCGGCCGATGGCGGGGAGCGCCGCTTCGATTCCAGGGAGATCGCCGCATGCGAAACGAACCTGATCCGCAAGCTCTCGACCTGCGGGCTCACGCTGGAGCCGACGGGGCCGGCGGTGGTGACGACGCCGAACGGCTTCGCGGCCCTGTTTCCGGGGACGGGGGGAGCGCTCTACGGGCGGGCGTCGCACGGCTGGACGGCGACCTTCAAGCGGCAGGGGGCGCGCACGCGGGTGCCGGGACTCTACCTCGCGGGGGGGAGCGTACATCCGGGGCCGGGAGTGCCGATGGCGGCGCAGTCGGGCCGGCTTGCGGCGGCGGCACTACGCGCGGACCTCGCTTCGACGGCACGGTCGCCCGGGGCGGCTATGTCTGGTGGTATGTCGATGCGGTGAGCGAGGACGGCCGGCATGGCCTGACGATCATCGCCTTCATCGGCAGCGTGTTCTCGCCCTACTACGCCTGGGACGCGGCGCGCGACCCCTTCGCCCACTGCGCCATCAACGTCGTGCTCTACGGCGAGCGCGCCAACCGCTTCGCCATGACCGAGCGCACCGCGCGCTCCCTCGCCCGCGACGCGGCGAGCTTCAGCCTGGGGCCGTCCTCGCTCGAATGGGACGGCAGCGTGCTGACGATCCGCCTCGACGAGCGCTCGGCGCCGATCCCCCACGCGGTGCGCGGGACGGTGCGGGTGCGCCCGCGGGCGCTCACGGCCCAGCCCTTCACTCTCGACGCGCCGGGCCTGCACCGCTGGTGGCCGATGGCGCCGGATTGCGAGGTCGAGGCGGCGTTCACCGCCCCCGATCTGGCGTGGCGGGGCAGCGGCTACCACGACACCAACGACGGCGATGGCGCGCTGGAGGATTCGTTCACGGACTGGACTTGGTGCCGCGCGCCGTTGAAGGCCGGGTCGGCGATCCTCTACGACGTGCGACGCCGGGACGGCAGCGGCCAGAACCTCACGCTCCGCTTCGGCGCGGACGGCGCGCGCCGCGAGATGCGCCCGCCGCTCGAGGCGTCCCTGCCGCCGACCGGTCTCTGGCGGATGCCCCGCGCGACCCGCAGCGACGACGGGCGGGCGAGCGTGACCCGCACCTTCGAGGACACGCCGTTCTACGCCCGGTCGCTGCTGGCCTCGACGTTGGACGGCGAGGCCGTGCGGCCGGTCCACGAGAGCCTGTCGCTCGACCGCTTCCGCAACCCGCTGGTGCGGCTGATGCTGCCGTTCCGGATGCCGCGCCGGATCGGCTGAAGGATCAGCCGGCCTCGGCTCCGGCCTCGTCCTTGCGCTCGTGGCGCAGCAGCAGGGGGGTCTGTGCCAGGGCGAAGGCGATGGTGAGCGGCATAATGCCGAACACCTTGAAGTTCACCCAGAAATCCTCGGTCTGGGTCCGCCAGACCACCTCGTTGAGGACGGCGAGCGCGAGGAAGAACAGGCCCCAGCGGAAGGTGAGCTTGCGCCAGCCCTCCTCGGTCAGCGCGAACATGCTGTCGAGCACGACCGAGAGCAGCGAGCGGTTGAAGAGCAGCCCACCGAGGAGGACGAGGCCGAACAGCGTGTTCACGATGGTCGGCTTCATCATGATGAAGGTCTTGTCCTGAAGCGCCAGCGTCAGGCCGCCGAACACCAGCACGACCACGCCGGAGACGAGCGGCATGATCGGGAGCCGCCGCAACAGGGCGAAGTGGACGGCGAGCGCGACCGTCGTGGCGGCGATGAAGGCGCCGGTCGCCACGAACAGCTTGTCATCCGGCGCGACGCCGAGGCGCTCCGAATAGGCGTTGCCGAAGAAGAAGACGGCGAGGGGCCCCATCTCCAGCGCCAGCTTGAGCAGGGGCGGCAGGTGCCGTTTGGGCGGAACGCTCTCGACCTTCATGGATGACTCGCAGCTGCGGAGGTGCGGTGGGCCACCGCTTACGCCTTGGGAAGGCCGGTGATCGCCCGGGCGAAGTCCCGCGCGGCGAAGGGCTCCAGATCCTCGACGCCCTCGCCCACGCCGATGAAGTGAACGGGCAGGCCGAACTTGGCGGCGAGTGCCACCAGAATACCGCCCCGCGCCGTTCCGTCGAGCTTCGTCATCACGAGGCCCGAGACCGGTGCGGCCTGCGAGAACAGCTCGACCTGGCTGAGCGCGTTCTGACCCACGGTCGCGTCGAGCACCAGCAGGGTGGCGTGCGGTGCCTCAGGGTCGAGCTTGCGGATGACGCGGACGATCTTTTCCAGCTCCGCCATCAGCCCGGCCTTGTTCTGAAGCCGGCCGGCGGTGTCGATCAGGAGCACGTCGGTGCCGGCCTCCCGTGCCTCCTTCAACGCGTCGAAGGCGAGGCCCGCCGCGTCCGAGCCCTGGGCGCGGCTGATGACGGGGGTGTTGGTGCGCTCCCCCCAGACCCGGAGCTGCTCGATCGCGGCGGCCCGGAAGGTGTCGCCGGCGGCCAGCATCACGCTGCGCCCCTCGGCCCTGAACTTCAGGGCGAGCTTGCCGATCGTGGTGGTCTTGCCGGCGCCGTTCACACCGACCGTCAGGATGACGTAGGGCTTCTTGGCCGAATCGATGCTGATCGGCAGGGCCACGGGCTCCAGCGCCCGCTCGATCTCGGTCGCGAGGATGGCACGCACCTCGTCGGGGGAGATGCCCTTCTCGTAGCGGCCCTTGCCGACCGCCTCCGACATGCGCATCGCGGTCTCCATACCGAAATCGGCCTGGATCAGCGCGTCCTCCAAGTCCTCCAGCGTCGTGGCGTCGAGCTTGCGCTTGGTGAAAAGGCCCGTCACCCGGTCCGACAGCGCCGAGGAAGTGCGCCGCATCCCGTCGGTGAGCCGCGACCACCAGCCCCGCTTCTCCGTGCCGACGACGGCGCCGGACACGGCGTCGCTCGCCAGCGCGGCCGCGGAATCGACCGGCTGGATGTCGGTCTCGGCCGGCGGCTGCGCCTCCGACAGGGGCGGCGTTTCCTCCGCCTCGCCCCCGGTCAGGCGCGACCACCAATTCCGCTTCTCGCCCGCATCGGTGGGAGCGGCCTCGTCTTCGATGGGGGCAGTCGCCTCATCCACGGTTCGGCTCGGCGAAGCGGCCTCGTCCTCCTCCGGCTGCGGCGCCTCGCCCGAGGGCGGCTGCGGCTCCGGCTGGAGGTCGGCGCCCTCCACCTCGTCGGGGATGCGGTTCTTGTCCGGATCCTCGGGCGCGGGCTCGCTGACGGGCGGCGGCACGTGGGCGACGTCGTCCGCCGCGGTGGTGAAGTCCGGCAGACCCTCGGATTCCGAGGCCGGCGAGGTCGGCGGCGGCGTCACGGCCTCCTCGGCCGGCCTGGTTTCGGGGGCGCCCTTTCGTCCGAACAGGCGTCCGAACCAGCCGGGCTTCTCGTCGTCGCTCATCCTCGACCCTTGTTCGAACCTGCCTGAACCTTGCTCGGGGCGACCCGGCGCTCTAGCCCGGGAGCATGAGCCCGCCAGACACAGCACCGAGCCGCCCCCAAGCGGAGATAGGTCTTTCCCTTCTCTACCGCGATGCCCTGATGCTCGTCATCGACAAGCCGGCGGGTCTGCCAGTGCATCCGGGGCCGAAGGGCGGCCCGACGCTCACCGACCATCTCGATTCCCTGCGCTTCGGCCTGCCGCGCCGCCCGGAGGCTGCGCACCGGCTCGACCGCGACACCTCGGGTTGCCTCGTGCTCGGCCGCCACGCCAAAGCGCTCGCCCGTCTGAACCGCCTGTTCGCCGACGGCAAGGTCGACAAGCGCTATTGGGCATTGGTGGAGGGCGGTCCGGTCGAGGACGAGGGACGCATCGACCTGCCGCTCGCGCGCCGCTCCGACGATCCGCGCAGCTGGTGGATGAAGACCGATCCGGCCGGGTCGCCCTCGCTGACGCTCTACCGCGTGCTCGGCCGGGGGCAGGACATGGCGTGGCTCGAACTCAACCCGGTCACGGGCCGCACGCATCAGCTGCGCGTCCACTGCGCGGCGATGGGCTGGCCGATCCGGGGCGACGCGATCTACGGCGGCGCCGGGCGCGACGGGCCTGGATTGCAACTCCACGCGCGGACCTTGAGCCTGCCGCTCTATCCCAAACGCGAGGCGATCACGGTGGAAGCACCCGCGCCGAAGCATATGCGGGAGGGGTTAACGGCCTGCGCGTGGGTGCCGGACAGCTGATCCGGCCGCCCGTCCGGAATCGCTGCCCGCAATGGTTTAGGGCCCGCCCGCCAGGGGCTGGCCGGGATCGGAAAGCTGAATCGTCCAGTTCCGCTGCTGCCCGGTATCGACCTCGATGAAGCCGTTGCGGTCGAAGCCGCGGGCCAGGCAATCCTCGACGCCCCGGATGGTGAAAGCGGTGTCGCGGGTGCACATCATCGCCCGCCCGCTCCACTCGCCGCCGCGCGTGTAGTCGACGGCGTAGAGATAGTAGAATTGCGCCGCGAGCGAGCCCTTCAGCAGGGTTTCGCAATTGCGCGGTTTGAGATCCCACCAACCCTCGGTCACCCAGCCCTGTGCGTCCCGGTAACCCAGGGTCACGCCGACCTTGCTGGCGGTCTGATTGCACAGGCGCAGATCGGCGAGGGCGGGCAGGGGGAAGAGCGTAGGCGCCGCGAGGCAGAGCCGGATGGCGGCCCTGCGCAGCGCGCGCATCCGAAAAAACTCAATCGACGAGGATGACGCGGCAGTCGTTGACATTGGTCCGAGTGGGGCCGGGCTGAACGAGATCGCCGATCGTGGCGAAGAATCGCGTCGAATCGTTGTCGAGCAGCATCGCTTTCGGGTCGAGCCCCGCGGCGCGGGCGCGCACCAGCGTCGTGGCATCGACGAGGCCGCCCGCCGGATCGGTGGCGGCGCCGCGACCGCCATCGGTGCCGTCGGTGTCGGCGGCGATGCCGGCGATCCCCTCGGCTCCGTCGAGCGCGATGGCAAGCGCCAAGGCATATTCCTGATTGGGACCGCCGTCGCCCTCGCCGCGGATGGTGACGGTGAGTTCGCCTCCGGAGATGAGCGCCACGCGCCGCCCCGCCTGCCGCGCCTCGAGCGCCAGCCGGGCGTGCTCGGCCGCGACCTCCCGGGCCTCGCCTTCGAGGTCGGCCCCCAGCATTACCGGCTCGTAGCCGGCCCGCCGCGCGGCCTCGGCCGCCGCTTCGAGCGCATCGATCGGTCGGGCGATGATGCGGTACTCGGCCCGGGCGAAGGCCGGGTCGCCCGCCTTCGGGGTCTCGTTGGCCGGATCGTTCAAGAGCGCCAGCGCGGATTCGGGCAGGTTGATGCCGCGGCGCTCGCAGATCGCCCGAGCGTCGGCAAGGGTCGAGGGATCGGGCACGGTCGGGCCGGAGGCGATCACGGACGGGTCGTCGTGCGGCACGTCGGAGATCGCGAGCGTCAGGATCGACTTGGCGTTGCGGGCGGCCACCGCGAGCCGGCCGCCCTTGATGCGCGAGAGGTGCTTGCGCACCGCGTTGATTTCGTTGATCGGCGCACCCGAGCGCAGCAGCGCCTTAGTGATCGCCTGCTTCTCGGGAAGCCTCAGCGCCCCGGCCGGGGCGATCCAGTTCGCCGAGCCGCCGCCGGAGAGCAGCACCAGCACCTCGTCCTCGGGGCCGGCGCTCTCGGCGATGGCGAGCGCCTTGCGGGTGGCCTCGATGCCGGCCGCGTCGGGGACGGGATGGCCCGCCTCGACCATGCGGATGCCGGGCGCTTCCTCACCGTAGCCGTGGCGGGCGACCGCGAGGCCGACGATGCGGTCCTCCGGCACGCCGTGCTCCTGGCGGTAGAAGCGGCTCGCCACCGCGGCCATGCTGCCGCCCGCCTTGCCCGCGCCGAGGATGATGAGCCGCCCCGGCGTCGGCGCCGGGAGGTGCCCCACGAGGCACTTGCGCGGATGGGTGGCGGCGATCGCCTCGTCGAGGATCGACGAGAGGAGGGCACGACGCTCCGCGTTCGCCGGATCGGTCGGGGCAGGGGCGGACACGGGCGTCGCGGTCATGAGCGTCCTCGCACGGTTCTTGTTTGAGCCTGTGCTTGCCCGAGCCTCGCCGTGTCGGCAAGCCTCCGCCGTTTCACAAAACTTTCGCGATCCCAGGCATTCTTTTTGACCCGCGCCGCCTTCTCCCGCATGTCCGCCTTGCATTGAGACGCTGCACCCTTCCGATCTCGCCGCGCCGGCCCAAATAGTCGCCATGCTGTCGATCGAACCCGAGACCCGAAATCTTTCCGAACATCCCGTCGAGTGCATCGAAGGCGATTCTTCCCGCGGTCTGCTGCTCGTCTGCGAGCACGCCTCGAACGCGGTGCCGGAGAATCTGCATCGCCTCGGCGTTCCGGAAGCGGAATTCTCCCGTCACATCGCCTACGACATCGGCGCCGCGGCGGTGACGCGCCGGCTGGCGCACCTGCTCGGCGTGCCGGCGGTGCTGACGCGGTTCTCGCGTCTCATCATCGATCCGAACCGGGGCCGCCTCGATCCGACCCTGGTGATGCGGCTCTCCGACGGTGCGATCGTTCCGGGCAACGCCCGCATCGACGCGGCCGGCATCGCCGAGCGCATCCGCCGCTTCTACGTGCCCTTCGACCGGGCAGTGGACGAGGCGGTCGCCCGTGCCGAGGCGGCGGGGGCGAGCCCGATGTTCCTGACCATGCACAGCTTCACGCCGTTCTGGCGCACCGTCGCCCGGCCCTGGCAGGTCGGCATCCTCTATGACGGTGACGAGCGTCTGAGCCGGCCGGTGATCGAGGCGCTCGAGGCCGATCCGGCGGGGCTCTGCGTCGGCGATAACCAGCCCTATGGCGGCGGCCTGCCCGGCGACACGATCGACCGCCACGCCACCGCCCGCGGATTGCCGAACGCGCTGGTCGAGATTCGGCAGGATCTGATCGGCGGACCCGAGGGACAGGAGGAATGGGCGCAGCGCTTCGCCCGCCTCCTGCGGCCGATGCTGCGCCCGGCCGCTTGACGGGCGGTCCGCGCGGGACGACCTCAGCCCCATCTCAAGGCGAAGACCCTCTCCAAGGAGCCTCCCATGTCCGGCATCGATCCCGCCACGCAGACCGAGCTGGAGGCGGCCGTCTTCCGCCGCCTCGTCTCGCACCTGCGCAATCGTACCGACGTTCAGAACATCGACCTGATGAATCTGGCCGGCTTCTGCCGGAACTGCCTATCCAACTGGCTCAAGGACGCGGCGGACGAGCGCGGCCTCGATCTGAGCAAGGATCAGAGCCGCGAGCACGTCTACGGCATGCCCTACGAGGAGTGGAAGCGGCAGCACCAGCAGGAGACCAGCCCGGAGCAGCGGGCCCGCTTCTCGGACGCGCAGAAGGCCGGCCACTGAGGCACGAATGGCCCGGTCGCGCATCAACGAGCGGGTAAGGTTGATCGCGTAATCCCGGGACATCCGGCGTGAGCCATCGGGCCCACGCCTTCCCTCGCGTGAAGGAGCGCCGCCATGGCCGCCTCGCCTGCCCCCGCCGTCGACCCGTCCTCGGTCGCCGCCGACCAGCTCAAGAGCATCATCGAGCGCATCGAGCGCCTCGAAGAGGAGAAGGCCGGCATCGCGGGCGACATCAAGGACGTCTATGCCGAGGCCAAGGCCAACGGCTTCGACGTGAAGGTGCTGCGCAAGATCATCTCCCTGCGCAAGCGCGACCACGACGAGCGCCAGGAGGAGGAGGCGATCCTCGAACTCTACCTCCAGGCCCTCGGCATGGCGTAGGACTCAACCGGCTTTCGGCTGATAGCTTCGGTCTCTTCCTTCGTCCTTGCGAGGCGAAGCCGTGGCAATCCAAGGCTCCGCACCTTCCGGACAGGTCGCGCTCTGGGTCGCTTCGGCTCCGCCTCGCGATGCCGCAGCGAGGCGACGGCCGAGGCGACCCGGCGTAGGGCCTTTGCGAGAAGACGGTGCCCGGCCTTGCCTCGGCCGCGCGTCGCGAAAACGGACGCATGATCACGCTTCCGGCGACGGAAAGCGGATATTGCCGTCCAGTAGGCCTGCCAGCACCACCGCGATGCCGCCGGACTCGAGCATCCATTCGAGCCGGTGGTCGCGATAATCGCGGCGCCGGCCGCCGCCATCGCTGCGGCGGCGACGAACTCGGCGAAGGTGAGCGCGACCGACGGCCTCCCGCACACCCGCGCGTGTCAGCGGGTAAGCGTCGTTCCAGGCTCCGGAGCCTGGCCGTCATGGACTGAACGGTCGACCATCGCCGCCGCAGGCCGGCTGCCGTCAATACAGGCGGGGCTGCCCCTGGGCCGCCGCGCCCGTGAAGCGCCCGGCGGGCGGCGTCTCCACCCGCGACCGCATCGAGAAGCGGCCCGCGACCGTGTCGGAGGAGGGGAGGCGCAGCGCCTCCGCTGGCAGCGCTTCGTCGGGACGCGGGCGGGCGAGCGCCACGCGGACGGGGATTGTCGGAGCCGCCGGCTCCGAGGCGCCCTGCATCGAGGCGAAGAACAGGCCGCGCAGCTGCTCGCGCGGGTCGGCATCTGCCGGCACGAGCCGCACCTGCGTGACCGTTTCGACGGTCGGGGAGGGCGGCTCGGTGCCCGCCTGCGCCACGGTGATCATGCGTCCGAGGCCCTCGCCGGTGAGGGAGGCGAGCTGAACCGGTCGCTGCGGCGGAAGCGGGATGGTCAGGGCGGTTGCGACGATTGCGAATTCCGAAGGCCGGCGCGGCGGCAGCGGCGCGACGACCGCCTGCTCGGTCTCGCCGGTCAGCAATTCCTTGGCCGAGGCGCCGTCCCGGCGCAGGCTCGTCGCGCGTAGGGTCTCGGTCGCGTTCGGCGCGGCGTAGGCCATGGCCTGCGCGGTCCCGGTACCGTCGGTCGGGTCGGCGCTCGCCACCGCGATGCTGGGCTTGGCCCGCGCCTTCGACGGAGCGGGCGCGTTGGCGAGCGCGGCCGGCGGCGCATCGGTCGCGCCGCCGCCGAACAGCGAGGCGAAGAATCCCTTGAGGCCCGGACCGTCCTCGATTTCCTCGGCACTGGCGAGCGCCGTGTAGCCGAGTACCGTGCCGCCCCGGGCCAGGATCTCGGCGCGGGCCTCCTCGTAGCGGGCCAGCGGCTTGCCGTCGGCGGGCAGGTGGACGGTCTTTCCGTCCGGGAAGAGGCGGGCGAGCTGGTCCTGGGTCATGCGCGGCCAGGAGCGCACCGAGCCGACATCGAGATGCACGAACGGCGAGCCCGAGCGCGGATACCAGCCGACGCCGCCACGCTGAAGCCGCATGCCGGCGGCGCGGATCTGATCGATCGAAGCGTCGGTGATGAAGAAGTCCATCGCCTTGCCGAGCATGTGCTGGCTGGTCTCGGCCACGCCCGAGGAGCGGCGGCGCAGCATCCCGTTGGTCTTCGGGCTGCGATAGCCGGAAACGATGCGCAGCGGCGCGCTCGAACCGATGGAGCGCTGCGCCTCCCAGACGACATCGAACAGGCGCGGGTCCATCTTGATGGACTCGTTCTCGCGCCAGTCGCGCAGGAGCCAATTGAGCTGGTCGAGGGCGGCGCGGTCGAAGCGCCCGTCGCGCTTGAACGTGACCGTCAGGGTCTCGCCGGTATGCTCGTGCGCCAGCGACAGGCTGCGGGTGTCGCCGTTGGCCGCCGCATCCTGGGTCTCGACGGTGCCGGCCAGCAACAGGGCCGCCACGGCGCCGAGGGCGGAGGACAGGCGCTTCAGGCGCGGCGAACGTGCGGGACGGTTCGGGGGCAGGCAATCCCGGATCGTGCGCAGCATAGCCTCAGCCCTCGCGGGACGGCTCGACATCGGCGATGTCGCGGTGGCGCGGGTTTCGAGGACCGGGAAAGGCGGGTCGTCGGGCCCGTGCTGCTTGCCGTCTCCAACGACGGCTAAGGGCCAACCGTGGCAAAAACGTGCCTCGCAAGAGTGCCGCCGCACGCTGTCCCGCGTGGATCGACATTCCAGGCCTCATGTCCGCGCCGTGGCGCGGCCGCTCTCACCTACCAGAAGCTGCGCGGCTGCGCGCCGTAGGCGTCGGCGCCCCAGGGGTCACCGAACATGTCGGGCGAGCGACGGGGGGCGGCGCGACGCTCGCTGCGCACGGCTTCGCGGGTCGCTGTCGGGCGTGAGGCGGGCCGGGACGCCTCGCGCGTCGCGGACCGGGTTCCGGCCGCCTCCGCTGCGGCGCGCTTGGTGGCCGCGGGAGCCCGCGCCACCGCGTCCGAGCGCGAGGCGAGGCCGAGCGCCACCTTCATCGGCCCGTCATAGCCGTAGAGGTCGGGCAGGGTGCGGTAGGAACCGAGATCGTCCACCTCCGCGGTGAAGTAGGCCAGATGCACCGGCAGCTTCTCCGGCAGGCGGAGAGTGCGCTCGCCCTTGCCGATCAGCTTCTTCAGGCGCTCCTGCGTCCAGTTCGGAAGCACCGCGTCGGCGAAGCGGAAGGGGTCGTCGACGCGCACGCAGCCGTGGCTGAAGGCGCGGGTCGAGGCCGAGAACAGCGAGCGGTTGGGCGTGTCGTGCAGGTAGACCGCGTGCTGGTTGGGGAACATGAACTTGATGAAGCCCAGGGCGTTCCGCTCGCCCGGCGGTTGGCGCAGGGAGATCACGTTTCCGCGGCGCACCACCTCGAAGCCGGCGGTCTTGCCCGAGGCGAGCATCTGTTTGAGGATCGACGGCGGCACGTACCAGGACGGGTTGACGACCGCGTATTCCATCATCCCCGAGAAGGTCGGAGTGGGGCTCGTCGGCTTGCCGACGATCACCCGGGTCTCGTCGCGCAGGCGCCCCTCGCGAAACACCTTCAGCTTGAACTCGGGGATGTTCACGAAGACGTAGTCCGGCCCGAGTTCGGACGGCAGCCAGCGCCAGCGCTCCATGTTGACGAGGAGGTCGGCCTCGTTGGCGCTCGCCTTCGGCAGGCTCGGATTGGCCAGGGCCGTGACGGTGGCCTGGGTCAGCGTGCCGTTGGCGGGAAGGCCGCGGCTGCGTTGGAAGCCCTTGACGGCGTCGGCCACCGCGCGGTCGTAGACATCCGGCGTGCCCGGCGCGGCGTCGAGGGTGCCGGCGGAGGCACTCTCCAAGCCGAAGCGGCTGCGCAGCAGCGGCACGCGCGGATCGCTCATACCGAGCTTGAGCACCGGTCCGTCCGGCAGCTTGACGCTCGGCGCCCCCTGCGTCCGGCCCGCCCGCAGGCCGGCAAGGCGCTTCTTGAGGGCAAGGTAGCCCGGCTGGCGCGGATTGTAGAATTGCAACGCGTCGCCGGCTCCTGCGCCCGCCACGGCGACGCGGGTCAGCACGGCGTCGGCGGGCGGCAGGTCGAGGGTCGGGGTGATGAGCTTGGAGATCGCAGCGAGGTTCACGCGTCCACCCCGCGCGTCGCGGGCATAGAGGGCGATCGCCGCGGAGAGCTTGAGATCGGCCTCGGCGATCTCCGCATCCGTGTCCGGACGGCTGAGCTTGCCGATCGCCGGCACCGGATAGGCGTTCGGGTCGAGCCCGTCCTCGCCCGCGGCGCGCAGACGCTCGATCGCCGCCTTGGCAGCAGGGGTGAGGGCGCCGTTCTCGATCCAGACCGGCTTGAAGTTCCCCAAGGCGTAGAAGGCCTGCATCGCCTCCCGATCCTTGCCGGGCAACCGCTGCAGGAGGGGTGCCGAATCCTTGAGCCGTGCGTAGACGGCCGCAGGCAGGGGCTCGGTCGGCGCGACAGGGGCGGGCGGCCCGTCCGCGACGGGAGCCGGCGTCTCCGACGGTGCCGGGGCCTCGGCGGCAGGCGCAGGCTCCTGGGCCGTCTCCGGTGCTGCGTCCGACGGGATCGCCGACCCGGCGGCCGAATCGACCGCCGCCTTGCGGATGACCGGCTCGGCGCCCGCTGCTACCTGCGCCCGAAGGGACGGGACTTGGCTGAAGACGAGGAGCGCGGCCAGCGCGACCGACAGGGTGCGCACGGCGCTCGTTCCGGATCGCGATGCGACGGGCATGGCGGCAACTCCCTGGATACGGCCGAGACTGCCGCGACACTGCTTAAAGATCATCGACCCAAGCACGACCGTGCGCAACCACACGGCCGAGCCGAACGGTCAAGCTAAGCCCTTGGACGAACCGCGCCCGACCGGCGACCGTTCCACGGCCGACCGACGCTCAGGCGGCGTCTTCGGAGCGCTCGTCCTCGTCGAGGCCGAGTTCCTTGAGCTTGCGATAGAGGGTGGATCGGCCGATTCCGAGGCGGCGGGACACTTCGGACATTCGGCCGCGGTAGAATTGCAGGGCGAAGCGGATCACCTCCGCCTCGATGCCCTCCATCGTCTTCATCTCGCCCGTCTCCTCGACGACGAGCGACATGGCGTGGGGATCGCGCACCTCGACCCGGACGATCTCGCGCACCGGTTCCAGGCCGCCCGCCGGGAGGGAGGATTGCGTGGGGGCCGGAGGGATGCGCACATCGAAGCCATCGACCTGCGCCGCGATCTGCGGAAATTCCGCGACAGTCAGTTCGTCCCCGTCGGCCAGCACCACGGCCCGGAACAGGGCGTTCTCGAGTTGGCGGACATTGCCGGGCCAGGCGTACCGCGTCAGCAGCGCCATCGCCTCCGGGGCGATGCCCCGCAGCCGCTTGCCCTCCTCGGCCGCGAACCGGGCGCAGAACGAGCGCACGAGATCCGGGATGTCCTCGCGGCGTGCCCGCAGGGGCGGCAGCGTCATCGGGAAGACGTTGAGGCGGTAATAGAGGTCTTCTCGGAATTTGCCCTGCTTCACGAGGTCGAGCAGCGAGCGGTTGGTCGCGGAAACGAGCCGGATGTCGACCCGCACCGAGCGCTTGCCGCCCACGGGATCGACCTCGCCCTCCTGCAGCGCGCGCAGCAGCTTCACCTGCGCATCGAGCGGCAGTTCGCCGATCTCGTCGAGGAACAGCGTGCCGCCGGACGCCTCGACGAACTTGCCGACATGGCGCTCCGTGGCCCCGGTGAAGGCGCCCTTCTCGTGCCCGAACAGGGTCGATTCCACGAGGTTGTCGGGGATCGCGCCGCAATTGACCGTGACGAAGGCCTTGCCGCGGCGGTCGCCCGAACCCTGGATCGCGCGGGCCAGCACCTCCTTGCCGACGCCCGACTCGCCCTCGATGAGGACGGGGATGTTCGATTTCGCCGCCCGCTCGGCGAGACGGATCACCCGGTCCATGTCCGGGCTCTTCGAGGCGAGATCCTTGAAGCCCAGCGCACCGGAGGCCCGGCGGCGCATGCGGCGCACCTCCTCCTCGAGCTGATCGACCCGCAGGGCGTTCTTGATCGAGACCTGGAGGCGCTCGGCACCCGCCGGCTTCACCACGAAATCGACTGCACCCGCCCGCATGGCGTTGACGACGGCATCGATGGAGCCGTTCGAGGTCTGCACGATCACCGGCGTGTCGAGGCCGCCCTTGCGCATCTCGGCCAGCACCGAGAGGCCATCGAGACCGCCGGGCATCACGAGATCGAGCAGCACGACGTCGACCGGCTCGCCGGCCCGCAGCAGGTTGAGCCCGTCCTGACCGTTCTCCGCGACCCGCGCCTCGAAGCCGA
This sequence comes from Methylobacterium sp. B4, assembly GCF_003201865.1. Classification (GTDB taxonomy): domain Bacteria; phylum Pseudomonadota; class Alphaproteobacteria; order Rhizobiales; family Beijerinckiaceae; genus Methylobacterium. The sequence goes on along the minus strand of NZ_QJJJ01000001.1, from coordinate 550,463 downwards.
GGCGGCGCACCATCGCCTCGGCGAGGCGACGCTGCACGGGATCGTCGTCGATGATCAGGACGGTGGTCGACATGCGGGGCGCCTCGCTGTCCGCTCGTGCCGACCGCGGGCCGACCCGGCCTCGTCGGCGAGGTGGGGGGGCAGGGCGTCGGCTGTTTCGTTTCGAGCCACAGGGTCGCCCAAGAGCGTAAAGCGGCGCTTAACGACGCGGCGAGATTCGCCTTTCGCGGGCTTGCACAGGGCGATTGTGCTCGCGCTGCGGGCAAAGTCGCCGTCGGGATTGCCGTGCTCGGTTGATCGTAGCGGCGCGGCGCTCAATATCTGCACCCGGTCGCGAGGGGCTGTCCCGCCTCGATCCCGCGGCCGGACGCGCCGAGGAATCACCACCCATGTCGAGCCGAGCCGCTGTCCCCGCCCTCTCCGCGGAATGGCCGAGGGGGACCGAAGAGCTTGCGGCCGTGCGCAATGCGGTTCAGGCAGCCGATCTCGGCCCGCTGCCGGAATGGGACCTCACGGACCTCTACCCGGGCATCGATTCGCCGGCTTTCCAGGATGATCTCGCCCGGTCGGTGTCGGAGAGCAGAGCCTTCGCCGAACGCTATGCCGGCCGGATCGCCGAGATCGCCGCCGGCCCAGATGCGTCCGCCCGCCTCGGCGAGGCGGTGCGGGCCTTCGAGCAGATCGAGGACCTGATGGGCCGGCTGATGTCCTATGCCGGGCTCGTTTATTCCGGCGACACCACCGACGAGACCCGCGCCAAATTCTACGGTGACACCCGCGAGCGGCTGACCGCGGCCTCCGGCGATCTGCTCTTCTTCGGCCTCGAACTGAACCGGATCGAGGACGCGGTGCTCGACGCGGCGATGGCGGAGGGCCCGCTCGCCCATTACCGGCCTTGGATCGAGGATCTGCGGCGCGAGAAGCCCTACCAGCTCGACGACCGCACCGAGAAGCTGTTCCTCGAAAAGTCGGTGACCTCGAACGCCGCCTGGGACCGGCTCTTCAACGAGACCATCGCTGCTCTGCGATTTTCGGTCCAGGGCGAGCGCCTGACGCTGGAGCCCACCCTCAACAAGCTTCAGGACCCGGACGGGGCCGTGCGCAAGGAGGCGGCGCTGGCGCTCGGCGAGACGCTGCGGGCAAATCTGCGCGTCTTCACGCTGATCACCAACACGCTGGCCAAGGACAAGGAGATCTCGGACCGCTGGCGCGGCTTCCGGGATGTGGCCGATGCGCGCCATCTCTCGAACCGCGTCGAGCCGGAGGTGGTCGCCGCCCTGGTCGATGCCGTGCGGGAGGCCTATCCGCGCCTGTCGCACCGCTACTACCGGCTGAAGGCCAAGTGGTTCGGCGTCGATGCGTTGCCCTACTGGGACCGCAACGCGCCGTTGCCGAAGGTCGAGCAGCGCACGATCCCCTGGGCGCAGGCCCGCGACACGGTGCTCGACGCCTACGCCACCTTCTCACCGGACATGGCCGGCATCGCCAAAAGATTCTTCGACGGCGGCTGGATCGACGCGCCGACCCGGCCCGGCAAGGCGCCCGGCGCCTTCGCGCACCCGACCGTGCCCTCCGCCCACCCCTACGTGCTGGTGAACTACCAGGGTAAGCCGCGGGACGTGATGACGCTCGCGCACGAACTGGGACACGGCGTGCACCAAGTGCTCGCCGCCCCCAACGGTGCGCTGATGGCGCCGACCCCGCTGACGCTGGCGGAAACGGCGAGCGTGTTCGGCGAGATGCTGACCTTTCGCCGGCTGCTGGGAGGGACCACCGACCCGACCCAGCGCCGGGCCATGCTCGCGGCCAAGGTCGAGGACATGATCAACACGGTCGTGCGCCAGATCGCGTTCTACTCGTTCGAGCGGAAGGTCCACCTCGCCCGCGCCAAGGGCGAGCTGACGGCCGAGCAGATCAACGAACTCTGGATGTCGGTGCAGGCCGAGAGCCTCGGACCGGCGATCACGCTCGACGCGGGCTACGAGCCGTTCTGGGCCTACATCCCGCACTTCATCCACTCTCCGTTCTACGTCTACGCCTACGCCTTCGGCGACTGCCTCGTGAACTCGCTCTACGGCGTCTATGCACGGGCCGAACCCGGCTTCGTCGAGCGCTACTTCGCCCTGCTCTCGGCCGGCGGCTCGAAGCCCTACGGCGAGTTGCTCAAGCCCTTCGGCCTCGATGCGAGCGACCCGGGCTTCTGGCAGATCGGGCTGGGCATGATCGAGGGGATGATCGCGGAGCTTGAGGCGATGGAGACCGCCTAGCCTACAATGTCTCGGCTCGGCACCCGTACGCGTTGCACGTCAAGTAAAACGAGTACGGGGTGCCCCTGTGAAGCTTAAGGCCCATCATGTCGGCAAGCAGACTGGCCTCGTGCTACTGAAGGCATGCACGGACGGCTCGAGCTCGAACAGGGCGATTGACTTCACGGGATTGAGTAGGCGGACGGCACGGTGTGCCTATCGTCTTACGATCCGACACCTCCGTGGATGGGATGTAGATCGCTGAGCGGGGCAGGTAGGCCTACCGAAACGCTCTGGCTGAGCTGGCGAATTGAGCGAAGTCATCTGGCCGACGAGTGACCTCGTCCGAGCCATTCATGCCAACCCAGGTTACTCGGTCGCCCGATCGATCGGGCCGGCAACGGTGAACCTAATCTAGCGGATCCAGTGGTCGTCCACGCATTCGATTCCCAAGAACCATCCCTTCATCGACGGCGACACGCGCCCCGCGCAGCCGGCGCACATCACCTTATCTCGGCTCGAATGAAATCGACTTCATTTCCGAAGAAGTGGAGACCATGGTGATGATTCGCCGCCTCGCCGCTGGCGAGATCGACTGGGCCGGCTTCACCCGCTGGATCCGCGACAACGGGCCGACGACGTAACGCCGTCCGCGGCGCGCCGTCCCAGCGCCCTGGGCGCGGGGTGCACGGCCACCTATCTCCGGTCGCGTCACAGCAGGAATCGATCCGGGGCCATGGCCGAGACCGACCGCGAAGCCAACCGCTTCACCGCCCGCGCCAGCCGCTACGCCAGCGTCGGAGCCAATGTCGGAGGAGTGGCCGCGCGCATGGCGGCGGCGCGCCTGTTCGGCGGCAAGGACGGGGCGCCGACCAACGCGGCGGCCCTGGCCCAGGCGCTCGGCGGCCTGAAAGGTCCGATCATGAAGGTGGCGCAGCTGCTCGCCACCGTTCCCGATCTTCTTCCGCCGGAATATGCGGCAGAACTGCAAAAACTTCAGGCAGACGCTCCCCCGATGGGCGCGGCCTTCGTCAAGCGCCGGATGATGGCTGAGCTCGGTGCCGATTGGCAGGACCGTTTCGGCGGCTTCGACCTCAAGCCCGCAGCCGCCGCCTCGCTGGGGCAGGTCCACCGGGCCGAGTCGCGCGACGGCGCGAAGCTCGCCTGCAAGCTCCAGTATCCCGACATGCAGTCGGCCGTCGAGGCGGATCTCAAGCAGCTTCAGGTCGTCTTCGCCCTTCACCGCCGGATGAATTCCTGGCTCGACACCTCGGAGATCGCCAAGGAGATCGGTGCGCGGGTGCGCGAGGAGCTCGACTATGTCCGCGAGGCCAAGCACGCGGCTCTCTACGGTAGCGTGCTCAGGGACATCGACTCGGTGCGGGTGCCGACGGTGCATCCCGATCTCTCGACGAAGCGACTTCTCACCCTCGGCTGGCTCGACGGCGAGAAGATCCTGAACTTTGCCGACGCCCCGATCGAGATTCGCAACCGGATCGCCCAGGCCATGTTCAGGGCGTGGTGGCATCCGTTCAGCCGCGCCGCAGTCATCCACGGCGATCCGCATCTGGGCAACTACACCGTCTTCTCCGAGGGCGGCGAGGCGCAGGGCATCAACCTGCTCGATTACGGATGCGTGCGCATCTTCCACCCGCGCTTCGTCGGCGGCGTGGTCGATCTCTACCGCGGACTTCTCGAGGGCGACCGCGACCGCGTGGTGCATGCCTATGAAGTCTGGGGCTTCAAGAAGCTCGACCGGGAAACCGTCGACATCCTCAACATCTGGGCCCGCTTCATCTACGGCCCTCTGCTGGAGGACCGCACCCGCACCGTCGCCGACGGAATCGAACCCGGGGCTTACGGGCGTCGTGAAGCCTTCTCCGTGCATCAGGCCCTCAAGGAGCGGGGACCGGTCACGATTCCACAGGAATTCGTGTTCATGGACCGGGCGGCCGTCGGGCTCGGGGCCGTCTTCCTGCATCTGCGCTCGGAGCTGAACTACCATCGCCTGTTCGAGGCCGAGATCGAGCGTTTCTCCCTGGAAACGCTCGCGCAGCGACAGGAAACGACGCTCGTGGAGGCTGGCCTGCCCGCTCCGGCCTGACAAAAGCCGGCTCAAGACCCGCCGGCCCGACCGTCAAGCTGATTGCGAGCGAAGGTGCCTTGCGCTAAATCCGCGCGTGACAAGCAAAACGATACCAGGGAACGGGCGCGCAATGGCGGACACGAAGACCCTCACCGGCATCAGTTACAGCCCGGCGATGGACGAGAAGACCCACGAGCAGACCTATCGCGGCTTCGTGCGCTTCGTGGAGATCGGCACGGTCACGGTTCTGTGCTGGGTCTTGGCTCTCGCCATCGGCGGTCTGCGCGAGGCCTGGATCACCGCTATCATCGCCGTTCTCGTGTCCTGGGTGGCCGCGGCCGTCGGGGCCTTCGTCCCGGCCATCGGCTGGAAGGCCCAGGCCTTCGTCTTCGCCGCACTTCTACTGATCCTCGCGCTAGGCTGACGGATCGAGTCTTGCAGGCCGGCTCCCTCGGGGCCGGCCTTTTCCAGATCTGAACTTCCCAGCAAGCTCGGATACCGGCACGCCGAAAGGCGGCTGTAAGAACGGGAGCAACTGATGCGTATTGCCGTCTTGACGGAGACGGACCCGATAGAACCGCGGGTCGCGGCCGTCCCAGAAACGGTCAAGAAGTTCATAGGCTTAGGCTGCGACGTGGTCGTGCAGTCGGGTGCTGGCACCAAGGCCGGTGTTCCCGATGGCGAGTACGAAGCGGCCGGCGCCAAGATCGCGGGGAGTGCCGAGGAGGCTCTCTCCGGTGCCGACCTCATCCTCAAGGTCCGGCGTCCCAACGCGGACGAGCTCGCCAAGATCCAGAAGGGTGCCACGGTCGTCGCGATCATGGACCCCTACGGCCATGAGGACGAGTTGAAGTCTGCGGCCGAGGCGGGCGTCGATACCTTCGCCATGGAGCTGATGCCCCGCATCACCCGCGCGCAGGTGATGGATGTGCTCTCCTCGCAGGCCAACCTCGCCGGCTATCGCGCCGTGGTGGACGGCGCTGCCGAGTACGGCCGCTCCTTGCCGATGATGATGACCGCCGCCGGCACCGTGCCGGCCGCGCGCATCTTCATCATGGGCGTCGGCGTCGCCGGCCTCCAGGCCATCGCCACCGCCCGCCGCATGGGCGCCGTGGTGACCGCCACCGACGTGCGGCCCGCGACCAAGGAACAGGTCGAATCGCTCGGCGCCAAGTTCGTCGCCGTCGAGGACGACGAGTTCAAGCAGGCCGAGACCTCGGGCGGCTACGCCAAGGAGATGTCGGCCGAGTACCAGAAGAAGCAGGCCGAGCTGGTCAAGGGCCACATCGCCAAGCAGGACATCGTCATCACGACGGCCCTGATTCCGGGCCGGCCTGCGCCGAAGCTCGTCTCCGAGGAGATGGTCGCTTCGATGAAGCCGGGTTCGGTGCTCGTCGACCTCGCGGTCGAGCGCGGCGGGAACGTCGCCGGCGCCAAGGCCGGTGAGATCGTCACCGTGGGCAACGGCGTGAAGATCGTCGGCCACGTCAACGTGCCGGGCCGCCTCGCGGCCACGGCGTCGAGCCTCTACGCCCGCAACCTCTATGCCTTCGTCGAGACCCTGATCGACAAGGAAGCGAAGACGCTGGCGGTGAAGTGGGACGACGATCTCGTCAAGGCCACCAACCTCACCCGCGACGGTCAGGTGGTCCACCCCAACTTTCAGCCCAAAGCCTGATCGGTCGCGGAGGATCTAACCATGGCAACCCCCCTTCCGCCCGTCTCGCCTGCTGAGCAGGCCCAGGCCGCTGCATCGGCCGCGCGCACCGCGGCCGAGATCGCCCACCAGAACGCCGTCCAGGCGCAGTCGATCGCCGACTCGCTCGGTCACGGCATCGCCGCCGCCACTCACGGCGTCGTCGATCCCACGGTGTTCCAGCTCGCGATCTTCGTGCTTGCGATCTTCGTCGGCTACTACGTGGTCTGGTCGGTGACCCCGGCCCTGCACACGCCGCTGATGTCGGTGACCAACGCGATCTCGTCGGTCATCATCGTCGGCGCGCTCCTGGCGGCCGGTGTGCCGCTCATCGAAAAGGGCACCGGCTGGGCCCGCTTCTTCGGCTTCATCGGTATCGTCCTCGCCTCCGTGAACATCTTCGGCGGCTTCCTCGTCACGCAGCGCATGCTCGGCATGTACAAGAAGAAGGCCTGAGGCGATGTCGGAAAACGTCTCATCCCTTCTCTACATCGTCGCCGGCGTCCTGTTCATCATGGCGCTGCGGGGGCTCTCGCACCCCACCACGTCGCGACAGGGCAACCTGTACGGCATGATCGGCATGGCGCTCGCCGTGCTCACCACCCTGATCGGCCATCCGCCGGCGGGTATCGGCGCCTGGATTCTGGTGCTGCTCGGCCTCGGAATCGGCGGTGGCGCCGGTGCCGTGATCGCCAAGCGCGTGCCGATGACGGCCATGCCGCAGCTCGTCGCGGCCTTCCACTCCCTCGTCGGCCTCGCCGCCGTTGCGGGTGCGGCGGCGACGCTCTACGCCCCCCAGGCGGTCGGCATCCTCGAGAACGGCCATATCCATAAGGAATCGCTGTTCGAGATGGCGCTGGGCGCGGCGATCGGCGCGGTCACCTTCACCGGATCGGTCATCGCCTTCGCCAAGCTCGACGGTCGGATGTCCGGCAAGCCGATCATGCTGCCGCAGCGGCACGCCATCAACATCGCGCTGGGCGTCGCCCTCGTGGTGCTGATCGCGATCTTCATCGGCAACGAGAGCAAGCTGATCTTCTGGCTGATCGTGCTGCTGTCCTTCACGCTCGGCGGGCTGCTCATCATCCCGATCGGCGGCGCCGACATGCCCGTCGTCGTCTCGATGCTGAACTCCTACTCGGGTTGGGCTGCGGCCGGCATCGGCTTCACCCTGGGCAACCTCGCGCTCATCATCACGGGCTCGCTGGTCGGCTCCTCGGGTGCGATCCTGTCCTACATCATGTGCAAGGCGATGAACCGGTCGTTCATCTCGGTCATCCTTGGCGGCTTCGGCGGGGATACCGCGGCGGCCGGCAACGGTCAGGTCGAGACGCGCCCGGTCAAGCAGGGCTCGGCCGACGACGCGGCCTACATCATGAAGAATGCCGAGAAGGTCATCATCGTGCCGGGCTACGGCATGGCGGTCGCACAGGCCCAGCACTCGCTGCGCGAGATGGTCGATATGCTCAAGAAGGAGGGCGTCGACGTGAAGTACGCCATCCACCCCGTGGCAGGCCGTATGCCGGGGCACATGAACGTGCTCCTGGCCGAAGCCAACGTGCCTTACGACGAAGTGTTCGAGCTGGAGGACATCAACGGTGAGTTCCCGCAGGCCGACGTGGCGTTCGTGATCGGCGCCAACGACGTCACCAACCCGGCCGCCAAGACCGATAAGGCCTCGCCGATCTACGGCATGCCCATCCTCGACGTGGAGAAGGCCAAGACGGTCCTCTTCATCAAGCGCGGCATGGGCTCGGGCTACGCGGGCGTCGAGAACGAGGTGTTCTTCCGCGACAACACGATGATGCTGTTCGGCGACGCCAAGAAGGTCGTGGACTCGATCCTCAAGAACCTCTGATCGGCCGATCCTCGGATCGTGAGGCGGGGCGGGCGAGCAATCGTCCGCCCCGCTGTCGTTTGCGGGGCGCAGTCAGCGCGAGCGGAAGCGGCTATGCTCGCCCGGTGTCCGCTGCCATGCCCCTCGACCTTTCTCCCGGCCTGCCCCGGCCATTCCTCGACGTCGCCGCCTCGGCGCTCGGGCGGCCCTGGCGCGAGCGCTGCGGCGATCCCGGCCAGCAGGCGCTGGCGGCGACGATGACGCAGGGCTACGGCCTGCCCGACCTGCTCGCCCGCGTGCTGGTCGGGCGCGGGGTGCGGCCGACGGAGGCCGAAGCCTATCTCAACCCCCGCCTGCGCGACCTGATGCCCGATCCCGCCATCCTCGTGGACATGGAGGCGGCGGTCGACCGTCTCGCCCGGGCCGTACGGGCGCGGGAGGCGGTCGCGATCTTCGGCGATTACGACGTGGACGGAGCCTCCAGCGCCGCCCTGCTCGCCTCGTACCTCCGGGCGCTCGACGTGCCCGTGCGCATCCACATCCCCGACCGGATCACGGAGGGCTACGGCCCCAATGTCGGCGCGGTGACGGCGTTGCGCGAAGAGGGCGCCGGACTGCTCGTCTGCGTCGATTGCGGCACCGCCGGCCACGAGCCCCTGGCCGCCGCCGCGACTCTGGGCCTCGACGTGATCGTCCTCGACCATCACGGTGCCCCGGAGGAGCTTCCGACCACGCGCGCTCTGGTCAACCCGAACCGGCTCGACGACCTCTCCGGCCTCGGCCATCTCTGCGCGGCGGGCGTCGTCTTCATGACCCTCGTCGCCCTGGCGCGGCGACTCCGGGGGGAGGGGGCCTTCGCTGCGCGCAACGAACCGCGCCTGACCGACTTCCTCGACCTCGTGGCGCTCGCCACCGTCGCCGACGTGGTGCCGCTCGTCGGGCTCAACCGCGCCTTCGTCGTCCAGGGCCTGGCGGTGATGCGCGGCCGCGGACGCCCCGGCCTTGCCGCCTTGCTCGATGCCGCCGGTCTCGCCGAGCCCCCGGAGGCGTGGCATCTCGGCTTTCTGCTCGGACCGCGCATCAATGCGGGCGGACGCATCGGCGATTCCGGTCTCGGAGCCCGGCTTCTGACCACGGCCGACGCCGCGGAGGCGCGCCGGATCGCGGAGGAACTCGACCGGCTCAACCGCGAACGGCAGGCGATCGAGGCGCTGGCCGTCGCGGAGGCCGAAGCCGAGATGGACGGCCGCCTCGCCCGCGATCCCGAGCGTCCGGTTCTGGTCGCGGCCTCACCCGAGTGGCATCCCGGCATCGTCGGCCTCATCGCCGCCCGTCTCAAGGAGCGCTTCGGCCGGCCGGCCTTCGCTTTCGCCGTCAAGCCGGACGGCAGTGCCGTGGGCTCCGGCCGCTCGGTGGCCGGCGCGGATCTCGGCGGCGCGGTGCGTGCCGCCGTCGAAGCGGGCCTCGCACTCAAAGGGGGCGGTCACGCCATGGCCGCCGGCGTCACACTCGCACCCGGGGCGATCGCCGCCTTCGAGGATGGTCTGACGCGCGACCTCGCCGACCCGGTCGGCCGGGCTCGCGCGGCGGATGCCCTCCTCATCGACGGCACGGTGAGTGCGGGCGGGGCGACCGCGGAACTGGTCCGCCTGATCCAGCGGGCCGGCCCTTTCGGGCAGGGCGCGCCGGAGCCGGTCCTGGCGCTGCCCCGCCACCGCCTCGCCGATGCCGGCGTGGTCGGCAACGGGCATGTCCGCGCGCGCCTCGTCAGCGGCGATGGTCAGGCCATCGGCGGCATCGCCTTCCGCGTTGCCCAGGGTCCGCTCGGCGCGGCGCTGCTCGGTGGAATCGGCCGCAGCTTTCACGTTGCCGGAACGCTGTCCTGCGACCGCTGGCGCGGGGCCGAGCGGGCGCAGATCCGGATCTGCGACCTCGCCGCCTGTGGATAAAAACTCGTGAAACGGATCGGTTGACACCCGATCCCGGCCTCACCATAAGGGCCTCGCCCGCCGCGAGAGAAACGCGGTGACCCGGTTTGGGGGAATGTCCCGAGCGGCAAAGGGGGCGGACTGTAAATCCGCTGCGTAAGCTTCGTAGGTTCGAGTCCTACTTCCCCCACCAAACTCTTCCAGAGCACCACTCTGCAGCAACTCTCCGTGTGGGCCGCGATATGGCCGCGGATGATGCGACTTCGTGCCTCGGGCACCGATATCGGCTGCAAACTGTACGGTATCGATCGCATTCAGCCTGATCGTTTCAGCAGTCAGTGACCATTCCCCTGGTCTCAAATGCGGGCGCAGCGTCTTTTGACCTTTGCGACCGTTTGCAAACGCAGCTGGGCATGCGACTTGATAAAATAACTTCTGTGAATTTCGTTCATCGCCAAGGACGCTAGGCTGCGCCGCCTCGGTTAAGGAAGCCCAGTGGTCAACCCGCTCGTCCGTAAGCTGGAAAACTTCATCCGCTTGTCTCCTGAAGAGAGGCAGGCCCTGGAGAGGATTGCGCAGCCGACTCGAAGGCTCGGCGCGCGCGAGGACGTGACCCGCGACGGCGACCGGCCGCGCCACGTCAACGTCGTCCTCGAAGGCTGGGCCTGCCGCTATAAGCAACTCGAGGACGGGCGCCGTCAGGTCATCTCGATCTTTCTTCCCGGAGACCTGTGCGATCCCCACGTCTTCGTCCTGCGTAAAGCGGATCACTCGCTCGGTACGCTGACCTCCGTAGTCCTCGCCGAGATCTCAGAGACCGCGATCCGCGATTTGACGCAGCAGTTTCCGCGCCTGCAGGAAGCGCTGTGGTGGGAGATGCTGGTCACGTCGGCAATCCAGCGGGAATGGACGGTGAGCCTCGGGCAGCGTCTCGCGACCGAGCGCTTGGGACATCTGTTCTGCGAGTTGTTCATGCGGCTTCGCGCCGTGCGGCTCACGAGCGAGACGAGCTGCGAATTCCCGATCACCCAGGCGGATCTGGGCGACGCGATGGGCCTGTCGACCGTCCATATCAACCGCACGCTCAAGGAGTTGCGGGCGGCCGGACTGATCCGGTTGCGGGGCCGGCAATTGACCATTCCGGATTTCGCCGCGCTTCAGGCCGCATCTCTCTTCGATCCATCCTATTTGCACTACGAGCGCACACCATCGGCAGTCGACGACGATTGATGGACCATGAGGGCCGGTTCATCCTGTTACGTCAGCAAACGGCATCGTCATGAACCAGGACCCGCGGGACGCACGCATCGAAGCGCTGGAGGCGGAAAACCTGCGCCTGCGCCGCTTCCTCGACGAGAAGGGCTTGCCGGCCGAGCAGCGCCATCAGGTGCGCAACACGCTGGCAATGCTGCGGGCGATCATCCGCCGCTCCGCCGAATCGAGTGAGTCCGTCGAGACTTACGCCGCCCATCTCGACGGTCGGCTCGACGCCGTCGCCCGCGTGCTCAACGCGCTCATGCGCAACGTGCGGGAGGGCGTCGGCTTGCACTCCCTCATCGCCGACGAATTGCTGGTCCACCTCGCCCGCGAGGGCGAACAGGTCACGATTTCCGGCCCGAGCCTTCGCCTGAGGCCCGGCGCTGCCGAAGTCTTCGCCATGGCGATCCACGAACTCGTTGTGAACGCCGTCGAGCACGGCGCTCTGACCGTGCCGCAGGGCGGCATCCGCATCGCGTGGACTCTGACAGCCCCGACGGATTCCGCGCCGCCGACGCTCACCTTCGTTTGGACGGAAAGCGGGCTCGAAACCCTCGCGCCAGAGCCCGCACGCCGGGGCTTCGGGATGGAGGTGCTGGAACGCAGCCTCCGCTACGAACTGAAGGCCGAAACCGAACTCGCCTTCGAACCGGACGGCCTGCGCTGTACGTTACGCCTGCCGCTGCCGCCCCAGATCACCGTCGTCGAAGAGGACGATTGAGGTGCCGCGTTCCGCGCGGGCAGACCGGCCCTGATGCAGCGGATCACCATGTCTCGATTTGCCGATGGGACAAGCGTGGCCGGGGTAGCCCTGCGCGGCGTCGACGGGTAGTTAACATCTGGATGCTTTTCTGAGGGCACTGCCCGGAGACGGATCAAGGACCTCACCCATCGCATGCTTGTCCGGATGAACTGCCTGTTGCGTTCGCCGGCTGTCGGTGGCGTTCTCCTGAGTGTCCTGACCTTTTCGACCCTGTCGCAGCCCGCCCAGGCCTTCGACCTGTTCGGCCTGTTCGGCAGCGACGAGGAGCCGCCCGCCCCGAGTGCCGAGGCTCTGCCCTACAGCCTGCGCATTACCGGCACCGACGACTCGGATATCCTCAAGGCGCTGCAGGACACCTCCACCCTCCACCGCCTGCGCCAAGAGGCGCCACCGGACGGCGAGGGGCTGGTGCGCCGCGCCGAGGCCGACCTGCGCCGCCTCACCGATGTGCTTTCGGGCTACGGCTATTATCAGGGCACCGTCGCGATCCGCGTCGACGGAGTGCCCGTGGCCGGGGAAACCTCACTTGCCGCCGCGGCCCGCGCGGCGGAGGGCGCCCGTGCCCGCACGCTCGTTCCGGTGAAGATCGCGGTCGATCTCGGTCCCGCCTACACCCTGCGCACGGTGCGCGCCCTCGATCCGCGCGGCCGCCCCTTCCCGGAAGACGTACTGCCCGAGCGCTTCACCCGCACCGGCGACGACGTGCCCGCCCGCTCGGCGACGGTGCTCGCCCGCGAGGCCAGGATCGTCGATCGCTTCCGGGCCCTCGGCCACCCGTTCGCCAAGGCCGTGACGCGCGATCCCGTGGTGGACGATGCCGCCCACGTCATGGACGTGAGCTTCACCATCGATCCGGGTCCGAAAGCCGCGCTGGGGGAGGTGGCGGTCAAGGCCACCGACGGCATCGACCCGGCGGTGATCCGCTCCTTCATCTACGCGGAGCCGGGCGATCCCTACTCGCCCAAGGCCGTTGCGGATATCCGCCGTTCGGTGGCCCGCATCGAAGGCCTCGGTGCCGTGCGGGTGCGGGAAGGAGAAAGTCTCGACGCGCAGGGCAACCTGCCGATCTTCGTCGAGGTGAGCGAGCGCGAGCGCAACCTGATCGGCGTCTCGGCGCGATACTCCACCGTCGACGGGCCGGGCGTGCGCGCCTACTACGCCAACCGCAACCTCTGGGGCGGCGGCGAGACGCTGCGGCTCGATGCCGACATCTACTATCTCGGCCTCGGCTACGACCCGTTCGCGACCCAGCGAAAGCTCGCGGGCATCGACACGACCGGACTCGGTGGCCGACTCTCGGCGACCTTCGTCAAGCCGGCGCTCGGCGGCAGCCGCTATGATCTCCTGGCCAACCTCTTCGTCACCCGCGAGGTGCAGCAGAGCTATCTCGTCGACGCGGCCGGTGCGTCGGTGGCCCTGCGCCACCGCTTCTCCGACACCTTCTCGGCCCAGATCGGCCTCGACGGACAGGTGGGCCGCTCGAAGGACGCCCTGGGCACCGTCGATTACCGCCTGATCGGCGTGCCGGTTTCGGTCACCTACGATTCCACCGACAGCCTGCTCGATCCGACGGAGGGCTTCCGCTTCATCGCCTCCGCCGCGCCCTATCCCGGCTTCTTCGGCTCGGATCCGGGCATCTTCGTCGCCAAGGCTCAGGGCTCGACCTACTACGCGCTCGACGACGAGGCGAAGTACGTGCTGGCCGGGCGGGTCGGCTTCGGCTCGGTCTCGGGTGCCCGGCTCGACGAGATCCCCGACAATTTCCGGTTCTTCGCCGGCGGCGGCGGCTCGGTCCGCGGCTACGCCTTCCGCACGCTCGGCCCCCGCGGGCCTTTCAACCTGCCGATCGGCGGGCGAAGCCTTCTGGACGCCTCGGTGGAGGCACGCATCAAGGTCACCGACACGATCGGCGTCGTGCCCTTCTTCGACGCGGGCACGGCCTTCGCCTCGTCCCTGCCGGATTTCGATGAGCGTATCCGCAAGGCGGCGGGCATCGGCGTCCGCTACTACACCGGCATCGGTCCGATCCGTGCCGACCTCGCCTTCCCGCTCGACCGGATCAGGGGCAATCGAGAGCTTCCGGTCGCCCTGTACATCAGCCTCGGACAGGCCTTCTGAATGGGATTTCTCGCGAGGATCCCTGCGCGTCGCGCGCAGTTCCAAGCCCGCCCGTCCCTTTCCGCAAAGGCTTGGGCCAGTGCTGTCCTGCTCGGTCTGATCGTCCTCGCCGCCCTCGTGCCGACGGCCATGACGCGGGCAGCCGACGGCGAGAAGACGGTGCTCGGCGGCATCCTCTCGAAGGCGCTCTCCACGCCCTCGTCCCAGGTCTCGATCGGCGCCGTCGATGGCGCCCTGTCGTCGGACGCGACGATCCGCGATGTCGTCATCAGCGATTCCGACGGCCCCTGGCTGAAGCTCGACCGCGCGCGCCTCGCCTGGCGCCGCCTCGCCTTGCTTTCCGGCCGGCTCGAAGTCGACAGCCTTGAGATCGGCCGGCTGGAAGTGCTGCGCCGGCCCGTGCCCGGCCCCGCCCCGGCGGAGGCCGAGCCCGACGGCAGCCTGCTGCCCGAGCTTCCGGTGAAGGTCGAGATCAAGGGCTTCACCCTGGCCGAACTGGTGCTCGGCGAGAGCGTCGCCGGCCAGCCGGCGCGGCTCGCCGCCGAGGGCAAGGCGAAGCTCGGCAACCCCTCCGAAGGGCTCGATGTCAGCGCCGACTTCCGCCGCCTCGACGCCGCCGGCCGCTTCATCGCCCGGCTCCTGTTCGTGCCGAAGGGCGAGCGGCTGGAGGTGAAGGCGAGCCTCGTGGAGCCGGCGGGCGGCCTGCTCTCGAAGGCGGCGAACCTGCCCGGCACGCCGCCGATCAACTTCGATCTCGACGGGCGCGGCACGCTCGATTCGTGGAACGCGCGGCTCGACTTCGATGCCGGCCCCGAGATCGGCGCACGGGGCGGCGCCCGCATTTCCCGCATCGGCAGCGACCGGCGCCTCAGCCTCGATCTGACCTCGCGCATCGAGGGCCTCGTGCCCGGACCGGCGGCAGCGATCTTCTCCGGCGAGACCAAGCTCGACGGCGGCATGGCCTTCTCCGACGCCGGGGGCTTCCGCATCGACCGCCTCGATCTCACCTCGCGCACCGCGCGGCTCGGGATCAGCGGCACTCTGAGCGCCGACCGTTTGGCGGATTTCACGATCCAGGCCCGCGCCGTGCCGACCGAGGGCGGCGTGACGAAGGCGGCGGATTCCGAGTTGGACACGCTCGTGTTCGACGGCAGCCTGAAGGGTCCGCTCGCCGCGCCGCGGGTGAAGGGCAACCTGAAGGCCGCCGGGCTGCGCAGCCGCGAATCCGCGCTCGATCGCATCGAGGCCGCGCTGAACGTCGAGCCGGCCGGGACCGACCCGAAGGCGCAGCGTTTCGCCATCAGCGCCGACGCGGTCATGGAGGGTCTACGCCTCGCCGATCCGGCCCTGCGCCGCGCCGTGGGCAGCCGCGCCAAACTCACCCTTCGCGCCGCCGCGGGCTCGGACGGCGTCGTCGACGTCACCACCCTGACGATCGATGCCGACACCGCCCGCGCCGCCTATGCCGGCCGGATCGGACAGAACACGCTCACCGGCACGCTCGAGGCGGCGCTTGCCGATATCGGTGCCTTCTCCGGCGTTGCCGGCCGCACACTGGCGGGACGCCTCGACGCCCGGGCGTCCTTGAGCGGAGACCCGGCCCGCAAGGCGCTGTCGGCCGATCTCGACCTGCGCGGGGGTGGCCTCGTCCTCGGCGAACCGGCGGCCGACCGGCTCGTCGGACGCGCTCCGGTCCTGAGCGGCCGCGTCTCGCAGACCTATGACGGCTACGGCTTCGAACGCCTGCGCTTCGAGGGCGCCGGCCTGGTCGCGACCCTGCAGGGTCAGGCGAACGCCAAGACCGCGGATGTCGCCGCCCGCATCGACCTGAAGAGCCTCGCGGCCCTCGACGAGCGCTTGGCCGGAGCCGCCAGCGCCGACGCGCGGCTCACCGGCTCGCTGATCAAGCCCACCGTCACCGCCGCCCTGCGTGCGCCGAACGCCACCGCGGACGGCCGTCCGATTCGGGATCTGCGCCTCGACGCCGCCTTCGACGATCTGCGCGGCTCCCTCGACGGGACGGTTCGCCTGAGCGGCGATGTCGCCGGCAATGCGCTGCGGGCCGAGGTGCATGTCGTCCGGCCGGCCCGGACCGATTACGCGCTCGACCGGCTCGCTTTCGCCCTCGGCTCGGTGGCTCTGGACGGGCATGCCCGGATCGACGCCGAAACGGGTCTCGGCGAGGGCGCCCTGACGCTACGCGCGAGCGATCTCGACGACCTCTCGGCCCTCGCCCTCACCACGATGGCCGGCCGCCTCGACGCGACGGTGACGCTCTCTCGCGAGAATGGCCGGCAGGACGCGGCGATCCGCGCCACCGGGGCGAGCCTGCGCTTCGGCGAGTTCGGCCTCGCCAAGCTCGACGCGGATCTCACCGGACGGGACCTGCGGGCGCACCCCGTCCTCGATGGCCGCGCCAGCATCGACCGGGTGGTCGCGGCCGGACAGACCATCGACACGGTGCGCCTTACGGCCAACGGCACGGCGACCGCCAGCGACATCGCGCTGACCGCCCAGGCACGCGGCTTTTCCCTCGATGGCGCGGCGCGGCTGATCCCGGCACAGCGCACGCGGGTCGAGATCGCGCGCTTCTCGGCGCAGCGCGGCGGTGACCGCCTCGCGCTCGCCGGCCCCGCGACGATCACCCTGGACGACGGCTCGGCGCTGATCGAGAGCCTCGTGGTCGCTGCCGGATCCGGCCGGATCAGCGTGCAGGGACGCGCAGGCTCTAAACTCGACCTGAAAGTCGGCATCCGCGCCCTGCCGCTGGCGCTGGCGCGGATCGCCAGCCCCAGCCTGTCGCTCGCCGGCACCCTGGACGGCGAGGCCGACATCCGCGGCCCCGCCAGCCGGCCCGAGGGCCGTTACGCCGTGAAGGTGGCCCGGCTGGTCACACCGGAGACCCGCAAGGCCGGCCTGCCGCCCATCGATGCGCAGGCCAGCGGCACCCTGGAGGACGGCTCCGCCAGCATCGACGGGCGCGTCTCGGCCGGACGCGGCGCGCAGGTGGCGATCACGGGCTCGGTCCCGGTCGAGGCCGGCGGCGGGCTCAACCTCCGTGCCCGCGGGACGCTCGACGCGGCGCTCGCCAACTCCATGCTGAGCACGGGCGGTCAGCGGGTCGCGGGCCGCGTGGCGCTCGATGCGGGCGTGACCGGAACGATTGCGGCACCGAAGGTGGAGGGCACGGCGACCCTTTCAGGAGGTAGCGTCACAGACCCTCTGAACGGCATCCGCCTCACCGACATCCAGGGCCGCGTCACGGGTCGGGGCGACACGATCGTCATCGAGCGGCTGACGGCGGCGACCCGCAACGGCGGGCGCCTCTCCGTGGACGGGCGCGTCGCCGTGGAGCCGGCCTCCGGCTTTCCCGGCAGCCTGCGCATCACCGCCGACCGGGCCGAGCTCGTCTCGAACCCGCTGATGATGGCCGTGTCGAGCCTCAACCTCTCCCTGTCGGGGCCGCTCGCCCGCACGCCGGTGATCAAGGGCCGGGTCGATGTCGTCTCCATCGACGTCTCGGTGCCCGACCGTCTGCCCGCGACGGTGCAGCCGCTGCCGGGCATCCGCCGGGTGAACGTGACGCCGGAGGTGCGCGAGCGCCTCGCCAAGCGCGCCGAGCGTCGGGCCCTGATCGAGGCGGCCGGCCGGCGCAAGAAGGCCCCCGCGCCCTTCGACGCAAATCTCGACCTGATCGTAAGCGCCCCGAGCCGCATCTTCGTGCGCGGGCGCGGCATCGACGCGGAGCTCGGCGGCGAATTGCACATCACCGGTTCCTCGCGCGATCTGCGGGCGAACGGCGACTTCTCCATGCGCCGGGGCGTGTTCAGCCTCGTGGGTCAGCGTCTCGACTTCACCCGCGGACGCGTTTTCTTCGCGGGCGATCTCGCCCAACCCGATCTCGACTTCGCCGCCGAGACCAAGGCCGCCGACGTGACGGCCCGCGTGGCGGTCACCGGGCCAGCCGCACAGCCCGTCTTCGCGCTCTCCTCCGATCCGAGCCTGCCGCAGGACGAAATCCTGTCCCGCATCCTGTTCAAGAAGGCGGCGGCCGGACTCTCGCCGTTCCAGGCGCTGCAACTCGCCCAGGCCGTGGCGCAGCTCTCCGGCGGGGCAGGGGGGCCGGACGTGTTCGAAGCCGCCCGCAAGGGCCTCGGCCTCGACAGCCTCGACGTCTCGACCGGGGCGAGCGGCGGACCGGCTGTCGGCGCCTCGCGCTACATCAACGACCGCATCAGCGTCGGCGTGAAGGCCGGCGCCAAGCCCGCCGACACCGCCGCGACGATCAATTACGATGTGACCCGCCGGATCAAGCTCAACGGCGAGGCCGGCAGCGACGGCCGCACCGCGGTCGGCGTCGGCGCCGAGTGGGAGTGGTAGGCGCCAGCGGAGCGGTTCGCTTGGAACGGCCTGTCGGAATTCTGGCTGTCGAAGGGGTCGGCATGAGGCAGACATTCACCCAGGCTGTCGGTTCGTCTGTCGCCTTGGTACTCGTCAGCCCCCCGGCAACCGGTTTGAACGTCCCGGACCCGAGAACGGGTCGCTCCGTGTCCGTGCCGGACGGTTTCATCATCGGATTTGCGCACAAGAATCCAACCAAGAGATCGTCATCGACATCGTCAGCCTGAGCGGGCAACCACCGGTCGCAGGCCGAAGCGGGGCGTTCTATGCCGCCGGGTTCAGACGCAATCCGGACGTGAGCATTTTCTCGCAATCGTAGCTGAACAGCTGGGAGGGCATGCGGGAGAAGGCCGCCGAAGCCAGATCGATTTTGGTCACACAGGGTCTGGTGTCGAAGACCGTCGATCCGATCCCCGCACCGACTTTGCCGGATTCGAAATCGTCTCGCTTCCGACCACTAGGTTGGACCACAGGAGCCTCCGCATCGACATGTCCGGCATGGACCATGTCATCGGCCGAACGGACGTCGTGCGTGCGACGACGAAGCAGGCTCTACCGAGTGCGCTGCCGCGGTTCAGCGCGATCCGCGACGGCACCCGACCACTCTCACGATAAGGGGGCCACGCTCGTGCGGCACATGTCCGTTTGCGGAAGGCAGCACGAGCGACGTACTAGCGGGTCCGCATGCGGCCCCTCGTGGGACCGAGGCGGTTGAGCTTTGGCGCCCCTGGAACGTTCGCGCGATCTTCGTCAGCCTGTCCCCGACGCGCCCGGTACCGCGACCCTGCCGGGCTGTGCTGAAGGTCAGCGCTCCTACGGCTCCTTGAAGCCGTATTCCGGCACGCCGTCGTCGTTGCCGTAATACTTGTAGGGCAGGAACTTGCCCGACATGGCGAGCTTCACGCGGTCGCCCTTGTTGTTGGCCTCGCGCTCCATGGTCATGTTGAAGTCGATCGCCGACATGATGCCGTCGCCGAACTCTTCCTGGATCAGCTCCTTCCAGGTCGTGCCGTAGACCATCACCAGCTCGTAGAAGCGATAGATGAGCGGATCAGTCGGCGGCATCTGCGGGATCGAGCCGCGATAGGGCGCCTCGTTCAGCATCCGCTCCTCGGCCTCGGACAAGCCGAACAGCTCGGCGGCCTTCTTCGCCTGCGCCTTGGGAAGCTTCATCTGCCCCATGCATGCGGCGGTGATCAGGATCGGCGAGATGCCGCCGATCTCGTCCTGGATGTGCTTCCAGGTCCAGCCCTTCTCGCGCTTGATGTCGAGGAGCTTCTCGGTGAGGTCTTCGCGCTTCATGTACGTCTTCCCGCTGGCGGAAGGATGGAGCCGTCCGGACGCCTTGGGGGCTCGGCGCCCGGACGACCGCTCCGTTCCCGGCCCCTCGAGAGGCCGGACACGGAACCGATCTGACGCGCGGGGCAGGCTCGCCGCCGCGGCATCGTCGTGACGGGTGATGGCAATCGCTATGCCAGAACCGCCGAAACGAAATTATCCATATTAATCAGTCGTTTTTGCCGCCGATACAGAACGACGAAATCTCGTGTATGACGAACTTTCGTTGCTCAGCTACGGAATGTCGTCGTGCACTGCCCTGAAACCGCGCTTTCCACGCACTCGGCCTACGGTCCGGCCTTCGACGATAATCGCGATCCCATGCTGGTGATCGAGCCTCTGGCCGACCGGGTCGCGGACGCGAATGCCGCCGCAGAGAGGTTGCTCGGTCTCACCCGTGCCGATCTGTGCGCGGCACCGGCAAGCGCGCTGTTCCCGGACCAGCGGGCGGCGCTCGTCGTGTTCACCCAAGGCGTGCTCGCCAAGGGACAGTGGTGGACGCATGATCTCCGGCCGCGCCACGGGGCCGAGAAGCCGTTGCGGCTCGAAGTCGTGGGAAGCGCACTCTCGGGTGAGACGGCGACAATCCTCACCACGCTGTTCGACCTCGACGAGCGTGAGCGCCGCCGGATCGACCGGGAGGCGGACGAACACATGCGCGCCGGCCTCCCGGAATGGCAGCGCATGGAGCGCATCTTCCGCGACATCGAGCGCGAGAATCGTCTGATCCTGCGGGCGGCGGGGGAGGGGATCTACGGCGTCAACGCCGACGGCCTGACCACCTTCGTCAATCCGGCGGCCGAGCGCATGCTGGGCTGGGCTTCCGCCGACCTCGTCGGCAAGGATATGCACGCCGCCGTCCACCACACCCACGCCGATGGCGGCCCTTATCCCCACCGCGACTGCCCGATCTATGCAGCCTTCCGCGACGGTGCCGTGCGTCAGGTCGAGGACGAGGTGTTCTGGCGCAGGGACGGCACCTGTTTTCCCGTCGAGTACACGTCCACGCCGATCCGCGACCGGGGCCAATTGCTGGGCGCCGTGATCGTGTTCCGCGACGTCAGCCAGCGTCGCGAGGCGGAGGCACGGTTGAAGGCGGCCTTGGCCGAGGTCGATTCCCTGCGCGAGCGCCTGGAGCAGGAGAATGCCTACCTCAAGGAGGAGATCCGGGCCGAGAGCCACCACCAGGGCATTATCGGCCGCAGCCCGGCGATCGAGGCGGTGCTGCGCCAGATCGACGTGGTGGCGGGAACCGACGCGACCGTTCTCGTCACCGGCGAATCCGGCACCGGCAAGGAGTTGATCGCCCGAGCGATCCACGAGGCGAGCCGCCGCCGCGACCGGCCGCTGATTCGCGTCAACTGCGCCGCGATCCCGCGGGACCTGTTCGAGAGCGAGTTCTTCGGCCATGCCCGGGGTGCCTTCACCGGCGCCCTGCGCGACCGGGTCGGGCGCTTCGAACTGGCCGAAGCCGGCACGCTGTTCCTCGACGAGGTCGGCGAGATCCCGCTCGATCTTCAGGGTAAGCTGCTGCGGGTGCTCCAGGAGCGCCAGTTCGAGCGGGTCGGCGAGGCGCGCACCCGCACCGTGGATGTCCGCCTGATCGCTGCGACGAACCGCGACCTCAGGGAAGAGGTGCGCCGCGGACGGTTTCGTGAGGATCTCTACTTCCGCCTCAACGTCTTTCCCTTGACCTCCATCCCGCTGCGGGAGCGGCGGGAAGATGTGCCGCTGATTGCAGGGCATTTCCTCAAGGGTGCGGCGCGGCGCCTGAACCGGCCGGATCTGCGCCTCACGGAGGCCGATGCCCGCCGGTTCGCGCGCTACGATTGGCCGGGCAACGTGCGCGAGTTGGAGAACGTGATCGAGCGCGCCGCGATCCTGGCAGAGCGCGGACGCCTCCGCTTCGACCTGCCCGAGTCGCGCCCCTCCGGGCCGGCGGCCATTCCAATGGAGACGGCGACGGAGGATCAACGTCTGCTGAGCGAGGAGGGGCGGCGCCTGCGCGCCCGGGCCGAGATCGAAGCGGCCCTGCGCATCAGCGGCGGCAAGGTGTTCGGAGCGGGCGGTGCGGCGGAACTCCTCGGCCTCAGGCCGACCACGCTGATGTCGCGGATGAAGGTGCTCGGCGTCGCGCGGCCCTGAGCCGGCTGGCTGCAGGCGCGGACAGGGCGGGGGATCGGGAATTGCTTGCGCAACCTTTGCCTGCATGAAACGCTAGCGCGACGGACGTTTCTCGCGAGATGAGCCGTTCTCTTCGCAGAGCTGTCATCCGCTGCTGCTTCGGTAGGCTGAAGAGAGTTCGATCGCGCGGAGGCCGCCGGAGGGCTGTCGCGCGCCGTACCGTCGATGAGCCGTAACCGAGCGATCGTTGAGACCCGAACCCTGCCCCGAGCGCGGGCCGAGCCAGAGCCGGCCGCCTCGAACCGGACGGTTCGCCGCCGTGCTCGCCCTCGCGCTGACCGGCCTCCTGACGCTGACCGCCGTGCCGGCATGGGCGCAGGCGTCGTTCCCCCTGCCGCTCGCCTTGCCCCTGACCGGCGCGGGCGGCGACCCGCAGACGGCGATCGCGCAGTCGCGCACCTCGGATCAGGTCTCCGTGACCAACGAGGGCTCGATCCAGGACGCGCTCGGCCCCTACGGCGACCCGTTCGGGCTGCGCGCGGCCCTGGCCGAACGGGGGATCACCTACGTCCTCACCTATATCGGTGAGGGCCTGACCAGCGTTTCCGGCGGCCTGCGGCGGGGGACGACCTTTGGCGGGCGTCTCGATACCTCCCTCGACATCGATCTCGACAAGCTCGCCGGCTGGAGCGGCGCGCGCTTCCACACCGACTTCTTCGTGATCCACGGACACGGCATGTCGAGCCGCTTCGTCGACAACCTGACGACGGTGAGCGGCATCGAGGCCCTGCCGTCGACACGCCTGTTCGAGCTGTGGGTCGAGCAGCGCTTCCTGAGCGACCGTCTCTCGGTGAAGGTCGGGCAGGTCTCGGCCGACACCGAGTTCGCCATCGCGCAGACCGGCGTCGTGTTCGTCAATGCGGGATTCGGCTGGCCCAATGTCGGCGCCGTGGTGATGCCGAGCGGCGGGCCGATCTATCCGCTGGCGACCCCCGCCATCCGCGTGAAGTACGAGCCGACCCCGCTGCTTTCCTTCCAGGGCGGCCTCTTCAACGGTGACCCGGCCGGTACGCCGCCGCCCGGCGACGAGACCGATCCGGAGCGCCGCAACCGCACGGGCACGAACTTCCGCGTCAACGATCCCGCCCTGCTGATCGGCGAAGCGGCCTACGCTTATCCCAGCTTTCCGGGGACGGAGCGGCTGCCCGGCACCGCGACTCTCGGCGGCTGGTACCATTTCGGCCGGTTCGACAGCCCGCGCCTCGACAGCGTGCGGGGGCGTCTCCTCGCCGATCCGGAGGCGAGCGGGATCTCCCGGCGCTTTCGTGGCAATGCCGGCCTCTACGCGATCCTCGACCAGACGATCTACCGCGAGCCGGATACGGAGAACGAAGGCGCCTCGGCCTTTCTGCGCGTCTCCGCCGTGCCGGGCGACCGCAACCTGATCGAATTCTACGCGGATGCCGGCCTTGCCTGCCGGGGGCTGATCCCGGGCCGCCCCAACGACACGCTCGGCCTCGGCGTGATCCACTCGCGCATCAGCCCCGAGGCGCGCGCCTTCGATCGCGACAGCCTCCGGTTTGGAACGAGCCCGGGCCACCTGCGCAGCAGCGAGACCGTGATCGAGGCGACCTATCAGGCGGAGATCGTGTCCGGCTTCACCCTCCAGCCGGACGTGCAGTACGTGATGCGGCCCGGCGGCGGCCTGTCGGACGGGAACGGACGCCGCCTTCGCAACGCCACGGTGCTCGGGCTCCGGGCGACCATCAACTACTGACGGCCGGGCGCTCCGTCCTCAGGGCCGCGGAGGCGTCGCGGTGATCGGCAGGGTGGCAGCCTCGGCGGATCCGGCGTCGCTCAGCGTCTCCAGAAAGGCGATCAGATCCGCCTTCTCCCGCTCGGAGAGGCGCAGCGGACGGATGTCGCGGGAGCGGCTCGGGCGATCGATGCCACCGCGGTCGTAGAGTTCGACCACCTCGGCGAGCGTGGCGAGCGATCCGTCGTGCATGTAGGGCGGGCGCCGGGCGACATTGCGCAGGGTCGGCGTCTTGAAGGCGAAGCGCAGGGCCGTCGAACCCGGGAAGAAGCGGCCGCGGCCGACGTTGCCGTCCTTGGCGACGCCGATGTCGTGGAAGGAGCCGTCCGTGAAGTTCCAGCCGGAATGGCAGGCGGCGCAGTTGGCCTTGCCGTGGAACAGGTCGAATCCGCGCCGGGCCGCGCCGCTCACCGCGCGCGCATCGCCCTCGACCCAGCGGTCGAACGGCGCCTCGCCGGAGACGATCAGGCGCTGGAACGTGGCGAGCGCCTGCTCGATGCGCTCCTGCGTGATCGGGTTGCCGCCCGCGACAGGCTCCGGAAACGCACCGGCGAAGGCTTCGACATAGGCCGGATCGGCCGAGAGACGGCGCACCATCTCCTCGGGCGGCATGTTCATGTTGCCCGGTGCCGTCAGCGGGGTACGGGCAACGGCTTCGAGGCCGCGAAACTTGCCATCCCAGCCGAGAATGTCCTCGATCCAGGCGATGTTCAGCAGCGTCGGCGTGCGCACATCCATGAAGCCGCCGTCATTGCGCGGGGCCAGCGGCGTCGAGTCGGTCCAATCCTGGCCGGGGACATGGCAGGTCGCGCAGGTGCGGTCGCCGTCGCGGGAGAGGATGGGTTCGAAGAACAGGGCGCGGCCGAGTTCGGCCTTTTGTGCCGCGTAAGGATTGTCCTCGGGAAACGGAATCGCGTTCGGGCGCCGGTACTCGGCGAGTTGAGCCGTGCGGTCGGGTTCGCCGGTCGTCGCGACGGCCCACCCTCCGACCATAATCGTCACGAGGGCTGCCGCCGCCCCCACGAATATCCGAGCCATTCCAACCTCGATCAGCGGCGAGTTTGCAGGCTTGAGCTTAAGCGTTCGTTAAGTTGGATCCGAACGCTGTTATTTCACCCAGACGTGCAACTTCATTTTCGGATGGATGCCGCACATGACGGTGAACCTTCCCGAGCGCGGGAAGACCACGATCGTCTTGCTGCCGGGGGCCTGCTCACCGGTATCGAAGCTGAAGTCCGGGCTGTCGAGATAGGCGTGGTGGACGAGTTCGCCGTCGTCGTTGACGATCTCGATCGCCTGTCCCGAGATCATCGCGATGCTGCCGGGGGCGAAAGCTCGTCCCTTCTGGGTGATCCGGCTCGGGGCCGCGTCGCCCGACAGGGCCAGCGCCGTTCCCGAACAGGCCAGTGCCGCGAGAAACAGGGCGGTGCCCGCCCGGGGCGATGCGACGCCGGCCGTCCGTCTCGCTTGGCACATGTTCGTTTCCGCTCCCGTAAGGGCGCCCCCGCGCTTGAGGCGGACGAAAGCACTTTTCAGGTTGCGTTCGGCTTAACAACGCAGGGCTGATCGCCTCGAATTTTTCACGCAGCGTCATGGATGGGTATTACCTTAACGATTGCGTGCGACACTCGCCCTGCGAAGGGAAACGCGCGTCGATGACATTGTCCCGCCTCAAGACAGGAATGCTCCGGTGGCGCACAGCCATCGATGCCGTCCTGCGCGGCGGTCGCACCATTCGCGGCCGAATCTTTCTCGCCTTCCTGATGCTGAGCGCCATCACGACGCTCCTCGGCGGATACGCGGCGCTCGGCATCATGACCACGGGCGCTCTGGTCGATAAGACCTATGACCGCTCGCTGATGTCCATCAATTACGCGCGGGCCGCGGCGGCCGATCTCGCCGCCCTGCAGGCCGCGGTGGCGCGCGCACGCCTTGCCGGCGATGCGGACGAGCGGCGCGCTCTCGAAGCGCGGATCGAGGCGCTGACGCAATCCTTCGAAGAGGATATCGAGGTCGCGGCCGAGCGGGCGCAATCGGAGCGGGCCGCGAAGGAGGCCGCCTCCGCCAAGGACGCGGTGGCCCAGTGGCTCGCGGCGCGCCGGGAATTCGGCCCCGATCGGCAGACCGTCGATGTCTGGCAGGCGCTCGATGCCCACGCGACGGTGGCCGAGCAGCACCTCGACCTGTTCATCAATTTCACCGCCGGCGACGGCTTCTCCTATCGACAGGCCGCACGGGCGATCGTGGCCCGCGACGTGCGGCTGAGCGTCATCGCGACCCTGGTGGCGATCGTGCTGTCGGGCGTCGTGGCCCTGCTCCTGTCGCGGCAGATCGTGCGGCCGGTCGCCGACGCCTCGACGGTGGCGAGTCGCATCGCGGCGGGCGAGCTGACCGTGAAGGTGCCCGAGGGCGGGGACGACGAGTTCGGCGCGCTCCTGCGCGCGATGGCGGTGATGCGCGGCAACATCGCGGCGATGATGCAGGAGGAGGTCGCGCAGCGCCGCTCGGCACAGGCCCTGCTCGCCGACGCGGTCCAGGCCTCCATCGAGGGCATCGTGGTCGCCGACCCGGCGGGACGGATCGTGCTGGCCAATGCCAGGGCGGCCGCCCTGCTCGGCCTCGATCCCGCGCAGACGGGCCAGCGCTCGCTCGCGGAGGCACGCGGCTCGGCCACCGCCGACGCGCTGCTGGCCATGCCCGGCACCGGCACCGCGACCGCCGAAACCCAGGCCGCCGACGGGCGCTGGCTGCGCATCAGCCGGAGCCCGACCCGGGACGGCGGCTTCGTCGCCGTGTGCAGCGACGTGACCCTGCTCAAGGAGCAGGAGGATCAGCTCAAGCGCAGCAACTCGCAGCTCGACGCGGCGCTGAGCAACATGCTCCAGGGCCTGTGCCTCTACGATTCCCGCGGCGGGCTGCTCGTCTACAACCGCCGCTTCTGCGACATGCTCGGCATCGAGGCGAGCGCGCTGCGGCCGGGGATGACCCTGCGCGACGTCGCCCACGTCGTCGCCTCGACTTCGAATGACGACCGCGCGGTCGACCTGCTCCTGGAGCAGGAGGCTCTGATGCAGCAGCGCGCGAGCGGGTCGCTCTGCTGCCCGATCCGCACCGACTGCATCGTTTCGCTCAAGCAGCAGGCGACGGCCGAAGGCGGCTGGATCGCCACCTACGAGGACGTGACGCAGCGCTACGAGGCCGAGGAGCGCATCATCACCATGGCGCGCCGCGACGCGCTGACGGGGCTGGCCAACCGCATGGTCTTCGGCGAGCGCCTGGAGGAGGCCTCCGCCCGCCTCGCCGAGGGCATCGGCTTCGCGACGCTCTGCCTCGACCTCGACCGCTTCAAGGAGGTCAACGACACCCTCGGGCACCCCGTCGGCGACTGCCTCCTGCGCGGCGCGGCTGAGCGGCTGCACGGCTGCCTGCGCGAGACCGATCTCGTCGCGCGCCTCGGCGGCGACGAGTTCGCCATCGTCCAGTCCGGCTCGCAGGTGCGCGACGACGCGATCGCCCTGGCCAAGCGCCTGATCGCCGCCTTCGAGGCGCCCTTCCTGCTCGACGGACAGTCGGTGACCGTCGGGCTCAGCATCGGCATCTCGCTCGCGCCTGAGCACGGGACCACCCCCGAGAAGCTACTCAAGAGCGCGGACCTCGCCCTCTACCGCGCCAAGGCGGCGGGGCGCGGCGGCTGGTCCTTCTTCGACGAGGAGATGGACCTCGAACTGCGCAACCGCCGCGCGCTGGAAAGCGACCTCAAGGTCGCGGTGGCCAACGGCGAGTTCGAGCTCGTCTTCCAGCCGATCGTCAAGCTCGACCGTCAGCGGATCGCCTGCTGCGAGGCGCTGCTGCGCTGGCGCCATCCGACCCGCGGCTACGTCTCCCCGGCCGAGTTCATTCCGCTTGCGGAGGAAACCGGCGCCATCGGCGAGATCGGCGATTGGGTGATGCGCAAGGCCTGCGCCGAGGCTGCGACCTGGCCGAGCGACATCGGTGTCGCGATCAACGTTTCGGCCGCGCAGTTCAAGAACGCCGCCGTCGTCCGCTCGACCATGGAGGCCCTCACCGCGAGCGGGTTGCCGGCGCATCGGCTCGAACTCGAGATCACGGAATCCGTCCTCCTCACCGACAATGTCGGCACGCTGGCGACGCTTCACACCCTGAAGCGCCTCGGCGTCCGGGTCGCCATGGACGATTTCGGCACCGGCTTCTCGAGCCTGAGCTATCTGCAGAGCTTCCCCTTCGACAAGATCAAGATCGACCAATCCTTCGTGCGCAACCTCGACGTGACGGGCAACGCGCGCCTGATCGTGCGCTCCGTGGTCGGCCTCGGCCGCAGCCTCGGCATCACCACGACGGCGGAGGGAATCGAGACGGAAGCCCAGCTCGAACAGCTACGCATGGAGGGTTGCGACCAAGGCCAGGGCTACCTGTTCAGCCGCCCCGTACCCTCCGCCCGAATCCGCGAACTCGTGTCCACGCTCGGGCGCAACGCCGCCTGAAGGCCGAAGGGCCGCATGACGCGGCGGCGCGACGCGTCTCACGCTGCAAGGTATAATTGATACGTCTTGAAGTTATGCCATGTGCTATACTGGCATAACATATGATATGCGTCAAATGCGTAGAAGTTTTTGCTGAACAAACCTCTGCCCGGCTGATTTCCAAGGCAATCCCAGCGAAGACACAGGCCGGCCCTCGAACTCGGCCGCGCCCTGCAGGCAGGCCTGTGCCTCGCTCAGCCGAGGAACCAATACATGTACTATCACGACAAGCGGCTCCAATACCCGGTGAAGGTCGAGAGCCCGGATCCCATCTACGCTCGGATGCTGCAGCAGGCCATCGGCGGTGTGGAGGGCGAGATCCGCGTCTGCATGCAGTACTTCTTCCAGGCCTGGGGCAACCGTGCGCCCAACACCAAGTATCGCGACATGCTCCTCCACACCGCGACCGAGGAGATCGGCCATATCGAGATGCTCGCCACGGCCGTGGCGATGAACCTCGAGAACGCTCCGACCAAGGTTCAGGAAGCGGGCGCGGCCGATGCCATCGTCGGTGCCGTCATGGGCGGCGAGAACCCGCGCCACATCGCCGAGGGGATGCTGCACAAGCACCTGCTTTCCTCGGGCATGGCTGCCTTCCCCGGCAATTCGGACGGCGTCCCGTTCGACATGAACCACATCTACGCCAGCGGAAACATCGCGGCGGACATGTACTGCAACGTCGCCGCCGAGGCGACCGGCCGTACCCTGGCGGTGCGCCTGTCGAACGCGACGAACGATCCTGGCATGAAGGACATGTGGAGCTTCCTGATCGCGCGCGACACCATGCATCAGCAGCAGTGGCTCGCGGTGATCGAGGAGCTCGGGGGCATAGAGGGCGCGCTGCCGATTCCCAACAGCTTCCCGCAATCGGAAGAGAACCAGAAGTTCAACTACAGCTTCTTCGCCACCAACCGCGACGGCGGAACGCCTCCCGAGGGCCGCTGGACCGCCGGTCCTTCGCTCGACGGGAAGGGCAACTTCAACGTCTTCCAGAACGAGCCCATGGGCCAGGAGCCGGTACTCGGCCCGGCACGGCCCGATAGCGGCGCCGAAACGCAGCAGATGGGCTGACCGACCGTTCGCCCGTCCGGCGACCGGGCGGGCCTTTTCCGCGCATTCCACATCATCATACTGGAGGGACCGACCGTGGCGATCGACACTCGCGAAATCTACGTCACCGCTCTCAAGAACACCCACGCGCTCGAAATGCAGGCGCTTCAGATCATGGAGCGCCAAGTGGAGCGGCTTACCCGCTACCCGGAGATGGAGGAGGCCCTGCGCCGCCACATCGAGGAAACGCATGGCCAGCGGACCCGCCTCGAAGAGGCCCTGCAATCCCTCGGCAGCAGCCCCTCGACGATCAAGGAGGGCTTTCTCGGCTTCGTCGGCAACATGATGGCTCTGGGCCATACGCCGGCGCAGGACGAAATCCTGAAGAACACCTACGCCAACCACGCCTTCGAGAATTTCGAGATCGCCGCCTACGAATCGCTGCTGACCATCGGCGAGGCGGCGGGGCAGGGCGGAAGCCTCAGCGGCTTCCGGCAATCGCTCCAGGAGGAGGAAGCGATGGCGCGGCGCGTGCGCGATCTGATCGGTCCGACGACGAAGCGCTACGTCGAACTGACGGTCGCGGGCGAGAAGGCGGACCGCTGATCCCAGCAACGTCACCGCGCAGAAGATTGAGCGGTGAACGCCTTCGGCCAGCGTGCCGGCCACGACGAAATCGAGCACCGGCCCGGCAAAACCGGACCGATGCTCGGTCGATAGGAACGGGTGCCGACTCCGCGAAGATGTCGGCACCGATGGGATTGATGCCTCAGGCGGCCATCCAGTCGCCGCGCTCGGCCGCGTCCCAGGCGGAGGCGGTGTCGAGCGTACCTGCGAACACGGCATCGAGCCGCAGCCGCTCGGCCTGAACGAGCGGACCGTCCAGCGCCACCGGGCGGCAGCGGCCGTCCCAGCCCGGCACGACGAAATCCGGGTTGTGCAGGGCGTGGTCGGAGGCTTCCGAGAAGAAGGGACGGTCGCCGCCGTCGATGTAGCTCTCCGCCGGCAGGCCTTCGGCGAGCAAGATATCGTGGGCGTCGAGTTCGATGTGCCAGTAGGTGACGCTGGCGACCGGCTCGCGGGTGATCGTGGTGCCGTTGATGAGGCACATGACGGGCACCAGCGCGCCGCCCTCGTTGTCGGCATCGGCTCCGATCAGCACCGGGTGGCCCGGCGAGAGGAAGAGGTCGCGAGCCGGCAGGTCGTCGCCGAAGGCACCGGCGCGGACGCGAACCGGCTGCTGATTGAACGAGAGCGAGCCGCTCCCGGCGCTGATCTCACGATGTCCGATCCAGGTGATCGGGCGCAGGGCGCCGGAGGCCGTGACGGCGCGGTCACCGACCTGCAGATCCTCGACCGCAACCTCGCCGCGGCTCGTGCGGATCTGGGTGCCGGTCGCGAAGCAGACGATGCTCGGGCTGTCGGGCGCCGTCACGGCGCTCGCATTGACCGAGGACGCGAGGTTCAGAGCCGGCACCGAGCCGTTCGAGACTGCGATTGCCACGGGCGTGACGAGGTTTCCGCCGGTCACGTTGAAGTAATAGACCGGCTCCGTCGCACCCTGCGGCAACGAAAATCCAGTGTAGGTTCCGGTCAGACCGACGCCGACGAGACCGAGAGCATTGGCATCGACGCTGACGGTGCTGCCGGGCTGGTCGATCGCGCCGGTGATCGTGATCGTTTCCGCACCGCTCACAAGACCCGTTCCAATATAGGACGTCCCCACGAGCGGCAGCGTCGTCAGAGCGCCCGTCGAAGACTTGCCGGCGCCGAACGTTGTTGCAAAGGTCTCAGCCATGTCTGCCCCGCATTCATTGTTGTGCAGGGCTTTGATCGGCGAATTAACGCGCATAAACCATAGGCCGAAAGAGAAAGGTTCTTTTCGAAAGACTTGCTGCGAAACGCGAAGATATTTTCCATCACGATTGGAGAGCGCGCCTTTCTTGTGGCGGAATGACAACATCCGCCAAAGTGCTCATGGCGCGCGTTCTCGACTTTGATCGATGGGCGCGACACGCATCATAGCGTCGTCGTGTTAACGTGTTCCGAGCGGAGGGCGCTTCGGAAATCGAGCTGTCGAGCCTCGTAACTTCGGTCAGACCGCAGCGAAGTTCGAGGCCGCCGTCTCGGACCGGGTCGCCAGCCAGATCACGTGTCGCGGGCCGCTCGATCCGCTGGCCGGCATGCGGATCTCTTCGACCGCGAAGCCGCGTCGCTGTAGCCGCGCCTTGAACTTCCGGTCCGGCGTGCCCGACCAGACCGCGAGCGTGCCGCCGGGCTTGAGCGCCCACTCGGCCCGCTTCAAACCCCATTCATCGTAGAGCCGGTCGTTTCCGCGGCGCATCAGGCCCTCGGGCCCGTTGTCCACGTCGAGGAGAATGGCGTCCCAGCCGCCGGCTTCGGACTGGATCAGGCGGTTGACGTCGGCTTCCCGCAGCTCCACGCGCCGATCGTCCAGGCAACCGTCGAAGACGGGCGCGAGCGGCCCCCGGGCCCAGGCCGTCACGGAGGGGACGAGTTCCGCCACGACGATCCGCGCGTCGGGTCCGAGCCCCCGCAGCGCCGCCCGGAGCGTGAAGCCCATTCCGAGGCCGCCGATCAGCACCCGGGGGGCCGGTCGGCCGGCGAGGCGGGCGCAGGTCAGCGAGGCCAGCGCTTCCTCCGAGGTGCCGCGGGTGCTGTTCATCAGCTCGATGGTGCCCACGACGATCGAGAATTCCTGGCCGCGCTGCATCAGAGCGAGACTTTTGCCGCCACCGGGCACGAGGCCGGTGTCGAGATGGACCCAATCGTTCATCGCCGCCTTTCCGAACCGAGCGCCGGGCGCAACCCTGCCCGCCTCGGCCGCCGTTGCTCGATCCGCCCGGCCGCGTCTATCAGCGCTCATGTCCAAGCGCATCAAATCTCTCCCGCAGCAGCGCGGCTTCGTCCTGTTCGATGTCGTCTACGAGGATGGCAGCCGCGCCTCGAACCGGCGCGTCCCGATGGAGATCCTCGGCGGACTGGACGGCGACGAGCCGGCCCGTGACCTCATCGCCGAGCAGGAGCGCGAGATCGCCCAGAAGGCAGGCCGGCCGGCACGGGAGATTCAGAGCCTGACCCGCTCGCCGGCGCCGGTGCCGAAGCCCGTCATGTGAGCGCCTTTCAGCTCGAACACCCTGCGACATTCCGGAACAGGCCGTGAGGGGGCCGGTTTCTCCGGCAGCCAGATGTCTGGCCAGTGGAGGAAGTCCATGAAGGCCCTTGCCCTCGCTCTTGCCGGTTCGCTCCTTCTCGCACCCGCCGTCCTGGCGGCCGAGGGCGGATCGGGATCGTCCGGTACGAGCCGTTCCGGTACCGCCAACAGTACCGGCCCGAACGATGCCGGTTCCGGCGCCTCGCCGGGCGCGGCGGGAAGCGGACCGTCGACAGGCGGCACGAGCCGCTCCGGCACCACCAACAGCACCGGCCCGAAGGACGCCGGCTCCGGCGCCTCGCCCGGCGCCTCGGGCTCGGGAACGAGCGCCCCCAGCCGCTGAGCCTCTTCACGAGCGGCGCGGAGGCGCCTTCAGCGCTGACCGAAAACCAAAAGGGGTTGGCCCACGGCCAACCCCTTGATCCATCGATCGAATGTGATGGTACCACCGCCCCGGCTCGAACGGGGGACCCCTAGATCCACAATCTAGTGCTCTAACCAACTGAGCTACGGCGGCCCGTGAGGGGGGACTTATCCCGTGGCCGGCGGCATTTCAAGCGCCTTCGACGCAGCTCCGCACGGATCGCGCCGCCGATCCACGGATGATAGACCGCGGGGCCGGGTCCGCCGGCCGAATCTGACGCGTCCCCCGACCCGCGAGTGCGATGAGCCCGTCTCCAGCCCCGTCCGCGACCGCTCCCCTCGTTCAGGTGCCGGTGCGGCTCAGGGCCTGGGTCCGGGCGAACGAAGTCGCGTTGGTCCTGCTCGCCGCGATCACGGGCTGCATCGGAGGGCTCGCCGTCGCGGCCATGAGCGGCGCCACGCAGTTGCTGCGCGAATGGCTCTACCGGCTGCCCCCGGGGCAGCGGCTCAGCAGTCTGGAGCGCCTTCCGGCCGAGGGGCTGCTGGGCCTCCCCTTCCTGGCGCCGGCACTGGGCGGGGCAGTGCTCGGCCTGATCCTCCTCGTCTCGGCCCGTAGGCGCCGCCGGGGCCGGCGCAGCATGGTCGATCCCATCGAGGCGAACGCTCTGCACGGAGGACGGATGTCCGTGCGCGATTCCCTCGACGTGGCGGCCCAGAACGTCGTCTCGAACGGTTGCGGCGCCTCCGTCGGGCTTGAGGCGGGCTACACGCAGGTCGCCGCAGGGATCGCCTCGCGGCTCGGCATCGCCTTCGAGATGCGCCGCTCGGACCTGCGCACCCTGGTCGGCTGCGGCTCGGCCGCCGCGATCGCAGCCGCTTTCGGCTCGCCGCTCACCGGTGCCTTCTACGCCTTCGAACTCATCATCGGCACCTACACCATCGCGACGCTCGCCCCCGTCGTGGTCGCGGCGTTGTGCGGCAGCCTCGTGGCGCGGGCGCTGGCGCCCCAGGCGGCCCTCGTCGATGTCGGCGCGCTGGCGCTTGCCAAGAACGCGCCCGTGGGGGCGGGCGACACGCTGCCATGCCTCGCTCTCGGGCTCGTCTGCGCCGGGCTGGCGGTGCTGCTCATGCGCGGCGTCACGCTCGTGGAACAGGGTTTTCGCGCGTCGCGGCTTCCGGCGCTCCTGCGCCCGACTCTCGGCGGGCTGTGCATCGGCGGGCTCGCCGTGGCGACCACGCCTCAGGTGCTCTCGGCGGGGCACGGCGCACTGCACGTCCATCTCGCGCCCGAGGCCGCCGCCGGGCTCGGCGCGCTTGCCGGCCTCCTGGCCGCTAAAGCGGCGGCCTCGGCGATATCGATCGGGTCGGGCTTCCGCGGCGGGCTGTTCTTCGCCTCGCTGTTCCTCGGCGCGCTGGTCGGGCGCCTGTTCGCCGGACTCGCGCCGATGGTCTGGCCGGGCTTCGAGAGCTTCGGCCTCGCGCCGGTCGGCTACGCCGTGGTCGGCATGAGCGCCTTCGCCGCAGCCACCGTCGGCGGGCCGCTCACCATGACCTTCCTCGCACTGGAGATGACCGGCAGCTTCCCCGTGACCGCCCTGGTGCTCGTTTCGGTGATCGCCTCCTCGCTCGCGGTGCGAAAGACCTTCGGCTACTCCTTCGCGACCTGGCGCTTCCACCTGCGCGGCGAGAGCATCCGCTCGGCCCACGATGTCGGCTGGATGCGGAGCCTGACGGTGGGGCGGATGATGCGCAAGGACATCCGGCCGGTCCCGCTCGACACGCCGCTGCCTACCTTCCTGCGCGCGCATCCCCTGGGCTCGCCCTCCCGCGTCGTCGTGGTGGACGAGCACGATCGCTACGCCGGCATCGTCCTGGTGCCGGAAGCCCACGCGCTCGTCGGCGAGGATGGCGGCTCCCCGCCGCGGCTTGCCGACGTGGCCCGCTATCCGGGCGCGTTCCTGCTCCCCGACATGAGCGTCAAGCAGGCGGCCGAGGCCTTCGACGAGGCCGAGAGCGAGGCGCTGGCCGTGCTCGACGGGACCGAGAGCCGCCGTGTCATCGGCCTCCTGACGGAGAGCCACACGCTCAAGCGCTACAGCGAGGAACTCGACCGCCAGCGTCGGGCCGTGCTCGGGGAGGCGGCGTGAGCGGCGGGCACATGCTATGGCGGAAGCATGATCCTGCGCGCCCTTCTCGCCGGCCTCGCCATCACCCTCTCCCTCGGCGCGTCCGCCCGGGCCGATTCCTGCGACGGCCTGACGGTCCGGCTGATCCGCGGCACGGGCGTCGCGCTGGCCGGGCGCAGCGGGCCGATCATGGTGTTCCGCGCGGCGGATGCCGAGCGGATGAGCCTCGACTGCGCCGCGCCCCGGCGCCTCCTGTTCCGCTCCGCCGAGCGCGAACCGCCACGCGCCTTCTTCACCCTGATCGGCCTCGCGGGCCGCACGCTGGCCGGCGCGTCGGCCGAGTCCGTCGAGACCCTGGCGCTGCGCCTGCACCAGGACAGCCTGCTCACCGGCGAGCCCCAAATCGGCCGGGCCGGCCAGGTGGTCCTGCGCTGCGATCCCGCCGATCGGCCGGACGGATTCGGCGTCGGCAACCTCTGCCGGCTTGCATCGGACCGTTCCCGCCGCCCCACCGCCCTTTCCCGGAAGGCGGGCCCGGGTTAGAGCCGGCACCATGTCCGAGACCGTATCCCCCGCCGGTTCCGTCGTCCGTGTCGGCGGCGTCGCCTTCGCCAATCACCTGCCGCTGGCACTGATCGCCGGCCCCTGCCAGCTCGAAGGGCGCAACCATGCCCTCGAAATCGCCGCCGCCTTGAAGGAGATGGCGCAGGGCCTCGGCATCGGGCTGGTCTTCAAATCCTCGTTCGACAAGGCCAACCGCACCTCCGGCCGCACCGCCCGCGGCGTCGGGCTCGACGAGGCCCTGCCGGTCTTCGCCGAGATCCGCGAAAGCCTGGGTCTGCCGATTCTCACCGACGTGCACGAGGCGGAACAGTGCGCCCGCGCGGCCGAGGCCGTCGACATCCTCCAGATCCCGGCCTTCCTCTGCCGTCAGACCGATCTGCTGCTCGCCGCCGCCGCCACGGGACGGGTGGTGAACGTCAAGAAGGGCCAGTTTCTCGCGCCCTGGGACATGGCTCACGTTGCCGCCAAGATCACCGAGGCCGGCAATCCCGATGTCATCGTCACCGAGCGCGGCGCCTCCTTCGGCTACAACACCCTCGTCTCCGACATGCGCGCGCTACCGATCATGGCGCGGGTCACGAGCGGCGCACCGGTGGTGTTCGATGCCACCCACTCGGTCCAGCAGCCCGGCGGGCAGGGCGCCACCTCCGGCGGCCAGCGGGAATTCGTGGGGGTACTCGCCCGCGCCGCCGTGGCGGTGGGCGTGGCGGGCGTCTTCATCGAAACCCATCCCGACCCCGACCGCGCGCCCTCCGACGGGCCGAACATGGTGGCGCTCTCCGATCTGCCCGATCTGGTGGCGCGGCTGATGGCCTTCGACCGGCTCGCCAAGGCCTGAAGGCTCTCCGCGAGACCGGTTTCAGGTCTCGTTCATGCGGCTCAGATTATCCAATCTCCAACCCGAACAACGGAAGCGTCCGATACCGTTTCCGTGGCAATCGCCGCCCGCGGGAACATCCGGCCAAGCTCGATGTTTCTTCGCCAAGATTCCACAGGATTGGAGAGGATCCCATGCGAAAGCTCGCACTCGTCACCGCAGCCCTGATCTCCGTGGGCACGCTGGCCACCACCTCCGCCGAGGCGCGCCCCTATGGCCGCGGCTACGGCCACCATCACGGCCATTACCATGGCGGTTACGGCCCGCGCGCCTATTACGGCGGCCGTCGCCGCGGCATCGGCACCGGTGCGGCGGTGGGCCTCGGCATTGCCGGCCTCGCGGCTGGAGCGATTGCGGCGGGCGCCGCGCGCGACGCCTATGCGCGCGATAGCTACTATAGCCGCCCCGCTTACGGCTACTACGATTACGGCTACTGAGGCCGAGGCCTCAGCGGACTGGAAGAGGCGGCCGGGCGACCGGCCGCCTTTTTCGTGCGCCGTGACGAGGTGATTTCAGGGGCGGTACGACTTGCCGGCCATGAAATACACGCTCTGATTGCGTTAACGGGCGCGTTGAGACAGCCCTTCGGCCTTGCAGCAATGTGGGGGGCGATGCCTGTCGTCGCGGCCATCGTCGCAGCCTTGATGACGGGACGCGTCTATTCCTTCATCTCCGGCACCGGCATGGAGCAGCTGGACCGCTATCTCGGCGACCGTCGCAGCGCCAAGCTTAGGGCGAGGAGTGAAGCCGTCTTCCGGGCCGCTCCTCTACGGGCGATCCGCGATCCCGCCGATGCGGCCGGCGTGCTGATGATGCTGGTGGCGCTCGCCCGCGGCACCCCGACGCCCGAGCAGGAGGCGGCGATCGAGGCTGAAATGCGCAAGGTCAGGCATCCGGACGACGATCACGCCGCGCGCATGGCCTATTTGCGCCACGCCGCCGCGCAGGCTTTAGATGCCGCGACTGCGGTCGACCACCTCGCGCCGCTGCTCCGGGAAAAGCGCGATGCCTCCGAGCGCGACGAGCTGGAGCGGATGATGGAGGCCGTCGCGAACGTCCATGGCGGGCCGATCGAGGCGCAGGAGACGCTGATCGCCCGCACCGTTCGCGTGCTGGCCGAGCAGCACCGAGGAAGGCGGCGAAGCCGTCAGCCCCGGCCGCGATAGGGCGCGACGCCCTGGTCCGGCAGCCAGACGGATTTCGGCGGCTCGCCCGTCTGCCAGAACACGTCGATGGGGATGCCGCCGCGGGGATACCAGTAGCCGCCGATCCGCAGCCAGCGCGGCTCAAGCAGGGCCGCGAGCCGGCGGCCGATGCCGACCGTGCAATCTTCGTGAAAGGCGCCGTGGTTGCGGAAGGCGCCGAGATAGAGCTTGAGCGACTTCGACTCCACGAGCCAGCGATCCGGCACGTAGTCGATGACGAGCGTGGCGAAGTCCGGCTGGCCGGTGACCGGGCAGAGCGAGGTGAACTCCGGCGCCGTGAAGCGCGCGAGGTAATCCGTGTCGGCGTGCGGATTGGGGACGCGGTCCAGGACGGCGGCCTCGGGCGACGCGGGCAGCGGCGTCTGGCGGCCGAGCTGCTGGGCGTGATGTTCGATCGGGTCCATGGCAGGCCTATATAGGCAGCCGATTCACGCGCCTATCGCCGTCGGCGAATATCTGGGCTTCGCGGCCAGCGGCGGCGCAAGTCCGTGAAAAGGCAAGGCATCCGGCAAGTTTTGTGAAGGCTGCCGGGGATTCCGGGCCGACCGGGTGCTTGCCGACACCCCACGCTTGGCGGATAAGCCCGCCTCGGACAGCGTCGCAGGACGCGCGGGCCTCGACGGCATCCGCGAGACGACCCCGCCGCGACGCAACCGCAGGAGCGCCCATGACCGCGATCACCAACATCGCCGCCCGCGAGATACTCGACAGCCGCGGCAACCCCACCGTCGAGGTCGATGTCCTCCTCGAGGACGGTTCGTTCGGCCGCGCCGCCGTGCCCTCCGGCGCCTCGACCGGCGCCCACGAGGCGGTCGAGCTCCGCGACGGCGACAAGAGCCGCTACAACGGCAAGGGCGTGCTCAAGGCCGTCGAGGCGGTGCAGAACGAGATCCTCGACGCGATCGGCGGCATGGATGCCGAGGATCAGGTCGCGGTCGACGAGGCGATGATCGCCCTCGACGGCACGCCGAACAAGGCCCGGCTGGGCGCCAACGCCATCCTCGGCGTCTCCCTCGCGGTGGCCAAGGCCGCCGCCGAGACCGCCGGCCTGCCGCTCTACCGCTACGTCGGCGGCGTGCAGGGCCGGGTGCTTCCGGTGCCGATGATGAACATCGTCAACGGCGGCGCCCATGCCGACAACCCGATCGACTTCCAGGAATTCATGGTGATGCCGGTCGGCGCCACCTCGCTCTCCGACGCCGTGCGGATGGGCGCCGAGATCTTCCACACTCTGAAGGGCGCCCTCAAGAAGGCCGGCCACAACACGAATGTCGGCGACGAGGGCGGCTTCGCCCCGAACCTTCCCTCGGCGGAAGCCGCGCTCGACTTCGTGATGGAATCGATCAACGCCGCCGGGTTCAAGCCGGGCAGCGACGTGGTGTTGGCGCTCGACTGCGCGGCGACTGAGTTTTTCAAGGACGGCGCCTACCGCTACGAGGGCGAGG
The DNA here is from genome assembly GCF_003201865.1 of Methylobacterium sp. B4. Classification (GTDB taxonomy): domain Bacteria; phylum Pseudomonadota; class Alphaproteobacteria; order Rhizobiales; family Beijerinckiaceae; genus Methylobacterium. The sequence continues at coordinate 511,507 of NZ_QJJJ01000001.1, read as the reverse complement.
GCCAGACCCGCTCGATCGAGCAGCAGGTCGATTATCTCGCCAAGCTCACGCAGGATTACCCCATCCTCTCGATCGAGGACGGCATGTCCGAGGACGATTGGGAGGGCTGGAAGCTCCTGACCGATCGGATCGGCAGCCGGGTGCAACTCGTCGGCGACGACCTGTTCGTGACCAACGTCGATCGGCTCGCCCGCGGCATTGAGAGCGGCACCGCCAACTCGATCCTCGTGAAGGTCAACCAGATCGGATCGCTCACCGAGACTCTGGCGGCGGTCGATATGGCCCAGCGCGCCGGCTACACCGCGGTGATGTCGCACCGTTCCGGCGAGACCGAGGACGCCACCATCGCCGACCTGGCGGTCGCCACCAATTGCGGGCAGATCAAGACCGGCTCGCTGGCCCGCTCGGACAGACTGGCCAAGTACAACCAGCTCATCCGCATCGAGGAAGGCCTCGGCGCTCAGGCGCTCTACGCCGGCCGCAGCGCGATCCGGCAGCTCGCCGGTCGCTGATTCCCGACCGTCTGACCTTTGTCGGGGTGTGGCGGGCAGGCATGGCCCGCCACGCCCTTTCCTTTCGGCCGTCCCGGCAGGCGGATCGGCCTCGCGGAAACACTTTCTTCACCCTGATCGAGTGATCTTCTCCCCGCCATGGTCATTCGTCGCCGCGTCCGCGCCATCGTCGTCCCCGCTGTCCTCTGGACGGTGTCGGCTCTCGTCGTCGGCTACTTCGTGCATCAGGCGGAGAGCGGCAACCGAGGTCTCGAGGCCAAGCGCGCGCTCAAGTTCGAGGCTTACGGCCTGACCCAGGAGCTGAACGCCGCCAAGGCGGAGCGCGCGACCTGGGAGCACCGCGTCTCCCTCCTGCGCAGCGAGCAGATCGACCGCGACCTCCTGGAGGAGCGCGCCCGCGTCGTGCTGGGCCGCGTCCATGCCAACGACCTCGTGATCATCGACCCCTGAATTTTTATGCAGCCTAGATTGATCTATCTAAAGATTTATTCGCACGACGTCTGAAGGTCGGCCTTTGTTGCAGACGTGGCAGTAACAGCATTTGATGGGTGTCAGCTCGCCCCTCGATTTCCGTAAAACGCTGTCCTAGAACCCCTCCCAACAGAGAGTTTTCGAGAGGACGCCGATGGGTGCGGGCAGCGAGGCAGGGAAACCTGCAATGGGAACGGATGCGCCGCAGCATCAGCCCGCCCCGAATATTCCTCAGTTCACCCGGGACGAGGATCTTCACGCCTACCGCGAGATGCTGCTGATCCGCCGCTTCGAGGAGAAGGCGGGCCAGCTCTACGGCATGGGCCTGATCGGCGGCTTCTGCCACCTCTATATCGGCCAGGAAGCGGTGGTCGTCGGCATGCAGATGGCCGGCGAGGACGGCGATCAGAACATCACGGGTTACCGCGACCACGGCCACATGCTCGCCTGCGGCATGGACCCCAAGGGCGTCATGGCCGAGCTGACCGGCCGCCGCGGCGGCTATAGCCGCGGCAAGGGCGGCTCGATGCACATGTTCAGCCGCGAGAAGCAGTTCTTCGGCGGCCACGGCATCGTCGGCGCCCAGGTCTCGCTCGGCACCGGCCTCGCCTTCGCCGACGCCTACCTCGAGAACGGCAAGGTCAGCTTCACCTATATGGGTGACGGCGCGGCCAACCAGGGCCAGGTCTACGAGAGCTTCAACATGGCGGCTTTGTGGAAGCTGCCGGTCGTCTACGTCATCGAGAACAACCGCTACGCCATGGGCACCTCGGTCGCCCGCGCCTCGGCGCAGACCGATTTCTCCAAGCGCGGCCTCTCCTTCGGCATTCCCGGCGAGCAGGTCGACGGCATGGACGTGCGCACGGTCCGCGAGGCCGCCGCGCGCGCCATCAACCACGCCCGCTCGGGCGAGGGGCCCTACATCCTCGAGATGCAGACCTACCGCTATCGCGGCCACTCGATGTCCGATCCGGCCAAGTACCGGTCGAAGGACGAAGTGTCGAAGATGCGCGACGAGCACGATCCGATCGAGATGGTGCGCAAGCGCCTGCTCGAGGCGCACGCGGTGCCCGAGGCCGACCTCAAGGGCATCGACGCCAAGATCCGCGAAATCGTCAACGAATCGGCCGATTTCGCCACCCACGACCCCGAGCCGGATCCGTCGGAACTCTGGACCGATATCCTTCTCGAAGCCCGCGCCTGAGGCGCCCGATTGTCGACGCACCCGGATCGATAGAGCAGCGCAGATGGCGACCGACATTCTGATGCCCGCCCTCTCTCCGACCATGGAGGAAGGCAAGCTCGCCAAGTGGCTCAAGAAGGAGGGCGATCCGGTCAAATCCGGCGACGTTCTGGCTGAGATCGAGACCGACAAGGCGACGATGGAGGTCGAGGCGATCGACGAGGGCATCCTCGCCAAGATCCTCGTCCCGGACGGCACGGAGAACGTGGCCGTCAACACGCCGATCGCGATCATTGCCGAGGAGGGCGAGGACGTCTCGGCGGCCGCCTCCAGCGGCGGCAAGGGCAAGCCGAACGGCGCCGCCGACGGCGCACCGGCACCGACGCCCGACATGGCTGCCGAGGGCATGGCCGACAGGCCGGCCGCCTCCGCCAAGAGCGACGATGACGCGCAGCGCGCGCCCGCCTCGCCGGCGGTCATCACCAACAAGGCGCCGGACCCGGTGATGGAGGAATTCCCGGCCGACTCGCCGATGAAGACCACGACCGTGCGCGAGGCCCTGCGCGACGCCATGGCCGAGGAGATGCGCCGGGACGACAAGGTCCTGGTGATGGGCGAGGAGGTCGCTGAGTATCAGGGCGCCTACAAGATCACCCAGGGCCTGCTCCAGGAGTTCGGCGCGCGCCGCGTGGTTGATACCCCGATCACCGAGCACGGTTTCGCCGGCATCGGCGTCGGCGCGGCCTTCATGGGCCTCAAGCCCATCGTCGAGTTCATGACCTTCAACTTCGCCATGCAGGCGATCGATCACATCATCAACTCGGCGGCCAAGACGCTCTACATGTCCGGCGGCCAGCTCGGCTGTCCGATCGTGTTTCGCGGCCCCAACGGCGCCGCCGCCCGCGTCGGCGCCCAGCACAGCCACGACTACGCCGCGTGGTATTCCAACGTGCCGGGCCTCAAGGTGATCGCGCCCTACACGGCGTCCGACGCCAAGGGCCTGCTCAAGGCGGCGATCCGCGATCCTAATCCCGTCATCTTCCTCGAGAACGAGATCCTCTACGGTCAGTCCTTCCCGGTGCCCGAGATCGAGGATCTGGTCCTGCCGATCGGCAAGGCGCGCATCCACCGCCCGGGCAAGGATGTCACCATCGTCTCGTTCTCCATCGGCATGACCTACGCTCTCAAGGCGGCCCAGGCGCTGGCCGAGCAGGGCATCGAGGCGGAAGTCATCGACCTTCGCACCATCCGCCCGATGGACAGCGCCACGGTGGTGGAATCGGTCAAGAAGACCGGCCGCTGCGTCTGCGTGGAAGAGGGCTTCCCGCAATCGGGTGTCGGCGCCGAGATCGCGGCGCGCCTGATGGTCGATGCCTTCGACTATCTCGACGCGCCCGTGCTGCGGGTGACGGGCAAGGATGTTCCGATGCCCTACGCCGCGAATCTCGAGAAGCTGGCGCTTCCCAACGTCGCCGAAGTCGTCGAGGCCGCCAAGGCTGTCTGCTACAAGTAAATGAGCGACACATTCGAAGAACTCGACATCCCGCCCGACGCCCTGGAACAGGGCGGGATCGAGATCGTGCGTGCCTCCATCGTCGACGGGGCCGTGAGCGTCGCCCTCAGGCGCGCCTTCGACGACCCGGCCACCTGGGGCCGTCTCCTTCTCGATCTCGCCCGCCAGGCCGCCCGCGCCTACGCGGCCGAGATGGAGATCTCGGAGGACGAGGCCTTCGACCGCATCCGTGCGGGGTGGGAGGCCGAGGGCCTCGACCCCGCCAATCCCCTCAACTGACCCTTCCTCACTAAGGCCGCTCGGGAACGACACGATGCCGATCAACGTCCTGATGCCCGCCCTCTCGCCGACGATGGAGAAGGGCAACCTCGCCAAGTGGCTCAAGAAGGAAGGCGACGCGATCAAATCCGGCGACGTGATCGCCGAGATCGAGACCGACAAGGCGACCATGGAGGTCGAGGCGGTCGATGAGGGCGTGCTCGCCAAGATCCTCGTCTCCGAGGGCACGGCCGACGTGCCGGTCAACGAGTTGATCGCGCTGATCGCCGAGGAGGGCGAGGATCCGGCCAACGTCCAGGCGCCGAAGGGCGGCGCGGAGGCGAAGACCGCGCCGGTCGAGCCCAAGGGCACGCCCGACGAGAACGCTGCGCCGGATGGCAGCCACGCCTCCTACGCCCGAGTCGACACCGCGCCGGAAGGTGCCAAGCCGGGCGGATCGGCGCAGCCCTCCGAGGCGGCCGGGCGCGTCTTCGCCTCGCCGCTCGCCCGCCGCATCGCCAAGCAGGAAGGCGTCGACATCGCTGCCGTGAAGGGCTCGGGCCCGCACGGCCGCGTCATCCAGCGCGACGTGCAGGCGGCGATCGAGAGCGGCAGCGCCAAGGCCGGCGCCTCTGCCAAGCCCGACTCCAAGCCCGAGACAAAGGCCGCCGCGGCGCCCGCGCCGGAGAAGGCCGCTCCGAAGGCGGCCGGCGGCGCCCCGGCCGGGCTCAGCCTCGAACAGGTCAAGGGCTTCTACGAGAAGGGCAGCTTCGAGGAAGTCCCCCTCGACGGCATGCGCAAGACCATCGCCAAGCGCCTCACGGAGGCGATGCAGGTCGCGCCGCACTTCTACCTCACCGTCGATTGCGAGCTCGATGCGCTGATGAAGCTGCGCGAGACGCTGAACGGCTCGGCCGGCAAGGACAAGGATGGCAAGCCGCTGTTCAAACTGTCCGTGAACGACTTCGTCATCAAGGCGATGGGCCTCGCGCTCACCCGCGTGCCCGCCGCCAACGCCGTCTGGGCGGAGGACCGCATCCTGCGCTTCAAGCACGCCGAGGTCGGCGTCGCGGTGGCGATCGACGGCGGCCTGTTCACGCCGGTCATTCGCAAGGCCGATCAGAAGACGCTCTCCGCCATCTCCAATGAGATGAAGGATTTCGCGGGCCGCGCGCGCGCCAAGAAGCTGAAGCCGGAAGAGTATCAGGGCGGCGTCACCTCGGTGTCGAACCTCGGCATGTTCGGCATCAAGCACTTCACCGCCGTGATCAACCCGCCGCAATCGACGATCCTCGCGGTCGGTGCCGGCGAGAAGCGGGTCGTCGTCAAGGATGGTGCCCCTGCGGTGATCCAGGCCATGACCGCAACGCTCTCCTGCGATCACCGCGTCCTCGACGGCGCGCTGGGCGCCGAGCTGATCGCTGCCTTCAAGAGCCTGATCGAGAACCCGATGGGAATGCTGGTGTGACGTTTTCCGGTTTCCGACGCCTCTCCTCACGATAGGCCGACGGATCGGAAACCGGCTGGACAGAGCGGCGCGGAACCTTCCGTGCCGCCCCCACACCACCCCGCCCCGAGGGGAAGGGGAACGCGCGGAGAGCTGAATGTCCGAAACCTACGACGTCCTCATCATCGGCGCGGGGCCCGGCGGCTACGTGACCGCAATCCGCGCGGCCCAGCTCGGGTTCAAGACCGCGGTGGTCGATCGCGAACATCTCGGCGGCATCTGTTTGAACTGGGGCTGCATCCCGACCAAGGCCCTGCTGCGCTCGGCCGAGATCTACCACTACATGCAGCACGCCTCCGATTACGGGCTTTCGGCCAAGGAGGTCAGCTTCGACGCCGCCGCGATCGTCAAGCGCTCCCGCGGTGTGTCGGGCCGGCTCAACGGCGGCGTCGGCATGCTGCTCAAGAAGAACAAGGTCGACGTGATCTGGGGTGAGGCCTCGATCGAATCGGCCGCCAAGGGCAACGAGCCCGGCAAGGTTACGGTCAAGGAGACCAAGCGCGCGGAAGCTCCGAAGGGCGCCAAGGGGGCGGGCAGCTATTCCGCCAAGCACATCATCGTCGCCACCGGCGCGCGACCGCGTGTGCTGCCCGGCATCGAGCCCGACAAGAAGCTGATCTGGACCTATTACGAGGCCATGGTCCCCGAAAAGATGCCCAAGAGCCTGCTGGTCATGGGCTCGGGCGCCATCGGCATCGAGTTCGCCTCGTTCTACCGCACCATGGGTGCCGAGGTGACGGTAATCGAACTGCTGCCGCAGATTCTCCCCGTCGAGGATGCGGAGATCGCCGGCATCGCCCGCAAGCGCTTCGAGAAGCAGGGCATCAAGATCCTCACCAGCGCCAAGGTTACCAAGGTCGAGAAGGGCGCCGACTCGGTTACCGCCACGGTCGAGGACGACAAGGGCAAGACGCAGCAGCTGACTGCCGAGAAGCTCATCTCCGCCGTCGGCGTCGTCGGCAACCTCGAGAATCTCGGCCTCGACAAGGTCGGCGTGAAGATCGAGCGGGGCGTCGTCGTCACCGATGGTCTCGGCCGCACCAACGTGCCGGGCGTCTACGCGATCGGCGACGTGGCCGGCCCGCCCATGCTCGCCCACAAGGCCGAGCACGAGGGCGTCATTTGCATCGAGACCATCAAGGGCCTGCACACCCACCCGATGGACAAGGGTAAAATTCCCGGTTGCACCTACTGCCACCCGCAGATCGCCTCCGTCGGTCTCACCGAGGGGAAGGCGAAGGAGCTCGGGTTTCAGGTCAAGGTCGGCCGTTTCCCCTTCGCGGGCAACGGCAAGGCGATCGCGCTGGGTGAGCCGGACGGCCTTATCAAGACGATCTTCGACGCCAAGACCGGCCAGTTGCTCGGCGCCCACATGGTCGGTGCCGAGGTGACCGAGCTGATTCAGGGCTACGTCATCGCCATGACGCTGGAAACGACCGAGGAAGAGCTGATGCACACGGTCTTCCCGCACCCGACGCTCTCCGAGATGATGCACGAGAGCGTACTGGACGCCTACGGACGGGTGATCCACACCTGAACGGCGACCCAAAGGATTCGAGGGGCGTGCAGGACCGGGCTCGGTGCCATGGTCCTGCACGCCCTTTCTCTTTGTGTTGCAGTCCGGGCTCGTTCCGTCCCGGGCCGTGACGGCGGTATCTTACGGTGGATGCCGGCGATACCGCGGCCCGGATACGCTGTGGTCGCATTTCCCGGTCCGTGCCGTCGTGCATAGCAGAGGTCACGCGCTCTGGATGCCGAGGCCTTCGAACCCATCATGTTCATTCGTGTCGTTCTGCTCGTGATCGGCCTCGCCACCGTCTTCGTCTCGCTGACGATGCTGCGGGTTCACCACTACGTCATCCTGCTGTTGCTGTTCCTCTGCGCCGGTCCTCCTAGCTACGTCGTCTTCCGCGAGGAGCCCGAATAGGCGGCTGACGCGATCGAACTGATCGGCCAATACAAGAAGGGGGCGACCGCCCGGCGGTCACCCCCTTCGTCATCCTTCCCGCAACGGTTGGATCAGCGCGGACCGCCGCCGCGGCGCATGGCGATCTCCTGGCCCTCCTGTTTGACCGCCCCGGAGGGCGCGTCCCGTGGGTTGGGCACGGGGTTCATGCCCTCGTCGGCTTTGCGGGAGGTGGGACGGCCCGCGGCCGGATCACCGGCCGCACGCTTGAGCGCGAGAGCGCGGCGGGCACCGGAGACGGTGCGCTCGCGGGCACCGGCGGCACGCCGGCGTTCGTGCTCCTTGCTGACACGCTTCACCGCCGCAGCCAGCAAAGCCGCCTTCTCGCGGGTGCCGGTGTTATCGGCGGCTGGACTCGCTCCGGAGGGAGAGGCTTTGCCGCGCAGCTCGCGCCGCTGGCGGCGGGACACGTCGCGGGCGCGGTCTCGACGCTCACGCAGCAAGCGGATCAGCTCCGGTAAGGCCTTGTCGTCCTCCGCATCCAGCTCCGGATAGTGCGTTCGCTTCACCAGCTCGGTCTCGCCGGCATCCAGCAGCCGCTCCTCACGGCGTCGCGATACGGACATGATCTCTCCCGGTTGCTTCGTCGGCGATGCAGCGCGCGGCAGCATGCAATGCCGTCGCTTCCCGCCAACACCGCCGATCCGCGAAGGTTGCCTCCGCCTGCACGCGAGGGATCGGAACGAGCGACTCGCAGCAGACTCAGCTTGAGGCCGTTGGTGTCGCGGACGCCGCGGTCACGGCGCGCTCAGCCGCCGCGCGGGGGCGATGCAGCCGCTGACAGCGTCCGGCGGCGATCAGCAGTGTCGCGCTCACAGCGCCTTCCATGAAAACGCGGACGAGGGTTTAGCGCCCAAAGGGCGAGGGCCACCCGGCCGAGACCGAGATGATCGGCCAGCATCGAGATGTTGCCGGTCTGTTCGAGGTGAACATGCCGAAGGCGCAGGAGCCGGCAGCGTTCAAAGCCCCGGCGATCCCGGCGAACGACCAAGTCAACCGCCGGTCGATGCTCGGGGTTCGGGCGTGGCCTTCACGGACGAGCATCGGCGGCAGACCCGCAGTCGGGTAGCGTCAGGGCGACGCTATCCTACACCTTGCTTCCCTTACGCAACGCGTCGGCTTGGCCACCGATGCAAGCAATCGTGTGCGAGAGGATCTGACGGGCCCGCAGGGCGTCTCCTCAGCCAAAAGGTGCTTCTGCAGCCAAGAGGTGCTTCTGCCGCCCGGCCTTTCTTTCCCGCTGTGATCGGATACCGGTCCGAGCCGACTTCGCGGACGGACGGCAACCGCGTCAGGCGCGCGACGTTGGCCCTTCACGCGAATGACCGAAGTGGAGGAAGCGCGATGCGGATGATGCGGACGGTCCCGGTCGGCCTACTTGCCGTGTGTCTCTGCCTCGGCGGGACAAGCGCACACGCGCAGACGAGTGCCGGCGCGGGGCTGCCCTCCGGCTTTACGGCGCCCGGGCTGCCCTTCGGTCCCGCCTCGACGGTGTCGACCGTGGCGTCGCTGACCCCGACGATGGCGATCGCCAATCCCGGCGGCTTGAGCTTCGGTGGCGCGTCCGGCTCCGGTGCGGCCGGGCCGGGCCTCGGCAGCACGGCCGGCGGATTGCGCTTCGGCGGAACCGGCACGGGGACCGCGTCTGCTGGTGGCGGGTCGGGTGCGGCGGGAGGTGGGACCGGCAATGCCCTTCGCCGGCCGCTGGACGACGTCACCGGCAGCATCGGATCGGGCGGGGGAGGGGGCGCACCCGCGGGCGCCGGCATCGCGGGGGCGGGCGCCTCCCGCCGCCCGACCGACGCCTATTTCGATCCGCTCGTCGGCTCCGGCTTCCGCTGATTGCGCGCCGCAGACCCGCCGTCCGGGCTGTCCACAGGCACGGACGCAGGCGGTAAGGTCTCGTTAACCATTTCGGTATGTTCTATCTTCGTTCTCGCACCGAGTCGGAGAGAGACTATGCCCAAGCCTCAGCCCTCGCCGCAGCCCGTCGCGCGGAGCCATGCCGCCGCGCCTTCGGCCGCGACGCGGGGGGCGGCCTCGTGCCCCGTGGAGGACATCGCCCAGGCCTATCTCACCAGCACGCAGGGCGATGCAGGAATCGCCCTACGCTGCGCCATCACCGATGCCCTGTCCGACCTGATGGAGGCCGAGCGCCGGGCGCGCGAGAACAGCCGCCTGATCTCCCGCGGCTACGTGCGCAACCGTCCCTTCGATGGATGAGGGCCGGCTGCGCACTCCGCAGCGCTTGAAGGGCAACCGGTCGGGAGCATGTTGATGGGATCGAAACCGAGGATCGGTCCATGCGCCTGCCCCTTCACGTGTTTTTCGCGGGCGCCATCCTGGCGGCCGCCGCGCCCGCGGCACGGGCCGACCTGCTGATCGCCGTCGACAAGGATGCGCAGCGCATGAGCGTCGCGGTGGATGGGCAGGTCCGCCATACGTGGCCGGTCTCGACGGGAGTTCCGGGCCACGACACGCCGAACGGTAGCCACCGCCCGTTCCGGATGGAGAAGACTCATTTTTCCCGCGAGTGGGACAACGCCCCGATGCCGCACGCGATCTTCTTCACGCAGGTGGGGCACGCGATCCACGGCACCACCCACACACGTCGCCTGGGCCGGGCCGCCTCGCACGGCTGCGTGCGCCTCTCCCAGCGCAACGCCGCCACGCTGTTTGCCCTGGTCAGGCAGCAGAAGATGGCCAACACGCGGGTCGTGATCGAGGGCAGCGTCGGCGAGGCGCCGGTCGCCGACGTGCATCGGCCCGCCCCGGCTCGGACCGCCCGCCGCTTCGGCGCCGACGAGGGCGTCGTCGCTATCCGCTCGCGGGGACGCGCCTGGGCGGAGGATGACTTATACGATGTGCCGGTTCGGCGGCGTGGGCACTCTCCCGATCCGTTCGACGGCGGCTACGGGCCGAGTGTCGGCTACGGCGACCTCTATTGAGGCATGCTGCCCGGCGGGAGACGCCGGGCTACCGGTTCAATTCGAGGCAGGGGAGCCGCTCACGCGCCAGACCGTGTTGCCGACATCGTCCGTGACGAGCAGCGCACCGCCCTTGTCGATGGCGACACCCACGGGCCTCCCTTGAGCCTTCTCGTCGGCGTTGAGGAAGCCCGTCAGCGCATCGATCGGGGCGCCCGCGGGCTTGCCGTCCTTGAACGGCACGTAGATCACCTTGTACCCACTCTTCGGGCGCCGGTTCCAGGAGCCATGCTGGGCCACGAACAGGCCGCTCTTCCAGGCCTCCGGCAGGTTCGAGCCCATCGAAAAGGCGATGCCGAGGGAGGCCGTGTGCGTGCCGACGGCGTAGTCGGGCGCAATCGCCTTCGCCACCATTTCGGGCCGCGGCGGCTTCACCCGCTCGTCCACGTGCTGTCCCCAATAGCTCCAGGGCCAGCCGTAGAAGGCGCCCTCCCGCACGCTGGTGATGTAGTCCGGCACGAGATCGCTGCCGATCTCGTCGCGCTCGTTGACGGCGGTCCAGAGGGTGCCGGTCGCGGGCTCGAAGGCGAGGCCGTTAGGGTTGCGCAGGCCCGTGGCGTATTCGCGCATCCCCTTGGTCGCGATGGTGTATTCCCAGATCGCGGCGCGGCCCTTTTCGAGGTCGAGGCCGTTCTCGCCGACATTGCTGTTCGAGCCGACGGTGATGAAGAGCCGGCTCCCGTCGGGGCTGGCGACGACGTTCTTCGTCCAATGGTGGTTGATGCCGGCGGGTAGGTCCACGACCTTCTCGGGCGCGGCCGTGATCTCGGTCTGGCCCTCGGTAAAGGGCACCCGCACCAGCGCGTCGGCGTTCGCGACGTAGAGGTCCGAGCCGACGAGGGCCATGCCGAAGGGCGAGGTGAGCCCCTTCAGGAAGACGTGGCGCTCCTCGGCGATTCCGTCCCCGTCCCGGTCGCGCAGAAGCACGATGCGGTTGGCGCTCTCGCCGCCGGCGCCCGCAAGGCTCTTCACTTTGTCGGCGACCCAGTCGGTCGCGCTGGTGGATTTGTCGCCGGATTTCGGGGCTTGGCTCTCGGCGACCAGAACGTCTCCATTGGGCAAGACGGTGGGCCAGCGCGGATGGTCGAGTCCGCTGGCGAAGGCGGTCACCGCGAGCCCCTGCGCCGCCTGCGGCTTGGCACCGTCGCTCCAGCGCACCACGCGGGCGATGTTGACCGTCGGCATCAGCGTCGGGTTCGGTGCCGGCAGGGTCGGGTTCGTTCCGCTGCTCGCGGAGAGGTCGAGAGCGGCCGATTCCGGATAGACGATGAAGCGCAGGAACGCCGCTCCTCCGAGCAGCACGACGGCGAGCGCGGCGAGGCCGACTTTCGCGGATTTACGCATCGAGGATCTCGCGGGATGACGGGTCAGATGGCGGGCGTCGCGGCGGGCGCGGCTATCTCGCCGGCGCCGGGATGGCGGCGCGTCGAGTAGTAGAGCCCGATCGCGTTCCAGAAGGCGTCGCGCTGCTCGACCGTGAAGCGCGTGAGCGCGGTCTCCAGGGCGACGCGGCCGGCGGCGGCCGCTTCCTCGCGCATCCGCTCGTCGAAGACGGAAGGCGATTCGACGCTCGTATCCGACATGGATGGCTCTCCGCTGGCAGGGTCCAGCGAAGGCAACGCCCAAGCTCGATTCTCGTTCAATGCGGCTCGGAGGGGAGGGTCCGCGCGGGGCGTGTGCCAAACGACACACCAGCTCGGATTCGAGGCCGAGGCTTAACAGTTCCTTTGCACCTGTGCTCCGTATGGTTCAGCTTAGACACCCAGCGTCGTCAGCCTTCAGGAGCCTGCATGCGAGCCGACCGGACCACCCGCCTTCTCTGCCTTTTCGGACTGGCTCTGACCGGTTCCGGCCTCGGGGGATGCGGTCTGGTCGGGCCCCAGGCAGAGCTGACCACCGGCTCCATCGCAGCGAACGCCAAGGTCGTGCAGGCGCCGACGCCCGCCGACAAGGAGTGCCTCGCCCGGGCGATGTACTTCGAATCCAACCGCACCGACGAGGACGGGCTGCTCGCCGTGGGCACGGTGGTGTTGAACCGCCTCGATGCCCCCGCCTATCCCGGCCGCATCTGCGAGGTCGTCGGGCAGAAGCGCCAGTTCGCCAACGGTGTGCTGACGAAGCCCGTGCGCGAACAGGACCGCCCCCGTCTGGAGCGCGTCGCCGACGCACTCCTCTCGGGCAAGCGCCATGACGGCGTGGGCCAGGCGCTGCACTTCCACACCGCGGGCTACAGCTTCCCCTACAAGAACATGCACTACGTCGTCGCGGCCGGCGGCAACGTGTTCTACGAGAAGAGCGATCGCGAGGGTTACCTGCCGGCCATCCGCCCCCCGGCGGTGGTGCAGGCACCCACCGGCAAGCTGCTGCCGCTCCAGGTCGCCGCCGCCCATTCCGGCATGATCGGCCTGCCGTTGACCGGCCGCGTGCCGGCGACGCTGACCGCCGAGTACACCGCGCCCGAACTGAAGATCCCCGGCCCCGCACGCTACGCCTCGTCCCCCGGACGGGGCGAACGCTAAGAGTTCGACGGGCGGGTTACGGCCGGGGCGGGTTGTCGCCCCCTCTCTATGCGCAGACGCCGCAAGGCCTTAAGTCAGAGGCGCGGCCGGGCCGCCCAACCCGGCTCCCCTCAGGCGCATCCCGCATCCCCATGGCCGTCGTCCTCGATCTCCTGAACAACGACACCCGGCCCAAGGTGCCGGCGGCCGCGGCCGCGGCCGCGCGCCCGCGCCACCCCGAGAAGGCGCATCGGCCGGATACGGCGATCCAGCGCAAGCCCGACTGGATCCGGGTGAAGGCGCCGGGCTCGAAGCTCTGGGCCGAGACCAAGGACATCGTCCGCGCCAACAACCTTGTCACCGTCTGCGAGGAGGCGGGCTGCCCCAATATCGGCGAGTGCTGGGAGAAGCGCCACGCCACCTTCATGATCATGGGGGACACCTGCACCCGCGCCTGCTCGTTCTGCAACGTGCGCACGGGCCTGCCGGCGGCGCTCGACGGGGCGGAGCCGGAGAAGGTGGCGGAAGCGGTGGCCAAGCTGGGGCTGCACCACGTCGTCGTCACCTCCGTCGACCGCGACGATCTCAAGGATGGCGGTGCCGAGCATTTCTCGCGCACCATCGCCGCGATCCGCCGGGCGAGCCCCGGCACCACCGTCGAAATCCTGACGCCCGACTTCCTGCGCAAACCCGGCGCGCTCGAAGTGGTGGTCGCGGCCAAGCCCGACGTGTTCAACCATAATCTCGAGACCGTGCCCGGCAAGTACGTGACCGTTCGGCCCGGCGCCCGTTACTTCCACTCGGTGCGTCTGCTCCAGCGGGTGAAGGAACTCGACCCGACCATCTTCACGAAATCCGGCATCATGGTCGGCCTGGGCGAGGAGCGGAACGAGGTCGTTCAGCTCATGGACGATCTGCGCTCGGCGGAGGTCGACTTCCTCACCATCGGCCAGTACTTGCAACCGACCCGAAAGCACCATGAGGTCGTGCGCTTCGTGCCGCCGGACGAGTTCAAGGCCTACGAGACCACCGCCTATGCCAAGGGCTTCCTCCTGGTCTCGGCCACGCCGCTGACGCGCTCGTCGCATCACGCCGGCGAGGACTTCGCGCGGCTGAAGGCGGCACGGCTCGCCAAGCTCGGGCCAACCCCGGTCGCCCTCAACGCCTGAGCCAACATGCCCTCCTTCCGCATCACGAGGACGGTCCGCCACACGGCCACGCAGATGTACGATCTCGTGGCCGACATCGAGCGCTATCCCGAGTTCCTTCCGCTGTGCGAGTCGCTGCGCGTGTTGCGCGACGCCGAGGGACCGAACGGGACGACGATCCGGGTCGCGGAGATGGGCGTCGGCTACAAGGCGATCCGCGAGCGGTTCACCACGCGGGTGACGCTCGATCCGCAGAACCGCAAGATCACCGCCGAGTATATCGACGGGCCGTTCCGGCATCTCGAGAATCGCTGGTCCTTCCGCGAGGCGGCCAATGGAGGCTGCGAGGTCGATTTCTTCATCACCTACGAGTTCAAGAGCCGCACGCTGGGCCTGCTGATGGGCTCGATGTTCGATCGTGCCTTCCGCAAGTTCACCGACGCCTTCGAGGGCCGCGCCACGGCGATCTACGGCGCGCCCGCCTGAGCCCCGCCCTTGCGGGCCGCGAGCAGGATGCTCGTCTCCGAATTGGCGATGCCCTCGATCTGGCGCAGGCTTCGCAGCAAGGCGTCGAAGGCCCCGAGTGTCGGCGCCTCGATCTCGGCCACGATATCCCAGCGGCCGTTGGTGGTGTGAACCGCGCGAATCTCCGGCAGACCCGCCAGCCGCCGGATCACCGATTCGGCGTGGCGGCCGTCCACCTCGATCAGCGTGATCGCCCGCACGCAGGTGGGCTCGCTCTCCCGGATCGTGACGGTGAAACCGGTGATGATTCCGGCGGCGATGAGGCGGTCGAGCCGCGCCCGCGCCGTCGCCCGCGTCACCCGCAGGGACGCGGCGAGCTTGGCCACCGGCATCCGCGCATCGGTGCGCAGGAGCGCGATCAGGCTTCGATCCGTCTCGTCGAGCATAGTTGGCACTCCGCGCAGCCGAGCCGAGCATCCTGCGCAACAGCATAACCCGATCGCGCACTTCTCGGCCTGTCGTCCGACCGCTTGGTTCGGCCATGCTGGACCTAACCGCTTTGGGAGGCCGGCATGACGCGCTACGTCGGAACCGTCGAGATGGCGCAGCTCCTGCGCCGGCTCGGTCCGGACACGGTCCTGCGCCGGCTTGCCGCCTGCCTGCATGCGGACTTCCTGCGCTGGCCCGAATTCGATCTTGCCCCGCGCCTCGCCAGCCACTTCCCACACGGCGTGATCGAATTGATGCCGGTCTGCGATGGGCGGCTTTACGCCTTCAAGTTCGTCAACGGCCATCCCGGCAATCCGCGCAGCGGCCGGCAGACGGTGGTCGCGTTCGGAGCGCTCGCCGACGTGACGACGGGCTATCCCGTTCTTGTCTCCGAGATGACGGTGCTGACGGCGCTGCGCACGGCGGCGACCTCGGCGTTGGCGGCCTCATTCCTCGCCCGGCCCGGCAGCCGCTCCATGGCGCTGATCGGCACGGGGGCACAGGCGGAATTCCAGGCCCTCGCCTTCAAGGCGATATGCGGAATCACCGAGGTCCGGCTGTTCGACATCGATGCGCAGGCCGTCGCGAAGGCACGAGCCAATCTCGAGGGCCGGGGCCTGCGGCTGGTCTGCGCCGAAACCGTCGCCGAGGCGGTGGCGGGAGCCGACATCGTCACCACGGCCACCGCCGACAAGGCACGAGTCGCGATCCTGACCGCCGATCTCGTCGAATCGGGCCAGCACCTCAACGCGATCGGCGGAGACTGCCCCGGCAAGACGGAGCTGCAGCGGGACATCCTGGTTCGCGCCCGCACCGTGGTCGAGTACGCGCCGCAGACGCGCATCGAGGGCGAGATCCAGCAGATGCCCGCCGATTACCCCGTTACCGAACTCTGGCGCGTGCTGCGCGGCGAGGCGCCGGGCCGCGAACGGGCGGGGGACATCACCCTGTTCGACTCGGTCGGCTTCGCCTTGGAGGATTTCTCGGCCCTGCGCTGTTTGCTGGACCTGGCCGGGAGCGGGCCGGATCTCGATCTCGTACCGATGCCGGACGATCCGAAGGATCTCTTCGGATCGGTCTTCACGGCGGGCATCGACAGCGAGCGGGCGGCCTGAACGGAGCCGGACCCGTACCCGGCCCGACCTGCCCATCCCTCGTCGTCGATTTCAGGCCTGGCCACCCACAAGCGATGATTGCAGTCGCGCGTTGTGATGCGTCGGCCGGTGATCGCCCGGGGGATGACGAGGTGGGCGAGGCGAACCTGACTTGGCAGACGCTGCAGCCGCGGGAGCGGCGATGACAGCGCATGGGGCAGCGCCCGGCGATCGCATGGCTCACCGGGCTGTCGGGATCGGAAAATCAGCGATCGCCGACGCCGCCGACCGCGCGCTGATCGAAGCGGCCTCAGCAGCATGGTGCTCGATGGCGACAACCTGCGTCACGGGCTCAGCCGCGATCTCGGCTTCGCGGCCATCGAGCGGGTGGAGAACACCCGGCGGGCCGCCGAAATCGCTCGGCTGATGGCGGAGGCCGGTCTGGTGGTGATCGTCTCGTTGATCTCGCCCTTCCGGGTCGAGCGCGCGGCGGCGCGGACCATCGCGGGCGACACCCCTTCCTTGGGATTTACGACGATACGCCGCTGGCACTCTGCGAGGCGCGCGATCCGAAGGGACTCAACGCGCGCGCCCGGACCGGCACGATCAGCGACTTCACCGGCATCTCGCCGCCCTACGGGGCGCCGGAGGCGCTCGATCGCACCACAGACCATCGCCGCATCGCAGATCCCCTCCGGGTCGGCTTCCCCCGCCTCGCGAGAGGATGATGCGCGCGGCGCCCCTCGTCGAGCCGGGAACGCGACGGCTCGCGAGACCCTCGTCGTCCACGCTCACTTCCGAAGGTCTGTCCGTTCGATTTTCATCCCTGCTCTAGTCAAAGTTTTTGTCGACAGGTGTCACGGCGCACAAAGAGAGCCAAAATACGGGATTAAATCTAAAGTATATCTCAGTGATAAAACGCACTTCCAATCCCTAGATTCGAGTATTACTATGATTTTGCGAGATAAGACCTGCAAAAAAACTTCGCGGTCCAGGGATTACGAGAGGAAGTCAAAGATGAACCGGATTATTGCAATCGCTTTCATGACCGCCGCCGTGGCCTTCCCGGTGGCGGCTCAGGCCGAAGGGGCCGACGGCAGCCGGCAGGCGGCGGGCGGCGGCTTCATGAGCAGCTACGTCGACGGCCCCTATCACGACCCGCGTTCGCGGCTTTCGCAGCGCAACGGCAGCGGCCAGATCCTCGGTCAGCCGATGCTGAGCGAGAACGCCGGCGCGCGGCCGAACGAGGCCCGCACCGCCGTGCGCCGCGGGACGGTGCAGCCGCACTGGGCGGCCGGCAGCGCGCCGCGCCGTCAGGCCCGCTAAGCGCCGGAGCCCGGCGGCCGGGCTGAGCCCAGGCCGCCGGCCCCGACCCATCGGCGCACGACCAGCCATCGGCGGCCGTGCGCACCGGACCACCCGGACCCGCTCACACGTGGCCGCACTCGTTGCGGCGGCGAAGGTGGGCTTTTGCGCCCTGCGCCCGACCGAACCGACCGCCCTCGGGCCGTCGAAGGCAGACGGCCGGCAACGGCGCCCGTCACATCCAGCAAGCATCTCACACGTCGCGACGCGTCGGCTCGCGCGCGATGGCTGACAGCGAGGGTCGCATGGACGATATCATCCAGGGTATCTCGAACTTTCGGGGCAGGGTTTTCCCGGGCCAGCAGCAGATGTACCAGCGGCTCGTCCGCGACGGGCAGCAGCCGCAGGCACTCATCATCGCTTGCGCGGATTCCCGCGTTTCGCCGGAACACATCACCCAGTCGGGTCCGGGCGACCTCTTCGTCTGCCGCAACGCCGGCAACATCGTCCCGCCCTTCTCGCAGCAGAACGGCGGCGTCTCCTCGGCGATCGAATACGCGGTCGTGGCGCTGGGCGTACGCGACATCGTCATCTGCGGCCACTCGGATTGCGGTGCCATGAAGGGCCTCATGAATCCCGAGGCGCTGAGCAGCATGCCCAACGTGGCCGCCTGGCTGCGCCACAGCCACGCGGCGAGCCAGATCGTCTGCGAGGCCTATCCGGAGGGCATGAGCCCGAAGGACCGCCACCACGCCCTCGCCCTTGAGAACGTCGTGGTCCAGCTCAACAACCTGCGCACCCATCCGAGCGTGGCCGCCGCCCTCGCCAAGGGTGAACTGCGCCTGCACGGCTGGTTCTTCGAGATCGAGAGCGGGCAGGTGCTGGCCTATTGCGGCGAGCGCGGCCGCTTCGTGGCGATCGACGACGCCGAACTCGTGCCCGTGGCCCAGACCTCGGCCGCGCGGGTCGCCGCGCCGACCTTCGCCGGCTCCCACGCCGTCGCCGCGGAGTAGGGAAGATTGCCATGCGCGCCTCCCTCACCCGACTGATCCCGCCCACCCTGGCACGGGACCTTCCCGCGTCCTTCGTCGTCTTCCTCGTGGCGATGCCCCTCTGCATGGGCATCGCCATGGCCTCCGGTGTACCGGCCGAGCGCGGCCTCATCACCGGAATCATCGGCGGCATCGTCGTCGGCTTCCTCGCTGGCTCGCCACTTCAGGTCAGCGGCCCGGCCGCGGGCCTTGCCGTCATCGTCTTTGAGTTCGTGCGTGAGCACGGCATCGACGCGCTGGGCCCTGTCCTCGTCGCTGCGGGCGCCATCCAACTCCTGGCCGGCGCGCTGCGGGTCGGCGGCTGGTTCCGGGCGATCTCGCCCGCGGTGGTCCACGGCATGCTCGCCGGCATCGGCATCCTGATCGTGCTGGCACAGATCCACGTGCTGACCGACGCGTTGCCCAAGGCCAGCGGCATCGACAACCTCGTCGCCATCCCCGCCGCCTTCTTCAACTTCGTCTCGGGTCCCGAAGGCAACCGTCCGGGTGCCGTCATCGTCGGCCTCGTCACGATCGCGGCGATGATCGGCTGGGAGAAGATCCGTCCGGCCCGGCTGAAGCAGTTGCCGGGTGCCCTGATGGGCGTCGTCGCGGGTACCCTCGTCGCGGTCTTCGGCGACATGGCGGTGAAGCGCGTCGAGGTGCCGGAGAACATCTTCTCGGCCGTCACGATGCCGGCGATGGGCGATTGGAGCCGGCTGACCGAGCCCGCGATGATCGTCATGGCGATCACGCTGGCGGTCATCGCCAGCGCGGAGAGCCTGCTCTCGGCGGCGGCGGTCGACCGCATGCACGACGGTCCGCGCACGCAGTACAACCGCGAACTCGGGGCACAGGGCATCGGCAACGTGCTCTGCGGTCTGGCCGGCGGCCTGCCGATGACCGGCGTCATCGTCCGCTCCTCGGCCAACGTTCAGTCCGGCGCCGCGACCCGCGCCTCGACGATCCTGCACGGGAGCTGGATCCTGGCCTTCCTGCTGGTCCTGCCGATGGTGCTTCAGCTGGTGCCCACGGCCTCTCTCGCGGGCATCCTGGTGGTGACGGGCTGGCGCCTCGTCAGCCCGGCCCATGCGGTCCACCTGCACGAGCGCTACGGACTCGCCACGGCGGCGATCTGGCTCGCGACCATGGTGATGGTCGTCGCCACCGACCTGCTCACGGGCGTGCTCACGGGCCTCGCGCTCAGCCTCCTTCAGGTGATCCCGCACTTTGTCCGTGGCCCGCTCAAGATCGAGGGCGGCGCGTCGGAGACGGTGCAGGGCGGAACGGTGCAGGCGGTGCCGGAGCTGCGGCTCTCGGGGTCGGCGACCTTCCTGCAGCTGCCGCACCTCACCGATGCGCTCGAGCGCACGCCGGAAGGACGGCCGGTCCGGCTTGCGGCGGAGGACCTGCGCCACGTCGACCACACCTGCCTGGAGATGATCCGGGAATGGGCAGCGCGGCGGGCGCGATCCGGGTCACGGATCGAGGTCGTCGGCGGCGGACGAAGCGGCCTCCAGCACAGCCTCGCCATGGTGGCCCACGCGGCACCCAAGGACTGAACGCCGCGCCACGCGGACAAGGAAAAAGGGCCGGTGCCGCGTGAAGCGGCACCGGCCCTTTGTCGTTCGCGAGCATCGTCCCGAAAGCCGGCATCCGGCTCGCCGAAGGCGCCTCAGGCGATTGCGACCCCTTGCGGGCCGCCGATCCGTTGCGCGGCCTCGAAGCGATTGAGGAAGCGCGGCTCCTTCTCGGGCGCGATCCGGATCGTGAGCGCGATCGCGCCGCCCGATTCGGAGTGCCGGTCGAGCACTTCGGCATTCTCGTAGAGCCAGTTCAGGGCCGCACCGTCCTCGGGCGGCAGGGTCACCGCGAAGGTGGAACGGGCGCGGGCCACCTGCGCCTCGATCCGCTCGGTCAGGGCGGGTAGCCCCTCGCCGGTCAGAGCCGAGACGAGGATCGGTGCCGGCCCGGCCCCGCGATGGGCGGCGCTGAGGTTGATCAGCCGGGTGCGCTCGCCCTCGTCCAAGAGGTCGGCCTTATTCCACACCTCGATGATCCGCTCGGCATCCGGCCCGATCCCGAGTTCGCGCAGGACCCCCTCGACATCCTCGGCCTGGGCCTGGGTGTCGCCGTGCGAGACATCGCGCACGTGGAGCAGGATATCGGCCTCGATCACGTCCTCCAGCGTGGCGCGGAAGGCGGCGATCAGCGAGGTGGGCAGATCGGAGATGAAGCCCACCGTGTCGGAGAGGATCACCGTCTCGCCGTGCGGCAGCTTGGTCGCACGCGCCGTCGGGTCGAGGGTCGCGAACAGCATGTCCTGCGCCCGCACCTCGGCCTTGGTCAGGGCGTTGAACAGGGTCGACTTGCCCGCGTTCGTGTAGCCGACGAGCGCGACGATCGGGTAGGGCACCCGCGCCCGGCTCTTGCGGTGCAGGCCGCGCGTGCGCGTGACCGCATCGAGATCGCGCTCGATCCGGGTCATCCGCTCTTGGATCATGCGTCGGTCGGCCTCGATCTGCGTCTCGCCGGGCCCGCCGAGAAAGCCGAAGCCGCCGCGCTGCCGCTCCAAGTGGGTCCAGGAGCGCACGAGCCGGGACTTCTGATAGGCGAGGTGGGCGTGTTCGACCTGGAGCGTGCCCTCGCGGGTCGAGGCGCGCCGCCCGAAGATTTCGAGGATCAGACCGGTGCGGTCGATGACCTTGGCGCCCCAGGCCTTCTCGAGGTTGCGCTGCTGCACCGGCGAGAGGGCGCAATCCATCACGACAAGGCCGATCTCCTCGGCCTTGATCATCCCGGCAACCTCCTCGACCCGGCCCTTGCCGAGATAAGTCGAGGGACGCGGCCGCTGCAGATGCACCGAGATCGCATGGACGACAGCGAGATCGATCGCCGCTGCGAGACCCACGGCCTCGTCGAGCCGCGCCTCGTCGGATCGCGCGGAATCCGCCTGTCCCGGCGCCAAACGCTGCGCGGATCGGGTGAGGTAGGGGCCGAGAACCAGCGTCCGGGTCGCGGCGGCAATCTCGCCCTCGGGGGCGGCCTTCGCCTGCAGGCGGGCTTCGCCGGGCGGAAGGAGTTCAGTCATGGCGTCTCCGTGTCATCGCTCCCTTATGTCGGAACGATGACGCCATTTTACAGCGTCGGCTCACGCAAATGACTGAAACCGAACAGTCTCCTGCTTAGCGCGCCACGGACGATGGACATGCCCGGACCGACCCGCCCGAGCAGCGATCATCGCGGAATTCTCAAGCCTTCTCCGGCGCCGTCTCGTCCGGCTCGAAGAGCTGCACCGGATGACCGGGCATGATCGTCGAGATGGCGTGCTTGTAGACGAGCTGCGAATGCCCGTCCCGGCGCAGCAGGACGCAGAAATTGTCGAACCAGGTCACGACGCCTTGGAGCTTGACGCCGTTGACGAGAAAGATCGTCAGCGGGATCTTGTTCTTGCGGACATGATTGAGGAACGTGTCCTGAAGGTTCTGAGCGCGCTCGCCCGCCATTTCTTCTTATCCTTGTTTTGACACCGATAACCGCGATGTTCGGCGTCACGCATCGGCATCGCGGGCCGATCGCTTCGGCGCGATGGTTCGAGACCGCTATCCCACCCGCATATTACAGGGCGAAGCTTGCCGCGACGCAAGAGGCTCCTCGCGTCGCAATGCGTCAATATCCACCCCTTGCAACCGTATCCTACGCTTCGGTGCCGACCTGATGCCCCGTTGCGTCGCCCGACCCACTCCGGATCGGGCCGTGCGGTTCAAGGTCCGATGCCGAGGGACTTCAGCTTCCGGTGCAGGGCCGAGCGCTCCATGCCGATGAATTCGGCCGTGCGGGAGATGTTGCCGGAGAAGCGGGCGATCTGCGCGATGAGATATTCCCGCTCGAAGATCTCGCGGGCCTCGCGCAGCGCCAGGCTCATCAGCTTCTCGCCGCCCGCGCCCGTCGGCGTCGTCGGGACCAGCGCACCGATCTCGGTCGGCAGCATCTCCGAGGTCACCTCCTGCTCCGGATCGCTCTGGGTCAGGATCATCAGCCGCTCGACGTTGTTGCGCAGCTGGCGGACGTTGCCGGGCCAATCGTGCGACTGGAGTACCGCCATGGCGTCCTCGGCGATGCGCCGCCGGGGCAGGCCGGTGGCCGCCGAGATCTGCTCCATGAAGAACGAGATCAGCTCCGGCACGTCCTCGCGGCGCTCGGCGAGCGAGGGAATGCGGATCGGCACCACCGAGAGGCGGTGGAACAGATCCTCGCGGAAGCGCCCGGCAGCGATCTCCTCCGTCAGGTCGCGGGATGAGGAGGAGATGATGCGCACATCGACATGCACTCTGGCCGTGCCGCCGACGCGCTGAAAATTCTGATCGACGAGGACGCGCAGAATCCGGCTCTGCGTCTCCTTGGGCATGTCGGCGACTTCGTCGATGTAGAGGGAGCCGCCATGGGCCTCCTCCAGCGCGCCGACGCGCCGGACCCGGCCCTCGCCGCTCTCGACGCCGAACAGCTCGGCTTCCATCGTGTCGGGCGTGATGGTGGCCGCGTTGATGACGACGAAGGGGCCGCTCGCCCGCGACGAGGCCGCATGCAGGGTGCGGGCGGAAAGCTCCTTGCCGGCGCCGGGCGCACCCGAGATCATCACGCGGGCATTGGTCGGCGCCACGCGCTCGATGGTCTGGCGCAGCTGGTTGACGGCCACCGAGGCGCCGACGATCCGGCTCGCCTGCCCCGAGCGGACCTTGAGGTCACGCACCTCGCGCTTGAGGCGCGAGGCTTCGAGCGCCCGCTCGGCCACGAGGATCAGCCGGTCGGCCTTGAACGGCTTCTCGATGAAGTCGTAAGCGCCCGACTTGATCGCCGCCACGGCGGTCTCGATGTTGCCGTGGCCGGAGATCATCACCACCGGCAGGTCGGGGTGGCCGGCCTTGATCAGGTCGAGCACCTGCAACCCGTCGAGGCGCGAGCCCTGGAGCCAGATGTCGAGGAAGACGAGGTGGGGCCGGCGCGATTCGATCGCCGCCAGCGCCTCGTCGGAGCCCGCCGCCGTTCGGGTGCGATGCCCCTCGTCGTCCAGGATGCCCGCGACCAGATCGCGGATGTCGGCCTCGTCGTCGACGATCAGGATGTCGGCGCTCATGGCTGCATCTCCGCGACGCGTCGCGCTTCCATGGCGCCCTCCGTGTTCTTGTCCATCGTTGTCCTGTCACGCGCGCCCGGCGCCGCGGAGCGGATCCGCTCCCCTCCGGCACCCGGCTCGGAATTCGACCCGGCCTCCCCGACCTCCCGGGGCAGCCGCAGGCGGACCTGTCCGCCGCGCCCCTGCGGGTTGTCGTTCAGCTCGATTCCCCCGCCATGCTCTTCGAGCACCTTGGAGACGATCGCGAGACCGAGGCCGGTCCCCCCCTCGCGGGTGGTCATATAGGGTTCGAGAAGGCGCTGGCGCCCCTCCGCCGGAAAGCCTTTTCCGTTGTCGGTGACCTCGATCACCACGAAGGGCTCTTCGACCAGGAGCCGCAGGCGGACACGCCCCTGATCGCCCGCGGCGGTCAAGACCTCTTCGGGCACGGCCTGGACCGCCTCGACGGCGTTCTTGAGGATGTTGGTCAGCGCCTGGGAGAACAGCCGCACGTCGAAGGCCGCCACCACCCGGCCCCGCTCGTCGGCGCCCTCGGTCTCGAAGGGGAAATCGATCTCGGGGTGGGCCATGCGCAGCATGAACAGGTTCTGGCGGGCGATCTCGGCCAGATCCTGCTGCGTGATCGCGGGCTTGGGCATGCGGGCGAAGGAGGAGAACTCGTCCACCATCCGCTTGATCTCATCGACCTGCCGCACGATCGTGGCGGTGCATTGCTCGAACACGTCCTTGTCGGTCGTGATCACTTTTCCGTATTTGCGTCGAATACGCTCGGCCGAGAGCTGAATCGGCGTCAGCGGGTTCTTGATCTCGTGGGCGATGCGCCGGGCCACGTCGGCCCAGGCCGAAGTGCGCTGGGCGGCCACGAGATCCGTGATGTCGTCGAGCGTCACCACGTAGCCGCGGGCCTCGCCCTTCGCCTGCTCGCTGGTGACCCGCACGGCGATGGTGCGCTCGCGGCCCCCACGCACCAGCTGGATCTGCTGCTGGAGCGGACGCTGACGCCCTTCCGCCTCGGGGAAGAGTGCGGCGATCTCCGGCACCGCCTGGGTCAGCGGCATGCCGACGAGCTCGCCGGCGCTGAGCCCAAGGGTGCGCTCCGCGCTTGGGTTCGCAATGGTGATGACCCCGCCGGCATCGACGCCGAGCACGCCCGGCGAGACGCCCGAGAGCACGGCTTCGGTGAAGCGGCGGCGGCGGTCGATCAGGTCGTTGGCGGCGCGCAACCCGTCGTGCTGGCGGCGCAGCTCCTGCGTCATGGTGTTGAAGCTCTCGCCGAGATGAGCGAGGTCGCCGTCCGACTTCCGCGCCGGGACGCGGGCGTAGAAATTGCCCGCCGCGACCTCGTCGGCGGCGTTGATGAGACGGCGGATCGGCGCGACGAAGCGGTTGGCGAAGTTGAGCCCGAACCAGACCGCCGACAGCAGGGTGATCAGCGCGATCAGGATGAAGACCGAGGCGAAGGCGACCTGGATCGAGCGGCGCAGCGAATCGTAGGTGAGATATTCGGCGGCCGCGGCGCGCGACACGCCCGGGAAATCGATCGCGAGCTGGCTCACCTCGCGCTGCACCAGCAGCACGGCGTCGTCGTAGGCCGGCATCCGCAGGAGTGCGGCGAAGACCCGGCCCTCGTTGGGCAGCAGGCAGATCGGATCGCTCGACTTCGCCGCGTCCTCGAAGGCCGCCGCGGAGGGCAGGCGGGTCTGCTTCAGGATGTCGATGTTGGCGCGCGCCACCACGTCGTTGGGCCCGCGCATGATCTTGGCGATCGGCAGGCCGAGCGCCTGGGCGCGGGTGGTCAGGAAGCCCTCGAACCACTCGCGGTTCACGTCGAAGTTCGGCCGCGCCCGGGTGAGGTCGTCGTTCAGCACGCGGATCTCGCGCGCCAGCGACTGGCACTGGTTCTCCTGGTAGGCGTCCGCGACCTGCACGGATTTGAGCACCACGTCGCGCACCCGGTCGGTGAAGCCGAGCGAGAGACCGCGGTCGATCGTCACCGAGGCGACGACGGCGAGCAGGATCGTCGGCAGGATGGCGATCAGGCTGAACAGGCCGACGATGCGCGTGTGCAGCCGCGCCACCGCCGCATGCGCCCGCCTCGCGTGCAGGAAGACCCGTGCCTCCCAGGCGATCACCACGACGAGGCCGAGCACGAACACCGCGTTGACCGCGAGCAGGGTGACGCCGACCGTCGGCGTCGGCGTCACCTTGATGAGGCCGGCCAGGATCAGGAAGGTGATGCTCGCCGAGATCAAAGCGACGATGACCACCGCCGCGCCGATCCAGCCGGGGCCGCGGGGCGGCGATTCGAACCGGCGCGCCGCGTCCGCCACGCCGTCCTCGGGAGTGGCATCGGACGGCGCGGGTGGGTTACGTCGCGACAGGAGCGGCATGGCTGATGCGGGGCCACAACAGTGTGGCGAAATTAATACGAATCACCGCCGCGGGCGGAAGCGATCAGGCGGCGAGGCTGCCCCAGCGGCGCAGATCGCGAAACCGTCTTCCGTCGGAAAAGCGCACGGTCACGCTCTCGCTCAGGCGTCCCGCCGCGTCGATCTTCAGTGCTTCCGGACGCTCCAGCTCGTCGGCGCGTTCCAGGGCGGCGGCGACGCTCATCGGCACCGGCTCGGCCCCTCCGAAGGCACGCCACCACAGCACCGCCTTTTCCCGGGCATGACCGGAATGCTCCAGGCAGACCTCGACGCGGCAGCCGCCACCGAGCCAGCGCAGCGAGACCTCGAGACGGTCCGGCCCGGACCCGCCGGGACCGCGCCCGAGCCGCCAGGACACGACCTCCCGCCAAACCGAGATCGCCTCGGACAGGATCGGCAGCGCATCCTCCGCGCTCGCGGCGTGGGGTGCCTCCTCTTCCTCCGTCTCCGGTTCGACCCAGCAAGCCTCGCAGGTGCTCGCATTCAGGGCGATCAGCGCCCCGCAGCCGGGGCAGGGCTTGGCCCGCGCCATCCCCGCCATGGCCGGGCCGAGGGCGACGCTGCGGGCGGTGACGGCATCGACCGGCCCGTGCATCCGCACCAGCCCGGCATAGTCGAGCACGATCGCGTCCGCCTTGCCCGGAGCGCGGCGCAGGGCGCGCCCGACCTGCTGCACGTAGAGACCCGCCGACTGGGTCGGGCGCAGCAGGGCGATCAGGTCGACCTCCGGCACATTGAAGCCGGTCGAGAGCACGCCGACCGAGGTGAGGCAGCGGATCTTGCCTGCGCGGAAGTCGCGCACGATGCGGTCGCGCTCGCGCTTGCCCATCTCGCCGGTCACGGTTTCGCAGACGACGCCCTCCGCCCGGATCGCGTCGCGCACGGCGCCCGCGTGGCTCACCCCGGCGCAGAAGGCGAGCCAGGCCCGTCGCTCCCGACCGTAGCCGATCATCTCCTCAACCGCGGCGCGGGTGATCCATTCGCGGTTGACCGCGGCTTCGAGGGCCGAAGGCACGTAGTCGCCGCCGCGCTTGGGCACACCCGATACGTCGAGGGCGAGCGCGGTCGCCTTGCAGATCAGCGGTGCGAGGTAGCCCTGGTGGATCAGGTCGCCGACGAGGGACTCGTAGACGATCCGTTCGAAGACGCGGCCCTCGCCCTCGTCGAGGCGGCCGGAATCGAGGCGATAGGGCGTGGCGGTGAAGCCCGCGACCTTGAGATCCGGGTTGCCCGCCCGCGCCGCGGCAAGGAAGCGGCCGTAGCCGGTCTCCCCCGAGCGGGGCACAAGATGGGCCTCGTCGATGACGATGAGATCGATCGCGCCGAACAGTTCGGCCCGGTCGCGCACCGACTGGATCGAGCAGAAGGCGACCTGCGCCCGGGCCTCGCGCCGCCCGAGGCCCGCGGAGAAGATGCCGGCGGGTGCTCCCGGCCAGTAGGCCAGCAACTCGCCGTGGTTCTGCACCACGAGTTCGCGGACATGGGTGAGCACGCAGATACGTGCATTCGGGGCCCGGTCCAGCCATTCGCGAATCAGGGCGGCGATGACGAGCGCTTTGCCCGCGCCTGTCGGCAGCACGACGAGACCGGGCCCGCCGCCCTGATCCCAATGCCGGTCGAGCGCGTCGAGGGCGGCGCGCTGGTACTCTCGGAGGCGCAGCATGGCGCGCCTTTAACGAAGCGCGGCCGTGGAGAACAGAGGGAGAATGCGGTGGTGACGGTTCGCGCCGAGCTGCCGAATCGCTTCGGCAGAGGCTTTTCCGTTTGAACGCCTTGGGCTTGGCCTGCTTTTCTCATCGCGAGCGTCAGCCAAGCGATCCAGGGCGCGACATATCCGGAGACGTCGCGCCCTGAATCGTCGCGGCTTCGCCTCGCAATGCCGGCGACGGCGCCGTTGGCCTCACCGCGAGGTGCGGAACACCTGCAGATCGAGATCCCGCACCTTCTTGCGCAGGGTGTTGCGGTTGACGCCCAACAGCTCCGCCGCGCGGATCTGGTTGCCGCGGGTGGCGGCCAAAGCCGCGCCGATCAGCGGGCCTTCGATCTCGCGCAGGATGCGGTGGTAAAGCCCGGGCGGGGGAAGCGTGTCGCGATATCCCGAGAAGTAGTCGGCGAGGTGCCGCTCGACCGCGCCGGACAGCGTTTCGCTGTCGGACGCTCCGTTCGCGTTCTTGCGGGCCGCGCCGCTGCCGTTGGCGGCGCTGGGCTGGGCGAGCGGCAGAGTGTCGAGTTCCGCCTCGATGACCGGGCCGGTGATGGTCTCCTGCGGGTAGAGCGCAGCCAGCCGCCGCACGAGGTTTTCCAACTCGCGCACGTTGCCGGGCCAGCGGTAGCGCTTGAGCCGCTCCATGGCGTCGGCGTCGAGGGTTTTCCGGGTCAGACCTTCGCGCTCCACCAGCACGAAGAAGTGGCGGATCAGATCCGGCACGTCCTCGGCGCGCTCGCGCAGGGCCGGCAGGCGTAGGGGCACGACGTTGAGGCGGAAGAACAGATCCTCGCGGAAAATGCCCTGCTGGATCGAGACGCGCAGATCCTTGTTGGTCGCGGCGATGATGCGGACGTTGGTCTTGATCGGCACGCGCCCGCCGACGGTGGTGTACTCGCCCTGCTGAAGCACGCGCAGCAGGCGGGTCTGCGCCTCCATCGGCATGTCGCCGATCTCGTCGAGGAAGAGCGTGCCGCCCTCCGCCTGCTCGAAGCGCCCGGCCGAGCGCGAGAGCGCCCCGGTGAAGGCGCCCTTCTCGTGGCCGAAGAGCTCGGATTCGATCAGGTCGCGCGGGATCGCCGCCATGTTGACGGGCACGAACGGGCCGGTGCGGCGGCGGCCGTAATCGTGCAGGGCGCGGGCGACCAGCTCCTTGCCGGTGCCCGACTCGCCCGTGATCATCACGGTGAGGTCGGTGGGCATCAGGCGGGCGAGCGCCCGGTAGATCTCCTGCATGGCGGGCGAGCGGCCCACCAGCGGAATGTCCTCGTTCTCGGGGCCCGCACCGGGGGCGGGGGCCCCGCGGGGCCGCGACAGGGCGCGGCCGACGATGGCGGTCAGCTCCTTCAGGTCGAAGGGCTTGGGCAGGTACTCGTATGCGCCCCGCTCCGAGGCACGGATCGCGGTCATGAACGTGTTCTGCGCGCTCATCACGATGATCGGCAGTTCCGGCCGAACCCGCTTGATGCGGGGCAGCAGGTCAAAGACGTTCTCGTCGGGCATCACCACGTCGGTGATGACGAGATCGCCCTCGCCCTGGGCGACCCAGCGCCAGAGCGTGGAGCAATTCGAGGTGGTGCGCACCTCGTACCCGGCCCTGGACAGGGCCTGGTTCAGCACGGTGCGGATGGCGGCGTCGTCGTCCGCGACGATGATGTGGCCGTTGGGCATGGCTCTCGACTCAGCGCTCCGCGACCGATTCACGCCCGTCGCGGGCGCTCGACATCGGCAGCAGGATCCGGAAGGCGGTGCGGCGGGGAACGGGATCGCATTCGACGATGCCCCCATGGTCGCCGACGATCTTGGCCACCAATGCAAGTCCGAGGCCGGACCCCTGCGCCTTGGTGGTGACGAAGGGGTCGAACAGGTCGGATAACATGTCGGGCGGAATGCCCGGCCCGTTGTCGCGCACCGCGACCTCGATGGGCAGGCTGACGCGCTCGCGCGAGCCGGGAATCTGCAGGCGCAGGCCGGTGCGGAACGCGGTGGAGAGGGTGATCTCGCCCTCGACCGTATCCGTGCCGATGGCCTCCGCCGCGTTCTTCACGAGGTTCAGGATCACCTGGATCAGCTGATCCCGGTTGCCGAGCACGGGCGGCAGGGAAGGGTCGTAGTTCTCGATGAAGCGGATGTGCCGGGCGAAACCCGACTGGGCCGAGCGCTTCACCTGATCGAGCACGCCGTGGACGTTGACGGGGCCGCGCTCGACCGGACGCTCGTCGCCGAACAGCTCCATGCGCTCGACGATGCGCACGATCCGGTCAGATTCGTCGCAGATGAGGCGAGTGAGGAGGCGATCCTCCTCGTCGCTCTCCTGCTCCAGCAGCTGCGCCGCGCCGCGGATGCCGGCGAGCGGATTCTTGATCTCGTGGGCGAGCATGGCGCCGAGCGCGATCATCGAGCGGGCGGCGCCGCGATGGGTCAGCTGCCGGTTCATCTTGTCGGCGATGGTGCGCTCCTGGAGCATCAGCACCACCGAGTCGTCCTCGTCGCGCAGGGGCGTGGCGAAGACGTCGACGCTGCGCTCCTGGCCGGAGCGGGGCTGGACCAGCTCGACCCGGTATTCCGAGACCGAGGAGCGCCGCCGCCGCACCTCGGTGACGAGGGCGATGATCGGCGAGGAGAACGGGATGATGTCGCGCAACCGCCCGCGCAGCATCAGCCGGGCGGACGCGTCGAAGAAGAGTTCGGCGGCGTGGTTGACCCGAAGGATGCGCTCGTCCGGGCCGATGGTGAGCACCGGCAGCGGCAGAGAGTTCAGCACCGCCTCGGCCGGGGGCAGGGCTTCGGGGGCGGGCTCATCGGAAAAGGGCATCAGGCCGCCTCGCCGAGGGACGCATCCGCCCTGGCCGGTTCGAGGAATGCGCGCCGCAGGAGGCACAATGCCTCCGCCGGATCGGAGGTGGTGACGAGGCGCCGTCGGTCCTCGGGCGTGAGGGCGCCCGGGCCGGCCGCGTCGGCATACGCCGCCAGATGCTTGCGGGCGTGGCGCACGCCCATCGCCGCGCCGTAGAGGGCGATCAGCCCCTGGTAATGCGTGGCCGCGACCTCTGCCCGGGCCGCGCGGGAGAGCGGCACCACGGCGCGGCCGGCAAGCCCGGCGGCGATTTCGCCGACGAGCCAGGGCCGGCCCACCGCCGCCCGTCCGACCATCACGCCCGCCGCTCCCGATTGCGTGAGGCAGGCGCGGGCCTCCTCCAGAGAGGTGACGTCGCCGTTGGCGATCACGGGGATGCCCACCGCCTCGACCACGGGCCGGATCGCCGACCAGTCGGCCCGGCCCTTGTAGAATTGCTGGCGGGTACGGCCGTGGACCGTGACGCCGTTCAGACCGAGCGCTTCGGCCCGGCGCGCGAGTTCGGGCGCGTTGAGGCTGGCGTGATCCCAGCCCAGGCGCATCTTCACCGTCACCGGGACGGTGACGGCCCCGCGCACCGCGGCGAGCAGGCGGGCGGCGTGATCGAGGTCGCGCATCAAGGCCGAGCCGGATTCGCCTCCGGTCACGGTCTTCGCCGGGCAGCCCATGTTGACGTCGATGGCGTCCGCCCCGTTCGCCACGGCGATGCGCGCGGCCTCGGCCATCGGCTCGGGGGCGCAGCCGGCGAGTTGGACGACATGCGGACTTACCGCGGCGCCCTCCGCCCGCACCCGCGATTCGGCGTCGCCCTTCGCGAGTTCGGCCGCCGCGACCATCTCGGAGACGACAGCGCTCGCCCCGAGCCCCCGTGCGAGGCGGCGCATGTGGAGATCGGTGACACCCGACAGGGGTGCCAGCAGGACGGGCGGGCCCGCCGCCTCCCGATCAGCCCCAACGCGCAGAGCGCTCAAATAATGGTCAGGTGTCATTGTGCACAATAAGTAGCCAAAACAAGCAGGGACGCAAGCGCTGCTTTCACGCAATCCCCCATGCGTTCCGAGCATTCAGCCGCGCAGGCTTGCCGCATCGGGCCGGTGATGCGGGTCGGCGGCCGCTCGCCGTTTGCCTCGCGCGCGGCAACCGCACTAAGAGCGCGAAACCCGCCATCCCTCTCCCGTGTCCGCAGTCCGAGGCCCGAGCATGTCCGATCACACCGCGCTTGAGCCGGGCAGTCGAACCGTGGCCGCCGTCGTGGTGGCGGCCGGCAAGGGCCTGCGCGTCGGCGGCGACCTGCCCAAGCAGTATCGCCGCGTCGGCGGCCGGGCGGTGCTGACGCGGACGCTCGCCGCCCTGGCGGGCTCGGCGCAGATCGCCCGCATCCAGCCCGTGATCGCGGTCGACGCGCAGGATTTTTACCGCGAATGTCTCGCCGAACTCGAACCGGCCCAGCGGGTGAAGCTGGCCGAGCCGGTCCCGGGCGGGGCGACCCGCCAGCAATCGGTGCGGGCCGGCCTCGAAGGTCTGGCGCGCATCGGGGCGCCCGATCTCGTGCTGGTCCACGACGCCGCGCGTCCCTTCGTCGACGAGGGGCTGATCGCCCGTGCCGTCGCGGCCGGCGACGCCCACGGGGCGGCGGTGCCGGGCGTGGCGGTCACCGATACGATCAAGCGGGTGGAGGCGATCGCCCCGGGGATCGGCCGCGTCCACGAGACGCCGGCCCGCGAGACCCTGCGCGCCGTGCAGACGCCGCAGAGCTTCCGCTTCGGCGCCCTGCTCGATGCTCACCGCCGGGCCGTGGACGCGGAGCAGGACGGCTTCACCGATGACGGGGCGCTGGCCGAATGGGCGGGGCTGTCGGTCGTGGTGTTCGAGGGCGATGCCCGCAACCGGAAGATCACCCAGGCCGCAGACCTGATCGAGGCGGACCGGGCTTTCTCCGGCCGGGCTTCCTCCGGCAGCGCCTCCGCGATATCTGAGGAACCCATGACGACCTACGTGACCCGCCTCGGCACCGGCTTCGACGTTCACGCCTTCACGGAGGGCGACCATGTCTGGCTCGGCGGCGTGAAGATCCCGGCCGATCGCGGCGTGCTCGCGCATTCGGATGGCGACGTGGCGCTGCACGCGCTGACCGACGCGCTGCTCGGTGCCATCGCCGACGGCGACATCGGCACCCACTTCCCGCCCTCCGACGAGAAGTGGCGCGGGGCGGCCTCCGATCAGTTCCTGGCCCATGCCTGCGAGCTGGTGCGGGCGCGCGGCGGCAAGATCGACCATCTCGACGTGACCGTGCTGGCGGAGGCGCCGCGCATCGGCCAGCACCGCGAGGCGATCCGCACCCGCATCGCCGAAGTGGCCGGCGTGCCGCTCTCCTCGGTGTCCATCAAGGCGACGACCACGGAGAAGCTCGGCTTCGTCGGCCGCGCCGAGGGACTCGCCGCCCAGGCCGCCGCCACGGTGCGGCTGCCGGAGGTCTGCGCCGAGCTCGAGACCGAGGCCGAGACCGCCGAGCGCCGCTCGTGATCGCCGACGCCGCGTTGCTCGCCCGCGCCGAGGCGCTGGTGCGAGCCTACGCGGCGTCCGGCAAGAGAATCGCAACCGCCGAATCCTGCACCGGCGGTCTCGTGGCCGGATTGCTCACCGCCGTGCCCGGCTCCTCGGCGGTGGTCGAGCGCGGCTTCGTCACCTATTCCAACGAGGCCAAGGCCGAATCCATCGGCGTGCCCATGGCCCTGATCGCGGAGCACGGCGCGGTGAGCGAGCCGGTCGCCCGCGCCATGGCGGAGGGCGCGCTCGCGGCCTCGCGGGCCGACGTGGCGGTCTCGATCACCGGGATCGCCGGGCCGGGCGGCGGCAGCGACGGGAAGCCGGTCGGGCTGGTGCATCTCGGGCTCGCCGCACGGAACACGCCGACGCGCCACGTCGAGCGGCGCTTCGGCGATCCGGGCCGGGCGGAGATCCGGCGGCTGTCGGTGGCGGAGGCGTTAGGCCTTCTCGACGAGGCGCTCGGGACTTCCCGTCATCGCGAGCCGTCAGGCGAAGCGATCCAGGAGCGCGACATCTCAAGATAACTCAGCGCGCTGGATCGCTCCGGCTCCGCCTCGCGACGACGAGAGGACGCCGACCGTCCTCGTCAGCCCAGAAGCCGGTCGAGCGTGATCGGCGTCTTGCGCACCCGGACACCCGTCGCGTGGTAGACCGCGTTGGCGATCGCGCCCGCCGTGCCGGTGATGCCGATCTCGCCCACGCCCTTGATGCCGAGCGGGTTCACGTGCGGATCGTGCTCCTCCACGAGAATCGCCTCGATGGAAGGTACGTCGGCGTTCACCGGCACGTGGTACTCGCCGAGATTGGCGTTCATGACCCGGCCCGAGCGCGGATCGACCACCGCGTTCTCGTGCAAGGCAAAGGACACGCCCCAGATCATCCCGCCGTAATATTGGCTCTGGACGAGGCGCGGATTGACGATCCGCCCCGCTGCGAAGGCGCCGACCAGGCGCGTCACGCGGATCTGCCCGAGATCGGGATCGACGCTGACCTCGGCGAAGACCGCGCCGTGGGCGTGCATGGCGTAGGCCTCGCGCGCGGCCGGATCGGCCGAGGCCTGCCTCTGCGCCGAGACGGAGGCACGGCCCGCCCGGGTCAGGATCTCGGAGAAGGATTCGCTGCGGCCCTCGTCGTCCCGGCGCACCAGCCGGCCCGCCCGTCCGTACACGCCCGCGTTGCCGGCGCCGTAGAGAGCCGAGCGCTCGTCGTTCGTGGCGAGGTCTGCGAGTTGCGCCAGCACCGCCGCCGCCGCCGTGTGAACCGCCGAGCCGGCGGTCGCCGTGTGGGCCGAGCCGCCGGCGATGCCGGCATTCGGAAGGTCGGAGGTCCCGCTCTGGAAATCGAGCCGGTCGAGGTCGATCCCGAGCCCATCGGCGGCGATCTGGGCCAGCGCGGTCCAGGCACCCTGACCCATGTCGTGGGCGCCGAGCGCCATGGTGCCGGTGCCGTCGGCGCGGATCTCGGCCCGGGCCTCGGCCTGCATCATCAGGGCCGGGAAAAGGGCTGTGCCCACGCCGTAGCCGACGAGCCGTCCGGCCGCGTCGCGCATGGAGCGGGGGGTCGGGGCGCGCTTGTCCCAACCGAACCGGGCGGCCCCCTGCGCGTAGCAATCGCGCAGGGCCTTCGAGGAGAAGGGCCGGCCCGAGATCGGCTCGGCCTCGGCGTAGTTCTTGAGGCGGAATTCGAGCGGGTCGAGGCCGCAGGCCTCCGCCATCTCGTCGATGGCGCCCTCCAGCGCCACACTGCCCGAGGCCTCGCCGGGCGCGCGCATGAAGAGCGGGGTGCCGGTATCGACCCGCACGCCCGAGTGCCCCGTCGAGAGCGCGGGCGCGGCGTAAAGGTAGCGCGAGAGGGCGCTGGCCGGCTCGTAGAACTCGTCGAAGCTGCTGGTGGCCGTGAGCGTGTGATGATCGAGAGCGGTGAGCGCGCCGGTCTCGTCGGTGCCGAGCCGCAGGGTCTGGCGGGTCTCGGCGCGGTGGCCGACGGGGCCGAACATCTGCTCCCGGCGCAGCACCAGCTTCACCGGACGGCCGACGAGCTTGGCCGCCATCACGCCGAGCACCTGAGGCCCGGACAGGAAGCCCTTCGAGCCGAAGCCGCCGCCGAGGAAGGGCGAGCGGACCAGGATGTTCTTCGGGTCGATGCCGAAAAGCCCGGCCAGACGCAGCTTCGCCATGGCGAGCCCCTGGCTCGGCGTATCGACGATAAGGCGTTCGCCCTCCCAGCGCGCGACGACGGCGTGGGGCTCCAGCGCGTTGTGGTACTGCGCCGCCGTCTCGTAGACCGCCTCGACCCGGCGCTCGGCTCCGGCCAGCCCGGCCTCGATATCGCCGTGGGAGGCACCGGTCTTGTCGCCCGCGCCGACCGTGGGCGGCTCGTGCGGCTCGGTCACGTCGAGCCCGATCCGGGGCGGCTCCACCTCGTAGCGGGGCGCAAGCAGTTCGGCCCCCTCGGTGGCCGCTTCCAGGGTCTCGGCAATCACCACCGCGATGGGCTGGTGCGCGTAGCGGACCCGATCGCTCTGGAGCAGGTCGAGCCGGAACATGAAGGGGTTGTCCTTCGCGTCCGGGTCCTGGGCGAGCCGCGGCGCATTGGCGCCCGTCATCACCTCGACCACGCCGGGATGGGCCTTGGCCGCAGCCACGTCGAGGCTCGCCACCCGGCCGCGGGCGATGCGGCTGACCGCGATCACCGCGTGGAGAAGCCCCTCGAGCTTATTGTCGGCGGCGTAGGTCGCTGCCCCCGTCACCTTCAGGAGGCCGTCGCGGCGCGTCAGCGGCTGGCCGATGCTCGACCCGTGCCGGGCCTGCTCGTAAGCGATATCAGGCATGAAGCGCATCTCCCGATGCAAAGGCGGAGGCCGGAAACGCCGGCATGCGCGCGGGCGTACCGGCGGCGGCGAGGCTGAGGGTCCGCACGATCAGGCGGCGGGCCAGTTCGATCTTGAAGGCGTTGTCGCCCGACGGTCGCGCCGCGGCCAGGGCCGCGTCGGCCGCCTCGCGAAACCTCGCCTCGGTGGGCTCGGCGCCCGACAAGACGGCTTCGGCTTCCCGCGCCCGCCAGGGCTTCAGCGCGACGCCGCCGAGCGCGAGGCGGGCCTCGGCGATTTGCCCGCCGTCGAGCCGCAGGGCGGCCGACGCCGAGACCACGGCGAAGGCGTAGGAGGTGCGGTCGCGGACCTTGAGATACCGGGAATGGCGGGCGAAGGCGGCGGCCTCCGCGGGCAGGTTCAGGGCGACGACGAGGTCGCTCGGCTCCAGTACCGTTTCGCGCTCGGGCGCCTGCCCGGGCAGGCGGTGGAAGGCCTCGAGCGGCACCGTCCGGGCACCGGCCTTGCCCTCGATCTCGACGGCGGCATCGAGCGCGACCAGCGGCACACAGAAATCCGAGGGATGGGTGGCGATGCAGTGCTCGCTCCAGCCGAGCACGGCGTGAAGTCGCGTCTCGCCGCCCCGCGCCTCGCAGCCGGCACCGGGATCGCGCTTGTTGCAGGCGCTGGCCGGGTCGTAGAAGTACGGGCAGCGGGTGCGCTGCATCAGGTTGCCGGCCACCGTCGCGGCGTTGCGCAACTGCGCCGAGGCGCCCGACAGGAGCGCTTCGGCCACCGAAGGATGGGCCTCGGCGAAGCCGGCGTCGTAGGCGAGGTCGCTGTTGCGTACGAGCGCGCCGACGCGGAATCCGCCGCCGGGCCGGTGCTCGATCCGGTCGAGTCCCGAGAGACGCGTCACGTCCACGAGGCGGGTGGGCCGGCTGACCCCGCCCTTCATCAGGTCGAGAAGGTTGGTGCCGGCCGCGAGATAGGCCGAGCCCGGCTCGGCGGCCGCGGCCACGGCCTCTGCGACGCTGCCGGGACGCAGGTAGTCGAAGCGGTTCACGCGGCCTCTCCCTGTTCGGACGCGGCAAGGCGCGCCTGCGCGTCGAGGACCGCCTGGGTGATGCCGATATAGGCACCGCAGCGGCAGAGATTGCCGCTCATGCCCTCGCGCACCCGCTCGGGATCGTCGCCCGCATGGCCCTCACGGATCAGCCCAACGGCGCTCATGATCTGGCCGGGGGTGCAAAAGCCGCACTGGAAGCCGTCATGCTCGATGAAGGCGGCCTGGACCGGGTGCAGCGCGTCGCCCCGTGCCAGCCCCTCGATGGTCAACACCTCGGCCCCGTCGAGGCTGATCGCGAGCGAGAGGCAGGCATTCACCCGCCGCCCGTTCACCAGCACCGTGCAGGCGCCGCACTGGCCCCGGTCGCAGCCCTTCTTGGAGCCGGTGAGGCCGAGGCGCTCGCGCAAGAGGTCGAGGAGGGTGACGCGCGGATCGTCGAGGTCGATGGCGCGGGTCTCACCATTGACGGTGAGCGTCAGGCTCAAGCTCATGAACTCGCTTCCTGTCTGGAAGCGTTTCAATTAGCCCGGCCGTTTGACTCGGCCAGTGCGACCGGATGAGCGAATGATGGGCAGTCCGGGCCCCGCGCCGGCAGCGCGCCCCTTCGCGACGGGTCGAAGCTTTCGCGCCGGTTCGCGGGTCATCGCAAGCCGATGCGCCGGCGGATCGCTTCGACTTTGAATCGCCATGGCGATCCGACAGATTTCATCGGAGGCGGCGTCACTTCGGCTTCGCGACTTCCTTCCTCTTCAGGAAAGCCTCCATCTGCGCGATCTCGGTGTCCTGCGCCCTGATGATGTCTTCGGCGAGCTTCCGGATCTCAGGGTCCTTCGAATGGTCGAGAGCGACCCTCGCCATGGCGACGGCGCCGCGATGGTGGGGGATCATCCCGCGCACGAAGTCGAGATCGACGTCGTTGGAATAGCGGATGTCCATCTCGCGGTGCATGCGCGCATCGGCATCGCGGAACGCCTTCGTCGCGGGCGTGTCGCCGGGCGCGACGGTGCTGCGGCCGTGCCCGTGATGGTCGTGGCGATGCGCGTCCTGGGCGAGCGCCGGGACGGCGAGCAGGCAGGCGAGAAGGGCAGCGCGAAGGGGTGCGCGAAGGGGTGCGCGAAGGGTCGTCGTCATGGGCGGCATCCCTGGTCCGGAGCGATCAATCGAAACGGGCATTGGCGGTGGTGCCGTCGGCGGCGGTGATCCGCACGGCGCCGGAGGGCTGCTCGCCGAGGGCCGCCTCTGCCCGGCCGACGAGCCGACCGCCCTCGGGGGCGAGGGGCACCCGTGCGGCCTTGGACCCGGACTTGAGGATCGCCACGGCCTTGAAACCGTCGACCGGCAGCGGCTTGCCGTTCGTGTCGCTGAGATAGACCGCGACGGCCTCGCCCTTCGTCACGAGTTCGGCGTGCCAGGCGCCGGCCCCCTCGATCCGGCCACCATTGGGGCCGTGTGCGTGGTCGTGGCCGGCGTGCTGGGCGAAGGCCG
Source organism: Methylobacterium sp. B4 (assembly GCF_003201865.1). Lineage (GTDB taxonomy): Bacteria > Pseudomonadota > Alphaproteobacteria > Rhizobiales > Beijerinckiaceae > Methylobacterium. Next base: position 473,045 of record NZ_QJJJ01000001.1, on the reverse strand, counting down.
GGCTTGCGAGCAGGGTCAGAGCTAGGAACAGGCCGCTTCGTGTCGCGCGGATCATCGATCGTCTCCGTTAGGGGGTTCAAAAAGCCTCGTGCACGGGCGCGTGCAGGCCGTCGGGGGTCGCGGGCGCGTGCAGCCGGGCGAAGGCGCGGCCGCCGAACATCAGCACGAGGACCGGGGTCAGCACCGCGTCGAGCAGGGTCGCGCTCATCAGGCCGCCGAAGATCGTCACCGCGACCGGGTGCAGGATCTCCTTGCCCGGCGCCGTGCCGTCGACGAGGAGCGGCACCAGGGCGATGCCGGCCGAAAGCGCGGTCATCAGAACCGGGGTCATCCGCTCCAGGCTCGCCCGGATCACCAGGGCCGGCCCGAGGGGCAACCCCTCGTCGAGGCTCAGATTCAGCATGTGGCTGATCTTGAGGATGCCATTGCGGGCGACGATGCCGGTGAGCGTCACGAAACCGATCATCGAGGCGACCGAGAGCGGCAGGCCCGCGATCCAGAGCGCGGCGACGCTGCCGATCAGCGCGAGCGGCACGTTGCCCATCACGATGAGCGCCAGCGGCACCGAGCGGTAGCGCCCGTGCAACAGGGCGAAGACGAGGGTGAGCGAGACGAGGCTGAGCAGCCCGATCGTGCGCGCCGCCTCGCCCTGTGCCTCGTAGGTGCCCTCGAGCCGCGCGCTGACGCCTTCGGGTAGACGCGTCCCGTCGATGACGCGGCGGATGCCGGCAACGATCGTGCCCATGTCGGTGCGGTCATCGGAATTCGCCTGCACGACGATGCGCCGACGGCCGTTCTCGCGCAGGATCTGGTTCGGCCCGTCGGTCTCGCGGATGTCGGCGATCTCGCGGGCCGGGAACCAGCCCGAGGGTGTCTCGATCAGCAGGTCGCCGAGCGCCTGCGGGCTGCGCCGGGCCTCCGGCAGGCGCAGGGTCACGTCGAAGCGGCGCGGCCCGTCGGCGATGGTCGAGAGGGTGCGCCCATTGGCGAGCCGCGCGATCGTCTCGACCACGCTGGCCGGCGAGACGCCGTAGAGCGCGGCGCGACCGTAATCGACCCGGATGTCGAGCTGCGGGATGCGCACCTGCCGCTCGACCTGAAGGTCGGCGACGCCGGGGACCTCGGCCGCGATTTCTTCGCGAAGGCCTTCCGCCGCATTTCGGAGGGCGTCGAGGTCGTCGCCGACGAGCTTCAGGGCGATCTCGGCGCGCACGCCCGAGAGCATGTGGTCGAGCCGGTGCGAGATCGGCTGGCCGACATTCACCGTCAGCGGCAGGACCGCCAGCCGCTCGCGGATCTCGGCGATCACCGCCTCGCGGGGACGGCCCGGCCTCAGCCGCACTTCGAGATCGGATGAGTGGACGCCCTCGGCATGCTCGTCGAGCTCCGCCCGGCCCGTGCGCCGGCCGACGGTGACGACTTCCGGCAGGTCGAGAAGAAGCCGCTCGGCGATGGCGCCGACGCGGCTGCTCTCGGCGAGCGAGATGCCGGGCCGGAACGTCGCGTTGATCGTCAGCGAGCCCTCGTTGAAGGACGGCAGGAAGGCGCGTGGCAATTGCGCGGCCGCCAGACCCGCGCCGACGACGCCGAGGACGACGGCGGTGACAAGCACCCGCGGATGGGCCAGCGCGTGCTTCAGGACCACCGCGTTGCCGGCCTTGAGCCGACGCACCAGGGCGGGCTCGTGCTCGGCCAGCGACTTCATGCCCGGCAGGAGGTAGGAGGCGAGTACGGGCGTGAGCGTCACCGAGACGAGCAGGCTCGCCAGGATCGCCACGATGTAGGCCTGACCCAGCGGCGCGAAGAGCCGTCCCTCGATGCCGGAGAGGGCGAAGAGCGGCACGAAGACGAGCACGATGATCGCCGTCGCGTAGACGATGCCCGACCGCACCTCGGCGGAGGCCGACACCACGACATCGAACACGCTTCGCGGCGAGCCCTCGGCCCGGTTCTCGCGCAATCTCCGAAAGATGTTCTCGACGTCGACCACGGCATCATCGACCAACTCGCCGATCGCGATGGCGAGTCCACCCAAGGTCATCGTGTTGATCGAGAAGCCGAGCAGCCAGAACACGACCGCGGTGGCGAGGATCGAGACGGGAATCGCGGTCAACGAGATCAGGGTGGTGCGCACGTTCATCAGGAAGGCGAACAGCACCAGCGCCACGACGGCGATCGCCTCCAGCAGAACCCGCTCCAAGTTGGTGAGCGAGGCCTCGATGAAGTCGGCCTGACGGAACAGGATCTTCTGGGCATCGATGCCCGCGGGCAGACTCGGCGCGATCTCCTTGAGCGCGGCCTCGACGGATTGCGTGAGACGCACGGTGTCGATGCCGGGCTGCTTCTCGACCGAGAGGATCACCGCCGGCTCACCCCGGTAGCCGCCGTCGCCGCGCTTGGGCCGAGGGGCGAAATCGACCTCCGCGATCTGGCGCAGGTAGACCCGGCCCTCGATCGCCGGATTCCCGGTGCCGGGCAGGTCGGCCGCCGCGGTGGCGCCCTGGGGGCCCGCCGGGATCACGAGGTTGCGCAGATCCTCCAGGTTCAGGGTCCGGCCGATATTGCGGATCAAGATCTCGCGGGCATTGGCGTCGCTGAACCCTCCGCCGGCATTGGTGCCGAAGCCGGAAAGCGCGTTGGTCAGCGCCTCGGTGCTGACGCCGAGCGCGCGCATCGCGGCCGGGTTCGGGCTGACCCGGAACTGCCGCACCTCGCCGCCGATGGGGATCACCTGGGCGACGCCGGGAATGGAGAGCAGGCGCGGCCGGAGGGTGAAGTCGGCGGTCTCGCGCAGCTGCATCGGGCTCGACGCCTCGCCCGTCACCGCGACGAGGAGGATGCCGCCCATGATCGAGGCGACCGGCCCCATCTGCGGAGTGACGCCCGCCGGCAGTTCCGAGCGGACCAGGGCGAGGCGCTCGGCCACGAACTGGCGGTCGCGGTAGAGGTCGGTCTCCCAGGCGAACTCGACGGTGACGATGGACAGGCCGGCACTCGACACGGAGCGCACGCGGGTCACGCCCGGCAGGCCGTTCATCCGCGTCTCGATCGGGTAGGTGACGAGTTGCTCGACCTCCGGCGGGGCGTAACCCTCGGCCTCCGTCATCACCGTGACGGTGGGGCGGTTGAGATCGGGGAGCACGTCGACGGGCAGCCGGGTGAGGGCGAGCCCACCCGCGAGGACGAGGGCGAGGCAGAGGGCCAAGACCAGCACCCGGTTGAGAAGGGCGCCGCGGACGAGGAGTGCGAACATGAGCCGGCTCCCTCAGCGCACCTGATCGAGCAGTTCGGCGCCCTGCACCACCACGCGCCGGCCCGGCGAAAGGCCGCCCGCTACGATGACGCGATCCGCATCCAGGGGCTCGACCCGCACCAAGCGCGGCTCGAAGCGCTCGGCCGAGACGTGCTCGTAGACGATCGCACCGCCCTCGGAGCGCACGACGCCGGAGCGAGGCACGGCGAGTCCCGCGGCCGCCTCGCCGGTCGGCGCCAGCACGCTGACGAACTGGCCGAGCCGCACGCCCTCGTTGCCGCCCGTGACCGCGAACTGCACCGGCACCGCTTGGTTGCGGTCGGCCAGCCCCGCGCCGCGATAGGCGAGCGCCAGGCTGCGCCCGTCGGGCAGCCGGGCCGTGGCGGCGGCGCCGGGCTCCAGGCTCGCGAAGCTCAGCGCCTCGACGTAGAGCCTGTCGGGATCGACGATGCGGAACACCATCGTGCCGGGAGTCGCCATCTGGCCGGCAACCGCCGCGCGCTCGGCGACCACGCCGTCCACGGGGGCGATCAGCTCCTCCGGTGCCCGGCGGATCGTGTCCAGGGCGGCGCGCCGGTCCTTGAGGCCGGTGAGTTCGGCCCGCGCGTCGTCGAGCGCCGTCTGCGCGACCGCGCCGGTCGCGGCCAACCGCTCGTAGCGGCCGACCCTGCGCACCAGGATGGCGATCTGCTGGTCGAGATCTCCTTGGGTCTGGCGCATGTCGGATTGATCGACCGCCTGGACCGGCGGCGTCACCGTAGCGAGCACGTCCCCGCGCCGCACGCGGGTGCCGAGATTCGGGAAGCCGCCCGGCGGCGAGGCGAGTCGTCCGCCGACGGAGGATTGCACGACGCCGCTGGCGTTCGGATCGGCGATGACGCGGCCGGGCAGTTCGACGGTGCGGCGATGCTCGGCGAGGCCGGTCACGCCGGTGCGCAGGGCCAGCAGGCGCTGGGTCGATTTCGGCACGAACACCGCCCCGTCGGGCAAGCGTCGGGCGCGCTCGGCGCCAGGGAGGGCTGCGGGCGTCAGCGCTGCGCCCTGCACCGGCTCGGCCGCCGGACCGTGTCCCTCGTGGGCCAGAGCGGCGCCCCCCAGGAGCAGGGTCAGGGTGACGGCGAGGACGGCAAGGGCCGGCACGGCCCGCCGGGCGCGCAGGAGCATGATGACGGCTAGACCCAGCAGGAACCCACCGGCGGCAGCACCCACCGGCCCCTGATGGGTGAGGTGACGGCGCATGTTGGCGAGCCATGCGGGCGTCTCGGCCGAAGAGGGAGACGCAACGCCAGCGGCGGTCGCTTCCGGCAGGTGCAGGTCGAGGGCGAGCACGTCCGTTTCGCCCTCCGCGGTCACGGTGGCGAGCAGGTCGTGCCGGCGGCTCCGGGCGAGCCAGGGCGCCGCGAGGTCGTAGATGCCGTCACCCGCCGCCACCGCCTCGACCGGGCCGTCGGGCGTCTCGACCGAGAGCGAGGCGCCGTTCACCGGGGCGTTCGTGGCGAAGCGATCGAGGTAGAGCCGGACCGTCCTGCTCCCCGCCACGGCGACGAGTTCGAAGGCGAAGGAGGCAGCCTCCGCCCGCGGCGCGGCCTGCGAGGGCGGGGCTGTCGGGGCGCCACCGTAATCGTGGCCTTCATGGGCGAGGGATGGGCCGGCGCCCAACGCCGCGGCGGCGAGCGCGAGCCGGACGGCCAGCGCCCGGAGCGCCGCCGAGAATGACTTGGACATGGGAAGACGACCTTCGCCCGCAGAGCATCGAGATCGCCCGGCGCAAACGGAGCACCGGGCGGGTTCACGCGTCAGGCGAAGGGTTTGGGGGGCTCGGTCTGCGCCTCGGGCACGATGCCGGAGAAGAGCGGCCCGTCGCGGGCCGGAGCGCGGTTGCCGTGGGCCGGCGGCCGCAGGCCGGGAGTGGCCGCCGGAGGGAGCCCCGTCGCGCAGCAGGAGGAGGGGGCGTGACCGCAGGCACCGCCGGAGGCACAGGCCGGGCAGGCGCAAGCGAGACGGGATGCGTCGATCACCGCCGAAATGGCATAGTCGGAAAGATCGGCGGATACACGCCGTCCAAGGGATGCCGCGAGATCCGGCGTCGGCTGAGCGGCGACGTCCGTCACGGCGGCCATCCGCCCGTCATGAGCGTGACCCTCATGCGCCTGCGCGCCGGACGACATCAGCGTCGCGGCGATCATCACGATCACCGTCGCGAGCCAAAGCGCGAGGGAGCGGGCGGGCTTCATGGTGGAGGACGCATAGCACGCCGCGCCCGCGACAAACAGAGGTCGTGCGGAGGTCGAGAATGGGTGCCCCGTCCCCCAACACCTCTCTCATCCGATGAGTGCCGTTTATGGCCGCGACTTGGGACGAAGTGCAACGCTCACGAGGCCGTGTTCTGCCGGCGGCGATTCGGCTTCCCGGTGGCGCGTGAGAGGCGAGTTCCCACTCTGCTTCACGACTGGACCGTGCGACCTTGCCCTGCATTTAACCTTGTACGCTTGGCTGCACGGGTTGGACTTGAGTGTTTCCCGCTCAATACCCACAACGCATACGTAGTTTTTACGTTTCACGCCTTGCATCTTTGTGCAACGCGTATGATCTTGCGCCGCGGGGGCCCTCGGAACGGACAAGCGGAATGACAGAAGAAAATCAAAGATCGTTCAACGATTTCGTAGAGTTGGCGAGCGACATCGTATCGTCCTACGTGTCGAACAATTCAGTGCCCGCTTCCGAATTGCCGGCTCTGATCGTGAACGTCCACGCCGCCTTGACCGGTTTGAGCGGTCCCACCGCAGCGGCCATGCCCGTCGAGGAAGCGGTCGAGAAGCCGTCCAGCGCCCAGATCCGCAAGTCCGTCACGCCGGACGCGATCATCAGCTTCATCGACGGCAAGCCCTATAAGACCCTGAAGCGCCATCTCGGGACGCACGGGCTCGACCCCTATTCGTACCGTCAGCGCTACAGCCTGCCGAACGACTATCCGATGGTTGCCCCGAACTACGCCGCGCAGCGCTCGGCGCTGGCCAAGTCGATCGGCCTCGGCCGTCCCGGCGGTCGTGCGGAAGAGGCAGCGCCCGAGCCGGAGCCGGCCCCGAAGTCCCGCTCCCGCCAGAAGGTCGCCTGAACGGCCCGTCGCGCGGGACGGCCGGACCGGCCGTTCGCGTCGATGTGTGCGCAACCTTTGCCTTCGGCGGGCGTCAACCGCATGATCGAATGACGAGCGGTGTTTCTGCGCCCGCCCCCGCGGCGCGCCGCCCGAAGGACATGCGATGGCGCGTCTGGCCACCCTTCTCCTGGACATCGCCGGCACGACCTGCGCGCTGCCGCGGGGTGAGATCCGCGAGATCCTCCCGCTGCCGCGCCTGCACGCGCCGCCGGCCGCGGGCGGCCCGCTCGCCGGCTTTCTCAACCTCGCCGGCGAGCCGGTCCCCGTCGTCGATCTGGCCGCCCTGTTCGCGCTGCGGCAGGCGGGGAGCGAAGATCCCTACCGTCACCTCATCCTCGCCCGCGAGGGCAGCGTCGCGCTCCTCGTGGACCGTGCCCTCGACCTCGTGCAGGTCGAGGAGGGCTCCCTGCGGCCGGTCGAAGCCGCGCGCAGCCTCAACGGCTGCGTCGTCGGCGAGTTCGCTCAGGGCGAACGCCTCGTGCATCTCCTCTCGCTGGATCGCATCCTGACTCTCGAGGAGCGGGTGCGGCTCGAAGCGCTGACGCGGCAAGCCAAGAGCCGGCTGGCCCGGTTCGGGCAGGACGAGGCGCGGGCCGTCTAGGGCCTCTCCCCGTGACCAGCCCCGCCGAGCGGAGCCGGCGCCCGAAAGGAGCCCTGGCCGATCCGGACTTTCCGGCCCTGAAGCAGCGGGTGATCGCGCGCACCGGCCACAATTACTACGAGGACAAGGACGACCTGCTCTACGACCGCCTGCGCAAGCGCATGCGGGCTCGCGCAGTCGCCGACTGCACCGCCTATCTCAGCCTTCTGAACGGAGCCGCGGGCCGGGAGGAATGGGCCGCGCTCGAAGCCGAGATCACCATCGGCGAAACCTTCTTCTTCCGCTACGCCGAGCAGTTCGCGGCCCTGCGCCGGACGATCCTGTCGGACCTGATCGCCGCGCGGCGCTCCACCCGCACCCTGCGGATCTGGAGTGCGGGCTGCTCGACCGGGGCCGAGCCCTATTCCATCGCCATCCTCGTGCGCGACCTTCTGGGCGAGGCGCTCGGCGACTGGACCGTGACGATCCTCGGCACCGACATCAGCGCCGCGGCGCTGGCGACCGCACGTGCCGCGGAATACGGCCCCTGGGCGCTGCGCACCCTCGACACGGAGGAGCGCGCCCGCTGGTTCCGCCGCACCCCCGCCCGGCCGGGCCTGCCGCAGGGAGGCTACGCGTTGCGGCAGGTCTTCCGCCCCATGGTTCGCTTCGAGCGGCAGAACCTTATGAGCCTGATCGACGGATCGGAGCCGATGCCGGGCGGCTTCGACCTGATCCTGTGCCGCAACGTGCTGATCTATTTCAGCGCCGAGCACGTGAACCGCATCGTGCGGGCTCTCTCGGAGCGCCTGACCCCGGAAGGATGGCTGCTGCTCGGCCATGCCGAGCCCAATCCCGCCTTCGCGCAGTGGTTGAGCCCGGTCGCCCTGCCGGGCACGGTCGCCTACCGGCCAACGGGCGGCGCGGTGCCGGCAGCGCCGACCATCCCTGTTCCCGTACCCGTGTTCCTGCCCGCGGCACCGCCCCCCCTCTCGCCGACGCCGGCCGAGACGATCTTTCCGCCCCCGGCAGCACCGGCGCCGCTAGCACCCGCCACCGACCTGCCCCTGTCGCCGGGCGATCTGCTCGCCGAGATCCGCGTGCTCGCCGATGCGGGGGAAACCGCCCGGGCCTGGCGCCGGCTGCAGGATGAGATCGGCGGCTACGCCACCGATCCGGCTTTGCGCTACTACGAGGGGCTGCTCGCCCTCGATCTCGGACGGGAGCGGGAGGCGGAGCGAGCGCTGCGGGGGGCGCTGTTCCTCGATCGCGGCTTCGTCATGGCCCATTTCCAGCTCGGCCTGCTGCTTGCCCGCGGCGGACGCCGTGCGGAGGCCGCCCGCGCTCTCGACAACGCGCTGCGCCTCGCGCAAGGACTGGCCCCCGAGACGGTTCTGCCGGAGGGCGACGGGGTGAGCGCGGCACGCTTGGTGGATGCGGCACGCCGCACGCTCGCCGGCCTCTAGCGGGAGTGACGCATGAAGATCGGCCTCACCGCCGCCGCCGACCCGCAGGCGCGCACGGCCGCTCTGCTCGACGCCCGCGCGGCGGCGCTGGCGGCCCGTTCCGCCGAGCAGGAGCAGGCGAAGGCCACGGCCGACTACCTCGTCTGCGCCTGCGGGGCGGAGCGCTACGGCGTGCCGCTGACCGCGGTCGCGGGCGTCGGCCCCGAACCGGCCTGCACCGAACTCCCGGGCGCGCCGCCGGCCCTGCGCGGCATCACGGCGTTGTCGGGGGCCATCGTCAGCGTACTCGATCTCGCCGCCTGCCTCGGTTTCGACGGGACGTCGGAGCGCGGGGAAGCCCGAGGGCATCTGCTGCGCCTGCGTGCCCAGGAACCGCCGGCGGCGCTGGTGGTCGACCGGGTCCTCGGCATCGCGCGGATCGATGCCGCGATCGGCCAACGCTCGACCGATCCGGAAAGCCTGGGACGCGGCCTGCTTCTGGGCTATGCACCGCCCGGCTCGGACCGGACCGGCGAAATCGTCGAGGGTTTCTCCCTCATCGATCTGCCGGCCCTGCTCGCCCGCACGCTCGCCTGAGCAACGGGTTTCGCCCGCTCATCCCGCCCCTGCCGGAGCCCTGCCGCCCGTGTCGCTCTCGATCGGAAAACGCATCCTCCTCGGCTTCATCGCGGCGAGCCTGATCGTGGCGGCGCTCGGGGCCTACGCCCTGCGCCAGATCGGCAGCGTGCGCGACATGACCGACCTGATCGTCTCTCGCGACATCGGCGTGCTGCGCCAGCTCGACGATCTCGGCAACATCGCCCGCAACATGGGCCTCGTGCGCCGCAACGCGGTGATCGCGGTGCTGATCCAGCCGCAGGCGGGCCAACCGGCCACGGCGCCCGCCCGTCCGCAGGGGCGGCAGGAGGACTTCCTGGGGAGCTGGCGGCAGAACGTCAGCGAGATCGAGCGGCTGCTCAACCTGATCGGTGCGGAGGTGAGGGAGTACAAGGCGGGCGCCCTGTCCGCCGAGCGCCTGACCGCCTGGACGCGGCTGGGTGCCGTCGTCGAGGAGGTGAACGAGGCCCTGCGCCAGGTCCGCACTTCGAGCGAGGCGCAGCTCCTGGCTGTCGATGCCCGCGACGTGGCCGCGGTCGAGGCCAAGAACGACGAGGTCAACCGTCTGCACGAAGGGCTCCTGCGCAGCATCTCCAACGCCCGCACGGCCCTCGACGGCGTGATCACGGCGGGCCAGCGCAGCGTGGGCGACATCTACGACAACAGCCGCCTCTCCGTGGCGATCACGGTCGGCGCCTCGATCCTCCTCTCGATTCTGGTGACGCTGCTCATCAGCCGGGCGGTGGTGCGCCCGCTGGAGGACGTGATGAACTTCGTCGCGCAGATCGGCGCGGGCGATCTGACCGGACGTCTGGAGCGCACGGGCGACGACGAGATCGGACGCCTCGGCGCCACCCTCAACAGGATGGTGGCGGGGCTCGCCGACCTCGCCCGCACCAACCGCGCCGCCACTGCCGACCTGAACGCCGCCGCCGCCGAAATCCGCGCCTCCGCCCAGGAACAGGCGGCGAGCGTCGAGGAGCAGTTCGCCGCCGTGCAGGAGACCGCGGCGACGGTGGACGAGATCACGCATTCGGGCGCGCAAATCTCGAAGCGGGCCACCGAGGTGATCGCCACCGCCCAGGCCGCAGCGCAGACGGCCCGCTCGGGCCTGCGCGCTGCCACCGACACCGCCAAGGCCATGGAGGCGATCCGCGAGCAGGGCGAGGCGGTGGCCGGCAACATCGTCGCGCTGAGCGAGAAGACGCAGGCGATCGGCGAGATCATCGTCACCGTTAACGACATCTCCGAGCGCACCCACCTGCTCGCGCTCAACGCCGCCATCGAGGCGGCGGCGGCCGGCGAGAGCGGGCGCAGCTTCGCCATCGTCGCCGCCGAGATGAAGCTCCTGGCCGATCAGGCCAAGTCCGCGACCACGCAGGTGCGCGGCATCCTCGGCGAGATCCAGCGGGGCATCAACTCGTCGGTGATGCTGACGGAGGAGGCGGTGAAGCGGGCCAGCGCGGGCAAGACCCGCACCGATTCGACCGTTCGCACCATCGAGGAGATGGCTGCACGGGTGGAGGAAGGGGTGCAGACCTTCCAGCAGATCGTGGCCTCCACCAACCAGCAACAACTCGGCATCGAGCAGGTGATGGGTGCCCTGCAGAACATCCGCCAAGCGAGCCAGCAGACCGCCGCCGGCACCCGCGAGGTGGAGACGGCTTCCGCCAACCTCACCGAACTGGCCCAGGGGCTGATGGCGCTCGCCGAGCGCTACCGGCTCTGACACGAGAAGGAGCGGCGAGCGCAGTGGGAACGGTGTGCGTGGGACAGTCGCGCCCGAACCGCCTGTCGGGCCCGCGCCCGGTCCGGCGCCGCCGCGCGCGGACCTGACGGGCGGGGGTCGCGGCATGGATATCCGCCAGCAACTTCTCGCCGCCTTCGAGGTTGAGCACCGGGAGCATCTCGACGCGATCCGCGCCGCGCTCGCGGCGGAAGGCCCGGTCGATTGGCAGGACGTGTTCCGCCGCGCCCACAGCCTGAAGGGCGCTGCCCGCGCCGTCGACCTGCCGCCGGTCGAGGCGGTCTCGCACCATCTCGAAACCCTGTTCGAGCGCATCAGCACCGGCCAGCTTCCCCTGGACCGGGAGGCGCGGGCCGCGACCCACCTCGCCCTCGACCGGATCGAGGCCTACGTCGCCGCGAACGCGACGGGTCGGGCCATCATGCTGGACGATGCGCTGGCGGCGCTGAACGCCTGTCTCGATCCCGGCGCCGCACCGGCGCCCGCCGCGCCCTCGGAACCCGCACCCCCGGCTCCTCCCGCACCGGCTCCGGCCGGGGAGGCGGCCGAACCGTCCCAGGCTGTCCTGCGGGTGCCCGCGGCCGCGGTCGAGGCGCTGTCGCGGGCCAGCCACGGCCTCTGGGCGGCGCTGCCGGGGCAGGCCGCGATGGCCGGACGCGTTGCAAGGCTCTCCACCCATGCGGGCGAGATCCGCCGTCGCATGGAAGCGGCGCGCCGGGCCGCCGGCGCCGGAGGCGGCGAGGCGGCGCCGGAGACCGTCGCCCTGCGCCGGGCCTTGTCCGAGATCGAGAGCAGCCTTACCGCCCTGTCGCGCGAGGCTTCCGATCTCGTGCAGGGTCACAAGGCGGCGCAGATCGGTGTCGAGACCGCGGCGCGCCGCCTGCGGGAAGAGACCGAGCGCCTCGCCCTGGTCCCCGCCGAGACCGTGTTCGGCGGTCTTGCCCGCGCGGTGCGCGACATGGCCCGGGCCGAGGGCCGGGAGGTCGAGGTCGGCACCCGCGGCCTCGACCTGCCCGTCGACCGGGCGATGCTGCAATCGCTCAAGGACCCGGTGCTGCACGCGCTGCGCAACGCGCTGAGCCACGGTGCCGAGAGTCCGGAGGCGCGCCAGCGGGCCGGCAAGCCTGCCGCGCTCGCGATCCAGCTCACCGTCGAGGCGCAGGGCGGACGCCTCGTTCTCGGTATCCACGACGACGGACGCGGCCCCGACCTCACGGCGATCGAGGAGACGGGGCGCGTCCGCGGCCTGATCGAGCCGGGCGAGCGTCTCGACGCGGAGGCGCTGCTGGCGCTGCCTTTCGAGCCGGGCTTCTCGACGGCCGGCACGGTCGATGCCCTCTCGGGACGCGGCATAGGCCTGTCGGTGGTGGCGGAGGTCGCCCGCTCCCTGCACGGAGCCGTGCGGCTCGCCCGCCGGCAGCCGCACGGCACCTCGCTGATCCTCACCCTGCCGCTCTCCGCTGCCCGGCGCCCGGTGCTGATCGTCGAGGCCGGCGGCACCCGCTACGCCCTGCCGAGCGGTGCCGCCGAGGCGCTGCTGCGGCTCGATCCCGCTGCGCTCACGACCGTGGCCGGCCGGCCGGTGGCGCAGGTCGCAGGGGAGGGCGGCCAGACGCTGACCCTGCCGGTTGCCGACCTCAGCGACCTTCTCGGGCTCGGTCGCGGCCAGGCCGAGCGGACGACGATTCCCGCCGTGCGCCTGCGCGGCGCCCGGGGGCGCTTCCTGCTCGCGGTCGATCGCCTGGACGAGGTCCGCACGCTCCTCGTCCTGCCGGCCCCACCCGTCGGCACCGACCCGGCCCTCGTCACGGGAACGGTGATCCTCGGCACGGACACGCCCGCGCTCGTTCTCGATCCCGACGGGCTGATCGACCGGCTCGGCCGGGCCGGACCCCGGGCGGTTCGTTCCGCACCCTCCGCTGCGGCGTCGGGCAACGGAACGATGCCGGAAAAACGACGTTCGACGATTCTCGTCGTGGACGACTCGATCACCACCCGCACGCTGGAGAAGAGCATCTTGGAAGCGGCGGGCTACCGCGTGATCGTCTGCGTCGACGGGCAGGAGGCGCTCGACCGGCTGCGCGCGCGTATCGAACCGGTGGACCTTGTGGTGGCCGACGTGGAAATGCCGCGCCTGACCGGCTTCGGCCTCGTGGAAGCCCTGCGGGCGGAAGAGGACTTCGCCCGCCTGCCCATCGTGCTGATGACCTCGCGGGGCGACGAGAGTGACGTGGCCCGCGGCCTCGAACTCGGCGCTGATGCCTATCTGACGAAGCAGAAGTTCGATCAGCGCGAACTCCTGGACACCATCGGTCAGTTGCTGTGAGCGCGGGGAGGGAGCCTTCGCCGCGAGTGCGCGTGCTGGTGGTCGAGGATTCGCTCGTGGTGCGGATCCTCCTGACCCACATCATCGCCCGCGATCCCCGCCTGGAACTGGCCGGCGCGTTGGAGAGCGGCGAGGCGGCGCTGGCCGCCATCGAGACCCTGCGCCCCGACGTCATCTCCATGGATATCCGCCTGCCCGGCATCGACGGGCTGGAGACCACCCGCCGGATCATGGCGACCCGGCCGACGCCGATCGTGGTAATCGCCGATTCGGTCGAGGATTCCTCACTCAAGATCTCGATGAACGCCTTGCGAGCCGGCGCGCTCTCCGTGGTCGAGAAGCCGGTCGCCACGACGAATGACGGCTACGAGGCTGTGGCCGGCGAGATCTGCACGCAGCTGCGCATCATGGCCGCGGTGCCGGTGATCCGCCGCCGGCCGATCGGCTCGGAATGGGGTGCGCGCCGGGCCGCGCCCGCCTTCGAGCCCCTGGCATCTCCCGAACCCGACACGGCGCCGAGCGTGCTCGCGGTGGCCGCCTCGACCGGCGGACCGCCCGCGCTCGCCAAGGTGATCGGCGGGCTGACGGCGGAGTTCCCGCTGCCCGTCCTCCTCGTCCAGCACATGGGGGCGGCCTTCATGGACGGTTTCGCCAGCTGGCTCGACGGCGTGGTGCCGCTCTCGGTGAGCGTCGCACGCGACGGTCAGAGCATGCTGGCCGGCCACGTCTACGTGGCACCCGGCGACCGGCATCTCGAACTCGGGCCGGGCGGCCTCCTGCGCGTCAGCGACGGCGCGCCCGTCGGCGGCCAGCGTCCGGCGGCGACCGTTCTGTTCCGCTCCGTCGCCCGTCACGCCGGGCCGCAGGGCATCGGCGTGCTGCTCACGGGCATGGGCGAGGACGGGGCGCAGGGGCTGCTCGACATGCGCAAGTCCGGCGGCGCCACCGTGGCCGAGCACGAGAGCAGCGCCGTGGTCTACGGCATGCCGGCGGCGGCGGTGCGCCTCAACGCCGCCGCGCGGGTGCTGCCCCTCGAACAGGTGGCGCCCCACCTCGTGCGGCTGGCACAGAGGAAGCCGTCATGACCGCGAGCGCATCGCCGGCCGTCGGGCAGGGCCATCGCCTGCTGCTGGTGGAGGATTCGGAGACCCAGGCGCTGGAACTGCGCCTTCAGCTCGAAGCGCAGGGCTTTTCGGTGCAGCGCTGCGCCACGGCGGAAGCCGCGCTCGACCTCCTCAACACCGACCTGCCGGATCTCGTCGTCGCCGACCATCACCTGCCCGGCATGAACGGCGACGAGTTCACCCGGCAGATGCGCCTGTCGCTGCGGACCCGCGCGCTGCCCGTGGTGATGCTCACCAGCGCCCGCGACGGCGAACGCCACGGCTTCGAGAGCGGCGCCGACGCCTATGTCGAGAAATCCGCCGACCGCGACCTCCTCGTGCTGCGCATCCGCGCCCTCCTGCGCGAGCGCCGGGGCGGGGCGGCCGAAGGGCCCTCCGGCGCCGCCTTCCGGCGCGGCCGGGTCCTGATCGTCGACGGCAGCGCCACCTACCGCGCCTTCTTCACCGGCCTGCTGACCCAGGAGGGCCACGGCGTGGTGGCCGCGGCCGACCCCTCGGCGGCGCTCGCCGCCCTCGACGAGCCGGGCTCGGGCTTCGATTGCGTGACCCTCGATCTCGTCGGCAGCGCCTATGACGGCCTCGCTCTCTGCGCCGAAATCGCCGAGCGCCGCATCAAGGCGGCGGAAGCGGGGGGGCAGGCCTTCCCGCTCGTGGGCATGGCCGGCGCCAAGCCGGACAAGAGCCTGCTGGTGGCCGCCTTCGCGGCCGGCGCCGACGACGTGGTCTCGAAGGCCGACGGCGAATTGCTGGCGATGCGGGTGCGCGGCCTCGTGCGCCGCCGCCTGCTGGAGGAGGACAACCGCCGCATCTCCGGCGAATTCGGCGACCGCGAACGCGCCGTGGAGCGCGCCCGGGCGGAAGCCGAGGCGGCGGCGGCCCGGGCCGCCCTGGCCGACGCGCTGGAGCAGGCCAACCGCGACCTCGAGGACGCCAACCGCAAGCTGACGGAGGCGCAGGCCAAACTCGTCCAGGCCGCCAAGATGGCCTCGCTCGGCGAACTCGTGGCCGGCATCGCCCACGAGATCAACAACCCGCTCGCCTTCATCCTGGCCCACCAGGGCACGGTGGAGCGCCTTCTCGGCGAATTGCCGCCGCCGGAGGCGCCCGAGGGACAGCGGGCGCTGGGCAAGGCCCGCGACCGGGTCGGCTCGATGCGCCTCGGCCTCACCCGTATCCAGGAGCTGGTGCTGAACCTGCGCAAGTTCTCGCGCCTCGACGAGGGCGAGCGCGGCCTCGTCAACGTGCCGGAGGCGATCGAAACGGTGCTGGCGCTGATCCAGCACAAGCTGGGCACGCGAATCGCGGTCGAGCGCGATTTCAGCGGCCGCACGGAGATCTCCTGCACGCCGGCCCTGTTGAACCAGGTCGTCATGAATATCCTCGGCAATGCCGCCGACGCTATTTCAGGCGAGGGCAAGATCACCGTCGCGACGTATTCGGATGCGGAGACCGATCTGATCCGCATCAGCGATACCGGTCCTGGTATCCCCGAAGATCTGCGCGAGAAGATCTTCGAGCCGTTCTTCACCACCAAGCCTGTCGGGTCCGGCACCGGGCTCGGCTTGGCGATTGCGTACAGCGTCGTTCAGGCGCATAGCGGCTCGCTGACCGTGGAGACAGCGCCGGGCGGCGGCGCGAGCTTCGTCATCGGCATTCCGAGGCAACCGGCACCGGTATGAGCAAAGGCACGATCCTGGCCGTCGATGACGAGCCGGACATCCTGATCGCTCTGGAGGATCTGTTCGAGGACGAGTACCGGGTGCTCACCTCGGCCAAGCCCGAGGAAGCGCTCGCCATCCTGCGCGCGGACCCCGACATCGCCGTCGTGGTCTCGGATCAGCGCATGCCGGGCATGACCGGCGATGCCCTGCTGGCCGAGGCGCGCAGCTTCCACGAGGCGCAGGCGATCCTGCTCACCGGCTACGCCGACATCTCGGCCGTGATCGCCGCGCTCAACCGCGGCGGCATCATCGGCTACGTCGCCAAGCCCTGGGACCCGACCCTGCTGCGCGCCACCGTGCGCAACGCCTACGAGCGCCACCGCCTCGGCCGCGATCTGGCCACCGAGCGCGCGCTGCTACGCGGCCTGCTCGACCACGCCGAGGAGGCGATCTCCTTCAAGGACGCCGCGGGCCGGTTCGTGCGCCTCAACGCGCGCAAGGCGGCGCTGCTGGGCGGCGGCGACATCGAGGTCTGCCTGGGCCGCACCGAGACCGCGATCACCGACAACCTCGAGACGCGCGAGGCGGAGGCCGCCGACCGCCGGGCCGTCGAGGCCGGCGAGGCGGGCTCGACCGTGATCGCCCGCGGGGCGCTCGGCGCCGAGCGCTGGTCGCACGTCATCCGTGTGCCGATCCGGGGCGGCACGGGCGAGATCACCCATCTCGCCACGATCGAGCGGGACGTCACCGAGCAGAAGAGCCTGGAGGCGCGCCTGCGCCAATCGGACAAGATGCAGGCGCTCGGCACGCTCGCCGGCGGCATCGCCCACGACTTCAACAACCTGCTCACCGCGATCCTCGGCAGTCTCGAACTGGTCGGCCCCAAGATCGCCGACCAGCCGCGGGTCAAGCGCCTCGTGGACAACGCCACCGGCGCAGCCCAGCGCGGTTCGGCCCTGACCAAGCGGCTCCTGAGCTTCAGCCGCTCCAACGACGCCCATGCGCGACCGGTGGATCCGAACACGCTGATCGAGGGAATGAGTGCCCTGTTCGGGTCGAGCCTGGGCAGCCTCGTGCGGGTCGAGCGCGATCTCGAACCCGGCATGCCCTTCGCGCTGGTCGATCCCGACCAGCTCGAACTCGCGATCCTCAACCTTTGCATCAACGCCCGCGACGCGATGCCGGAGGGCGGCACCGTCACCATCTCCACCCGTCGCGCCGAGATCGCGGACGACCCCGACCTCACGCCCGGCACCTACGCGGTCGTGACGGTCGCCGACGAGGGCACGGGCATCCCGCCCGAAATCCTGGAGCGGGTCTGCGAGCCCTTCTTCACCACCAAGGCGGTGGGGCAGGGCACGGGGCTCGGCCTGGCCATGGTGTTCGGCCTCGCCCAGCAAGCGGGCGGACGCCTGCGCATCACCAGCGAGGTCGGCCGGGGCACGCGTATCGAACTCGCCCTGCCGCGGGCCGACGGCGCCGACGAGGGCGCGGCGGCGGAGGTCGCACCGGTCGTTCCCACGGCGACGAGCCCGGCCCGCATCCTCGTGGTCGACGACGACGAGGAGGTCCGGCACGTCACCGCCTCCTTCCTCAGCGATTTCGGCTACACCGAGACCGAGGCTGCCGACGGGCGCAGCGCGCTCGCCCTGATGGAGCAGGGTCACGGCTTCGACCTGGTGGTGGCCGACCTCGCCATGCCGGGCATGACCGGTGTGGAGCTGGCGGCCGCGATTCGGCAGCGCTTCTCCGGCGTGCCGGTGCTGCTGCTGACGGGCCATGCGGAGGCCGTGCAGATCCCGGAGGACTTGCCGGTGATGACGAAGCCCTTCGCCTCCGCCGAACTCGCCGCGCGGGTGTCGCAGCTTCTGGACAGCGGCGCCTGATCGCATCCCACCCCGCGTCGGAACGCCTGTCGGCATGACCGCTGTCGGACAGTGCCGCGCGAGCGAGGCATCCGGGTCACGTCGCTTGCGGAACTGCGCGCAAGGATTGCGCTCCGTTCGGGGCCGGAGGAAGATGGTTCGTGCGCCGGCCTGCTTCGGCGCGGGATGATTGTTCTCCGATAAGGATGACCGCGATGGCCAGCGTCGATGTCGAGATGGTGAAGTGCGCCTGCCCGGACTGCGTATGCGTGATCTCGCTCTCGAAGGCGGTGACCCGCGACGACAAGGCCTTCTGCTGCGACGAGTGCGCCGAGGGTCACCCGGACCATGCCGGCTGCGACCACGCCGGCTGCTCCTGCCACGGCTGACGATCCCGACCACCGGCCGGGCGCGCCTCAATGCGCGCCGGCCGCCTCTGCGCCGCCCGCTGCCGTCGCGGTCGCCTTGACGAGGAAGCGCATCAGCGCGTCGCGATCGTCGGCGCTGGTGATGGTCTGCTCGGGCATGCGCGTGCCGGGGGTGTAGCGCGCGGGACCGATCTCGAAGAGGCGGGAGACCGTCTCCGGGGTCCAGACGATGTCCATGCCCTTCAGCGAATCGGAATAGCGGTAGCCCGGCACGCTGGCGATGCGCCGCCCGAAGATCCCGGCAAGCGTCGGGCCGGCCCGGGGGACGTCGTCCGGCGTGAGGCTGTGGCAGGCGACGCAGGCGCGGAACACCTCCGCTCCGCGATCCCCGTGGAAGGCAGCGAGCGCATCGGCCGGTCTCGGCATCGCGAGTGGACCGATCGGCTCGCCCGTGGCCCCGTTCCAGCGCCGCACGAGGCGGTCGCCCCCGCCGGTGACGAGTTCGCTCCCGTCCGGACGCCACGCCACCGACCAGACCGGCAAGCCCGGCCCGACCAGGGTGAACAGCAGCTTCGCAGTTTTGCGATCGATCACCGCGACGGCGCCCCCCGCACTCGCGGCGGCGATCCGGCTGCCGTCCGGCGAGAACGCCAGGGCGATGACCGGGGCGGGACCGAGTTCGAGCTCCGCGCGCGGGCGCCCGTCGGCGGCGAGGAACCGTACCGTGGCATCCGCACCCGCGGCGGCGATCTCGGCGTCGCCCGTCACCGCCAGCGCGGAGAGCGCGCTCGGCAGCGTCACGCTCGCAGCGAGCTCGCCCTGCAGCGTCCAGATCCGTACGGTCGCGTCGGCCCCGGCGGTGACCGGGCGCCCGTCGGGCAGGAAGGCGACCGCGTTGACGTTGCCCTTGTGCCCTTCGAGAACCCGCGCCGGCCCACCCGCCAGCGGCCAGATCCGCGCGGTGCCGTCCCATGCGGCGGAGGCCAGGGTCGCGCCGTCCGGAGCCGGCGCGAGCCCGGCGACCGGCCCCGTATGCCCTTCGAGAACCCGCTCGGGTTCGAAGCCGCCGAGCCGCCACAGGGCGATGCGCCCGTCCTCGGACGCCGTGGCGAAGCGCCCGTCGGGCAGCGCGGCCACGGCGTTCACCGCCCCGTCGTGAAAGCGCAGGACGCTGAGCGCCGTGCCTGTCTCGAGGCCCCAGACGATCGCCGCCTGGTCGAAGCCGCCGGAAATCGCGAGCTGCCCGTCCCCGGTCACGGCGAGCGCCCGGACCGGTCCGCCATGGCCGCGCATCTGCGCCGTCGCGGGCGCGGCGAGCAGCAGGGCGGCGATCAGGCTCACGATTCGCGGACCGCGCATCGGCATGGCGGCGTGTCTCCCATTCACGGCGGCGGACCATACGCGAGCGCTCGCGCCGCTGTCCCCGCGGACGGGTGAGGGTTTGTGTCTCAGGCCCGTGTCATGCACGGGCGAGGCGCGCGCGGGCGCTTGATCCGCGCCCGGCGATGGCGCATCGCTCGATCCGATGAGACAGCAAGGCGCCTCACGGTCCGTCCTCGCGCCGCGCCCCACCCTCCCAGGCGCGCGGGATCGCCGATGATGCGCACGCCGTCGGCGGCGCTGACGCCTCTTTCGGATGCGCTGGACATACTGCGCGGCCTCGCCCGGCCGGTGGCGCCGGAGACGATCGCGCTCGCCGCCGCAGCCGGCCGGATCGCCGCCGTGACGATCCTCACTCCCGAAGATCGCCCGTCGGCTGCGACCGCCCTGCGCGACGGCTTCGCCGTGGAAGCCGCGGCGATTGCCGGCGCCTCGTCCTACGCGCCGGTGCTGTTGCCTCGGAGCCCTTCCTGGATCGAGGCGGGCGCGCCTCTGCCCGAGACTGCGGACGCGCTGTTGCCCGCCGAAGGGCTGGAAGGCCGCAGCGCCGTGGCCGAGGCCGGCGCGGGTGACGGCATCCGGGGCCGTGGCGAGGATTTCTCGCGGGGCGACGCCATCTTGGAAGCCGGCGAGCGGATCGGGCCCCTGCACCTGCTCGCGCTCGCCGGCGCGGGAATCGACGCCATCGAGATCCGCCGGCCGCGCCTGCGCCTCGTGGTGACGGGAGCGCCGGAGCGGGATGCCCTGTCGCCGATGCTCGCGGCTCTCATCGGGGAAGCCGGTGCCGAGACGGAGACGGTCGCCGCGCCGGACGAACCGGATGCCATCGCGGCGGCGATCCGGGCCGGGAGCGCCGACGCCGTGCTCGTGCTCGGCGGCACCGGATACGGGCGCAGCGACCGCAGCGCGGAGGGGCTCGCCCGGGCCGGCCGCATCCATGCCCACGGCCTGGCGCTACGGCCCGGCGAGACGGCGGCAATCGGCGCGGCGGACGGGCGCCCGGTCCTGCTTCTGCCGGGGCGGCCGGACGCGGCGCTGGCGGTCTATCTGGCACTGGGCCGGCCGCTGATCGCGGCCCTGGCGGGCGCGCTCCCGCCTCCGATTCAGCGCGCGCCGCTCCTGCGTAAGATTTCCTCAGGGATCGGCCTGTCCGAGATCGTCTACTTGCGCCGCCGGGCGCATGGGGTCGAGCCGCTGGGCGGGGCGGATCTGCCGCTGCGGCGCCTCGTCGGTACGGAGGGCGCCGTGCTGGTGCCGCCGGAGCGGGAAGGGTATCCGGAGGGCACGGAGATCGAGGTGCTGCCGCTGTGAGCGGAAATCGCGAGACGGAGTTCGCCCGGCGGCTCGCCGCCGCCGCACGGCAGGAGCAGTTCCTCACGGTGGTGAGCCGTGAGGAGGCGCAGGCCGCCTTCCGCGCGGCCGTGCCCCACGCCGCCCTGCCGCCCGAGACCGTGCCGCTGGCCCAGTCCCTCGGCCGGGTGCTCGCCCGCGACATCGCCTCGCCCATCGACGTGCCGCCCTTCGACCGCGCGCTCGTGGACGGCTTCGCCCTGCGCGCCGCCGACACCGAGGGCGCCAATGCCGACCGGCCCCGCACGCTCGCCCTCAACCGCGAGATCCTGGCCTGCGGCGTCGCGCCCACGCTGGCGCTGGCGGGCGGCACCGCCACTCCGATCGCCACGGGCGGAGTGATGCCGCGCGGGGCGGACGCGGTGATCATGGTCGAGCAGACCGAGTTTTTCGAAGAAGGCCTCGCCATCGAAGTAAGCGCCCCGGTCCGCCCGGGCCAGTTCGTGGGCTATGCCGGGGCCGATATGGCCTCCGGCGAGACCGTCCTGCGCCGGGGCACGGTCGTGACCGCCCGCGAGATCGGGATGCTGGCCGCCTGCGGGCTCGCCGACATCGAGGTTCTGCGCCGGCCCAGGGTCGCCGTGCTCTCCACGGGCGACGAGCTGGTGGCGCCGGGCGAGGCGCTGCGCCCCGGCGCGATCTACGATTCCAACGGCGCCATCGTCGCCGCCTCCGTCGCCGAGAACGGCGGCGATCCGCTGCCGCTCGGCATCGTGCGCGACGACGAGGCCGCCCTCGAAGGCGCCCTGCGCGACGCGCTCTCACGCAGTGACCTCGTCGTGCTCTCCGGCGGGACTTCGAAGGGGGCGGGCGACGTCTCGCACCGCATCCTGTCGCGGCTGGGGGAGCCCGGCATCCTCGTCCACGGCGTGGCGCTCAAGCCCGGGAAGCCGCTCTGCCTCGCGGTCGCCGAGGGCAAGGCCGTCGTGGTGCTACCGGGCTTTCCCACCTCGGCGATGTTCACCTTCCACGACTTCGTGGTGCCGCTGGTGCGCGCGCTGGCCGGCCTGCCCCCGCGGGAAGAGGAGGCGGTGACCGCCCGCCTGCCGCAGCGCCTGACCTCCGAACTCGGCCGCACCGAGTTCGTCATGGCCTCGCTCGCCCGCGGCCCGGACGGGCTCGTCGCCCTGCCGCTGCCGAAGGGCTCGGGCTCGGTCACCGCGTTTTCCCAGGCCGACGGCTTCTTCGCGGTGCCCGCCGCCCGCGCCGGCCTGGAGGCGGGCGAGACCGTCTCGGTGGTGCGCCTCGGCGCCGGGGTGAGGCCGCCGGACCTGACCATCATCGGTAGCCATTGCGTCGGGCTCGACCGGGTGGTCGGGCTCCTGGCCGAGCGCGGCTTCCGCGCGCGCACGGTCTGGGTCGGCTCGGCCGGCGGGCTCGTGGCGCTGCGGCGGGGCGAGTGCGATCTGGCCGCGATGCACCTGCTCGACCCCGAAACCGGCGGCTACAACACACCCTTCCTCGAAGAAGGCATGGCGCTCGGCCCAGGCTGGCGCCGGTTGCAGGGCGTGGTGTTCCGCGCCGGCGATCCGCGCTTCGAAGGAAGGACGGCGGAGGCGGCGGTCGCCGCCGCCCTGGCCGACCCGGATTCGGTCATGGTCAACCGCAACGCCGGCTCGGGCACGCGGCTTCTCGTGGACGGCCTCATCGGCACCGGCCGCCCGCCCGGATTCTGGAACCAGCCCCGCTCGCACAACGCGGTCGCGGCGGCAGTGGCGCAGGGTCGGGCCGATTGGGGCGTGGCGATCGAGAGCGTGGCTCGCGCCTACGCCCTCGGCTTTCTGCCGCTCGCCCAGGAGCACTACGATTTCGCCTATCGCGTGGAGGACCGCATGAAGCCGGCACTCGCCGCCTTCCTCTCCCTGCTCGGACGGCCGGAGACCGACGCCGCGCTCACCGAGCTCGGGTTCGAACCGGCCGGAGACGAGGCGTGAGCGGCCTGCGCGTCATCGGTCTCGCCGGCTGGAGCGGGGCGGGCAAGACCACCCTGCTCGCCCGCCTGATCCCCGTGCTGGTGCAACGCGGCGTGCGGGTGGCGACGCTCAAGCACGCGCACCACGCCTTCGACATCGACCATCCGGGCAAGGATTCCCACGTCCACCGGCAGGCGGGGGCGAGCGAGGTGATCGTCGCCTCCGCCCGGCGCTGGGCGCAGATCCGCGAGGTCGGGGACGGCAGCGAGGCGACCCTGTCCGAGTTGCTGCGGCGGCTGACGCCGACCGGGTTGGCCCTGGTCGAGGGTTACAAGCGCGAGCCGCATCCCAAGCTCGAGGTGTTCCGCGCGGCCAACGACCGTCCTCCGCTGCACGGGGAAGACCCGCGCATCGTCGGCATCGCCAGCGACGTCGCCTTCCCGGAGGCCCGCGTTCCGGTCGTCGGCCTCGACGACATCGGGGCCATCGCCGACCTCGTGCTCGACCGCGCCGAACCGCTCGGCACCGTGCTCGCCCGGCTGGAGGGAGCCTGAGCCATGGCGCAGCTCACCGACGATTGCTTCGCCTTCGGCGGCAAGGCGATGCGGGTCGAGGAGGCGGTGGCGCTGATCGCCGAGCGCTTCCCCCCCCTCGCCGGCACCGAGACCGTGCCGCTCGCCCTGGCCGACGGGCGCATCGCCGCGGGGGACGTGTTCGCACGGCACGATCTGCCGCCCTTCGCCAACGCGGCGGTGGACGGCTACGCCGTGTGCTTCACCGACCTCACGCGAGGGGCCGAGACGGTGCTGCCCGTGCGCGGACGGGTCGCTGCCGGCGCCGCCGCCGGTGAGGTGCCGACCGGCAGCGCGGTCCGCATCTTCACCGGCGCGCCGATGCCGCCGGGCGCCGACACGGTGTTCATGCAGGAGGACGTGCGCCGGGACGGTGAGCGCGTCCACCTGCCGCCGGGGCTGAAGCCCGGCGCCAACGCCCGGCCCGCGGGCGAGGATCTGGGTCAGGGCGGCCTCGCCATCCCCGCCGGGCGCCGTCTGCGCCCGCAGGATCTGGCGCTGGCCGCCGCGACCGGACACGCCGATCTCCTCGTTCGCCGCCGCCTGCGGGTGGCGCTGTTCTCGACCGGCGACGAGCTGACCGAACCCGGCGCACCCCTGCGACCGGGCGCGATCCACGATTCGAACCGGGTTCTGCTTGCGAGCCTCCTGACCCGCCTCGGCGTGACGGTGAGCGATCTCGGCATCCTGCGCGACGACGCCGCCGCGGTCTCGGCCCGGCTCGCGGAGGCCGCGCGGGACCACGACCTGATCCTCACCTCCGGCGGCGTCTCGACGGGGGAGGAGGACCACGTGAAGGCGGCGGTGGAGGCGCAGGGGCGGCTGATGCTCTGGCGGCTGGCGATCAAGCCGGGACGCCCGGTCGCGGCGGGCCTCGTGGCCGGCACGCCCTTCGTCGGCCTGCCGGGCAACCCAGTCGCGGTCTACGTCACGCTGCTCTTCGTGGTCCGCCCGCTGCTGGCGCAGCTCGGCGGTGCGCTCTACGAGCCGCCACTCTCCTGGCCGGTGCGGGCAGGCTTTCCTTATCGCAAGAAGGCGGGACGGCGGGAATTCGTCCGCGTCAGCCTCGCCCGCTCGGAGGACGGCCGGCTGGAGGCCCACAAATTCCCCCGCGACGGGGCGGGCGTGCTGACTTCGCTCACCGAGAGCGACGGCCTCGTCGAACTGCCCGACGACGCGACCGGCATCGTCCCCGGCGACACGCTCGCCTACTATCCGCACGCGCTGCTCTGGTAGGCGGCCGTCGCGAGTATCCGGCATCCGGTCGGCGCTAGGCCGGACCGCTCGCCATCGACCCGACCGCGGCTTCCCCCCGGAACGCTGCCGACCGCCTCTCGTTTGTGATGCAGCGAGACGATTGCGATCAGGAGCGGATCGATCATGGGCATATCCGGACGCGCTGTTTTCCTCGGGGCGGCCCTTCTCGCCAGCCTTGCCGGAAGCGCTGCAGCAACCGAGGACAAAGGGAGCAGCCCGACATCGCCGCCCCGCGGGCAGAGCGAATCCGGCGAGGCCACCGGCAGCGTGGGCGCGGGCGGACTGACCGGCTCCGCTGCCACGAAGGACGGCGCCCGCACCGGCGCGCCCGATACGCCCCGGCCCGCCGGGTCTACCGCCCCCTCCGCCGGTACCGCTCGCTAGGCGGAGCGATCCCGGCGCCGCCCGTCACCTATTGCGAGCGCCGGCCGAAAGAGACCGCGTAGGCCTGGACGCGGGCATCGATCAGAGGATCGTCCGACACCTCGATACCGTCGGTGAGCGCGTTCGGCATGAACAGCAGCGCCTTCTCGGCCTCCGCGCTGTCAGGCACGGCCCTGCTGACGGTCAGGGTGCCGAGGTCGACCGTCTTCCGGCTGTCCGGCCACGGCTTCGTGGCGTCGTTGGTGGGATCGCCCGCCTCGGCAAGCTGCGCCAGCACCCGGAACTTCGCAGGCTCCCGGGCGATGCGGGGGCCGATCTCGTCCATGAGGTAGTTCGGGTCCCGCTTCTTCGCCTCCTCGGCGGACAGGATCTCTTCGCCTTGAGCGGGCACGAACTTGAACCGGAACGGCTGCCGCTTGCCGTCCTTGTCCACGAAGATGAAGGCGTTGACGCCGTTATAGGTCTGCCGCGCGAGGCTCGACGGGGTCTTGGCCGTCGCACCGGCCGTTGCGGCGGCAGGATGCGTCGCGACGAAGCGCTCCAGGGCCGTGGGCTTCTTCGCGTCCGGGCCGCTGGCGGCGACCGCCTTCAGCAGGTCGCGAAACTCCTCGCCGGTGGCAACGGGGAAGTAGGCGAGCGCATTCACGACGACATCCATCTCCGAGCCGTCGCTGAGCTTGAATTTCAGCGCCATGCCGTGCGGGTTGGCGTTGGCGGCGCCGTCGGCGATGGTCGGGACTCCGGTCGCGTCGGAGAAGCGGATGGTGACGGGTACCGCCGGCCCCTGGAACAGGGACGCCTTACTGATCCTGGCCGCGTCGGCGGAGGGGGTGAAGCTGCCCTCGGCGACCACGCCCTTGGCGTGGTTGGCCCGCTTGCCCGCGTGCTTGCCGAACAAGGTGTTCATCGCGTCGATGGTCTGTTCGGCCGTCGAAGTTTCCTGCGCCACCGCCGCAACGCTCATGAGGAGGGTCAGCGCGACGCCCGCGACCAGAGACTGCCCGTAACGTGAGACCAACATCCATTCCTCTCCGGCACTGACGCGACAGGTGTGATCGGCCGCCCCACCGCGAAATGGAACGCCTCCAATCCGAAGCAAGCGCGGGCGGTTCGAGTTGCGGCGGCTCCGCGCGCCTCGGCGGAACGCCGCGCGGGGGCTGTCACGCTGCGCGGCGCGGCCGTCCGATGAAGTCGACGAAGGCCCGCAGCGGCGCGGGAAGGTAGCGGCGGCCGGGATAGTACAGGAACGGGCCCGGGAAGCGCGGCCACCAGGGCTGCAGCACCGGCTCCAGGGCGCCGCTGTCGAGATGCGGCTGCAGCCAATCCTCGAACAGGGTGATGATGCCGATTCCGGCGATGGCCGCCTCGATCGCGAGATCTGTGGCGGTGCCGACGCGCACGATGAGCGGTCCGTTCGGATCGATCCGCACGATCTCCCCGTCCCGCTCGAACTCCCAGACCGTGACCGCGCCGCTGGCGAAACGGCCGCCGATGCAGGCATGGTCGAGCAGCGCGCGCGGGTGGTTCGGGCGGCCATGGCGGTCGAGATAGGCCGGCGAGGCGGCTGTGGCGAAGCGCTGCTCCCGTGGGCCGATCGGGACGGCGATCATGTCTTGTTCGAGGCGCTCGTCGTAGCGGATGCCGGCATCGCAGCCCGCGGCCAGCACGTCGACGAAGCTATCCTCGGCCACGATGTCGAGGCGGATCTCCGGGTATGCCTCTAGGAATGGCGGCACGATCATCGGCAGCACCAGCCGGGCCGCGCTGACAGGCACGTTGAGCCGCAGCGTGCCGGCCGGACGATCACGGAAGCCGTTGACCACGTCGAGCGCCGCCTCGACCTCGCCGAGGGCGGGCGTCAGGCGCTCCAGGAGACGCAGGCCGGCCTCGGTCGGGACGACGCTGCGCGTGGTGCGGTTGAGCAGCCGCACGCCGAGCCTCCGCTCCAGCCGGCGGACGGCCTCGCTCAGGCCCGACGCACTCATGCCGCTGGCCCGCGCCCCGTCGCGGAAGCCACCCGCCTCCGCGACGGCGACAAAGGCAGCCAAGTCGCCGAGGTCAGCCGCCACTGTCCATCCTTTCGCACACGTCGTGCCGATTGGACCGTCTTATCGCGCAGTGCAGCGGCGTCTAGATCCTGGGCCTCACACAGGAGAGACCGCATGAACGATCTCGGCAAGGCCGGCACCTACCCTCTGGGCGACCGCCCGGTGAAGCGGCTCGGCTACGGAGCGATGCAGCTGGCCGGTCCGCACGTCTTCGGCCCACCCAAGGACCGGGACCGCGCCCTCGCCGTGCTGCGCGCGGCGGTCGCCGGGGGCGTGAACCACATCGACACCAGCGACTTCTACGGCCCGCACATCACCAATGAGCTCATCCGCGAGGCGCTTCAGCCCTATCCGGACGACCTCATGATCGTCACCAAGATCGGTGCGGTGCGAGGGCCGGACGCCTCGTGGAAGCCGGCCTTCTCAACCGTAGAGCTGACGCGCTCGGTCCACGACAACTTGCGCAATCTCGGCCTCGACGCGCTCGACGTGGTCAACCTGCGCATCATGTTCGACGTGCACGGCCCCGCCGAAGGCTCGATCGAGGCACCGCTGTCAGCCCTGGCGGAGCTTCAGCGCCAGGGGCTCGTGCGCCACATCGGGCTCAGCAACGTGACGGCCCGGCAGGTCGCCGAGGGGCGCTCGATCGCCCAGATCGTCTGCGTGCAGAATGCGTACAACCTTGCGCACCGGGCCGACGACGCGCTCATCGACGAACTGGCCGCCGACGGCATCGCCTACGTGCCGTTCTTCCCGCTCGGCGGCTTCAGCCCGCTGCAATCGACGACGTTGTCCGAGGTGGCCGCGCGGCTCGGGGCGACACCGATGCAGGTGGCGCTCGCCTGGCTCCTGCGCCGCGCACCCAATATCCTGCTGATCCCCGGCACCTCGTCGGTCGAGCATCTCCACGAGAACCTGCGGGCGGCCGAGCTGTCCCTGTCGGACGCCGTGATGGCGGAGCTCGACCAGATCGGGGCGGCGTCCCAAGCGACGTAGAATCCGCCTTGCCCACTGCGGCCGGCTTGGGCGGGCCGGCCACGGATCTCGATCAGGTCGGGCCGTCGTTCGGCGGCGCGTAGCCCGAGGCCGCACCCGCACGGCTGCGGACATCCTCGCGGAAGGCGGCCGTTCGCGCCGCATCCAGGCTCGCGCGGGCGGCGAGGAAGTAGGTCTCCCAACCCAGAGGCCGATAATCGAGGGCGAAGCGCTCGGCCACCGCGCGGGTGCCCATGCCGACATCGGCCGCCCCCGTGGCGATCAGCGCCGCCACCGCTTGATGGGTGAACTCCTCCGTGTGGTGCCCGACGATCGTCTCCAGCGCGATCCCGGCCTCGGCGCAAAGCCGCTCGAACCAGATCCGCGTGCCGGCACCGCGCTGCCGGTTGACGAAGCGGGCCTGCCGGGCGGCGATATCGGCCACGCCCGCGAGCCCGAGCGGGTTGCCGGCGGCCAGCATCAGGCCTTGCTCGCGGCGAAACAGCGGGAGGACGGCGAGGTTCGGATCCCGGAACAAGCGGTCGAAGGGCGGCGGCGCGGTGCCGTCCGAGCCGTAGTGGAAGCCCGCCGCATCGACTGCGCCCTCACGCAGCCGCGCCAGGGCATCGAGGCTGCCGGCCACCATCAGATCGACGTCGCGCCGCCCCTCGACGGTTTCGAGGAGGAGCGGATCGTGGCTCGCCGCGAGGCGCAGGCGGGCATCGGCCGGCTCCAGCAGCCGGCGCAGGCCGTCCGAGAGGGCCAGCTCCTCCGCCGCGAGCGCAGGGGCCAGACGCGTGCGGGAGCCTTGGAGCAGCGCCAGCAGCGCGGTGCCGAGCGGGGTGAGGCTGGTGCCGTGCCCCTTGGTCTTCACCACGACCGGCTGCCCCAGCGCCTGCTCCAGGGCCGCAACCTGGCCCCAGGCGGAGCGGTAGGACATCGCCAGCGTCTGCGCCGCCCCCTGGAGCGAGCCCGTTCCGGCGAGCGCCTCGAGAAGCGCGAGGGCTCCGGCGAAGGGAAAGGCGGAAGCCCCCTCGCAGCGCCCGTCCACCGCGAGACGCACGCCGAATTCCCGCCTCGCGGGCGGAGCGACCGGCAGGGAGGCATGCGCACCGTCGGCGAGAGCCATATGCAACGTCTTTCCTATTGATCTCGCTCGTCGCTGCGTAGCATCCGGACGTATTCCGCGCAGCCCCCGCGGTGCGAGCGAGCCGCTTGAGCCAGACGTTTCAGGAGACGTTTTCCCGCCTGTGGACGCTCGACCGGGATGTCCTGGCGATCGCGTGGCTGTCTCTGCGCGTGAGCCTCACGGCGGTGGGCATCGGGCTTCTCCTCGGCATCCCTCTCGGAGCGCTGATCGCGGTGGCCCGGTTCCCGGGCCGCGGCGTCGTGGTCGGGCTGCTCAACGCCTTCATGGGCCTGCCGCCGGTCATCGTCGGGCTGGTGCTCTACCTCCTGCTCTCCCGCTCCGGGCCCTTCGGCGCGCTCGGCCTTCTGTTCACGCCCTCCGCCATGGTGGCGGCGCAGGCGCTCCTCGCCACGCCGCTGGTGGCCGCGCTGACCCGGCAGGTCATCGCCGATGCCGAGGCGCATCTGGGCGAGCAGCTGCGCTCCTTACGCCTCTCGGCGCCCCGGCGAGCGGGCGTGCTCATCTACGACGCGCGCTTCTCGCTGGTGACCGCCGCGCTCGCCGCCTTCGGCCGGGCGATCTCGGAGATCGGCGCGGTGCTCGTGGTCGGCGGCAATATCGACGGGCACACCCGCACCATGACTACGGCGATCTCGCTGGAGACGCAGAAGGGCGATCTCAGCCTCGCCCTGGCGCTCGGCGCGGTGCTGATGGCCCTCGTGCTGGCGGTGAACGCCGCCGCCGCGATCCTGCGCGGCCATGCCGTCCGGGCCTACGGATGAGTGTCCCGCACGCCGTCGAGCTGGAGAATGTCGGCCTGACCCGCAACGGGCGCCCGATCCTCGACCGTCTCAGCCTCACCGTCGCCGGGGAGGGCATCACCGCTCTCATCGGCCCGAACGGGGCGGGCAAGAGCGTCAGCCTGCGCGTGATCGACGGCCTGCTGCGGCCGGATACCGGCTCCGTGCGCCTCGCGCCCGGCCCTCGCGCCTTCGTGTTCCAGCGCCCGGCCCTGGTGCGGGCGAGCGCCCGGGCCAATCTCGCGCTGGGTCTGGCCCCACTCAAGCTCTCCCGCCGCGAGCGCGCCGAGCGGATCGAGGCGGCGCTGGCCCGGGTCGGCCTATCGGAGCGGGCGGACGACGCGGCGACGCGCTTCTCCGGCGGCGAGCAGCAACGCCTCGTGCTGGCGCGCGCCTGGGCGATGCGGCCCGAATTGCTGCTCCTCGACGAGCCGACGGCGAGCCTCGACCCGGCCGCGACGGAGACCATCGAGAGCCTGATCGCCGAGATGGCGCGGGCGGGCACCGCCGTGCTCCTCGTCTCGCACAATCTCGGGCAGGTCGCCCGGCTCGCCGACGAGACCGTGGTGCTCGCCGCCGGCCGCGTCGTCGAGACCGGTCCGACCCGCACCGTCCTCTTCTCACCCCGCACCATCGAGGCGCGGGCCTACCTGACCGGAGAACTGCCTTGGACCTCTTTCGCCGCAGCTTCCTGACACTCGGCCTGTTGGCCGCCCTCGGCGCGGCCTCGAGCCCTGTCCGGGCCGAACCCGCCTCGATCGTCGTCGCCTCGACGACCTCCACCGAGCAATCGGGCCTGTTCAAGCACATCCTGCCCCTGTTCAAGGCCAAGAGCGGCATCGAGGTGAAGGTCGTGGCGCTGGGCACCGGCCAGGCCCTCGACGCGGCCCGCCGGGGCGATGCCGACGTGGTGCTCGTCCACGACCGGCCGGCGGAGGAAAAGTTCGTCGCCGAGGGCTTCGCCAAGGCGCGGCAGGACGTGATGTACAACGACTTCGTGGTGATCGGGCCGAAGGCCGACCCCGCCGGCATCAAGGGCGGAAGCGTCGAGGAAGCCTTCCGCAAGCTCGCCGCCGCCAAGGCGCCCTTCGTTTCGCGGGGCGACCGCTCCGGGACGCACAGCGCCGAGCTGCGGAGCTGGAAGGAGGCCGGGGTCGATCTCGCGAGCGCGCGGGGCGACTGGTACCGCGATGTCGGCCAGGGCATGGGCCCGGCGCTGAACACCGCCTCGGCGCTCGGCGCCTACATCCTGGCCGATCGCGGCACCTGGCTCTCTTTCAAGAACCGCGGCGACCTGACCATCCTCGTGGAGGGCGATGCGCGGCTGTTCAACCCCTACGGCGTGATGCTGGTGAATCCCGACAAGCACCCGACCGTGAAGGTGAAGGAGGGGCAGGCCTTCATCGACTGGCTAGTCTCGCCGGAGGGGCAGGCCGCCATCGCCGATTACAAGATCGGCGGCGAGCAGCTGTTCTTCCCCAGCGCGAAGAAGGGCTGATACCGCTTCCGTCCGAACGCTTCGGTATCGGTCCACGCCGTCATCGCGAGCGGCAGCGAAGCGATCCAGAGCGCGACGTCTCCCGGGAGGTCGCGCCCTGGATTGCCACAGCACCACCTCGCCATGACGAAAAGGCCGGTCGAGCGTCAGGCCACGACCTAGCGACGCGGCGGCGGCCCGGACTGGCGCCGCCGCGCGATCATCCAGATCGCCAGCACCGCGAGGGCGACGAGCACGCTCGCCCAGACCCAGTTGAAATCCATCGCCGCGCCGGTCGCCGCCGCCGAACTGGAGCCCGACGGGCCGGATTCGGGGATCGGCGGAGCGGGATTGGTCGCCTGAGCGAGCGCATGGGTCAGCCCGGCAAGCCAGAGGCCGGAGGTGAGGGCGGCGTTTCTCATAGGACGCGAACTCCGGCGGCCGTCAGTGGCCCAATCACTTGCTGTCCTTGTCGAAGCGGAAGGCGGGAGCGTCGTTGAGCTGCGCCTTGGTCAGGCGTACCTCGGCGTGGATCAAGTCGCTGCCCACGAGCACCGTGGCAGGCCCGGTGTCGCGCTTCGGCTCGACCGAGCCGGTCGCGGGCGTGACCCGGTCGCTGTGCTGGTTCTGCACGGCGCCGAGCACCTCCGGCGTGGTCTGGGAGCCCGGCATCGTCTCCGGGCCGGCCCGCTTGGAGGCCCTCTCGCTCGGCGCGTCATCGACGGTGACGACCGAACTCGCCCCGCTCGTCAGCGGCACATCGGCGAAGTTCCAGGCGAGCTGGTCGAACGGCACCGCGACGTATTTTTCGCCGACGCCGAGGAAGCCGCCGACGCCGATCACCACGGCGTGAATGCGGCCCGTGCCATCGAGAAGAACGTCCTCGATCTTGCCGACCCGCACGTGGTCCGCCCCGACCACGGTGACGCCGATGACCTTTGAACCGCGCAGGGCGCCGGCCTCGGGCCGCTCGATGAAGCGAGGGGCCGACGCTCCGGGTGGGGCCGCCTCGGCCAGCGCCGGGGCAGCGGGCAAAATGAAGCCACCGAGCGCGAGGGCGAGGGCAAGCGGGACGCTGGCGAGGGTGGGACGCATCCCTGACTCCGGGTTTTCGGTCGCGACGTTCGCCCCGTTAACGGCCGGACGGCCCTACAGTTCAGACGGTTGAACGCGGTGTCAGGCCACCGCGTCCCAGGTTTCGGTGAGCACCCGGCCGGCATGGGAGAGCCGGGTGCGCAGCACTACGTCGCCCGCCGGCCACGGCTCGGGCGGCCGGAACTCGGCGTAGAGGCGCCAGCCCCCCGTCTGCGGCACCCGCTCCGTGTAGGGCTCGACGAAAGCGCCGGCACTCGCCGAGAGAGCGACCTCGATGGCCGCCCGCGGATCGTCGGGCAGGCCCGGCCCCTCGAAATCGATGGCGTAGAGGCGTCGCTGGGGGGAGGGCGGGTTCGTGGGCCGCAGCCGCTCGGCCGAACCGACCCGGGTCGAGACCACGCGGGCGAGCGGCGGCGCGATGGCCGGCACCGGTTCGGCCCCCACCGTGATGAGGGAATAGGCGAGCCGCAGGGGCCGGCCGGGGGCGACGGGCGCCTCCGGCACGAAGGCGGCCACGATGTTGTCGGTCGCCTCGGTCCGCGAGGGAATCTCGAACAACCGCACCGATCCCGCGCCGAAGCCTTCTCCCCGAGGCGCGACCCAGAGGCCGGGCCGGTCCTCGTGCCGGGCCTGCACGTCGAGGAAGACCGAAAAGTGCCGCTCGCGCTGCATCAGCCCGAAGCCCTCGAGGGGCGCCGCGCGGAAGGACGAGATCTGCGGCGCTGCCCGTCCGTTGACGAGGGGGCGCCAGAGCCGGTCTCCCGGCGTCTGCACCAGCAGCCCGTCCGAATCGTGCACCCGCGGGCGGAAATCGTCGAAGGGTTCGGCGCCTCGCGCGCCCGGCCCGTTCTCGCCGTGCAGGAACATGCTGGTGAGCGGCGCAAGCCCGAGGGCCGTGATCGCCCGGCGGGGGAACAGGGCCGCCTCGACCACGATCGCCGAAGGGTCGCCCGGCGTCACACTGAAGCGGTAGGCGCCGGTCAGGCTCGGCCCGTCGAGGAGCGCCAGGATCGTGATCGATGCGGCGTCCCCTCGCGGCTCCTCGATCCAGAAGGTCGTGAAGTCGGGAAACTCCTCCCCCTGCGGCAAGCCGGTGTTCACGGCCACGCCGCGAGCGGAGAGGCCGTAGATCTGCCCTCGGCCACGGACGCGGAAGTAGGAGGCCCCCAGAAAGACGAGGAATTCCTCCTGCTCCCCGGGCCGGGCAGCATCGAAGCCGTGGGCGATGCGAAAGCCCGCATAGCCCAGCGCGGGCGGATAGGTGCGGCCCTGGAGGCTCGGCCCGAGATCGAACAATCCCGGATCGTAGCCGAAGGGTCGGGGCGCCTGTCCCGGCGCCTGGAAGAAGATCTCGACGCGCCGTGCGTGCAGGCCGCCGCGGTGGAAGGGCTGGAGCGAGAAGCGCGACCCGAGCGGCACCGTCGCCTCGGGACGGACGCGGATCGCCTGGAACCCGTCGTAGCTCAGGCTGGCCAGTTCCGGCGGCAGGTCGTCGGCCGGCGGGCGGTAGGGTTGCCGCGCCGAGCCCTCGGCCCGCTCGGTCACGTCCTCGAAAGTGATCGGTCGGCCGGGGACTTGAGCAGTTTGCAATGTTTGAGCCATTGTTCGGGCGGCATTCAGGTCGAGAAAGCTAGGCACACACAAGCCGGCCGAACCGGCGAGAGCGGCACGAACGATGTCGCGACGCGAAACTTCCCTCTCTCCGGGCGCTTCGTCGCCCGCGTCCGACGGCTCTTCCATCCGTTCACCCCTCCCGCGAGTGTCGACGCCGATCATGTCCAGCCCAGACTTGCCGCAGGCGGACCTCTCCGTCGAGACGGGGGCCGGTGTCCAGGCCCGCGCGAGGGGAGCGGGTCCGGCGCCGCGGCCGGCTTCCTTCCTCGTCCGCCGCCTCGCCCTGGCCCTGCCGACGCTGGCCACCGCGGCCGCCATCGCCGCCCTGGCGCTCGCGGCCTACGGCGTGCCGGAGACCTGGCTCGGAGCCGCGGTGCTCGGGCTCTTCGTCGTGCTGATGGCGTGGCAGTCCTTCACCGCCTGGCAGTACCTCTACGGACTTGCCGCCGCCCTGATGGGCGACCGGGCGCTCTCGACCCTGGAGCGGCGTGCCGCCACGATCTCCACCCGTCCCACGGGCCTCAGCCGCACCGCCGCGGTGGTGGCGATCCACGCCGAGGACCCGATCGCGGTGTTCTCCGCCATCCGCGTCATGGCCCGCTCGCTTCAGCGCGAGGGCGGCGACGGCTCGGACATCGACATCTTCGTCCTCTCCGACACCCGCGAGGGCGCGATCAGCGCGGTCGAGGAGCACGAGTTCGCCCGCATCCAGGCCTGGGCCCAGCGCGAGGGCCGCGGCATGCCGCGCATCCGCTACCGGCGCCGGACCGAGAATACGGGCCGCAAGGCCGGCAACATCGCCGAGTTCTGCCGCAGTTACGGTCACGAATACGATTTCATGATCGTGCTCGACGCCGACAGCCTGATGACCGGTGCCGCCATGCGCCGCCTCGCCCGGCTGATGGAGGAGAATCCGCGCGTCGGCCTGATCCAGACCGTCTCCTACGCGGCCGGCCGCGACACCCTGTTCGCCCGCATCCAGCAATTCGCCGTGCGCCTCTACGCGCCGCTGAGCTTGCGCTGCCTGGAGACCTGGCAGGGGCCGGACGGGTCTTACTGGGGCCACAACGCGATCCTGCGCATCGAGGCGTTCGCCGGCAACGCCGAACTGCCCGTGCTCTCCGGGCGCCCGCCGCTCGGTGGCGAGATCCTCTGCCACGACATCGTCGAGGGCGCGCTCCTGCGCCGCGCCGGCTGGGAGGTGCGCCTGCTGCCGGAGATGGGCGGCACCTGGGAAGAGATGCCCACCAACCTCATCGACCTGCTCGGCCGCGAGCGGCGCTGGTGCCAGGGCAACCTGCAGCACATCCGCGTGCTGCCCTGGAAAGGGCTGCTCGGCGCGAGCCGCTGGCATCTCGGCGTCGGCATCCTGGGCTACGGGGTCTACCCGCTCTGGATCGCCTTCCTGGCTCTCGGCACCTGGCAGGCGGCGCGCCTGGGCGAACTCGGCCTGCTCGGCTACGGGCTCGACGGCCGCGGCCCGGCGGCCTGGGCGCTGGCCGCCCTCGTCGTCGCCAGCATGGCCCTGCCGAAGCTCCTGAGCCTCGGCTACGTGCTGGCCTCGCCCGCGCGCCGCGCCGCCTTCGGCGGCACCGGCTCGCTGCTCGTCAGCGCCGCCCTGGAACAGGCGATCTGGGTGCTGCTCTGGCCGGTCATGTCGCTGTTCGCGGCGGGTGCCGTGGTCACCACGCTGTTCGGCCGGGTGGTGCGCTGGGATTCCCAGGCCCGTGACGACCGAAGCGTTCCGTGGGCGGAGGCCTTCCGCCTTCAGAGCGACGCGGTGGCGGCGGGCGGTGCGCTCGCGGTCCTGCTCGCTTTCGCCGGCGATGCCCTTCTCGGCCTCTGGATGGCGCCGGTCGCCCTCGCCCTGCTGACGAGCCCGGCCCAGAGCGTGCTCACCAGCAGCACCCGTCTCGGGCTCGGCTCGAAGGCCCGCGGCCTCTTCCTCACCGAGGACGACACCCGGCCCGCGCCGGAACTGGTCGAGCTGCACCAGGGCCGGGCCGCCGGCGCGGTCTCCGGTGCCGGCGAGGCCGCCGCATGGCTTCCCGCGCCCATCGACGAGGCCGGCGCGCCGACCTCGCATTGAGCGCGCTCACTTCTGCTGCAGCGTCTCGATCGGGTTGGTGCGCTGGGTCGGGGCGGGCTCGCGGGTGAGGGAGCTGCCCTCCTTCTTTGCCGGGTTCGTCCTGCCGCCGACATCGGAACCGGGATCCTGCGACGGCTGGGTCGGGACGGCGCCGCTCGCGAGTTCCAGGCAGGTGATCAGTTCGACGTAGGACGGGAAGCCGCCGGCTTGGAACTGGGCCGTGCATTGCCGCTTGGCCGCGGCCGGGAACTCGCCCCAGCGCTTCTTCAGGTCGGCTTCCGCACTGCGCTCGGAATTGAGGCAGGCATTCTTGTCGGCGTTTTCGCTCAGCGTCCGCTGCACCCGCTCGGCGGATTTGCAGGTGCCCTCGACATCGAGCTTCGGCGGACCGTCATCGGCACGGGCCGCGCCCTGGCCCGCGAGGAGGCTCAGGCTCCCCAGCGACAGGACGGCGAGAAGGAGGGAGGCCCGTTTCGTCATGGCATAATTCGTCATGGCAGATCGCGTCGCGGTTCGGGGAACGGTGCCCGGACAACGCGCGGACATGGCCGAATGCGCTCCCGCTCGCCGAAAAATCGGTGGCGTGCTCAGCCGGCCTGCCCGTGCGCTTCGCGCAAGGCCGCGTCGAGATCGCGGAAGAGATCGTCCGGCTCCTCGATCCCGGTCGAGAGGCGCAGCAGATCGGGCGGACAGGGCGTGCCCGGCCCCTCGACCGAGGCGCGGTGCTCGATGAGGCTTTCCACGCCGCCGAGCGAGGTCGCCCGCTTCCACAGGGCCACCCGCGCCGCGGTGTCGATCGTCGCCGCCTCGCCTCCGGCGACGCGGATCGAGAGCATGTAGCCGAAGCCGCCCTCCATCTGGCGTGCCGCCACCGCGTGGCCGGGATGGTCGGGCAGGCCCGGATAGAGCACGGCGCTCACCAGCGGATGGGCGGCGAGCCGGGTGGCGAGCCGTAACGCCCCGGAGCTCTGGGCCGCGGCGCGCAGGGGCAGCGTGCGCAGGCCCCGCATCAGCAGATAGGCCTCGAAGGGCCCGAGGATCGCGCCCCAGCCCCCGCGGATCGCCACGAGGCGCTCCCAGAACGCGTCCTTGCGGGCACCCGCCAGGACGCCGGCCACCACGTCGGAATGACCATTCAGGATCTTGGTGGCCGAGTGCATCACGATGTCGGCCCCGAGCTCCAGCGGCCGGGTCAGGATCGGGCTGACGGCGGTCGAATCGACCGCAACGCGGGCGCCGGCCTCCCGGGCGATGCCGGCGACGCGGGCGATGTCGGTGACCGTGCAGAGGGGATTGCCCGGCGTCTCGATCCAGACGAGCCGGGTCCGGCCCGGCCGGATCGCGGCCCGCACGGCCTCCGGGTCATCCATCGCCACGAAATCGAC
This sequence comes from Methylobacterium sp. B4, assembly GCF_003201865.1. GTDB lineage: Bacteria > Pseudomonadota > Alphaproteobacteria > Rhizobiales > Beijerinckiaceae > Methylobacterium. Next base: position 435,433 of record NZ_QJJJ01000001.1, on the reverse strand, counting down.
GGCGAGGTCGAGCCGGGGCGCCTCCTGGCGCAGCCAGCGGCGAAGGCCCCAGTACATGACTTCGGGTGCCACCACGTGGTCGCCCCGTTCCAGGGCGCAGAACACCGCCGCCGCCGCGGCCATGCCGGAGCCGAACAGCAGGGCACCGGCGTCGGCACCTTCGAGGGCGGCGATCACGTCCTCCGCCTCCCGCGTCGTGGCGTTGTCGGGCCGGGCGTAGGAGAAGCCGGACCGGTAGGCGTTGTCGGGATCGCGCAGATAGGTGGTGGAGAGGTGGAGCGGCGGCACCACCGCCCGGGTCACCGGGTCGATCCGCCCCAGCGCCTGCGCGGCCAGGGTACGCGGGCTCCATTCCCCGGGCGACAAACCGACCTGCGGGTGCACCGCATCCGGATCGCCGTCGGGTGCGTTGGACCGACTCATGGGCTACCTCGTCCGCTCTGCGTGTCGGGAGCGGCTTGAGCGAATCCGCCGGGTCGGGCAAGGCGGGCAAACGAGCAACGGAGCATTGCGCAGCGCATGAGCGCCCTGGACATCCCCGAACGGCCCGCCCTGCCTCCGATTCCGCGCCTCGCCGCAGCGATCCTGCCGGTCGTCCTCGTGACGGCGGTGGGCTCGCTCTCCACCGGCAGCAACATCGAGGACTGGTACACGACCATCCGCAAGCCGGCCTTCAACCCGCCGAACTGGGTGTTTCCGCTCGCCTGGACGCTGCTCTACACCCTGATCGCATTCTCGCTCTGGCGCCTGCTCGGCGCCCGGCCGTTGGCGGGGCCCGCCCGCCGGGCCTGGTGGCTGGCGCTCGCCGCCTTCGCCGCGCAGCTCGCCCTCAACGCGGCCTGGACGCCGGTCTTCTTCGCCGCCCACGAACTCGGTCTCGCGCTGATCGTCGCGATCGCCATGCTGGTGATGATCCTCTGGACGATACGCCTCTCCTGGCGCTTTGACCGAGCGGCGGCGTGGCTGCTGGTGCCCTACGCCGCCTGGGTCAGCTTCGCCTGCCTGCTGAACGGGACCATCTGGCAGATGAACTGAGGGGTTTCAGGCGGCCAGCGCGCGCGTCACCGTCGAGCGAAGGTCGGCCAGCGAGAAGGGCTTCGTCAGCACGTCGGTGACGATCGCGTCGAGGCCGCGGGCGCGTTCGCGCTGGTCGGCGAAGCCCGTCATCAGCAGGATGGTCAGGTCGGGGTAGTCGCGCTTGGCCGCGAGCGAGAGCGCGATGCCGTCCATCAGCGGCATGCGGATATCGGTCAGCATCAGGTCGAAGCCGCCGCCGGCCTCCGACAGCCGGTCGAGACCGTCGCTGCCGTCGATGGCGGTGGTGACGCTGTGGCCGTCGAGTTCGAGGCCCCGTTTCAGGAAGCCGCGAACCGTCTCCTCGTCATCCACGAGCAGGATGCGCGCCATGACAGGCCGTTCCTCTACCGTTCCTTCGACATGGTCGCGTCGCCCGAGTGATCGCGCGTAAGCGTGGCCTGTCAAGCACCGGACGGCGACAGAGTTCCCTGTCTCGTCATTTCGGCGCAAGTCTCACCGGTATACCGGGAATTCACCGGGCCGGAGGGCGGCCTCAGGCGCCGCCGAACAGGTCCGCGTCGCCGCTCTCGTAGTCCACGAGTCCGACGAAGGGCAGCTGCCGGAAGGCATGGGCCGCATCCATGCCGTAGCCCACCACGAACACGTCCGGGCAGGTGAAGCCGACGAAATCCGCATCGATCGTCACGGCCCGCTTGCCCGGCTTCTCCAGCAGAACGGCGGTGAGAACGCGCTTGGCGCCGCGGGCCATCAGCAGGTCCTTGGCGAAGACGACGGTGCGGCCGGATTCGAGGATGTCGTCGATCAGGAGCACGTCGCGCCCGCGCACCTCGCTCTGCACGTCGCGCAGGATTTCCACCTGTCCCGACGAGACGGTGGAGTTGCGGTAGCTCGACAGGTGCACGAACTCGACCTGCGGCGAGAGCCCGGCCCGGTGCAGCGAGCGCAGCAGGTCGGCGGCGAACATGAAGCTGCCCTTGAGCACCGCGACCACGAGCAGGTTCTCGGGGTTCGCCGCGACGATCTGGGCCGCCAGCTCGTCGTTGCGCTTGGCGATGGCCGCCTCGTCGAACAGGACGCGGACGCGTTTGGATGCGGTGCTCATGCGACTCGTTTGATTTGAAGATTTCACCTGCGGCAGGGGCCGCCCCGGCGCTTCCTCTGGCACCATACCATGCGCGCCCCGCTCCGCCAGGGCGTAGCGTCCGCGGGGTCACGCGAAGATCGCTCACCTCGAGAACGGACGGGATCGGCTGAGCCTAGCGGCTCTCGTCCTCCCGGGCCGCGGCCGCGGCGCCGTCGGCAGCGAAGCGCACCTCGATCTGCCGGCCCTTATCGGGCGGGGCGGAGAGGCTCGCCTTGAAGCGCGCCCGCTCGCCCGGCTCCAGGGAGGGGCGCGGGCCCGACACGCTCCAGCGATAGAGCGATTGTCCGGCGGCGTCGCGCACCTCGACCTCGATGGCGGGCACCGCGACACGGGTGCGGGCGACGCCGACCACATCGCCCTCGACGACGAGACGGGCGGGATTCGTGCCCTCGGCCGGGAGCTGGAAGGCGGCGATGTCGGCAAGGTCGATGCCGCGCAGATTCACCGGCAGGCCGACCTGGGCGAAGAGTCCGGCCGTCTGCGGCATCGCCCGCACCACGCTGGCCCGGCCGAGCAGCATCAGCGGCAGGACGGCGGCGACGGCAAGGCCCGCGGCGAGGGCGGGCGAGAGGCGGCGGCCGGCTTTCGGCTTTGTCCTGCCGCGCTTGGCCGGGCGGGCGGTGGGCGGTCGAGGCTCGTCGACACGCGCGGCAGGGGGCGGCTCCGGGGGCGCGGGAGGCGGCTCGGGGGCGGCCTCCTCGGCGGCCGACATCTCCTCGAACATCGCGGCGACCACGTCGTCGGCCGAGATGAACCAGGTTTCGCGGCAGGCCGCGCAGCGCACGGAGCGGCCGGAGGTGCCGACGCGCTCGGCATCGATGCGGTACTCACTGGCGCAAGCCGGACAGACGATCAGCATGGCGAGGTGGCGCCGGGTTGGGTACGGTCCCCGCAGCGGGTTGCCGCGCACTCGAAAAGGACACAAACGTTCTCCCCGAGTAGGGTTAACCGGCCGTGAAGCCGGCCGGGTGCAGGGTCGGTCCCTGCCTTGCAGGAAAGCGTGGAGTGAGCGGGCGTTGTCGGCTGGGATGAACACGGGCAGCCTGCTGTCCGGCGCGGAGGAGCCCGTCGTCCGTTTCGAGAGCGTGGGCATGCGCTACGGCCTCGGGCCGGAGGTGCTGTCCGACGTGAGTTTCGAGATCGCGCCGCACTCCTTTCAGTTCCTGACCGGTCCCTCGGGGGCGGGTAAGACGACGCTGCTGCGCCTGATTCTGCTCTCGGTGCGCCCCACCCGCGGGCTCGTCTCGGTCTTCGGCGAGGAGGTGAGTGGCATCTCCAACAATGCGCTGACGGGCCTGCGGCGCCGCATGGGCGTGGTGTTCCAGGATTTCCGCCTGCTCGATCACCTCACCACCTACGAGAATGTGGCGCTGCCCTTGCGCGTGCAGGAGCGGGCAGAGACGAGCTACCGGGCGGAGGTCGTCGAACTCCTGCGCTGGGTCGGCCTGGGCGAGCGCATGCACGTCCTGCCGCCGCTGCTCTCGGGCGGGGAGAAGCAGCGCGCCGCCATCGCCCGAGCGCTGATCGCGCGGCCGGAACTGCTGCTCGCCGACGAACCCACCGGAAACGTCGATCCGAGCCTCGCGCGCCGCCTGCTGCGGCTGTTCATGGAGTTGAACCGGCTCGGCACCTCGGTGCTGATCGCCACACACGATTACGGCCTGATGGACCTCGTCGAGGCGCGCCGCATGGTGCTCGCCGAGGGTCGCTTGCGGGTGGAAGGCTGATGAGCGAGGTGCGCTCCCGCGATCAGGGCGTCACGCAGGGCGCCGCGCAGGGCCGCCCGCCCGCTGCTCGGCCCGCGTCCGAGCCGCCGCTGCCGGCCAACCTGCGCCGCAACGCGCCCCTGGTGCCGACCGATTCCGCTGCGAGCCAGGCCTTGGCCGCGGTGATCGCCATCCTCACCTTCCTCGCCGCGCTCTGCGCCGGCGCGGCCGAGATCGCCGTCTCCAGCGCCGGCCAGTGGCAGGGCAGCGTGGCGCAGGAGATCACGGTGCAGATCCGCCCGAGCGCCGGGCGCGACATCGAGGCCGACGTGCGGCAGGCGGAAGCGGTCGCCCGGGCCGCTCCGGGCATCGTCGGCGCGCGCGTCTTCTCCAAGGCGGAGGCCGAGCGGCTGCTGGAGCCCTGGCTCGGCAGCGGCCTCGACCTGTCCGACCTGCCGGTGCCGCGGCTGATCGCGCTGACGCTCTCGAACGACGCCCGGCCCGACCTGAAGGCCCTGCGCACGACGCTGGCGGAGGCGCTGCCGGGCGTGGCGAGCCTCGACGATCACGCGCTCTGGCTCCAGCGGCTCTCGACCATGGCCAACACCCTGGCCGCGATCGGCATCGGCGTCGTCGCCCTGGTCCTGCTCGCCACCGGCCTCGCCGTGGTCTTCGCGACCCGCGGCGCCATGGCCGGCAACCGGGAGGTGGTGGAGGTGCTGCACTTCGTGGGCGCCGACGACGACTATATCGCCAAGGCCTTCCAGAGCCGTTTCTTCCGCCTCGGGCTGCGGGGCGGGGCGCTCGGGGCGGGCGCCGCCCTCGTCACCTGCGCCTTGGCCGGCCTCTTCGCCCGAATGTGGCGCGCGGGCCCGGCGGGCGAGGAGATCGAGGCGCTGTTCGGTACCTTCCAGATCGGTTGGCGGGGCTACGCGCTCATCGTGCTGATCGGCGTAATCGCGTCGCTCGTTACGGCTGCGGTCTCGCGCTTCACCGTGCGCCGCTTCCTGCGGTGAAACCGGGGCGAGAGGCGCGTTAATCTTTCGTCAACCATTGCGGACCGAGACTTCGTCCCCACAAGACCGTCATGAGCCCCAGTCCCCTCCGCCATGTTCCTGCGAGCGCCACGTCGGCAGGCGGCCGGCCCGGTTTCGTGCGGTGCCCCCGCGGAGGCGCTGGGATGGTCCTGGGCCGCCCCATCGATGCGCGAACCCGCCCCACCTCCGGCAGCCCCGCGTCGAATGCCTGAGGCGCGGACCAACCCGAAGCGCGGAGCCCGGGCCCTGAGGCTGATGATCGGCCTCGCCCTGGCCGGGATGCTGGTGCTGACCGGCGGCTTCCTCGCCTTCGTCGCGGAGGTCGAGCGCGCGGACCGCCCGAGCCTGGACGGGGCCGACGGCATCGTCGCGATGACGGGGGGTTCGCAGCGCATCGGCGACGCCATCGACCTGCTCGCGGGCGGGCACGGCAAGCGGCTGCTGATCTCCGGCGTCAACGAGCGCACCACCCGCGACGAGATCGCCCGGCTCAACCCGGCCCAGGAGCACTGGATCGCCTGCTGCGTCGATCTCGACTACCGCGCCCGCAACACCATCGGCAACGCCATCGAGACCCGGCGCTGGATGCGCCGTCACCGGTTCGACACGATCGCGGTGGTGACCTCGAACTACCACATGCCCCGCACCCTGGTGGAACTGCGGCACGCCCTGAACGAGGGCGAGACGATCATTCCCTATCCCGTCGTCTCGGATGGGCTCGATCTCGGCCGCTGGTGGGCGGATCCGGCCGCGACGCGCCTGCTCGGCGCTGAATACCTCAAGTTTCTCGTGGCCTGGGCGCGCACACGCGTTGAAACGGATCCCGAGCAGTCGCGCTTCGCCGTTCTGATCGGCCGTCGCCAGCCGGTGAAGGTCGTCGCCGAGCACCTGCTGCGCGAGACGGAGCGACCGCGGCCCCACTGACGCGGCGGTCCGCGATCCGCTTCAGGGGATCGGAAACAGGGTCTCGACCGCCGTCAGCACCGCCGCGGTGGAGACCGGCTTCTCCAGTCGTAGGAGGGCGGCGTAGGCGGGCGGCAGCGCTTCGGCCTCGTAGCCTGTGATGACGAGGATCGGCACACGCCGGGCGAGGAGCCAATCGGCCACGCCGTAGGCCTGCACGCCCCTGAGGCCGAGATCGAGGATCGCCGCATCCAGCTCGGGCTCCGAACGCAGCAGCGCCATCGCCGTCTCGACCGAGGCGACGGGCCCGAGCACGGTCGCGCCCGCGTCCTCCAGCGCCCGGCGCAGCTCGTCGGCCCAGAAGTAATCGTCCTCGATCACGAGCAGGCGACGCTCGGGCACCGCGTTCCACGTCAACCTGTTTCTCCCTGACGTTCGAGCACGAAGGGATGGAGCCGAGCCCTGCGGAGGCAAGAGGTCGGACGGCACGGTCTGGAGCGGCCGATTAACATGCGTGAACTTATATTGGGCTAAATCCATTCGCGACATAAGCACGTTTAGGTTGCATTCGTACGCCGGTTCAAGGCGGTCATGCGTCGCAAGGATCTGGCCAAGCCCCGTCACTTCATGCACAGCAACCGGTCTCGCTTAGCCCTCGTCCCGACTATCCGACCGACTGCCGCATGACCGTGGTTCGCCCGCCTGCCCTCGAAGACTTTCGCCGCGTCGTGGTGAAGGTCGGCTCCGCCCTCCTCGTGGACAGGGCACGAGGACGCCTGCGCCACGCCTGGCTCGCGGCTCTGGCCGAGGACATCGCCGACCTGCATGCCCGCGGGGTCGACGTGGTGGTGGTCTCCTCCGGCGCCATCGCCCTCGGCCGGACGGTGCTCGGCCTCGCCCCCGGCGCCCTGCGCCTGGAGGAGAGCCAAGCCTCGGCGGCCGTGGGGCAGATCGCCCTCGCCCGCCACTGGACCGAGGCGCTGGGCCACCACGACATCGTCGCGGGCCAGGTGCTGGTGACGCCCAAGGACACGGAGGAGCGCCGCCGCTACCTCAATGCCCGCGCGACCGTGCAGAAGCTTCTGGAGGTGCGCGCCGTCCCGGTCGTCAACGAGAACGACACCGTGGCGACCGCCGAGATCCGCTACGGCGACAACGACCGGCTGGCCGCCCGCGTCGCCACGATGATCAGCGCCGACGTGCTGGTGCTGTTCTCCGACATCGACGGCCTCTACACCGCGCCGCCCCACAGCGACCCGCAGGCCCGCCACCTGCCGGTGATCGAGCGGGTGACGCCGGAGATCGAGGCGATGGCCGGCGGCCCGGCCTCGGAACTCTCCCGCGGCGGCATGCGCACCAAGGTCGAGGCGGCCAAGATCGCCGCCAGCGGCGGCACCCACATGGTCATCGCCGACGGCCGCGGAAAAAATCCGCTGCGGACCGTGCGCGAGGGCGGGCGCTGCAGCTGGTTCCTCTCGGGCTCGACCCCGACCGCCGCGCGCAAGACCTGGATCGCCGGATCGCTGGAGACCTCCGGCACCCTGGTCGTCGATGCCGGAGCCGCCCGCGCCCTGGAGGGCGGGGCCAGCCTGCTGCCGGTCGGTGTCACTGGTATCGAGGGCAACTTCGCCAAGGGTGACGCCGTGCTGATCCGGGGGCCGGAGGGGCGCATCCTCGGTCGAGGTCTGGTGGCCTACGACAGCGCGGATGCCGCCGCCATCATCGGCCGCTCCAGCCGCGAGATCGCTGCCGCCTCGATCCAGGCGGGACGGACCGAGATGATCCACCGCGACGACCTCGCCATGATCGATCCCTAAGGCGCGCGGAGGCCGAAGGGGAATCGTCCCAAACGGAACAATGCAACAACCGTGCTTGTTCAACCCCCGCGCGACGTGCAAAGGGGCGGGAAAGTGCATTTGCCTTCAATCGCGCCAGCCCTCGGCGCCTGACGGGAAGCGGGAACGTGCCTGTCCTGAATCTCAAGTCCGATTTCGCGGATTCCGACGACCTCGAAACTCTGATGGCCGGAATCGGCCGGCGCGCCCGCGTCGCCGGCCGGGCCATGGCGCTCGCCCCGGCCCAGACCAAGGATCTGGCGCTGCGCGCGATCGCCGAGCAGGTCCGCGCCAGCGCCCCGGCCATCCTGCGCGAGAACGCGCGGGATGTCGCCGCGGCGCAAGCCGCCGGCCTGACCAAGGCGATCATCGACCGGCTTACCCTGGACGAGGGCCGGGTCGCCGCCATCGCCGAGGCCGTTGAGAAGGTCGCGACCCTGCCCGACCCGGTCGGGCGCCAGCTCGCCGCCTTCGAGCGGCCGAACGGCCTGCTGATCGAGCGCATCTCGGTGCCGCTCGGCGTGGTCGGCGTCATCTTCGAAAGCCGCCCCAACGTCACCGCCGATGCCGGCGCCCTCTGCCTCAAGGCCGGCAATGCGGCGATCCTGCGCGCCGGATCGGACTCGCACCGCACGGCGACGGCGATCGCCGCGGCGATGAGCGAGGGCCTGTCCCGGACCGGCCTGCCTGCGGACGCGATCCAGCTCGTGCCGACCCGCGACCGCGCAGCCGTGGGCCTGATGCTGACGGGCCTCTCCGGCTGCGTCGACGTGATCGTGCCCCGCGGCGGGCGCAGCCTCGTCGAGCGCGTCCAATCGGAGGCCAAGGTCCCGGTCTTCGCCCATCTCGACGGCATCTGCCACGTCTACGTGGCAGCGGGCGCCGATCTCGCCATGGCCCGCACGGTTCTCGTCAACAGCAAGATGCGCCGCACCGGCATCTGCGGCGCCGCCGAGACGCTGCTGATCGATTCCGCCGTGGCGAAGAGCCATCTCAAGCCGCTCGTCGAGGCCCTGCTCGACGCGGGTTGCGCCGTGCGCGGCGACGCGGCGGTCCAGGCCGCCGATGCGCGGGTGACGCCCGCCGACGAGGCCGACTGGCGCACCGAGTATCTCGACGCGATCATCTCCGCGAAGGTGGTGGACGGGCTCGACGCGGCCATCGCTCATATCGAGGCCAACGGCTCGCACCACACCGACGCGATCATCACCGACGACAACGAGGCCGCCGGACGCTTCCTCGCCGAAGTCGATTCGGCCATCGTGGCCCACAACGCCTCGACCCAGTTCGCCGATGGCGGCGAGTTCGGCTTCGGCGCCGAGATCGGCATCGCCACCGGCCGGATGCATGCGCGCGGGCCGGTCGGCGTCGAGCAGCTCACCACCTTCAAGTATCGGGTCCACGGCAGCGGCCAGACGCGTCCGTAGCGGGAGACGGAGCCTGCGCGAGACCTCTCTGCCGCCGGCCGCTCCGGGCATGCGGATCGGCCTTTACGGGGGCTCGTTCAACCCGGCCCATGCGGGGCACCTTCATGTCAGCCGCACGGCCCTGCGGCGGCTGCGGCTCGACCGCGTCTGGTGGCTCGTCACGCCCGGCAATCCGCTGAAGGACCGGCGCCTCCTCGCCTCGCCGGAGGAGCGGGTGGTGCGGGCGCGGACGATCGCCGCCGACCCGCGCATCGCGGTCACCGCCTTCGAGGCGGCGATCGGCACCCGCTATACCGTCGACACCCTGCGCTGGCTCGTCCGGCGCCGTCCGGGCCTGCGCTTCGTCTGGATCATGGGAGCGGATTCCCTCGGCAGCTTCCACCGCTGGCACCGCTTCGAGGATATCCTCGACCTCGTGCCCGTCGCGGTCATCGACCGGCCCGGACACACGCTCTCCGCCCCGGGCGCACGGGCGGCCCGGGCCTTTGCCCGCGCCCGGATTCCGGAAAGCGACGCGCTCTCGCTCCCGGGACGACATCCGCCGGCCTGGACCTTCCTGCACGGCCCGCGCTCGGATCTCTCCTCGACCGCACTGCGCTCGGGCGAGGCCGGCGCGCCCATGGCGGCGATGCCCTGACCGCCACCGCCCGCTCCGACCTGCCCGCTCGGACCCGGCGACGATTCCTGGCCGTCGCCGTTTCCGGTCAGCGCATATCCTTGGGGAGATGCTGGAGCGGGTTGGTCCGGTTGGCGCCGTCGGTGCCCTGAACGGATGCCGGCGATTCCATCACATCGGTCGTGGACCGGATCGCGTTCGGAGGGGCGACCTGACCGGTCCCCCTGTCTGCAGCCGGTGCATCGCCACCCGGCACCGTCGACACGCCCGACGGGAGAGTACCGGGCGTCGGCTGGTCGATCCGGCTGCCGGCCGACTGAGCGAGGGCCGGAGCGGTCGCCGTCATCAGGATCAACGACATCGCCGCGACGGTGGTGCGTCCCGCATTCGATATCAGAGTCGTCACTGTTTCGGTCTTCCTTGAGCTGACGGCGCAACTGGGTTCGGCTCCACCAATAGCTGGCGAAGACCAACGTTCCTCAGATCCGATCAAATCGCGGAAATTTCGGGAGGGTCGAGAAAAAACTGAACCTCTTGCAGATCAAGCCGTTGGGGCGGTGCGGACGACGAAGCAAGCACAAGACGGAACCTGAGCATGATTTGTCACTCTGGGGTCAATGAGGGTCTTTTGCCCGCTTCGTTCATCGAATCTCACCGTAATTCAGGAGTTTCACGATGCGTTTTCCGATGATCGCTGCCCTTGCGCTCACCTGCGTCACCGTACCCGCTCTAGCGCAAGAAACGACTGCTCCCGCCGCCGGCACCGATGCGGGGATGAAGATGGCCAATACGGCGACGATCAAGCTGAAATATGCCACCGTCAAGCCGGCCGATGTCATGTCGTCGAAGCTCATCGGCACGACGGTATACAACAACAAGAAGGAAACGGTCGGTGAAGTCGAAGATCTCGTAATCGAGAACGGCAAGACGGTCACCGGCATCATCGTCGGCGTGGGCGGATTCCTCGGGCTCGGCGAAAGCTACGTCGTCGTCGATCCGTCGAGCGTTGCGATTCACAATCAGGATGGGAAGTGGTCCGTCTACGTCGATACGGACAAGGACACGCTCAAGAACGCTCCGAAGTTCGAGTATTCCAAGAAGAAGAACTGACGGAAGCGCGTCGAACCGATCAGCGCCTGACCCACCCGATCCGCGGACAATCCGGATCACAGCGGCCGGAGGCGATGACGCCTCCGGCCTCGCCCTATCCACGGGGAAGCAGGTCGCGCGAATGGGAAGGCAAAGATGAAACCGGCTCGCGTGCCGGCTTGCCACAGGGGTACCGGGGGCCTCGGTCATTTTCCATAGGGCGATTCGCCCGCTTGAAAAGCGGGCAGAAAGCCGCCAATTTCGTTCCGTGGCGGTGTCGCCACGATCCGATCGCCGGGAACCGAAACCCTGTCCGCACACCTCCACCCGGAAACCGCCGGCTCCGCCGCCGAGCCTGCTTCCTCCGACGCCCTGAAGGCCCTTGCCCTCGGCTGCCTCGACGAAATGAAGGCCGAGGAGACCGTCGAGATCGATCTCGCGGGCAAGACCTCGCTCGCCGACACCATGATCATCGCCTCGGGCCGCTCCCAGCGCCATGTCGGCTCCATCGCCGACAAGATTATCCAGGAGATGAAGGCCAAGGGCTTCGGCAATGCCCGCGTCGAGGGGATGCCGGCCTGCGACTGGGTCTTGATCGATGCGGGCGACGTGCTCGTTCACATCTTCCGGCCCGAGGTGCGCGGCTTCTACAATCTCGAGAAGATCTGGGGTGCCGATCGCCCGAGCGGTGCGCTTCTCGCCGGCTGAGGCTCAAGGAAGCGGGGAGGAGCCTCCTCGTTCCCGCCGCTCGAATTGGTCGGCGAACTCCGCCTCCTGGCGTACGAGGCGACCGAATCGCACGTGCCGGATCTCCAACACGAAGCGGAAGCGGTGTGCCCCGGTCGCGCCGTGGCTGACGGTGAGCGTGCCCGGTGTCAGCCAGTCCGGCAGGGTCAGACGAAAGCCCGGCAGATCGATGAAGTAGCGCTCGCTGCGGAAGACGAGGGCGCGATCCTCCACCAGCACCCGCAGGCTCATGCCGAGGCCGCCGCCGACCCGCTCCTCGAGCCCCGTCGGGCCACGGAAGCGTTTGGCGGAGTGGATCGCCTGTGGGAAGCCCGAACCGCGGGCGTAGAGCCGCGTCCAGATCTGACCGCCGCCGGTCCCGTCCTGCGTGACGGCGACGACGCTCGGCACGTCGGCGACTCGGGCCGTCGGAAGCGGTGCACCGACCAGCCGCAGCAACTGCGCCAGCAGCCAGCCGAGCCGGCTCAGCCGCGTCTCGATCACCCGGCCGGCATAGACGGCGCTCTCGTCGTTGCCCAGACGCTTCGAGAAGCGGCGCTGCACGGCCGGCGGGAGCTGCGCCCAATCGGCCTCCGGCACCAGCGCGCGGAAGCGCAGGTCGTGCAGGTCCGCGGGCGCCCTCGGACGGACAGGGGCCGGAGCGGCCATCTCGGCGGCGTTGCGCATGATGCCTCCACAAGCTTCCTCTCCGACCCGGAGCGTTCTCCGAGGCCGGGAGGTCAGGTCTCGCTCTTGACGGGCAGGTAGCGGACGATCCGTCCGCCGAGCCGGATCAGCTTGGCCAAGGTGTTGTGGGGCACGCGCAGCATCTGCACGTACCAACCGTCCAGCGTCTCGGTGAAGTCGAGCATCGCCTTGAGGCGCCGCGAGGCGACGGCGCCGATGCGCGGGTCGCCCTCGGCCTCGGTCACGCATTCGCGCAGGGCCTTGAGGGCGGGATCGATCTCCCGCTCCTTGCGGCCTGCAGCGATGCGGGTGACCATCTCCCAGAGATCGGTCTCCGCGACGAAGAAATCCCGCCGCTCGCCCATCACCGGCACGCGCCGGATCAGATTCCAGCCGGCCAGCTCCTTGAGCGAGGTCGAGACGTTGGACCGGGCGATGCCGAGGGTGCCGGCGATCTCCTCGGCCGCGAGCGGCTTGTCGGAGAGGTAGAGCAGGGCGTGGATCTGCGCCACTGAGCGGTTCACGCCCCACTGGCCGCCGAGATCGCCCCAATGCAGGATGAAGCGCTCGACCGCGGGAGCAAGCTTTTCCGACTGGTCTGAAATTTCTGTCATGACAGAAATTTCAGACTAAAAAGACCGGATGTCAAGCGGAGATGTAAGGACACGCCGGGATCGATGCCGAGTCGGTTCCGTTCGACCCGGTTCAGGCCACCGAGAAGCGGTAGGTGGTTGTCGAGGTGAACACCTCCCCCGGCCGAAGGACGGTGCTCGGAAAGCCCGGATGGTTCGGCGCGTCGGGAAAGCCTTGTGTCTCGAAGCAGACGCCGTCGCCGGAGCGGTAGGTCCGGCCCGACGGGCCCACCAGCGTGCCGTCGAGGTTGTTGCCGCTGTAGAGCTGGAGCGCCGGTTGCGTCGTGGCGATATCGAGCCGGCGCCCGCTGGCCGGGCAGCGGCAGGAGGCCGCCGGGCGCAGCGTCCCGGCCGGCCCGTCCAGCGCGAAGGCGTGGTCGTAGCCCTTGGCCGTGACGATCTGCGGATGACCCTGCCGGATGCGCACGCCGAGCCGCGCAGGCTCGCGGAAATCCAGGGGCGTGCCCGCGACCGGGGCGATCGTCCCGGTCGGAATCTGGGTCGCGTCGGTCGGCGCGTACCCCTCGGCGAAGATTTGCACCTCGTGGTCCATCACGTCGCCGCTGCCCTCGCCGGCGAGGTTGAAGTAGCTGTGATTGGTAAGATTCAGCACCGTCGGCCGGTCGGTCGCGGCGCGGTAATCGATGCGCAGCGTGCCGGACTCGGGCAGGCTGTAGCTTACCTCCACGTCGAGCGTACCGGGAAAGCCCTCCTCGCCGTCGGGGCTGCGCCGCGTGAGCGCCAGACGCGTCTCGTCGGCGGCCGCGACCTGCCAGAGGCGCTTGGCGAAGCCCGCGGGTCCACCGTGCATCGTGTTGGGCGGCTCGTTGATCGGAAGCCGGTAGGTCCGGCCGTCCAGGGTGAAGCACCCGCGGGCGATGCGGTTGGCATAGCGCCCGGCGATCGCCCCGAAATGCGGGCTCACGGTCTCGTAGCCCTCCACCGTGTCGAGGGCGAGCACGACGTTGGCGGAGCGACCTTGCCGGTCCGGCACCTCGATGGCGGTGACGATCGCGCCGTAATCGATGATCCGAACGCGCAGGGCTTCGCGGATGAGCGTGTAGCGGGTGACTGCTTCGCCCTCGGCTGTCGTTCCGAATCGTTCGTCGATCACGCAGCCACTCCCACCGCCGTCGCAGCGTCTACGCGCGAGCGGGGGAGGGGTGGCAGCGGCTCGCAGAAATACCCGCGACGCACCGGTCACCTACACCGATGCGACGTCGGGCCGGGCGCTCTGCGTATCGTCCGACAGCTGAAGCCGGTGCAGCCGGGCATAGATGCCGCCCGTCGCCAGCAATTCCTCATGGCGGCCGAGTTCGATCACCCGGCCGGCTTCCATCACGGCGATGCGGTCGGCCTCGCGCACGGTCGAGAGGCGGTGGGCGATTACGAGGGTGGTACGCCCACGCATCAGCCGCTCCAGAGCCTCCTGCACGAGGTGCTCGGACTCGGAATCGAGTGCGGAGGTCGCCTCGTCGAGGAGCAGGATCGGCGCGTTCTTGAGGAAGGCGCGGGCCAGCGAGATGCGCTGACGCTCGCCGCCGGAGAGCCGGCCGCCGCTCGGGCCCACTTGGAAGTCGTAGCCCTCGCCGAGTTGGCTGATGAAGCCGTGGGCCGCAGCCGCCTGCGCGGCCGCCTCGATCTCGGCCCGGGAGGCGCCGGGGCGGCCGAAGCCGATATTGGCCGCGATGGTGTCGTCGAACAGCACGACCTCCTGCGAGACCACCGCCACGGCGGCCCGCAGGGAGGCGATGGTGGCGTCGCGCACATCCGTGCCGTCGATGAGCACGCGGCCCGCCGTCACGTCCTGAAGGCGCGGGACGAGGTTGAGCAGCGAGGACTTGCCCGAGCCCGAGCGGCCGACGAGCGCCGTCCGCGATCCGGCCGGCACCACGAGGTCGATGCCCTCCAAGGCCGGCGCATCGGGCCGGTAGCGGAAATGCACGCCCTCGAAGCGGATCTCGCCCCGTGTCACGGTCAGAGGCCGGGCATCGGGCGCCTCGCGGATGGTCGGACGCTCGTCCATCAGGGCGAAGTAGCGCGTCAGCGCCGCGGCGGCCTCCTGCAGGATCGCGTTGAGGGTGCCGAGCGCCCGGGCCGGCTGTGCGGCGAGCAGGAGGGCGGCGACGTAGCCGGTGAAGTCGCCGACGGTACGGTCGCCCGACATCACCCGTTGGCCCACCAGCACCAGCACGCCCGCCACCGCGAGTCCGCCGCCGATTTCCATCAGCGGGTCGAGCCGCCCGCGGGCATTGGCCGCCTTCATCTTGAGCCGGCGCACCTCGTCCAGAGCCTGCGCGGCCCGCCCCTTGAGGTAGCCTTCCAGCGCGTAGGTCTTGGCGACCCGGGCGCCCTGCAGGCTCTCGGTGATGAGGCCGGCGGTCAGGCCCATCTGCTCCTGCGTCGTGGTCGAAACTTGACGCAGCTTCTTGCCGATGCGGTTGACCGGACCGGCCACCAGCGGAACCGTCACGGCGGCGGCGAGCGTCAGCAGCGGGTCCATCCAGAGCAGCGCGATCACCAGCGCGACCAGCATGGCGACGTCGCGCAGGAGCACCGTGGAGATGCGGGTCAGCGCCTCCTTGATGAAGGCGAAATCGGTGGTGAAGCGCTGGGTGAAGGCGGCCGGGCTCTCCCGGCCGAGCTGGGCCAGATCCGCATCGATCAGGTGGCCGTAGAGGGCGGACTGCATGTCGGCCTCGACCCGCGTCACGACCCGGTTCGTCAGCACGGTCTGGCCGAACAGCGCGAAGCCGCGCACGGAGGTGACGGCGATGACGACGAGCGGGCCGTAGGCCAGCGCGGCCGTGTCCTTGCTGTCGAAGGCGTCGAAGGCGGCCTTGATGAGGGCTGGATAGAGGCCGGTCGCCGCGCCGACGATGGTGATCAGCACGAGGACCACCGCCAGCGTCGCCCGGTGGGGGGAGAGCCATTCCCGCCAGAGCCGCCGGAGCAGGGGAAGGGTGTCGCCCCTCAGGAGCGGCCGGCGCGCCATGCTGTACCGTGTCGATGCTGACCCCGGCGGGAACGCCGGGGCCCGCGGTGTTTGCCGCTCCGGGCCCGCCGGATCAAGCGCGGGACGCGGTCAGTCCCGCTCGCCGCCGTGCCGATGCCAGCCACGGTGCGGGCCGCCGTGAGGTCCGCCATGAGGTCCGCCATGCGCCCGCAGGGGCCGGGCGAGCACCATGGCGCGGCGTTTCTGCCCCTCGTCGAGGGTCGCGAAGAGGGGGGCGGTCGCATCGGCGAGTTTGCGCAGGGCGTCGCCCCGGGCGCTCGCTGCATCCGCCATGGCGCGCAGGGCGCCGGGCGCGTCGTCCACCATCCGGCCGCGCTCGCGCCGGGCCTCACGCCGCGCATCCCGCTGCTTGGACAGGTCGCGGATCGCGGCCTCCACCGGCGGCCACAGCTTCTCCTGATCGGGATTGAGCTTCAGACCCGCATGCAGGCCGGCGATGCGGGCATCGGTGAAGGCGGCCCGATCCTCCGGCGAGAACGCGGCCCAGCGGCCGTGCCGATGCCGCCCGCCTTCCGCGAAGGGGTCGGCACGGTCGCCCGCCCGCACCGCCGCGGTGCCGAGACCAGCGGCACCCAGGCCCACCAGCCCCACCAGAAGTAGACCCTTCGCCCGTCGCTTGATCATGGGAAGCCTCCACCGCATCGGGACTGCCGGTCCCGAGGTCTCGCGAGGATGCGCAGACCCACGTCTCTGGCATGTGTCCGGAAGATGAAAGCTTGTCCATGTTCCGGGCTACCCTCTTGGCGATGTGATAATGTTACAATATGACGCGAGCCGAGCGGAGGAGCGATCGGCATGGCACGGGGCGTGGGACAAGAATTGGCACGGGGATCACGGCGGGCGCTGGCGGCGGTCGGTCTGATCCTGCTCGGACTCGCGCCGGCTTCCGCCGCCGAAGCGCCGCTGAAGGCGGTGGCGACCTTCTCGATCCTGGCCGACCTCGTGGGCCAGGTCGGCGGTGAGCGGGTAACAGTGACGAGCCTCGTCGGCCCCGACGCCGACGCCCACGGCTATTCCCCGGCACCGGGCGACGCCCGCCGGGTCGCCGAGGCGGGTCTCGTCGTCGTCAACGGCCTCGGCTTCGAGGGCTGGATCGAGCGGTTGATCAAGGCCTCCGGCACCAAGGCGCCGGTCGTCGTCGCTTCGAAGGACGTGCGGACCATCGCCGGGCGCCACGACCACGACGACCACGGGCACGATCACGGCGACCATGCCGACCCGCATGCCTGGCAGAGCGTGGCGAACGTGAAGCTCTACGTCGCCAACATCCGCGACGGCCTCAGCGCCGCCGATCCGGGAAACGCCGCGCTCTACGCCGCCAACGCCGCCGCCTACACGCAGAAGCTCGACGCGCTGGACGCGGAGATCCGTGCGACGCTGCAGGCGATCCCGGAGGCGCGCCGCCGCATCATCACCACACACGACTCGTTCGGCTATTTCAGCGACGCCTACGGCATGCGCTTCCTCGCGCCGCAGGGCATTTCGACGGACAGCGAGGCGGGGCCGAAGGACGTGGCCCGCATCATCCGCCAGATCCGCAAGGACAAGGTGCCGGCGGTGTTCGTGGAAAGCATCGCCGATCCGCGCCTGATGCAGCAGATCGCCCGCGAGAGCGGCGCCAAGGTCGGCGGGCGGATCTACTCCGACGCGCTGAGCGGCCCCGGCGGGCCGGCACCGGGTTATCTGGAAATGATGCGCACCAACCTCAACGCGTTCCGCGAGGCGCTGAGCTGACTTGGTTGCTCAGCCGCCGGTCATCGGCGGGAAGAAAGCGATCTCCCGGGCGCCCGCGATCGCCGTGCCGGGCTTGGCGTGGACCCGGTCGATGGCCGTGCGCACCACGCCCTCGTTCTCGAAGGCGTAGTCGTACTCCTCGCCCCGCGTCTTCAGCCAGCCGATCAGATCGGTGACCGTGACCACCGTCTCGGGCGGGGTGACGACCTCCTCGGGCTTGCCGACGCGCTCGCGCACCCAGGCGAAATAAACGAGCTTCATCTCACATCCACTTCCAAATCCGTCCTTGCGAGGCGGAGCCGAAGCAATCCAGAGCACCGTCCTCTCCGGACTGGCCGCGCCCTCAATCACTTCGCATTCGCTCGCGATGACGGATGCGTTAGCGCGGATCGTCGATCACGTGCCGGATCCCGGCCCTCATGTAGTCCCAGCCGGTATAGAGCGTGAGGGCGGCAGCGAGCCACAGCAGGACGATGCCCGCCGCGAGGCTGCCGGGAATCAGGCTCTCGCCCGCCGGGCCGGCGACGAGGACGCCGAGGGCGATGAGCTGCACGGTCGTCTTCCACTTGGCGATCCGGCTCACGGGCAAGCCGACCTTCAGCTCCGCGAGGTACTCGCGAAGCCCCGAGACCAGCACCTCGCGGCAGAGGATGACGATGGCCGCCCAGAGCGACATGCCCTCGATGGTGCGGTCGGCGGCGAGCATCAGCAGGCATGCGGCGACGAGCAGCTTGTCGGCGATCGGATCGAGCATCCGCCCCAGTGCAGAACTCTGCGCCCAGGCCCGCGCCACGTAGCCGTCGAGGTAATCGGTGATGGCCGCGGCCACGAACACGCCGAAGGCGGTCCAGCGCGCACCGGCCTCGTCCGGCCAGAACAGCAGGATGACGACGACCGGAACCGCGACGAGGCGGCCGTAGGTCAGGCAGTTCGCGAGCGTCCAGGCCTGCGACCGGCGTCGGGGGAGGACGGCGTTCATCGGCGGGGTGAAATCATGGGCCGCATGGGGCGTCAACCGCGTGGGAGGGGGATCTGCCGAAGGATCGGCCGGGGGCTCGCTCGACACGGGGCTCGGCTCAGGCATTGGTGTGGAAGAAATCGTAGACCGCCCGGGCTGTTGCCGCATTCACGCCCGGCGCCTTGGCGAGATCCTCGAGAGCCGCCCGCTCGATGGCCTTCACCGTGCCGAAATGGTGCAGGAGCGCGCGTTTGCGAGTGGGGCCGATGCCGGCGATCTCGTCGAGCGGGTTCTTCGTCATCTCGCGCTTGCGCCGCGCGCGGTGGGTGCCGATGGCGAAACGGTGCGCCTCGTCGCGCAGGCGCTGCACGAAGTAGAGCACGGGATCGCGCGGCGGCAGCTTGAAGGGGCTGCGGCCGGGCACGAAGAAGGTCTCGCGGCCGGCATCGCGGTCGCGGCCCTTGGCGATGCCGACCAGCGGCACGTCGATCACGCCGATCTCGGCGAGCGAGGCACGGGCCGCCTCCAGTTGGCCGGCGCCGCCGTCGATCAGCACGAGGTCGGGCCAGGTGGGGAAAGCGTCGGGATCGTCCGAAACCGGCTCGGTCGCCGCCGGCACGGCCTGCCCCTCGGCGGCGGCTTGCGGCTCTCCGACCTCCGCCTCGCGCGGCGTGCGGGGCGCCTCCTTGGCCAGCCGCTTGAAGCGGCGGGTCAGCACCTCGCGCATCATCCCGAAATCGTCGCCGGGGGTCAGTTCCTCCGACTTGATGTTGAAGGTGCGATAATGCGTCTTCATGAAGCCGGTCGGGCCGGCGACGATCATCCCGCCGACCGCGGCCGTGCCGGAGATGTGCGAGTTGTCGTAGACCTCGACCCGCCGCGGCGGCCTGTCGAGGCCGAAGGCTTGGCCCAGCGCGGTCAGCAGCTTGCCCTGGGAGGCGGTGTCGGCGAGCCGTCGCCCCAAAGCCTCCTTGGCGTTGCGCTGGGCGTATTCGACGAGGTTCTTGCGTTCCCCCCGCTGCGGCTGGTGAACCTCGACCCGGTGCTCGACACGGCTCGACAGGGCCGCGGCCATGAGCTCGGCATCCTCGATCGTGTGGCTGACGAGGACGAGCTTGGGGGCGGGCTTGTCGTCGTAGAACTGCGAGATGAACGAAGCGAGCACCTCGTCCGCGCTCATGGACCGGTCGGCCTTGGGGAAGTAGGCGCGGTTGCCCCAGTTCTGGAAGTTGCGGAAGAAGAACACCTCGATGCAGAACTGGCCCGCCTGCTCATCGAGGGCGAACACATCCGCCTCCTCGACGCCCTGCGTGTTCACCCCTTGCGTCCCCTGAATCGCCGAGAGCGCGGCGATGCGGTCGCGAAAACGCGCGGCGCGCTCGAATTCCAGGGCTTCGGAGGCGCGCTGCATCTCCTCGCGCATCCGGTCCTTCACCGCGTTCGACCTGCCCGAGAGGAAGGCGCGGGCGCTGTCGGCGAGGCCGGCGTAATCCTCATGCGCGATCTCGCCGGTGCAGGGGCCGGAGCAGCGCTTGATCTGGAAGAGCAGGCAGGGCCGGGTGCGGTTCTCGTAGTAGCTGTCCGTGCAGGTGCGCAGTAGGAAGGCGCGCTGGAGCGCGTTGACCGTGCGGTTGACCGCCCAGACGCTGGCGAAGGGACCGTAGTAATTGCCCTTGCGGCGGCGCGCGCCGCGATGCTTGACAAGCTGCGGCGCGGGCCCGTCGCCGGTGAGCAGGATGTAGGGGAACGACTTGTCGTCGCGCATCAGCACGTTGAAGCGGGGCTTCAGCTGCTTGATGAGGTTGGCTTCCAGAAGAAGCGCCTCCGTCTCCGTCGCCGTGGTGACGAACTCCATCGCCGCCGTCTGGGCGATCATGCGGGCGATGCGGTTGGAATGGGCCTGTCCGCGGGCGTAGGAGCCGACGCGGTTCTTCAGGTTCTTGGCCTTGCCGACGTAGAGTACGTCGCCCTTGGCGTCGAACATCCGGTAGACGCCCGGCGAGGTCGGCAGCGTCGTCCAGAAACGGCGAATGATCTCGGTGCCGGCCTGCACCGCGCCGGGCTCGAAATCAAAGTCGATCTCGGGCGCCTCGTCGAGGGAGGGCGCCTCGCTTTCGTCCTCGTCGAACCCGTCGGGCGGGACGTCCTCGAAGGCGGATCGGGTCGCGCGGCTCATGGTCCCGATGTAGGCCGCGACGATTCCCGTTGAAAGGGCCGTTTCGCTGCGGCCGATCAGTCGAACAGCGCGTCGATGTCGGACTGGTCGACGTGGCCGGGATCGTCCTGAAGCTTGGGACCGTTGAGGAGCGAGCTCTCGTCGTCCGCGGTGGGCTCCGCCGTTTCGACCGCCAGCAGATCGCGGAAGCCCTCGAGGCCGCTCCAGGCCTCGATGACGCGGTCGAGGTGCTCCTCGACGAATTTGAGCACGTTGACGATCTTGTTGATGCGCTGCCCGGTCAGATCCTGGAAATTGCAGGCTTCGTAGGCGCTGATCACGCTGTCGAGGATGCCGTCGACGTTCTCCTGGGCGGCCTTGGGCAGACGCAGGCCGCGCATCATGTTGGCGTTGGTCTCGATCCGTTCGATGCTGCCGAGGATGGTCGAGGTGGCCTGCTCGGTGGATTCGACCACGGCATCGAGCTCGCCCGCCACGCGCCGCATCCCCTTGCCCGTGCTCTCCGAGCGGTGGAGGCTCGCAATCTCGGACTTGGTCCGGGTGATCGCGTCCTTCATCACCTCCAGCTCGTGGCGCATGGCGAAAGCCTCGCCGAGTTCGCGCCGGCAGGCCTCCACGGTCTCGCCGGCGCTCGCGGCCGTGACGCGGCGCAGATCGTTGATCGCCGAAAGGATCTCGTCGAGACGCGGGTTGGGCGCGCCCACCCGATCGGCCGCAGCGGCGACCGCCGCCGGAGCGGGAAGGCCCAGGCTTTCCTCGATGCGGTAGCGCTTGGTCATCATCGGTCGGGCAGGCCTTCGGGGTCGGTCAGGTCCGTCACAATCTCTCGCAGCGGTTTCCAATTGCTGAAGCTTTTTGCAAGAACACGCGCATCACGCGCCGACCTCGCGACCGGTGCGTAGACGTGAAAGCTTGATGCGCGTCTTCACCGGCCGTTGACGATGAATCGGGGATGGGCGGGAGCCCGGCCTCTGACTCGCAGGATTCACCACGTTCGTTCACCGTCCGCAGGCGCGATCCCGCGACCATTCCCGTCACGCGAGCAAGGGCGGGAGCGAGGGATGCGTGTGAAACGGTGCGCAACGGCGGCGATCGCGATCGCGATGTCGAGCCAGGTGGCGGCGGCGCAGGCGGAGCCGGGCCGCTACGGCGGCGGCTTCATCGAATATCTGATGACGGGCAGCGCCGCCGGCCAGCCCCGCGCCTCGGGCGTGGACGGCTACGGCAGTCTCGGGCCCGCTCGGGCACCCGTCGCCGTCGAGCCGCGGACCCGGTTCGCGGCCCTGCCGAACCGCGCACCGCTGGAGGAGGGCGCCATCGCCCGGGCCGTCGATCCCCGCTACGCGCGGCAGGTTATCGGCTATGACGGCCCGGGGCGGCCGGGCCAGATCGTGATCGATACGGGCGCGAAGTATCTCTACCTGATCCAGCCGGGCGGTCAGGCGATCCGCTACGGCATCGGCGTCGGCCGGCCGGGCTTCGTCTGGACCGGGGCGAAGACGATCACCGCCAAGCGGGAATGGCCGGACTGGACGCCGCCGGCCGAGATGCTGCGGCGGCGCCCCGACCTGCCGCGGCATATGGTGGGCGGGCCCGAGAACCCGCTGGGCGCCCGGGCGATGTATCTCGGCACCTCGCTCTACCGCATCCACGGCACCAACGAGCCGCATACGATCGGGCAGAACGTCTCCTCCGGCTGCATCCGCATGATGAATGAGGACGTGATCGACCTCTACGAGCGCACGCCGGTCGGCACCCGCGTCGACGTGATCTGAGATCCAAGCCCCCTCAAACGACAAGCTCCCTCAAACGACAAGGCCCTCAAACGAGAAACCCGCCGCCGGGAGACCGGCGACGGGCTTTTTCGTCCATCCGCACGCGAGGGGCGGGGCCGCTCCGATGCTTGCGACCGGGAGCGGCCCGTTCCTGCCAGCGATCAGGCCCAGTCGTCGTCGCCGCCGTCACCCAGGTCGCCGCCGAAATCACCGCCGGTATCGCCGCCGCCGAAGGCCGCGTCCTGGAAGCCGCCGTCGCCTCCGCCGAGCGCCGAGCCGAGATCCTGCTCACCGCCGGCCGGGCCGGCCAGGCCCGCGGCCGATGCGCTGCCGAGCTGCGAATGTCCGCCGGCGAAGGCGTTGGAGAGGGCACTGCCGAGCAGCATGCCGCCCGCCGCGCCCGCCGCCATCGGCAGCGCGGTCGCGAGGAAGCCGCCGCCGCGGGCCGGCTGCTGCGCCTGTCCACCCCAGGGACTGCCCTGCTGCGGGCCGCCATAGCCGGGCTGCTGGCCGTATCCGCCCTGCTGCGGACCGCCGTAACCGGGCTGCTGGCCGTATCCGGGCTGCTGCTGGCCCCACTGGCCGCCCTGACGCTGCGGCTCGGAGCGCTGACCGCCGCCGAAGATGCTCGAAAGGAAGCCGCCACCGCCGCCGGAGGGCTGGGCCTGGGCCTGCTGCCGGGTCTGCTCGAGCTGCTGGTTGAGGCTCTTGATCGCCTCTTCCTGAACGTAGATGAGCTGCGCCATCGCGTAGGGCGCGTAGGGCTGGCTGCGCAGCTTCTCGGCGATGAAGCGCTCGGCATCGGCGTCGCGTTGCTGGCCGGATGCTTGTTCGAGCCGCTGGAAGATGCCGTTGATGATGTCGCGTTCTTCGCTGTTCATGGAGCCGTCTCCCTCAGGCGCCGACGGCATCGTCACCGCGCGGCGGCTACGAGATGGGGACCGGTCGAGCTTTTGTCAGGGGGCGGAGCGACGATTGTCGGCCCACGGCCGCCGCCGCATGCGCGTTCGCGCACATGACCGCAGTAGCCGAATGCAGTCACGAAACGAAAAAAGCCCGGCATCGAGCCGGGCTTCTCATGCAGTCCGGCGGCTCGCTTGCGAGCCGCCGGAGAGCGTTGGGGTCTTAGTACGAGCCGAACTTGTAGTTCAGGCCGGCGCGGACGACGGCGAACTCGGTCTCGCGCTGACGGGCGACGTTGCCCGAAGCCAGCACCACGCCCGGGCTGTTCGTGAAGACCAGACCACCGGCGGGGGTGGAACCGAAGGCGCCACGGCCGCCGTTGCCGCGGTCGAGGTTCACGTAGAGACCTTCGACCTTCAGCGTCACGGCCGAGGACTTGAAGAAGTTCAGGAAGGAGTCGGTCGGGAGAGCGTACTCGATACCGCCACCCGCGGCCCAGCCGGTCTGGAAGTCGTCGCTCGACACGCCGGTGCCGAACTCACGACCGCCGCCGGAGCCGTAGGCGAAGCCGCCGGTGCCGTACACGAGGGTGCGGTCGAAGGCGTAGCCGAGACGGCCGCGGACGGTGCCGAAGAAGTCGAGGCCCGACAGGCCGTTCGGGTTGAACACCTGGGTGCCGGCGAGGAGCGGGCCGCCAGCGAGGGCGAAGCGGTTCCGGTCACGGCCGAAATCGACGTACTGGGCGTCGGCTTCGATACCGATCACGACACCAGAGCCCGGGGTGAACTGGTAGTTGTAGCCGATCTGACCACCACCGACGAAGCCTTCGTCGTTGCGACGGTTGCCGAAGGCGACGACAGCGGTCGTGCCCGGGGCAACGAGGCCGGAGGCGCCGTTCACGCCGAGAACGGTCGGGGCGTTGTTGTTGTCACCGGTGCCGAAGCCGTAACCAGCGTTGATACCGGCGTAGAAGCCCGTCCAAGTGAAGACCGGCACCGGCGTGAAGATCGGCGGGGGAGCCGCGCGGCGCGGCAGGTCGGCAGCGAGCGCCGAACCGGCGAAGGCGATGCCGGCGATGGCCGTGCCGGCGCGAAGGAAGGATTTCATCACTCTGGTCCTCTTTGACTGTGCCGAGGCTTCACTCGGAAGCGCAGCGGCACGGTGCCCCGTATCTATGCCAGCATCCCGGAAGATGCTGTTGCGGCTTGACCACGCCGACCGTCCAGAAGGCGGCCCCTTTGTGGCAGTGGTCTTTGGTCTACCGTCGTTCCAACCAAGAAACGTCGCCGAACGGCCAAGGTTCACTTACGGCCAAGCTTTTTTTGGCGACGCTTCCGGACAGATTGTCGCAGGGTGCAACCACGGCGTTCCGCGACGACGGAGGGATACGACGGGACGGCCGGGCTTTCGAGTGTTCCAGCGCACAAAAGCCTAGCTGCAGGCACCGTCGGGGCGCTTGTGGTAATGATGCAACGCACCATGCCTCGCCGCGCCGCACAACAACTCAGGGCGTCAGAGCGATCGCCGAGATGAGACGACCGTAGTCGGGCTCGTTGCGGTGGGTCGTGCGGCGGAAGCTGTAGAACCGGTCGGGATCGGCATAGGTGCACAGGCCGAGCGAGGCGGACTCGCCGACGCCGGCCTGCTCCAGGCGGCCCAGGATGAAGGCCGGCAGATCGAACTGCGCGTGGCCGGGCCGTCCGGGGGCGAAGAAGCGTTCGGCCTCCGGCACCTCGGAGCGGAAGCGCTCCACGAACTCCTCGCCGACCTCGTAGGAGGCCTGAGAGATCGTCGGCCCCAGAACGGCGACGATGTTCTCGCGCCCGGCGCCGAGGCGCTCCATGGCAGCGACCGTCGCCTCGACCACGCCGCCGAGCGCTCCCTTCCAGCCCGCATGCGCCGCGCCGACGACGCGGTTCTCCGGGTCCGCGAAGAGGATCGGGCCGCAATCGGCCGTGGCGATGCCGAGCGCGAGGCCGGGCACGCGCGTGACCATCGCATCCGCCTTCGGGCGCTCATCCAGCGGGAACGGTGCCTCGACGGTCACGACCTCCGCCGAATGCACTTGGTAGAGACTGACGAGGTTGCCCTCGGGCAGCGCGAACTGCGCACACATCCGCGCCCGATTCTCGGCGATTCTGGCCGGCTCGTCCCGCGACCCGATCCCTCCGTTCAGCGAGGCGTAGAGCCCCTCCGAGACGCCGCCCTGACGGGTGAAGAAGGCGTGCCGGACATAGGAGTGCGAGCTGAGCTCGGGCGCTTCGATGAACATGCTGTACGGGCTCTCACGGGGGAGGCGGGAAGGCCGGCAACGGCCCCAGGGCGGTGTGGCTCGCGCCGAGTACCTTGAACAGGGCGCCCATACCGCGCGGATCCGGGTCGATCAGGCGGGCCCGCGCGGCCTCGATCGCCGCGGCCTGGTCCGGCGTCGCCCGGGTCTTCAGCCGCTCGGCGCGCTGGTCGAGACCGAGCGCCAGAAGGAACTCGCGCTGCGTGACCGGGCCGTGCAGGGCCGCGCCCTCGGCCGCGGCAGCGCGGGCGAGCGCCGCGAAATCGACGTGGACCGTCAGATCGGCCTCGCCGGGGCGCGCGAGGGGATCGGCGAAACGGTGGCCCGCCAGCGCCTGGAAGGTATCGCCGTAGCCCGGCCGGTCGTGGCCGTAATCGATGGCGAGCAGGGCGCCGCCCCGGGCGACGATGCGTCGGCAGAGGTCGCGGGTCACTGCGAGCGCTTGGCTCGGCAGGGTCAGCACCGCGCCCTCGGGCGCCTCCGCCTCGATCCGGGGATCAGGCTCCGGATCGAGGCCGAAAATGAGGCTCTCGCCCTCGGGCGCGAGTCCGACCCGGCGCTCGCACCAGCCGCGCCCCGTGCGCACGAACTGGCGGGCCGG
Organism: Methylobacterium sp. B4; assembly: GCF_003201865.1. Lineage (GTDB taxonomy): Bacteria > Pseudomonadota > Alphaproteobacteria > Rhizobiales > Beijerinckiaceae > Methylobacterium. The sequence continues at coordinate 409,140 of NZ_QJJJ01000001.1, read as the reverse complement.
CAGGGCGTCGAAGAACTCGTTGGCCAGGACGAGGAGCGGCGCGTCGGGCAGACTTGCGACCGAATCGTGGAAGGTCGGCGCGGCCCCGGACAGCCGCTCGGCCTGGATCCCGCGCAGGACCGGACTCGTCTCGACGAGATGCAGGTCGAAGACGGCGCCGGCCGCGCGCAGCGCCCGGAGCGCGTCGGCCATCAGCGTCCCCCGGCCGGGGCCGAGTTCCACGAGGCAGGGCCGCACATCCGGCGCGGCGGCGGACAGGACGGGGAAAATCGTGGCGGCCCAGGCGCCGAGCAGCTCGCCGAACATCTGGCTGATCTCCGGCGCGGTGACGAAGTCGCCGGACCGGCCGAGGGGATCGCGGGTGGCGTAGTAGCCGTGGCGCGGATGGCCGAGGCAGAGCGCCATGTAGCGGTCGAGGCCGATCGGCCCGCCCGCCCGGATCTCCCGCACGAGCAGTGCGAGAAGCGGCGTGGGCTCGGCCTCCACCGTCAGATCTGCCCGGCTTCCGGGCGGATCTCGGGCCCGTTCGATCGGGGCCGCGTCACGCCGCGGGCGGCGAGCACGATGTAGAGCAGTCCGACCAGCGCCATCGGCACGCAGAGCAGCATGCCCATGGTCACGCCGCCGCCGAGCGCGTTGACGTCCTGCCCGAACAGAAAGCCGAGCTGCCGGTCCGGCTCGCGGAAGAACTCGCAGAAGGTGCGCGCCAGCGCGTAGCCCAGCACGAAGATGCCGCCGAGCAGGCCCGGCTTGCGGAAGCCGAAGCGGCGCACGGCCCAGGCCATGACGACGAAGAGCAGCAGCCCCTCGGTGACCGCCTCGAACAGCTGGCTTGGATAGCGCGGCACGTCGCCCCCGGTGGGGAAGACGACGGCGTAAGCGAAGTCCGGGGCGGGCCGGCCCCACAATTCGCCGTTCACGAAGTTGGCGATGCGGCCGAAGAACAGGCCGATCGGCACTACCACGGCCGCCAGATCCAGCATCGTGTAGCCGTTGAGGCCCCGCGCCCTGGCAAACAGCAGGATCGCCAGGATTGCGCCGAGGAAGCCGCCGTGGAACGACATGCCACCGTTGCGGATCGCCAGGATCTCCAGCGGCTGATCGAGATAGAGCGGCAGATTGTAGAACAGCACGTAGCCGATCCGTCCGCCGAGCACGACGCCGAGCGCCACCCAGACGATCAGGTCGTCGACATCCGTCTGGGTCGGGCGCTTCACCACGCCCCAGAGGGAATCGGCGGCGACCAGCCGGCGCGCGTAGAACCAGCCACCGAGAAGCCCGGCGATGTAGGAGAGCGCGTACCACTTGATCTCGACGGGTCCGATCGAGACCGCGACCGGATCGATGGCCGGGAAGGGCAGGGCGAGAAGCGGCGGCATCGACGGCCCATGAGCGGCTTATCGGACGAAGGCGGCGCATTGGACCCGCGCGGCGTGCGAGGTCAAGGCGACCGACCCGACCGTTGCGCCCGGTGCTCCTGCGGGCGCAATCTTCGGCGTCTCGAGTCCTGCGGGAGGAGGAGCGATGCTGGGCAACGCAGAAATGGTCGCGCGGCTGGTGCTGGCCGGCATCATGGGCAGCGTGATCGGCTTCGAGCGGGAGCGGCTGCTCTGGGCGGCGGGGCTGCGCACGCACATGCTGGTCTGCGTCGGCGCCTGCCTCGCCATGCTCGTCTCGGCCTACGGCTTCGCCGACGTGCTGGGACAGAAGAACGTCACCCTCGATCCCTCTCGCGTGGCGGCGCAGGTCGTGTCCGGCATCGGCTTCCTGGGCGCGGGCACGATCCTTCTGCGGGGCGAGGTGGTGAAGGGCCTGACCACGGCCGCGAGCCTGTGGGCCGTGGCGGCGATCGGACTCGCGGTCGGCGGCGGCCTCTACGTCCCGGGAATCGCCGCGACGATACTCGTGGTGGGCATCCTCGCGGGCGTGAAGCCGATCGAGGAGCGCTGGCGCGATCGGATGCGGACGCGGGAACTCCACCTGACCGTGAAGGCGGGCAGCCTGTCGATCGACACCCTGCAGGAGGTGACCGGCGAGCGAAGCTCGCGCATCCGACAGTTCGTGGTGCGCCCGGGCGAGGGGGAAGGCCTCGAAGTCGTCACCATCGCCTTCGTGCGCCTCTCGCAGGCGAGCGTCGACGACATCGCCCGCCGCCTCAAGGAAAATCCCGCCGTCGTGACCATCCGCTCCGGTCCCGGGGCGTGAGCGGGACGACGCGAATTTCCGCGCTGCCGCACTACTCGGCGGAGCCTCGCCGCATTACGACGTGCGAAGGCAACTCTCTGGGAAGAATCGAGCGAACCATGGTGTCGAAGCGGGTCCCCACGAGTCCCTATCCGGACCAGAAGCCCGGCACGTCGGGCCTGCGCAAGAAGGTGCCCGTCTTCCGGCAGCCCCACTACGTCCAGAACTTCGTGCAGGCGATCATCGACTGCATCCCGGACCGCAAGGGTGCGACCCTCGTGATCGGCGGGGACGGACGCTTCTACAATCGCGAGGTGGTGCAGATCGCCCTCAAGATCGCTGCGGCCAACGGCTTCGGACGGGTGCTGGTAGGGCGCGACGGCCTGCTCTCGACGCCGGCCGCCTCCTGCGTGATCCGCAAGCACGGCGCGGTCGGCGGCATCGTCCTCTCGGCGAGCCACAATCCCGGCGGGCCGGAGGGCGATTTCGGCATCAAATACAACGGCAGCAACGGCGGGCCGGCACCCGAAAGCGTCACGGCGGCCATCTTCGAGCGCACGAAGGCCATCGGCGACTACCGTATCTCCGACGCGCCCGACCTCGACCTCGACCGCGTCGGCACCTCGGAGATCGATGGCATGACGGTAGAGGTGATCGACCCGGTCGCCGACTACGCCGAGCTGATGCGCACGCTGTTCGACTTCGACGCGCTCTCCGAGATGTTCGCTTCGGGCTTCCGCATGCGCTTCGACGCGCTCTCGGCGGTGACGGGCCCCTACGCCAAGGCGATTCTGGAGGGCGCCCTGGGCGCGGCGCCCGGCACCGTCGTCAACGGCGAGCCCAAGCCCGATTTCGGCGGCCACCACCCGGATCCGAACCCGGTTCACGCCCACGAGCTGTTCGAGCTGATGCACGGGCCCGACGCGCCGGATTTCGGCGCGGCCTCCGACGGCGACGGCGACCGCAACATGATCGTGGCGCCGAACCTGTTCGTCACGCCGAGCGACAGCCTCGCGATCCTCGCCGCCCACGCTCACCGGGCGCCGGGCTATGCCGGTGGCCTTGCGGGCGTCGCGCGCTCCATGCCGACGAGCCGGGCGGTCGACCGCGTCGCCGCCTCGCTCGGCATCGAAGCGTTCGAGACGCCCACCGGCTGGAAGTTCTTCGGAAACCTGCTGGATGCCGGCCGCATCACCCTGTGCGGCGAGGAGAGCGCCGGCACCGGCTCGAACCACGTGCGCGAGAAGGACGGGCTCTGGGCGGTGCTGCTCTGGCTCAACATCCTGGCCGCGACCGGCAAGCCGGCCCAGGAGCTGGTGCGGGCGCACTGGGCCGAGTTCGGGCGCGACTACTACACCCGCCACGACTACGAGGAGATCGATGCCGGCGCCGCCAACCGGCTGATGGAGGGCCTGCGTGCCAGGATCGGCGCGCTGCCGGGCACGAAGATCGGCGGCCTCACCGTCGAGGCGGCGGACGATTTCCGCTACGTCGATCCCGTGGACGGCTCGGTGACGGAGGCGCAGGGCGTGCGCATCACCTTCACGGAGGATGCGCGCATCGTCTACCGCCTCTCCGGCACCGGCACCGCCGGAGCGACCCTTCGGGTCTACATCGAGCGCTACGAGGCGGCGCGGGACAGGCTGGAACTGCCGGTGGCTGAGGTTCTGGCACCCGTGGTCGCCGTGGCCCGCGAACTGGCCGACATCGAACGGCTCACCGGCCGCGCGGAGCCGAGCGTCGTGACGTGAGGCGCGGACGGTCGCGCCCGGACGCCGTGCGGGCCTCTGCGGCGCTGGTCCTTCTCATCGCGGCGGGAGGGCCGACCCCGGCCGCCGAGACGGGGATCGGCAGCGCCCGCTTCGACCTGCCCGTGTTGTTCGAGGATTGGACCCGGCGGGACGCGAGCGACGGCCTGCTGTTCCAGCGCGTCTACGAGCCGACGACCCCGCGCGGACGCAAGGGCATGGCGATCCTGCTGGTCGCCAAGCCCAAGCCCGCCTCCGGCGCCTTCGACGCGGCCTTCGCGCAGTTCGTCCGCGGCTTCAAGCAGATCCCGACCGAGGGCAAGCCGCTGACCGCGCGGTCCGGCGAGACCCTCGACGGACACCGCATCCGGATCGAGCAGCGCTGCTGCCGCTCGAGCGAGGGACTGCGCATGAACGCGTGGCAGGTCGGGATCGCGGCCGGGGCGAGCGAGCACTACCTCATGCTCCTCACGCTCCAGCTCGAACGCGAGGCCGAGAAGCCACTGCGGGAAGCCTTCGAGGCGCTGGTGCGCTCCTATCGCCCGACGAAAGAGGATCGCGGCTTCATCCTGGAGCCGAAGGCGGGCGACGGTGGCATGGAAGGGCTCTTTTCGCGCACCGAGACCCGGCTGATGCCGAACGCCTTCGGCGGGATGGATTTCATCGCCGATCAAGCGACGCTGCTGTTCGACAAGGGCGGCCTCTACACCACCGAACTGCCCCGCGACGGCGACATCGCCGCCCATTGCCGAAAAGAAGTGGAGACCTGCGGCACCTATGGGATGAAGGGCGGGTGGCTTTCGGCAAACCGCATCGACCGGGTCGACATCGAGGGCAAGTTCGGCCTCGCGACACGCTCCAGCGAGGCGTTCGCCCGCGCGAAGGACGGGGTGACGATCGGCGACAAGAGCTACGCCCGGAAACCGCCCTTCGCCGAGGGTCACCGCTTCTCCGGTACTTGGAGCCACACCTTCGGATCGAGCGGCCCGACGGGCTCGGTCGGCGGGGCGCGCACGCTGACGCTCACCTCGGACGGACGCTTCACCCGGGAGGGCAGCACGGGCTTTTCCTCGACCGGCGGCGCGGTCGACGGCGGCAGCACGGTCGCGGGCCACAGCCGCCGGCCGGTGCAGAGTGGGCGCTACGCAGTTTCGGGCTACCGGATCATGCTCACAGACGATGCGGGCGGGGCGGATTCGCTCAGCCTGTTCGCGCCGGACCGCGACGATGACAAGCTTCTGGTGATCGGCGGGTCGAACTACCTCAAGCAAGGACGGTGAAGGGGCGGCAGGCTCCGCGCTTCCGTCATCGCGAGCCGTCAGGAGAAGCGAACCAGCTGCACGACGGTGCCGGCAGCACTCTCGGACGATCTTTTGCTTAGCGTCACTCAGGTCTGGTTCGGCTTGAGCTGATAGAAGATGTGCCGGCCGATCATGTCCTTGCGCTTGAGCCGGCGCGACCAGCCGGGCTTCACGTAATCGGCATGGTAGTGCGTCGCGCCGCCGACCTCGCTGAGATAGGTCTTCCCCTGGATCACGGCGCTGGCGACGCGGGTCGCGCTGCGCCAGGAATCCCCGTCGGTGATGCGCAGCGACTTGCCCTCGCAGGCGAAGGAGAACTGGCAGCCCATGAAGCGATGGCGGTTCTGATAGACCACGCCGCAGACGCTCGACGGGTAGAGCCCGCTCTTGACGCGGTTCAGCACGACCTGGGCGACGGCGGCCTGACCATCTTCCGGCTCGCTGCGGGCCTCGAAGTAGACGGCCTCGGCGAGGCAGCGCTGCTCGCGGTCCATCGCATCGGGCTCGATCAGGTCGGCGTAGCGATGGGCCGCCTCCGGTGCGGAGGCCGGCGGGTCGAGAGGCGAGGGGCCGCGGTCGAGCCGCGCGGAGAAGCCGGGAAGCACGAGGCTCGCCGCGGCGACTTCGATCGGAGTGGCGTCGGCGGGAGCGGGCGTCACCGAGGAGAGGGCCACGGCGCGGGGCGTCGAGGGCGTGGCGCCGTCGGAATCCGGCAGGGAGGGAAGTCCGTCCTCGCCCGGCTCGGCCCCGTGGTTCGAGCCCGGTACCGCGACGAAACCCGCATCGATCACGTCCGGGTTCCAGGCGGTGGAGGCGGCGAGCGAGCCGGTTACGGCAACGTCGTGCGGCGCGAGCCGGCCGAAGCGCAGGCTCGCGTCGGTGCCCGCCGTCGCGGTGAAGGAGACCAGCAGGCCGCTGGCCAGCATCCACGGCACCACCGCCGAGACGATCCAGCGCGGACCGAGTCCCAGCCCTCGAACGCGTCTCGCACGCAACGCCGTTACTCCACGCTCACGAGCGGCCGGACGGCCCAGCCTAGAACATGGCGGGACGAACGTGCCTGACGGAGGCGAGTTTAATCGCGAACGTGGTTGCCGGACGGTTAAGGGGCCGGGCGTCCGTGGCGCTGGGCCAATCCGCCGACGACGACGGCGACGTAGCCGGTGCCGTTCTGCGCCGTGATGATCATCCGGCCCGCCTCGCGCTCGCTGCGCTCGGACACGAGGTAGACCAGTCCCGTGATCCCAAGAGCCGTCACGAGGCTGGCGAGGATCCAGAGATAGGCGGCCTGCATCGCGCGATGGCCGGGAACGATGGTGCGATGATCGAGAAAAGCGGAAGGCGAGTCGGGATTCGACATGTCTGCACGTCCCGCGGGAGCCCTGGCCGGACCGGCCGATCGGCGCTGCCCGCGCATCGGTTGTCCGCTAGCAGGTAACGTGCCGCCGCAACACGGGTTCATCCCGTGATCCGCAAAATTATTGCAACGCTTGTCGCCCCCGAAGCGGGGCGAGCCGGCGCGGACCGGTAGTGCCGGTCCGCGCGGGGTCATATCGTGCCGCCTCAGGCGTCCTTGCCGAGGGCCGCCTGGGCCGCGGCGAGGCGGGCGATCGGCACGCGGAAGGGCGAGCAGGAGACGTAGTCGAGGCCGACTTCCTGGCAGAAGCCGATCGAGGCCGGATCACCGCCATGCTCGCCGCAGATGCCGAGCTTGAGCCCGGCGCGGGTCGCGCGGCCGCGCTCGACACCGATCTTCACCAGTTCGCCCACGCCCTCCTGATCGATCGACACGAACGGATCGACCGAGAGGATGCCCTTCTGGGTATAGGGCCCGAGGAAGGTCGCGGCGTCGTCGCGGGAGATGCCGAGCGCGGTCTGGGTGAGATCGTTGGTGCCGAAGGAGAAGAACTCCGCCGTCTCGGCGATTTCGCCGGCCTTGAGCGCCGCGCGCGGCAGCTCGATCATGGTGCCGACCTGATAGTCCAGCGTCTCGCCCGTCTCCTCCGCAACCGCCTTGGCCATCGCGTCGATGCGGGCCTTGACGATGTCGAACTCCATCCGCGTGAAGACCAGCGGCACCATCACCTCCGAGGTCACCGGGGCGCCGGTATCCTTGGCGGCCTGCACCGCGGCCTCGAAGATCGCGCGGGCCTGCATCTCGGCGATCTCGGGGAAAGCGATGGCGAGGCGGCAGCCGCGGAAGCCGAGCATCGGGTTGTGCTCGGACAGTTCGCGGATGCGGTTGCGGATCTTGTCCTCCGGAATACCGGTGGCGGACTGGACCTCCTGGATCTCCTCGTCCGTGTGCGGCAGGAACTCGTGCAGCGGCGGGTCGAGCAGGCGGATCGTGACGGGCAGACCCGACATGATCGTGAACAGCTCCACGAAGTCCTGGCGCTGGTAGGGGAGGATCTTGGCGAGCGCGGCGCGGCGGCCTTCCGTGTCGTCGGCGAGGATCATCTCGCGCACGGCCACGATCCGGTCGCCCTCGAAGAACATGTGCTCGGTGCGGCACAGGCCGATGCCTTCCGCGCCGAACTTGCGGGCGGCGCGGGCGTCGGCCGGGGTGTCGGCGTTGGTGCGCACCTTCATCGTGCGGACCGCATCCGCCCACTCCATCAGGGCAGCGAAGTCGCCCGACAGCTCCGGCTGGAGCATCTTGACCTCGCCCTGGATCACCTGACCGGTCGAGCCGTCGATGGTGATGACGTCGCCCGCCTTCAGGGTCACGCCGCCGACGGTCAGCGTCTGCGCCTTGTAGTCGATGCGGATCGAGCCGACGCCGGAGACGCAGGGCTTGCCCATGCCGCGGGCGACCACCGCCGCGTGGCTGGTCATGCCGCCACGGGTGGTGAGGATGCCTTCCGCGGCGTGCATGCCGTGGATGTCTTCGGGCGAGGTCTCGATGCGCACGAGGATGCAGCGGCGCTCGGCCTTCTTGGCGGCTTCCGCGGCTTCCGAGTTGAACACGATCTCGCCGACGGCGGCGCCCGGCGAGGCAGGCAGGCCGGTGGCGATGACCTTGCGCTCGGCATCGGGGTCGATGGTCGGGTGCAGGAGCTGATCGAGCGCGCCCGGCTCGATGCGCTTGATCGCCTCTTCCTTCGAGATCAGGCCCTCGCCCGCCAGTTCGACGGCGATGCGCAGGGCCGCCTTCGCAGTGCGCTTGCCGTTGCGGGTCTGGAGCATCCAGAGCTTACCCCGCTCGATGGTGAACTCCATATCCTGCATATCGCGGTAGTGTTTTTCGAGGATCCCGTAGATCCGCGTCAGCTCGGCGAAGCTCTCGGGCATCGCCTTTTCCATCGACGGCTTGTCGGACTTGGCCTCGATGCGGGCCTTCTCGGTGATGTCCTGCGGGGTGCGGATGCCCGCCACCACGTCCTCGCCCTGGGCGTTGATGAGGAACTCGCCGTAGAGCGCGCTCTCGCCCGTGGAGGGATTGCGGGTGAAGGCCACGCCCGTGGCCGAGGTGTCGCCCATGTTGCCGAACACCATGGCCTGGACGTTGACGGCCGTACCCCAGCTCTCGGGGATCTGGTTCAGCTCGCGGTACTTCTTGGCCCGCGGAATCATCCAGGAATCGAACACCGCGCCGATCGCGCCCCAGAGCTGGTCCTCAGACTTCTGCGGGAAGTCCGAACCGTGCTCGTCGCGAACGATCTTCTTGTAGACGCCGATCAGGTGCTTCCAGTCGTCGGCCTTCAGCTCGGTGTCGAGGGTGAGGCTCTTCTCTTCCTTGTAGTGCTCCAAAGCCTCTTCGAAGGCGTGGTGCTCCACGCCGAGCACGACGTTCGAGTACATCGTGATGAACCGGCGGTAGGAATCGTAGGCGAAGCGCTCGTCGTCCGCGTCCTTGGCCAGGGCCTCGACCGTGGAATCGTTGAGACCGAGGTTGAGGACCGTGTCCATCATGCCCGGCATGGAGGCGCGGGCGCCCGAACGGACCGAGACGAGCAGCGGCTTGTCGGCATCGCCGAAGCGGCGGCCGGTCAGCGCGCCGACCTTCTCAAGGGCCGCCTTCACCTCGTCGGCGAGTTCCGCCGGGAAGGTCTCGCCGTTCTGGTAGTAATAGGTGCAGACTTCCGTCGTGATCGTGAAGCCGGGGGGGACCGGCAGACCGAGATTGGACATCTCGGCGAGGTTCGCGCCCTTGCCGCCGAGCAGGTTGCGCATCGACGCCTCGCCCTCGGCCTTGCCGTCACCGAAGGAATAGACCCATTTCGTCATCAGGCTCTCCGCTGGACGGATGTGGCGACCGTAAAGCGCCGTTCCCGCGGGCGTGGCGCATCTCATGTCGCAGTGCAAGGATAAGCTTCGGATCGCTCCACCGCGAGGAGTGACGAAGCGGGCGCTCTGTCAGAGCTTGGCATGCATCCAGCGAACGGGGATGGCCGGGGTGCAAAACTGTCTCGGCCGGCGCGGGCTCGGCCCTACGTCAGGTGGCGCAGCACGCCGAGACCGATCAATCCGACGACGATGAGGTACACCGCGACGATGTAGTTCAGCAGCCGCGGCGCGATCAGGATCAGGATCCCGGCGAGGATCGCGATGATCGGCTGCAGGTTCGAAACGGTGATGGTCATCTGACGAGTTCGGTCACGCACATGTCAGCGGCCAAGCTTGACCGCCAAGTGACGAACGGCGGCGAGGGCCGGTGGGTTCCCCGCACTGGCCCTTGCGCGCCCGCGGTCGGTCTCAGGCGCGGTACTTCCCGCTGCGCTTCACGATCACCCGCGCTCCCGTCGGGACACGCTCGTAGAGATCGACGATGTCCTCGTTGAGCATGCGCACGCAGCCCGACGACATCTGCTCGCCGATGCTCCAGGGCTCGTTGGTGCCGTGGATGCGGAACATCGTGTCGCGGTTGCCCTGGTAGAGGTAGAGCGCGCGGGCGCCGAGCGGGTTGTCGATGCCGCCCTTGCGCGATCGCTCGATACCGGGATTGAGCGAGACCATCGTCGTGGTCGGGCTCCAGTCGGGCCAGACGCCCTTGCGGCCGATGCGGGCATCGCCCTTCCACGAGAAGCCGGCCTTGCCGACGCCGACGCCGTATTGCAGCGCGGTGCCACCCTCCTGCACGAGGGCGAGCTGGCGCTTGTCGATATCGACGACGATGGTGCCCGGCGCCTCGGGGCCGGCATAGGCGACTTCCTGGCGGCGGTACTTCGGATCGATGCGCGAGCGATCGACGAGCGGCACGTCGAACGGCTTGTCCGGCATCGTTCCGATGTACCAAGCCGCATCGTCCTCGCCTCCCGCGAGGGGCCCGGGCTTGGAGGATTTGCAGGCGGCGAGCGGCACGAGGCAGAGCGCGACGAGCGTCGCCCTGCGGATGGTGTGGCGGGCGGCCATGGCGGCTCCTGTCGGCGCTCCCGGGATCGGGTTCGAGTGGCACGTCATGCGCCATCACTACCCGGCCCGGCGGGGATACGGTGTGACTTCGAGGCCGCAATCGCCCAGGAACGTCGCCGCGATGCCGGCTCGACCCTCGCGTTCACCGCCATATCTCAGCCCACGCTGCGATTGCGGAGGAGAGACCGGATGCCCGAGACCGAGACCGAACTCGTAGAGCAGGGCGGCACGGCGACGGCGACGCTCGCCCCGGCCATCCATCTCGATCACTGCGTCATCCACGTGTCCGACTGGGAGCGTTCGACCGCCTTCTACCGGGACGTGCTGCGCGCGGAGGTGATCCCGTTCGGCCGGGGCGTGGTGTTCCGTTTCGGGGGCGTGCAACTCAACGTCCATGGACCCGGCCAGATCGGCACCCCGCGGGCCCGAGAGCCGGTGATGCCGGGCGGAAGCGACCTCTGCTTCCGCTGGTCCGGCCCGATCGAGGACGCGGTGGCGCATCTGACCGCCCACGGCGTTCCGGTCGAACTCGGGCCCATCGAGCGCAACGGCGCGGCCGGCCCGGGGATCAGCGTCTATTTCCGCGACCCGGACGGCTCGCTCATGGAATTCATCACCTACCCGACGCCGTAGGGATCCCGGCCTCGCCGACCCGCCGCAACCGGCCTCGGGCCCGGCGGGTTGATCCGTCATGCATCGACGGAGACAGACCATGACACCCAGGATACTCGGCGGCGCGGTCCTGGCCGCCGCGCTGACCCTTGCGGCCGCGCCGGCCTCGGCCTTCGGCACCGGCGGCTCGTCGGGCGAGGGCGACGGCTATCTGCGCCAGCAATTGCAGAACCCCGGCTACGTCGAGCCGAGCCCCTACGCCTATCGCAACGGCTATCGCCGCAACGATCCGGGCGCGCGCTACGAGGCGTGGCGGCGGGGCTATCCCATCTACGGCGAGTGGGGCTGGAAGTACCGCTGATCCGACCGGGTTCACCGGGTCAGGCGTTGCCGACGCGCTCCGCCAGCCGCTGGTTGGTCTGTTCGAGGCGCAGCGCGAGGTCGCGCATCACGGCGATGCCGATCTGCGGAAACTGGGCAAGCAGTTCGAGGAAGACGTCGCGGTCGATCCGCAGCGCGGTGGTCGGCGCGTCGGCGGTAACGGTGGCCGAGCGCGGCTGGTCGGCAAGGATACCCATCTCACCGACGAGGGCGTTGGCGCCCAGCAGCGCGAGGCGGACGGGGCCGAAGGGCCCATCGATCGAGACAGCGGCCGACCCTTCGAGGATGAGATAGGCCGCATCCGCCGCCTCGCCGCGAACGAAGAAGTCCTGCCCCGCCTCGAAATGCACCCGCTCGCTGGTGAAGGCGAGCAGCTTGAGCCGCGACGGCTCCACCTCGCGGAACAGGGGCACCTGCCGCAGGGACATCACCTCGGTATCGAGGGTCATGGGTTCACTCCGAAGCGCCGTCCGGGACGGCGGGCGGACAAAGCCCGCCGGTAGACGCGCCGGCCGGCCCTGTCAAAGCGGCGGGCGTTCCAGCCCGCCGACCGGCGCGAACTCCGGCACCATAATGCCGTCCCTTACCCCTCGCGGCCCGTGCTGAGCCCGATCTCACCCGGCCGCGGCGGGTGCTTGGTGGTGGGGTGGGGATGCGGCGAGTCGATCGGCTCCTCGCGCGTGGCCGGCGTCCGGCTGTCTTCGGGCGCCGGCATCGGCGGCAGCGGCGTCGGGTTGGGTTCGGGCAGGCCGACGGGCCCGGCTTCGGACTTGGCCAGGGCGGCCGCCTTTACCATATGGCGATTGGTCATATCCGGCTCCTCTCGGATGTGGCCGCCCCGTCGGGGCCTGTTCACAACTTCGCGTAAAATCTTGGCCTGAGCGCAGCTAACGCATGGTGCGAACAGGAGTTTCCCGCCTCTCCCGGTTGATACGGCCAAGGAACAATCGAGTGCGCTGAAGGTTGAGGAGTGTGTACAAACTAAGCCTGAGGAGGCGCGCATGGCATCTGGTAATTCGACTTCGAAGCGAGGTTTCGCGTCGATGAATATCGAACGGCAGCGTGAAATCGCCAGCAAGGGCGGCCGCTCCGTTCCCGCGGACAAGCGCTCCTTCTCCCAGGACCGCGAACTCGCTTCATCGGCCGGCCGCAAGGGCGGGCAATCGACCGGGCGCACCGGCGAAGCGTAATGCGACCGAGGCGGGACCGGGCGCATTCCAGGCGCCCGACCGCCCCGGTTCTCGCAAGGCGGAACTATCCTTCTTCCTCCGCGCCCGGGGCTTTGTGCCGCGCCGGGGCTGGGCTCACGCTCAGGAAGCCGCGTCCACTCGCGCCAGCTCACGCCATTTGAGGACGAGATCCTCCAAAACCTGGAGGTCCGGCGCTTCGAGGCGTCCGAGAGTGCGCGAGACGTAGGTGGCCTGCGCGGCGATCCCGCGTGCGGCGAGATCTGCGCCCGCTGGCGTGAGATGCAGAGCGTGCGAGCGGCGATCACCCGGAATCGCGCGGCGTTCCACGAGGCCCGCCTCTACCAGTCGATCGATCAACCCTGAGACGTTGCCCTTGGTCACGTAGAGCCGGGCAGCGAGATCCTGCTGGGTGAGGCCTTCCCACTCGCTCAAGGTGGAGAGCACGTCAAACTGAGGGATCGAAAGACCGAGTTCGCGCAGTTCCGCGGCCACGGCGGCGATGACGCGCCGGTTGAGGCGGATGAATCGGAACCATACCCGCAGGGCATCGGCAGGCTCGGTGCTCGGATCGGGACGCTCGGACATCTTCGTCCGGCTTGTAGCAGAGCTGGAAGCGGACGGCATGCCCTCGCTTTCGCTGCGTGCAAGCGCATCATCCGGGCGCCGGGCCCCCGCGGCCCGAGCCGCGAGTGGCGCGGGGGTGCTTCAGCCTGTAGACTGACCGTCCAGCTTTTCATTTCCTTCCCGAGGCCATGCGCCGTCAGCTTCTCGACGAACCGATGACGCGGGCCGGGCGCTATGCCCGGACGCTCGCCCTGTTCTCCCTGATCGTCACCGGCATGGCCGTCCTGATCGTGCGCAGTCCCTCCGCCGAGGCCGCGCCCGCTCTGGCCGTGCTCGGCAGCGGCATCGCGCTCTCCCTGTTCGCCGTGGGCTTTGCGGTCTTCGCGATGGTGCGGGTCTGGCGCGAGGGGGCGGGCGGTCTCGGTGCCGCCCTGGGCGGCCTGTTCGTGGCGAGCCTCGTCCTGGCCTACCCGGCCTACGCCGCCCTTAAGGGCGTGCGCCTGCCGGCGCTGACCGACGTGACCACGGATATCGAGCGCCCGCCGGCCTTCTCGCGCTCTCGCCTTGCCTTCGCCGCCCGCGAGGGCCGCTACCCGCCCGATCCGGGCCCGGCGACGCGGGAGGCGCAGCGGGCAGCCTATCCACAGATCGCCCCGCTCACCCTCGACGTCGGCGCCGACGAAGCATTCGAACTGGCGCGCAAGGCTGCGGTGAATCGCAAGTGGCAGATCGTGGAAGCGATCCGTCCCGGGGGGCGGATCGGGAACGGCCGCATCGAAGCGGTGGCCCATACCCGCATCCTGAACCTTCCGGCGGACATCACCGTGCGAGTCCATCCGCGGGCGGACGGCGCGCGCATCGACGTGCGGTCCGCCTCGCGCATCGGCGACCGGGACTTCGGCGACAATGCGGATCGCATCCGCTCCTACCTCGACGAGGTTGCCAACCTCGCCATCGCGCTGAAGTAGCGCCTCACGAAGTGTCCGATCGAGCGCGTCGGGTTTGGCCCGCCTTCGTCATCGCGCGCGTCGGCGAGGCGATCCGGCGGCGTGGCCTGCCTGGATCGTGCGGCGCCCTGAATTGCCACGGCTTCGCCTCGCACCGACGGACGGAGGCCGAAAGAATCAGCCGGAGATCGTCTCACACCGGGCGGAAGTGGCCGTCGAGCAGGGGCGGACCGTCCGTGGTGGCCAACCCGCGCTCCACCAGATCCTCCAGATGGGCGAAGACCGAGAGCGCCGCCGCGCCGAGCAGATGCGGCGCGAGCCCCTGGTAGACCGCGCCGACGATCGCAGCGATGTCGCGGTCGCCCGCTTCGAGCCGGGCGCGGATCGCCGCCTCGCGCTGGCGGCGATGGGCCGCGAGTCCTCGCACGAAGCGGCGCGGATCGCGCACGGGGCCGCCATGACCCGGCCAGTACAGTGTCTCGCCGCGCTGCCGCAGCCGCTCCAGGGAAGCCATGTAGGCCCGCATCGAACCGTCCGGCGGGGCGACGATGGAGGTCGACCACGCCATCACGTGATCGCCGGAGAACAGCACGTTCTCTTCGGGCAGAGCGAAGGCGAGGTGGTTCATGGTGTGGCCCGGGGTAGCCAGCGCGGTCAGGGTCCAGCCCTCGCCCGTCAGGCTCTCGCCGTCGGCCAGTTCCCGGTCGGGCCGGTGCTCGCGGTCGGCGCTCGCGTCGAGGACCGGCAGCTCGTTTTCGGCGAGGCTGCGGGCCGCCCGGTGCGGGCCGCAACCGACGATCGGCGCGCCCGTGCGCGCCTGGAGCAGGCGGGCTCCGGGAGAATGGTCGCGGTGGGTGTGGGTCACGACGATGGCCTCGACCCGCTCGCTTCCGAGTGCGGCCAGAAGCGCCTCGACATGCTCGGCATCCGCCGGCCCCGGATCGATCACGGCGACCCGGCCGTGCCCAACCACGTAGCTGCAGGTTCCGCTCGCAGTGAAGGGACCGCCGTTGGGGCAGATCCGCCGCCGCACGAGCGGGCTCACGGCCTCCATGCGCCCGGCCGGGGGCAGGGCGCTCTCAAGGCCGGTGGCGGCGTTCGGGGTGCCCGCGGAGAGTTCGCTCATGCTGTTCCGCTTCAAGCAGGGGGCGGTTTTGCCCGCCTACGACAGCGCGGCGGTTTCGCCAACTCCCGGAACGCGATGGCTCAGTGGCCGAAGGGTGAGGGCGCGACCATCCGCAATGGCGCGAAACCGGTGCCGGCTCGCGGCATCACCTCGGCGAAGCCCGCGGGCGCAGGGTCGGTGCCGATGTCCAGCCGCAGGCGCGCGACCTGCGCTTCCGCCACACGGACCCGCCGGGTGCGGGTCTCTGCGACCTGCAGGCTGCGGCGGTAAGCCGACGCCGCAGCGTCCCGGCGAAGGGCGCCGACGCGCGCCTCGATGGCCTCGCGAAGATGCCGGCCGGACGGCGCCGTGCGGTAATCGGCCAGCACCGGGCCACCGCGGGAGAGGTTCGTCACCAAGTCGGCGCCGTCCTGCGAGGCGATCACGTCGCCCGCGCGCAGGGTCCGATCCCGGCCGAGATCCATGAGGGGACCGGCCTGCCCGGCGGGCTGGCAGGAGCAGCCTTCGACGCGCTCGCGACGGAACAGGTTGGCCCGCACGAGGCGGCGATAGGGCTGGCCGCCGAGGCCGACCGCCTCCTGCATCTCGGACCGGCCGGGCGCCAGGGTGTAAAGCTCGCTCGGCGCGTTCGGACAGGCGGCCGCGCAGGCCGCAGCATGGACTGGAAGGTCGGCCCGCGCGCGCAGGCGGCCGATGGGAAAGACGTATCCGTCGCATAGCCGCACGCAGACGGTCCGGGTGCCGGCCGCGAACGAAGCCGTGGAGACGGCGTACGACGCCGCACTCTTGCGGCCGGCGGCCTCGCGGCGCGCCTCGATGCGGGGCGTGCGCTGCACGAGCCGGGACTCGGCGGAGCGCCGAGGATCGGGCAGGGAGGCGTAGCGCCGGGGATAGGCAGGCTGCTCCGGCCGAACGACCGGGGCGGGTGCCGGCTGCGGGGCACCGAACAGCGACCCGAACAGCTTGGTCAGTACGTCTCCCTCGGAGGCGCGGACCATCGTCGCGGAGGCAGTGCAGCCGAAGCCGAAGAGTACGAGCAGGAAGGATACCCGCCATGCGCCGAAGCGTCGGTGTCCGCCGCCTGGGCGCAATACTGGTCGCCCGCCAAGTTCCGGGCGCACGTTTGCCGAACGTCATCTCCGCCGCTCCGTCGATCCGGCGCGGGCCGGATGTCTTACACGGCGCGGAGCTAGGCGGCGGCACACGGGCACGGCAACTTCGTGAAAACCACGCAGAGACCGATGCACGCGCCGTCGCCTGGCGGCGGGCTCGAGGCTCGTCGGCGCAAGTCGTTCTGAAGCCGGCGCATTCCGAATCGTCGGACGAACGGCTGATCGAGCCTGCCATTAAAACGGCTGTGGAGAACGGAGGACACCACGAAAAAAGCGCCGTCCTCGCGGACGGCGCTCGGCCTCAACCAATATGGGAATTTCGAGTTTCGCCGCTCAGCGGCGGCGAGCCGTCTTCACGCGAACGGGGATGGGTTGCAGCACCGGCTGCGGCGACAGCGCCGAAGCGAGCCGCTCCGTGGCGGCGAGAACGGCTTTCACCAGGGCGGTACCGAGGGCTGCGGGCTTTCTCTGTGCAGGCACGCCGAACGCCTCCTTCGCGATCTCAGTCTGAGCGTTGAAGATGAGATGGTGACGAACGGTCGGTTTTGCCAGTCGGTTCCAGACCGGTCCCGCCCCGGGCGAAAACGCGCACCGGGCGGCCCAGCAAAGCGCTGGACAAGTCGGAACCGAAAAGGAACTTCGGCCGAAAACTTAGCGTTATTGAACCCAAGAGGCTGCGGCACGGGCCGCGCCAGTCTTTGGAAGGAACTTCGAAATGCTCGGTTGGGCTGTTACGTTCCTGGTGGTTGCCCTTGTCGCGGCCCTGCTGGGCTTCGGCGGCATCGCCGGCACGGCCATGGAGGCCGCCAAACTCGTCTTCTTCATCGCGATCGTCCTGTTCGCGATCTCCGCCGTCATCGGCCTGATGCGCGGTCGTTCGCCGACCCTGTAGCGGGCCTGCACGTCCCGATTACGCTACTTCCCTCGGCCGGTGCGCCGGGGGAAGTCTCCTGAAGACCGGAGCTTCGTGTGTCATACAAATGGAGCCGCCCCCGTATCGCGGGAGCGGCTCAGCCTGCATCACACGGAACTTGTTCTCAGGCTTCCGCGGGATCGTCCGGCGTAGGCCCATCGTCGAGACGGGCGATAAGGTCGCGGAAGCGGTCCGGGATCGGTTGCTGCACGACGGAATCGTAGAGCGCGCGCAAATGGTTGCCGATGCGCCTCTGGCTCTGGTCGTTCAACCCGCTTTCGCCACGCGCCCGAGTGGGCCGGTCTCCGGAAGGAGACATGCCGGCCGGCTCGTCCTCGTTCATGCTTTCAAGATCCCCTTGGCGCCATACCTGCTGCGATTGTCTTGCAGCTTGACATGAGTCATGGCTGCAGCAGCAACGCCGGCATGCGGTTTCGGTTCCGCAGGTGCCAGGAACGGACGTCGAGCCGCCGCGTTAGGGGCGCAGCGACAACGAAGAGCGAAGAGGCTCAGGGGAACTCATGTCCACAGCACAATTGGTCGTGCAGCATCTGCCGTACCTGCGCCGCTACGCGCGGGCGCTCACGGGAAGCCAGGTCGCCGGCGATGCCTACGTGGCCGCGACGCTGGAGACGCTGGTCAACGAGCCCGAGACCCTCGGCCGCAGCACCAACGTCAAGGCCGACCTCTTCCGCGTCTTCACGCGCATCTGGAATTCTCTCTCGGTCAACGGCCATAGCGATCAGGTTCAGCACGATCTTCCCGCCGAGGTTCGGCTGGGACAGATCACGCCGCTGCCGCGCCAAGCCTTCCTGCTTTCCTGCCTCGAAGGCTTCTCGGAAGAGGATGCCGGCGTCATCCTCGACGTGGACGTGGCCAAGGTGCGCGACCTCGTCGACGAGGCGGGCCGCGAACTGGCCGCCGACATGGCGACCGAGATCTTGATCATCGAGGACGAGCCGCTGATCGCCATGGACCTCGAGGCCCTGGTAGAGGGTCTCGGCCACAACGTCATCGGCGTGGCCCGCACCCGCAGCGAGGCGGTCAAGATCGCCTCCGATGGCAAGCGTCCGGGTCTGATCCTGGCCGACATCCAGCTCGCCGATGGCTCGTCCGGCCTCGACGCGGTCAACGACCTCCTGAAGACCTTCGAGGTGCCGGTGATCTTCATCACCGCTTACCCGGAGCGCTTCCTCACGGGCGAGCGGCCGGAGCCGGCCTTCCTCATCGCCAAGCCGTTCCAACCTGCCAACGTGTCGGCGGTGATCAGCCAAGCGCTGTTCTTCCAGCAGAGCGCCCGTCGCCGCGAGGCGCGCAGCGCCTGATCTATTCGACCTTCGCGGTTTCCAACCGAGGGCGCCGGCCGTTGAGGCCGGCGCCTTTTTCTTTGGCGCTGCAATTTCCCCGGCGCCGCCACGGGCGGCCCATTCGAGACGGCGCGCAAGAAAAAACGGGCCGGACCATTGTCCGACCCGTCGAAAGGTTCCGGCCGATGCACAAGGGGAATGCGGGGAGGACCAGGTGGCCGGGTGCTCGAACAACGATGCAGCCCTGAAACAGTTCCGGACAATCGACCCGGCGCAATCCTTTTCGATCCACAGAGGCTTTTTTGCCACGCTTGGCGCGGCTTATCATCCTACCGCAGCGCGCAAAAATTATCTTCGATCGAGGTCAGAATACTGGTTTGATCCGAAGCGGGACAGTGAAGGAACCGGAGATCGAAAAGCAGCGTTGTGACGACAACCTGTCAAGCTCCCATCGGAGATCGCGAAGATGCTTCGGCCCGGCTTCATCCTCGGTGTGACTGGCCCCGCTGCGATCCTCACCGTGCTTCTGCTGCCGGTCGTCCGGCAGGAGGCCGACGCGATGGCGGCCTCGCCCCCCACCGGCGCCCGCGTCGCCTACGAGGCGCCCGCCTCGCCGCTGCCGGGCATGCGCCCCTACTCCACCGCCATCAGCCCGATCCACGTCGCGGCCGCTCCCCGTCCGGCGGCCCGCACGGAGACGGCGCCGAGCCGCTCGGCGCAGGAGGAGCTGCCGGTCAAGCCGCGGCGCCTGACCCGCGAAGGCTGCGAGACGCCGATCAGCTCGCTGGCCGGCCCGGAGGCCCGCCGCATGGTCCCCGGCCGCTGCATGACCTGAAGCCGGGCCGTACGCCCCGGATCGCTAAGCCGGACGGCTCACCTTCTCGACATCCGCCGTCGGGCCTGCTGGCGTTATCCGCTCTCGGGTGACAAGGCGGTCGCCGGGGCCGAAGGTGCCCAGCGGCACGTCCCGGTCGGGCAGCACCACGGTCGTCATCGTGTTGACGTGGACGAGCACGTAGCGCCGCAGCGGTAACGAGGCGGCGGCCCAGCGCCGCAACTGGTCGTGATAAGGCGCGCGCTTCCAGGCCCCCGCCTGACCCGGATCGACCTGCACGTTCAGGAAGCGCGTGACGGGATCGAGGCTCAGCACCATCTTCGCCCGATCCGGTCGCCATTCGGGCCCGATCCAGCTCTCCGTCATCCAGAGACAATGAAAGGCCCGGCAATGGTCGGGCCGCTCGGCATGGATGCCGCAGCCGCCGCCGGAGCGGACATGCCGGCACCAGCGCCCGGCCGGGCTTTCCACCGCCGGCACTTCGTAGACCTTGCAGCAGAGTGTGCAGGGTCCGCAGCTGCGGCCCTCGGCGGGCATGGCGACGATGGAGGCGGGATCGAGCATCGCGGGTGGCGGCACGTCTATCGAGAGCGTCGGGACGACGCCTTCCTGACGGCGATTGCGGCCGTTAGTGTGGCGGCGCTGCCGGCGCGTCCCGTCGGCCACATCTCCGGCTGCCCCGCATCATGTTGTCGAACATCGCCGCCCGCGACGTCGAGACCCTGATCCACCCCTACACCAACCTCGCCACCTTCCGGGACACGGGCCCGCTCGTGCTGGAACGCGGTCACGGCGTCTGGGTCTACGACACGGACGGGCGCCCCTACCTCGAAGGGATGGCCGGACTCTGGTGCACGGCGCTCGGCTACGGCAACGAGGAACTGGTCGAGGCGGCGGCCGAGCAGATGGGCCGGCTGCCCTTCGCGCACCTGTTCTCGGGGCGAAGCCACGATCCGGCGATCGAACTGGCCGAGACACTCAAGGAGCTGATGCCGGTCCCGACCTCGAAGATCTTCTTCACTTCGTCGGGCTCGGAGGCGAACGACGCGCAGGTGAAGCTTGTCTGGTACATGAACAACGCCCTCGGGCGCCCGCGCAAGAAGAAGATCATCGGCCGCCGGAAGGGTTATCACGGGGTCACGGTCGCGACCGCATCGCTGACGGGCCTGCCCGCGAACCACACCGACTGGGACCTGCCGATCGCCGGCTTCCTGCACGCGGCCTGCCCACACCATTACCGGGGGGCCGAGCCCGGCGAGAGCGAGGAGGCCTACTCGCAGCGCCTCGCCGCGGAGCTTGAGGCGCAGATCCTCGCCGAGGATCCCGACACGGTGGCCGCCTTCTTCGCGGAGCCGGTGATGGGCGCGGGCGGCGCGATCGTGCCGCCGGCCGGCTACTTCCCCGCGATCCAGGCCGTCCTCGACCGCTACGACGTGCGCCTGATCGCCGACGAGGTGATCTGCGGCTTCGGCCGGCTCGGAACATGGTTCGGCGGGCAGTCTCTGGGCATGCGCCCCCATACCCTCTCCTTCGCCAAGGCGCTGACCTCCGGCTACCTGCCGCTCGGCGGCATCAGCATCGACGAGCCGCTCTACCGGGCCATGCTCGACGAGAGTGCCAAGCTCGGCGGCTTCGGCCACGGCACCACCTATTCCGGTCACCCGGTCGCGTGCGCCGTCGCCAACCGTGCGCTGCACATCTACCGGCGCGACCGCATCGTCGAGTGCGCCGCGGAGCGGGCACCGCATTTCCAGGCGGCGCTCGCCCGTCTCGCCGACCATCCCCTGGTCGGCGAGGCGCGGGGCATGGGGCTGATCGGCGGGATCGAGATCGTGGCCGACAAGGCCAGCAAGCGGCAATTCGATCCGAAGGCGGGCGTTGCGGCGCGGTGCGTCGCCTTCGCGCAGGCCGAGGGATTGATCGTCCGCTTTCTGGCCGGCGACCGCATCGCCGTCTGCCCTCCGCTCGTGATCCAGCCGGACGAGATCGACACCCTGTTCGAGCGCCTGACCCGCGCCCTCGACGCGACCGCCGGATGGATCACGCGGGAGGGCGTGGCGCTCGCGCCGCCCCCCTGAACCGGCGGGAGCGCAGTTACGGCAATTCGGGCGTAAATCGGGCAGGCGCGTTACAAGATACGGTGCACTGCAATGCACTATCGCGCAGTGCAAAAACTGATGCCGTAGCCTGCTTGGTTTCAGAGCGTGCATGAAATGCAGGCTTCAAGCCCGCCTTAAGCTTCCGTTCATGTGAACCGAACGATCAAGGGAAGCGCGGCATCTTCTCGATCTCGCCGCCCATGTCGGGCCGATCGGCGGTCCCGGTGTACTCGGTGTACGAACCCGGGCGCCGCGACCGGATCGAACCGTTCCGAAGCGCAAACAGGACAGGATCCATGTACGCCCCCAGCCGAACCTCGACCTTCGCGGCAGAATCGGGCAGCGCCGCCCGTGTGACCGTGGCCGGGGATCGCGAGAATTTCCGTCCCGTCGCCCTGCCGGCCCTGGCCGCCGCCGTCCACGTCAACACCGTTTCCCTGAAGGCGGCGCGGGCCAAGGCGCAGGCCCGGAATGCCACCCGCTTCGTCCACGAGGACCAGCCGGTCGACTGAGCGCGTTCCGGCGGGATGGGATGTCGAACCGACGAGGCTTGACGCAGCGGTCGCGGCGTAGGCTCTGGCGGCCATGGTCATCCTCCCCACCCGCAGGCAGGTTCTGGGCGGCCTCGGCGCCACCACGCTCAGCGTCGGAGGGGGCTACGCCTTCGTCGTCGAGCCCCGGTTCCGGCTCGCGCTGACCCGCTACGCCCTGACGCCGCCCGGCTGGACACCCGGCCTGCGCCTGCGAGTCGCGGTGATCGCCGACATCCATGTCGGTGAGCCCTACATGCCGCTCGACCGGGTGGCGGAGATCGTGGCTGCGGCCAATGCGCTCGCGCCCGATCTGATCCTCCTGCTCGGAGACTACCCGGCCGGCCGCAAGGTCACGTGGCGGCCCGTGCCGCTGCCCGACTTCGCCCGCCTCGCGGCGGAGCTTCGCGCGCCGCTGGGCACCTACGCCGTACTCGGCAATCACGATTGGTGGGACGACCACGCGGCGATGCGGGCGGGGAGGGGGCCGGTCGAGGTGCGCCGTCTCCTGGAGGCCCGGGGCATTCCCGTTTTGGAAAACGATGCGGTCCGACTCGTCCACGGGGGCCGGCCCTTCTGGCTGGCAGGGCTCGCGGATCAGGAGCCGTTCCTGCCGATCGGCAGCCGCCGCAGCCTGGCCGACATTCCGGCGACTTTGGCGCAGGTGAGCGACGACGCGCCGGTGCTGCTGATGGCGCACGAGCCCGACATCTTCGTCGAGGTGCCGCGACGCGTGTCGCTCACGCTCTCCGGCCACACCCACGGCGGACAGATCCGTCTGCTGGGCTACTCACCGGTCCTGCATTCCCGCTACGGCCAGCGCTTCGCCTACGGCCACATCATCGAGGAGGGGCGCCACCTCATCGTGTCCGGCGGCCTCGGCGTCAGCCGGGTGGGCGTGCGGCTTGGGGTTCCGCCGGAGATCGTGCTGATCGAACTGGGCGAGGGCGCCCCCTCCGCCTGACCGCCTTCCGCCCCGTCTCTCCCGGATCGGCCCTTGCGGATCAGCCCTTGCGCGCGGCGGCGCGGCCCACGTGCAGGAAGCTGCGCTCCCCGGTCGCGGCCTCGGCGACGTGCTGGATCGTGTCGAGGAGCTGGGTGATGGGCCGCGGGCTCGGGGCCGGGGCGAGGGCGTCCGGGGCGACCCGGCGAGCGGAGGTGCGCCCGGCCACGAGCTGCGCCTCGCTCAGGACATCGAAACTACGGCCGACTCGTCGGTTCATCGCTCTCTCCCCTCGGGCCGACGGTGGTCGATCATGGTAAACGAGGCGTTAACGGCAGGAAGCGTTTCCTTTGGCCTCGGCGGGTTCCGCGCGGGGCCATGCCTGCGGACGACGCCGCCCGAGGCCGGTCCTCAGCCCGACCTTCGCGCCGCATCCTCGGCCCAGAGATGGATGGCGGCATAGGCTCGCCAGGGGCGCCATGCTGCCGACCGGGCGAGAAGCTGGACTCGATTCGGCCGCCCGTTACCGTCATCGAGGGCGCGCATCAGGCCGACATCGCCGGCCGGCAGCGCGTCGCTCTGCCCCAGGGCGCGCATGGCGACGTAATGCGCCGTCCACTCGCCGATGCCCGGCAGCGCTTTCAGCCGCGCGACCGCCGCATCGAGATCCGTGGCCGGCGCGAACAGATCGGGCGTGGCCATCATGGCCGCGGCGAGACCCTGGACTGCCCGGCCGCGGGCGCGGGGCATGTTGAGCACCCGCGACACCTCCGCCTCCAAGAGCTGTTCGGGCGTCGGGAAGAGGTGGGTGAGATCCGGCTCGCCCTCCCGTTCGGCCGGCGTCAGCGGCGTGCCGAAGGCCGCGACGAGACGGCCGGCGAGACGCGTCGCAGCCGTGACGGAGACCTGCTGACCGAGGATCGCCCGCACCGCGAGTTCGAACCCGTCGAAGGTCCCCGGCATGCGCAGGCCCGGTCGCCGCGCGGCAAGATCGGCGATGAGGGAATCACGGGCGAGCCCCGCCGCGATCGCGGCCGGATCGGCGTCGAGATCGAACATCCTGCGCAACCGCGCCAGAATCGCCTCGCGGCTGCCTGACGCAATGGCGCCGCGGATGCGTACGCGCAACCCGCCGGACGCCGGCCGGACGGACAGGGTGCCGCACCGCCCGTCGAGGCTGAAGCTGCGGGCGTAGCGGCCCGGCCCGACGCTCTCGACGCCGGGGCTGGCATGGTCGGCGAAGAACCGCTCGAGATGGTCCCAATCGTAGGGCGGGCGGAAGGAAAGCGCCTCGTCCACTTCGTTTGCGGAAGCGCGTGCCATCGTTTCCAGGGGAGGGATCGTCGGAGGAGATCCCCCTCCTGTCGGACGGGCGTCAGAGCGGCGCAACCCGTCCCGTGCTCTCGAACTCCGCTGTGTCGTCCACGAGATCGGTCAGCGAGACCTCGATCTGCCGGCCGTCCTGAAGGTGAAGCGTCGCGTCCGGGGTCAGCCAGAACGGACGAAGGGCGGCGTGGCTGCCGGTGATGCTGCCATGGGCGATCACCGCGCCGTCGCGGCGCTCGACCACCACCTTGTAGCGGATCTTGATAGGCTCGAGCCCTTCCGCGGACACGGTCCCGCGACCATTCACGACCTTCAGGACTTGGTTCGGTTCGAACATGGGACGTCAGGATACGCAGGAGCGGGAAGAGAAGGCAACGAGATTGCCACTTGTTCCCGGCCTACGGCGCCGCTTTTCCCCTTATTCGACCTGTCTCGCTCCTGTGAGGGCTCCGCCGCGGCCTCGCGGCCGGGGCCGGACGCCTCAGGGGAGGTCGCGTACGACGACCCGGCCGCGCTCGACCGAGAGAGCCATGCGACCGTGCTTGAGCGCGAGCGCACGTTCGCCGAACAGGCTGCGGCGCCAGCCCTGCAGCACCGGAACATCCGCCGCGTCGTCCTCGGCCAAAGCCTCCAGATCGTCCACGGTGGCGATGATCTTCGGCGCCACGCCCTCCGCCTCGGCCACCGCCTTGAGGAGCACCTTGAGAAGATCGACGAGGGCACCGCTGCCGCCGCCCCGGGAGCGGCTGCGCTCGGGCGCGGCGATCTGCGACAGGTCGCGGGCAAAGCCGCGCTCGACCGCCGCCAGGATCTCCGAACCGGTGCGCGAACGCTCGAAGCCGGCGGGGATGGTGCGCAGCCGTCCGAGCGCCTCGACGCTGCGCGGGGCCGAGGTGGCGATGTCGATCACCGCCTCGTCCTTGAGGATGCGGCCGCGGGGCACGTTGCGGCTCTGCGCCTCGGCCTCGCGCCAGCCCGCGACCTCCATCAGCACCGCGATCTCCCGGGGCTTGCGCATGCGGCCCGCAAGACGGCGCCACGCGAAGGCGGGATCGGCCTGATAGGTCTCGGGCGAGGTGAGGACCGCCATCTCCTCGTCGAGCCAGAGCCCGCGATCGGTGCGCACGAGTTCGGCCGCGAGCACCTGATAGATCGTCACGAGATGCGTGACGTCGGAGAGCGCGTAGGCGAGCTGTGCCTCGGAGAGAGGGCGGCGCGACCAATCGGTGAAGCGGGAGGACTTGTCGATGCGCGCCTTGGCGACGTCGTTGACGAGCTGCTCGTAGGAGACCGAGTCGCCGTAGCCGCAGACCATGGCCGCGACCTGCGTGTCGAAGAAGGGCTGGGGCAGCAGGCCGCCCAGCAGCCAGACGATCTCCAGATCCTGCCGGGCCGAGTGAAACACCTTCACGGTGCCCTCATGCGCCATCAGGTCGAAGAAGGGTTTGAGGTCGAGCCCCTTGGCGAGCGGATCGACGAGGCAGGCGAATCCGTCCGGCCCTGCCATCTGGATCAGGCAGAGTTTCGGATAATAGGTCGTCTCGCGCATGAACTCCGTATCGACGGTCACGAACGGCTGCGCGGAGAGACGGGAACAGGCGTCGGACAAGGCCTGCGTTTCGGAGATCAGTTCCATGGAACTGGCTATACCGAAGGTTGCCGGGCGCCGCGAGACGACGGAAGGCCAATTGTCCCCACGGGATTGCATCCCGGGGGAAAACTTCGTCGGCTCAGGCCGCCCGCCGCGGGCCACGCCCGATGCGGCCTCGACGCTGGGCCTCGGCGCGGGCGAGCAGCCAGTCGAGAATCCCGGTCTCGATGCGCGTGCCCGAAGCCGGCTCGGTCAGCCGGCGGATGCGGTCGACCCTCAGACCGCGATAGAGGCCGTGGGCGCGGTCCGTGCCGCCGAGCAGCGTGCGGCCGGGGCCGAGCTTCAACTCACGCGCGTCCAGGGTGCGGGTGGTCCAGGCGCCGCGGGCGTCCTCGTAGACGACCTCGAACGCTCCCTCGAGCGGCAGGGTGCGCCAGACGCCGCCCGCACGCTCGGCCGGGTCGCGGCGGGCATCTGCCCGTCCCCGCGAAACGGGCGCTTCGGCTTGGAAAAAATCATGGAAGTCCATGAAGTTGATATGGTATTTGCCCCTGTTTTCCACAAGGGATTTGCGCCCCGTCCAGCGCGCTCGTGCCGCGGCGCACCGGCATTGTCTGCATTCGAAATCGCGTTAGATACAGTCTAAGGTCACGCTTGGCGCGGGCGGGCAGGATAGGATCCCGGAGAGGCGACAATGCAGTGGCGTAGGTTTCGGACGGCATCCCTCGCGGTTGCGGCAGGGCTCGCGATGACGCTGGCCGCAGCGCTTCCTCCGGCGCCCGCAGGCGCTCAGACATTCCAGACGGCGGCCCCCCACGCGATCCTCATCGACGCCGAATCCGGCTCGGTGCTGTTCGAGAAGGCCGCCGACGAGCTGTTCTCGCCTGCTAGCATGGCCAAGCTGATGACGGCCGAGATCGTGTTCCGCGCGATCAAGGAGGGGCGGCTCAACCTCGACACCGAGTTCACGGTCACCGAGGACGCGTGGCGCCGCGGCGGGGCGGGGGGCGGCGGCTCCTCGATGTTCGCGCAGGTGAACAGCCGCATCAAGCTCTCCGACTTGCTGCGCGGGCTCATCGTGCAGTCGGGCAACGACGCGGCGATCACCATTGCGGAGAACATGGCCGGAAGCGAGGAAGGCTTCGCCGGCATGATGAACCAGCGGGCTAAGGAGATCGGGCTGACGCGCTCGACCTTCCGCAACGCCACCGGCTACGCGGCGCCCGACCAGAAGGTCACCGCCCGCGACATGGCCCGGCTCGCCGAGCACATCGTCCAGACCTACCCCGAATTCTACAAGATCTACTCCGAGCGCGAGTTCACTTGGAACAAGATCAAGCAGCAGAACCGCAACCCGCTCCTGACCCTCGACATCGGCGCCGACGGCCTGAAGACGGGATATCTCGAAGAGTCGGGCTACGCGCTGACCGCCTCGGCGGTTCAGAACGACCAGCGGCTGATCATGGTGATCTCGGGCCTCAAGACCGCCCGGGACCGGGCCGCGGAAGCGCGCAAGCTGATGGAATGGGGCTTTCGCGCCTTCGAACCCCGACAGATTTTCGCGGCCAACGAGCCGGTGGCGGAGATCTCGGTCTTCGGCGGCGAGAAGGGTTCCGTGCCGGTCGTCGCCAAGAAGCCTGTGCGCATGCTGGTGCCCCGCGGCGCCTCGGACAGGGTCTCGGCCAAGGTCGTCTACCAGGGTCCGGTCGCGGCACCGATCGCGCAGGGCCGGGAAGTGGCCCGCCTGCGCGTGACCCGCGGCGACGCGGTCGCCCTGGAGCAGCCGCTCTATGCCGGGGAGAGCGTGGAGGCGGGCACCCTCTCGCAGCGGGCGTTGGACGCGGCCATGGAGGTCGGGACCGACCTGATCCGCCGCGCCTTCGAGAAGGCCAAGGGCGGTAACGCGCAGCCGGCCGGCGCCGCCAGCGGCCATTCCTGAGGCGGGACCGGCCTCCGCTAGGGCGTCTCGGACGTGTTGGCGGGGACGTAGGCGCGAATTCCGAGGGGAAGGTCGGCGCCCGGGCGCTGGAACGCGTCGCCGGCATTCGTCGGCGCGGCCTCGTCCGCGCCGCCGCGCACGCTGAGCGACGTCCAGGGACCGGTGATCTCGAACAGGGTGGCAGGATGCACCGTGCCGTCGCCGGAAGCCGGCGTCGGCGGCCGCAACTCGGCCCGGGCCTGGAGCCGGCGGTCGATCAGGCCGATCCGACCGCTGAGTGAGGCCCGGACGCCGCGGGCGGTCAGCGCGCCCTCGACGATTTCGCCGACGCCGTCGGCGAACAGGACCGAGATCGCAGCCTTCTCGAAAGAGGTGCGGCCGTTGCGGCGGGCGAGGGAGCCCGGCGCCGGAGCGCTTCTGCGCTGCACCACGTCGGCGAGGTCGAGCCCGCTGAGCGCGCCGTCGGCGCTGGCCAAGGCGAGGCGGCCGGTCAGGGCGCGGATCATCCCTTCCGTGTCGCGGCCTGCCCCCTCCACCGCGAGGCTGCCCTGGCTCGCACCGAGCATCCAGCGATCCTGGCCGAGATCGGTCAGCAAGGCGCCGAGGTCGAGCCGGTCGAAGCTGCCCTGCGCCTTCACGCGGGTCAGCGTCGGGTCTCCCTCGGCGCTGGAGAAGATGGCGCGTCCCTTGATCACGCCGCCCTGTACGGTCGCGCGGCCGAGTGAGGCCTCGATCCCGTCCTCGCGCACGAGCACGCTCGAGGCGAGGTCGCTCATCTGAACCGGGCCAATCCGGGCGCTGCCGGCGGAGATCCGCAGATCGAGGTCGCCCCCCGTCAGCGGGCGCAGATCGAGAGGCCGGCGCCGCCAGGCCGCGTCGGGGGCCTCGTCCAGGCCGGTCAGGCTCAGGAGGTCGGCCAGCAGGGGCGAGAGGTTGAGGTTGTCGGCGGCGAGCGTCGCCTGCACCGCGTTGCGCCGCGGCCCGAAACTGGCCGAGCCCGCCCCCTCCAGGATGTTGCCGCCGGTGCGGACCGTGACGTTCGGGAACTGGATCTGGCCCGCGGCGGCCTCGAAGCTGCCTTCGACCGAGAGATCCTGCACGAAGGGGGAGAGGGCGAGATCGCCGCCAGTCAGGGCCAGGGTGCCCGGCAGGGACCGGGTCTGAAGGATGCCGCTGCCCGAGGCCTTGAAGCCCTCCCGCAGGCTGCCGCCGCCCTCCGCGCTAAGCGATCCGGACGGCCAAGCAAGGGAGGCCACGAACGGACTCGTTTCACCGGACAGGAGCGCGTGCGGGCGCAGGTCCGTGAGGGTGAGTTGGACGGTCTGGTCGTTCCAGCGCAGGGAGCCTGCCAGGGCGAGACTCTCGCTCCAGGCCGGCCAGGACAGCGTCAGGTTGACATCGCGGGCGCTCCGGAGCGCTCCGTCGCGGGGGTCGCGGCCCGTCACCGTCGCGCGGGCCAGGATGATGCGCCGGGGATGCTCGTTCGACTCGTCGGCGATGCTGTGCATCAGGCGCTCGGTCGCGCCGGCCCAGCGCGTATCGCCGGCTTGCTGCGGCAGGTGCACCTCGGCGCCGTGGAGACTGAGCGAGTCGACCTCCACGCGGCCCGTGATCAGGGCGGGAAGGTCGAGCTGGAGCGAGAGGCTGCCACCGGCAGCGAGGATTGGGCCGGCCTCGTCGCCCTCGTTCAGGCGGATATCCTCGAACACCACCCGAGGGACCGGGAGCAGAACGATCTCCGTGCGCCCCCTGGCGGTGAGGGCCACGCCCCAGCCCTGCTGCAATCCCCGGCTGACGAACCGGGACACGCCGGGCGCCTCGACCGACCAGGGCAGGCAGGCGGCGACCAGTCCGGCAGCGACCAGCCCGAAGCCGAGGGCGGGAAGGGTGCGGCGCAGCGACATTTCACTCCGTGAGGACGAGGCGACCGGGGCGGCGTTCCGCCGAGAACCGATGCTTAGCCGGTTGCGAACTCCCTGTCCCGCGACCGAACGGCCGACGACCGGCCCATCCTCGGCTTCCGCCTCGTCGAACCGCGAGAGTGACCGGCACCTGTAACGGCGCGGGACTTTTGCATCGCGCACAAATGCGTCCGCGGTTTGACGAACGCCCTACCGCGTTGCACACCCGGGCATCGTCGAGAGCAGGTGAACCCGCCGCCGAGTCACGGCCGTGCCCGGGAGCGAACGACGACGAGGGAGGGACGGTTTCGATGAAGAAAGTCTATCCGGATCCGACGGCGGCGCTGGCCGGACTCCTGCGCGACGGCATGACGATCATGGCCGGCGGCTTCGGTCTGTGCGGCATCCCGGACGAGCTGATCGATGCCATCCGGGCCTCGGGCGTCAAGGGCCTGACGGTCATCTCCAACAATGCAGGCATCGACGGCGTCGGTCTCGGCAAGCTGCTCGATACCCGCCAAGTCGCCAGGATGATCTCGTCCTATGTCGGCGAGAACAAGGAGTTCGCCCGACAGTATCTCGGCGGCGAGCTGGAGATCGAGTTCAACCCGCAAGGGACGCTGGCCGAGCGCATCCGCGCGGGCGGCGCGGGCATCCCGGCCTTCTTTACCAAGACCGGCGTCGGCACCAAGGTCGCCGAGGGCAAGGAAGTGCGCGAGTTCGACGGCGAGAGTTACGTGATGGAGCGCGGGCTGTTCGCGGATCTGGCCATCGTCCACGCCTGGAAGGGCGATACCGAGGGCAACCTCGTCTACCGGAAGACGGCCCGCAACTTCAATCCGATGATGGCCACGGCCGCCGAGGTCACGGTCGCCCAGGTCGAGCACCTCGTGCAGCCGGGCGAGATCGACGCCGACCACATCCACACCCCGGGCATCTTCATCGGCCGCATGATCCACGTGCCGGCGCGCGAGAAGCGCATCGAGCAGCGTACCGTGCGCCAGCGCAAGCAGCCGGAAGCCGCGGCGGCCGGCGGCGGCCAGATCTGATCCGAACAGCCGGCCGCGAGGCCGCGAGCGCGACGGCGCGTCGCCGCCCCTGCGGCGGACGGCGCATCGTCGCTCCGACGATGCGCCAAACGAGGAAGAGACAATGGCCTGGACCCGTGAGCAGATGGCGGAGCGCGCCGCCCGGGAGCTGGAGGACGGCTTCTACGTGAATCTCGGCATCGGCATCCCGACGCTGGTGTCGAACTACATTCCCGAAGGCATGTCGGTGCAGCTGCAATCCGAGAACGGCATGCTCGGCATGGGGCCCTTCCCCTACGAAGGCGAGGAGGACCCCGACCTCATCAACGCCGGCAAGCAGACCATCACCGCGCTGCCGACCACGAGCTACTTCTCCTCGGCCGATTCCTTCGGAATGATCCGGGGCGGGCATATCGACCTGTCGATCCTCGGCGCGATGCAGGTCGCGCAGAACGGCGACCTCGCCAACTGGATGATCCCCGGCAAGATGGTGAAGGGAATGGGCGGGGCGATGGACCTCGTGGCCGGCGTGAAGAAGGTCGTCGTGGTGATGGAGCACGTCGCCAAGGGCAAGGACGGCTCCGAGGCGCCCAAGCTCCTGAAATCCTGCGACCTGCCCCTGACCGGCACCGCCGTGGTCGACATGGTCATCACCGATCTCGGCGTCTTCACCATCGACAAGAAGGGCGAGGGCGGCATGACGCTGGTCGAACTTGCCGACGGCGTCACCGAGGACGAGATCCGCGCCAAGACCGAAGGGGCGTTCAAGGTCGCTCTCGCCTGAACCAGACCGGCGCACGGAAGGGCGGCCCGTTTCGGGACGCCTTTTCCCGCCTCCGGCCGGGTATGGCTAAGCCGGCATTAATCGGGATCGTCGAAAGCTTCGCATCGACCGGGACGGCGCCTTGAGAGCGCACCGGTCCGGGAGCTTTTGGCGATACGTAAGGTGCTGTGTATGCGTAGCGTTCCGGGAACGGACAACGTCATCCCCTTCCGCCGGCCGTCGGTGCCGGGGCAGGGTGCCCTCAACGGCGGATTCGGGCCGGTGCCGGCCCCGCGCAGCCGGGCGCGGGCCGACCAGCGCAGCCTGATGGATGCGGTCTACGCCACCGGCAGCCTGCGGGTCCCGGCGGGCGACCGCGAGACCAAGCTGATCGCCTCGCGCCTTCAGGTCTATGGCTTCCTGACGATCGAGGAGATGGGTGAGGACGGATCCCTGCGCCGCCTGCGCCCCTCCGAGGCGATCCGCGCCCGTTCCGAGCGGCCCTGGCGCCTCTCGAAGGCCGGCTACGGCGCGAGCCTGGCCGTGACCATCCCTTCCGTCGACGATTTCCTGTTCGAGCCCGCCGGCATGCCGGCCTGATCTTTCCTCGCGGGCGCCGCCGGGTGATCCTCGCGACTGCATCGAGCGCGGGATGGGGCATTGACCGCGCGCCGCCTCAACCCGTAAGCGCCGAAGCCATGCTGCGCGAGCGCCCGCATCGAACTGTGCACGGCCGCGCGATCATCGGTGTGATCGCGCTCTACGCGCTCGTGCTCCAGGCCTTCCTCACCGCCTTCGCGCCGGCCCCGCCGCGTGTCGTGGGCGGGGTGATCTGCGCCGAGCACGGCGTCCCGGATGCGCCCGACGAGGACGGCCGCGCCTGCGCGCACGCCGCCTGCTGCACCCAGATCCAGGCCCTGGACCATCACGCGCCTGTCCCCGCGGTCTCCACTCCAGCGGCTCGGCCGCCGCGCGCGACCCCCTTGCTCTGGCGCACCGCCGAGGCGGTGCAGGCCCGCGCGCCCCCGGACCAGGGATTCGGTCCCCGAGGTCCGCCCGCCGTCTGAGTCGATCAACCGATCCCTCGGACGCGGACCTCCATTGCATGAGTCTCTCGATTTCGGCCGGCCCTGCGGCCGTGGCCGCCGCGCGCACCTCGCGCGATGCGGTCTACCGCGCCGTCTGGCGCTGGCACTTCTATGCGGGCCTCATCTGCCTGCCCTTCCTGATCCTGCTCTCGGCCACCGGGGCGATCTACCTGTTCAAGGGCGAGATCGAGCGGAACGCCTTGGCCCATCGCGCCGTCGTGGCGCCCTCGGCGCGGGCTCCCCTCGAGCCGGATCGCCTCGTCTTCAACGCCATGCAGGCGGTTCCCGGCGGTGATCCGGTCTCCTACACCGAGCCTGCCGGCCCCACGGGCTCGGCCCTCGTCACCCTGACCGAGGGCGCGCGCCGGACGCTGGTCTTCCTGAACCCCTATACGGGCGACGTGCTCGACCGGGTCTCCGCCGAGCGTGACCCGATGGGGATCGTGCGGCGCCTGCATAGCCTCACCCTGTTCGGCACGGCGGCGAACGCCCTCGTCGAGATTGTCGCCGGTCTCGCGATCATCCTCGTCGTCACGGGCGCTTATCTCTGGTGGCCGCGGGGGCGAACGACTCGCCTCATGGCCTTGCGCGAGACCCCGCGCCGCCGGGTCTGGTGGCGCGACCTGCACGCGGCGACCGGGCTGTTCGCGGGCGCCGGCCTGCTCTTCCTCGCCCTGACCGGCCTTCCCTGGTCGGTCTGGTGGGGGCAGGAGTTGCGCGCGTGGTCGAACCGGGCCGGTCTCGGGCAACCGAGCGCGCTCTGGGCCGGCAAGCCCGTCTCCACCCTGCGGATGGGCGAGCGGTTGGAAAGTGCGGGCTGGGCGCTCGCGGATGCGCCGCTGCCGCGATCCGGTTCGGCGAAGGCCCCGTCCATCGGCATCGACCGAGCGGTCGCGACCCTGCGGGAAATGGGCATGCCCACGGGCTTCGAGCTAGCCCTTCCGGTGGGCGAGACGGGCGTTTTCGCCGCCTCTGCCTATCCCCGCGACGTCACCCGCCAGCGCATGATCTCCCTCGACCGCTACAGCGGCCAGCCGATCCTCGACCTGCGCTTCGCCGATCTCGGCCCGGTGGCGCGGGCGATCCAGTTCGGCATCGGCATCCACAAGGGCGAGCACTGGGGACGGGCGAACCAGCTCGTGATGCTGGCCTTCTGCCTCGGCACGATCCTGCTCTGTCTGAGCGC
Source organism: Methylobacterium sp. B4 (assembly GCF_003201865.1). Classification (GTDB taxonomy): domain Bacteria; phylum Pseudomonadota; class Alphaproteobacteria; order Rhizobiales; family Beijerinckiaceae; genus Methylobacterium. The sequence goes on along the minus strand of NZ_QJJJ01000001.1, from coordinate 375,171 downwards.
CGCCGTGATGTGGTGGAAGCGCCGCCCGGCCGGAGGCCTCGGCACGCCGCCCTGGCCGCGGGACCGGCGGATCGTCGCGGGCGTGACCGCGCTCATGCTCGGCCTCGGCGCCCTGTTTCCGATGACCGGCCTCGCGATCCTCGCCCTGCTCGGCCTCGATCTCGCCGCCCAGACCCTGCGGGCCGCCGCGCGCGCCTGACGCCTCGCCTTCGCGGGCCGGCCGGCCCGCGCGCTCCGATCTCACGCCTCACGAGCCGTTCCATGTCCCACCACACTCGTGCGCGCCGCGCCGCGTGGTTCCTCGCCGTGCCCCCGCTGGTCCTGGCTGCCGTCCCGGCCGCGGGCGAGACCGTCACCCTCGAAGAGCTCTCCGTCACCGGCGAAGGCGACGCCCGCCCGAAAACGGGATCCGGCGCCTCCGGCTTCGGCGTCGCCGCCCCGCCCGGCGCCGCTCTTCCCGCCATCGAACGTCCGGTCGGGCAGGTGGTCACGGCGGTCGGGCGGGAGGGCACGATCGCGAACCGCCCGGCGACGAGCATCGGCACGGTGCTGCTCGACAGCCCCGGCGTCACCCTGCGCCAGGGTAACGGCGGTCGCGACGTGGTGATTTCGATCCGCGGCAACAACGCCCGCTCGACCGGCGTAACGCGCAACATGGTGGTGCTGGAGGACGGCTTTCCCGTCACCCAGCCCGACGGGGCCTCCCGCTTCGATCTGGTCGATCCGCGGGCCTATGCCCGCATCGACGTGTTCCGCGGACCGCAATCGGCGCTGTTCGGCAACTACGCCACCGGCGGCGCGCTCGCCTTCCGCACCCGCACCGGCCGGGAGATCGACGGCTACGAGGTCGGCGTCGATGCCGGCAGCTACGGCTATCTCAGCCACTACTTCACCGTCGGCGGGGTGAGCGGCCCGTTCGAGATCAGCCTCTTCGCCAGCGACGTGCGCGCAAACGGCTACCAGGAGCACGCCTCCTACGACACGCAGACGATCAACCTGCTCGCGAGCTACACGCCGAGCCCGGACAACCGCTTCACCCTAAAGGTGATCAACAACGAGATCACCGCCAACATCCCGGCCCGCGCCTCGCTCGATCAGTTCCGCATCAATCCCTACCAGCGCGGCTGCGCCACGGCGGCGGATGCGGCGCCGGGCTGCACCACCTTCGGGCTCCTGGCGAACGGGGCTTTCGGACCGCGCGTGCCGGTGACCGCCGCCGAGGGCGCTTTCCGCCGCAACGACCGGCGCACCATCGTCGCGGGCCGCTGGGAGCACGATTTCGATGCGCAGACCGCGTGGCGCGTGCAGGTCGGCTTCGACGAGCGCAACTACAACCAGCCCTTCTACACCACCTCCGGCCGCGGCAGCCTGCCCTCGTACTTCGTGCAGACCGACCTGACCCGGCGCGGGGAGCTGTTCGGCCTGCCCGCCATCGGCACCGTCGCGCTCGCCTACAGCGCGGTGGACATCTTGGCCTCCACCTACAACCGCGCCCCCTATGGTGGCCCAAGGCTCGGCGCGCTGATCGGGCTGCAGGACGCGCTGCAAGCCAATCTCGGTGGCCGGGCGCGGCTCGAACTCGAACTGGCGCCGGACTGGGCGGCGGTCGCCGGAATCAGTGCGGAAGAGACGAGCATCACGGGGCGCAACCGCACCTTCGCGACCACGGCCGCGGGCACGACCAGGACGCTGGCACAGACCGACCGCCGCTTCCTCAACGTCGCGCCGGAACTCGCCCTGGTCTACCGGCCCACTCCGGACTGGGCCCTGCGCGGCCGGGTCGCGACGGGCTATTCCACGCCCGGCTTCTCGAGCCTGTTCGTCACCTCGGCCGGGCTTCCCGGCAACAATGCCGACCTGAAAACGCAGGAGAATCTCGGCTTCGATCTCGGTACCGACTTCATCCCCTTCGAGGGACTCAAGCTCAGCCTCACCGGCTTCTACGAGTTCTTCCGCAACGAGCTGGTCACGCAGTCGCCGGGGGCGGGCCTCTTGAGCTACAGCTTCAACGCGCCGGCCTCCGAGCACCGCGGCATCGAGGTCGGGGCCGACTGGACCTTCGCGCCGGGCTGGCGCGGCAAGCTCGCCTACACCTTCGACAATCAGGTCTACACCGACTACATCGAGCAGATCAGCGCCGGCAGCCTCACCGCGCGCTTCGACCGGGCGGGCAACCGCATTCCCGGCGTGCCCGCGCATCAGCTCCTCGCCCGGATCGGCTACGACGTGCCGGCCGGGCCGCTAGCGGGGCTCGGCGGCTTCGCCGAGGTCGTGGCGCAGGACGGCTCCTACCTCGACAACGCGAACTTCCTGAAGGTGCCGGGTTTCGCGATCCTGAACCTCAACATCCACTATTCCGCGCTGCTTCCGAACGGCTACGCCCGGCGCATCGACCTCTACGGCGAGATGCGCAACGTCTTCGACGCAACCACGATCGGTTCGGCCAATCCGCTCGCCAACACCATCGACCCCGCCACCGGCGCACAAAACGGGCGCGCCGTCCTCGCCGGCACGACAGGCTCGATCTTCGCCGGGCCTCCGCGGACCTTCGTGGCGGGGATGAAGCTGTCGTTCTGAGGAGCTAGGCTCGTCCCGGGGCCGTCGCGGTGCCAGTTTCACGCTGCGCGTCCGAGGCAACGCTTCGGCGGAGCGCTCGAGTCGGCACGGCCTCGTGAGCCCTGATAGGCGAAAGGCCGGCTTCGTGAAGGAGGTGGGCCTGGCACGCGGCGGCGCGGCGAGCCGAACGCGCGTGCCGGGGCGAGACGCCCTCCGGCAGCATTCCGACACTTCCCCGCTTGACGGCCAGAAGGCCAGGATCGCCCCAGCGATCGAGCAGGGCCTGGAAGGCCGCGTGGCGGGCGGGATCGAAGGCCGTCCGGCGGCCCATCCGATCCTTACCGGGATGCGGCGGGTCGAGGCTCGCGCAGGGCACGAAGCCGGCCGGGATCGGCGTCGTCGCCGCGTGGGTGCGGCCGGCACGCAGAATCGCCGGAAGGACGAGCGTGCGCGGCCCCGCAGGTCTCGCCTGACCGGCACGGGGGATCGGCGTATAGACTTCGATGCGCCCCAGACGCGCTCGGAAGACGCGGTGCGGGCTCATCGCCGCGAGGTTCAAGCCGACCGGATTGTCGCCCGCGAAGAGTGGCCGCCCGGTGCCGGCGCGCAGACAGGCGAGGATCTCCCGATCGCTCACCCGAACGCAGGCATCGACCGCCCGCAGGCCCAGCCCGAGATCGAACAGGATCGCCGCGCGATCCTCCTCCCGCGCGGCGTCCCGGTCTGGTCCGAGTTCGGTCACCTGGGTACGCCCGGCCATGGCGCAATCGGCCTCGGGCAGGCACAGCGCCACGGCGTGGTTGTAGCCGCCGGAAAAGCCCGTCTCGTAGGCGACCGGCCGGAGGCCCGGAGCAAGCGTGAGGGCGAGCGCACCGCGATCCGTGGCCAGCCCGATCCGCTCGTCCGGCAAGGCGCGCGACGGCTCGTTGGCATCGCGCACGAATTCGGCCAGGGCACCGAAGCTGCCGAGGCTCCAAGTGGTGTCGGGGTCGGCCAGCGCGCTGCGCAGGAGCGCTTCGATCTCTGACGACGTGGGCAAAGGCTCCATCTCTCTCCTGCGTCACCGCCCATCCGATCGGCCGGGCACGCCATCGGGCCTGTCGTCGGCGCTGTTTGATTACCCCTATCCGGTCGCATCGCGGCTCACCGCTGATGCCACGCTTCGGCCATTGCCTGTTTCGGCGTTTGCTGGAAATCTCGAGTGCGAACCATCATACGACCGCTGACGTGATCAGGAGCTTGCCGATGGATACGGTCGATCTGACGGATGCCGAAGGCCGCTTGAGCGAGTTGGTCGATCGGGCCGAGGCCGGGGAATCAATCGACATCACCCGGCGCGGCCGGCCGGTGGCGCGTCTGACCTCCGTCGCAGGACCTCGGAAGCGGATCGAAGTGGCCATGCTCCGGACCCTGACGGCGACGATGCCGCCACAAGACGAGAGTGCCGTCGATCTCGTCCGTTCGATGCGGGACAGCGATCGTTCCTGATGCTTTATCTCGACACGTCGCTGATCGTCGCAAGCCTGTCCAACGAAATCTCGACGGCCCGTGCGCAACAATGGCTCGGGGAGCAAGATCCCGAGGACCTTGCGATCAGCGAATGGACCCTCACCGAGATCTCCTCCGCCTTCGCGATCAAGCTCCGCACAAGCCAGATCGACCTGGGTCAGCGCGCAGCAGCACTCGCGATGTTCAACAGGCTGGTCGCCGAGAGCTTGCGCGTGTTGCCGATCGAAGGCAGCCATTTCCGAACGGCAGCGACGTTCGTCGATCAGCATGCGCTCGGTCTTCGCGCCGGGGACGCCCTGCACCTCGCGACCGCGTCGGCGCACGGGGCGACCGTCACCACACTCGATCGACGCCTCGCCGAAGCTGGTCCCGTCCTCGGCGTCCCGACGCATCTGCTAGTCTGACGCCGCACACGACGGCTCGACGGCCGACAACCACGGCAGCGACGTCCCTCACTCCCACTCAATCGTGCCGGGCGGCTTCGAGGTGATGTCGTAGGTCACCCGGTTGATGCCCTTGACCTCGTTGATGATCCGCGTGGCGACGCGGCCGAGGAAGGCCATGTCGAAGGGGTAGAAGTCGGCGGTCATGCCGTCGACGGAGGTGACGGCGCGCAGGGCGCAGACGTGGTCGTAGGTGCGCCCGTCGCCCATCACGCCGACCGTCTTCACCGGCAGGATCACCGCGAAGGCCTGCCAGATCGTGTCGTAGAGCCCGGCCTGCCGGATCTCGTCGAGATAGATCGCATCGGCCTTGCGCAGGGCCTCCAGCTTCTCGCGGGTGATGACACCGGGACAGCGAATGGCGAGGCCGGGGCCGGGGAAGGGGTGTCGGCCGACGAAGGCCTCGGGCAGGCCGAGTTCCTTGCCGAGGAGACGCACCTCGTCCTTGAACAGCTCGCGCAGCGGCTCCACGAGCCGCATATTCATCCGCTCAGGCAGGCCGCCCACGTTGTGGTGGCTCTTGATGGTCACCGAGGGGCCACCGGAGAACGAGACGCTCTCGATCACATCCGGGTAGAGCGTGCCCTGCGCCAGGAAGGCCGCGCCGCCGATCTTCTTCGCCTCGGCCTCGAACACGTCGATGAACAGGCGCCCGATCGTCTTGCGCTTCACTTCCGGGTCGTCGACGCCTTCGAGGGCGCCGATGAACAGGTCCTGCGCCTGAACGTGGACGAGGGGGATGTTGTAGTGGTCGCGGAACAGGCGGACCACCTCGTCGCCCTCGCCGAGGCGCATCAGGCCGTGATCGACGAAGACGCAGGTGAGTTGGTCGCCGATCGCCTCGTGGATCAGCACCGCCGCGACCGAGGAATCGACGCCGCCGGACAGGCCGCAGATCACCCGCTCCTTGCCGACCTGCTCGCGGATCTTGGCGATCGCCTCCTCGCGATAGGTACCCATGGTCCAGTCGCCGGAGCAGCCGGCGATGTCGCGCACGAAGTTGCGGATCAGGAGCGCCCCGTGGGGCGTGTGATGCACCTCGGGGTGGAACTGCACGGCATAGTATTTTCGCGCCTCATCGGCGACGGCCGCGAAGGGCGCGTTGCGCGACATCGCGATGGTACTGAACCCATCCGGCAGCTTGGTGACCCGGTCGCCGTGGCTCATCCAGACCGGGTACTTCTCACCCGTGTGCCAGACGCCCCTGAAGAGGGGGGAATCGGAGAGAATCTCGACCTCGGCCCGGCCGAACTCGGCATGGTGGCCGCCCTCGACCTCGCCGCCGAGCTGGGCCGCCATGGTCTGCTGGCCGTAGCAGATGCCGAAGACCGGCACGCCCGCCTCGAAGATCTTTTGCGGGGCGCGGGGCGAGAGATCGGTGGTGACGGATTCCGGGCCGCCGGACAGGATCACGCCCTTGGGCCGGTGCTCGTCGAAGGCGGCATCGGCCTTGGTGAAGGGCACGATCTCGCAATAGACCCCCTCCTCGCGCACCCGGCGGGCGATGAGCTGGGTCACCTGGGAGCCGAAATCGACGATCAGGATCTTGTCGTGGTGGGACGTGTCGATGGTCATGCTGCCTCGGGCCTTATCCGGTATCGGTTAGACGAGGCCTCGAAGCGGCGCAACGCGCAGCGTGTCGGGGGGCACATGCGGCGGCCCTCAGATCGCTGCCATTAACCTGACGTTCACCGTTACCTTGCGACACGGCACGCCCCTCGAAACGGACAGGAATTATCCGACCATGAGAGCTGCCCTCTTCGGAATCGCCGTCACGATCGCAGGCTTCGGCGCCGCCGCGCCGGCTCAGGCTCTTCCCCTGGCGGGCGCCGCCCCGCTCTCGGACGGCCTCTACCAGGAAGCGCAGTACCGCAGCCGCCGCGTCATCCGCGGCCCGCGCTGCAAGACCATCATCACCAAGCGCCGCGGCCCCTACGGCCGCACGGTCGTGACCCGCGAGAAGCGCTGCTTCTGATCCCGGTCGCCCGATCGGAGAACGCGAGCGGCCCCCGGAGACGGGGGCCGTTTTCATTTGGATGAACCCTGGCAAAGTGGAGGCCGCGTCGGGTGCGAGACCGCGCGATCCGACCAAGCTCCGGGGCTGCGACCGATACGGCCTGCCTCCCCGGCGCAAGGGAGATGTCGGTAAGTGTCTGGAGATTCGCTGCGCAGGCTTGCCGCCGGGCTGCTCGTCTTGTCAGTCCTGGTCGGAGGCAGCCGTCTTTTCACTGGAGTGATCTACCTGGCGGATGAGCCGACCGCGCTGCTCGTGCTCAAGCGCGGACCGGCCCTGTGGATCGAACGCCCGGAGAGCCAGGACAGACCCTTCGCGGAACAGATCGTGCTCGATCGAGAAGAGCCCGATCTCGTCTACGGCGGGCTGTACGTTGCGCTGATGAGGATGGCGCCCATCCTCGCGCCTGCCTTGGCCGGTGTCGCCCTGCTCCTGACGGCGATGGCCCGGCGACGCCCGTCGGGCAAGCGGGGCTGAGCTTCGAAGGGATGCCCGCGCCGGGTCGACCGCGGCCCGTCGCTACGACTTCAGCAGGCCGTGGCCGCGCATCCAGGCCATGAACAGGGCGGGCCAAGCCGCTGCCGGGCTGCCGGGCACGCCGAGGCCGAAGCCGTGGCCGCCGCGCTCGAACAGGTGCATCTCCGTCGGCACCTTGGCTGCCCGCAGGGCCGCGTACATCAGGAGCGGATGGTCGGTTACCGCAATTCTATCGTCGGAGGCCTGGACCATGAAGACCGGCGGGGTGCGCGCGTTGACCTGGACCTCCACAGAGTAAGCCCGCCGCCGCGCATCGGGCGGATCGTCGCCGACGAGGACCCGGCGGCTCGTCATGGTGCGATCGAAGGGCGCGCGCATGGTGACGATGGGGTAGATCAGTCCGGCGAAGGAGGGGCGGGCGCTCAGCCCATCCGCGTCGTCGAGGTCGTCGTAGAGATCCTGCTCGGCATCGGTCGCGGTCACGCCCATCAGGTGGCCGCCCGCGGAGAAGCCGAGCACGCCGATCCGGTCGGGATCGAGGCCGAACTCCTCGGCCCGCCAGCGCACGAGCCGCATGGCCCGCTGCGCGTCCTGCCGGGGCGCGTCCGGGCCGTCGCGCCACTCCTCGCTCGGCAGACGGTAGATCAGCACGAAGGCGGTGATGCCGGCCCGGGCCAGCCAATGGCCGACGGGCAGGCCCTCGTTGCCGATATCGATGCGCAGGTAGCCGCCGCCGGCCGCGATGACGATGCCGGCCCCGTTCGGGCGCTGCGGCCGGATCACGAGCAGGCAGGGCCGCACGACGCCGGTCACGACCCCAGTCAGCGTTTCGTCGAAGCGGTACTCGGAACGGAACGGGCCGCCGCCACCCGGCGGCAGCTCCGGCCACAGGTCGATGACCTCGAGCTCGGCGCCCGGTGCCGCTTGCGGCAGGGGCTGGACGGTCTCGCCCGTCTGCGGGCGCACCGGAAGCCGGGGCGCCGGCTGCTGCGCGTGCGCCGACTCGGATCCGCTCAGCATCGCCGCCGTCCCCGCGAGCAGAGCCCGCCGATGCAGCGTCATGACATCCGCCTCGTCATCGCATCTCCCGTCGCGACGCCGCGCGGGAAACAGTCCGGGGCGAGGGCATGGGTCCGGGGTTCAACGAGGAACGTGGCCTCCCGATCCCACCCTCAACCCGATTTGCGTGTCATGGTCGCGACATAGAAACCGTCGGTGCCGGTGAGCGCCGGGCTCATCTGGATGCCGCGCTCCGTCCGGCGGACCTTCTCGTCGAGGCCGGGAACGACGGCGAGATCGGTCGCCACGGCCCGGATCGCGCGCTCACGCTTCAGCAGGCCGTCCACCGCCGCGTCGTTCTCCTCGGGAAGGAGCGAGCAGGTCACGTAGACGAGGGTGCCGCCCGGCCGCAGCAGCCGCGCTGCCCGGTCGAGCACCTCGGCCTGCTCGGCGATCCGGCCCGAGAGGCTGCCCGGCCTCAGGCGCCACTTGGCGTCGGGGTTACGCCGCCAGGTGCCCGTGCCGGTGCAGGGCGCGTCGACCAGCACCCGGTCGACGCTGCCGTCGAGATCGGCCAGCACGTCGGCTCGCGCCTTGCCGGTGCGGGGCGTGCGCACCTCGACCGCGGCGCCCGAGCGGCGCAGGCGCTCGTGGATCGGCGCGAGCCGGCGCGGATCAGCGTCGGTGGCGATGAGCCGAGCGGCGTTGCCGGTCATCGCGGCAAGCGCCAGCGACTTGCCGCCCCCGCCCGCGCAGAGATCGACGATGGTCTCGCCCGGCTTCGCACCGGCGAGCAGGCTCGCGATCTGCGAGCCCTCGTCCTGAATCTCGAACCCGCCCTCTAGAAAGAGCGGATCGACGTGGAGCGCCGGGCCGCGCCCATCTTCGCCGAGCGGAACGCGCAGCCCTAGGGCCGAGAGCGGCGTTTCCACCGGGGAGAGGTCCGCCAGCGCCTCGGCCGCCGCCGCGCGACTCTGCTTGAGCGTGTTGACGCGGATGTCGAGGGGGGCACGGCGCGCGAGCACCCGCAATTCGGGCAGCAGATCTTCGCCGAACAGGGCGGCGAGCGAGGGCAGCACGAAGGCCGGTGCGTCGCCCGCCACCTCTGGCGGCGCCTCGGTGAGGCTGCCCTCCAGGAGGCGTGCCCGCTCGGCCTCGGTGAGGGGAGGGGGCGCGAAGCGGGCGCCGTCGAACAGAGAGGCGATGCTCGGCTCGGCGAGGCCGCGCTGAAGGCGCAGTGTGCCGATGAGGATGGCGCGGCCCGTCTCCTCGCCCATGATCCAGGCGGAAGAGGCCCGGCGGCGCAGCCCGTCATAGACGAGGCTGGCGATGGCCGCCCGGTCGCCGGAGCCGGCGAAGCGGTGGGCGAGACCCCAATCCTTGATCGCGTCCGCGGCCGGGCGGCGGCGCGCGAGGATGTCGTCGAGGATCTCGATGGCGGCGGAGAGGCGGGCGGAGGGGGTCAGGATGGGCTCCGGAAACGTTTCGTTAAACCTGCCGCCGTGCGGCCACGCTTGGACCTGCGGCCCGACACGATGCGGCCGAGCTTCCGGCCCTTTCGCCGTTCAGAACGGCACGATGGCCCCGTCCGTCAAGGACCATAGGAAGAGAGGACCTCATGTCGTCCCTGAAGCCCCTCATCGGTGCGAGCCTCGTCGCGCTGACGCTCGCCGCCTGCTCCACCGCGCCGGCCGCGCCCGGGCTCGATCCGGTTCCGCCGCCGGCCCGCCGGCCCGATGCCAAGACGCAGCTCGAATACGGTAGCCCGCCCCCGCCGCCGCCCGGCCGCTACTGAGCGTCTCTCACCAAATCTCCCTGCGCTGTCGCAGGCGGCGGCGAAACGGTCGGTGACCGCGCGCTTTCTAGGGCACTCCGAGCCGGACGCCGGTCCGCGTGGCGGCTCAGGCCGCCTCGCGGGCGCGGCGGTTCTCGTAGGCCTTGAGATGGGTCAGCACGCGGGCGAGCAGCGGCGTCTCGACGCCCTTGGCCTGCCCGCGCGCGATCAGGTCGCCGACGATGTGGTCGGCCTCGATGCGAGCACCGCCCTCGATGTCCCGCAGCATGGAGGCGGTCATCGCCGACCCTTCCGTCGTCAGCATCTTGCGGGCGCCGGCCATCACCTTTTCCCGGGCGCCGTTGCCGTTGGCTTCCGCCACACTCTGGCATTCGTCGTGCAGCCCCTCGATGAAGGCCCGGCCGCCGGGCGCGGCGACGATGTCGCCGATGGCCGCGCGCATCAGCGTAGTGGAGCCAGCGAGGGTCGCGAGGAAGACCCACTTCTCCCACATCTCGAGCAGGATCCGGTCGCTGCCGCGAGCCTGGAAGCGCACGCCTTCCATCTGCGCCTCGATGCGGGAGAACCGCTCGGAGCGCGAGCCGTCGCGCTCGCCGTAGGTCAGCGTGTGCAGGTCGGTCATCTGGCGGATCTCGCCATCCTTCGTCAGCGTGGCGACGATGCCGCAACTGCCGCCGAGCACCCGTTCCGCGCCGAAGGCCGCGTCCAGAATGTCGAGGTGGCGCATGCCGTTGAGGATCGGCAGCACCGCCGTGCCCGCACCGACGGCCGGTGCCACGTCGGCGATCGCCGCGTCGAGGTCGTAGGCCTTGGACGAGAGGAGCACGAGATCGAACGGACCGGCCGCGGCGAGGCGGTCGGCGGTCACGGTCTGCGGCGCGTCGATCGTCAGATCGCCCACGGGGCTGCGGACCCGCAGGCCCTGCGCCGCGAGCTTTTCCGCGCGGGCCGGGCGCACCAGGAAGGTCACGTCCCGCCCGGCTTCCGCCAGCCGCGCTCCGAAATAGCCGCCGGTCGCGCCGGCCCCGACCACGAGTATCCGCATCGTGTTCCCCTATCGTCCGGCCCTCCATACCGCGAAGCCGGAAGCGCCGCACCTGATCCGTTGCAGCCGGCCGCTCACGACCGCCGACCGCCTGGAATCCGGCACCGCCAGCGGCTAAGCGTGACCCCTCCGGTCGATCCCTGCACCCCGCGCCGGCACGCGCGGGCCCTCGCGGACTTCGTTCATGCGCGCTCTTCCGAGCCTGGCCGCTCTGGCCGTCGGTCTTCTCCCCGGCCTCGTCTCGGCCCCGATCGCGGCCGCGGACCGCCAGCCCTTCGCGGTGGTGAAGGGCTGGGAAATCGAGCGGACCGTCGGCGAGACCGGCGGCAACCCGTGCCTGATGACGCATGCCTACGAGGACAAGGAAGACGGCAACGCCGCCAACGCGGTCGTGTTCGCTCGCAACGGCAACTCGCTTGCCCTCGTGCTGGTCTACCAGGGCTGGGCCTTCGGCAAGGACGAGGCGATCAAGGCGGCGCTGGTCCTCGGCAAGAAACCGATCAAGGGGAAGATCGCCTGGATCGGCGACGAGAAGACGGCGCGCGCGCTCCTGCCCGAGAGCATCCTGCCGGATCTGCTCGCGGCCGGGACGGTGATCCTGCGCTTCGCGAACGGGGATGCCGGCTTCAGGATTCCGGATTTCGCGGCGGGCTACGAGGCGCTCAAGCGCTGCGACGCGACGCCCGCCGCCGAGCCCCAGGCGGCCGCACCGGCCCCGGCGCCTGCCGGCCCCTCGACCGAACCCTCCACGCCGCGGCTGGCCGCCTACGTGATCGGCCTCTCGCTGCAGCGTGCGCTGAAGGAATGCGCGATCCCCGCCACGGACGAGCAGCGCCGGTCGGTCGATGCCAGGATGGCCGCGCTCCAGCCGGAAATGGCCCCGCTTGACGCGTCCCTGCGTAGCGAGTTGCAGCGGCGCGGCACCCCGTGCCCCGCCGCGGAGAAGCAGTCGGCCTTCCAAGAGATCCTGCGCAAGTTTACCGCCTTGAGCCCGGAAGAGCTGGCCGCCTCCCTGGAAAGGGAGTCGGCGGACCGGAACGCAGCCGCGCCGGCCGCGCCCAAATTCTGAGACGCGGGCTCGCCGCCGGGACGCGCGCGTGCCCGATTGCGCTGTGAGGGATTCGCTCCGCGCGCTGGTTGAGCCGGCAAGGAAAGGCTAAGCTCAACCCGTCCGACCGGTCGCTTCGCAGTTCCGCGGGCGGCGGAGACCGACCGTCGTCGCGGAGATGTCGCGTGCGCCTCTCACCCGTCCTGGCGGCGATCTCGGCGGTGACGCTGACGGCGCTCCTCGCCGGACTCGGGGCCGAGGCGGCACCCCGCCGCGAGCCTTTCGAGAGCGTGCAGGGCTGGGCGGTCGAGCGCCGAACCGGCGGACCGGATGCCGGCTCCTGCTCGATGACCCGCACCGCAGAGGATGCACAGGGCGACACCGCCAGCCTCGTGATCGTCTCGCGCGATCACGCGGGCCTCGCCCTGGCCCTCGCCGACCGGAACTGGGAATTTTCCGCGGGCGAACGGCTCACGGCGCCGCTCCTGCTCGACGGCAGGCCGGCGGGCCCGAGGACGACCTGGACCGGCGACGGGCAGATCCTGCGCGCGGCCCTGCCGGACACGCTCGTGCCGGACCTGCTGGCGGCGCGAAGGCTCAGCCTGCGCTTCGAGGACGGCGAGGCGGCCTTCGACATCCCGGACATCGCCGCCGCCTACGCCTCGCTGCAGCGCTGCGAGGCGGCTCGTGCCGAGCCGCCGTCCGTTGCCGCCGCACCGAACCTGCCGGCGCGGGCGCGGCTGGCCTCCTACACCGTCGGGTTGGCGGTCGAGGGCGTGCTGCGGGCCTGCCCCGTCACGGCCACGGATCGCGAGCGCGCCGCCGTCGAGGCGAAGCTGGCCGCCCTCCGGCCGGAGATGGCGGCCTTCGAGGCCGCGATCCGGGCGCAGGTGACGCAATCGCGCGGCTTCGCCTGCCCGACCGCCGAGAAGGAGCCCGAGTTCCGGGAGGCGATGCGCCGCTTCATCGAGCTGAGCCCGGACGAGTTCGCCGCCATCATCGACCGGCAGGCCCACGCCGCGCCGGACATGCCGGTCACCAAGCCCTGACGCCGTCGAGGTCATCGGGGAGCGTCTGTTTGGATCGGGACGGCGAGACCTCTAAGCCTGCCCCATCGAATTCGGCCGATGCGTTCAGAGTATCCGCGGATCGGCCTCGCATAGGAAAGGCTGACTGCGCACCGTTCGCCGCGATTTCGCTGCAGCGGCGTTCGATTTTTTCCGTTTTCGCGCCTTTTTTCGCGCGCGTCTTAAAATATAGCAAAGTACAGGTCGCTGCCCGGATCTAGGTTCGCCCCGTTCCGGAGGCCGACCATGATTCGCTCCCCTTCGACGGCCCTCACTCCCGTGCGGGACCGCGTCGTCGGCTACACGATCTGCGTGATGATCGCCCTCGAAGCATTGATGCTGCTGGCGAGCCTGATCTGGCTCTGAAGCCGGGCTCCGGCCGAGGCGGCCGGACGCAGGCGATCCCGAGGGAAGCGCGGAACCCGCCGGAGTCGGCGAGCCCTTTCCAAGGCGAGACCATCGCCCCGGGCGCGAGCCCAGGGCGACATATCGGGCGGCGGATCAGCGGCTCGGATAGTTCGGGCTCTCGCGGGTGATCGTCACGTCGTGGACATGGCTCTCGCGCAGGCCCGCATTGGTGATGCGCACGAACTGCGCCCGCTCCTGGAAATCCGGCACGGTCGCCGCGCCGACATAGCCCATCGCCGCGCGCAGGCCGCCCGCGAGCTGGTGCAGCACCGCCGCCACCGGGCCCTTGTACGGCACCTGCCCCTCGATGCCCTCCGGCACGAGCTTGTGGGTGTCGCTGACTTCCGCTTGGAAGTAGCGGTCGGCGGAGCCGCGGGCCATGGCGCCCACAGAGCCCATGCCGCGGTAGCTCTTGTACGAACGCCCTTGATACAAGAAGACCTCGCCCGGCGCTTCGTCGGTGCCGGCCAGCAGCGAGCCCAGCATCGCCACCGAGGCGCCGGCCGCGATCGCCTTGGCGAGATCGCCCGAGAACTTGATGCCGCCGTCGGCGATCACCGGCACGTCCGCTCCTTGAGCCGCCTCCACGGCCTCTATCAGCGCCGTGAGCTGGGGCACGCCGACGCCCGCGACGATGCGGGTGGTGCAGATCGAGCCCGGGCCGATGCCGACCTTGATCGCGTCGGCGCCCGCATCGATGAGCGCCCGGGCGCCCTCGGCGGTGGCGACGTTGCCGGCGATGATCTGCACGGCGTTGGAGAGCTGCTTCACCCGGGCGACGCTGTCGAGCACCTTGCGGGAATGACCGTGGGCGGTATCGACCACAACCACGTCGCAGCCGGCATCGATCAGGCGCTCGGCACGCTCGAAGCCGGAATCACCCGTCGTCGTGGCGGCCGCGACCCGCAGGCGGCCCTGCTCGTCCTTGACCGCGTTGGGATAGGCGACCTGCTTCTCGATGTCCTTGACCGTGATCAGGCCGATGCAGCGGTAGTGGTCGTCGACGACGAGCAGCTTCTCGATGCGGAACTGGTGCAGCAGGCGCTTGGCCTCGTCCTGCGTCACCCCCTCGCGCACGGTGATGAGCCGGTCGCGGGTCATGAGTTCGGCCACGGGCTGGCCGGTATTGGTGGCGAAGCGCACGTCGCGGTTCGTCAGGATGCCGACGAGCTTGCCGCGCGAGCCGTTGGGGCCGCGCTCGACCACCGGAATACCGGAGATCCGGTTCTTCTTCATCACCTCGAAGGCGTCGGCCAGCGTCTCGTCGGGGTGGATGGTGATGGGATTGAGCACCATGCCCGACTCGTACTTCTTCACGAGGCGGACCTGCTCGGCCTGCTCGGCCGGCTCCAGGTTGCGGTGGATCACGCCGAGCCCGCCGTTCTGCGCCATGGCGATGGCCATCCGCGCCTCGGTCACGGTGTCCATGGCCGAGGCGATGATCGGCAGGTTGAGCTTGATCGTGCGGGTGAGGCGGGTCGCGACGTCGACTTCGGTGGGCATCACCGAGGAGGCGGCGGGGCGCAGCAGCACGTCGTCGAAGGTAAGGCCCTCGATGATCGTGTCAGCGCTGATACGGGCCATGGAAACCAACTCCGGAGACGGGTGTTGCGCCGGGCCGGAAGGGTACGGCCAGCGAGATCGGGTTGGCAGGGGCCAGTATCACGGGCGCAAGCGCCGCGCAAAGCCGCCGCGGCGCTTGGCGGCGCTTGGCGGTGCATGGCCGGTGCATGGCTGACCGGCAAATCCGGCGTTCGGCGCCCACCACCGCGCTCGCGGCAAGACACCATTAACCCTTACGATCCACCATCACGGCGGACCGTCCGCGTGTTTGATGCGGGACCGGCCGGCTGGAGACGAGCCCTCGCCATGATGTCGCGCGCCGAACGCAGTCCCCTGGCGGATTGGTGGTGGACGGTCGATCGCGGCCTGCTCGCGGGACTCGGCTGCCTGATGGTGGCCGGCCTCGTCTTCCTGATGGGCGGCGGCCCGCCGGTGGCCGAGCGCATCGGCCTGCCGACCTTCTACTTCCTGAACCGGCAGGCGATGTATCTCGCCCCGACGATCCTGCTCATCATCGCGGTCTCGTTCCTGTCGGTGCGCCACATCCGGCGCTTCGCTCTCGTCACCTGGCTCGTCGGCGTGACGCTCTGCATCCTGGCCGGCAAGTTCGGCCCGGAGATTAAGGGCGCGCACCGCTGGATCCAGATCGGCTCCTTCGGTCTCCAGCCCTCGGAATTCGTGAAGCCCGCCTTCGTCGTGGTGGCGGCCTGGGCCTTCTCGGAAGGCGCGCAGCGTCGCGACATGCCCGGTGGCCTGCTGGCGATCCTGCTCCTGCCGATGACCATCGTGCCGCTGATCCTCCAGCCCGATTTCGGGCAGACCATGCTGATCACGATGGTGTGGTGCGCGCTGTTCTTCGTCGCCGGCCTGCACTGGTTCTGGGTGGCGGGCCTCGGGGTGCTGGGCCTCACGGGCGTGTTCGCCGCCTACACCTTCCTCCATCACGTGCGCGAGCGCATCAACCGCTTCATGGACCGCGATTCGGGCGACAGCTTCCAGGAATTCTGGTCGCGGGAATCCTTCAATTCCGGCGGCTGGTTCGGTACCGGACCCGGCGAGGGTGTGGCCAAGCGTCACCTGCCCGACGCGCATACCGACTTCATCTTCTCCGTCACCGGCGAGGAGTTCGGCGTGCTGGTCTGCCTCTGTCTCGTCGCGCTGTTCGCCTACATCGTCATGCGCGGCCTGAAGCTGGCACGCCGCACCGACGACACCTTCACGAGGCTCGCCATCACCGGACTGACGACGCTCTTCGGCCTCCAGGCCTGCATCAACATGGCGGTGAACACGCAGCTCATGCCGGCCAAGGGCATGACCCTGCCCTTCGTCTCCTACGGCGGCTCCTCGCTGATCTCGCTGTCGCTCGGAATGGGCTTCCTCGTGGCGCTCACCCGCAAGCGCCCGCGCACCACCGCCCTGAATCAGCGCCCGCCCGGCACGCTGCCTTCCGCCGTCCCGGGAATGATGCAGTGACCGTCTTCACCCCCCTCGTGCTGGTCTGCGCGGGCGGCACCGGCGGCCACCTCTTCCCAGCCCAGAGCCTCGCCTACGCCTTGCGGGAGCGCGGCATCCGCGTGGCGCTCGCGACCGATGCCCGGGTCGATTCCATCGCGGGCGACTTTCCCGCTGAAGAGATCGTCACCATCGCCTCGGCCACGCCCTCGGGCCGCTCGGTGCTGCGCCGGGCCGGCGCCGTGGTCACGCTCGGGCGCGGCTTCGGGCAGGCCGCCCGCGCCGTGCGGCGCCTGAACCCGGCGGCGGTCGTCGGCTTCGGCGGCTACCCGACCGTGCCGCCGATGCTGGCCGCGCAGCTGCTGCGGGTGCCGACCATCCTGCACGAGCAGAACGCGGTGATGGGCCGGGCCAACGGCTTCCTCGCCAAGGGCGCGCGGGTGATCGCCACCGGCTTCGAGTCCGTGCGCGGCGTGCCCGAGAAGGCCACCGCGCGCCGCGTCCATACCGGCAACCCGATCCGCCCGGCCGTACTCGCGGTGGCCGAGACGCCCTATCCTCCACTGGATGGGGACGCGCCGCTGCGGCTGCTCGTGTTCGGTGGCAGCCAGGGCGCCCGCGTGATGAGCGAGGTCGTGCCGACGGCGCTGGAGAAGCTGCCCGCGGATCTGCGCGCCCGGCTCCACCTCGTCCAGCAAGCCCGGCCCGAGGATCTGACGGCGGTGCAGAACCGCACCCTCGCCATGGGCCTCGGCGGGATCGAGGCGGCGCCCTTCTTCAAGGATCTGCCCGGCCGCATGGCCGCTGCCCACCTCGTGGTGGCGCGCTCGGGCGCCTCGACGGTCTCGGAACTCGCCGCCATCGGCCGGCCCGCCATCCTCGTGCCGCTGCCCGGCGCGCTCGATCAGGATCAGGCGGCCAACGCCGCGACGCTGGCGCAGATCGGCGCCGCGCTCTCGATTCCGCAGAGCGCCTTCACCCCCGATCGGCTCGCCGCCGAGTTGGTGGATCTGTTCGAGGCGCCCCGGAAATTGACCCAGGCGGCGGCTGCGGCCAAAACCGCCCGCATCCTCGACGCGGCCGACCGCCTCGCCGCGCTCGTCGCCGAGACCGCGGCCGCCGCCTGATCTCGTCCCGGATGCCGCGCGCTCCGGGGCTCAAAAGGTTCGTGACATGAAGCTGCCCGAAAAGCTCGGCCCCATCCATTTCATCGGCATCGGCGGCATCGGCATGTCCGGCATCGCCGAGGTGATGGCCAATCTCGGCTACACCGTGCAGGGCTCGGACGCGAACGACAACGCCAACGTCCGGCGCTTGGCCGAGAACGGCATCCGCACCTTCGTCGGGCACAAGGCGGAGAACGTCGCGGAGGCCGCGCTGGTGGTGGTCTCGACCGCAATCCGCCGCGACAACCCGGAGCTGATCGAGGCCCGCGAGCGCCGCCTGCCGGTGGTGCGCCGCGCCGAGATGCTGGCCGAGCTGATGCGCTTCAAGTCCTGCGTCGCGGTGGCCGGCACCCACGGCAAGACCACGACGACCTCGCTGGTCGCGACGCTGCTCGATGCCGGCAACCTCGACCCCACGGTGATCAATGGCGGCATCATCAACGCCTACGGCACCAATGCCCGCATGGGCGGAGGCGAATGGATGGTGGTGGAGGCCGACGAATCCGACGGCACCTTCCTCAAGCTGCCGGCCGATGTCGCCATCGTCACCAACATCGACCCGGAGCATCTCGACCATTTCGGCTCGTTCGAGGCGATCAAGGACGCCTTCCGGCGCTTCATCGACAACATCCCGTTCTACGGGTTCGCCGTGATGTGCATCGATCATCCGATCGTCCAGGATCTGGTCGGACATATCGAGGACCGGCGCATCATCACCTACGGCGAGAACCCGCAGGCCGACGTGCGCCTCATCGACATCGACCTGAAGGGCGGTCAGAGCCGCTTCCGGGTGATGATCCGCGACCGCCGGCCCGGCTTCCGTATGGAGATCGAGGATCTCGTCCTGCCGATGCCCGGCCGCCACAACGCCCTCAACGCCACCGCGGCTCTGGCGGTGGCCCACGAACTCGGGGTTCCGGCGGACGCGATCCGCAAGGCTCTGGCAGGCTTCGGCGGCGTCAAGCGCCGCTTCACCCGCACGGGCGAGTGGAACGGCGCGACGATCTTCGACGATTACGGCCACCACCCGGTGGAGATCCAGGCGGTGCTGCGCGCGGCCCGCGCCTCGACCGACGGCAACGTGATCGCCGTGGTGCAGCCCCATCGCTACACCCGGCTTCAGTCGCTGTTCGAGGATTTCTGCACCTGTTTCAACGACGCCGACACGGTGATCGTCGCCCCCGTCTACGCAGCGGGCGAGGCACCGATCGAAGGCATCGACCGCGACTCCCTGATCAGCGGCCTGAAGGCCCGCGGCCACCGCGACGCCGTCGCCCTGGAGCGCCCGGAGGATCTGGCCCGCCTCGTCGGCAGCCGCGCGCAGACCGGCGACTATGTGGTCTGCCTCGGCGCCGGCACCATCACCCAGTGGGCCTACGCGTTGCCGGGAGAGCTGGCGGCGTTGCAAGGATGAGGCGTGCGCCCCGCGGACGACGAGCGGAGGCAGTTTCGCAAACGGCTTCGGCATGACCAGACCGAGGCCGAGCGCCGTCTCTGGCTTCGTCTGCGCGACCGTCGTCTCGCCGGGTTCAAGTTCGTCCGGCAGGAGAGCATCGGCCCGTATGTGGCGGATTTCTGCTGCCGTGAGGCGAGGCTGAACGTCGAGCTCGACGGCAGTCAGCATGCGGACAGCGACTATGACGCCGAGAAAGATGCATGGCTGGTCGAGCGTGGCTACCGCGTTCTCCGTTTTTGGAACGCGGAGGTTTCGAACAACGTCATCGGCGTATTAGACACAATCCTTGACGCGCTTCCTCCCTCTCCCCGCTCGCGGGGAGAGGGTCGCGACGACCTCGGACCTCGGGTTTACCCGAGTTCCGATCTAGGTTGCCCAAATCGGGCAAGCCCGACTTGGGTCGCCGGCGCGACGAGCCCGCAGGGCGACGGTGAGGGGGCCTCGACGCGCGAGCCTCCTCCGGATCCGCCCCCTCACCCCCGGCTGCCGCCTCGCTTCGGCGACGACGAGGTCGCCGAAGCCCTCTCCCCGC
Organism: Methylobacterium sp. B4; assembly: GCF_003201865.1. Classification (GTDB taxonomy): domain Bacteria; phylum Pseudomonadota; class Alphaproteobacteria; order Rhizobiales; family Beijerinckiaceae; genus Methylobacterium. The sequence continues at coordinate 355,641 of NZ_QJJJ01000001.1, read as the reverse complement.
GTGCGGGGGGAGGGGGAGACTCTGGATGACCGCCTTTCCCGATCTGATCGAAAAGATCCGCGCCGCCGCGCCCGGCCTCCGCGGCCGTCTGCTCGCAAACCAGTCGCTGTCAGACCTCACGTGGTTCCGCGTCGGCGGTCCCGCCCAGGTGCTGTTCAGCCCGGCCGACGAGGAGGATCTGGCGAGCTTCCTCGCCGCGCTCGATCCGTCGGTGCCCGTCACGGTGATCGGGCTCGGCTCGAACCTGATCGTGCGTGACGGCGGCATTCCCGGCGTGACGATCCGGCTCGGCGGCAAGGCCTTCGGCTCGGTCGAGATCGACGGCGAAACCATCCGGTCCGGCACCGCCGTGCCGGATATGCGCCTCGCCAAGGCGGCGGCGGAAGCCAGCCTCGACGGACTCGCCTTCTTCCGCGGTATCCCCGGCTCCGTCGGCGGCGCGCTGCGCATGAATGCCGGGGCGCACGGCGGCGAAACCACCGACGTGCTGATCGAAGCCCGCGGCATCGACCGCAAGGGCGAACTCCGCAGCTTCACCCATGCCGAGATGGGCTTTCGCTATCGTCATTCCTCGGCGCCGGACGACGTGATCTTCACGGGCGCGTCCTTCCAGGGCCGGCCGGGTGACCGCGAGGAGATCGAGGCGGAGATGGAGCGGGTGACCGCGGCCCGCGAGGCCGCCCAGCCGATCCGCGAGCGCACCGGCGGTTCGACCTTCAAGAACCCGGAGGGCGGCAAGGCGTGGCAGCTCATCGACGCCGCCGGCTGTCGCGGGCTGGTCCGGGGCGGGGCTCAGGTCTCGGAGATGCACTGCAACTTCCTGATCAACCGCGGCGGCGCCACCGCGGCCGACATCGAGGGGCTCGGCGAGGAGGTGCGCCGCCGGGTGCGCGACCATTCGGGCTTCGAGCTGCACTGGGAGATCAAGCGCATCGGCCGCGAGACCACGCCCGCCTGACGCTTGGCCCGCGTCGAGAGCGGAGGACGCATCGCCCATGGCTTCCACCGACCCCACAGCCCTGACCGAGCATCTCGGCAGGCTCGTCGATGACATCGCCGTCGAGGCCGATCGGGCTCGGACGGGCGGCGACATCCTGCGCCTGCGCGACCGGCTCAATTGCGGGTGGGACGACGCGAAACCCGGTGCCCATCTCTCTCGGGACGCCTACGCGGCCCTTCGGCTTCGCTGCGAGGCCGCGCATACCCGGCTCACCGAGCGCTTCGTCAGCCTGAGAGATTCGACCCCGCAGCCGGAACCGCGCCTTCTCATCGATCCCGACGGCCCGACCGTCGACTCCTTCTTCGAGGCGGACAGGCAGGCCGGGGATTGGATGGCAAGGGCCGAGGCCGCGATCGGCGCGGCCGAAGCCCGCCTTGGGGTGAGGCTGCCCGAAACGCTCAGGGCGCTCTACCGGCGGCGGAACGGCGGGGTGACAGACTACTTCCTCGCCACGGATTCCCCCGGCGCACCCCTCGAATTTGAAGGTGACGAAGCGGTGCGCGCGGCCGACGAACTCTGGCAGACGGTGCTGCCCGGCTTCGACCTGGCCGGCCTGGAGCGGCTCGAGAGCCTCGGCGCGATCAGTGACGGCATCGATTTCGGCAGCGAGGAGGCGTCCTGGCGCGCCGCGCTGCCCGAGATCGATCGCCTGATCGCGCTCAGCAACCACGGCTCCGACCTCTGGCTCTGCCTCGACTACGCGGAGGCGGCCTCCGAACCGTCCGTGGTGCTGTTCGACGCGACCGCGCCGGATCGCCCCGGCCGCATCACCTTCCGCCGCCCCGATTTCGCGTGCTTCTTCGCCGGGTTACGGCGGCACGGCGTCACCATCGAGGCGGGCGTCGCGTTGCGCGGCGGCCGGCTCCTCGGCGAGGAGGCCTGATTGTCTCGCCCACACCATCGTGCGCCCGTGGCGCCCAACCAGCCCTGAAAGGCTCTAGCCGATGTCCAAGCACGTCGCCGTCCTGATGGGCGGCTGGTCTTCCGAGCGGGAAATCTCGCTTCGCTCCGGCAGTGCCTGCGCCGGGGCGCTGGAAGGGGAGGGGTACCGCGTCACCCGCGTCGATGTCGGGCCCGACATCGCGACGGTGCTGACTGAGCTGGCGCCCGACGCGGCGCTCAACGCGCTCCACGGCCCGGCCGGCGAGGACGGCACGATCCAGGGCCTCTTGGAGATCCTGAAGATCCCCTACACCCATTCCGGCGTGCTGGCCTCGGCGCTCGCGATGCACAAGGAGCGTGCCAAAACGGTCATGCGCGCGGCCGGAGTCAGCGTCCCGGAGGGCCGGGTCGTTAACCGTCATGATGCGGCGAAGTCACACCCGTTAACCCCTCCCTATGTCGTGAAGCCGATCGCCGAGGGCTCCTCCATGGGGGTCATCATCGTGCGCGACGCGGCCTCGGAACCGCCCCGGATCCTGGCCTCCGACGCGTGGGTCTACGGGGAGGAAGTCCTTGCAGAGACTTACGTTGCCGGCCGCGAGCTGACCTGCGCGGTGCTGGGCGACCGGGCGCTCGGGGTGACCGAGATCAAGCCCGTCTCGGGAGAGTGGTACGACTTCGATGCGAAGTACGCCGGCGGGGGGTCGATCCACGTCCTTCCGGCCGATCTTAAACTAAATCTTTACCAGCGTGTCCAAGAGTTGGCGTTAACGGCGCATCAAGCACTGGGATGCCGTGGCGTCAGCCGTGCCGACCTTCGTTACGACGACACGCCGGGGGGAACCGGCGCCCTCGTCGTCCTGGAGGTCAACACGCAGCCAGGGATGACCCAGACGAGCCTTGTGCCGGAGATCGCGGCCCACGCAGGCCTGAGTTTCGGTGAACTCGTCCGATGGATGGTGGAGGACGCTTCTCTCAACCGCTGAACGCCGCCGGCACGTCCGGCAGCGGCGGACTCCTCGCGGGCCTTCGGCTCCCGAGGATCCTCAGGCGGTTCTCGTCGGCACGCCGCCTCAGGCCGGCGGTGCCGATCGAGGCGCGCGTGCCGCGGCTCGCGGGCACGGCGCTGATCGCCGGGCTTGCCGGCGGCATCGCTCTCGCCGGCTTCGTCGTGAGCGGGCGCTACGACGGCTTCGTCGCCGAGAACGGCCGGCCCGTCGACATCCTTGCCCGGCTCGCCGGATTCGGCGTCGAGCGCGTCACCATCACCGGTCTCTCGCGGATGTACGAGCGCGAGGTGCTGCAGGCCGCCGGCATCGACTGGCGCTCCTCCGTGCCCTTCCTCGACGTGGATCGCACCCGTGAGCGTCTGCTCGCCGAGAAGCTGATCGCCAGCGTCTCCGTGCGCAAGCTCTACCCCAACGAGATCGTCATCAATCAGGTCGAGCGCGAGCCCGCCGCCCTCTGGCAGCAGAACGGCGAGATTCAGGTGATCGCCGCCGACGGCAAGGTCGTCGACGACCTGCGCGACGAGCGCTACGTCAACCTGCCGCTCGTGGTGGGCGCCGGCGCCAACGAGCGCCTTCAGGAATATCTCGGCCTGATCGAGGCCGCCGGGCCGCTCGGCGCGCGCATCCGGGCCGGCACCTACGTCTCCGGCCGGCGCTGGACGCTCAAGCTCGACGGCGTCGACATCCGCCTGCCCGAATCCGAACCCGCCGCGGCTCTGGCCCGGCTCGTCCGCCTGGAGCGCGAGAATCGGATCCTGGAGAAGGACATCATCGCCGTCGATCTGCGCATGGCCGACCGCGTCGTGGTGCGCCTGACCGAGGAGGCCGCGGCCGCCCGGGCCGAGAGCCGCAAGAAGCCGAAGAAGGGGACGGCGACATGAGCCCGTCCCGAACCGCCCGCCTCCCCGTGCCGTCCCGAGCCCTTCGCCGCGAGTTCCGGTAGCGTCCGATGCAGACCCATCACGGCCTCACGCCGCGCCTGAAGCCGCTCTCCGCCCGCCGGAGCGCGACGCTCTCGGTGCTCGATATCGGAACCAGCAAGGTCGTCTGCCTCATCGCCGAGTTGCAGCCGGCCGAGGCGATGTCGACCCTGCGCGGGCGCACCCATCTCGCCCGTATCATCGGCATCGGCCACCAGCGCTCGCTGGGTCTGAAGGGCGGCGCCATCGTCGATCTGGAGGCGGCCGAGGGCGCGATCCGTCAGGCGGTCCACGCCGCCGAGCGGATGGCCAAGGCCGAGGTCCAGTCGGTCATCGTCAACATCTCCGGCGGGCGCCTCGCCTCGCAGCATTTTGAGGCGCGGGTGAACGTCCGCTCCGGCACCGTCACCGGCTCCGACGTGGAGCGCGTGCTGGAGACCGCGAGCGCCCACGGCGTCAGTCCCGGCCGGGCCGTGCTGCACGCCCTGCCGATCGGCTACGCGCTCGACGGGCAGGGCGCGGTGATCGATCCCTCCGGTATGATCGGCAGCGCGCTGGGCGTCGATCTGCACGTCGTCACCGCGGAAGCGGCCGCCGCGCGCAACCTGATGCTGGCGGTCGAGCACTGCCATCTCGGCGTCGATGCGGTGATCGCCACGCCCTACGCGGCCGGCCTCTCCGCACTGGTGGACGACGAGGCGGAACTCGGTTGCGCCGTCGTGGACATGGGCGGGGGCACCACCAGCGTCGGCGTGTTCATGGGTGGGCACCTCGTCCATTGCGACGCGATCGCGGTCGGCGGGCACCACGTCACCATGGACATCGCGCGGGGCCTCTCCACCCGCGTCTCCGTCGCCGAGCGGCTCAAGACCCTCTACGGCTCGGCCATCGCCACGGCCTCCGACGAGCGGGACATGATCGCCGTGCACGGCGTCGGCGAGGACGAGGGCGAGGCCCCCGGCCACGTGCCCCGCTCGCAACTCGTGCGCATCGTCAAGCCGCGGGTCGAGGAGGTGCTCGAACTCGTGCGCGACCGCCTGCGCAACGCGGGCTTCGGTGCCCAGGCCGGGCGCCGAGTCGTGCTCACGGGCGGCGCCAGTCAGCTCGTCGGCCTGCCGGAAACGGCCCGCCGCATCCTCCAGGGACAGGTCCGGATCGGGCGCCCGCTCGGTATCCGCGGCCTGCCCGAGGCGGCCAAGGGCCCCGCCTTCTCAGCCGCCGTCGGCCTGCTGGTCTACCCGCAGGTCGCACATGCGGAGCATTTCGAGCCGCGGGGGCAGGGCGCCTTCGCCGGCACGGGAACGGACGGATACTTCTCCCGGGTCGGTCGCTGGATCCGGGAAAGCTTCTGAAGGACGACCCGCGCCGGAGCGAGGCCAGCGCGGGACAAGCAAGACAGGGCAGGCGTCGAACACGGCGTCGAACCAGGCAATCGAAAGTCACGAAGGGCACGACCACATGGCCATCTCTCTTCAGGCTCCGGACATCCGGGAACTCAAGCCCCGCATCACCGTCTTCGGTGTCGGCGGCGCGGGCGGCAACGCCGTCAACAACATGATCGAATCGGGCCTGCTCGGCTGCGAGTTCGTCGTGGCCAACACCGACGCCCAGGCGCTCACCTCCTCCAAGGCCGAGCGGGTCATCCAGATGGGCATCGGCGTCACGCAGGGCCTCGGCGCCGGCTCGCACCCGGAAGTCGGCTCGGCGGCGGCCGAGGAGGTGATCGACGAGATCCGCGACCAGCTCTCGGGCGCGCACATGGCCTTCATCACCGCCGGCATGGGCGGCGGCACCGGCACGGGCGCAGCCCCCGTCATCGCCCGCGCGGCGCGTGACATGGGCATCCTCACGGTCGGCGTCGTGACCAAGCCCTTCCAGTTCGAGGGCATGCGCCGGATGCGCACGGCGGAAGCCGGCATCCAGGAGCTTCAGGCGGCGGTCGACACCCTGATCGTGATCCCGAACCAGAACCTGTTCCGGGTCGCCAACGAGAAGACCACCTTCGCCGACGCCTTCGCGATGGCCGACCAGGTGCTCTACTCGGGCGTGGCCTGCATCACCGACCTGATGGTCAAGGAAGGCCTGATCAACCTCGACTTCGCCGACGTGCGCGCGATCATGCGCGGCATGGGCAAGGCGATGATGGGCACGGGCGAGGCCTCCGGCGAGAACCGCGCCAACCGCGCCGCGGAAGCCGCCATCGCCAACCCGCTCCTCGACGACGTGTCGATGAAGGGTGCGCGCGGCCTGCTGATCTCGATCACGGGCGGCTCGGACCTCACCCTGTACGAACTCGACGAGGCCGCGACGCGGATTCGCGAAGAGGTCGATTCGGATGCCAACATCATCCTCGGCGCCACCTTCGACGAGAGCCTCGACGGCATCATCCGCGTCTCGGTGGTCGCCACCGGCATCGAGCCGGCGCTGATCTCGGCCGATTCCCCGAACAACCCGGAGATCGCCCAGACCGAGCAGCGCATCGCCGAGGTGGCCGAGCGCCTGCGCTCCGAGGCCCGGGCCCGCGCCTCCGCCGCGCTGAGCCCCGCCTCGACGCACCAGCCGGTTCATCAGCCCGCAGCCCGCGCCGCGGCGCCCGAGCCGCAATCCGCCCCCGCGTCCCGGCCGCTTCTCGCCGAGCCCGCCGCGCCGGAGCCCCTGCGCGCCGAATCCCTGCGCGCCGAGCCCGCCCCGATGGCGCATCACCACGATGTCGTCCTGACCCACGCGCCCGCCCGCGCCGCCGTGCCCGCCTACGAGCCGGCGGCTCCGATGAGCGCGTCGGAGCCCGTCGCCCAAGCGAACGGCCCCTATGTGCCGCCGCGCCCGCAGATCGCCCGCGCGCCGCGCATGCCGCAGATCTCGGACCTGCCGCCCCACACCCAGGCGCAGATCCTCAAGAGCCGCGGCGAGGAGTCCCAGCCGGAGCCGAGCCAGGATTCCAAGCGCATGACCCTGCTGCGCCGCCTGGCCACCGTCGGCTTCGGCGGTCGCCGCGAGGAGGCCGAGACCGCCCCGGCCCCGGCCGCCCGCGCTCCCGCTCCGGCCCCGGCGCCGCGCGTCGAGCCGGCCCTGCGTGCTCCGGCGCCCCAGGCGCCGCAATACCGCCCGGCTCAAGGCAACCTGGACGCGCAGGGCCGCGCCCTGCCGCCCCGGATGATGGAAGACGACCAGCTCGAAATCCCCGCTTTCCTTCGCCGTCAGGCGAACTGAGTGCGGATCGCCTGTGGATCGATGGGGGCAACCGAGCCCCTATCGGCACGCAGTGGGGTATTTCAGCCACAGGCCCGGGACCGCAAGGTCCCGGGTTTATCTGTTTGTTAACGTACTGAATTCAAATTGCTTTTCAGAAATCGTGGCGAAACCGTGGCTGTAACAGATCGTAAGAATCCGTGATTTGGCCGCCCTGATTGCCACAGCTATACACGCTTCCGGAACGACAGAAGGCGCGGACGGTCGCTCGACCCGACAGCGCTCGCAGAGGCTTCAAGCAGCGGACGGACTTCCCCACACCGTGCCCCCGAGACGGGGGTGCGCGGGCAGGATCCTGGCCGAGGGCTAAGGTATGCGGACGAACCAACAAACAACGCTCAAAACGTCCGTGACCCTCACCGGAATCGGAGTTCACTCCGGAAACCCGGCAGAGATCACGATCCACCCCGCTCAAGCCAACCACGGTATCGCGTTCCTCCGAACGGGCACCACGACCGGCAACGACCGGCTGATCAAGGCCCACTACGCCTGCGTCTCCGCCACCGAACTCTGCACCGTCATCGGTGATGTCGAGACCGGTGCCGTCGCCACCATCGAGCACCTGATGTCGGCCCTCTACGGGCTCGGCGTCGACAACGCTCTGGTCGAGATCGACGGCCCCGAAATGCCGATCCTCGACGGCAGCGCCCGTCCCTTCGTCCAGGCGATCGACAGCGTCGGCCTCGCCACCTGCGGCGCCGCGCGCCGCTGGATCAAGGTGCTCCAGCCGGTCCGCATCGAGGCCGGCCGCGCCTTCGCCGAACTCCGCCCGATCGACCGCGGCTTCCGCCTCGACGTGGAGATCGACTTCGAATCCCCGGTGATCGGCCGCTCGCGCAAGGCGATGGACCTCACCCCGGCCGCCTATCGCCGCGAGATCGCGGGCGCCCGCACCTTCGGCATGATGAAGGACGTGGAGCGCTACTGGAAAGCCGGCTTCGCGCTGGGCGCTTCCCTCGACAACACGGTCGCCGTCGGCGAGACCGCGGTCGTCAACCCGGAAGGCCTGCGCTACGCGGACGAGTTCGTCCGCCACAAGTTCCTCGACGCGGTCGGCGATCTCGCGCTGGCCGGGCTGCCGATCCAGGGCGCCTACCGCTCCTATTGCGGCGGCCACCGCATGAATGTCGGCATTCTCGAAGCCCTGTTCGCCGACCGTGCGAACTACGCCATCGTCGAGGGCCAGGGCACCCGCCGCGAAACCGCCCGGGCCGAGTTCGGCGCCGGTCTCGGCATCGCCGCCTTCGCCGCCGAACTGTAACCGGCAGGCCACATCGGGCCCTCAACTGCACGACGGGCGGATGGCATGAACGGTTCGTTCGCACCTGCCGTCTTCATGCCCGAATCGGTCTCCAACCGTACGACCTGCGCGTAGGCCGCGCCGCCGTCGAAGCGGTCGGGCCTGACAGGGATTTGATCGCGATGCCTCTGACTTTCCCGACCCGTGGCGCGATGGTGGCCGTGCTCCTCAGCCTGGGCCTGGGGCTCGGCGGCTGCGACGCCCTCGACCCGACGGGCCTGTTCAACGAGAAGTACAAGCCCGAAGCCATCCCGGACACGCCGGCCGACAAGCTCTACAGCCAGGGCCTGGCGAAGATGGAGGACCGGGATTACGAGGCCGCCTCCAAGTCCTTCGACCAGCTCGACAAGCAGTACACCTATTCCGATTGGTCGCGGAAAGGCCTGCTGATGACGGCCTACGCGAACTACGAGGGCGCGAAGTACGACGACGCGATCAACGCCTCGAAGCGCTACCTCCAGCGCCACCCGGCGAGCAAGGACGCGGCCTACGCCCAGTACCTGATGGCGATGTCGCAGTATAAGCAGATCCCGGACGTGACCCGCGATCAGGAGCGCTCCGAGCGCGCCCTCGTGGCTCTCCAGGAACTCGTGCAGAAGTATCCGACCTCCGAATACGCCGCCGACGCCAAGGCCAAGATCCAGATCACCCGCGACCAGCTCGCCGGCAAGGAGATGGCGGTCGGCCGGTTCTACCTTGAGAAGCGCGCCTTCCCGGCGGCGATCAACCGCTTCCGCGACGTGGTCAGCAAGTATCAGACGACTCGCCACGCCGAGGAGGCGCTGGAGCGTCTGGTCGAGGCCTACATGGCGCTCGGCCTCACCGCCGAGGCGCAGACGGCCGCGGCCGTGCTCGGCCACAACTTCCCGGACAGCCCCTGGTACAAGGACGCCTACGCGCTCCTGCAGACCGGTGGTCTCGAGCCGCGCGAGGAGAAGGGCTCCTGGCTCAGCAAGATCTACCGCGGCGTGATCGGACGGACCGCCGCGGCGGAGTAACGCTTGCCATCTTCCGCCGAGACATCGGCATGACGATAACGCCCCAGCCGATTCGAACCGGCTGGGGCTTTGCCGTTTCGCCGAGGTGAGACGGTGCGGAGCGAGCCTGTGCAGGCATCACGATCATCGCCGGGCCCGACATGATGCCCTTTCTGCGCTGGCGCAGGGCGCTTGCCGATAGGGCTTTGCGCGGTAATCCCAATGCCGTGACACTCGTCGCGATCGTCCGAAACGAGGGGCCCTACCTCGTCGAGTGGCTCGCGCACCACCTCGCGATCGGGTTCGACCGAATCGTCGTCTACGACAACGAGAGCACCGACGACACGCGCGCGCTGTTCAAGGCGCTCGTCCGGCGCGACTTGCGGCTGCGACGGGTCCCCTGGCCCTCGCCGCCCGACGCATCTGCGCAGATTATGGCCTACGTTCACGCCCTGTCGGATCTCGCAACGTCGTGGGTGATGTATCTCGATCCCGACGAATTCGTCGTACCCCTCGGCCACTCGACGATGGCCGGCCTGATCGAAACGCTGCCCGACGCAGTGTCGAGTCTGCACGTGAACCGGCGCCACTTCGGCGTCTCGGGCCGCGAGGATCCGTCCTGTGCCCTCGTGACCCGTGCCTTCACCCGCTCCGCACCTTACGCATCGGACGATCATTATCATTTCAGGACGTTGGTGCGGGCCGACAGGATCGCTGCCGTACGACACCAGGATGTCATCTGCCGCCACGGTAGGCGGATTCTTTCGGACGGACTGATCTTCTCCGAGACCTCCGAGACGACCGCGGACCGCGTGGTCTTCGAAGGCGTGCAGATCAACCGCTACCCGAACAGGGCACTGTCTCAAGTTCGAGAGTGCGACCGCTACGGGACGGAGAATCGTGCGGTCCGCGCCTTCGATGCCCCCTTCGCGGCCGAATACCGGCGACTCTGTGCCATCCTTGACCGCAAGCCCACACTTTCCGGATGAACTCCCTCGAGCTTGCGGCTAAACCGGCGCGCGAGGTGGTGTCTGACTGCGCATCATCATCTGCCGAGGGCCGATAGCCGCCCTTCGGGCGATGCGAAAATCCAACGAGGGGCTCTGGCGCCGCTTCATGCTCGTCCAGCTCGCGATCCGCGACATCGTTCTGATCGACAAGCTCGAGTTGACCTTCTCCGGGGGGCTGACCGTCCTCACCGGTGAGACCGGTGCGGGAAAGTCGATCCTGCTCGACGCCTTCGCCCTTGCGCTGGGCGGTCGCGGCGACGGCGGGCTCGTGCGCCACGGCGAGGCCCAGGGCGGCGTCACCGCCGTGTTCGATGTGGGCGCCGGCCACCCCGCCCGCGTCATCGCCGCCGCTGCGGAGATCGATACCGACGGGGACCTGATCCTGCGCCGCACGCAATTCGCCGACGGGCGCACCCGCGCCTTCGTCAACGATCAGCCGGTCGGCGTTCAGACCATGCGGGCGATCGGCACGGCTCTGGTCGAGATCCATGGCCAGCACGACGACCGCGCGCTGGCCGATCCCACCACGCACCGCGCCATCCTCGACGCCTTCGGCGGCCTCCAGGGCCCGCTTGCCCAGGTCGCGGCCGCGGCCAAGCGCGTGCGCGCCGCGCGCTCCGCCCTTACCGAGCAGCGTGAGCGGGTCGAGGCCGCACGGAAGGAGGCCGATTTCCTGCGCCACGCGGTGGAGGAACTGGGCGCCCTGGATCCGCAGGCGGGAGAGGAGGCGATCCTGGCCGAGCGCCGCACAGTGATGCAGCAGGGCGAGAAGGTCGCCCGGGAGTTGAACGAAGCCCTCGACATCGTCGGCGGCTCGGGCTCGATGGTGCCGCACCTGTCCTCCGCCGTGCGCCGGCTGGAGCGGCGCAGCGCCACGGTGCCGGCCCTGGTCGATCCGAGCATCGCCGCGCTCGACGCGGCCCTCGTCGCCCTGGACGAGGCCCGGGCCACCCTGGACGCGGCCGTGCTCGCCGCGGAGTTCGATCCGCGCGAACTGGAGCGGGTCGAGGAACGCCTGTTCGCCCTGCGAGCCGCCTCGCGAAAGTACTCGGTCCCGGCCGACGACCTCGCCGACCTGCGCACCCGCTACGACGCGGATGTCGCCGCCCTCGATGCCGGCGAGCAGGCCCTGGCCGGCCTTCAGGCGGAGCTGGACGCGTCCGAGACGGCCTATGCCCAGGCGGCCAAGCGGCTCGGCGAGGGGCGCCGCAAGGCGGCCAAAGCGCTCGACGCGGCGGTCCAGGCCGAGCTTCCCCCGCTCAAGCTCGAAGGCGCGCGCTTCATCACGCAGATCGCCGTGGACGAAGCCTCGCGCGACGCCGCCGGCACCGAGCGGGTGGAGTTCTGGGCGCAGACCAACCCCGGCACCCGCGCCGGCCCGATGATGAAGGTGGCCTCGGGCGGCGAGCTGTCCCGCTTCATGCTCGCCCTCAAGGTGGTGCTGGCCGGCAAGGGCTCGGCCCCCACCCTGATCTTCGACGAAATCGACACCGGCCTCGGCGGGGCGGTGGCCGACGCCATCGGGGCGCGGCTCGGCCGGCTTTCGGAGCAGGTCCAGGTGGTGGCGGTCACGCACGCACCGCAGGTCGCCGCCCGCGCCTCGACCCATTTCCGCATCGCCAAGGACAGCGTGAAGGGCGGCAAGGCGGCCAAGGGCGCGGAGAAGAGCGAGCGGGTCACGACCCGGGTGGTCGGACTGGCGGCGGATGCGCGCCGTGAAGAGATCGCCCGGATGCTCGCCGGCGCCACGGTGACCGACGAGGCCCGCGCGGCAGCGGCACGCCTGCTGCTGGGCGCCGCCGGCTGACCGGATTCTACTCGCCGTCGTCCAACTCGATCCCGTACTCCGCCAGCACCCAGAAGATCGCCTCAAGATCGTCCGCGGTCACGTCGCGAGGAGGCAACGCCTCTTCCAGGTCGTCGTAGGTGAGCGAGCGGCGGCGCTCCGCATCCGCCTTGGCGAGCAGGCGGTCGACCGTCATGCGGATATCCGCCGGCAGGGCGTCGTGGCTCGGCAGCACGACCCCGCCGGCCGGCCGCAGGGCGTCGGCGAGCAGGCGATCGATAATCGCCTGCCGTCGCGCGTGAGCTCCGTCCGAACTGTCCATAGAGCGGAATATGGACCGGCGCGGGCGCGCGTCGAGTCTCCCAGTTCACACGAGGCCTACGGGGCATATTGCATCAGGCGCGGGCCGATAGGATGCAGAGCTTGCCCGTGGTTGGCACGGACGGTGACATGGGAGAAGAGTCTAGAGCGACTGACCGGACCGTATCAGCGCGCGGCAAAATCCTGTGACGGGTCTCGCAAACAGCGGCCCCGATCCTCCAAGGATGTCATCTTGCTGTGCTCACTGACAATGATGCAAGAAGCTGGTCAGCAAGTCCCGCAATATGAAGCCCCGTCCATCGAGAAGACCATGATCATCCTGTACTGGACAAGCCGGGACATCGAAACACCTCCCGCCGCTCCGGCATGGCAGAGAGCCTACCGACATTGCACTGTCTTCGGCGACGACGACATCTTGCCTCTGCTTCCACCCGACTTCGTCCCGATCTTCCAGTCCATTCGTTTGCCGTCGGCAAAATCGGATCTAGCGCGCCTCCTCCTGCTTCGAAAGCATGGAGGATTGTATATCGACGCCCATATCGGTCCCACCTCACCGGCGCGGCTGCTGGAAACGCTCGACGCACTTTCGACCCACAACCTCATCCTCTTCGGCCAGGGCTGGGAAATCAGAACCGAAACGGACTTTCATCTTATGAACGGCGTCCTTGCCGCGCGGAAAGGCGCGGATGAGCTCGACTTACTGATCAGAAAGATCATCCATAACATTATCGAGCAGCACCGCCGTGAAGCGTCGACTGCGGAGTACGTGCCGTACGACCTCCATCACATGACAGGAACGCATGTTCTGATCGATGTCTTCTTCGACACGGCGCCACCTAGTCCGAGGCTGAAACCGGATTTCGAAGAAAAAATCCATGTTCACCAGATGGCCGACAATCAGCAATCCGGCTTCGAAATTGCTGCCTACTACTCCTACCGCAAGCCCAATGGGCATTGGAGTGAGCGCCAGAAGAACGAGCGCTTCTTTCTAAATTGACGCAGACGGTCACCGGCTCACAGCGGGGTAGGCTTATCACCGATCCCGATCAATCGTGGACCGCCAGTTCCGCCGCCTTGGCGATGCGCACCGGGATCGCCTTCGCGGCCGGGACTTTGGCCTGTGCATCGTGGTGCCAAAGCGGGATCAGGACGTTCAGCTCCGGGTAGTAGCCGGCGCAATTGCCTTCGGGGATGTCGTACTTGACGATCCTCAAGCCCTTCACCTCGCGGGCGAACTCGTCGGCGGCCTCCGTCACGACATCGACGGACTCGCCGTCGGCCAGATGCAGCCGCTCGATATCGTTCTCGTTCATGAACAGCACCTGCCGGGTACCCTTCACGCCGCGGAAACGGTCGTGGTAGCCGTAGATCGTGGTGTTGAACTGGTCGTTTGAGCGCAGAGTGATCAGGTCGAGCACGTCGCGGCGATCGCTCTTCATATCCGGGTCCATGTCGAGCCCGTCCGGGGGGACGGCGAAGTTGGCCTTGCCAGTCTCGGTCTCCCACTTGCGCTCGCGGGCGGGCAGCGGTTTGTGCAGGCCGCCGGGCTCGAACAGGCGTGCGTTGAAGTCCTTGAACTTGTCCGGGTACGTCGCTTCGATCGCGTCGCGCACCTTGGAATAGTCGCCGACCCAGGCGTCCCAATCGACCTTCGGGTTGGGCGGGAGTGCCGCCTTGGCGAGCTGTGCCACGATCCAGGGCTCGGAGCGCACATGGTCGCTCACGGGCCGGGCGACACCGCGCGAGCCGTGGAAGCAGGAGGTCGAATCCTCCATCGACACGGCCTGCGGCCCGCTCGCCTGCTCGTCCACCTCGATCCGGCCGAGACAGGGCAGGATGTAGCTGATCTCCCCATGCACGAGGTGTGAGCGGTTGAGCTTGGTCGAGACCTGGACGGTGAGCCGGAGCCCGCGCCACGCCTCCTCCATCCGCCGCGTATCGGGGACCGCGCGCACGAAATTGCCCCCGAGACCGACGAAAGCCTTCACCTTGCCGGAGAGGACGCCTTCGCAGGTCTCGACCGTGTTCAGTCCCTTCTCGCGGGGCGGCTCGAAGCCGTACATCGCCTTGAGCTTGTCCAGCGGCACCAGCGACGGCTCGTCGGCGATGCCGACCGTGCGCTGGCCCTGCACGTTGGAATGGCCGCGCACGGGGCAGATGCCGGCGCCCGGCCGGCCGATATTGCCGCGCAGGAGCAGCAGATTGACGAACATCTGCACCGTCTCGGTGCCGCGGCGGTGCTGCGTCAGCCCCATGCCGTAGATGCCGATCACCGCCCGCGCCCGGGCGTAGACGGCGGCGGCCGCCTCCATGGCCTCCCGCTTGAGACCGGATTTCGTCTCCAGGGCCGGCCAGTCGAGCCGGTCGCAGAATTTTTCGAACGTCTCGAAGCCGTGCGTGTGCTCGGCGATGAAGTCGATGTCGAGAATGCGCGGGCGGCCCTCGTCTTGCGCCTGCCGGTCGGCGGCGAAGAGCGCCTTGCACATGCCCGCGATCGCCGCGATGTCGCCGCCCGCCTTCACCTGATGGTACTGGGTCGAGATCTGCGTCGAGGAATGGGTCAGCATCTCGACGGGCGATTGCGGGTTGGTGAAGCGCTCCAATCCGCGCTCCCGCAGGGGATTGAAGGTGATGATGGGCACGCCGCGGCGGCGGGCGTCCTGCAGTGGGTGGAGCATCCGCGGCGAATTCGAGCCGACATTCTGCCCGAAGAACAGGATCAGGTCGGTCGATTCGAAATCCTCCAGCACCGTCGTACCGACCGGAACCCCGATCGATTGCGGCAGCGCCTTCGAGGTCGATTCGTGGCACATGTTGGAGGAATCGGGCAGGTTGTTGTTGCCGTACATGCGCGCGAACAGCGCGTACATGTAGCTCGTCTCAAGAGAGGCCCGGCCCGAGGAGTAGAAGACGGCCGAGGTCGGGTCGGTCTCCCGCAGCGCCTTCAGCTCGCGGCCGATCTCCGCGAAAGCCTCCTCCCAGGCGACGGGAAGGTAGCGGTCGCGCTGCGGATCGTAGCGCAGCGGGTGCGTGAGCCGGCCCTTCTCCTCGAGGTCGTAGTCCGGCCAGGTCAGCAATTCGGTGACCGAGTGGCGCTCGAAGAAATCGGGGCCGATCCGCTTGCGGGTCTGCTCCCAGGCGGTCGCCTTGGCGCCGTTCTCGCAATATTCGAAGGTGGCCGGCTTGGCGGGCTTCGACCATGCGCAGGACACGCACATGAAGCCGCCCGGCTTGTTCTGCTTCATCAGCATCGCCGCACCGGAGGCCGGGATCTCCTCGCGGGTCAGGATGTCGACGAGCGACCGGGCCGACCCCCATCCGCCGGCCGGGTCGGTATAGGCTTCGATCTTCTGGTCGGGCATGGCCGGGCTCGCTTCGCGTGAACCTCGGCCAACATCCACGCGAAAGGCCCGGTTCCGCCCGTGCGACGATGCCTACGGGTTCGCGTCGTCCGCCTCCGCCTATTGATCGGCGAAGGGCTCCGCGCCGGTCGCGTCGGGGTTCATGCCCTCCACCGCCCCGCGGCTGCGGCGGGGCCGGGGCGGCGCGTTGGCCGCCGTCGGCGCGGCGGTGTTGGCGCCGAGCCGCGCGGCGAGGGCGATCGCCCGCGCCTCGGTGAAGCGCAGGTGGCAGTAGCCGTGGGCGCCCTCGCGGGCATAGGTCCGGCAGGCCTGCTCCCGGTCGGAGGAGAAGGCGGCCTGCTCCTGCACGATCGGGCGGATGTCGCCGCCCCGCGCCCGCTGGGTCATGACCTTGTAATTGTCGCGTACCGCCTTGTCGGCGACGCCGCGGGCGGTGTCGAACTCGCCCGCCTGCGGCATCAGCGCGGCGGCGTTCGGTCCCCAGAGGCCGGAGGGGGTCGTCTCGCAATCGGCGGCGGTGAAGGTGCAGGCCGGCCCGGAGCCGAGCGGCGTGGCGAGCACGCTGCCGTCGAGGATCTCGAAGCGCAGAGGGCATTCGGCGCTGGCGACCGTGAAGCGGGAGACGCCCTGCGCACGCCCCTCGGCGGCGAGCGAGACCGGCTTGCCCGCGGCGAGCTTCACCGTGCAGCTCTCGGTGGGCTGCGAGATCTTGGTGCCGGGCAGGCTCACGAGGGCCGTGTAGGCCGAGCCGTTCCGCTCGATCTTGAGGGAGCCGTTCAGCCCGTTCAGCAGCAAGGTCTGTCCCGCGACGTTGTCCTCGGCCGGCACCCGCAGCACCACCGGCTGACGCGGCTGGGCCGGCACGCTCGAACGCGTCTCGCTCCCTTCGCCCGGCGGGGGCGTGATCGGCGTCCCGGGTTCGACGGGCTGGGGCGGCTGCACCGGCACGTTGCGCGGCGGCTGCGGCGGCCGCGCGGCACGGCCGATGCCGAACAATTCCTCGAAGAAGGACTGGGCCCGGGCCGGCGCAATGGACATCCCCGCCAGGCAGGCGAGCGCGACGAGCAGGCCCGTCGCGGCGCGCGGCGGGCGAGGCCGGCCCTGACGGGATCCTTCGGGGTTGGGCAGAAACATCAGGCCTTCGTCATTCCGGTTCGATGCCCCTGGCGCGGGCAGTCGCGCGCAGTCAGTCATCGTCGTAGCACGTCACCCGTGGCGCGGACGTGGCAGCCTGGCAACAAGCCCGCGCGCCGCCGGCGGCTGCCGCGTCAAGAAAAGGTGTGAACCCGCCGGGGGATGGGAGGCCTGCGCGAACCTTCGGGCCGGCGTTCTTGCGGCGGCGTAGCCGTCTTCTTATATGCGGCGGGACACGGGACGAGGCCTTGGGAGCGCATCCCGCGAGGGTCAGGCGCTTCGGACCATCCCGTTCTCAAACCAGACGTTTCAACCGCCATGGGTCGAGCTGCTTCGGGGCTCGGCGGTCTGCTTGAAAAATCCAACAGAGGGATCCCACCATGGGTAAAGTGATCGGTATCGACCTCGGCACCACCAATTCCTGCGTGGCCGTCATGGAAGGCACGCAGCCGCGGGTCATCGAGAATGCGGAAGGCGCCCGCACCACCCCGTCCATCGTCGCCTTCACCGACGACGGGGAGCGCCTCGTCGGCCAGCCCGCCAAGCGACAGGCCGTGACCAATCCGGAACGCACCTTCTTCGCGATCAAGCGTCTGATCGGCCGGACCTACGACGATCCGCTGACGCAGAAGGACAAGGGCCTCGTGCCCTACAAGATCGCCAAGGGCGACAACGGCGACGCCTGGGTCGAGGCCGACGGCAAACGCTACTCGCCCTCGCAGATCTCCGCCTTCACCCTTCAGAAGATGAAGGAGACCGCCGAGTCGCATCTCGGCCAGCCGGTGACGCAGGCCGTCATCACGGTGCCCGCCTACTTCAACGACGCCCAGCGTCAGGCCACCAAGGATGCCGGCAAGATCGCCGGCCTCGAAGTGCTGCGCATCATCAACGAGCCGACGGCGGCCGCGCTCGCCTACGGCCTCGACAAGAAGAAGGCCGGCACCATCGCGGTCTACGACCTCGGCGGCGGCACCTTCGACGTGTCGATCCTCGAGATCGGCGACGGCGTGTTCGAGGTGAAGTCGACCAACGGCGACACCTTCCTCGGCGGCGAGGACTTCGACAACCGCGTGGTCGAGTACCTCACGGCCGAGTTTAAGAAGGAGCAGGGCATCGACCTGACCAAGGACAAGCTCGCCCTCCAGCGCCTCAAGGAGGCCGCCGAGAAGGCGAAGATCGAGCTGTCCTCGGCGACCCAGACCGAAATCAACCTGCCCTACATCACCGCCGACGCCTCCGGCCCGAAGCACCTCGCGCTGAAGCTTAGCCGGGCGAAGTTCGAGTCGCTGGTCGACGACCTCGTTCAGCGCACGATCGAGCCCTGCCGCAAGGCGCTCAAGGATGCCGGCGTCTCGCCTGCCGAGATCGATGAGGTCGTGCTCGTCGGCGGCCAGACCCGCATGCCCAAGGTGCAGGAGGTCGTGAAGGCCTTCTTCGGCAAGGAGCCCCACAAGGGCGTCAACCCGGACGAGGTCGTCGCCATCGGCGCCGCGGTCCAGGCGGGCGTGCTCCAGGGCGACGTCAAGGACGTGCTGCTGCTCGACGTGACCCCGCTCTCGCTCGGCATCGAGACGCTGGGCGGCGTGTTCACCCGTCTCATCGACCGCAACACCACGATCCCGACCAAGAAGTCTCAGGTCTTCTCGACAGCCGAGGACAACCAGAACGCGGTCACCATCCGGGTCTTCCAGGGTGAGCGCGAGATGGCGGCGGACAACAAGCTGCTGGGCCAGTTCGACCTCGTCGGCATCCCGCCGGCACCCCGCGGCATGCCGCAGATCGAGGTGACCTTCGACATCGACGCCAACGGCATCGTGAACGTCACGGCCAAGGACAAGGCGACGAACAAGGAGCACCAGATCCGCATCCAGGCCTCGGGCGGTCTGTCCGACGCCGACATTGAGAAGATGGTCAAGGACGCCGAGGCCAATGCCGAGGCGGACAAGAAGCGCCGCGAACTGGTCGAGGTGAAGAACCAGGGCGAGAGCCTGATCCATGCCACCGAGAAGTCGGTCGCGGAGTACGGCGACAAGGTTTCGGCCGCCGACAAGGGTGCCATCGAGTCCGCCATCACCGCGCTGCGCACGGCGCTGGAGGGCGACGACGCCGAGGGCATCAAGGCCAAGACCAACGACTTGATGCAGGCCTCGATGAAGCTCGGCGAGGCGATGTACGCCGCCTCGCAGACCGAGGGCGCGCCGGGCGCCGAGGGTGCCGCGGCCTCGGGCGAGAAGAAGGACGACGTCATCGACGCCGACTTCCAGGAAGTGGACGAGAACGAGCGCAAGAAGCGCGCGTAAGTCGTCGTGAGAGCCGGGAGCGGTGCGCCAGCGCCGCTCCCGGCATATTTCGTTCAAGGGACGATGCGGACGGCTTGATCCTCGGGCAAGGCTCGGGGATCAACCTTGTCGGGCGTCCGATGGATGCGGTGGTCGATCCGGCCCGTCCCGTTCGAGTCGGGAGGCGGATCGCGGCGCGGCCGAGAGACCGGCACCGACGATCGGGCCGGCAGCCGACGCGAACGAGAGGCTCCAGAGGCCGGGAATGTCGAAGCGGGACTATTACGAGGTCTTGGGCGTCTCGAAGACCGTGTCGGAAAGCGAGCTGAAGGTCGCCTTCCGCAAGCTCGCCATGGTCCATCATCCGGACCGCAATCCCGGCGACAAGGAAGCCGAGATCAAGTTCAAGGAAGTCAACGAGGCTTATCAGTGCCTCTCCGACGGCCAGAAGCGCGCGGCCTACGACCGCTTCGGCCACGCCGCCTTCAGCCAGGGCGGCGCGGGCGGACCCGGATTCGGCAACGAGTTCGGCGACTTCATGTCGGACATCTTTGAGAACTTCTTCGGGGACGGACGGGCTGCGCCCGGCGGCTCCGGCGGGCGCGGGCGCGGCGGCGCCCCGGGCCGCGAGCGCGGCTCGGACCTGCGCTACAACCTCGAGATCAGCCTCGAAGAAGCTTTTTCCGGCAAGACCGAGACGATCCGCATCCCGACCTCCATCGCCTGCGAGGTCTGTTCCGGCACCGGCGCCAAGGCCGGCTCGAAGCCGCGCACCTGCTCGACCTGCGGCGGCTACGGCCGGGTGCGGGCGGCGCAGGGCTTCTTCGCGATCGAGCGGACCTGCCCGAGCTGCCATGGCCGCGGCGAGGTGGTGGACGACCCCTGCGCGGCCTGCTCCGGCGCGGGACGGGTCAACCGCGAGCGCACGCTCTCGATCAACGTGCCGGCGGGCGTCGACGACGGCCTGCGCATCCGGCTCGCGGGCGAGGGTGAGAGCGGCCTGCGCGGCGGCCCGGCGGGCGACCTCTACGTCTTCCTCTCGATCAAGCCGCACCCCTTCTTCCAGCGCGACGGGGCGGACCTGTTCTGCCGCGTGCCGATCTCGATGGTGACGGCGGCGCTCTCGGGCGAGATCACCGTTCCGGTGATCGACGGCTCGCAGACCCAGGTGCGCATCCCGGCCGGAACCCAGACCGCCAAGCAATTCCGCATCAAGGGCAAGGGCATGCCGGTGCTGCGCTCGCGGGAGGTCGGCGACCTCTACATCCAGGTTTCGGTGGAGACGCCGCAGAACCTGACCAAGCGCCAGCGCGAGCTCCTGCAGGAGTTCGACCAGTCGGCCTCCGACGAGAACCACCCCGAGAGTGCCGGGTTCTTCTCCAAGGTGCGCGACTTCTTCGTCAGCGGCGCGACGCGGACGTGAACGGCACGCAACGGCGGCAATCGGCATGTGGGCGGCGCGCTGCGGGATCAAAACCGCGGGACGCCGGTTCTCCCCGCGGCTCGGTTCGGCGCGCCGCGTGCCGTTCGTTACGGACGCGCGCGGCGCAGCTTGACTGAATGCGGGTTTTCGTCGTCTAGCCTGTCCCCTCCATGATGACCCGAGGACCATCGGACGTGCCGCCGCTTCGCCGTACCAGCGCCCGAGCCGTCGCCGCGACACGCGTCATCCGCGAGCGGAAGGATCCTCTGGAGGACGAGGCGCGCTTTCTGCGCTCCTGGTTCGAGCGCCCGCTCGTCACCGGCGCCGTCACACCCTCGGGCCGGATGCTCGCGCGGACCATGGCGGCCTATGCCGACCCGAACGTCGCGGGTCCCGTGATCGAGCTGGGACCGGGCACCGGCCCGGTGACCGAGGCCCTGATCCGCCGCGGCTTCGATCAGGACCGGCTCGTCCTCGTCGAGTTCAACCCGGATTTCTGCACGCTGCTGCGCCGCCGCTTCCCCGGCGTCACCGTGATCTGCGGCGATGCCTACCGCATCCGCGACACGCTGGGCGACCGGCTCGGCAGCCTCAGCGCCGCGACGATCTCGAGCCTGCCGCTGTTCACCAAACCCCTGGAACAGCGGCTCGAGCTGCTTCAGGGTGCCCACGACCTGATGCGTCCGGGTGCCCCCTTCGTGCAGTTCACCTACGCGGTGGTGCCGCCGATCCCGGCCAAGTGCGAGGCCGGCAGCTACACCGCCAGCCGCTCCAACCGGGTCTGGCTCAACCTGCCGCCGGCCCGCGTCTGGGTCTACCGGCGGCCCGAGCCGCAGGGCGCCGCCGCTCTCTGAGCGCCGATAGCGCCGGCATGTTTCCGATTGTACGAATCGCGCTCAGTCCCCATTCACCCGGCGCCGCCTAGCGTCACCTCCAAGGCCGGTCCCGACGGCCGATGATTGGAGGTCACACCACATGTCCCAGCCATCCATGACAGGGCGCGCCCGCGCCGCGCTCGCCGGCCTCGCGCTGATGGCCGCCGGCCTGTTCGGTGCCGATGCCGCCAACGCCGCGCCGCTCGCGCCGGCCCCCGCCGCAGCGCTCGCCTCGGAGGCGACCGTCGAGACGGTGCAGTGGCAGCACCATCATTTCGGCCACCGCCACCATCCCCGCCATTGGGGCCATCGCCACCATCGTCACGGGCATTGGGGCCATCACCGCCGCCACTGGGGCCACCATCACCACGGCTGGGGCCACCGCCATCACCACCGCGGTCATTGGGGTCACCGCCATCGCTGGTAAGCGGGGCGGAAGGCCGGCCGGGGCTGTCGCCACGGCCGGCCTTTTCCGTTCAGCCGAGCCGCTCCATCACGGCCTCGCGGGCGGCCGGTGAGGTCGTGCCGATCCGGTAGGCCGCCCGCAGAGCCGCTTCGGCCCGCCCGGCCGCGGCCTCGTCCGCCGCGTGGACGAGGGCGAGCGGATCGCCCGCCGCGAGCCGGTCGCCCGGCCGCGCGAGACCGGTGAAGCCGACGCTCGGATCGATCGCGTCCTGCGGCCGGGTGCGGCCGCCGCCGAGCCCGATCACCGCGAGGCCGACGGCGCGTGTATCGACGCGCTCCACGATACCCGCCTTTCCGGCCGTCACCGGGCGCACCACCGCCGCCCGCGGCAGGTACCTGACCGGTGCGTCGGCGAGGTCGGTGGGGCCGCCCAGAGCCGCCGCCATCCGCGAAAAGACTTCGCAGGCCCGGCCCGAATCGAGCGCTTCCGTCAGCCGCTCCTCCGCTTGCCCGACATCCGCGGCGAGGCCGCCGATGGTCAGCATCTCGGCGGCCAGCGCCAGCGTGACCGCGTGGAAGTGCGGCTCGCGGGTGCGGCCGGTGAGGTAATCGAGCGCGTAGGCCACCTCGACCGCGTTGCCGGCGGCGGAGGCGAGCGGCGCGTCCATGTCGGTGACGAGGGCGCGGGTGCGCAGGCCGGCCGCGTTGGCCACCGTGACGATGCTCTCGGCCAGCGCCCGCGCCTCCCCGCGGCTCGCCATGAACGCGCCCGAACCGACCTTCACGTCCATGACGAGACCCTGCAGCCCCGCCGCGAGCTTCTTGGAGAGGATCGAGGCGGTGATGAGATCGAGGGATTCCACGGTCCCGGTGACGTCGCGGATCGCGTAGAGGCGGCGGTCGGCCGGCGCCAGTTCGGCGGTCTGGCCGATGATGGCGCAGCCGACCTCGGCGACCACCGCGCGGAAACGGTCGAGGCCCGGCGCCACGTCGTAGCCGGGGATGCTGGCGAGCTTGTCGAGTGTGCCGCCGGTATGGCCGAGCCCGCGCCCGGAGATCATCGGCACGTAGCCGCCGCAGGCCGCCACCATCGCCGCCAGCGGCAGGCTCACGGTGTCGCCGATCCCGCCGGTGGAGTGCTTGTCGAGCACGGGGCCGGGCAGGTCCCAGGCCAGCACCGTGCCGGAACCGGTCATGGCCCGTGTGAGCGCCACGCGCTCGTCGAGGCTGAGCCCGCGAAAGAACACCGCCATGGCAAAGGCCGCCGCCTGTCCCTCGGTCACGCGTTCCTGCACCAGCCCTTGGATGAAGCCGGCGATGTCGGTCTCCGAGAGCGCGCGTCCGTCGCGCTTGTCGCGGATGATCTCCTGGGGGAGCCTCATGCCTCCGCCTCCAGGGCCCGCACGAGTTCGGCATGGAGCGCGCTCGCACCGATGCGGAAGGTTGTCGGACTCGCCCAGTCCGGCCCCATGATCCGGTCGGCGAGCGCCAGATAGGCGGCGGCGTCCTCGACCCGGCGCAGGCCCCCCGAGACCTTGAGGCCCGCCGGACGGCCGCCCGCGCGGATCGCGTCGAGCATGATCTCCGCGGCGGGCAGCGTGGCGGAAACGGGTGTCTTGCCCGTGGAGGTCTTGAGGAAATCGGCGCCGGCCTCCAGCGCGAGCCGGCTCGCCCGGGCGATGGGATCCGCCTCCCCGAGCATGCCGGTCTCCAGGATCACCTTGAGAAGCCGGCCGCCGCAGGCCTCGCGTACAGCCGAGACCATCGCCCGGGCTCCGTCCGCATCGCCCCGCAGCAGGGCGCGGTAGGGCAGGACGAGATCGATCTCGTCGGCGCCCGCGCGCAGGGTGTCGCGCGTTTCGCGGATGACCTGCGCCGCGTCCTCCTCGCCCGATGGGAAGTTGACGACGGTGGCGACGCGCACGCCGCTGCCCTCGAGGGCACGCACCGAGGCCGGGACGAAACGCGGCCAGACGCACACGGCGGCGACGCCGCTCCCGCGTGCGGTCTCGCAGAGGGCCAGCGCGCCGGCCTCGGTGGCGCTCTCGCCCAGATCCGTCAGGTCGAGCAGCTTCAAGGCGCGCCGGGCGACGCGGGCGGCCTCGCGCGGGGGGAGGGCGGAGGGTGCGGACATCCGCGATCCTTCAAGGTTCCGGCAGGCGGGCGACGAAAGCGGCGGCGAGTCGGGCGAGGTCGGTGCCCGCGCGGGCCGCGACCGCCTTGGTCTCGGCATGGTGGGGATCGCCGCCCTCGATCCCCGCCGCGAGGTTCGTCACCACCGAGATGGCGGCGACGGAAAAGCCGAGAAAGCGGGCGAGGATGGTCTCGGGCACGGTCGACATGCCGACGAGATCGGCGCCGAGGATGCCGGCCATGCGGACCTCGGCAGGCGTCTCGAAGCTCGGCCCGGAGAACCAGGCGTAGACGCCCTCGGCCAGGGGCAGGCCGGCCTCCTGCGCCGCCGCCCGCAGAGCGCGGCGCAGGGCGGGATCGTAGGCGTCCGTCAACGGCACGAAGCGCGCCTCGCTCGCCTCGCCGATCAGCGGGTTGAGCCCCGACAGGTTGATGTGATCGCTCAGCATCACGAGGCTGCCCGGACCGACGGAGGGACGCAGCGAGCCGGACGCGTTGGTGAGCAGGAGCCGGCCGGCACCCATCGCCCGCGCGGCGGCGAGCGGCCCGCGCATCGCCGCCGCGTCGCCCCGCTCGTAGGCGTGAGCCCGCCCCTCGAAGACGAGGACCGACCGCCCCGCGAGCCGCCCGCGATGCAGGCGGCCGCCATGCCCGCTGACGCCCGGGGCGGGAAAACCGGGAATCTCCCCGTAGGCGAGGCTGCGACGTTCCTCGACCGCTTCCACCAGGGCACCCAGGCCGGTCCCGGTGACGAGGGCGCAGGCGTGAGGCCCGGCGAAGCCCTCGGCCCGCAGCTGGGCGAGCGCAGCGTCGTCAGCGACCATGGGCGAGATGCTCCGGTCCGAAGGAGGCCGGCAGCAACGCCTCCAGCGTGTAGCGGGCGCGAAGGCCGCCGGGTCCGGCGGCGAGGATCGGCGTGTCGGGCGCACCGAACTCGCGGATCCGCTGGCGGCAGGCCCCGCAGGGCGTGACCGGATCGGGGCTGTCGGCCAGGACGAGGATCGCCCGGATGCGGCGGCTCCCGCCCGCGATCATCGCGGAGACGGCGCCCGCCTCGGCACAGGTGCCGACGGGATAGGCGGCGTTCTCCACGTTGCAGCCGGCATGGATCCGCCCCGCCTCGTCGCACAGGGCCGCACCGACGGCGAAGCCGGAATAGGGCGCGTGGGCGCTGGCGCGCACGGCGAGGGCTGCCGCGAACAGGGCATCGAGATCGGGTTCGGTCACGGGCGCGCTCGGGGCAGCGGACTGGGCATGGTCCGGTTTGGCCCGAGGTGCCCCTGCCTGTCGAGGGGCGGGACCGGACGGGACGCGCCGGCAGTCGACAGCGCCGCGCGCGGCTTCTAAGGCAGATCGGAACGGATTGGACGGCAGCGGGAGGCCACGGCAATGCTCGGACGCTACGATCGGGGATCGACCGGCGGCGAGGCCAAGGTCGAGTTCGGCGACGGCACCATGCGGGTGGTCAAGCCCGGCACCTACGTGCGCTGTGCGGTGACCGGCGAGCCTATCGCCCTGGACGCCCTGCGCTATTGGGACGTGGATCGCCAGGAGGCCTACGCCTCTCCCGAAGCGGCGATGCAGCGGCTCAAGGAAACCCGCGCGAGCCGTTGACGGCGCGCCGCGTCCGCCGCCCCGCCTCGACCGACCTCGTCGGGATCGGCCTGCTCGCCGGAGCCGCGGGCTTGGCCTTCATCGGCGTCAGCGATCTCGCCGCTCTGATCACCGGCCTGAACGCCGGCACCGAGCGGATCGAACTGTCGAGCCACGCGCCGGCGGCCCTGGCCGCCGCCATCGGGCTCGCCGCCTTCGCGGCGATGCTGTTGCGGCGCAAGGGGACGCAGCGCGGCGACACCCAGCTCATGGGCCTTGCCCTGGCCTGCATCCCGCTGATGCTGCTACTGCCCATTCCGTACCTGCTGGCAGGACGCGCCGTGCTGACCTCGCACGGCTACCGACAATGCGACACCGGCATCGACGGCCGCCGAGCCGTCTACCGCTGGTATCGGAGCACGACCGGTCCCTGTCGTTAACGCCGAGCGTCAGGCCCGCGGGAACGTCGCCGCGAGTTGAGCGCGGATGCCCGCTTCGTCGGCGAAGGCGAGGACCACCCGCAGCACCTCTACCTCCGCACTCCGCCCGGGCGGCAGGCGCACCGCATCCTTGGCCGTGGTGACGAGGCCGGCGCCCTCGCGCCGGGCCAGCGCCGCCAGATCCACCAGTTCCGATTCTCGGAACGGGTGATGATCGGGGAAGGACCGCTCGGCCACCACCTGCGCGCCGAGCCCCCGCAGCGTCTCGAAGAACTTCTGCGGGCGGCCGATGCCGGCGAAGGCGACGACCCGGCGCCCGGCCCAGGCCCCGCCGGCCTCGGGCACGAGGCGGGCGCGGTGGACCGGCAGGCCGCGCGCCCGCGCCGCCTCCGCGACCGCCGCGCCGGGCGCGCCGTCCCCGACGAGGACGAGGCCGGCCACGTGCGGCCATTGCCGGGCCAGCGGCGCCCGCAAAGGGCCGGCCGGGAAGGGCAGGCCGTTGCCGACGCCCGCCCCGGCATCGACCACGGCGAGCGCGAGGGTCTTGGTCAGGCTGGGGTTCTGCAGCCCGTCATCCATGACGATCACGCTGGCGCCGGAAGCCGCACAGAGGCGAGCGCCGGCCGGGCGGTCACGGGAAACGATCGTGGTCGCGCGCGCCGCGAGCAGCAGCGGCTCGTCACCGACCTCCGCCGCGCCGTGGCGCGCGGGATCGACGGCGAGCGGCCCGGGGAGCCGGCCGCCATAGCCGCGGCTGAGGAAGGCGGGCCGGTGCCCGAGATCGCGCAGCAGGCCGGCGAGGGCGAGAGCGACCGGCGTCTTGCCGGCGCCGCCGAGGGTGAAGTTGCCGACGCAAAGGACGGGACAGGGCGGCGCGGCGCCGGGGCGGTCCATGCGGCCGGCGACGCGCCCGCCGTAGACGCGGCCCACGGGTGCCAGCAGCCGGGCGAGGGGATGGGTCGGCGGCTGCGACCAGAATCCGGGCGGGCGCATCGGGGGCTCAGGCGCGCTCCCGCGCGGCCAGCTTCATCTGCGCGACGTAGGGTTCGAGCACCGCCAGCGTGCGCGTCACGGCCCCCTCGAAGGGCAGGAGCGCCGCGTGGCCCCGCCGCGCCATGGCGGAGAGACTGTGCGGATCGGCGACGAGTTCGCCGACGGCCGCGAGGAGGGAGTCTTCGTCCGCCACCGCACGCGCGCCGCCGTCGGCGTCGAGAGCGCCGTAGGGCTCCGTGAAATTGTGGACGTGCGGCCCGTGCAGAATCGCGCTCTCCAGGCGCACCGGCTCGATCGGGTTCTGGCCCCCGTGCGGCACCAGCGAGCCGCCGAGGAAGACGAGCGGGCAGAGCCGGTAGAACAGGCCGAGTTCGCCGAGCGTGTCGGCCACGTAGAGGTCTATGCCCGGCAGCGGGCGCCCGACCTTGGCGCGGCGGGCCACGCGCAGGCCGGCCTCCACGGCGGCCTGAGCCACCTCGTCGCCCCGGCGGGGATGGCGCGGCACGATCACCGTCAGCAGGCGGGGAAGGCGCGGCTTGAGGCGGGCATGGACGCGGGCGACGATCTCGTCCTCGCCCGGATGGGTGCTCGCCGCCACCCAGACCGGCCGGTCGCCGATCATGTCGCCGAGATAGGCGACCTGCTGCGCATCCGCGGGCGGCACGGCCGAATCGTATTTGAGGTTGCCGACCACGCTGATGCGCGGGGCGCCGAGCCGGGCGAAGCGCTCGCCGTCCTCCCGGGTCTGAACGAGGCAGACCGCGATCCGGGTCAGCAGCGCGCGGGCGGTGTCGGGCGAGCGCGTCCAGGCCTTGTAGGAGCGCTCCGACATCCGGCCGTTGACGAGCACCAGCGCGACGCCCCTTCGGTGCAGGGAGACGATGGTGTTGGGCCAAATCTCGGATTCGGCCACGAGGGCAAGGTCGGGCTGCCAATGATCGAGGAAGCGCTCGATCCAGCGCGGCGCGTCGAGCGGCATGTACTGGTGCACGGCGCCCGGCGGCAGGCGCCGGCTCAGAAGGTCGGCGGCGCTGCGGGTGCCGGTGGTGACGAGCACCGAGCAGCCGCGGGCGATCATGCCCTCGATCAGTCCGACCAGGGAAAGGGCCTCGCCGATACTGGCCCCGTGCATCCAGACGAGGTGACCCACCGGCCGCGCCCGGCCGGCCAGACCCCGGCGCTCGGAGAGCCGGGCGGGATCTTCCTTGCCCCGGCGGGAGCGCCAGGCCAGCAGGCCGGCGACCGCGGGCTCGCCGAGATAGAGCCCGTAGCGATAGGCGCGCAGGGCGACGGGAAGCGGCGCCACCCTCATGCCGGGCGGCCCGGCGCGTCGCTCAAGGACTCGGTCGGCGTCGCGGGCCAGGCGCCGACCCGGTCGGGACGGCCGACGAGGGTGTAGGCGCGGTCGTGGACGCGGTTGAGTTCCGTCTGCACCCGCTGCCGCAGGGCTTCGACCTCGGCGGGCTCGATGTCGCGGGGGACGAAGGTCGGCTCGCCGAACACCATCGCCCCGCGGCCGAAGGGCAGGCCGAGGCAGGCCCGGTCCCAGGACTTGAAGCGGATGTGTCGGCTCGTCACGACGGCCACCGGCACGATGGGAGCGCCGGAGAAGCGGGCGAGCATGATGATGCCCGCATCGCAGACTCGCGAAACCTTGGGCACGTCCGCCGAGAAGGCGACGGTCTCGCCGCCCTTGAGCGCCCGGACCATGGCCCGCAGGCCCTCCGCCCCGCCCTTGGCGCGCACATCCCGCACCGCACGGCCCCGGGCGCCGGAGGCGCGCATCACCCGGACGCCCAGGCGAGTAAGGGCCATGGTGTTGATGTTGCCGTCGGGCGAGCGCGAGATGATCGTGGCGACCCGGTCCTGCGGACGGCTCATGAACGAAATCATGATGTGCTGGCCGTGCCACATCGCCGCGATGAACGGGCCGTGGGCATCGAGCCGGGCATAGGCGTCCGCCGGCTCCCGTGTGAAGCGGTTGGTGCGCCGCACGAGCCGGAGATAGCCGGAGGCGATGTGGCTGAGCGCAAGCTGCACGGCCGGCTTGCGGCCGATGGTCTTGAGGAGGCCCATGGGATCGGCGCGCTCTTCCCATTCGCGGATTGCCGGCTCCCGGCGGCGAGGTCCGGGGGGTCCGACAGACGGGGGCTGTCTAGCCCCGACAGGTCCGCCGAGGCAACGGACGGAATGCGAAAGCTTAATATAAGTTATAAGTTCATGTCCGCTTCGGCTCCGGTGTGGTGTTGACGCGGGCGCGGGTTCCCGCGATGCGAGGCGGCGACATGTTCCGCCTCGCCCATCTCACCGATCCGCATGTCGGACCGCTGCCGCGACCGCGCCTGCGCCAGCTCCTCAGCAAGCGGGCCACCGGCTACGTGAACTGGCGCCGCGGCCGTGGCCGCCACCACGACATGGACCTGCTCGGCGCGCTCGTGGCCGACCTACACGGCCAGGGCGTCGATCACGTCGCCTGCACGGGCGACCTGTGCAATCTCGGCCTTCCCGACGAGTGGGAGACCGCCCGGATCTTCCTGGAGGCGCTCGGTCCCGCGGATCGGGTCAGCTTCGTGCCGGGCAACCACGATGCCTATGTCCGCGGCTCGCTGGAGGGCCTGCTCGGCACCTGCGGCGGCTGGACGGAGGCCGATGACGGCCAGAGCTGCGCCTTCCCCTATCTCCGGCGGCGCGGGCCGCTCGCCCTGGTGGGATTGTCCTCGGCGATCCCGACAAAGCCCTTCGCCGCGAGCGGGCGCCTCGGACCGAGCCAGATCGAGCGGGCCGAGCGGCTGCTGCGCGATCTCGCCGCGGCGCCGGAGCGCCCCTGCCGCGTGGTGATGATCCACCACCCGCCCCACCTCGGCGGAGCGGCCTCGGGGCGGGAATTGAAGGATGCGGCCGATTTCTCGGCGATGATCGGCCGGGCGGGAGCAGACCTGATCCTGCACGGGCACAACCACGTCGGCACCGTGGCGCAGATTTTGGGGCCGGGGGGACGGCCGGTGCCGGTGGTGGGCGCGCCCTCGGCCTCGGCACGCACGCTGCTCACCAACCGCCGCGCCTCCTACTACCTCTACACGGTCACGCAGGGAGAAGCGGGCTACCGCATCGCCGTGACGGAGCGCGGCCTCGACGAGGCGGGCGGCATCGGGCCGCTGTCGGGCTTCGACATCGAGACTCCGCCTGCCGACCGGATCGGGCGCATCCACCGCCGCCACCGGGCCTGAGGGCGTCAGATCAGGCCCATCTTGGAGAGCCCGTTGGCGCGGGGCAGGGGGCGCAGCAGGCTCTTCACCTGCGAGAAGGGCCGCGGCCGGTTGATCACCTCGTCGAGCCGCGACCACAGGGTCTTGGGCGAGAACGGCTTGGCGATGATCTCGTTGACGCCGAGCGCGATCGCGCGGTCGACGACGTTGCGGCGCGGCTGGGCCAGCATCAGGATGATCGGCACCGTCGGCGAGGGCGAGGTGGCCGGCGTGCGGGCGAGCCGGATGAATTCCTCGCCCGACAGGATCGCCAGATCCCAGTCGATGATCGTGAGGTCGGGCTTGCTCTCGGCCAGCACGCCGAGCGCCTCGGCGCCGTCCGGCGCCTCCAGCACGCGCTTGATGCCGACGCGCATCAGCATGTCGCGCACGATGCGGCGGATATAGAGGCTCTCGTCCACGACGAGGGCCGAGAGATCCGGAAAGGTCGGGGTTGCGATCATCGGCGGCGGTCACGCCCGGCGGGATCCGAAGCGTCTCCGGACCATCCTAGCGCCGCGCCGGTTTGCGTTTCCCTAAGACCCACGAACGACCACGGCACCGAATCACCTCGGCCGGTTTTCATCGCGTCACAACCTCAAAGAGGCAATGGACGCCTTGCGGAAGAGACTGCGTAAGCAGTTGACCCCGAAAAAGCGGAGCCTGAAGCACGGACCGGTTAGAAGATCCTTGCGGTATGGGCGGGATTGCGTCAGACCTATGGCGTTACTCCCGGTGGCCGCAGCCGGGGGAATGATAGTGCGGGGCGTGGGCTGTCTCGAGATAGCGCGCACGCGGTATTCGAGACTTGGCGGGCGAACGGTTTTTGCGAGCTTTCAATGGGACGTGGTCGTGATTTCAGGGGGCCGCAGAAGCGCGGCTTCGATGAGGGTGGTGCCGAGCCGCAGTGGCCCGATCAGCTCCCCTCCAGCGGCGGGTACGGCGGCGGGGACCGCTTCGGTGGCGGTTACGGCGGCGGTGGTGGTTTCGACCGCGGTCCGTCGCGCGCTGCCGCGGCGCCGACAGGCCCGGAGCGTGATGCCACGGTAAAGTGGTTCAACAAGGAGAAGGGCTTCGGCTTCGTGGAGCTCGGCGACGGCTCCGGCGACGCCTTCCTCCACATCCGCGCGGTCGAAGCCGCCGGCCACGACGATCTCCTTCCCGGCACGCGCCTGACGGTCCAGACCGCTCAGGGCCAGAAGGGTCCGCAGGTCACCGCGGTGACCAGCGTCGACACCTCGACGGCCGAGGCGGCTCCGCCCCGGCGCGAGGCCCCGCGCTTCGGCGGCGGTGGTGACCGCTTCGGTGGTGGCGGCGGCGATCGCTTCGGCGGTGGCGGCGGCGACCGCTTCGGCGGCGGCAGCCGTGACCGCTTCGGCGGTGGCGGCGGTGGCGGCGGCGGGCGTTTCGCCAGCGGCCCCTCGGTCGAGATGACCGGCACCGTGAAGTGGTACGACCCGGCCAAGGGCTTCGGCTTCGTCTCGGTCAACGACGGCGGCAAGGACGTGTTCGTGCACCGTTCCGCCCTGTCGCGCGCCGGCCTCGACTCTCTGGCCGAGGGCCAGCAGGTCACCCTCGGCGTCGTCGAGGGCCAGAAGGGCCGCGAGGCGCAGAGCGTCAGCGTCGATTACTGATCGACGCGCAACGGATTGACGAAGCGGCGGCCTCACGGCCGCCGTTTTCGTTTATCGGGATGGCGCGCATATCGGGCGCCTCCCGAGCGAACAGCGTGAGAGTGATGCGATGCGGCGGACGGCGAGCGCGCTCGGCCTGCTCCTCCTCTGCGCGGCGCCGGCCGCGGCGGAGGACTTCACCGGCTTCTATGCCGGGGTGAATGCGGGCTGGGCCTCCGGGCGCGACCGCGACACCGTCTCGGCGGTGCCGTCCCTGCCGGGCGAGGCGCAGCCGGGAGACGGACTCCCACCGAGCGTGGCGCGGGTGCAGGAGCGCCGCCTGCCGGAATCCGAACGCTCTGCGCGGGGACGCTGAGCAGCGCCCGCCGACTCCGTCACTGTTTTCGCGGGTAGCGCTCGGCCACCAGGGCGTGGGCGAGGCGGGCGGTCTGCACCTCGCCGCCCTCCGGCCGACCCGGCTTGGTCGAGGGATTCCAGCCGAACAGGTCGAAATGCACGTGGGCTCGCGTGCGGCGCACGAACCGGCGCAGGAACAGGGCGGCGGTGATCGCCCCGGCGAAGGGGCCGCCCGGCGCGTTGTTGAGGTCGGCCACCTTCGAATCGAGCAAGCTGGCATAGGGCGCGTGCAGGGGAAGGCGCCAGACCGGATCGTTGACGCTGAGCCCGGCCCGCGCGACGGCGGCGGCCAGCCCTTCGTCCTCGGTGAAGAAGGCAGGCAGTTCGGGCCCCAGGGCCACGCGGGCGGCGCCGGTGAGGGTCGCGAAATCGATCAGCAGTTCGGGCTCGTCCGCATCGGCCAGCGCCAGGGCGTCGGCGAGGATCAGGCGGCCCTCCGCATCGGTGTTGCCGATCTCGACAGTGAGGCCGGCGCGGGAGCGGAGCACGTCGCCCGGCCGGAAGGCCTCGCCGGCGATCGCGTTCTCGACGCTCGGCACGATCAGCCGCAACCGGACCGGCAGGCCCGCGCCCATGATCATCTCGGCAGCCGCGAGCGCGGCGGCGGCGCCGCCCATATCCTTCTTCATCAGCAGCATGTTGGAGGCGGGCTTGATGTCCAGCCCGCCCGTGTCGAACACCACGCCCTTGCCGACCAGCGTGACCCGCGGCGCATCCTCCGCGCCCCAAGTCAGGTCGATCAGCCGTGGCGCCCGCGGCGAGGCGGCGCCGACCGCGTGGACGAGGGGAAACTCCTCTTTCAGAGCCTCGCCCGCGGTGACGGTGACCACAGCCCCGAACCGGGCGCCGAGGGCACGCAAAGCCGCCTCGATCTCGGCGGGGCCGAGGTCGTTGGCGGGGGTGTTGACGAGATCCCGCCCGGCGCAGACCGCCGCCGCGATCCGCCCCAGCGCCGCCGCGTCGACGCCCTCCGGGGCGACGAGGCGCGGACGCGGCTCGCCGGGCTTGCGGTAGCGTTCGAACCGGTAGCTTCCGAGCAGCCATGCCAGGGCCGCCTCGCCCGCATCGAACCCGTCAGCGGTCTCGAACCGATAATCGCCTGCCGGCAGCGTCCCCGGCAGCTTGCCGGCCAGGAAGCGGTCGCGGGCCGGCGCTTCGGCCTCGCCGAGACCGAGCAGCACGCGGGCGAGGCGCCCGTCGTCACCGGGCAGCAGGGCGACGCGCCCGGCCTTCGGGGCAAAGCCCGTGGCGGCGGCGAAGGCTCGCTGGATCGGCGGCAGCGCCGCCTCGGCGCCCGCCCAATCCTGCGCCGTCACGCAGAGAATCGGGATCGCGTCGGCGACGTCGATGAGGAGGGCGGGTCCGTCCCGGGTCTCGGTCTGGGTCATGGAGAATAAGCTTAACCGGCCATTAGGGTTAACGCTCTATCACCCCGGGGTCGGCGCGGCGCAAGCGCCGGCGTTCCGCCTTGGGAGATGACAGAGATGACCGGCATCCGCGGCACGGCCCCGCGCCTGCTCGCTGCGGCCGTGATCGGCCTCGGCCTTGCCGGCTGCCAGAGCCGCTCGCCGGAGACGACGGGCTCGATCGGCGGCCTCGATCTGCTGGGCACGAAGCGCTCCGAGCGCTCGCCCCGGGCGGAGATCGACGCCCTGGCCGCGCGCTACGCCTCCGACCCGAAGGACGTGCGCAACGCCATGCGCTACGCCGACGCCCTGCGGGCGACCGACCAGAAATCCCAGGCCGCGGCCGTGCTCCAGCAGGTCGCCCTGCGCAATCCGAAGGACCGGGCGGTGCTCGCCGCCTACGGCAAGAGCCTCGCGGAGGCCGGCCGCTACGGGGAGGCCAACGAGGTCCTTCAGAACGCCCACAGCCCGGCTCAGCCGGACTGGCGCGTGCTCTCGGCGCAGGGCATGGTGGCCGACCAGACCGGCGATCACGCCCGGGCGCAGAGCCTCTACGACGCGGCTCTCAAGATCGCCCCGAACGAGCCGCGCATCCTGTCGAATCTCGGCCTGTCCTACGCGCTCGCCCGCCAGCTCGACGCGGCGGAGACGACGCTGCGCCTCGCCGCCGAGCAGCCCCGGGCCGACGCCCGCGTGCGCGGCAACCTCGCTCTGGTGCTCGGCCTGAAGGGCCGCTACGACGAAGCCGAACGGGTGCTGGCACAGGATCTCGGCCCGGCGGAGGCGGCAGCCAACGTCCAGTCCCTGCGCGCCATGGCGGCCCGCCATGCGGGAGCGAAGACGGCTCAGGCCGCGGCCCCCAATCCCCGGCGGCAGCTCGCGCGGAGCGTGGTCCCGTAGATCGCGGGCTCGCCCCCGAACTTCTCGCCCTCCGACCTTGACGAATCCGGCCCATCTCCCCTATAGGCTCGCCACTTCCATAGGACTCCGCCGGTATCGATTGTCGCGAGGGTTCGACGCCCTCGGCGCGAGAGCCGTGTGGCATTGCCGAAACGCTTCAGCGCCGAGACCCGGCCTAACGTTGACAGGACTGTAACGATGTCGCGTCGCTGCGAACTCACGGGCAAGGCCGTTCAGGTCGGTCACCTCGTGAGCCACTCGAACCGGAAGACCAAGTGCCGGTTCCTGCCGAACCTCTGCAACGTCACGCTGCAGTCGGATGCCCTCAACCGCCGCGTCCGCCTGCGGGTCACCGCCCACGCGCTGCGCTCGGTCGAGCACCGCGGCGGCCTCGACGCGTTCCTCGTCAAGGCGCGCGAGATCGAGCTGTCGCAGACGGCCCGCCTGCTCAAGCGCGACATCGAGAAGAAGCTCGCCGAGACCGCGACGCCCGCCGCCGCGTAACGCGTCCGGGCCGGCACGGACCGGCCCTCTTCGCAGAATCATCGGGAGGCCACCGGATGCGCTGAGGCGCCCGGTGGCCTTTTCCGTTCGACGGGGCACTCGCGGCCGATGACGGCGCTCACCCTCATCCTTCCGATCTTCGGTCTCGTCCTCGTCGGCTGGCTGGCCTCGCTCACCAAGATCATCTCGGAGCGGGTCGGCGACGGGCTGTCCGAATACGTCTTCTCGCTCGCGGTGCCGGCCCTCATCGTCTCGACGCTGACGCGGCCGGGGCTCTCCGGCGAAATCGCCTGGGGCTACTGGGCGAGCTATTTCGGCGGGGCGGCTCTCGCCTGGACGGTCGGATCGCTGATCGGACGCCGCACCGAGGGCGTCGACCGGCGCGGCGCGGTGCTGCACGGCTTTGCCGCGAGCCAGTCCAACACGGTCTTCGTCGGCGTGCCGATGATCCTCCAGGCCTACGGCGAGGCGGGGGCCTTCCCGCTCTTCATGCTGCTTGCCGTGCACCTGCCCTTGATGATGGGCGCGGCGACTCTCCTGATCGAATCGGAGGGCGGGCGTTCCTACAGCCAGCGGCTGAAGGCGCTGGGCCTCGCCCTGGGCAAGAACCCGATCTTCCTGGCACTCGTCGTCGGCATGGCGATGAAGGCCGCGGGCCTCTCCTTCTCGGGCATTCCGAAGGCCCTGGTCGATGCCTTGGCCGGCACCGCCTCGACCTGCGCCCTGATCGCGCTCGGGGCCGGACTGACCCGCTACAAGGTGCTGCACGACCTTCCCGGCGCCAGCGTCGTCGCGGCCCTGAAGCTCGGGCTGCATCCGCTGGCGGTCTACGGGCTGGCCTTCCACGTCTTCACCATGCCGCCGGCCTATGCGGGCGTGGCCGTGCTGTTCGCGGCAATGCCGGTGGGCATCAACTCGTACTTGCTGGCGGTGCGATACAAGAGCGAGCAGGGGCTCGTGGCCGCCGCCGTGCTGGTCTCGACGCTCGCCGCGACCGCGACCACCATCGGCTGGCTGATGCTGCTCGGGCGGGGATAGTTATCGAGAAGGCTCCTCGACCCGGCTCCCGCCCGCATCCCGAGGTGCCGGAGCGCAGCGCAGGCCTCGCAGGCTGAGGCCGGTGGATGGGAGACGCGTTCTCAAGCAGGATCTCGCGTCGTCGGGCGGAAGGGCTGCGTTGACCCCGGCTCCCTCGCTCCATAGGTTGCCCGCTCTCGCGCCCCGGCCCGGATGGCCGGTGTGACGCTTGTCCAAACCCCGAAAAGCTCCCTTCCGATGTCCGCGCCCCTTCGTCTCGACCCCGACATTCTGGAGGCCGCCGCCTCCGCCGCCGCCTGGCCGTTCGAGGAGGCGCGCAAGCTCGTGGCGCGGCTGGAGAGGAAGCCCAAGAGCGAGGTGCTGTTCGAGACCGGCTACGGCCCCTCGGGCCTGCCGCATATCGGCACCTTCGGCGAGGTCGCCCGCACCTCCATGGTGCGCCACGCCTTCCGGGTGCTGACCAAGGACGCGGTGCCGACCCGGCTGATCGCCTTCTCCGATGACATGGACGGCCTGCGCAAAGTCCCTGACAACGTGCCGAACCGCGAGCGGCTGGCCGAGGCCCTGAACCTCCCGCTGACCC
Organism: Methylobacterium sp. B4; assembly: GCF_003201865.1. GTDB lineage: Bacteria > Pseudomonadota > Alphaproteobacteria > Rhizobiales > Beijerinckiaceae > Methylobacterium. The sequence goes on along the minus strand of NZ_QJJJ01000001.1, from coordinate 318,843 downwards.
GGGTGCCCGACCCGTTCGGCACGCATGAGAGCTTCGGCGCGCACAACAACGCCGAGCTGCGCCGCTTCCTCGACGCCTTCGGCTTCGACTACGAGTTCCGCTCGGCCACCGAGTGCTACAAGGCCGGCCTCTTCGACGACACGCTGCGCCTCGTGCTGGAGCGCTACGAGGCGGTGATGGCGATCATGCTGCCCTCGCTGCGGGCCGAGCGCTCGGCGAGCTACTCGCCCTTCCTGCCGATCCACCCCGTCACCGGCCACGTGATGCAGGTGGCGATCGACGAGGTTCGGCCCGCCGCCGGCACCATCGTCTGGCGCGATCCGGCGACGAACGAGTCCTACGAGACGCCGGTGACCGGCGGCCACGTCAAGCTGCAGTGGAAGCCCGACTGGGCGATGCGCTGGGTCGCGCTGGGCGTCGATTACGAGATGGCCGGCAAGGACCTGATCGATTCGGTCAAGCTCTCGGGCCAGATCGCCCGCGCCCTCGGGGCCGAGCCGCCGGAGGGGTTCAACTACGAACTCTTCCTCGACGAGAAGGGCCAGAAGATCTCGAAGTCGAAGGGCAACGGCCTGACCATCGACGAGTGGCTGACCTACGCCACCCCGGAATCGCTGGCTTTGTTCATGTACAACAAGCCCCGCGAGGCCAAGCGCCTGTTCTTCGACGTGATTCCGCGCCACGTCGACGAGTACGACAACTTCTTGGGCCGTTTCGCCGGCCAGGAGGCCAAGCATCGGCTCGGCAATCCGGTCTGGCACCTGCACGCAGGCGCCCCGCCGGCCATCGAGACCATCGATGAGGCCGGCACCACGCTCTCCTTCGGCATGCTCCTGAACCTCGTGGCAGTGGCCAATGCCGAGGACGAGGCGGTGCTGTGGGGCTTCATTCGCCGCTATGCCCCGAATGTCGGACCCGAGACGCATCCGCGGCTCGCCGGTCTCGTGACGCGCGCGCTCGCCTATTACCGGGACTTCGTGCGGCCGCAGAAGCAGTACCGTGCCCCCACCGAAGAGGAGGCCGCCGCTCTGCGCGACCTCGCGGGGACGCTCGAGGAGCACGAGAGATCGACCGATCCGGAAGCGTTGCAGGCCATCGTCTACGAGGTCGGACGGCGCCACTTCCCCGACCTGTCGGGCAAGGCCAAGAGCCCTGACGGACGGCCCGGCGTCTCCAAGACGTGGTTCGCCTCGATCTACAACGTGCTGTTCGGCGAGGCGCAGGGACCGCGCTTCGGCTCGTTCATCGCGCTCTACGGCGTGGCGGGCACCCGGGCGCTGATCGAGAAGGCACTGAGCGGCGCGCTGGTGGCCGAGCACGAGGCCTTCCTGGCGAGCCGCAAGGCCGCGGCAGCCTGAGCAGGGGCGGGGCCGATGCGGAGGATGCGGGCGTTGGCTGGCATCCTCGGCGTTCTCGCCGCCCTGATCGCGCCGAACCGGGCGGTGGTGCGGGCCCTGTCGGGAGGCTGAACCACGCCGGTCGGCTCGTCGCCGGCCACCTCACATCACGAAAAATCAGCCGGACGGCGAGCGATCTTCGCGCGAGGCGGCTCGAAATCGATCTCCGCGACGCCCGGCATCGCCAGCGCATCGGCAACGTTCCGCCGCCCGTGGAGTCGCCGTGTGCTCCGATCAAGCGCCGCCGCCAGCCCGATACCGGCGGCGTAGGCCGCGACGTTCCACGGTGAGAAGACGCGGCCGAGCAACAATTGCCCCGCCAGCGTCAAGCGGAAGGCATCGAGCCCCGGCGTGTGGACGAGGCGGAACAGCTCGACCAACACGGCGACGATCAGAGCGATCGCCGCTAGCCGCGCGACCGGGGCGGCGGGCCGTACGAACGCGACGAGTCCGTAGACCATCGCGCCCCACAGGACGGAGCCCGCATACTTCACGACCTCTTTCGGCATGCCGAGCGGCAGATAGCGCACGCCGAGGCCCGCCGCGATCACGGCGAGGACCGCGGCGAAGAGGCGGAGACGGCGGGATCGGAGGCTGAGCATCGTGGTGCGGCGGTTTACAGGGCGGGAGGCGCCCGGTATCACCCCGGGCCACACCGACATACGAGTTTCACACCAGATGCGCGCCGAGATCGAACAGGCCTCGGATGCCGCCAAGCAGTCTATAGGGCTGCTGAGGAGGCATCTTTGACTGGGACACCGTCGATAAACGTCTCGCGGAGCTGAATGCGGCTTCCGAGAATCCCGACCTCTGGAACGATCCAGAGGCCGCACAGAAGGTCATGCGCGAGCGCCAGGAGCTCGACGAGGCCGTCACCGCGATCAAGAAGCTCGAACGCGAGCTCGAGGATGGCGCGACGCTGATCGAACTCGGCGAGATGGAGGGTGACCAAGCCTCCATCAACGAGGGCGAGGCCGCGATCAAGGCGGTCGAGAAGGAGGCCGCGAGCCGGCAGGTCGAGACCCTGCTCTCGGGCGAGGCCGACGGCTTCGACACCTATCTCGAAGTCCATGCGGGCGCGGGCGGCACCGAGAGCCAGGACTGGGCCAACATGCTCCAGCGCATGTATGCCCGCTGGGCCGAGCGCCGGAAGTTCAAGGTCGAGATCGTCGAGATGACCGACGGCGAAGAGGCCGGGATCAAGGGCGCCACGCTCCTGATCAAGGGCCACAACGCCTATGGCTGGCTCAAGACCGAATCCGGCGTGCACCGGCTGGTGCGGATTTCGCCCTACGATTCCAACGCCCGACGGCACACCAGCTTCGCGAGCGTATGGGTCTATCCGGTCGTCGACGACCGGATCGAGATCGAGATCAAGGAATCGGACTGCCGCATCGACACCTACCGGTCATCGGGCGCGGGCGGCCAGCACGTCAACACGACCGATTCGGCGGTGCGCATCACGCACAACCCGACCGGCATCGTTGTGGCGTGCCAGCAGGAGCGCTCGCAGCACAAGAACCGGGCCACCGCCTGGAACATGCTGCGCGCCCGCCTCTACGAGGCCGAGCTGAAGAAGCGCGAGGAGAAGGCCAACGCCGAGGCCGCCTCGAAGACCGAGATCGGCTGGGGCCACCAGATCCGAAGCTACGTGCTTCAGCCGTACCAGCTCGTAAAGGATCTGCGCACGGGCACCCAGTCCACCGATCCGGACGAGGTTCTGGACGGCGACCTCGACCCGTTCATGGAAGCCTCGCTGGCGCAGCGGGTCTATGGCGGCAGCGAGGAAGTGGCCGACATCGACTGAGCGAGACACCCTCTCCCCGGCGCTCCGGGGCGAGGGCCTCCCTCAATCGGCGAAGACGAGCTGCGCGCCTGCGCGCAGAAACCGCTGCGGATCGACCGGCTCGCCGTCGATGCGGGTCTCGTAGTGCAGGTGGCTCCCGGTGGAGCGCCCCGTCGAACCGGCCAATCCGATCACGCTGCCCGCCTCGACCCGCTGGCCGACGGAGACCGCGGCCGCGGAGAGATGCGCGTAGCGGGTGACGAGGCCGCGGCCGTGATCGACCTCGACCATGTTGCCGTAGCCGCCGGCATATTCGGCGGCGGTCACCCGCCCGGCCGCCGTGGCGTGGACCGGGGCGCCGGTCGCCGCGCGCATGTCGAGGCCCGTATGGAGGGCATAGCCGCGGGTGAAGGGATCGAGCCGGGCGCCGAAGCCGCTGCTGAAGGTGATCTCGCCGGGCAGGGGCTGGCGGAAGGGGAGGGCGGCGGCGACCCGGCGCAGATGCGTCTCTTCCTCGATCTGGCGGCGGGCCTCGGTCAACGCCCGCTCGAAGGCGTCGCCGGCGAGCGGCACCAGGGGACCGCCGACGCCCTCCTTCGGCGCGTCGAAGCGGGCGGGCGACAGGCCGGTGCGGGCGATCAGGTCGCGAAACCGCTCGGCGCTGCGCTCGGCTTGGCGGGCGACGCCGGCCAGCGCGCGGGACTGGGCCTCGCCGATCCGGTCGAGGGCGGTTTCCAGCCGGGCCACGCGGGCGCCGGGGCCCGGATCGGCTTCGGCGCGATCGTCGCCGCCGAACCGCAACTCCGGAGTCGGGAACGGCTTTTGCACCCGCGGCGCCTCGGAAACCGGGGCGGGAGCCGGCGGCACGTCGATCTGGGCCGCCGCACCGCCGAGACCGGAAAGCAGACCCTGGCGCTTCTCGATCAGGTCCTGCCGCTCGGCCAGAGCCGCGAGACGGCTCTCGACGCCGCCGCGGGCCGTCTGGCGCTCGGCGGCCGCGCGATCGAGGGCACGCTGGAGGGCGCCGAGCCGCTCCTCGTAGGCGTATTGCATCGCGCTCTGACGGGAGACGAAGCGGGCCAGCGCCTCGTCGTGGAAGACGAGGTAGTAGCTCGCTGCCAGCACCCAGAGGATGGCGAGGGCGCATCCGATGCCGAGCGTGAGGGCAAGGCGGCGCTCGGAGATGGGGAGGGCGGCGCTGCGGCCGGCCCGGGCAGTCGATGGCATGGGCACGTCGGACGTTCGATGACGGGCACGATCACAGCCGATTAAGGTTAAGGAAGCTTGATGCGGACCCGGGGCCCGCGCCGCTCCTTATGAAATCCCTATGCCGGAGCCTTTGCCTCCGTCTGGGTTCCTCACGGGCAAAGTAAGACGTCTCGCACCACCGGGCACCCGTCCGGATGGAGCATCGCAATGACTGTCTTCCGGCACATCGCCGCCGAGTTCAGGACCGACCACGCCTTCAGACTGATGATCCTGGGCCTGGACTCCTGGTCCGTCCTCTCCCTGGCCCTGCTCGCCCTGAACCTCCTCGACCTCCTGTCCGCCTCCTGAGCGCGGGCTTCCTGCCCGGTCCGAGCGAACATCCGACTGCGCCGTGTCCGTCGACCGCGCTCCAGCGCCTCGCCGGTCGCTGCCGCGCCTGCGGCGTGCCGTTCAGCGGCTTCGCGGTCGAAGACACGGGCGTCATACGGGTCGACCGGGCCCGGTGGCGCGGCACCTGTCCCAGCGCGGCGCTGATCGATGTTCCCGGCGCCTGCCGGCAGTTGCAATCGGCCTGGCGTCCGGAGGCGCGCGCGGTCGGATCGACGGCGCCGGGCTCCGGCCGATCCTAATGCGATCCTCACGCGATCGCCGTTTGCCCCCTCTCGAACCCTAACGCGGTTCCAGGCCAGATTCCGGGGCGGCCGCTCGGGCCCCGGTACTCCCGGGATCGGGCGGCCGATCGGACAGGGACGCCCCATGCTCGACATCGTCTTCATCGCCGCGGGCCTCGCCTTCTTCGCGCTCGCCGCGGGCTACGCCGCGCTCTGCGAGCGCCTCTGAAGGAAGCCCCCATGACTCTCGACCTCGCCCTCGGCGCCTGCGTGGCGGCCGGGCTCCTCGTCTACCTCACCTACGCCCTCGTCCGCCCCGAGCGGTTCTGAGCGGCCGAGCACGGACTTCCCCCATGACACTCCAAGGCTGGATGCAGATCGCGCTGTACGGCGCGGTCGTGCTGGCGCTCGTCAAGCCGCTCGGCGGCTACATGACCCGTGTCTTCAACGGCGAGCGCACCCTGCTCTCGCCCGTGGTCGCCCCGTTCGAGCGCGGCCTCTACCGTCTCTCCGGCATCGACGCGCGTCAGGAACAGAGCTGGCTCGGCTACGCCGGCGCGATGGTCGTGTTCAACGGACTCGGCTTCGTGCTGCTCTACGCGCTCCTGCGCCTGCAGGCGGGGCTGCCGCTGAACCCGGCCGGGCAGGCCGCGGTGGCGCCCGACCTCGCCTTCAACACCGCGGCGAGCTTCGTCACCAACACGAACTGGCAGTCCTACGGCGGCGAGACCACACTCTCGTACTTGAGCCAGATGCTCGGGCTCACGGTCCAGAACTTCGTCTCGGCAGCGTCGGGCATGGCGGTCGCCGTGGCGCTGATCCGCGGGTTCGGCCGCGCCTCGACGAAGACGCTCGGCTCGTTCTGGGTCGATCTGACCCGCGCTACCCTCTACGTCCTGCTTCCGCTCTGCCTCCTGCTCGCGCTGGTGCTGGTCTCGCAGGGGATGCCGCAGACGCTCGGGCCGTCCGTCGAGGCCACGACCCTGGAGGGCATCAGGCAGACCATCGCGGTCGGGCCGGTGGCGAGCCAGGTCGCGATCAAGATGCTCGGCACCAACGGCGGCGGCTTCTTCAACGCCAACGCGGCGCATCCCTTCGAGAACCCGACGGCGCTCTCGAACCTCCTGCAGATGGTGGCGATCTTCGCGATCGGGGCGGCGATGACCAACGTGTTCGGCCGCATGGTCGGGGATGAGCGTCAGGGCTGGGCGATCCTCTCGGCGATGGGCGTGCTGTTCCTGGCCGGCGTCCTCGTCACCTACTGGGCCGAGGCGAACCCCAATGGCGTCCTCGCCCATCTCGGCCTGAGCGGCGGAAACATGGAGGGCAAGGAGGTCCGCTTCGGCATCGCGGCCTCCGCGCTCTTCGCCACCATCACCACCGCCGCCTCCTGCGGCGCGGTCAACGCCATGCACGACTCGTTCACGGCGCTCGGCGGCCTCGTGCCCCTGCTCAACATGCAGCTCGGCGAGGTCATCGTCGGCGGCGTCGGTGCCGGGCTCTACGGCATGCTCGTCTTCGTGATCGTGGCGATCTTCGTCGCCGGCCTGATGGTCGGCCGCACTCCCGAATATCTCGGCAAGAAGATCGAGGCCCGGGAGGTGAAGATGGCGATGCTCGGCATCCTCTGCCTGCCGCTGGCGATGCTCGGCTTCACGGCGCTCGCGACCGTGCTGCCCGCCGGGCTCGCGGGGCCCGCCAATGCCGGCCCGCACGGCTTCTCGGAGATCCTCTACGCCTACACCTCCGCGGCGGCCAACAACGGCTCGGCCTTCGGCGGGCTCACGGCCAACACGCCCTTCTACAACGCGACCCTGGCGGTCGCGATGCTGCTCGGGCGCTTCTTCGTGAAGATCCCGGTCCTGGCCATCGCGGGCTCGCTGGCGGCCAAGAAGACGGTCCCGGCCTCCGCCGGCACGCTGCCGACCCATGGCGGCCTGTTCGTCGGCCTCCTCGTCGGCGTGGTGCTGATCATCGGCGGCCTCACCTTCTTCCCCTCCCTGGCCCTCGGGCCGATCGTCGAGCACCTCGCGGGCGAGGCCGGCCAGACCTTCCCGGCGGGCGGCTGAGATGGCGCACCCCCTTCCGTCCCGGCGCCTTCCGCGCCGCGGACTGCCGCGGCAGCGGCCGCCGCTCCATCGCGCCCACGGCGGCGGGCTGAACCCCCTGCGCACCTCCGACCTCGTCCTGGCGCTCCTCGGCGTCGCCCTCCTCGGCGGCCTCGCCCTGATGGCGGCCTTCGCCCTGGCGTCCGAGACGACCGCATCCTGAACCGACACGGCCCGGCCCGCTGCCGAGCCCCCTCGCTCCTTCCCGGACACCACCATCCATGTCCCGCAAGACCTCGTCCCTGTTCGCCGTAGCCCTGGTCGGCCCGGCGCTCCTCGGCTCCGTCAGGAAGCTCGACCCGCGCGCCATGATCCGAAACCCGGTCATGTTCGTGGTCGAAGTCGTGGCCGCCCTGACCACCGTGCTGTTCCTCCGCGATCTCGCCACGGGTGGGGCCGACCTGTTCTTCTCCGGCCAGATCGTGCTCTGGCTCTGGTTCACCCTGCTGTTCGCCAACTTCGCCGAGGCCTTGGCCGAGGGGCGTGGCAAGGCCCAGGCCGACTCGCTCCGGCGCACCCGCACCGAGATGACGGCCAAGCGACTCACCGGGCGCGGGCGGGACTACGAGACGGTGGCCGGCACCGCCCTCAAGGTCGGCGACGTCGTCCTGGTGGAAGCCGGCGATCTCATCCCCTCCGACGGCGAGGTCATCGAGGGCGTCGCCTCCGTGAACGAGGCCGCCATCACCGGCGAGTCCGCGCCCGTGATCCGCGAATCCGGCGGCGACCGCTCGGCGGTGACCGGGGGCACGCAGGTGCTCTCCGACGCGATCAAGGTGCGCATCACCGCCGCCGCCGGCTCGACCTTCGTCGATCGCATGATCGCCCTGGTCGAGGGCGCCGCGCGCCAGAAGACGCCCAACGAGATCGCTCTCAACATCCTGCTCGCCGGGCTCACCCTCGTCTTCGTCATCGCGGTGGCGAGCATCCCGAGCTTCGCGAGCTATGCCGGCGGCGCCATCCCCGTGATCGTGCTGGTCGCGCTGTTCGTGACGCTGATCCCGACCACGATCGGCGCACTGCTCTCGGCCATCGGCATCGCCGGCATGGACCGGCTGGTGCGCTTCAATGTGCTGGCCATGTCCGGCCGCGCCGTCGAGGCGGCGGGCGATGTCGACACGCTGCTCCTCGACAAGACCGGCACCATCACCCTGGGCAATCGCCAAGCGACGGAGTTTTGCGCCGTGCGCGGCGTCTCCGAGCAGGAACTGGCGGATGCGGCGCAACTCGCCTCGCTCGCCGACGAGACGCCGGAGGGGCGCTCGATCGTCGTGCTCGCCAAGGAAGCCTACGGCATCCGGGCACGTGACATGGCGGACCTGGGTGCCACCTTCGTCCCCTTCACCGCCCAGACGCGCATGAGCGGGATCGATATCGACGGCGCCTCGATCCGCAAGGGCGCGGTCGAGGCCGTCATCGCCGCCGTCTCCGGCCCTGTGCCGGTGCGCGGCGAGGCGGATCTCGCCCTGGCCGTCCGGCCGGAGACCGAGGCCGTCGCCGAGGTGCGCGCCCTCGCCGAGGCGATCGCCAGGGCGGGCGGCACGCCGCTCGCGGTCGCGCGCGACGGACGGCTGCTCGGCGTCGTCGCGCTCAAGGACATCGTGAAGGGCGGCATTCGCGAGCGCTTCGCGGAACTGCGCCGGATGGGCATCCGCACGGTGATGATCACCGGCGACAATCCCGTCACCGCGGCCGCCATCGCGGCGGAGGCCGGTGTCGACGACTTCCTCGCCCAGGCGACGCCCGAGGACAAGCTGGCGCTGATCCGGCGCGAGCAGGCCGACGGAAAGCTGGTGGCGATGTGCGGCGACGGCACCAACGACGCGCCCGCACTCGCCCAGGCCGATGTCGGCGTGGCCATGAACACCGGCACGGTGGCGGCGCGGGAGGCCGGCAACATGGTCGATCTCGATTCCGACCCGACCAAGCTCATCGAGATCGTCGGCATCGGCAAGCAATTGCTGATGACGCGCGGGGCGCTCACCACCTTCTCCATCGCCAACGACGTGGCGAAGTATTTCGCGATCCTTCCGGCCATGTTCCTGACGCTCTACCCGCAGCTTCAGGCGCTCAACGTCATGGGGCTCGCTTCACCGCAGAGCGCGATCCTCTCGGCGATCATCTTCAACGCCCTCATCATCGTCGCGCTGATCCCGCTGGCTCTGCGGGGCGTCACTTACCACGCGGTCGGCGCGGCCTCGCTCCTGCGCCGCAATCTCCTCGTCTACGGCCTCGGCGGCGTCGCGGTGCCCTTCATCGGCATCAAGCTCATCGACCTCGCCGTCACCGCCCTACACCTCGCCTGAAGTTCCGGGCCCCGGAGAACCCCATGTCGAACCCGCTGCGTCCCGCCCTCGTCCTGCTGGTCGCCCAGACGGCGGTCACGGGCCTTGCCTATCCCCTCGCCGTGACCGGTCTCGCCGGAACCATCTTCCCCGCAAAGGCCGCCGGCAGCCTGGTCGAGCGCGGCGGCCGCGTCGTCGGCTCCGAGTTGATCGGCCAGAACTTCGCGAGCGCCGGCTACTTCCACGGCCGGCCCTCGGCGACGACGGCACCGGACCCGGCCGATCCCGCCAAGACCGTTCCGGCGCCCTACAACGCGGGGAACTCCATGGGCTCGAACCTCGGGCCCACGAGCGCGGCTCTGGCAGAGCGGGTGCGGGGCGATCTCGGCGCGCTTCGGGCGGAGAACCCGGGCCGGCCGGTGCCGGTCGATCTCGTCACGGCCAGCGGCTCGGGCCTCGATCCCGACATCTCGCCCGAGGCCGCCCTGTTTCAGCTGCCGCGCGTTGCCAAGGCCCGCAACATCCCGGAGGACAGGCTGCGCGACCTCGTCGCCGGCCAGGTTCGGGGGCGCACCCTCGGCCTCCTCGGCGAGCCGCGCGTGAACGTCCTGGCGCTCAACCTCGCGCTGGACGAGCTGACGTCGCGCTGAGACTCTCAAGATATGCCCGAGACCGGCCGCGATCCGAACCGCCCCTCGCCCGACGCCCTGCTCGAAGCGGCGCGCCGGGAGGAGCGGACGCGCGGCCGGCTCAAGGTCTTTCTCGGGGCGGCCCCGGGCGTCGGCAAGACCTACGAGATGCTGACCGTCGGCCGGTCCAGGCTGAGGGCCGGCGCCGACGTGGTGGTCGGGATCGTGGAGACCCATGGCCGCGCCGAGACCGAGGCGCTGCTCGACGGCTTCGAGGTGATCCCCCGCCGCGCCGTGCCCTACCGCGGTACGGCGCTGGAGGAGATGGATCTCGACGCGCTGCTCGCCCGCCGGCCGCAGCTCGCCCTCGTCGACGAACTCGCCCACACCAACGCGCCCGGCTCGCGCCATCCCAAGCGCTATCAAGACGTCGAAGAACTGCTCGACGCCGGCATCGACGTGCTGACCACGCTCAACATCCAGCATGTCGAGAGCCTCAACGACGTGGTGGCCTCCATCACCCGCATCCGCGTCCGCGAGACCGTGCCGGACGGCATCCTCGACCGGGCCGACGACATCGAGGTGGTGGACCTCAACCCCGACGACCTGATCGAGCGGCTGAAGGCGGGCAAGGTCTACGTCCCGACCCATGCCGAGCGGGCTTTGCGGCACTATTTTTCCCGCGGAAACCTCACGGCACTTCGCGAGCTCGCGCTCCGCCGCACCGCCGACCGGGTCGACGACGAGCTCCTGAGCCACATGCGGGCCAATGCCATTCCCGGCCCCTGGGCGGCGGGCGAGCGGGTCCTGGTCTGCGTCAGCGAGGATCCCCGCTCGGCCGGCCTGGTGCGCCACGCCAAGCGGCTCGCCGACCGCCTGCATGCCCCCTGGACGGCGCTCTTCGTCGAGGGCGCCCGCTCCGCCTCCCTGAGCGAGGGGGCGCGCGACCGCATCGCCGAGGCGTTGCGGCTCGCCGACCGGCTCGGGGGCGATGCCGTGACGATGCCGGGCGGGCGGCGGATCGCCGACGACATCCTCGCCTATGCCCGCACCGCCAACGTGAACCACATCGTGGTCGGCAAGGCGACGCGCTCCTGGGCCTTCGAGCTTCTGAACGGCTCGGTGGTGCACGACCTCGTGCGGGGCTCCGGCAACATCAGCATCCACGTGGTGCCCGGCGAGGCGGCGCCCGCCGAGTCCCCCTCGCGGCGCGCGGTCGCGACGCGTCCACCCTCCGCCGCGCCCGATCTTGGCGCCTACGCGACCGCCCTCTTCGCCACCGCGCTCGGGCTCGGGCTCGCCCTGCTGCTGCAGCCCTATACGGGCGTCGAGAACGCCGACCTGATCCTGCTGACGGCGGTGGTGGCGGTGGCGGTGCGCCTGGGCCTCGGCCCGTCGCTGGCGGCGGTGGTGATGGCCTCGCTCGCCTACAACTTCTTCTTCCTTCCGCCGGTCTACACCCTGACCATCGCCGACCCCACCAACGTCGCGGCCTTCCTGCTCTTCACCGTGGTGGCGGTTCTGGTCTCGAACCTCGCCGCACGCGTGCGCCGGTCCGCGATGGTCAGCCAGAGCCGGGCGCGGGCGACCGAGCGGCTCTACGGCTTCTCCCGCAAGCTCTCGGGCTGCGGCACCCTCGACGACGTGCTCTGGGCCACCTCGGCGCAGGTCGCGGCCATGCTGAAGGTCCGGGTCGTGCTGCTGCTGCCCGAGGGCGAGACCGTCACCGTCCGGGCCGGCTACCCGCCGGAGGACAGGCTGGACGAGGCCGACCGCGCCGCCGCCCAATGGGCCTTCGACAACGAGCGCCCGGCCGGGCGCGGCGCCGACACGCTGCCGGGCGCCCGGCGCCTGTTCCTGCCCCTGCGCACGGGCCGGGGCACGATCGGTGTGATCGGCCTCGACGCGGACGGGACCGGGCCGATCCTGACGCCGGAAGGGCGGCGCCTCCTCGATGCGCTCGCCGATATGGGCGCGCTCGCCATCGAGCGTGTGCGGCTCGTGGAGGATCTCGACCGGGCCGAGCGCGCCGCCGAGACCGACCGCCTGGCCCGAGCCCTCCTCACCTCGATCAGCCACGATCTGAGGACGCCGCTCGCCTCCGTGCTCGGCGCGGCCAGCACCCTGCGCGACCTCGACGCGGCGCTTCCGCCCGAGGCCAAGGCGGATCTGCTGGCGACGATCATCGAGGAATCGGAGCGGCTGAACCGCTTCATCGCGAACCTGCTCGACATGACCCGCCTGGAGGCCGGGGCGGTGGCGCCGAACCTCGTGGCCCAGGACGTCACCGAGGGTGTCGACACGGCGCTGCGGCGCCTGGAGAAGGTGCTCTCCGGGCATAGGATCGCCGTCGCCCTCGCGCCCGACCTGCCGACGCTCCGGCTCGATCCGATCCTGTTCGAACAGGTGCTCGTCAACCTGCTCGACAACGCCGCCAAATACGCGCCCGAGGGCACGACGGTCACGGTGCGCGCCCGCCGGGAGGGCGGCAGCGTGCGCATCGAGATCCTCGACGAGGGCGACGGCCTGCCCGAGGCGGAAGCCGAGCGCGTGTTCGACAAGTTCTACCGGGTGCGCAAGAGCGACCGGGTCCGCGCCGGGACGGGGCTCGGGCTGGCCATCGCGCGCGGCTTCGTCGAGGCGATGGGCGGCCGCGTCACCGCGGCCAACCGGCCGGACCGCGCGGGCGCCTGCTTGACCGTGACGCTGCCGGTGCCGGCCGGCTCCGCGAAGGACATCGCCGCATGAGCCCGATCATCCTCGTCATCGACGACGAGCCGCCGATCCGCAGATTGCTGCGGATGGGGCTCGCCACCCAGGGCTACGCCATCCTGGAGGCGGCAAACGCCGCCGCCGCACGCGAAATCCTCGGGCGACACCGGATCGATCTGATCATCCTCGACCTCGGCCTGCCCGACATGCGCGGCCACGACCTGCTGCGCGCGATCCGGGCGAGCCATCCCGACCTGCCCGTGGTGGTCCTGTCGAGCCGCGACGACGAGGGCGGCAAGGTCGAAGCGCTCGATCTCGGCGCCGACGACTACGTCACCAAGCCCTTCGGCATGGCCGAGCTGCTGGCCCGGCTGCGCACGGCCCTGCGCCACCAGCTCGCCGCGAAGGGCGAGCGCCCGGTTTTTTACGTCGACGGCCTGTCGGTCGATCTCGTGCGGCGCATCGTGCGGGTCGACGGCGCCGAGGTGAAGCTCACGCCGCGCGAGTACGACTTCCTGCGGGTTCTCGTGCTCCATGCCGGCAAGGTGCTGACCCATGCCCAGCTGATGCGGTCGGTCTCGGTTTCCTCGGACCCGCAATATCTGCGCGTCTACATGCGCCAGCTTCGGCAGAAGCTGGAGGCCGACCCCGAGCGGCCCCGCATCCTGCTGACCGAGACCGGCGTCGGCTACCGGCTGCGCGCGCCCGACGACGAGCCGAACCCCGGGCCGCCCGCGATCGGCGAAGCACCGCCTGGATCCGGAACGAGCCTCTGATGTCCTCTCGCGCATATCGCCGGCCGGTGCGATGATCCTCGGCAACTCGGGATCGGGCCGACCGACCGGTGCAGACGACGCCGGCTGGGCGCCCTCGGATCGCTCGCCGTCCTTGCGAGGCGGGATCCGAGGCAATCAAGCGGACGCCGTCTCACAGGCGCAGTTCGACGCGCTCCCCGGATATAAGTACGGCGTCGGGCCGGTGGCCGGTCTCGTCCGCGGCGAAGTCGACCGCATCCTTCCGGCTCCGGAACAGCCCTCCGGCGCGCCCGTGGATCTCGATGGCGACCCAGCGGCCCTCCGGGTCCTGGCCGACGACGAACCGGGCCAGGTCCGCGGCGGAGGTCTCGGCAGGGATGGCGGCGAGCGAGAGGGTCGGAGGCATTGCGGATCGGGGGTTCGCGCGATCCGGCTCGGACCGCGCGCTCAAGCTCGGCCGGATCGCGTAAGGGTTCGAGCGGGAGGCGGGCCCGCCTCCATCAGCATTCTATCAGGATTTCGGCCCGGAGACGGTCCCGCCGGCTCCCATGAGGCGGCTCAGGGCAGGCTGCGGGCAGCCTCCAGCACCTCCTCGGCATGGCCCGGCACCTTCACCTTGGCCCAGACCCGGGCGATGCGGCCCTCACGGTCGATCAGCAGCGTGGTGCGCTCCACGCCCATGTACTTGCGGCCGTACATGCTCTTCTCGACCCAGACGCCGTAGGCCTCCAACATGGTCCTGGCCTCGTCGGAGGCGAGCGGGAAGCCGAGCCCGTACTTCGTCCGGAACTTGTCGTGGCTCTTCACCGAGTCCGGCGAGACGCCGATCACCCGGGTGTCGGCCGCCGCGAAGGCATCGGACAGGCCGTTGAAGGTCTGCGCCTCCAGGGTGCAACCGCTCGTATCGTCCTTGGGGTAGAAGTAGAGCACGATCTTGTGACCGCGCAGGGCCTCCAGGGCGATGGTCTCCCCGCCCGCTCCGGGTAACGAGAACAGAGGTGCGGCATCGCCGGGTTCGAGGGGCATCTCGCCTTCCTTTCGGCCGATTGATGGTGTGCCTTACCCCATGCACGCATCGCTCCGGACACGCCATGCCGGAGAGGGCGATATCCTGAGGAAAGACGCCCCGGGGCGAACCGACCTCCGCCCGAACCTACGGGTGCAGCAGCGAACGAGTGATGGATCAGGAAACGGCCAGGACCCTGCTCCAGGAGGCGGTCGAGATCGGGCCGCCCCGCAAGGCGGCCTGCAAGCCGCCCCGTGGGCGCCGCCGCCGTGCCTGCCTGTTCACTGCGCTCGCCCTGGTCCTCCTGGTCGGGCTGGGCGGCGGGCTCGCCCTGTGGCGCCTGTCGCAGGGGCCGATGCGCATCGACGGCCTGACGCAGCAGGTGGCCGAGGCGGTCGCCGGCCGCTTCGGTCCGGGCTGGCGGGTGGCGTTGCGCGACAGCGCCCTCGAACTCGACGCGGAAAACTCTCTCGCCCTGCGGGTCGACGGGCTCGACATCTACAATCCCGACGGTGCCCTGGTGGTGCGCGCGCCCCTGGCGGTGGTGAGCCTCGACACCTGGAGCCTGCTGCAACTGGCGGTACAGCCCCGCTCCATCGAGTTCCGCGACATCCAGATGACCGCCCTCGTCCACGACGACGGCTCCATCGCCTTCGCGGCCTCCTCGCCCAATCAGGCCGACGCGGCCAAGCCCCACACGCTGCCCAGCGTGGATGCCGCCCGCGGCACCGTCTCGCCGGTCTCGGCCGCGGTCGCCTCGATCTTCGGCGTGGTGCTCGACCCGGCGGGCGTCATCGGCGCCCTCGACCGGGCGCGCATCACCAACGGTCGGCTGACCCTGATCGACGACGCCAACCATCAGGCGACCTTCGAGCGGGTGAACGGCTTGTTCCACCGCGGCGCCAGCGACGGCGCGCGGGTGTTCGAGCTGCGCATCGACGGCCCCCACGGCGAGTGGCGCTTCGGCGGGCGTGTCCACGAGGCGGGGGAGGGCCGGCGCGCGGGCGTCATCACCCTGGACGACCTGCCGGTCACCGACCTCCTGCTCCTGTCCGGCCATTCGAAGATGCCGGTGGAGTCCGACCTGAAGATCTCGGCCAAGGCGGATGTGGCCCTGGTGGGCGGCCGCATCGAGACGATGCAGGCGGAGGTGAAAACCGGCGAGGGCCTGTTCCTCATCGACGAGAAGGACTTCAACCCCGTCGTCATCGAACAGCTGCGCGCCCAGGCCCGCTGGGACGAGGCGCAGCGCTCCCTCGACATCTCGGCGATCGACTACAAGGGCGGCGGCAACGAGGCCCACCTGACCGGCGCCTTCGCCATCGGCCATTCCGGCGCGCCGGAGGCCTGGACCCTGGACCTCGCCGGCAACGACCTGCTGCTGCGCGGCGCCGCCCGCTCCGACCCGTCCTTCCGCGTCGGCTCGGTCACGGGGCGCGTGACCGGGCGCAACGGCGGGGTCAACATCGAGTCGCTCGCCATCACAGGGGACAATCTGAACGGCCGCCTGAGCGGCACGGTCGGAACCCGGGCCGACGATGCGGGGCTGACCCTGCGCATCGGCGCCAGCGGCACCGACGGGCGCAAGGCCCTGCGGCTCTGGCCGGAGAACATCGCCCCGGCGGTGCGCAACTACCTCGTGGACGAGTTGCGCGGCGGCCGGCTCGATCAAGCCGACATCCAGATCGACATGAGCGGGCCGGAACTCGCCGCCGCGACCCGCGGCGACCCGATGCCGGACAACGCGCTCCGCGTCACCTTCGCGATCTCCGAGGCGGGGCTGACCATCTCTCAGGACGCACCTCCGCTCAGCGGCGGCCGGGTCTCCGGGACGATCACCGGGCGCAGCACCACGATCCAGAACGCCACCGCCGAGATCCGCCTCTCCGACAGCCGCGTGCTCTCGCTCTCGGACGGTTCCTTCGTGATCCGCGATCCCGAGCCGCACAAGGTCGTCGCTCAGGTCGGCCTGCGCCTCGGCGGCAGCGCGGATTCGCTGGCCGCGCTCCTCGAAACCCCGATGTTCCGGGGGCTGACCGGCGCCGATATCGACCCCTCCACGATCAAGGGCCGGGCCGACCTGCGCATCGACCTGCCGATCGACCTCAAGCACGTTCCCGAACTCGCCGAGATGCCGGTGACGCTCACCGGCACGCTCACCGACCTCTCGATGGAGAAGGCGGTCGGCAAGGACCGTTTCGAGGCCGGCCGCTTCTCCGTCTCGTTCGACCGCAGCGGCTTTGCCCTGAAGGGCGACGGCCGGCTGCTCGGCGCGCCCGTCGCCATCGATCTGCGCCAGCCCAAGCCCGGCAGCCCCGGCGAGGCCGTTGTGACGCTCTCCCTCGACGACGCTTTCCGGGCCAAGCGCGGCCTGCCCACGGCGCCGCAACTCGGCGGCGTCATCCCCGCCCGCGTGGTGATGCCGGTGGGCGGCCGCCCCGCCTCGGCGGGCAAGCCGCCCGCCCGGATCGAGGCGGACCTGACCCGGGCCTCGATCAACGGATTGCTTCCGGGCTGGAGCAAGCCTGTGGGCAAGGCCGGGCGGCTCGGCTTCACCCTGGTGGAGAGCGCGGGCGGTGGGATGGAATTGCGCGACATCGCCCTCGACGCGGCGCCCGCGCTCGCCCGGGGCAGCGCCACGATCTCGGCGGAGGGAACCCTGGAGCGGGCGGACCTCACCAGCCTCAAGCTCTCGCCGGGCGACGACATGCGCGTCAGCCTCGACCGGGCGGGCTCGGCCTACAAGGTCGCCGTGAAGGGCGCGGTCGTCGATGCGCGCCCCTTCCTCAAGAGCATGACGGGTCCGGACGAGAAGGGCGGGCGCGACTCGGGCAAGGAGATCGACGCCGAACTCGCCGCCAACATCCTGTCGGGCTTCAACGGCGAGTCGCTCACCAACGTGACCTTGAGGGCGAACCTCAAGGGCGGGGACGTGCGCACCGCCCAGTTCAAGGGCCGTTTCGGCGGCGCGCCCCTCAACGCCACGGTGGTGAAGGGCGAGCGCGGGCAGCCGCTGCTCAGCCTCGAATCCGCCGATTCCGGCGCGACCCTGCGCTTCCTCGACATCTACAAGCGGATGAATGGCGGGCGCCTCGCACTCAACGTCTACCTCAATGACGGTCCCCAAGCCGGCGTCGTCCAGATCAAGGACTTCGCCCTGCGCAACGAGCCCGCGCTCTCGAGCATCGTCGCCCAGGCGCCGCCCCCCGCGGACGGACGGCGCGCGGCGGCGAATGCCAACGATGTCGGCTTCGACAAGATGCGGGCGAACTTCGTCCGCAGCGGCTCGCGGGTCAGCTTCTCGGACGCGGCGATCTCGAACGCGGCGATGGGCTTCACCGCGGGCGGCTGGCTCGACACCGCCAAGGAGCGCACGCAGATCGACGGCACCTTCGTGCCGCTCTACGGCCTCAACAACGTGGTGGCCCACCTGCCGCTGGTCGGCCCGCTGCTCGCGGGCGGCAGCAACGAGGGCCTGTTCGCGGTCAACTTCAACGTCTCGGGCCCGATCGCCAAGCCGACGGTGAACGTGAACCCGCTCTCGGCGGTCGCCCCCGGCTTCCTGCGCAAGCTCTTCGGTGCGGGCAGCGGCGACGCCTTCGCCAACGGCGCCGGAGCGGGCGCACCGGAGCGTTAGAGAAAGACGGCATCGCTCGGCCGTGTCGCGAACTCTGCCTGGACGTCAGGCGGGTTCCGATCCCGCGGGAATGTCCGGCTGCCGGAGATCGGCATCGGGACAATGGGATTTCCAGGGGCTCGCGGACAGGTCGAATGCAGGACTCTTTCGACCCCGACGAGCGGCCTTGAAGCCTGAGCTCACTCGCTCGTCCTGATATCCGGTCTGACAGCAAAGCAGACAGCATCGATCCGTAGGATGCGCCGCGCGAGCTCGGCCCTGAATACAGTCGTTACCTCACGCTGCGACCTTTGTTTGCAGCGTGCCGGAAACAGGGAAATGCTTTCTTCGATTGGGTTCTGATCCGCATTTTTGCCGATGCGAGACATCACGGCACCCTGCGCACCGCTCAGCCGGATCCAGCGAAGACTATCTGTGTCCACATGCAGCCGATGGGTCTCTCCCGGCACCTGAGCACATCGACCGGCAGGCCGAACACATCTGCCAATTCACGAAGCTCAGTCGATCCGTTCAAAGAACTCGGATAGCTGCAATCCGGGACAGGGGCAGCGCCCGTGCCATTTGACTTCCCTTCCTTCCAAATTGCATGATACGGAAATTGTCAGCCGTCGGTGCCCTTTGTCGCTAATTTTAATCAGCGGCAGATTGGATGTTAAGCATGCCGCATCAATCGAGGCGATATTGGCTTGAACTGCTGCCTGACGCTCTAACTGCTTCTCAAGTCGGCATCTGGGAAACGGACTTCGGAAGCGATCGCACCGTCGCTGATGCAACCACCGCCGCATTGTTCGGCCTAGATCCCATGCAAGCCGCGATCGGATTGCCCCTGTCGGCCTACGCTGAGGCGATCTTCCCTGCCGACCGGGAGGAATTCTTCACGAATATCGGTCGCGTCTTTGAGCATGGCGGCTCGTTCGTGGTCGAGTATCGCGTCTGCTCAGCCGCGAACGGCGTGCGCTGGGTGTTGGCGCGGGGACATTACGAGCGCGATGACAATACCGGAAACGTCATCGGGCGCGGCATCGTCGTCGACATCACCGAGAGCAAGCTGAACTGGCAAGCGGAAAATCACGCGTTCTTCTTCCTGCAAAAGAACGAATCGCCGCTCGATCGCCTCGCAACCTGCGCGCTTCAAGCCCGACACGCGGTCGATAAGATGGCTGGACACGATAGGACAGCGCTGCGCGTTGCCGCCGATGCTCTACTGTGGGCGGTCGGGCGTGCCCTCGCCAAACGGAGCCGCTTCTAAACTCCTACTGTTCTCAGCGAGCAACGTCCGCTTGGCGGCCTGTAGCGCCCCTCGCTGGGCCGACCCGATCGAGTCATCGCGTTCCCGGCGCTTTCAAGAGCCGCCCTCCGTTCGGGCTGTGCTCTTCCGGCCGCGGCGGTGCCGGATCGGTTCGTTCACGCTCGCGGAAAAGACGGTCGATCACGCGCGGGGAGGCTGAGTGCAGGCAATCCGGCAGCGCGAGCGTGATCGAACCGATGCGGAAGGCTCATTCCGGCCGCAGCAGCACGTGCTTCTTGCGTCCGAAGGAAAGCTTGATCACGCCCTCGACGGTCAGGTCTTCACTGCGCAGGACCGCGCGCTCATCGCTTACCTGTACGTCGTTGACCCGCAGCCCGCCGCTCTTGATCTGGCGGCGCGCCTCGCTCGTGGAGGGAACCAGCCGGGCGTAATCCGGACCGAACGCCGTGAGCAGGCCGAGTCCCGCCTCCAGCGCCGCGCGCGGCACGGCGACGCTCGGTAGCGACTCCGCGAGCGTGCCCTCCACGAAGGTCTTGCGGGCCGTCTCCGCCGCCTGCTGCGCCGCCTCGTCGCCGTGCATCAGCCGGGTCGCCTCGGTGGCCAGCACCGTCTTGGCCTCGTTGATCTCGGCGCCCTGCAGCGCGGCCAAGCGCTCGATCTCGGCGAGCGGCAGCAGCGTGAACAGCTTGAGGAAGCGGCCGACGTCGGCATCCTCGGTGTTGCGCCAGAATTGCCAGTAATCGTAAGGCGAGAGCATGCCCGCATCGAGCCAGACCGCGCCGGCGGCGGTCTTGCCCATCTTGGCGCCGGACGCTGTGGTGAGCAGCGGGCAGGTCAGGCCGTAGAGCTGGGGCGTGCCCATGCGCCGGCCGAGATCGATGCCGTTGACGATGTTGCCCCACTGATCCGAACCGCCCATCTGCAGGCGGGTGCCGAGGCGGCGGTTGAGCTCCACGAAATCGTAGGACTGGAGGATCATGTAGTTGAACTCCAGGAACGAGAGTTCCTGGTCGCGCTCCAGCCGCATGCGCACGCTGTCCATCGACATCATGCGGTTGACCGAGAAGTGGCGGCCGATGTCGCGCAGCATCTCGATGTAGTTGAGCCGGGTCAGCCACTCGGCGTTGTCGACCATCACGGCATCGTTTCCGCCCTCGCCGAAGCCGAGGAAGCGCGAGAACGTCTTCTTGATCCCCTCCTTGTTGGTCTCGATCTGCTCGAGCGAGAGGATCTTGCGCGACTCGTCGCGGCCCGAAGGGTCGCCGACCCGGGTGGTGCCGCCGCCCATCAGCACGACGGGCCTGCCGCCGGTCTGCTGCAGCCAGTGCAGCATCATGATCGAGAGCAGGTGGCCGACATGCAGCGAGGCCGCCGTGCAGTCGTAGCCGGTATAGGTCGTCAGCCCGCCCTCGGCCGCCAGCGCGTCGATGCCGGCGAGATCGGAGGCTTGGTGGATGTAGCCGCGCTCCTGCAGCACCCGGATGAAGTTGGATTTCGGCGCGAAGCTCTCGGCGGTCATCGTGGTCGGTCTCGGACTGTTTTGAGCGGCGCGACAGCGGCGCGGCCGGAATGCTATCCCGGGAGGGGAAGCGCTCGCGCGGGCTCTTAGCAGGGCGGGCCGCGAAAGGCACGGGGAGAGGGGCGGCCATGGCGATGAAGCGCGCGATCGGCCTGATGAGCGGCACCTCGCTGGACGGGATCGACGTGGCGCTGATCGAGAGCGACGGCGAGCGCATCCGGGTCGTGACGTCCGCCAACGGCTTCATCGCGCCGCTCGGTCCGACGGGATATCGCGGCTACGGCGAGGACGAGAAGGCGCTCCTGCGCGAGGCGACCCGCGATGCGGAAGGCATCCGCAATCGGGACGAGCGGCCCGGCCGCCTTCGGCAGGCGGAAGACTTCGTCACAAACGCCCATGCCGAGGCGATCGAAGCCTTCCTGGCGCAGAACGACCTGCGGCCCGAAGAGATCGACGTGGTCGGCTTCCACGGGCAGACCGTGATCCACCGGCCCCGGCTCGGCCTCACCGTGCAGATCGGCGACGGCGCCGCGCTGGCCAAGCGCCTCGGCGTTCGGGTGGTGTCCGACATGCGTGCCAACGACGTGGCGCAGGGCGGCCAGGGTGCGCCGCTGGTGCCGGTGTTTCACAAGGCGCTGGCCGAGGCCGCCGGCTTTTCAGGGCCGCTCGGAATCCTCAACATCGGCGGACTCGCCAACGTCACCCTGATCGATTCGGCCGGCGGCGTGCTCGCCTTCGACACCGGGCCGGGCAACGGCCCGATCAACGACTGGATGAAGGAGCGCGAGGGGAGGGATTTCGATGAGGGGGGCGCCACCGCCGCCCGCGGCCGCGTGGACGAAGACCTGCTCGAAAACCTGCTCGGCCATCCGCTGATCCTGCGCGCGCCACCCAAATCGCTCGACCGGAACTGGTTCTCGCACCGGCTCGCCGGCTACCTCACGATCGAGGACGGCGCGGCGACGCTGACCGCCTTCACCGCGCACGCGGTCGCCCGCAGCCTCGCCTTCGCGCGCGAGCGCCCGACCCGCTGGATCGTCGGCGGCGGAGGCGCGAAGAACCGCACGCTGATGGCGATGCTGGAGCGGCTTCTTGAGGCCGAGGTGATGAATGCCGACGCGATCGGCTGGTCCTCGGACTTCCTGGAGGCACAGGCCTTCGCCTATCTGGCGCTGCGCGCCCTGGAGGGGCGTGCGCTCACCTATCCGACCACCACGGGCGTGCGCGCCCCGGTCACCGGCGGGATCGTCTCGGAGCCTTGACTCTCGGTCACGCCCTGCGCCTCATCATCGAGGAATACCCGCTCGCCCGTCTCGACCCGGTGGCCGGGCACCCGCTGGCGCACGTGATCCGCAAAGGGGCGCCGGACGAGCTGCGCCGGGCGCTCGGACCGCTCGGCGGCTCCTTCCTCGTCAAGGGCAGTCCGGGCCGCGGCAGTCACTGGGCGGCCGTGCCCTGGCTCGCGGTGTTCGACCCGGCGGTGACGACGAGCGCGACCCGCGGATACTACCTCGTCTACCTCTTCCCCGCCCATCGCGAAGCAGTGCATCTCTCCCTGGCGCAGGGAACGGTGACGGCGATCCGCGAGCACGGTCCGCGTGCGGGCGATCATCTGCGCGCCGCCGGAACCCGGTTGCGGGACCGCCTCTCGGATTTTTCGGACGCGCTGCCGGTCCCGGCGATCACTTTGGGAAGCGTCGGCGAATTGCCGGAGGGCTACGAGGCCGCCCACATCCTCGGAGTGACCTACGATCTCGGTGCACTGGCCGACGAGCGGCGCCTGCACGCCGATCTCGCCACGGGGATCGCGGCCTACCGCGCTCTGAAGGCGCGGGGCGGAGCCAAGGCGTGACTGGCCGCAAACCCCTTTTGGAAATGAGCGCGGCCACGAATTGAGCCTGTGCGGCGACAGGGCAGCTGTCGTGCGCGGCTCGAATTTGTGCCGTCTTTCAAGCCGCGCTAAGGCACGCGCACCATGTCCCACAACAGCTTCGGCCACCTGTTCCGCGTCACGACCTTCGGCGAGAGCCACGGGGTCGCTCTCGGCTGCGTGGTGGACGGCTGCCCGCCCGGCCTCGCGCTGGAGGCCGACGAGATCCAGGCCGAGCTCGACCGGCGCAAGCCCGGCCAGTCGCGCTTCACCACGCAGCGGCGCGAGCCCGATCAGGTGAAGATCCTGTCGGGGGTGTTCAGCGACGACCGCACCGGCGGGCGCCAGCTCACCACGGGCACGCCGATCGCGCTGATGATCGAGAACACCGACCAGCGCTCGAAGGACTATTCCGAGATCCGCGACAGCTACCGGCCCGGCCACGCCGACTACACCTACGACGCCAAGTACGGCATCCGCGACTATCGCGGCGGTGGGCGCTCCTCCGCCCGCGAGACCGCCGCGCGGGTCGCGGCGGGCGCGGTCGCGCGCAAGGTGATCCCCGGCATCACCATCCGCGCTGCCCTGGTGCAGATGGGCCCGCACGGGATCGACCGCGCGAACTGGGACTGGGCCGAGGTCGGCAACAACCCGTTCTTCTGCCCGGATGCGAAGGCGGCCGCGCTCTACGAGACCTATCTCGACGGCATCCGGAAGGACGGCTCCTCCGTCGGCGCGGTGATCGAGGTGGTGGCCGAGGGCGTGCCCCCCGGTCTCGGCGCCCCGGTCTACGGCAAGCTCGACGCCGATCTCGCCGCGGCGATGATGTCGATCAACGCGGTCAAGGGCGTCGAGATCGGCGACGGCTTCGCGGCCGCGGCGTTGCGCGGCGAGGACAACGCCGACGAGATGCGCGCCGGCAATGACGGGCGCCCGCGCTTCCTCGCCAACCATGCCGGCGGCATTCTCGGCGGCATCTCCTCGGGCGAGCCGGTGGTGGTGCGCTTTGCCGTGAAGCCCACGTCCTCGATCCTGACGCCGCGCCAGAGCGTGAACCGCGACGGCGGCGAGGTCGATCTGATCACCAGGGGCCGCCACGACCCTTGCGTCGGCATCCGCGCCGTCCCCGTCGCCGAGGCGATGATGGCCTGCGTGCTGGCCGACCATTTCCTGCGCCACCGCGGCCAGGTCGGCTGATCGCCGGCCCGCTGCCAGAAGCGAGACCTAGCCCGTGTCCCACTGCACCGTCACCGAGGCCATCGAAGCCTTCGCCCGCGGCGAGATCGTGGTCGTCACCGACGACGACGACCGCGAGAACGAGGGCGATCTCGTCGTCGCCGCCTCGCTCTGCACGCCGGAGAAGATGGCGTTCATCATCCGCAACACCTGCGGCATCGTCTGCGCGCCGATCACCCTCGACGAGGCGCGCCGCCTCCATCTCGACCCGATGGTGGCCTCGAACGACGCGCCTCTCGGCACCGCCTTCACCGTCACCGTGGACGTGCGCCACGGCCTGACCACCGGCATTTCGGCGGAGCAGCGCTGCAACACGGTGCGGGCGCTGGCCAACGGCAACATGGGCGCGGGCGACTTCGTGCGGCCCGGCCACGTCTTCCCGCTGATCGCCCGAGACGGCGGCGTGCTGATGCGCTCCGGCCACACGGAAGCCGCCGTCGATCTGTGCAAGCTCGCCGGCCTGCCGCCGGTGGGCGTGATCTGCGAACTCGCCAACGACGACGGCACCGTGATGAAGGGGCCGCAGATCGACGACTTCTCGCAGCGCCACAGCCTCAAGCGCGTCTCGGTCGCCGACCTGATCGCCTACCGGCAGGCCCGCGACCGGTTGGTGGAGCGGGTCGGCACCTTCCCGGTCAAGACCGAGTTCGGTGCGATGACGGGCTACGCCTACGTCACGCCCTTCGAGCCGATCCAGCAATTCGCCTTCGTGCACGGCCCCATCGGCGACGGCCGCAACATGCCCGTGCGCCTGCACCGCTCCAACGTGGTCGCCGACGTGATCGAGGGCGGAGGGCAGATCGAGGCGGTGATGCGCCGCTTCGCCAAGGAGGGCCGCGGCATCCTCGTCTACCTGCGCGACGGCACGGCGGGCGTCCCGCTCAACCGCTACGCGGAGGAGGGCGCCGAGGCCCAGCGCGTGCGCCAGTGGCGCGAGGTGGGCCTGGGCGCGCAGATCCTGCGCGACCTCGGCGTCGTCTCCATCCGCAACCTGTCCTCCTCGTCCCGCTCCTATGTCGGCTTGTCGGGCTTCGGGATCGAACTCGTCAGCGAGGAGCCGCTGGAGGGCTGATGCGGACTCCGGGTGCGGCCCTTGCGGACAAGCGCGGCCGTTCCCAGTTCCTCGAGAGGGGGTCGATCCGACCACCGGTTGCGGACGAAGGAGCGCGCATGGGTCTCGTCAATTGTCCCGCCTGCGATCACCGCATCTCCGAGAAGGCCTTCGCCTGCCCGTCCTGCGGGCATCCCGGCGGTGGGCCGGACCGGCACGGCGTCGTGCCGGCCCTGAGCCGCGTCGCCGGAACCTACGTCTCCGTCAACGCCGTGACCGGGGCGATCCTCGGCAGCGTGATGTTCCTCAGCGTCGCCGCCGTGCTCATCACCCTAATCCTCGCCCACCGGTAGCCCGCACGGCCGGGGCGGTGCCGGCTCACCGCCCCATCAGCGCATCCATGTGGGCGGCCACCGAGCGGCCGAGCCCGTCCAGGCTGTAGCCGCCCTCCAGGATCGAGACGATGCGCCCGCCCGCGTGGCGGTCGGCCACCTCCATCAGCTTGCGCGTCGCCCAGCCGAAATCCGCCTCATCGAGCTGGATGTTGCCCAGCGGGTCGAGCTTGTGCGCGTCGAAGCCTGCCGAGATGACGATCAGGTCCGGCGCGAAGGCCTCCAGCCGCGGCAGGATCCGCGCCTCGAACGCTTCGCGGAAAACCTCGCTGCCGTCGAAGGCGTTGAGCGGCGCGTTGACGATGGTGTCGTGATCGCCCCGCTCCCCCGTCGCGCCCGTGCCGGGAAACAGCGGCATCTGGTGGGTCGAGGCGTACATCACGTCCCGGTCGGCCCAGAAGATGTGCTGCGAGCCGTTGCCGTGATGGACATCCCAATCCACCAGCGCGACCCGGGAAGCGCCGTGCGCCTTGCGGGCATGGCGCGCGGCGATGGCCGCGTGGTTGAACAGGCAGAAGCCCATGGCGCGGGAGATCTCGGCGTGGTGGCCGGGCGGGCGCATGGCGACGAAGGCGTTGGTGCTCTCGCCCCGCATCACCGCGTCGACCGCGTGGTTCGAGCCGCCCACCGCGTGCAGGCAGGTGTCGAGCGTGCCCGGGGACATCATCGTGTCGCCGTCGATCTGGAAGAAGCCCTCGGTGGGGGAGGCCGCGACGAGGGCCTCGACGAAGGAGGCCGGGTGCACGAGTTCGACGACCGAGGTCTCGGCCTTCGGCGCGTGGCAGCGCACCAGGGGCGCGAAGCGCTCGTGTTCCAGCGCGCGCTCCACCGCCTGCATGCGGGCGGGGCGCTCGGGATGGCCGGTCGGGACGATGTGTTCGACGGCGCTCGGATGGGTGACGTAAAGGGTACTCAGGGTCGTTTCTCCCGGGTGCGGCGCCGGTGGCCCGGAGCGCGACGAGACCGTCTGGTCGCGGTCCGCCCCGCGGATGCGGGTCGGCCCTCGTCCATCGCCGATGCGACAGGTTCCGGTTCCGCCGGGCCTGCCGCCATTGTTGTTGGGACCAGAGCTTGTCGCCGTTGTCGTCGGCGCGCAACAGCCTGAAATCGTTCTTCGCGCGGGAAGTCCCGATTCCACACCGCGAAGGCCGCCCGGCCCCAGCTTGGCCATAAACCCTTCGTCACACTCGCTGGTTGCCCTCGCACGACCGGCCCCGCCATGCGCCCTCTGCCCGCCCTCGTCCTCCTCGCGGGGCTCGCGCCGCTGGCCGCCTGCCAATCGTCGCAGACGGCACAGATCGCACCGCTCGTCGCTCCGTCCGCCATGCCGGTCCAGACCGCCGCCCTGCCGCCCGTTCCACCCCTGCCGCCGGGACCGGAGCGGGACGCGGCCTGGATGAAGCTGGCGCCGCAGGCCCCCGTCGATCCGGCCATCGCCCGCACCAGCGTGGACTTCCCGACCCGGGAACCGGTGGGCACCATCGTGGTGGGGACCGCCGAGCGGCGGCTCTACCTCGTCCAGCCCGGCGGCAAGGCCCTGCGCTACCCGGTTTCGGTCGGCAAGGAGGGCCAGTCCTGGACCGGCACGGCGGAGATCGACCGCAAGCTCGAATGGCCGGACTGGAACCCCGCCCCCGAGATGATCGGCCGGCGGCCCGACCTGCCGGGGCGCCTGGAGGGCGGTCCCTACAGCCCGATCGGCGCCCGCGCCCTCTACCTCGCGCAAAACCGCAAGGACACGCTCTACCGCATCCACGGCACCAACGAGCCGGAGACGATCGGGCAGGCGGTCTCCTCGGGCTGCATCCGCATGCTCAACGAGGACGTGATGGATCTCTACGCGCGCGTGCCGGTCGGGACGCGGGTCGTGGTTCGCTGAAGAGAGTCTTACTTTCGGGAAGCAAGATTTCCGAAAGGCTCATTCGTGAGCCTGCGTTTACCTGAACACGGGTTCAGATTTAGCCATTAACCTGTTCGAGCGTTGCCGCCCCGTAATGTCAGCACAGACACGAACGAAGACCGGCGCAACCGAGCCGGGGAGGCATCAGACCATGACCAACACTGCGCTTGAACTGTTCTGCACCCGCATCGTCGATGCCGGCCGCCTCGTCCAGGACGATGTCCGCGAGCTCGCCCGGGAGATCCTTCCCGACGGCATCATGGGTCGCGACGAGGCCGACCTGCTCCTCGCCCTCGACCGGGCGGTGGCCGACACCCACGAGGGCTTCGGCGCCTTCGTCACGGCCGAAGTCGTGAACTTCGCCGTGCACGGCGAGCGCCCCACCGGCATCATCACCCGCGAGATGGCCGCGTGGCTCGCCGCCTCCATCGCCGGCCGCAAGGGCCCCACCGCGCTCGGCAGCCGCATCGCCCAGGAGATCGTGCGCGAGGCCGAGACCAGCGACGAGACGCTGATCGCCTTCGCCCTGCGGGCCAAGAGCATGAACCGCGAGCCGCAGACGGCCGGCGCCGGACGCCTGCACTGCGCCGCCTGAAGACTGCATGATGAATACAAAGTCGAGACCGGGCATGGACTCGGTATCGAGAGGAAGGGAAGGCTTCGGCACCGGCAAAAATTCGAATTGATGAGCCGTCAATCGGATTTCATCGAGGCTGGCCTTTTGGACGGGGCGGCGCAGCTTCCGTCTCTCGCACAACTGCTTTATCGGGAAGCGGTCAGGCTTGCCTTCGGGAGGGGCGAGCCGGAACAGTCCCCCTGAAGAAGCGGCTGCGATGTTCGAGAAAATCCTGATTGCCAACCGGGGCGAGATCGCCTGCCGCATCATCAAGACGGCCCGCAGGATGGGCATCAAGACGGTGGCGGTCTACTCGGACGCCGACCGCGATGCCGTCCACGTGGCCATGGCCGACGAGGCCGTGCATATCGGCCCGGCCCCGGCCGCGCAGTCCTACCTCCTGATCGACAAGATCATCGACGCCTGCAAGCAGACCGGCGCGCAGGCGGTGCATCCGGGCTACGGCTTCCTCTCCGAGCGCGAGTCCTTCCCGAAGGCGCTGGCTGAAGCCGGCATCGTCTTCATCGGCCCCAATCCCGGCGCCATCGCCGCGATGGGCGACAAGATCGAGTCGAAGAAGGCCGCCGCCGCCGCGCAGGTTTCGACCGTGCCCGGCTTCCTCGGCGTGATCGAGAGCCCCGAGCACGCCGTCCAGATCGCCGACGAGATCGGCTATCCGGTGATGATCAAGGCCTCGGCCGGCGGCGGCGGCAAGGGCATGCGCATCGCCGAATCGGCCGACGAGGTCGCCGAGGGCTTCGCCCGCGCCAAGTCCGAGGCGTCTTCCTCCTTCGGCGACGACCGCGTCTTCATCGAGAAGTTCATCACCGATCCGCGCCACATCGAGATCCAGGTGATCGGCGACAAGCACGGCAACGTGATCTATCTCGGCGAGCGCGAGTGCTCGATCCAGCGCCGCAACCAGAAGGTCATCGAGGAGGCCCCGAGCC
Organism: Methylobacterium sp. B4; assembly: GCF_003201865.1. Lineage (GTDB taxonomy): Bacteria > Pseudomonadota > Alphaproteobacteria > Rhizobiales > Beijerinckiaceae > Methylobacterium. The sequence continues at coordinate 289,925 of NZ_QJJJ01000001.1, read as the reverse complement.
CGCTCCTCGACGAGGAGACCCGCGCCAGGATGGGCGAGCAGGCGGTCGCGCTCGCCAAGGCCGTGAACTACGATTCCGCCGGCACCGTCGAGTTCGTCGCCGGCCAGGACAAGTCGTTCTACTTCCTCGAAATGAACACCCGCCTGCAGGTGGAGCACCCGGTGACCGAGATGATCACCGGGCTCGACCTCGTCGAGCTCATGATCCGGGTGGCCGCGGGCGAGGCGCTTCCGATGGCGCAATTGGATGTGAAGCTGAACGGCTGGGCGGTGGAGAGCCGCGTCTACGCCGAGGATCCGACCCGCAACTTCCTGCCCTCGATCGGCCGGCTCACCACCTACCAGCCGCCGGAGGAGGGCCCTCTCGGCGAGGCAATCGTCCGCAACGATACCGGCGTGGAGGAGGGCGGCGAGATCGCGATCCACTACGATCCGATGATCGCCAAACTCGTGACCTGGGCGCCGTCCCGGCTCGAAGCGATCGAGGCGCAGGCCACCGCCCTCGACGCCTTCGCCATCGAGGGCATCCGCCACAACATCCCCTTCCTCGCCACCCTGATGTCCCATCCGCGCTGGCGCGAGGGCCGGCTCTCCACGGGCTTCATCAAGGAGGAGTTCCCGGAGGGCTTCTCCGCTCCCGAGCCCGAGGGACAGGTTGCCCACCGGCTCGCCGCGGTGGCGGCGGCGATCGACCACAAGCTCAACATCCGCAAGCGCGGCATTTCCGGCCAGATGCGCGACCCGAGCCTGCTGACCTTCCAGCGCGAGCGCGTGGTGGTGCTCTCGGGCCAGCGCTTCAACGTCACCGTCGAGGCGCAGGACGACGACCTCCTCGTCACCTTCAACGACGGCACGGTGGCCCCGGTGCGCAGCGACTGGCGCCCCGGCGATCCCGTCTGGACCGGTACGGTCGGGGCTGACCGGATCGCGATCCAGGTGCGCCCGCTCCTGAACGGCGTGTTCCTCCAGCACGCGGGCGCGGCGGCCGAGGCGCGGGTCTTCACCCGCCGCGAGGCCGAACTCGCCGACCTGATGCCGATCAAGGAGAATGTCGGCTCGGGCAAGCAGTTGCTCTGTCCGATGCCGGGCCTGGTCAAGCAGATCATGGTCGCGGAGGGCCAAGAGGTGAAGAACGGCGAGCCGCTCGCCATCGTCGAGGCGATGAAGATGGAGAACGTGCTGCGCGCCGAGCGCGACGGCACCGTCTCGAAGATCGCCGCGAAGGAAGGCGACAGCCTCGCGGTCGATGCGGTGATCATGGAATTCGCCTGATCGGCGGCCCGGTCACCGCGCGCGAAGCGGTCCGGCGGTGCGACCTTTCCGGGTCGGCCGGCGCCCCGGATCGCTTCGGCTGACGCCTCGCAATGACGATGCGGGTCCGTCTCGACCGTCGTTGCGAGCGGCAGCCAAGCAATCCAGACCGCGACGCCGGCACGCCTCGCGCGCGATCGCTCTCACGGGCGCGGCGTCCCGGGCGAGCCGGCACCCCGCGCCGCTTTGAAAAACTCATGCCCCTCTACTTCGCCTACGGCGCCAACATGGACGCCGCCGCCATGGCCCAGCGCTGCCCGGCCTCGCGGTTGATCGGGCGCGGGCGGCTGCCGCGGCACCGCTTCGTCATCATGCGCGAGGGCTGGGCCTCCGCGGTGCGCGCGCCCGGCTCGACGGTCTGGGGCGTGCTGTGGGAACTGGCGCTCTCCGACGTGCCGGCCCTCGACCGCTACGAGGGCGTGGCGGGCGGCCTCTACGTGAAGGCCTACCAGCCCATCGTCGCCGAGGGCGGCACCAAGCGCGCCCTGATCTATCTCGGCCGCAGCCCGTCCGGAGGCCTGCCCCGCCCGGGCTATCTCGAAGCCGTGCTCGCCGCGGGGCAGGCGGCGCAGTTGCCCGGCGCCTATCTTCAGGAGATCCGCGGCTGGAAGCGCCGGGCTCCGGCCTGAGACCCGGAACGAGCCCGGCCTTCCTCGGCGCCGAGCGCGGCGGCGTGGTATCCAGGCGGCCAGCCGCGGGCGCCCGCCCGCTCCCCGGGAGACGGCAGAACTCCCGGACCTGCGTTTCGGGAGTCCCGTCCGTCGTGAGCACCGAGAGAAAAACCATCCGCGCGGTGATCCGCGGCCGCGTGCAGGGCGTGTCCTACCGCGCCTGGACCAAGAAGCGGGCGGACCGGCACGGCGTCGCGGGCTGGGTCCGCAACCGTCCCGACCGCACGGTCGAAGCGCTGTTCTCCGGCCCCGCCGAGGCGGTCGAGGCGCTTCTCGCCGAGTGCCGACGCGGCCCCTTCGCCGCCCGGGTCGACGGCATCGAGGTGACGGAGGCGGACGCCGAGGGCGAGGGCTTCGAGATCCGCGGGTAGAAGCCGGCGGGACTTGCCGTGCGGCCGTCCGGCCTGTAGCCGCCGGAGCCATGACCTTTCCGACCGGCGGGACGACGCCCTGACCATGTGGGACCTCCACGCCTTCTCCCCGCTCGACTTCGCGGCCCTCGTCTTCTTCGTGGCGTCCTGGGCCGGCTACAGCCTCGCCGTGCAGCGGCGGCGCGGCGACCGGCTGAGCCTCAGCCAGATCATGAACCGGCAGCGGCACCGTTGGGCGGCGCAGATGATCACCCGGGACAACCGGGTCGTGGACACGACGATCAACGCCTCGCTGCAGAACGGCACCGCCTTCTTCGCCTCGACCTCGCTGATCGCGCTCGGCTCGGTGCTGACGCTGTCGCGCTCGGGCGACGACGTGCTGAACCTGTTCTCCGCGCTGCCCTTCGGCGCGGGCACCACCCGCCAGACCTGGGAGATCAAGGTCGCCGGGCTGGCGGTCGTGTTCGTCTACGCCTTCTTCAAGTTCGCCTGGGCCTACCGGCTGTTCAACTACGGCGCCATCCTGATCGGCGCGGTGCCGCCCAAAGGCTCGGGTGCCTCCGAGGCGGTGATGCTCCGTGCGGCCGAACGGGCCGGCGCGATGAACGTGGCGGCGGGCTCGCATTTCGCGAAGGGCCAGCGTGCCTTCCTGTTCGCGCTGGCCTATCTCGGCTGGTTCGTGAGCGCGCCGGTGATGATGCTGGCAACCGCGAGTGTGGTCTGGGTGATGTGGCGGCGTCAGTTCTCCTCACGCATCCGCGCCTTTCTGCTCGCCGAGGAGGATGTGCATGGCCGATGAGGCCGCGATCGAAGAGACCTTGCTGCGCCTCGTGACCGAGCGCGGGGCGGACAAGACCTGCTGCCCTTCCGAGGTCGCCCGCGCGCTCGGCGGCCCGCATCCGGACGGCTGGAGTCCGCTGATGCAGCCGGTGCGCCGCGTCGCCGTGCGGCTGACCAAGGAGGGCCGGGTGCAGATCCTTCGGAAAGGCAAGCCGGTGCCGGACCCGGAGGATTTTCGCGGGATCTACCGGCTCAGCCTGCCGCGGGGCTGACACGGCTTCCGTTCTATGGCCCAGGCCTTCACCGCGGACCGTCATCGCGAGCGGACGCGAAGCGATCCAGCGGCGCGATCCCTCCGGATCGTGCGGAGCGCCGGATGGCTCCGGCTCCGCCTCGCCGTGACGATCCGGGGCGATCAGACGGGAACGGACTGAGGCTCCGCTACGGCGCCGACATCACCTCGTCGGTGTAGCCTGCGAACTTGTAGGCGATCATGCCGACCCACTCCTTCACGCCGATATCGAGCTCCTTCAAACCGTCGGAGGCGAAGGTGGCGAAGCGGTACGCGTCGCGAGGCCAGTTGGTGCGGTAATCCACCGGGTAGGCGGTCACCGCGAAGCCGGCCTTGCGGAAGCAGCCGATCGCCCGCGGCATGTGCCAGGCTGAGGTCACGAGAAGCCATCGCTCCCCGGGCTTGGGCTGGGTCATGCGCGCGGAGAAGACCGCGTTCTCGCGGGTGTTGCGCGATTGCTGCTCCAGGATCAGGCGGTTGCGCGGCACGCCCAGCGTGTCGGCGAAGCGGCTGACGATCTCGGCCTCCGAGACCGCGTCCTCGCGGGTGCTGCCCGCCCCGCCCGAGAAGACGAGGCGCGCCTGCGGGTATCGCCGGGCGAGGTCGGCGAAGGCGATCGGCCGCTCGCCCGCGTCGTTGACGCTGATCTGGTCGCGCCCGATCGAGGTGTCCGCCTCCACCGCGCCGCCGAGCACGATGATGCCGGTGACCGGCATGCCGTCGTCGGCGAAGGCGGGAAACCGGTTCTCCAGCGGCATCAGCACCCAGGCCGAGAGCGGCGAGAGCCCGGCCACGAGGAGCCCGACGAAGCCGGCCGCGACGAGGACGCGTCCGAAGCCGCGGCCGAACTCGGTGAAGAGCAGCAGGCAGCCGAGGAGTCCGAGCAGGATCAGGAAGTTCGAAGGAGTGAGGACGAAGAAGACGAGCTTCGAGAGCGGGAAGAACATCTTCTTCAGTCCTGATCCGGATGCGGCATCGGTCACGGTCCGGCCCTCCGCCGCGAACGGCTCAGGTGAGCGGCAGCGACAGAACGGCCGAGGAGGCGGGACGTTGCGCCAGCGTCGCGAGCCAGCGCCGGATGCCGGGCCGCTCCTCCCGCGCCAGGGGAAGCTGGAACCAGCGGTTCGCCGCGAGCCCCACGGCGATGTCGGCGATGGAGAAGCGCTCGCCCGCCACGTAGGGCGTCCCGGCCAGGTGCCGGTCGAGCAGGGCGGCGCAGCGCTCGGAACTGGCTCGCGAAGCCTCGACCACGGCGCTATCGCGCTTCTCGGGCGCGAAGCGCACGAGCTGGAGGAAAGCGTCGCGCATGGCCGGCGTGAAGGACGTGGCCTGCCAGTCGAGCCACTGATCGACCAGCGCCCGGGCGCGGGGCTCCTCCGGCAGGGCGAGGGGGCCGCCATGGGCATGAGCGAGGTAGCGCAGGATCGCGTTCGACTCCCAGAGCACGAAGCCATCCTCTTCCAGCGTCGGCACGAGGCCGTTCGGGTTCATCGCCCGGTAGGCCGCTTCGCCGACGATGCCGTGGGCACCGCCCGCCTCGATCGCCTCGTAGGGCAAGCCCAATTCGTCGAGCGCCCAGAGCGCCTTCTGGACGTTGCCGGAGCTCGCCCGTCCCCACAGCCTGCGCGTCATCGCTCGTCCTCGTCGTCTGTCGCGGGCGGATAAGGGTGAACCGCCCCCCGCGGGTCGGTCACCTGCCACGCCCCGTCCGATTCCTCCAGATAGCCCGGCCCCACCGGCACCTTTCCGTGACCGCCGGGGATATCGAGCACGTAGAGCGGCTGAGCGAGGCCGGAGAGGCGGCCCCGCAGGCCCCGCATCAGCGCCTGCCCCTCGGGCAGGCTCGTGCGCAGGTGGCCCGTTCCCGGCGCCAGATCGCCGTGGTGCAGGTAGTAGGGCTTGATCCGGTTCTCGACGAAGCGGCGCATCAGGGCGTCCAGGGTCGCCGCGTCGTCGTTGACGCCGCGCAGCAGCACGCTCTGGCTCACCATAGGAATGCCGGCATCGACCAGCCGGGCGATCGCCCCGCGCGCGGCCTGCGTGAATTCCCGCGGGTGGTTGGCGTGGAGCGCCACGAACACCGCACCGGGGAAGCGCTTGAGCGCGGCCACCAGCCGCTCGTCCACGCGAGCCGGCTCGACCACGGGCACGCGGGTGTGGAAGCGCAGAACCCGCACGTGCGGGATCGCGCCGAGCGCCGCGGCGATGCTCCCGAGCCGGCGGGGCGAGAGGGCGAAGGGGTCGCCGCCCGTCACCACCACCTCCCAGATCTCCGGCTGCGCCGCGACGTAGGCGTAGGCCCCCGCCAGCTGCGCCTCGCTCAGGGAGCCCTGTCCCTCGGGCCCGACGCGCTCGCGGCGGAAGCAGAAGCGGCAATAGACCGGACAGACATGCAGCGGCTTCAGCAGCACCCGGTCGGGATAGCGGTGGACAATGCCCGGCACCGGCTCGTGCACGTCGTCGCCGATGGGATCGGCGCGCTCATGGGGACCCGTCTCGATCTCCTCGGCGCGCGGCACGAATTGGCGGGCGATGGGATCATCGGGGGCACCCGGCTCGATCAGCTCGGCCATGTCGGCCGTGACCGAGACGGCGTAGCGACCGGCGACCCGCTCCAGGGCGGGCAGGTCGGCGGCCGGCACAAGCCCGGCCTGGGCCAGCGCCGCGGGGCTCTTGAGGGCGATACTCACCGGGCCTGTCCCCGGACCACCGGCGTCCAGATCACGTCGTCGATCCGCGGCGCGGCCGTGGCCAGCATCACCAGCCGGTCGAAGCCGAGCGCGGTGCCGCTGGCCTCGGGCATGAGGGCGAGTGCCGCCAGGAAATCCTCGTCGATCGGATAGCGCTCGCCGTAGATCCGGGCCTTCTCCGCCATCTCCGCCTCGAAGCGGCGGCGCTGCTCTTCCGGGTCGATCAGCTCGCCGAAGGCGTTGGCGAGCTCGACGCCGCAGGCATAGAGCTCGAAGCGTTCGGCGACGCGGGGATCGCGCGGGCTCGGCCGGGCGAGCGCGGCCTCGCTGACGGGATACTCGCACAGGATGGTCGGGCGGCCCTGGCCGAGATGCGGCTCGATCAGCCCGACGAGGACGCGGCTGAACAGGTCGGCCCAGCTGTCGTCGGCGGCCACGCGCAGGCCCCGGGTCATCACCGCATCGGCGAGCGCGTCGCGGTCGGTCGCGCCGTCCGCCGAAACGGTGGCGAGGAGGTCGATGGCGGCGAAGCGGTGGAACGCCTCGGCCAGGGTCAGCCGCTCGAAGGGGGCGAAAGGATCGACCTCGCGCCCGCGGAAGCTCAGCCGCTTTGCTCCGGCGGTCTCGGCGGCGAGCGCGAGCAGCACGGCGCAATCGGCCATCAGTGCGTCGTAGGTCTCACCGGCCCGGTACCATTCGAGCATCGTGAACTCGGGATGGTGCAGGGCGCCGCGCTCGCGGTTGCGGAAGACGCGGGCGAGGCTGAAGAGGCGCGGCTCGCCCGCGGCCAGCAGCTTCTTGCAGGCGAATTCCGGCGAGGTGTGCAGGTAGAGCGTCTCGCGGCGTCCGTCGGGCAGGATCGCCTCGGTGGCGAAGGCGGAGAGATGCGCCTCGTTGCCCGGAGAGACCTGCAGCGCGGCGGCCTCCACCTCAACGAAGTCGTGCCGCGCGAAATGCCCGCGGAAGGCCGCGAGGATGCGGTTGCGGGTCAGGAGCAGGGGCCGGCGATCCGCGTGGATGCCGGGATGCCACCAGGGCGAGGGTTCGGTGCTCACGCGAACGGAGCCTCGCGCTGGCAACGGAGCCGCGGATAGGATAGGGCCTCGCGGATGATTCCGCTCGCCCGGCCGATGCGCCAGGAAAGAGCCGCCGTTCTCGTCAAGCCAAGGTCCACGCTCGTGAAAGTGATCGCCAGTACCCTTCGTAAGGGCAACGTCGTCGAGAAGGACGGCAAGCTCTACGTCATCCTGACGGCGGAGAACATCCACCCCGGCAAGGGCACCCCGGTGACGCAGCTCGACATGCGCCGCATCACCGACGGCGTGAAGGTGTCCGAGCGCTACCGCACCACCGAACAGGTGGAGCGGGCCTTCGTGGAGGACCGCGACCACACCTTCCTCTACCAGGACGGCGAGGGGTATCACTTCATGAACCCCGAGAGCTACGAGCAGATCGCGGTTCCCGAGGACGTGATCGGCGATTCCGCCCCCTACCTGCAGGAGGGCATGACCGTCAGCCTCTCGACCCATAACGGCGTGCCGCTGACCATCGAGCTGCCCCAGCGCATGACCTTCGAGATCGTCGAGACCGAGCCGGTGACCAAGGGCCAGACGGCCTCCTCGTCCTACAAGCCGGCGATCCTCTCGAACGGCCTGAAGACGAGCGTCCCGCCGCATATCACCACCGGCACCCGCGTCGTCATCATGACGGCGGACGGCTCCTACGTGGAGCGTGCCAAGGACTGACCCTTACGGTGGGGCCGCGGTACCTTCCGCGGCCTCGTAGCAGCGTTGGGAGAGGCCCTGCGCCTGCGCCCGCTGCTCGACCGAATAGGGTTTTCCCGAACCCCACAATTCCTTACGGCGCAGGGCATCCGCTGTGCAGCGCGCCGCGATGCGGCAGGCCTCCGGCCCGCCGCCGGTGCGGGTGCAATTGGCGACGTAATCCTTGCGGAAGCTCGCCAGCCCCGCCTTCGGATGCGGCCCGGTCAGGGTGACGAGCCCTGCAAAGAGAGCGAGCAGCACCGGCTGGTGCACGAGGTAGACGGCGAGGCTGTGCCGCCCGGCGAGAGCCGCGGCCCGCGCGGCGACGTTCCGGGGCCGCCAGCGGGCGAGCCGCGAACCGGCCAGCGCCGGCCGGACGAGGCGGGCGAGTGCGATGCCCGCGAGAACGAGCCCGAACCAGGGAAACAGCGGCACCCAATCGTTGGTGTCGGGCAGGCCGCGGCCGAGGCCGAGAAAATAGAGTTCGGGCGCGTCGAGCAGAGGATGCCCGACGAGGCGCGGCGCCAGCATCACCGCGGCGGCAGCCAGCGCCGTCACCCAGGCCGGCAGGAACACGAACGGCAGCCCGAGCACGCTGGAGACGGCGATGCAGTGCAGGATGCCGAAGAAGATGTAGCTCTGCGGAAAGGCGAACCACGTGGCCGCCGTGATGATCAGGGCCGCGCCGCCGATCCGCGCCAGCCGCAGCCGGAAGGGCCGCCAGCGCACGCCATCTGCGTTGGCGAGCACGAGGCCGATCCCGACCAGCAGCAGGAACGAGCCGGCGATGGCGTGCGCCGCGAGCCGGCCCGGCGGCGTCAGCGCGAGGTTCTGCGGCGTGAGCTGAAAGAAGCCGAGATCCCACAGGCCGTGATAGGCGGCCATGGCGGCAAGCGCGATGCCCCGGGCCAGATCGAGGGCGACGATCCGCCGGTCCGTCGCGGGAGAGGGGGAAGCAGGCATGCCGGCGCCCTACCACCCTTCGGCGCATTGAGCGACGCGCGCCCTCGTTGTGGCGGCGGGGCCGGGAACGGTTTCCTGAATCCGCCGGTTGAATCGGCTCCACCGCCTGCTGCGGCATGGACGCCATGTGCGCGGAAATTGCTCGCCGCGATGTCCCAATGCCGGCCAAACGGGCTTCCCGCGAATCGTGACTTTGTTAACGTAGCCTCGGAATTGCGCGGCGCGATTCGGCACGGGTTGCTTACATGTCGAACGAACACGAACTCAGTCCCGTCGGGCCCCGAACCGCGGAGAGCCGGGACCGCGCGACGGACCGGGACAGCGAGGCCGAGCTCCCGACGGAACTCGTCGAGGTCGCCGGCCGCATCAAGTGGTTCGACGTTTCGAAGGGCTTCGGTTTCATCGTGCCCGACGACGGCTCGGCGGACGTGCTCCTGCACATCACCTGCCTGCGCCGCGACGGCTTCCAGGCCGCGAGCGAGGGCGCGCGCATCGTGGTCGAGGCCGTGCAGCGGGCGCGCGGCTGGCAGACCTTCCGGGTGGTGTCGCTGGATCAATCCACCGCGCTCCACCCCTCCGAACTGCCGATGCCGCGCACGCACGTGAACGTGACGCCGACGAGCGGCCTGGAACTCGCCGTGGTGAAGTGGTTCAACCGGCTGCGCGGGTTCGGCTTCGTCAGCCGCGGCGACGGCACGCCCGACATCTTCGTCCACATGGAGACGCTGCGCCGCTACGGCATAGCCGAGTTGAAGCCCGGCGAGCAGGTGCTGGTGCGCTACGGCGACGGCTCGAAGGGTGCTATGGCGGCGGAAGTCCGCCTCGTCGACGGGGCGCTTCCCGCTTCCCACTGACGGTGATCCGCGTGCCTGCTTTCCGTACCGCGTCCCGCGCCTTCCGCCTCGCCGCCTGCCTCGCCGCCCTGTCGGGAGGCCCGGCCACCATCCTGCGTGCCCAGGAGGCCGCGCCCGCCGCGCAGGCCGCGACCGAGCCGCTCGGCATCGTCGCCAAGAGCGGCCGCCACGCCTTCCAGGTCGAGGTGATGCGCGACGACGCGCAGCGCGCCCGCGGCCTGATGTATCGCCGTTCCATGGCGGCGGACCACGGCATGCTGTTCGACTTCGAGCGGCCGATGCCTGTCACCATGTGGATGAAGAACACCTACCTGCCCCTCGACATGGTATTCATCCGCTCCGACGGCTCGATCGCCCGGATCGCCCCCGACACCGAACCGCTCTCGACGAAGGTCATCGCCTCGGGCGAGCCCGTGCTCGCGGTGCTCGAACTCAACGCGGGCACCGCGGCCAAGCTCGGCATCCGCGCGGGCGACCGGGTCGAGCACACCCTGTTCAGGCGCTGAGAGCGATGCCGGAGGCGGAGGCCCGAGCCGATCCGGCGGCGGCCTGGGCCGATGCCCTTCGAGTGGCGGACCTGTTCGCCGCCGATCCCCACGGCCTCGGCGGCATCGTCCTGCGGGCCGGGGCCGGCCCCGTGCGCGACCTCTGGCTCGCGGCGCTGCGCGAGCGGTTCGCGGGCCCGATCCACCGCATGCCCCCCGGCATCGCCGACGATCGGCTGATCGGCGGGCTCGATCTGCCCGCCACCCTGCGCACCGGCCGGCCGGTGGCGCAACGCGGCCTTCTCGCGGAGGCCGATGGCGGTGTCGTCGTCGTGCCCATGGCCGAGCGGCTGGAGCGCGGCACCGTCGCCCGGCTCGCGAGCAGCCTCGATACGGGTGAACTCGCCCTGGAGCGCGACGGCCTCGCCCTCCGCCTGCCCGCCCGGTTCGGCCTCGTGCTGCTGGACGAGGGGCAGGCGCGTGACGGGCAGGAGGACGAGACCGTGTCGGCGGCGCTGGCCGACCGGCTGGCCTTCCGGATCGACCTGAGCGCGGTGGGTCTGCGCGATGCCGTTCCGCTCCCCTCGCCGCTCTCCTCGCCCCCCGGCGAGGGCGGCGCACCGGCATCCGAGCCCGATGCCGCCCTCTGCGCCGTCGCGCAGGCGCTGGGCATCGATTCGCTGCGGGCGCCGCTCCTCGCGCTCCGCGCAGCCCGGCGGATCGCCGCGGCGGAGGAACGCGACTCCGTCGGAGAAACCGACCTGATCAAGGCCGCTCGCCTCGTCCTCGCGCCGCGGGCGACGCGCCTGCCTCCGGCCCCGCAGCCGCCGGACGACGCCGAGAACGACGCGGGCGAGCAGGGGGAGCCGCAGGCGCCGTCCCCCGAAGAAGCGCCGCGGGACGAGGCGTCGGAGGCCGCGGAAACGCCGCGGGCCTTCGAGGAGGTCGTGATCGAGGCGGCCCGTGCCGCCCTGCCGAAGGATCTGCTCGCCCGGTTGCTGGCGGGCGGAAAGCCGCTGACCGGATCGGCGGCGGGGCGGATGGGCGCGGCTTCGGCCTCGCCGCGCAAGGGCCGCCCTGTCGGAAGCCGGGCGGGCGATCCGCGCCGAGGTCCGCTCGATCTCATCGCGACCCTACGGGCCGCGGCCCCCTGGCAGGGCCTGCGCCGGACTGGCGATGAGGATCGCCGCATCGTCGTCGCCCCGGAGGATTTCCGCATCCGCCGGCTGAAGCGGCGCAGCGAGACCACGACGATCTTCTGCGTCGATGCCTCCGGCTCGGCGGCGCTCGAACGCCTCGCGGAGGCCAAGGGCGCCGTCGAACTGCTCCTCGCCGAATCGTACGTCCGGCGCGACCGCATCGCCCTGGTGGCCTTCCGCGGCACGCGCGCCGACATCGTGCTGCCGCCCACGCGCTCCCTGGTCCGCGCCAAGCGGGCGCTCGCCGGCCTGCCGGGCGGGGGCGGCACGCCGCTCGCCGCCGGGCTCGATGCCGCCGCGCTCGTGGCGCTCGGCGTGCGGCGCTCGGGCGGCAATCCGGTCATCGTCCTGCTCACTGACGGGCGGGCCAACGTCGCCCGCTCCGGCCTCGGCGGCCGGGCGCTGGCGGGGGAGGAGGCCCTGGCGGCGGGGCGGCTGCTGCGGGCGCAGGGGCTCCGCACCCTGGTGATCGACACCGGAAACCGGCCCGACGGCGCGCGCCGCCTCGCCGAAGCGGCGCAGGCGCGCTACTGTCCGCTGCCCCACGCGGATGCCGGCAGCCTCAGCGCCGCGGTCCGCGCCGCGACAGCCTGAAAGTCGGCTTGCCCTTGCCCAGCCACGACAAAGACCGGCCGAAATGGGAGCGCGACGGCCGCGATTGGCCCCACCGTGCCGCGAGCCGCTTCGTGGAGGCCGCGGGGCTCCGGTGGCACCTGCAGGAATTCGGGGCGCCTGACGCACCCGTGCTCCTGCTCCTGCACGGCACCGGCGCCGCGACCCATTCCTGGCGGGGTCTGGCGCCCCTGCTGGCGAAGGAATTTCGGGTCGTCGCACCCGATCTGCCGGGCCACGGCTTCAGCGATCCGCTGCCGAGCCGGCGGCTTTCCCTGCCGGGGATGGCCGAGGCGGTCGGCGATCTGACGGCGCAGCTCGGCCTCGCGCCACGCCTCGCGGTGGGTCACTCGGCGGGAGCGGCGGTGCTTGCCCGGATGTGCCTCGACCGGCGCATCGCTCCCGACCTGCTCGTGGCGATCAACGGGGCGCTCACGCCCTTTCCGGGGCTCGCCAACATCCTCTTTCCCGGCATCGCCCGGGTGCTGTTCCTGAACCCCGTGACCCCGAAGGTCTTCGCCTGGGGCGCGGACCGCGCGGCGGTGCGCCGCCTCATCGACGGCACGGGCTCGCGCCTCGATCCCCAGGGGCTCGAACTCTACCGGCGGCTCTTCACCCGCGCCGGCCACGTGGCGGGTGCGCTCGGGATGATGGCGAACTGGGATCTTCCCGCCCTGTCCCGCGACCTGCCCGGCCTCGCCACGCGCACGCTTCTGATCGTCGGCGGCGACGACAAGGCGATCAAGCCGGACGACGCCTTCGCCCTGCGGGAGCGCCTGCCGCAGGCCCGGGTGGAACTGCTGCGCGGCCTCGGCCACCTTGCCCACGAGGAAGCGCCGGAGCGCGTGGCCGAAACCATCGCCGCCGAGGTCGCGGCGCTTGCACCCTAGAGCGGTTACGTCCTCTCTCCGTGTCCTCTTGCCTTGACGGGGATTCCGGTCCTACTGTCAACTCATGTTGACACTCGCCGTCAAGCCGAGCGACAGGACCGACCCGGATCGCCGGCCGCACGCGGTCGTGATCGGCTCCGGATTCGGCGGACTTGCGGCGGCGGTCAGGCTCGGGGCGCGGGGCTACCGCGTCACGGTGCTGGAGCGGCTCGACCAGCCGGGCGGGCGCGCCCGCGTCCACCGGCAGGACGGCTTCACCTTCGATGCGGGGCCGACCATCGTCACCGCGCCGTTCCTGTTCGAGGAGCTGTGGCGGCTGTGCGGGCGGGAGATGGCCCAGGACATCGCGCTGGTGCCGATGCTGCCCTTCTACCGCATCCGCTTCGAAGACGGTCAGAGCTTCGCCTATAGCGGCGACCGGGCGGCGATGCGCGCCGAGGTCGCCCGCTTCTCGCCCGAGGACGTGCCCGGATACGAGCGCTTCATGGCCCACAGCGAGGCGGTCTGCCGGGTGGGGTTCGAGGAACTCGGCCACGTTCCCTTCGGCAGCCTCGGTGCCATGCTGCGGATCGCGCCGGACCTGCTGCGGCTCTCGGGCCACCGCAGCGTCTACGACGTGGTGGCCCGCTTCATCCGCGACGAGCGGCTGCGCACCATCTTCAGCTTCCACCCCCTGCTCATCGGCGGCAACCCGTTCCGGGCGAGCGGGATCTACTGCCTGATCGCCCATCTGGAGCGGCGCTGGGGCGTCCACTTCGCCATGGGCGGCACCGGGCGCCTCGTAGAGGGGCTGGCCGGGCTGATCTGCGGCCAGGGCGGCACGGTCCGCTGCGGGGCGGATGTCGCGCGCATCCGCGTCGAAGGCGGGACGGCGACGGGCGTGACCCTGTCGAGCGGCGAGACGATTCCTGCCGACATCGTGGTCTCGAACGCCGATTCCGCCTTCACCTACGGCACGCTGCTGGGCGGCACGACGCGGCGCTGGAGCGCCCGGCGCCTAAAGCGCGCCGCCTCGTCCATGGGCCTGTTCGTCTGGTATTTCGGCACGCGCAGGAAATACCCGGAGGTCGATCACCACACGATCCTGATGGGGCCGCGCTATCGCGGCCTGCTGCGCGACATCTTCGAGCGGAAGGCGCTCGCGGAGGATTTCAGCCTCTACCTCCACCGCCCGACCGCGACCGACCCGCTGCTCGCGCCCCCGGGCCACGACGCCTTCTACGTACTTGCGCCCGTGCCGAACCTCGCCGGCGGCCAGGACTGGGCGCAGCTCGCCGAGCCGTTCCGCGCGAAGATCGCCCGCGCGCTCGAAGCCTCGGTGATGCCGGGGCTCTCCGAGGCGCTCGTCACCTCGCGGGTGACGACGCCGCAGGATTTCGCCGACGACTTCCTCAGCTTCCGCGGCTCGGGCTTCGGGCTGGAGCCGGTGCTGACGCAATCGGCGTGGTTTCGCCCGCACAACCGCTCGGAAGACGTGGCGAACCTCTACCTCGTCGGGGCGGGGACGCATCCCGGAGCCGGCCTTCCGGGCGTCCTCTCCTCGGCCCGTGTCCTCGATTCCGTGGTGCCGGATGCCCGTGTTCCTGCCTGATCCGCCTCTCGCCAGCCGCGCGGACCACGCCGCCTGCCGGGCCTCGATCCGCGCCGGCTCGAAGAGCTTCTTCGCGGCCTCGCTGCTGCTGCCGCCGTCGGTGCGCAGTTCGGCCTACGGCCTCTACGCCTTCTGCCGCCTCTCCGACGACGCGGTGGACGAGGCCGGCGGCAACCGGCTGGCGGCGCTCGCCCGGCTGGAGCGGCGCCTCTCGGCAGCCGTCGCCGGGCGCCCCGCGGACCACCCGGCAGACCGGGCGCTCGCCGACGTGCTCGCCCGCCACGCCATCCCCGAGGCCCTGCCGCGGGCGCTCCTCGAAGGGCTCGCCTGGGACGTGCAGGGCCGGCACTACGACACCCTGTCGGATCTGGCGGCCTACGCCGCCCGGGTCGCCGGCACGGTCGGGGCGATGATGACGCTGGTGATGGGGGTGCGCGACGCGCACGCGCTCGCCCGCGCCTGCGATCTCGGCGTGGCGATGCAGTTCACCAACATCGCCCGCGACGTCGGCGAGGATGCGCGGGCGGGCCGCCTTTACCTTCCCCGCGCATGGCTCGACGCGGCCGGCCTCGATGCCCGGGCCTTCCTCGCCGATCCCCGTCCCAGCCCCGGGCTGGAGCGGGTCGTGGCGCATCTCCTGGCCGTCGCCGGCCAGCTCTACGCCCGCGCCGAACCCGGCATCGCTGCGCTGCCCCCCGCCTGCCGCCCGGCGATCCGGGCCGCCCGGGCGATCTACGCCGAGATCGGCTGCGAAGTGCAGGCGAACGGCCTCGATTCGGTGACTCGCCGCGCCCGCGTGAGCGGGCTGCGCAAGGCCGGCCTGCTCGCCCGCGCCGCCCTGCCGGCCGCGCGCCCGCACGGGCTGGAAATGCCGCCGCTCTCCGAGACGGCCTTCCTCGTCGAGGCCGTGCTGCGCCATCCGGTGCCGGCCTCGCGCGGCCTCCCGGCTTGGTGGGACGTCTCGGGCCAGGTCGTGCGGGTGCTCGACCTGATCGAAGCTTTGGAGGAGCGCGACGCCTTCCGCCGCTCGGCGCCGTCGTAGATGGCGCGTAGAGCGCATTTCGACGCAGCGATCACCGGTTCGTCGAAGGGATAGTATCGAGACAGAGACTTCGAGGCGCCGGCCTGATGCAATCAGGCCGGATACGGCTCAGAGTCAGAGCCTAAGCAGTTTGAGCGTGCAAAGGGCTGCTGAGGGTTGAAAGCCGTCACCTCAGATTGATGGCAGAGTTGCCTAAGCCATTCCCGTGGACAGCACGTAGGCGATGATCGGGTTAGCGTGACCGTGGCCCCAGGCCGTACTCGTCCTTCAACATCGACACGAAGTCCATCTGTTTGGCCGACAGCTGATCCCGGACGATCTGTTGCTATTCGTCGATGGGGCAGCCGCACTCCTTTTCAAGGGATGGTAAGTACAAGGTATATCCCTTTGCTTATTCATTGGAGAAGGGTAATCGCCCTTCCAAGATGTTGCTCGACGGCAGTTTCTTCGCATATTGCTCCGTCGCAACTTCTTGGACAACGCGATGAGCTTGCTTTGTCCGCAAGGGATCGGAAGCTGCGGCGGCAGGCAGCTTCGCTGCTTTCAGTCCCCAGCCTTCATCCCGCCAAAGAAAGGGCCAGCGCAAGCTTAGGCGAGACCGAAGACATCTGCTGCGGCATGTGAGCGGCACTCGTCAGCAGGCTCAACCCGAGCGCGGTGACAACGAGCGCGGCGGTAACGGAAGCGATATGTAGCGACATGGTTGCACCTTTGAGCAAGGCGCGGTCTCTGATCATCAGGGGCCGTGACAGGTTCCAACCCGAAGATCGTGAGGCTGACGCGGGTCTGACGTGCCGATCGGCACGGCTCGCGCTGCAAGTGGCTTAGACGTTGCGCATAGCGCTACCGCTGCTCGGCGCATCCGCCCAACACGCATCAGATCTATTGCGCAACTTAGAACTCTGGATCGTAATCGTCTGCGATTGCAGGCTGAGACCTCTCGACGATCCAGGTATCGGCAATGGCGGTAGGAGCCGCTCTCGATTTGGGCGGGCTGGTGAGCATGGTTGCCCAGAACGCCCCTGTTGCGAGGGAAAAAGCGAGCATGAACAGATAGATAGCACGCATGATCATGATCCCGGATCAAGCAGGCCTACGGTGTCGTCCGCTCACCGTATCGCAAAGTATATGGTGTGGCGAATCGCATGGCTTACAAAACAGCTTGCAGCTTTTGCGGCCAAGACTAACAATCGACTATCGCATGGTCGAAAATAATGAATAATATATCTTCTAACGGCCTGTTTGATTATTTTCCTGCAGGAGCGAGTGGCAGTCGAGCGATGCGCCCATTCGTCGATACCATGACAATTTGTCGTTCGGCAGTTCGCAGGTCTCGCTAGGTCGGGATCGGGCTCTGCACGGTCCAGCTGATCGAGTTTTTGACCCTAGGACACTCCTCAGCCCATCCCCCCGGCCTCAACGATGAACCGGGCCACGGCATCCGCCCCGTGGCCCTCGCGCAGGGAGGCGAAGACGTAGGGCCTCGTGCCCCGCATGCGCCGGGTGTCGGCCTCCATCACCGAGAGGTCGGCGCCGACCAGCGGGGCGAGGTCGGTCTTGTTGACGATGAGCAGGTCGGAGCGGGTGATGCCGGGGCCGCCCTTGCGGGGGATCTTCTCGCCGCCGGCCACGTCGATGACGTAGAGCGTGAGGTCGGCCAGCTCCGGCGAGAAGGTCGCCGCGAGGTTGTCGCCGCCCGATTCGATCAGCACGAGGTCGAGCTTCGGGAAACGGCGGCGCATCTGCGCCACCGCCGCGAGGTTGATCGAGGCATCCTCGCGGATCGCGGTGTGCGGGCAGCCGCCGGTCTCGACGCCGAGGATGCGCTCCTCGGGCAACGCCCCGGCCACGGTGAGGATGCGCGCATCCTCCTTGGTGTAGATGTCGTTGGTGATCGCGCAGATCTCGTAGGTATCTCGAAAGCGGCGGCAGAGTTGCTCCATCAGCGCCGTCTTGCCCGAGCCGACGGGGCCGCCGATGCCGACGCGCAGGGGTCCGTTCGCGGATGCCATGGGTTCGAAACAATCCTCAGGAGCGGAAGATGCGGGAATACTGCGTCTCGTGCCGGAAGGAACCGAGATCGAGCCGCAGGGTGGCGCTGCCGAGCGCATCCGCGTCGGCCTCGCAGCACGGGCCGGCGAGCGCGGCGATGCGGGGGGTGAGCGCGGCGAGCAGGACGGTGCCCGCGCTCTGGCCGACGGGCGCGACGCGCAGGGCCGCCGAGACGAGGTTCTGGACGAAGGCGAGGCCGTAGGCCGCGACCGTGGCCTCCCGGGCGACGCCGTGCGCGCCCGCCGCCGCGCCGACCGCGACCGGGTAGGCGACCGGACCGTCGAGACGGGCCGCCATCTCGGTGAGGGCCGCGGAGGGCCAAGCGTGCAGCGTCGCGTCGAGGAAGCTGCGGCCCTGCTGGCTCGTCTCCAGATGGAGCTCGCGCGACGGAGCCAATGCCAGAGCGAGGTCGTTGATCCCGGCGAGTTCGTCCGCGATCCCGACGGCGCGGTGCGCGCAGGCGCACAGGATCATGTCATTGCGGCCCGCACCCCGCTCCAGCACGTCGGCGAGCCAGTCGGCGAGGGTGGCGGCATCGCAGACGTCGCCGCACTCCACCGCCCATTCGAGCCCGTGCGAGTAGGCGAAGGCGCCGACCGGATAAGTCGGCGACAGCCACGCCATCAGCCGCAGGGCGTCAATCATGGGGGTGATGGTGGCCGTGCGCGTCGTCGTGTGCATGCCCGTGCCCATGGCCGTGCCCGCCGGAATAGGCGCCGCCCTCGGGCCGGAACGGCCGCGTCACCGGCTCGGCGCGGCCTCCCAAGCCCCGCACCATCTCGGCGAGCACGTGGTCATGCGCGATCCAGATCGCCTCC
The DNA here is from genome assembly GCF_003201865.1 of Methylobacterium sp. B4. GTDB lineage: Bacteria > Pseudomonadota > Alphaproteobacteria > Rhizobiales > Beijerinckiaceae > Methylobacterium. The sequence goes on along the minus strand of NZ_QJJJ01000001.1, from coordinate 271,542 downwards.
TCGCCGATCTCGGCGGGAATGTGCCGGTTGCCGATGTGCCAGATCAGCCGTTTCAGGGCGAGCGGGGAGGGCGCGCGGATCTCGAGCAGCACCTCGGGCGCCGCCTCGACCCAGATCAGTCGCCCGTCCTCCAATGCCAGGGCATCGCCGTCATCGAGGGCGGTGGCCTCGTGAAGGTCCAGCAGGAAGGCGGTGCCGCCGACGCCGCGCATTGCCATGCGGCGGCGGTGCCGGTCGCCCGAATCGAGCACGATGCGGTCGACGATCTCGCCGCAGCCGAGACGGTCGCGGCGGATGACGCGGGTGGCGCGGATCATGATTCAGAACAGGAAGTAGCGCTGCGCCATCGGCAGAACCTCCGCCGGCTCGCAGACCAGCAATTCTCCGTCGGCGCGCACGTCGTAGGTCTCCGGGTCGATCTCGATGGTCGGGGTCGCGTCGTTGAGGATCATGCTCTTCTTCGAGATGCCGCCGCGCACGTTCTCCACCGCCACGAGTTCCTTGGAGACGCGCAGACGCTCCTTGATTCCATCCTCGATCGCCGCTCGCGAGACGAAGGTGAGCGCGGTGGCGTACGGGGCCCGGCCGTAGGCACCGAACATCGGGCGATAATGCACCGGCTGCGGGGTCGGGATCGAGGCGTTGGGATCGCCCATCGGCGCGGTGGCGATCATGCCTCCTTTCAGCACGAGGTCCGGCTTCACCCCGAAGAAGGCGGGCGTCCACAGCACGAGGTCGGCGAGCTTGCCCGGCTCCACCGAGCCGATGTGACGCGAGACGCCGTGCGCGATCGCCGGGTTGATCGTGTACTTGGCCACGTAGCGCCGGGCGCGCAGGTTGTCGTTGCCCGAAGCGTCTCCGGGCAGGGCGCCGCGCTGGCGCTTCATCTTGTCGGCCGTCTGCCATGTGCGGATCACGACTTCGCCGACCCGGCCCATGGCCTGACTGTCGGACGACATCATCGAGAGCGCGCCGATGTCGTGCAGGATGTCCTCCGCCGCGATGGTTTCCTTGCGGATGCGGCTCTCGGCAAAGGCGAGGTCTTCGGGAATCGACGGGTCGAGGTGGTGGCACACCATCAGCATGTCGAGATGCTCGTCGATGGTGTTCTTCGTGAAGGGCCGCGTCGGGTTCGTCGACGACGGGAGCACGTTCGCGAGGCCGGCGACCCGCATGATGTCCGGCGCATGGCCGCCGCCCGCGCCCTCGGTGTGGAAGGCGTGGATGGTGCGCCCCTTGAAGGCGGCGATCGTGTCCTCGACGAAGCCCGATTCGTTGAGCGTGTCGGTATGGATCATGACCTGCACGTCGTAGGCGTCGGCCACCGACAGGCAGGTGTCGATCGCGGCGGGTGTCGTGCCCCAATCCTCGTGCAGCTTCATCGCGCAGGCGCCGGCGCGGATCATCTCCTCCAGCGCGCCGGACACCGAGGCGTTGCCCTTGCCGGCAAAAGCGAGGTTCATCGGGAAGGAATCCGCCGCCTCGATCATCCGGGCGATGTGCCAGGGCCCCGGCGTGCAGGTGGTGGCGAAAGTGCCGTGCGCCGGCCCGGTGCCGCCGCCCAACATCGTCGTGACGCCGGAGCACAGAGCCTCCTCGATCTGCTGCGGGCAGATGAAGTGGATGTGGCTGTCGAAGCCGCCGGCCGTGAGGATCTTGCCCTCGCCCGCGATCACCTCCGTGCCGGGGCCGACCACGATGTCGACACCCGCCTGAATGTCCGGATTGCCTGCCTTACCGAGCCGGTGGATGCGGCCGCCCCTGAGGCCGACATCGCATTTCACGATGCCCCAGTGGTCGAGCACCACCGCGTTGGTGATGACGGTATCGACGGCGCCCTCGGCGTTGGTCGCCTGCGACTGGCCCATCCCGTCGCGGATCACCTTGCCGCCGCCGAACTTCACCTCCTCACCGTAGGTGGTGAAATCGCGCTCGACCTCGATCTCCAGGCAAGTATCGGCGAGCCGGATGCGGTCGCCGGTGGTCGGCCCGAACATGGCGGCATAGGCGGCGCGGGGAAGGCGGGCGGACATGGCAGAGGCTCGAATTTCGGGTCGGTCGATCGAGGGAAGCAGGGTTGGTGCCGGAAGCGGCGTGCAGCCGCTCCGATCAGCCCGCCGGTCCGGGCGGCGGCGCACCGGGCGGCGGCGCGGAGGCATCCGCGGGAGCAGCGGGATCCGGGGCCGGCTGCGCCGCCGCCTTCGGGCGCTTCTTGCGCACCACCTTCCTCACTTTGACGACGGGCTTGCGCGCCACGCGGGCGCGCATCTCCTGAAGCATCTCGAGCTGGATCTGCTGGATCTCGGCGAGACGCTGCCACTGCTTGGTAACGAGGTGATCCATCTTCTCGTGCAGATGGCGGATCTCGAGTTCCGCCTTCAGGTTGACGCGGTAGTCGTTGTTCGAGCGCAGACGGCCCGCTTCTTCGCGGGCGCGGGATGCGCCCTTGCGTCGAGCGCCATCGGCGCCGGATCGTGCCCCTCGTCGGTCAGGCTCACGGGCTACCCACGACATCGCTGCGAAAGCGTTGCCCGTGCGCCCAACCGAGAGCGCGGGCGGCGTCACGTCCCGGCCAGGCATCACAGCGTCCCCCGCACCTCGGCGGCGGCGCGGTCGAAGAGGCTCTCCAGGGCGGCGTTGGTGCCACGGCAGCCCGCCACGACCTCTCCCGCCCAGGCGATGTAGTCGGCGATCCGCTGCCGCTCCCAGCCTTCCGGAGGGCTCGCCGTCAGGGAGCGGAGATTGCTGGTCTTGTCGGCGATCTTGATCGCCTTGGCGCCCGCGGACTTGTGCGGCGCCGCCTCGACCTGTCGGCGTTTGCGCTCGGCCTTCGGGAGAGACTTGTCGTCCGTCACCTCCGCGACCAGGGCGGCCACGCGTGGGCCGAACAACTGCTCCAACGCCTCGCGGTCGGTCTGCGTGTCTTCGAGCGTATCGTGGAGCCAGCCGGCAGCAACGAGAGCGGCATCGGGTTCGGCCGCCGTCTCGGCAAGAAGAGTCGCGACTCCCGCCAGATGGTTGACGTAGGGTTCGCGCGCGGTGCCCTTCCTGTGCTGCGCCGCGTGCCGGCGGGCTGCGAAGTCAGCCGCCCGCGTCACGAGCGCCAGGTCGTCCCGACGATCCGAAGCGAGCTCGCTCACAGCGGCCCCATCACGTCGCCGCGGAAGCCGTACACCGTCCGCGCGCCGGAGAGCGGCACCAGCGTCACCTCCCGGGTCGAGCCGGGCTCGAAGCGCACCGCCGTGCCCGGGGCGATGTCGAGGCGCTGGCCCCGGGCCCGCTCGCGGTCGAAGTGCAAGCCCGGATTGACCTCGAAGAAGTGGTAGTGCGAGCCGACCTGGATCGGCCGGTCTCCGGTATTGGCGACCTCGATCACCGTGCGCGGCGCGCTTTCGTTGAAGACGATCTCGCCAGGAAGCGTCGTCACCGTGCCCGGCACCTCGGCCGACGGCGTGTCGCGGATCGGATGGTGGACGGTGACGAGCTTGGTGCCGTCGGGAAAGGTCGCCTCGACCTGAATGTCGTGGATCATCTCGGGCACGCCCTCCATGACCTGGGAGGCGTCGAGGACGCGGGCACCCGCCTGCATCAGCTCGGCCACGGAGCGCCCGTCGCGGGCGCCCTCGACCACGCAATCGGTGATGAGCGCGACCGCCTCCGGGTGGTTGAGCTTCACCCCCCGTGCCAGCCGGTTGCGGGCGACCTGCGCGGCCATGGCGGCGAGGAGCTTGTCTTTCTCGCGGGGCGTGAGGAGCAAGGGACGCGTCCTGGCAGTGTGGAAGTTTCCGCCCGAGCAAGAAGCATGCGCGGGCACGGGTCAAGCGATCGGAGGCCGGTCAGCTCTGCCAGACGCGAGGCATCGGACGGCCGCGCCAGGCGGCGAGGAAGCGGGCGGCGCCCTCGCGCAGGGGCGCGATCGTGGGCGCGAGCATCCGCACGGCGAGGTGGCCGTTCCAGGCGCTGGCGCCGGCTTCGACGGCGGCCGGCAGCGCGTCGAGGAGCGTTCGAGCTTCCTCGAGCCGCGCCTCGGCACCCGGCGAGAGATCGAGAAGCGTCGCGAAGGCGCGGGCGCCGCCGCCGATGGCCCTGCGGGCCATGAGCGCGGTGACGGTTCCGTCGAGGCGCAGCGCATCCGCGTAGGCGAGGCGGCCGTCGCGGCGGATGCGCCAGCGATCCTCGAACAGGGCTTCCTCCAGCTGCTCCCCGCGGGCGGCGCGGCCCAGCACCACGATCTCCGCCACGAGCAGGACCGCGTCGGCGGCGAGATCCGCCTCGAAGCGGCGACGGAGCCGCGCCCTGTCGAACAGGATCGTCTCCTGCGGCAGCCAGTCGAGCCGTGCACCGGGACCGACGGACACGCGATTGTCGATCTCGGCGCTCGGCCCGTCGGAGCGGTAGATCTTCTCCGCCGCGGTCGTGGTCAGCACGCAATGCCCGTTCGCCGCGACCGTCACCTCGACCTCGAAGCGGTCGCCGCAGGCGATACCGCCGCCGGTGTTGACGAGCACGCCCTCCAGCATCACCTCGGCGCCCTGGCGGGGCACGCGAAGGCGCAGGGGACCGCTCTCGGCGAGATCGACGATTCGGGTCGGGCCGGGCCGACCCTCCGCGCTGCCGGCCGGAGCGACGCGCAGTCGCACGACGCCGTGCGAGCGCTGGCGGACCGGAGCGGGCCGGATCGGGTCGGCGGCGGAGATGGGCGATTCCTCGGGGTCGGGCGGGACGGGCCCTTCATCGGTCAGGGAGCGCCCCGGCCGCAAGGCGCCGGCCCTTGTGTCCCTCACGAAAAACCGCCGCGTCGGTCGCAACCGTCGGCAAGGGGGAGGCGCGCGCGGCGCGCTTACGCCGTGTGGTGCCGTCCTGCACCGATATCGGGCAGGGACGGCGCGCCAGGGGGCGCCGGATGAGCTATCTTGCCCTCGACGCGGGCCGCGTGCATCCCGGTCCGGTCACCCGCGCAGGGACCCGCCCGCGAGCCTTGCGACCCTCCGTATCACGATCGGGCGCCCGTCGGCCCCGAGAGGCACTCGCCATGACGTCACCCGATACCGAGGCCGCCGTCTCCGCCTCGGAATTCCGCGAGGCGATGGCCCGGCTCGCGAGCGCCGTGCACCTCGTCACCACGGACGGGACCGGCGGCCGGGCGGGTCTCACGGCATCCTCGGTCTGCAGCGTCAGCGACGGTCCGCCGACTCTGCTGGTCTGCCTGAACCGCGCCTCGTCCGCCTATCCGGCCGTCCTGCGCAACGGGGTGCTGTGCGTCAACACGCTCTCGGCCGAGCACCAGGCGCTGGCCGCCGATTTCGCCGGCCGCGTGCCGATGGGGGAGCGCTTCGGCGACCGGGAATGGGGCCGGCTGCGGACGGGCGCGCCGGTCCTGCCGGACGCCCTGGTCGCCTTCGATTGCCGGATCGTGGATCGCCACGCGGTCGGTACCCACGACGTGCTGATCTGCGCGGTCGAGGCGATCGCCGACCCGTCGGATGCCGACGGCCTGCTCTATGCCAAGCGGCGCTATCACATCCTGCCGCACCGGCGCCCGGCCGGGGCCTGACACCGCGGCCGCGGGCCGGGCCGGCGGCTAAAGCTGGCGCGAGAGGATCAGCGGTCCGGCCTGCGCAGCACCCCGTCCGTAGGGTGAGGGCGAGAGGGAGGGCCGGCCATAGACGCTCGGCGTGCGCGCCTTGGCGACTTCCTCGGCCAAAGCCTTGATCAGCCCTTCCGAGACCGTACGCGCCGTGGCGAGCACCTGCTGGTTGGTCTCGACCACGGCGGCGAAGCGCCCCTGGGCCGCCTTCAGCGCCTCGAGCCCTTCCGGCGCGAAGCGGGCCAGCGCGATGGCGTTGGCCTTGGCCGCCTCCAGGCCGTTCATATAGGCCGAGGCGAGGGTGGATTTGGCGTCTGAATCCGCGAGCGCCTGGGCGATGCGGCCGGCCCGCACCCCGTCGCTCTCCCGGGCGAGCACGGCTTCCAGCTCCCGCATGGTGGCGAGAAGGCCCTGGACGAAGGCGCGGGCCGAGGACGGATCGGCAAGGCGCAGGGCCTGTGCGGGGTCAGCGGCCATTCCCGGCCTCCTGCAGGCGCATCATCTCGGAATAGACCTGATTGCTGATGCCGACGCCGCCCGTCTTCACGATGGCGTTGGCGTATTCCTTGGTGAGCATCGAGCGCCAGACGCCGCCGCCGGTGCCGTTCTCGCCGAGGGGACCGTCCGTGCCCTGGGTCTGGGTCAGCTTCTCGAGGCTGTCCTCTAGGAACATCTTCTCGAACTCGTCGGCCGTCTTGCGGGCCTTGGCCGAGGCGGCGGACTTGGCGGTGTCCATCGTCTCGGTGTCGGTCTTGGCCAGCGAACCGATCAGGCTCTTGCCGACGCCGACGGCGGCAGAGGCCGCGAAGGTTGCGAGGGGCAGCATGGGGCGGTCTCCCGATTCGAAAAACGTTACATCAGCTCGATGTCGGCCTGGAGCGCCCCGGCCGTCTTGATCGCCTGGAGGATCGAGATCAGGTCGCGGGGGCCGACGCCGAGCGCGTTGAGCCCGTCGACCAGTTCGCGCAGGCTCACGCCCTCCTTCACCAGCGCGAGCTTGTTGCCGTCCCCGGTATCGACCTTCACGCCCGTGCGCGGCACCACCGCCGTCTGGCCGTTCGAGAGCGGGCCCGGCTGGCTCACCATGGGCTGCTCGGTGATGGTCACCGTGAGGTTGCCCTGCGCGATGGCGACGGTGGAGACGCGCACGTCGCGGCCCATCACGATGATGCCGGAGCGCTCGTCCACCACGACCCGCGCGGTCTGGTCGGGCTCGACCTTGAGCTGCTCCACCTCGGTGATGAGGCGGATCATGTTGCCGCGATACTTGGCCGGGATCTGCAGCGTGATGGTGGCCGGGTCGGTCGGCTCGGCGGTGTCGGCGCCCATGAAGTCGTTGATCGCCGAGGCGATCCGCTTGGCGGTGGTGAAGTCGGGGTTGCGCAGCGACAGGCGCAGCGAGCGCGCCTCGTTGAGCTTGAACGCCATCTCGCGCTCGATCAGCGCGCCGTTGGAGATGCGTCCGTTGGTCGGCACGCCGCGGGTGATCTTGGCGGCCTCGCCCTCCGCCGAGAACCCGGCGATCGCCACCGAGCCCTGCGCCAGGGCGTAGATCTCGCCGTCGGCGCCGAGCAAGGAGGTCGCCACCAGCGTGCCGCCCTGAAGCGACTTGGCGTCGCCCAGCGAGGAGACGGTCACGTCGATATGCGTGCCCTGGGTGGCGAAGGGCGGGAGGTTGGCCGTCACCATCACCGCCGCGAGGTTCTGCGTGCGCATGGTGGCGCCGCGGGTGTTGATGCCGAGCCGCTCCAGCATCGCCTGGAGGGACTGCTTGGTGAAGGGGATGTTGTTGAGCGTGTCGCCGGTGCCGTTGAGGCCGACGACGATGCCGTAGCCCACGAGCTGGTTGGTGCGCACGCCCTCGACGCTGGCGAGATCCTTCACCCGCGACAGGGCGTCGGCCCGGCCCGGCAGCAGGATCGCCAGGCAAGCGAGGAGGGTGGCCAGGGAGCGGGGCGAGAGGAAGCGAGGCAGGGGCATCGGAACTCGGGCGGCCGGCGGAGGCGTCAAGCGCCGGCTCTTCCCCTGCCAGGGTCGTGCCATCCGGCAAGGCACTGACATTCCTTGATTTTCACTGAGCAGGAGGCGCTAGGCCATCGCGATCGGCCGGGCGTTTCCTGCCGGCCCGGCAGCTTCTGCCGGCCCGTTTACCTGCGCTTAACCCTGTCGGCCGATTTTTCGAGTGGCCAGCGCTCGCCGTCCGTCGGTGCTGCGCTCAGAGGTTTCGAACCATCATGCGCGTCGACACACGCTTCGCCGCCGTCGCGGCCGCCTCGCTGGGCGCGCCCCGGCGGGCCGCCGCGCCGGGCGCCTTCGCCCCGGAAGGGGCGGAGCCGCAGCGGGCCGCGACCGCGGGCACCGCCCAGACCGGGATGCTCGCCGGGCTCGACGCGATCCTCACCCTTCAGGAGCAGGACGGAGCCGACACGCCGCGGGAGCGCCGCCGCCGCTCGGTGCAGCGCGGGCACGACCTGCTCGACGGGCTCGACCGGCTCAAGGCCGCGCTGATCGGCGGACGGGTGGCGACGGGCGACCTCCAGGCCATCGCCGGCCGCCTCGCCGAGCGGATGCCGGAGAGCGGCGACCCGCGCCTCGACGCCCTGGTGGCCGACATCGAATTGCGGGCGGCGGTGGAACTCGCCAAGCTCGACGTGGCGCGGGGTCTGTGACCACGAAAAAGGGCCGGGCCCCGCTGAGGTCCGGCCCGGTCGATCAGTAGAAATAGGGCCGCGGGCGGTAGTAGCCGTAGGGCCGATAGAAGGGCCGCGGGCGGTAATAGCCGTAGGGCCCGCCATAGACCGGACGGCCCCAATAGGGCCGGGGTCCCCAGCGGTTGGGGCGGCAGATGCCCCAGGGATTGGGGTGGAAGCCCGGCCCGCAGCCGCCGGCGGTGCGCTCCACGAGCGTGGAGTCCGGGGCGGCGAGGGGGAGGGGGCCGAGAGGGGCGGCCTGGGCGCTTCCAGCCACGCCGAGGCTGCCGGCGATCACCGCAGCCAATGCGAACGCCTTCGCGTGCGTCATCGTACGATCTCTCCGTTCGGGCCGGACCATCCGGCCGATGCCGGACGTTAGGTCCGCCTCGATGAACCGTCGCTGACCGGCTTCGTCTCCCTCGCTCCCTCCGAAAAAGCCGCCATCCTCCCTCCGGCGGGCGCGATCACGATGCGGGTGCCCGCTCGGGCTGACCGCTCGCCGAGATTGACGCCTCCGCCCCGATCCCCGACAAGGCGGCCCGCGCGAGCGGGCGCGCGCCGATCTCGCCGTGATCCTCGAAGGGCCTCGTCCGCGCCGCGATGCTGTTCAATTCCTTCGTCTTCCTGCTCGCCTTCCTGCCGGCCGCGCTGCTCCTGCACGCGGCGGCCGAGCGCTACCGGCCGCAATGGCGCCTGCCGGTGCTCGCGGGGCTGTCCTTCGTCTTCTACGGTTGGTGGGACTGGCGCTTCCTGCCGCTGCTGCTCGCCTCGATCGGCGTGAACTGGGGGGTGGCGCGGGTCCTGCCGCGCGACCGAACCGGCTGGCTCTTCCCGGCCGCGCTCGCGGGAAACCTCGCGGTTTTGGCGGCCTTCAAGTATCTCGGCTTCTTCACCGAACTCGTGGACCTGATTCCCGGCCTCGACCTGCCGCGGGTCGATCTCGCCCTGCCGCTCGGGATCTCGTTCTTCACCTTCCACCACATCATGTACCTGACGGACCTGAGGGCGGGACGTGCCCCGTCCTTCGGGCTCACCCGCTACGCCCTCTATATCGCCTTCTTCCCGCAGGTTCTCGCCGGCCCGCTCGTGCGCTGGAGCGAGATCATGCACCAGTTCGAGGAGCGCCCCTACGCGCGGCCCGACGCGGCCGAGCGGATCGGGCGCGGGCTGATGCTGCTCACCGTGGGGCTGGCCAAGAAGGTCTTCCTCGGCGATCCGCTGGCGGCCTACGCCAACCCGGTGTTCCAGGCGGCCGCCGCCGGCAAGACGATCACCGTCGCGGAGGCGTGGCAGGGGACGCTCGGCTTCACCTTCCAGATCTACTTCGATTTTTCCGGCTACACCGACATGGCGCTGGGGCTGGCGCTGCTGTTCGGGATCGTGCTGCCGCAGAACTTCGACGTGCCCTACCGCGCCACCTCGCTGCGCGACTTCTGGCGGCGCTGGCACATGACGCTGTCGCGCTTCCTGCGCGACTATCTCTACATCGCCATGGGCGGAAACCGCCGCGGCCTCGCGCTCCAGGTCGGCGCACTCTTCGCCACCATGACGCTCGGCGGCCTCTGGCACGGGGCCGGCCTGACCTTCGTCGCCTGGGGTGCCGCTCACGGCGTCGGCCTCGGCGCGGGCGTGCTCTGGCGCCGGGCGGGCGGGCGGATGCCGCAGCTTCTCGGCTGGGCGCTGACCACGCTGTTCGTGGTCCTGACCTGGGTGCTGTTCCGCGCCACCTCCTTCGAGGCGGCTTTGGCGATCTACAAGGGTCTGCTCGGGCTCGCGCCCACCGGCACCGGCTTCAAGTGGCGCACGATCCTGATCGCCGCCGCGGTCGCGATGATCGGCCCGACCGCCTGGGCGGCGGTCCACCGCCTGCCGCCGAATCGCTGGCTCGCGCTCGCCTTCGCCCTCGTGTTCGTCGTCGTGCTCCTCAAGATCGGGGACGATGCGAACTACGAGTTCATCTACTTCCAGTTCTGAGATGGCGACTCCTTCCGCCAGCGCCGGAACGCGGGACTGGGCGGGCTTCGCGCGCCTGTTCGTCAGGGTCGCGGTCGGCCTGCTCGCCGGCTACCTCGCGCTCGCCTTCGTGATCGATCCCTACGACAGCGGGCGCTCGACGCTGCTCTCGGCCGGCGCCGTGCGCCCGCAGGGCCCGCGCACTGCCGCCGCCCTGCGCGGGCGCGACCCGGCCTTCGAAGGCGCGGTGTTCGGCAATTCCCACATCCAGCTCATCGAGCCCGCGCGGCTGACCGCCGCCACCGGCATCCCCTTCGTGCAGCTCTCGGTGCCCGCGACCGGCCCCGGCGAGCAGCTCGCCCTGCTGGCGTGGTTCCTGCGCCACCATCCGCAGCCGAAGGCCCTGGTCCTCTCGGTCGACGACCTTTGGTGCACGGACGATCCCGCGCTCCCCAACGACAAGCCTTTTCCGTTCTGGCTCTACAGCCACGATCCGCTGGCCTATGCCCGCGGCCTCTTGCGCCTGCCGGTGGCCCAGGAGGTGGTCGGCCGCATCGGCTGGCTGCTCGGCGCGCGCCGACGGCAGGCCCGAGCGGACGGCTGGTGGGACTACGAGCCGGACTATCTCATGCTGGGCGACCTCGATGGGGAGCGCTTCCGCGCCGCCCGCGAAACCTCGGCCCCCGAGGAGGCCGCGCCCGGCCGGGCCGGGCCCGGCTTTCCCGCCGCCGCTCGCCTCGGCGAGGCCCTGGCCACCCTGCCGGAGGACACCGCCTTGGTCGCGGTCCTGCCGCCCGTCTACGCCGCGGGCCGCCCCCGTCCCGGCACGCCGCGGGCGCGGGCGGAAGCGGCCTGCCGCTCGGCCCTGGAGGCGGCCCTGCGCCGTCACGGGCGCAGCACCCTCGTCGACGGGCGGCGCGAACGGCCGGCCCTGCACGACCCCGCGCTGTTCTTCGACCAGACCCATTACCGGCACGCCCTGGCCCGGCCGCTGGCGGACGAGATCGCCGACGCCGTCCTCCGCCTGCGTGCCGCGCCGCCGACCGCGCGGTGAGGCGCAGGCCGTGGACCGATCCGCCTTCGAACCGGTCGGACGGCGACCTTAGCGTGTCGTCTGTGCCGCAATGCGGCAGCTTTTCACTTCAGAGTGTGCAAGGCGCCCGCAACGCGTTGTAGAGGCAGCCCGGCTCGACTATAGCCTCGCCGACGATCGCCGCTGACCGGCAGGGAGCGCGAGGATAAGACGATGGCGAAGGTCACGATCGAGGACGGCTACAGGCCCTCCGACGACGAGCCCTTCATGAATGAGCGGCAGCGCGAGTATTTTCGGCGCAAGCTGCTCAATTGGAAGAGCGAAATCCTGCGCGAGGCGCAGGACACGCTGACGGCGCTTCAGAGCGAGAACGAGAACCATCCCGATATCGCCGATCGCGCCTCCTCGGAGACCGACCGGGCGATCGAGTTGCGGGCGCGCGACCGCCAGCGCAAGCTGACGAGCAAGATCGACGCGGCACTCTCCCGGCTGGAGGACGGCTCCTACGGCTTCTGCGAGGAGACCGGCGAGCCGATTTCCCTCAAGCGCCTCGATGCGCGGCCGATCGCGACCCTGTCGCTCGAAGCCCAGGAGCGGCACGAGCGCCGCGAGCGCGTCTACCGCGACGACTGAGTTCCTCCCTCGACTTTCGCCAGGGTCAAATTGGGCGGGCCTTGGGAGCGTCGGAGGCCGGTCAGTGCCGGCCCGCGTCGATCCGCACGAAGCTGCGCACCGGCCCGAGATCGGTCTCGCTGCGCGTATCGACCGAGAGGCGCCCCGCCACCGGCGCCGCCGTCCGCCCTGCGCCCGTCTGGAGGCCGGCGGCGACGCGCCCCGACAGGCGCAGGCAGGTCGTCGTGCCCGGGATGCGAACGAACCCGGCCCCCTCCCGCGGACACGGCTCCATCGGCGCTTTCGACGGCAGCGGGGCGCGCTCGAAGGCGACTGCCGACAGCGAAATCAGCCCGAGGAGAGCCAGCACGAGGGCGGCGCCGAGCCTGATGGCCGCTTTCGTCATCTCTTCCCCTCCCGGTTTCCCGTCATGCCCGTGCGGCGGTGACGCATCAGTAGTGCGGCGGAGGCGGCTCGGGCGCACCCGGGGCCCGGAAGGCGGCCTCCTCGACTTGCTCCTGCAACCGGGCCAGCCCGCGCTTGAGGCGGTCGATCACGGCCCATTGCGCGGTGATGGCCGCGTTCAGATCCTCGATCACCGCCTCCTGCTCGGTCAGCCGGATTTCGAGGCGGGCGATGCGGTCGTGGTTGGGGTCGGGCGGGATTGCGGACGGCACTTCGCTCATGGGCCGACCATGCCCACCGGAAGCAGGCTCTGACAACAGGTAGCGCTCGGTGGGACGCGGCGCGCATCTCGATCGGCCTGGGGATCGTTCACCGACGTATACCCCACCTGCATTCGCTGCATAACGCTCGATGCGGGGGGGATCGCAGGACGCCGCCGTCGACGTGCGCGGAAGAGCGAGAGCCGACCGCATCGAGAATTCGGAGAAGGATTTCCTCTCGCAAAGACCATTTTCCGCCTCTCGAACCCCTGTCCTCGGATCGAACCCGCTTCGATGGTGCCAGCGCGGAAGGGATGATGACGGCACGCCGATCGTGCCGAAGCCGTGCGCCGCCCCGATCGCCCGAAAAACACTCGAAAATTCGAGGGATGCCGTGCGGCCTCCCTTCAGAAATGTTTCGTCAGTGTCGCCGGACGACGGCACGTGGAACCATGACAGACCGCACAATCCCTGATCATCACACCGTCATCCTTCCGGCGCTGTGCTGGAGTCGGCGGCAGCCCGACTTCCACGCGGTGACGCAGGACATTTCGCGCAGCGGAATCGTCTTCCGCTCGGCCGTGTCGCCGCAGATCGATCAGCTTCTCACCTGCAGCATCCGCTATATCGGGCTGCTCGAAGCCCGGGTCACCGGCACGGAGGAGAACCGCTTCACCGTCCGCGTACGGGTCTCCCGGCAGCGGTCGGCGGAGATTGCCGGCACCATGATGGCGCTGGCGCGCGAGCAGGAGCCGTCGCTCGACACCCCGCGGGTCCATCCCCGGATCAGCCCCACGCGCAAGGACGTGCTCGTCACCCTCGTGGACGGGCGAATCCTGCCGGGCCGGCTCATCAACATCTCGGCCTCGGGCGCCGCACTCAGTCTCGATTACGGCCTGGCGAACGGCACGCCCATCACGATCGGCGGCACCGCGGCCCGCGTGGTGCGGACCTTCCCCGACGGGATCGGCGCCGCATTCACCTTCCCCCTCGACCCGGCGCAGGTTCACGCCGGCATCCAGTTGTGAGGCCGCTCCCGGCCCCCGCCCTCGCATCCCGGCCGCGGAAGGTCTAAGTCCCGGGCTCGCCCCTGCCCGAGGAAGCGGCCGAAAGCCTGCCCGTGACCGACTACATCAAGAAGATCCTCTCCGCCCGCGTCTACGACGTGGCGATCGAGAGCCCGCTCGACCCGATGCCCCGCCTGACGAAGCGGTTCGGCCGCCCCGTGCTGCTCAAGCGCGAGGATCTGCAGCCGGTCTTCTCGTTCAAGCTGCGCGGCGCCTACAACAAGATGACCTCACTGCCCCGGGAGCAAATCGAGCGCGGCGTGATCTGCGCCTCGGCGGGCAACCACGCGCAGGGTGTGGCGCTGGCCGCGGCCAAGCTCGGCGTGCGGGCGGTGATCGTGATGCCGCGCACGACGCCCGCGATCAAGGTCGATGCCTGCCGGGCGCGCGGCGCCGAGGTGGTGCTGCACGGCGACGCCTTCGACGAGGCGCTGGCCGAGGCGCGCCGCCTCGAGGCGCAGTGGGGTCTGACCTTCCTGCATCCCTTCGACGATCCGGAGGTGATCGCGGGGCAGGGCACCATCGGCATGGAGATCCTGCACCAGCATTCCGGGCCGATCGAGGCGATCTTCGTCCCCATCGGCGGCGGCGGCCTCGCGGCGGGCGTCGCCACCTTCGTGAAGTACCTGCGCCCCGAGACCAAGGTGATCGGCGTCGAGCCGGACGATGCCGCCACCATGGCCGAGGCGATCCGGGCCGGCGACCGGGTGACGCTGGCCAGCGTCGGACTGTTCGCCGACGGCGTCGCCGTGCGGCAGGCGGGCGAGGAGACCTTCCGCCTCTGCCGCGAGCATCTCGACGCGGTCATCACCGTCGACACCGACGCGATGTGCGCCGCCGTGAAGGACATCTTCGACGACACCCGGGCGATCTCCGAGCCCTCGGGGGCGCTCAGCCTCGCGGGGGCCAAGGCCTGGGCGGCGGAGAATCCCGGCAGCGGACCGCTCGTCGCGATCTCCTCCGGCGCCAACCTCAATTTCGACCGCCTGCGCCACATCGCCGAGCGGGCGGAGATCGGCGAGGAGCGCGAGGTCCTGCTCGGCGTCACCATCCCCGAGCGGCCCGGCGCCTACCGCGCCTTCATCGCGGCCCTCGGCCCTCGGGCGATCACCGAGTTCAACTATCGCTACGCGCAAGGCAGCGACGCGCGCATCTTCGTCGGCATCAACCTGCCCGGCGGCAAACCCGAGAAGCGCGACCTGATCGCGGTGCTGGAGCGGGCCGGCTACGGCGTCGCCGACATGAGCGACAACGAGATGGCCAAGGTCCACGTCCGCTACATGGTGGGCGGCCGCGCCACCGGCCTGCCGGACGAGCGGCTCTACCGCTTCCAGTTCCCCGAGCGCCCGGGCGCGCTGATGAAGTTCCTCGAAGCCCTCGGCGACGACTTCAACATCAGCCTGTTCCACTACCGCAACCACGGGGCCGATTACGGGCGGGTGCTGGCCGGGATCGAGGTTCCGGCCTCGGAGCGTGCCCGCTTCGACGCGGCCCTCGACGCGCTCGGCTACCCGTGCGTGGACGAGACCGACAATACGGCCTACCGGCTGTTTCTCGACAACGGCGTGGGCGCTCATCCCAGCCCGGATTGAGCCGTCTTCCGGGCGCAAGCCGGGGATCGTAACCTACGGCCCTTCGGCGGCTCCGCCGCACGGAGAACGGAGCGACGATCCATGCGCGCAGCCTCCCTCGCTCTCCTCGCCCTCGCGTTGCCGGATCCTGCCTTCGCCGAGCCCCGGCCCCAGCCGGAAGGCGGCGCCGACCGGCCGAATCTTGGGCGCGGCGCCCCCCATCTCCAGCGCGAATCGGACGATTCCGCTGCTCGTCAAGCCGACTTCGATCGGCGAATCGCGCAGCGCAGCAACCGGGCGGCCCGCTCGATCTGCGCCGGATGCGGCGCCGGCAGCGGCGGGCGCGGGGCGGGCGTCACGCCGAGCCTGCGCAGTCCCGGGCGGGACGAGCCGAGGCCCGGCAACCCGGCCGAAGCCCCGCTCGACTGATCGCCCCGGTCCCGGTCAGGCGGCGGTCGCAGGCTGGGAGCGGAATAGCGCGGTGCAGCCGGCATCGCGGTGCATGCTCAGGATCGAGGCGCGGTCGATCTCGGGATGCTCGGCCAGAATGCGGCGCACATCCTCCACGACCTTCTCATAGCGGTGCGCGTCGTAATTCTTCTCGAGCGGACTCACCGCGATATAGGCTTCGACCACGAGGACGCGTTCGGCGCGATCCTTGGTGACGTCGACGGCGATCCAGGCCGATTTGACCAACCGGTTTGCGGCAAGCATGGGACGATCCTCCGATGCCGCCGCGTGATCGGGCGGCTTTCGTGCGAGGAGAATGAACCCCGTCGAAGGACTTGCCAAGAGACGGTCGGAGCGGCGACCTGGCCGATACAGATGTTTTGCAACATCGGCACCGCCACACCCTCACGAAAGCGCCTCTGCGCAGGGCCGTTCGGCTCTGCGCCTTTCGCGCCTGGCGCCGATCAGTTGTCGGAGACGATCCGCAACCGCACGGTGCCCGTGGGTCGGGCCTGTTCCGCCGGCATCCCCCTGTCCTGACCGATGACGGAGAGACCGTCCGCCTTCGCGCGTTCCTTCATCTGGGCAGGTCGCGCGATCCAGCGCACCACCTTGTCGCCGTTGTGGCGGCGCGCCTGCCGCTCCGCCATGCGCTGCATCCAGCGCGGATGAGTCGCGTCGTCTCGGACCATTGTCCATCCCCTCGGGGAAACGCACCGGCGCGGTCGGCGCCCCCTAGCGCCTACGGCACTCCACCGCCGGTGGTCCCGATAGGCTTAGCAGGCATGGGAGCCGGGAAGATTGCATCCTCCAAATTAGGGATATCCCGCAAAATTCGATCTTAGGTAGTCAGCTTTCGTCAAGACTGCATCTGAGCCGAAGCGAGCCGCGAGTGATGCCAACCATCTGACATACAATTGGTTTTTACGATGGTCGGCAGACTGATCGGCCGCCCGGCGCAGAATCCGGACTTCGGCGCCGCGCGAGGAAATTCCTCACACCTGCCGGCCACTTCACCGCCCACGCAATGGTTCGCGCAACAAACCGCCAGAGAATCACACCTCACGTTTCGCAAGAACCGCGTGAGGCGGGAGGCACAGCCGACGGCCGGAATCCGCACCGTCACCGGGCGAAAGCGCGCTTTCCCTTCTCTCGACGCCGAGAGCTTGACCGCGACGCGGGCTTGCGCGCACGAGGGCTCATGCTGACGCTCGTTCGCCTGATGGCCTGGACCGTGGCCCTGGCCCTCGTGGTGGTGACGTTGTCGCCGATCGAGGACCGGCCGGTCATCACCTCGCCGCACCTGGAGCGGGCCGCCGCCTACGGGCTGTTCGGCTTCCTGCTCGCCCTGTCCTATCCGCGGCGATGGATGCTGGCGCTGGTCGCCTGCGTGGTGCTCGCCGGCACGCTGGAAGCGGCGCAGGGCCTCACCGCGAGCCGGCACGGCCGGGTGTTCGATTTTCTGGTGAAGGGCGGCGCGGCGGCGGTCGGCGCGCTTGCCGCACACGCCTTCTACCTCCTGCTCCGCCGCCGCGCCGCACCCTGACGCGGCAGCAGGCGTCGCGCGCGAGACGACGCCCTACTGATCGCCGTAATAGGAGAGGTACCAGTCCACGAAGGCGGGGATGCCCCGCTCCAGCGGCGTCTCCGGCAGGCTGCCGACGAGGGCGTGCAGGAGTTCGGTGCTGGCATGGGTACGGATCACGTCTCCGGGCGGCAGCGGCTTGAGCACCCGTTCGGCCCTGCGGTCCAGCGCCGCCTCTAGCGCACCGATCATCGCGTCGAGCCGCACCGGCCGCCCACCGCCGATATTGACGAGACGATAGGGCGCGACGGCGCTCAAGGTATCCGCCGCCGAGACCGGCCCGCCCTCCGTCGGCTTGGGCGGCGGGCGCTCGGACAGAGCGAGGATGGCGTCGATCAGATCCTCGATGAAGGTGAAGTCGCGCTCCGCCGCCCCCTCGCCGAACACCTCGATCGGCTCGCCGGCCAGGATCTTGGCCGTGAACAGGAACAGTGCCATGTCCGGCCGTCCCCACGGCCCGTAGACCGTGAAGAACCGGAAGGCCGTGGTCGGCACGCCGAACAGGTGCGCGTAGGAATGCGCCATGGCCTCGTTGGCGAGCTTCGAGGCGGCGTAGAGAGTGAGCGGCGAGACCGCCCGGTCGGTCTCGCGGAACGGCACCTGCGCATCCCCGCCATAGGCCGAACTCGTCGAGGCCAGGAGCAGGTGCCGGACCGGGTGGGCGCGCACCGCCTCCAGCAGGTTGGCGAAGCCGACGAGGTTCGCATCGACATAGGCGCCCGGGTCGATCAGGCTGTAGCGAACGCCCGCCTGGGCCGCGAGATGGAAGACGAGATCGGGCTTCGCGCGCGCCATCACGTCGAGCAGGGCGCCGGGCGTCTCGAGCCGCCCTTCCACCGCCTCGAAGCCCGGATGACGGGCGAGGTCGGCATGGCGCGCCCGCTTCAGGGCGACGTCGTAATAGGGGGAGAAAGCATCGAAACCGGTGACGCGGTGGCCCGCCGCGAGCAGCCGGCGGCCGAGCGCATGGCCGATGAAACCGGCCGAGCCGGTGACGAGAGCGTGCATGCGGGCCCCGGCGCGTGGTTCGGTGTGAGGGTGTCGGATACCTCCACCGCTTCCCCGCGGCAAGGAATGGCGCTCGATCGGCGCCGGCCGCCACGGTCGGCCCCGGATGAGGGTGGCAGGCGGGTGCGACGTCCGAGCCTGCTTCCAGCGCGGACCTGTCGCGCCGGACAAGGGGTTGTTTGTAACGAAATCAGGTTTACTTAGCCCAGACTATCAGCCGACTTACGCCTTGTTCCCGGGCGCGCCGACGGTCCCGCTCCAGGGTGGGTTCCGAATGGCGTTGCGCCCGTGGGATGGAAAGGTCGAGCCGGCCGAGACATCCATCCAAGTCGCAGGGCGCCGAGACGCCCCTCGCTTGGTTCCAGCGAGTTCGAACACCGAGTGTCCGCCCGATGAACCAGCTTTTCCGCCTGCCGCAGATCGGCGAGGCCGACGCGATTGCGGAGCCCTCCGCCGATCTTCGCGTGCCCTTCGCCCAATCCGGCGCCTTCGTGTGCAAGTTCATCATCGGCGAGCCCAGCGATCAGGCCGTGTGCTGCGGGGCACCGGTTGCCGACGGCAAGAGCTGGTGCGCGTATCACCGCCGCGTCGTCTTCGAGCCCGCGCGTCCCGGCCGGGTTCGCTGAAGAAGCGCGCGACGCTCAACGCACGCCCCGGCCCGGCCGCTCGTGACCGGGTGGGGCCTCACTCCGCCTCGTCCCCATCGAATGACGGCCCGCCCGTCACGAAGCCGGCCGGTACGGCGGCTCCGCGCCAGCGCATGACGAGGCGCCCGTTGGCCTGACCGTCGCGGTGGAAGAGACCGAGTTCGCCCGGCGTCACGCCCGCCGTTCCGTATCGCCGCTGCGCGTAATAGGCAGTGGCCGGAGCGTCGGGCTCGATGGTGCCGTAGACCGGACGCCACCCGTGCATCTGTCGCACCACCTGCGGACGGTACGCCGCCATCCGGGGCGGCGTGCGTAATGCGACCCGCCTCTCCGGCTGGCTCGCAAGCTTCGGAGCGCGCAACCGTGCCTGTCGCTCGATCCGGGGCCGTGCTGCAACCGTTCGAATCTGCTCCCGGCGCAGCTTGGCCGAGCGCCGCGGCGGCCGACTCTCGGCGCGCACCGATGCGGCGGACCCGTCCACCTTCGCGGGCATCGCGACGGGCTTCGGGGCGGCGGCGCTTCCCGGAGCGGGCTCGGCCCGCGCGGGCGGATCGGTCCATTTTCCGGAAGACTTCGCCTCGGCGCCCGGCTCCTGCGCCCGGACGGTCCCGGCTGCCAGGATCGTGCCGAGGACCGCGAGGAGGGTTCGGAAACGGCTGCCGCTCGTCATGGAAAACCCCTTCGGGTTCGGAGAACGACAACGCACCGCTGCGACACCCGCGACCCGGGTGTGCATCGGGACGCCGTGCACGCGACGGCTGAATCTAGCGCCCGCCGGCCAGAGCGTCCATTGATCCATGTAAGTGTCCCTCATGAAACTCCCGGCGGTCCGGTGTCGACGAGGTCGGCACCGGCCGGGCGGCGCTTCCTCGGCCGCGCCTCCGTCCTATCTTCCCAGGCAGGCTCAAGCCCTCACGGAACGATCTCGGGGACCCTTCATGGCGGACGGCTCGGCGGCGCGGCGCGTCTGGATTCGTGACCCCCTCGCGATCCTGGCGGAGGGGGCGGCCGGCGGTGTCGTCGTCGAGGGCAGCCGGATCGCGGAGTTGCTGCCGGCGGGCGCCCGACCCTCGACCCCGGTGGAAGAGACCTTCGATGCCTCGCGCCACGTGGTGATACCCGGCCTCGTCAACACGCATCACCACTTCTTCCAGACGCTGACGCGGGCCCATCCGGCCGCGATCAACAAACCGCTCTTCCCCTGGCTCAAGGCCCTCTACGGGATCTGGGGCCGGCTGAACCCGGAGGCGTTCCGCCTCGCCACCCGGCTGGCCTATACCGAGTTGCTCCTCTCGGGCTGCACCACGGCCGGGGACCACCACTACCTCTTCCCCGAGGGATTGGAGCGCGCGGTCGATATCCAAGTGGAGGAAGCCAGGGCGCTGGGCATCCGCGCCGTCGTCACCCGCGGCTCGATGAGCCTGCCGGAGGAGGAGGGCGGCCTGCCGCCCAGGGCCCTGGTGCAGGACGACGACACGATCCTGGCCGACAGCGAGCGGGTGCTGTCCCTGTTCCACGATCCCGCCCCGGGGGCGATGGTGCGGATCGGCCTCGCGCCGTGCTCGCCCTTCGCCGTCACCAAGCGGTTGATGCGCGAGAGCGCGCAACTGGCCGAGCGCTACGATTGTCCGCTCCACACCCATCTCGGCGAGACCCGGGACGAGAACGCCTTCTGCCTCGAAGTCTTCGGGCAGCGCCCGGTCGATTACCTGGAAGAGGTCGGCTGGATGACCGGGCGCACCTGGCTCGCCCACGGCATCCATTTCGATGACGACGAGGTGCGCCGCCTCGGCGCGGCGGGCGTCGGCGTGTGCCATTGCCCGACCTCGAACATGGTCCTGGCCTCGGGCCATTGCCGGACCTGCGACTTGGAGGCGGCGGGCTCCCCCGTCGGGCTCGGCGTCGACGGCTCGGCCTCCAACGACAGCTCGAATTTGATGGAGGGCGTGCGGCACGCCCTGATGATCAACCGCCTGACCTACGGGGCCGAGGCGGTGACCCATCTCGACGCCCTGCGCTGGGCCAGCGAGGGCTCCGCCGCCTGCCTGGGGCGCGACGACATCGGCCGAATCGCGGCCGGGCGCGAGGCGGATCTGGCGCTCTTCACCCTGGACGAACTGCGCTTCTCCGGCGCGCACGATCCGCTCGCGGCCCTGGTGCTGTGCGGGGCGCACGGGGCCGACCGGGTGATGGTGGCCGGACATTGGCGGGTGATCGACGGACAGCCGCTCGGGGTCGAAACCGGACGCCTGCGCGAGGAGCATTCGCGGCTCGCCCGGCATCTGTTCGGCTGAAGGGGACGCCTCAGCTGCCGCGATAGGTCTGAAAGCTCCACGGGGTGGCCACGAGGGGCACGTGGTAGTGCCCCTCCGGCTCGGCCACGCCGAAGCGGATCGGCACCACGTCGAGAAAGGCCGGCTCCGGCAGCGCGATCCCGGAACGCCGGAAATAGTCGCCGACATGGAAGCGGAGTTCGTAGGTGGCGATGGGCACGGGCCGGCCGCCGATCAGCGGCGCGTCGGTGCGGCCGTCGGCGTTGGTGACGGTGCGGGCCACGATCACCGCCTCGTCCGGGGCGACGAACTCGGCCAGCTCGACCACGACGCCCGCCGCCGGACGGCCCGCCACCGTATCGAGGACATGGGTCGAGAGGCGCCCCGTCGTGCGGAGAGGGCCGTCTCCGGTCACGAGCGCATCGAGGCGGATCGCGGCGATGCGCAGCACCTCGGCCTCGGCCACGGGCCGCTCGGCCTCCGCCTCGCTCGCTAGCCGTTGCGCGAAGCGGGCGAGCAGCGAGGCGCGCCCGTGCCGCTTGATGCAGAGGATGAAGGGGAACCCGAACTTGTCACGGTAGGCGGCGTTCAGCGCCTCGAAGCGGGCATATTCGGCCTCGCTGAGCCGGTCGAGGCCGGCGGAGGCCTGCTCAGCCCTCGAGTCGGGCGCGATGGCGCCGGTCCTGGCGGAGCGGCCGGCAAGTTCGGGATGCCCTTTCAGCAGGGCGAGCCTTTCGCCGTCGGGGGCGGAGAGAACCGCCTCCCGCATGGCCGAGAACAGGGCATCGACCCGCGCGAAAGGACGCCGCCGGGCGGCGGCCCCGGCCACCCAGGGCGAATGCTCGAAGATCGCGCCCAGGGCCGCGACGAAGTCCGGCTCGGAGGCGGCGTTGAGCGCGTCGAGGGTCAGGGTCATGCAGGGGCTCCCGAGACAGGGATCGCGCCGGCGATTCCCGCTCGGGCTCGATTATACCTCTCGGGATGAGCGGGCGGGCGTTCGTCTTGCATTGAAGCGCCCGCCGGACGAACGCGCCCGAAACCGACGGCGCGGCAGCGACGGGAGAGGCGGATGACCCTGATTGCGGCGACCTACGGCAAGGCGCGGGTGCGGGTGATGCGGCTGACCCGCGAGGGCGACCACCACGTGCCGCGGGAGCTGACCCTGACGGTGATGATGCGCGGCGCCTTCGAGGCCGCCTGGACCGGGGCCGACAACCGCGCCTGCGTCGCGACCGACAGCGTGAAGAACATCGTCAACGTGGTCGCGGCGGAGAACCTCTCGCTGAACGCGGAAGACTTCGCGCGAGCGATCGCGGCGCGCTTCCTCGACACCTATCCGCAGATCGCGGAGGTGACGGTCGAGGCCGAGGAGACCCGCTGGCGGCGCCATCCGATCGACGGCAGGCCGCACGGCCACACTTTCACCCTCGACGGCAACGGCCGCGGCAGCGTGCGGCTGGTGGCCCGGCGGGACGGATCGGTGCTGCAATCGGGTCTGCGCGGCTTCACCTTCATGAAGACCACGCAATCCGGCTGGGCCGACTTCGTCGACGACCGGTACCGCACGCTGCCCGACGCCACGGACCGCATCGCCGCCACCGCCATGGACGCGACCTGGACCTGGGACGACGTGCCGACCGATTACGAGGCGAGCAACGCCGCGATCCTCGACGCGCTGCTCGCGGTGTTCGGCGGCAGCTACAGCGCCAGCGTTCAGGACAGCATGTACCGAATGGGCGAGGCGGCGCTGGCACGGGTGCCGGAGATCGCCGAGATCCGCTTCGCCATGCCCAACAAGCACTACATTCCGATCAACCTGGCCCCGTTCGGACTCGAGAACCCGGGCACGGTCTTCCTGCCGACCGACGAACCGCACGGGCAGATCGAGGCGACGGTCGCGCGCGGATCGGGATCGGGTCCGACCTGAGAGAGGTCTTTCGACGAGAGAGGACGGCTTTCGTCGCTTCTTCTGCATCGGCCTCATCCGGAGGTGCAGCGTCAGCGGCCTCGATGGCGGGCTCCAGGGATCGCGCCGCTGGCTAAGAATTCCTTGGAGGCTCCGCTTCGCTCCGCACCTCAGGATGAGGAAGATTTCTCGGATGAACAGGTCGAACATCCTCCGAGACCTATCGAGACGAATAAGCTATCTCGCGTGACACTGGTTGGCTCCAACCCTGGGCGAATTCTCTGCGATCACTGATGCCGACCATTCGATCATCCTGGGATCACCGCCTAATCCCTGCTCGCGGCAAGCCGAGAACCTGCTTGTGACCAAGCGCACAGGTCGAACACGGTGCGATGACGATGCCGAGATTCTGAGCAGAGACCGCCGCAGCCTCTCAAGTATTTGCGGAAAATCGGGAATTTGTCCGATCCACCCACTTTGCCGAATGCGTGACGCCAAGCGCGCGGTGTTCATGCCCAAAACGCGGGCAAAACGCAGCCGCCAAAAACAGCAGAACGATAGAAATTTCAGCAGCTTCGCGGCCGGTCGTGCTTCAATGGGGCATCGTCCATAAGAACCGGAGGCGAAGCATGACCATCCGCATCCTCACGGGCGCAGCCCTGATCCTGGCCTCGACCGTCGGCAGCGCGGCGGCCCAGACCGCGCGGGCGCCGGGCGGCGATCGCGCTCCGGCCGTGACCGGCAGCCTGCGGGCGCCGGGCTCCGGCGCGGACGCGTTCGAGGCCGCTGCCCCCGCGCCGAGCCTGTTCGGGCCGCAGCGCCCGGCCCGCAGCACCTTCAACGCCAACACCGCGCGCGCCCGCCACTACGAGCGCTGAGGCGAGTTCGGGCGGGACCAGCCGCAGCGGTCTCGCCCGGCAGCGTCAACGACTTGCGAAAACTGATCTCGCCTTTGTGCGAAAGCTAAGGCTCAGCTTTCGGAACCTTTCCATCGACGATCGGCTTTGCCTTCGATAAAATCATCGGAGGAAACGGCCGTGTCGAATGACGTTCTGATTCCGCTTCTGGCCGTCTTCACCATCGTCGCGGTGGCGGGCTTCGCCATCTGGCAGCGCGGCCGGGTCGCGCAATCGAAGAACGACCCGCACCGCTCGAACTTCACCCAGACCCACGGCGAGGCGCCGAGGCCGAACCGGCCCGGCACCGATCACTGAGCCGGCCGGGGCGGGGCGGCGCGCCCGCGCTCAGAACGGCAGCAGGATGTCGACGAGTTGCTGGCCGTAGCGGGGTTGCTGCACATCGGTGATCTGGCCCCGGCCGCCATAGGCGATGCGCGCCTGGGCGATCTTGCTCGAGTCGATCGTGTTGTCCGACTCGATGTCCTCGGGCCGGACCACGCCGGCAACGACGAGTTCACGCACCTCGAAGTTGATGCGAATCTCCTGCTTGCCCTCGACCACGAGGTTGCCGTTGGGCAGGACCTGCGTGACCACCGCGGCGACGTTGGTCGTCACCGTCTCGGCACGCTGCACCGAGCCCGCCCCGTCGCTCGACGAGGTAGAGGTGCCGTTGATGAGGTTGTCCGGGCTGATGCCGGCGGCGGCAACCCCCGCGTTCTTCTCCAGGCCGAAGGCGTTGGGCAGGCCGAAGGCCTCCGCATTGGTGCGCGAGCGCTTGGTTTCGTTGTTGAGGTTGGCGCGGTCGGTCACGTTGACCTTCACGGTGACGAGGTCGCCGATCCGGGCGGCGCGCTGGTCCTTGAAGAAGGCCCGCGAGCCCGTGCGCCACAGGGAGTTCGGCGCGTAGGAGACCGGATGGACATCGGGCATCGCCATCCGCACAGGCCGGTAGCCGGGCTGGGCGGTCGGGTCCTCGATGGCGGAGAGGGTCGGCGTGGCGCCGACCTGCGAGAGCCGGTCGACCGTGTTGCAGGCGCCGAGCGGGGCGAGCGCCAGGATCACGGCAAGGCGGACGGGGAAGGCGGGGCGAGCGGTCATCGGAGGGGGTCCGGCGCTGACGGAAGACAATCGGATCGGTCGGATTCGGCGGTTCAGTCGAGGTCGGATGAGGCCGGGACGGCGCTGGCCTGGAGCACGGGGCGCGCCGGCGCGACGGGTCCCACCGAGACCCGGCCGGGGCCGACGACCACCGCCTGGAGCACCTTCTTCGAGGCGGCGTTCATCACCGCGACGCTGGCCCCGAGGCGGCCGCTCTCGTTGGCGACGCCGCGCAACGTCAGGGACACGCCCGGCGTCTCGAACACGATGGCGACGCTGTCGCCGCGGGCGACGAGATCGGGGGGCGCCACGTCGCCGGAGCGCAGGACCGAGCCGGCACTCAGCGGCCGCTGCGCCACCTGTCCGACGATCAGTGAGGGCGCGCCTTGCATGTCGGCGGGCACGGCGTCGCGCGGCCGGCGCTCGAGCGAGAGATCGGCACTCGAAACGCGCTCGCCACGGGGGATGGAGCGCGTCAGCACCGCGACTTCGCGGGTCTCGAGCGCGAGACCGACCACGCGCAGGGAGGCCTGCCGCTCGCCCAGCACGATCAAGCCGGCGACCCGGCGCGTGCGGGGATCGTAGGTCACGTCGACGGCCACGGCCTGTCCGTCGAGGTCGACCGGGGCGAGCAGAACCGGCGCCTCGCCGTCGAGCCGCACCGAGAGGGTCTTGGCGTCGAGGCCGTAGCCGGTCTCCAGGGTGCGCTTGAGCGCGGCCTCGATCTCCGGCGGGCCGACCCGGCGGGCGGCGCGCTGCACGCTCACCTGCACGCGCCCACCGGTCTCGATGCCGGTCAGGCCGAGGCCGGCGGCAGCCTCGACGATGCGGCGAGCCTGGATCGTGCCGACGGCGCCGAGCGCCGGCGCGCGAAAGAGCGGGCGGGCGGCGAGTTCGGCCGACGCGCCTTCCACGAGGTCGCCGAGGTTCAGTGTGTCGCCGCGGGCCGTCACGTCGCCGCGCAGCCGCAGCGGGCTGGAGGCGGCCATCAGTGGCAGGGCGAACAGCGTCACCGCGACGAAGGCGAGGAACGCGAACAGGGTGCGGCCGACCATGCCGCGCGAGAGCGGCGTGACGGCGAGCGGGGCGGCGGGGCGGTGGATCGGCCGGAGGGCGTGCGTCACGGGTCCAGTCCTCAACCGCGGAACATCTGCGAGGTGGTGGAGAGCATCTGGTCGGCGGCGGTCACGACCTTGGAGTTCATCTCGTAGGCGCGCTGCGCCGCGATCAGCGACGAGATCTCGGTCACCGCGTTGACGTTGGCTTCTTCGAGGTAGTTCTGCTGCAGGTTGCCGAACCCCTCCGAGCCGGGCAGCCCGGTGATGGCCGGCCCCGAGGCGGCGGTCTCGACGAAGAGGTTGTCGCCGATCGATTCGAGGCCGACCTTGTTGACGAAGCGGGCCATCTGGAACTGGCCCAGCGCCTGCGGCGCGGTCTGGCCCGGCAGGGTCGCCTGCACGGCGCCGGTGGCCGAGATCTGCACGGAGGTCGCGGTGTTGGGGACCGTCACGCCGGGATCGAGCAGGTAGCCGTCGCGGGTCACCATCTGCCCCTGGGCGTCGAGATCGAAGGAGCCGTCGCGGCTATAGGCCGTGCGCCCGTCGGGCAGCCGCACGCGAAAGAAGCCCTCGCCGCGGATCGCGACGTCGTAATCCTTCTCCGTCTGAGCCAGCGGTCCCTGCGTCATGGCGCGGGCCGTCGAGGTGGTCTTCACGCCTGAGCCGAGGGCGAGGCCCGCGGGCAGGATCGTGTTCTGGTCCGAGGTCGAGGAGCCGGAGCGACGCAGGTTCTGGTAGAGCAGATCCTGGAAATGCACCTGCTGGCGCTTGTAGCCGGTGGTGCGCAGGTTCGCGATGTTGTTCGAGATGACCTGGACGTTGAGTTCCTGGGCCGCCATGCCCGTGGCGGCGGCGTAGAGAGCGCGCATCGGGATCTACCTTCCGGGCAATCAGACTTCGGCCAGACGGCGGATCGCCGTCCCGCGCAGGTCGTCGAGGCGCGAGATCACGCTCGACACCATCGTGTAGGTGCGGTTCACGTCCATCAGCCGGGTCATCTCGACCACGGGCTTGACGTTGGAGCGCTCCAGCGCGCCGGATTCCAGATGCGCGCCCGCACCGGCGGGACGGGCCGGGGTCTCCGAGGAGAACAGGTTGGCGCCCTCGGACTTCAACGCTTGCGGGTTGGCGAAGCTCACGAGCCGCAGCCGGCCGCGGATACCGAGATTGGTCGAGATCGTCCCGTCGGGGGCGATGGAGAGGCCGGTCTCCTGCTGGCCGATGGTGATCGGCCCGCCGTCGCCCTGCACGGCGTAGCCGTCCGAGGTGACGATGTTGCCCTGGGGGTCGAATTCGAAGGCGCCGTTGCGGGTGTAGCGCAGGCCCTGCGGAGTCTGGACCGCGAGGAAGGCATCGCCGCGCAGGGCGACGTGCATCGGGTTGCCGTCGGGCTCGACCGGCCCCTGCGTCAGGTCGAGCGGGGTGCCCTGGTCGACCACGTAGGAGAGGCGACGGTCGCTGCGCTGGAAGCTGTCGGCGGAGGCCGTCGGCATCAGGAATTCCTGGAAGCGGGCGTTGCGCGCCTTGAATCCCGTGGTCGAGACGTTGGCCATGTTGTTGGCGATGACGTCGAGTTCACGCGCCAGGGCGGCCTGGGCCGAGACTCCGACGAAGAGCGCGTTCTGCATGGGGTGCCTCGTGGCGGCGACAAATCCGCCCGAACCACCGCAGGGCCCGTGCCAGTCTCAAAATTTTGCTTTTTACCTTAACAGCCAATGACTTGCTTCTGAGCGACCGAGGCCTCCACCCCGCACCGTCCGCGCCCGGCGGCAAGTCCGACCCGGCAAGTTCTGCCGGTTTAACGGAGGGTTAACCACGCGGGCCGAGAAGGGAGGAGAGGGAATTGCGCGCCGCGCGAGACCCCGGCTCCCGGCTCTGATCCGCCCCGGGAGCGGCATGACGGGCAGGACGACGAGCAGCAGATGGCCAAGAAGCCGAAGAAGGCGCCCGAGGCCGAAGGCGGGGAGGGCGCCGAGGAGGCGCCCAAGTCCAAGAAGAAGCTCGTCATCATCGCCGCCGCCGCGGTTCTGCTGCTGGGCGGGGGCGGCGGATTCTTCTTGATGAAGGGCAAGTCCGCCCAAGCCAACGCCCACGGCGAGCACGGCGCGGAGAAGGTCGACCCCAAGGCGCAGGCCGTCTTCCTCGACGTGCGCGACATGATGGTCAACCTCAGCCCCGATCCCGGTGCGAGCCGGGCCACCGTGCTCAAGCTGCGCGTCGCACTCGAACTGAAGGACGCCAAGGTCGAGGCCACGGTGAAGCCGCTGATGCCGCGGGTCGAGGACGCCTTCCAGACCTACATGCGCGAGCTGCGGGCAAGCGATCTTGCCGGTTCCGCCGGCCTCTACCGCCTGCGCGAGGAAATGCTGCGGCGGGTCAACATCGCGATCCATCCGGCCAAGGCCGAGGCCGTCCTGTTCAAGGACGTGCTCGTCCAGTGACGGGCGCTGAGCCCCGTCGATCCACCCGCACTCCCCCAAGCCCCTGACATCCCGAGCGGCACGACCCGAATGACCGGACCCGAGGACGAGCTGGAGGACGATTGGGCGGCCGCCTTCGCCGAGCAGGGCTCCGAGGGCGGCGGCGGCGACGCCTCGCTCGCCGAGGAATGGGGCGCAGCGCTCGCCGAGCAGGGCACGACCAAGAGCGCGGGCGACGTCGCAGCCGAATGGGCGACGATGATCGAGGACGGGGAGACCGAGAATCTCCCCGAACTCGCCGGCAACGACCGCATCCTGAACCAGGACGAGATCGACGGCGTCCTCGGCTTCTCGCTGCGCGAACTCTCCGCCTCCGGCGCGGGGGGCGTGCGCGCCATCGTCGATTCGGGCGTCGTCCAGTACGAACGCCTGCCGATGCTGGAAATCGTCTTCGACCGGATGATCCGGTTGTTGTCGACGAGCCTGCGCAACTTCTTCCAGGACAACGTCGAGGTGACCCTCGACAACATCACCTCGGTCCGCTTCGGCGACTATCTCAACGCGATCCCGCTCCCCACCCTGCTCGGCGTGTTCAAGGCGGATGCCTGGGAGGGCTCGGGCCTCGTCACCGTGGAGCAGACGCTCGCCTACTCGACTATGGACCTCCTGCTCGGGGGCAAGCGCGGCGGCTCGTCGAGCCGGCTCGACGGGCGGCCCTTCACCACCATCGAGATGAGCCTCGTGCGCCGCCTCGTGGAGATCATCCTCACCGACCTCGAACTCTCGTTCCAGCCGCTCTCGCCGGTGCGCTTCGGCATCGACCGGATCGAGACCAATCCGCGCTTCGCCACCATCACCCGGCCCGGTAACGCGGCGATCCTGATCACGCTCAAGCTCGACATGGACGGGCGCGGCGGCGGGATGCAGATCCTGTTTCCCTACGCGACGGTCGAGCCCATCCGCGACCTGCTCATGCAGAGCTTCATGGGCGAGCGGCTCGGGCGCGATCAGGTCTGGGAGAGCCATCTGGCCACCGAGATCTGGCAGGCCGACGTGGAGATGGAGGCGGTGCTGCACGAGGTGACGCTGCCCCTCAAGCGGGTGCTCAACCTCAAGGTCGGCGACACGCTGATGTTCGACCGCAAGCCCAGCGACCTCATCACCGTGCGCTGCGGCGACTGGGCGCTGACGCAGGGGCGGATCGGCCGGATCGACGACGCCATCGCGGTGCAGGTCGCCCGGCCCCTGCGGCAGTCGCGCACGACGCTGCAGGCCTACGAAATCTCGATGCAGAACCGAAGCGACGGATGAGCGCCGGGAGAGCATGATGACCTTCTTCGTCTCGATGGCCGCCGACGTTCTCGTGGCGGTGCTGCTGGTCGCCACCATCGCCTCCTCGGTGAAGCTCTCGCGCCGCATCAACCGGCTCAAGGCGGACGAGGCGGCCCTGCGCTCGACCATCGGCGACCTCGTGGTGGCGAGCGCCACCGCCGAGCGTGCCATCGCGGGCCTGCGCGCCACCCTCGACGAGTGCGACCGCACGCTCACGGAGCGCCTCGGCACCGCCGAGCGCACCACCGCCGACCTGACCGCCCACGTCCAGGCGGGTGAGAGCGTCATCACCCGCATCGCCGCCATCGTCGGCCAGGCGCGGGCCGCGGCGGCGCCCTCCGCGGCCGCTCCCGCCGCGCCCCGGCCCCAGGCGGGGCCCGCTGCCGTCCACGCACGCGCCGTTGAGACGGCAACGCCCGTCGGCAACGGCGAGCGGGTCGGCGCGGCGCTCGCTGCCGCCCAGGCCCTGTCCGAGCGCGCCCTCGACCGTCTCCGGGCCAGGGCCGCATGAACCTGCCCGCGCGCCGACTCGCCCGTCTCGCGAGCCTTCCGGCGCGTCCCTTCCGGCTGCGCCTGATCGACGCCGTGGTCCTGGCGGCGATCGGGCTTCTCGTGCTCAAGCTCGCAGCCCTCCTGGGCGGCAGCGAACCGGCGCCGCCCGGCACTCTGCCGGATTTCGCCCGGGTGCTGGCCAAGGCGCGCAGCGACTACGTTCCCGTCGATCCGATCACGACCGGCTCCGTCTCGGCCCCTCCGAAGAAGGCCGAGCCCACCCTGCCGCCGGTCTACCAGCCGAGCGTGCCGGAACCGGTCTCGGACAGCGAGCGGGTGATCCTCGAAAAGCTCGCCGCGCGCCGCGAGAGCCTGAAGCAGCGCCAGGATGCGCTCGACCTGCGCGAGCAAATGCTCAAGGACGCCGAACGCAAGCTCGAATCCGGCGTGGCCGACCTGAAGGAGGCCGAGGACAAGGTCGATGCCGGCGGGGCCAAGCGGGCCGAGGCCGAGAAGTCCGGCCTCAAGGGCATCGTCACCATGTACGAGACGATGAAGCCGCGGGATGCGGCGCGGGTCTTCGACCGGCTGAACCTCGACACGCTCGTGCCCATCGTGATGGGCATGAACCCGCGCAAGATGGCCGAGGTGCTGGCCCTGATGGGGCCGGAGCCCGCCGAGAAGCTCACCGTGGCGCTCGCCAATCGCGCCCGCGGCCTCGACACCGCCCAGGCTGCCCCGGCCGCCCCCGGCCTGCCGCCGGGCGAACTTCAGGCGATCGATCCGGGGCCGACGGCGCGGGCAGGGCGCTGAGGTTCTACCCCGCCGGCGCCGCCAGCGCCCGCTCGATCGCACCCTCCAGCGCGGCCGGCTTGGTCGAGGGCGAGAAGCGCTCGATCACCCGTCCGTCGCGGCCGATCAGGAACTTCGTGAAGTTCCACTTGATGCCCTGCGTGCCGAACAAGCCGGGCTTGGTCCGTTTGAGATCGACGTAGAGCGGGTCGGCGCCCGGGCCGTTCACCTCGACCTTGGCCAGGACCGGGAAGGTGACGTCGTAGGTCAGCGAGCAGAAGCGCTCGATGGCGTCCGCATCGCCCGGCTCCTGCGCGCCGAACTGGTTGCAGGGCAGGCCGAGCACCACGAGCCCGCGCTCGCGGTGACGCCGCCAGAGCGTCTCCAGGCCCTGGTATTGCGGCGTGAACCCGCATTTCGAGGCGGTGTTGACCACGAGCAGCACCTTGCCGCGATACTGCGACAGCGGATGCGGCCGTCCGCGCGCATCCTGCGGGACGTGATCGTAGATGTCGCTCATGATCGGACCTGACGCCCCTTCTTGCTCAATACTCCCGCCTTACACGGGAATAATCCCCTGAAATACATGGAATGATTCCAGGCTTGACCGCAAACACGTCTGTTGCGGTGTAGTGCGGCTTTCGCGCGATTGCATCCGCGCGCGAGCGGCGATAGGCGCCCCGGACGACACCACGTTGGAGCCTTGCCATGCCGCCCCTGTCCCGCAGGACCGTGCCCGCCGCGGCGCTTCTGCTTGCCGGATTGCTGGCCGCGCCGCTGCCGGCGGGACCGACCGCCGCCTTCGCCCAAGACGCGGGCCCCGAGGCAGCGCCCGAGGAGCCGGCCCCCAAACCGAAGCCGAAGCCCCGCAAGCCGGCCCCGAAGCCGAAGGAGGAAGCCAAGGAGCCCGCCAATCCGGCCACCAGCGGCCCGGTGCTGGAACCGGCCGCGGCCTCCTCGGGTCCGGCCCAATGGCCGGCCGGCGCCCGCTCCGTCAGCGAGAGCTACGGCGACTGGACCATGAACTGCAACCGCGAGGAGGCGCGCACCGACTGCGTGATCATCCAGTCGCAGGGCGACCGCCGCACCGGCAAGCGCCTGTTCAGCATCGAACTGCGCACGCCGAAGGACGGACAGGCCGAGGGGCTGATCCTGATGCCGTTCGGCCTGCAGATCGAGCCCGGCGTGACCTTCAAGCTCGACGACCGGGCGCTCGGCAAGGGTGCGCCGTTCTCGACCTGCGTCACCGACGGCTGCCTCGTCCCGATCAGCCTGCCGACGCTGGCCACCGACACGATGAAGAGCGCGCAAAACCTGACAGTGACGGCCAAGAAGCCGGACGTTGCGGAGCCGACGGTCATCACCATCCCGCTCTCCGGCTTCGCGGCGGCCTTTGCCCGCGCGAGCGCCTTCGGAAGCTGAAGGCGTCGGCTTTCGGCCTCGCGGTCCGGGCGGGAGATCAGTAAGGCTTCGAGCCATGCGGTTCTCAGCGACAGCTCTCCTCCTCGCCCTCCTTCCGCTCGCCGGCCCCGCGCGGGCCGAGGCGCCGCCCGAACCGGCACAGCCGCCGACCTTCGAGCGCTGCCTCGGCGAACTCGCCGCCCTGGCGCAGGAACGCGGCGTGCCCCGGACGGTGGCCGACGCGGCTCTGTCGGGCATCGCACCCGATCCCGGCGTGGTGCCGGCGACCCAGTCCCAGGCCGAGTTCGTCAAGCCGATCTGGGAATACGTCGAGGCGAGCGTGACGCCCGAGCGCATCGCCACGGGCCAGGCCAAGCTCGCGGAATGGTCCGAGGTCCTGGGGCGGATCGAGGCAGCCTACGGCGTCGACCGTCACGTGCTCGTCGCCTTCTGGGGCGTCGAGTCGAATTACGGGGCCGCCCTCGACGGTCCGGGCATCCGCCCGGTGATCCCGGCGCTCGCGACCCTGGCCTGCGGCGATACCGGGCGCCCCGGCCTCTGGCGCGACGAACTCGTCGCCGCCCTGCGCATCCTGAGCGACGGCGATGCCGACCGGGCGCGCCTGACCGGCTCCTGGGCCGGCGCCATGGGCCACACCCAGTTCATGCCGTCCGCCTTCCTGCGCCACGCGGTCGATTTCGACGGCGACGGCCGGCGCGACATCTGGCGTTCGGTGCCCGACGCGCTCGCCTCGACCGCGAAATTCCTGAAGGATTTCGGCTGGCGGCCGGGTGAGGGCTGGGGCCTCGAAGTGCGGCTGCCGGAGGGCTTCGACCATCGCCTCGCCGACGAGACCACGGAGCGCAGCTTCGCCGAATGGCGGGCGCTCGGTCTGGAGCCCGCGGCCGGCGCCTTCCCCGAAGGCGCGGAGCGTCGCGCCGCGCTCCTGCTGCCCACCGGCGCGAAGGGCCCCGCCTTCCTGCTCGAACCGAATTTTCGGGTGATCCTGCGCTACAACACGGCGCTCGCCTACGCGCTGACCGTGGCCCACCTCTCCGACCGTCTGCGCGGCGGCACCGGCTTCGTCCGGGACTGGCCGCGGGGCGTGCGCATGCTGACGACGGAGGAACGCACCGATCTCCAGACCCGGCTCGCCGCCCTCGGCTACGCGGTCGGCGGCGCGGACGGCAAGATCGGGCCGAAGACGCGGAGCGCGATCCGCGCCTTCCAGGCGGCGACCGGCCTCGTGCCCGACGGCTACGCGGAACCCGCGCTCCTCGACCGAGTCCGGGCGGCGGGCGCGCCGGCCCCCTGATGCGCGTCCTCCTGGTCTACGGTCATCCCCGCCCCGACAGCTTCAGTGCCGCCCTGCGGGACACGGTCGCCGCGGCGCTCGAAGCCGCGGGTCACGCGGTCGAGATACTCGACCTCTACGGCCGGGATTTCGATCCACGCCTGAGCGCGGGAGAGCGGGGCGCCTATTACGACGAGGGGGCCATGCGGCCCGAATTGGCCGAACACGTCGCCGCCCTGCGCCGGGCCGAGGGCCTCGTCTTCGTCTACCCCACGTGGTGGTTCGGGCCGCCGGCCATAGTGAAGGGATGGCTGGACCGGGTGTGGCTGCCCGGCGTGGCCTTCGCGCTGGGCGGTGCGAAGGTGCTGCAGCCGCGCCTGACCGACATCCGCCGCATCGCGGTGGTGACGACCTACGGCTCGCCGCGCTGGCTGCTCTGGCTCGTCGGCTGGCCCGACTGGCGCCTGTTCCGCTTCGGCATCCGCCCGCTCTGCGCGCGCGGCTGCCGGCTCAACTGGATCGCCCTCACGGGCATGGACGGGGCGACGCCGCGGATGCGGGAGCGTTTCGTCGCCCGGCTGCGCCGCCGTCTCGCGGCGTTCTGAGCGGCGTCAGACCGGCGGGTAGCGCTCGAAGCGCGGCAGTTCATGCGCCTCCGCCATCCAGGCGATCCGCTCGGCCACTTGGATATGCGCCTGCGGCGGCAGGGCCTCGGGTGTGTCGAGGGTGCCGGTCTGCACGTCGATCATGCCCGGCAGCATCTGCTCGTTGACGTAGAACAGGCCCGTGCCGCACTGCCCGCAGAAATGCCGCCGCCCGTGCTCGGAGGAGGCGTAGACGGCCGGTTCGCCGGAGATCGTCACCTGCCCGGCCGGCACCATCGCCCAGCCGACCATCGGCGCGCCCGCGTGCCGGCGGCAATCGGAGCAGTGGCAGAGCGCGCTGTGCAGCACCTCAGAGGCCATCTCGTAGGTGATCGCCCCGCAATGGCAGCGTCCCGTCAGCATGGATCGTCCTCTCCGTCGCACGGCGTCGCGAATCGAGCGGGACATTAGAGGCCGCGGCCGGGTCCACAAAACGAGAAACCGCGGCAGCCGGATCCGGCTGCCGCGGCTCCCTACCGAACGAGGGCCCAGGACGGTGGGCCCCCGCCCGGATTACTCCGCTGCCTGAAGGACCGGGGCCGGGGCAGCAGTCTCGACGGTCGGCTTGCCGGCCAGCGCCGCGTGGAGCTTGGCCTCGTCGACCTCGTTCTCCCAGCGGGCGACCACGATGCAGGCCACCGCGTTGCCGATGAAGTTGGTGAGCGCCCGGCACTCCGACATGAAGCGGTCGATGCCGAGGATGAGCGCCATGCCGACGACCGGCACGGAGGGGACGACGGCCAGCGTCGCGGCCAGGGTGATGAAGCCCGAGCCGGTCACGCCCGCCGCACCCTTCGAGGAGAGCATGGCGACGAGGAGCAGGAGGATCTGCTCACCGAAGGTGATCGGGGTGTCGGTGGCCTGGGCGATGAAGAGCGCGGCCATCGTCATGTAGATGTTGGTACCGTCGAGGTTGAACGAGTAGCCGGTGGGGACCACGAGGCCGACCACGGGACGCGAGCAACCGGCCTTCTCCATCTTGTCGATCAGCGAGGGCAGGGCGGACTCGGAGGACGAGGTTCCGAGCACCAGCATCAGCTCTTCCTTGATGTAGCGGATGAGCTTGAAGATCGAGAAGCCGTTGTAGCGGGCGACCGCGCCGAGGATCACGACCACGAAGATCGCCGAGGTCAGGTAGAAGGCGCCGACGAGGTAGGCGAGGTTGGCCAGCGAGGAGATGCCGTACTTGCCGATGGTGAAGGCCATCGCGCCGAAGGCGCCGATGGGAGCGACCTTCATGATGATGTTGACGACGCCGAAGATGGCTTCCGACATCACCTTGATGATGTCGAGCACCGGCTTGCCGCGGTCGCCGAGGAAGGCGAGGCCGAAGCCGAACAGAACCGAGAAGAACAGAACCTGCAGGATCTCACCGCCCGCGAACGCGCCGACCGCCGTGGTCGGGATGATGTTCATCAGGAAGTCGGCGATGTTCTGCTCCTTGGCCTTGCCGGCATAGGTCGCGACCGCCTTCGGATCGAGCGAGTTCGGGTCGATGTGCAGGCCGTGGCCGGGCTGGAGCACGTTGGCGACGATGAGGCCGACGATCAGGGCCAGGGTCGAGAAGGTGAGGAAGTAGGCGAGCGCCTTGCCGCCGACGCGACCGACCTTTTCGAGGTTCGTCATGCCGGCGATGCCGGAGACGACGGTGAGGAAGATCACCGGGGCGATGATCATCTTGACGAGCTTGATGAAGGCGTCGCCGAGCGGCTTCATGTCGGCGCCGAGCTTCGGATAGAAATGTCCGAGCGTGATACCGATCGCGACGGCGACCAGAACTTGGAAATAAAGTGTGCGATAGATCGGCTTGGGCTTGGACGGCGCGTGGGGCGCGGTCAGTGGGGACGGCACGGCGGCCATGGGCGTTTCTCCCTGTCGGGTCGATCAATGGGTCCGTCGGCTCGGTCGCTCGGGTCTCCGTTCGGAGGGGTCCGGCGCCTGCCGCTCTTGCTTTTGGCCTCGCGGCACACAGCTCTGCGGTTCGCTCATGGCTGCGTTTCGAAATGAGAATGGCAACCTGCGTGCCAACCGATCAAAACCTGTAAAATTTTGCTAATGCCCTGTAATGAATGATATTTCTCCTCTCGCTCCCGATCGGCGTCAGGACGCCCGTGCGGTGATCCGCACGCGGGGCGCCGAAGCGTTCCGAGAATTCGCACCGGCCCCTAGGCCATGATCGTGACCCCGGCCTCCGCGCAGGATTATCGGCGGGCCCTCATCGTCGCTGCTGGTCTCGCGGCCCTGATGCTGGCCGGCTGGCTCGGCGGCCGGATCGCGGAGCGCTGGGCGCTGGCCGACCTGCGGCGCACGGCGGGCTCCGCGCTCGGCCTTCAGATCGCGGCCCTGCGCGCGGAGATGCAGACCCAGAGTTCGCTGCCCCTGGCGCTGGCCGCCGATCCCGAGATCGCGAAGGTGGTGCAGCCCGCACCCGAGCCCGGCCTCGTCGAGGGAGTGAACGGACGGCTCGCCCAGATCGCCGGGGCCACGGGGGCAGCCGTGATCTACGTCATCGACGCGGAGGGCATGACGGTCGCGGCCAGCAATGCGGGCAGCGAGCGCAGCTTCCTCGGCCGGGACTACGCCTTCAGGCCCTATTTCCAGCAGGCCATGGCGACCGGGTCCGGCTCGCAATTCGCCCTCGGCACGGTGAGCGGCCGGGCCGGCTTCTACCTCTCCCGCCGGCTGCCCCGCTCGTCCGGCATCGTCGTCGTCAAGATCGAGTTCGACGGGATCGAGTCGGCCTGGCGCGCCGGCCGCGAGACCGTGTTCGTGACCGATCCGCGCGGGATCGTGCTGGTGGCGAGCGAGCCCGGCTGGCGCTTCACGGCCCTGCGCAGCATCGACGCGGCGGAACGGTGGCGCATCCGCGAGGCGCTCGAGTTCGGCGAGGCGCCGCTCGGCCCCCTGCCGGTCTTCCCGACGGAGGGGCCGGACAGCCTCGTGCGGGTCGGCGGCGGGCCGACCCCAGCCTGGCCGGCGCTGATGCTCGACGCGCCGATCCCCGGCACGGAGTGGCGGCTGCACACCCTGACGCCGATCGCCGCCCCCGTAGAGCGCGAGCGGGCGCTGGGCCGCGTCGTCGCCCTCCTTGCGATGGGCTTGGTCCTCGGCACGCTCGCGGCCCTGATCGGCCGCCGCCGCCGGATCGCCACCCGCCTCGCGGAGGCGGCGGCGCGGCGCGAGGAGCTGGAGGCGCGGGTGGCCGAGCGCACGAGGGCGCTCAGCGAGGCCAACCGGCAGCTGCTGGCCGAGATGGAGGAGCGGCGCCGGGCCGAGGCCGAGCGCGAGCGGCTGGGCCGCGAACTCGCCCAGGCCGGACGGCTGGCCGCGCTCGGGCAATTCGCCGCCAGCATGGCCCACGAGATCAACCAGCCGCTGGCCGCGATCCGCTCCTATGCCGACAACACCGCGATCCTCGTGCGCCGGGGGCGGGTCGAGGACGCGGCGGAGAACGTCTCGGCCATCGGCCGGCTCACCGAGCGGATCGGCACCCTGACGCGCCAGCTCAAGGGCTTCGCCCGGCGTGCCTCGGGGCGGCGCGAGCCCGTGCGCCTCGCCGACATCGTCCGCGGAAGCCTGGAGGTCGTCGGCGTCCGGGCGGCGCAGGCCGGCATCCCGCTCGCCCTGCCGGCCCTGCCGTCCAACCTCG
Source organism: Methylobacterium sp. B4 (assembly GCF_003201865.1). Taxonomy (GTDB): domain Bacteria; phylum Pseudomonadota; class Alphaproteobacteria; order Rhizobiales; family Beijerinckiaceae; genus Methylobacterium. Next base: position 233,413 of record NZ_QJJJ01000001.1, on the reverse strand, counting down.
CGGTGCTCGGCGACAGCGCGCGGCTGGAGCAGGTCGTCGTCAACCTGCTCCAAAACGCCCTCGACGCGGTGTCGGGCCGGCCGGAGCCGTCCGTCGCCCTGCGGGTCGAGGCGGAGGGCGAGCGGGTCGCCCTCGAAGTCAGCGACAACGGCCCCGGAATTCCGGAGACGGTGCAGGCCCAGGTGTTCGACCCGTTCTTCACCACCAAGTCGGAAGGCCTCGGCCTCGGTCTGGCCATCTCCCGCGGCATCGTCGAGGAATGCGGCGGAGCCTTGAGCCTGCGCTCGGGGCCGGAGGGCACGACCTTCCGGATGGAGCTGGCGCGGGCCGCGGCCCTGCCGGAACATACGCGGAGCGGCGTGCCGGAGGGGAGCCTGGAGGCCACATGAGCAGCGACGCCGATCCGGCCTTCGATCCGTCCGAGCGGGTCGTCTTCATCGACGACGAGGAGGACGTGCGCCGCGCCAACCGCCAGAGCCTGGAACTCGACGGCTTCCACGTCGAGGCCTTCGAGGCGGCAGAACCCGCGCTCGCGGCGATCCGGGCGGAGCCGCCGGGGGTGGTCGTGACCGACGTGCGCCTGCCGGGGATCGACGGCCGCGCCCTGTTCGAGCGCATCCGGGCGACCGATCCGGACCTGCCGGTGATCCTGATCACCGGGCACGGAGACATCTCCATGGCGGTCGCCGCGATGCGGGAGGGCGCCTACGACTTCCTCGCCAAGCCCTATCCGGCCGAGGCGCTGATGGGCTCCGTGCGCCGGGCCCTCGACCGCCGCCGCCTCGTTCTCGAAAATCGCCGCCTCCATGCGCGGCTCGACGCGGCGATCGAGGAGGATCCCGCCTTCCTCGGCATCTCGCCGGAGATCGTGCGCCTGCGCCGCCTCGTGCGCGACGTGGCCTCGGCCGATGTCGACGTGCTGGTGCTTGGCGAGACCGGATCGGGCAAGGAGGTGGTGGCCAGCGCCCTCCACCGCTGGAGCCGGCGCGCGTCGAAGAACTTCGTGGCCATGAATTGCGGGGCGCTGCCCGACAGCGTGGTGGAGAGCGAGCTGTTCGGCCACGAGGCCGGCGCCTTCACCGGAGCCCTGAAGCGCCGGGTCGGGCGCATCGAGCACGCGCAGGGCGGCACGCTGTTCCTCGACGAGATCGAGAGCATGCCGCTGGCGCTTCAGGTGAAGCTGCTGCGCGTCCTTCAGGAGCGGGTGGTCGAGCCGCTGGGTACCAACGAGCGACGGCCCGTGGACATGCGCGTGGTCTCGGCCACCAAGGTCGATCTCGGCCAGGAGGCCGCCGCCGGCAGCTTCCGCGACGACCTCTATCACCGGCTCAACGTCGTCACCGTCGCCATCCCGCCCCTGCGCGAGCGGCGGGAGGACATCCTGCTGCTGTTCCAGCACTTCCTGACCCGCGCCGCGACCCGGTTCGGGCGCGAGGCGCCTGCGCTCACGGGAGCGATGCGCGACCATCTCCTGCGCCATTCCTGGCCCGGCAACGTGCGCGAACTCGATCATTTCGCGGAGCGCTGCGCCCTCGGTCTCGCGGGCCAGGCGACACATGAGGCGCCGACCGCGGCGCCGCTCACCCTGTCGGAGCAGGTCGAGCGCTTCGAGCGCGGCCTGATCCGCGAGGAACTGATCATGAGCGGGGGCGACGTGCGGCTGGCGTCGGAATCCCTCGGCGTGCCGCGCAAGACCCTCTACGACAAGATCGCCCGCTACGGGCTGACGCCGACGGACTTCCGCTGAGGGGGCACACTCAGGCCGCGGCGGCCTGACGGGTCGGGCAGACGCGGTCGCGGCCGGTTCGCTTGGCCTCGTAGAGCGCTCGGTCCGCCCGCTCGACGAGATCGTGGGCGGATTCGCCCGGCCGATACTGCGCGACGCCGACCGAGATCGTCACCTGTCCGACCACCTCGCCGCTGCCGCGCTTGACCAGCCGCTGGCTGCGCAGCCGGTGGCAGATCTCGAGGGCGAGATCGACGCCGGCGGCGATGCCGGCCTGACCCAGCACGATCACGAATTCCTCGCCGCCGTAGCGGGCGGCGAGATCGCGGTCGGTCACCTTCTCCTTGAGCAGCCGGCCGACGAGGCGCAGCACCTGATCGCCGAAGCGGTGGCCGTGCTGGTCGTTCAGGCCCTTGAAGTGGTCGATGTCGAGGATGAGCAGGGAGAAGGTGCTGCCGGCATCAGCCTGGACCTGCGCGATCGCCTGCCGCAGATGGCCGTCGAAGGTCTTGCGGTTGGCCAGACCCGTGAGCCCGTCGGTGGCGGCGGCGTGCTGCATCTCGATGAGATCCCCGCGCAGCCGCGTGATATCCGCTGCGGCCGCCGAGAGCTGCTCCTCCAGCACGCGGTTGCGCGCCTCCGCCTGCTCGGTCTCGGAGAGCAGGGCGACGATGGCTTTCATCAGGTCGTCGACGGTGGCGCGGGTCTGCAGGCGGCCCGCCCAGTGGGCCAGCACGCTGCCGTAGCCGGCCAGGGCACTGCGGTTGCCGGAGATCCGATCGACGATCCCGCCCGCCGCCTCCGCGAGCCGGCCCGCCCCGTCGAGCACCCGATCGTCGAGGCTTCCGTGGGCGAAGAGCGCCTCGTAGATCTCGCCGGCCCGCTCGTCGGTGAGCGCTCCGTCGGGCGCGAGGCAGGGGCCGAGGATCTCGGTGAGCTGCGGGCTGCCGTCGCTGAAGAAGGCGTGGAGCAGTTCGTAGTTTCGGGGCGAGAGGGGGAGGTCGATCCGTTCCATCGCCTCCCAGGCGAGCTGGGCCGACAGCCGGACGCGCTCGGCGCTCGAGAGGGCCTGCTGCCGCGCATCCCCTTGCATCACCGTCCAAGCCCCCGCCCGTCACCGTTCTGTCCGGCACCCTAGGCGGCGATCCTTAAATTTCGGTCTTTTCCGCTGCCCGGGTCAGATGTCAGCCCGCGGCGACTGTGCCAGGACCTGCGCTCATCATCGCGCCTGGACGAAAGACCAATAGAACCGCCCGCGGGGCCGGGTGACGGCTGTCGGGAGCCGGCCCCGCGCGGTTTTCCTCATCGAACGGCTTGCGCTCACTCGATGCCGAGCTTGTCCTTCAGCAGCGCGTTCACGGCAGCCGGGTTGGCCTTGCCGCCGGTCGCCTTCATGGTCTGGCCGACGAACCAGCCCAGCAGCGTGGGCTTGGCCTTGGCCTGCTCCACCTTGTCCGGGTTCTTGGCGATGATCTCGTCGATGGCCGCCTCGATGGCGCCGGTATCGGTGACCTGCTTCATTCCGCGGGTCTCGACGATCGCGCGCGGCTCGCCGCCCTCGGACCAGACGATCTCGAACAGGTCCTTGGCGATCTTGCCTGAGATCACGCCCTCGCCGATGAGATCGACGATGGTGCCCAGCTGCTCGGCGGTGACAGGCGTGTCCTCGATGGAGCGCCCCTCCTTGTTGAGGCGCCCGAACAGCTCGTTGATGACCCAGTTCGCCGCGGCCTTGCCGTCGCGGCCCCGCGCCACCGCCTCGAAGTAATCGGCGGACGCCCGCTCGGCCACGAGCACGCCGGCATCGTAGGCGCTCAGCCCGTAATCCTTGATGAAGCGGGCCTTCTTGGCGTCGGGCAGCTCCGGCAGGCCGGAGGCGAGGCGATCGACATAGGCCTGGTCGAATTCGAGCGGCAGCAGGTCCGGATCGGGGAAGTAGCGGTAATCGTGCGCCTCTTCCTTCGACCGCATCGAGCGGGTCTCGCCCTTGCCCGGGTCGAACAGGCGGGTCTCCTGATCGATCTTGCCGCCATCCTCCAGGATCGCGATCTGGCGTCGCGCCTCGGTCTCGATGGCTTGGCCGATGAAGCGGATCGAGTTGACGTTCTTGATCTCGCAGCGCGTGCCGAGCGGCTCGCCGGGGCGGCGCACGGAGACGTTCACGTCGGCGCGAAGGCTGCCCTTCTCCATGTCGCCGTCGCAGGTGCCGAGGTAGCGCAGGATCGTGCGCAGCTTCGTCACGTAGGCCTTGGCCTCGTCCGACGAGCGCAGGTCGGGCCGCGAGACGATCTCCATCAGGGCGACGCCCGAGCGGTTGAGATCGACGAAGCTCTTGGTCGGATCCTGATCGTGCAGGGACTTGCCGGCATCCTGCTCCAGGTGCAGCCGCTCGATGCCGACCGTGATCGCGCCGCCATCGGGCAGATCGACCAGCACCTCGCCCTCGCCGACGATCGGGTCCTTGTACTGCGAGATCTGGTAGCCCTGCGGCAGGTCCGGGTAGAAGTAATTCTTGCGGTCGAACACCGAGCGCAGGTTGATCTTCGCCTTGAGGCCGAGGCCGGTCCGCACGGCCTGGGCCACGCATTCCTCGTTGATGACGGGCAGCATGCCGGGCATCGCCGCGTCCACCAGCGAGACGTGGTCGTTGGGCTCGCCGCCGAACTCGGTCGAGGCGCCGGAGAACAGCTTGGAGCGGCTCGTGACCTGGGCGTGGATCTCCATGCCGATCACGACCTCCCAGTCGTGCAGGCCGCCCTTGATGAGCTTCTTCGGATCGACGCGCTCGGTCATGTTCGTCTCGGATACCGGCGGCGCCGCCGGATCGGCGCCTTTCAGGGTGTGTAGGGAGCCGGTGCGGGACGGGTCAAGCGGGAGCGGGGCTGCCCGGCCGCCAGGCCGCCAGCGTCACGGCGGGCCCGTTCACGAAGTCCGGGTCGTCGGCGATGATCCGGGTCTCCGTCAGCCCGTGATGGGCGAGCACGCGGATGATGTCCGGCAGTTCCATCCAGCGGGTCTTGCTCTGGTTGCCGCCCCAGAAGGTTGCCAGCCCGCGATCCCGGTAGACCAGTTCATGCAGGTTCAGGCGCATCCCCGCATGCTCGACCGGGCGGGGCACGTGCCGGTTCAGGCGGGGTTGGGCGGCGTAGTAATGCGTCCAGAGGAAGAGCCGGTCGGAGCGGGCAGCGGCGAGCCGGAGCAGCTCCAACGGATCGAGCATGTGGTAGAGGATGCCGCAGGCGAAGATCAGGTCGTAGCGCGGCCCCGGCTCCGCGAGGTGCCGGCTCACGTCGCCGAGCAGGAAGGTCGAGCGGGCAAGCCCGGCGATGTTCTTGACGACGAGCGACTTGAGGAAGGCCTCCGAGTTCGACTCGACCGCCGTCACGCTCTTTGCGCCGAGCGCCTCGAGCTGGCAGGTATGGGCGCCTTCCAGCGGCCCGAGTTCGAGGATGTCGTAGCCCTCGAAGCGCCCGTCGCTCCCGAGGATCTCCGCCGCCTGCCGCGGGCGCGGGTCGGCGCGAAAGCCCGGCAGGCCGCCGCCGACCGGCAGGTCGGCAACGAGTTCGCTGAGATCGCTCGCCCAGCGCCCCTCGAACAGGTCGTAGGCGTTGCGGTGGCTCGGCGTGGTGGTGAGGAAGACCCGCTTCATGCCGCCCCTATAGCTGCCTCGCGGGTCAGCGTCATGGCGCGTGCGATGAGGATTGCGACAGGATCCTGCCGACCGAGGCCCTCCGCGGCGCCGTTGCGCGGCAAAACCGAAGCCCGCTCGCGGCCGAGCGCGCTCACACCACCGGCACGCCGCGCCCCTTGGCCTGTTCCGCCGGCTCGACATGGATCACCACCACGGCGCCCTCGACCTGCGCCTCGATCACCTCTTCCAGCCGGTCGCAGATCGCGTGGGATTCCGAGACCGTCATCTCGCCGGGCACGACGAGGTGGAAGTCGATGAAGGTGGCGCTGCCGGCATGTCGCGTGCGCACGTCGTGGGCCTCCAGGGCGCCCTCGCCATGGGTCGAGATCAGCGCCCGGATGCGGGCGATCATCTCGGGCGAGGCCGCCTGATCCATGAGCCCGCTGATGGAATCGCGCACCATCGTCCAGCCGGACCACAAGATGTTGAGGGCGACCAGGCCCGCCACGATGGGGTCGAGCACAAGCGTGCCCGTCACCAGGACGAGCCCGACGCCGACGAGGACGCCGCAGGAGGTCACCACGTCGGCGAGGATGTGGCGGGCATCCGCCATCAGGGCGGGCGAGCGCAGGCGCCGCCCGCGGCGGAACAGCACCAGCGCCCAGGCGGCGTTGATCACCGTGGCGACCCCGTTGACGGCCAGACCCAGTGCGGGTGCGTCGAGCGGCTGCGGCGCGATGATCCCGAAATAGGCCTCGCGCAGGATCAGCAGGGCCGCCACGATGACGAGCGCCCCCTCGATCACCGCGGAGAAATACTCGGCCTTGTGGTGGCCGTAGGGGTGGTCCTCGTCGGCCGGCTGCGCGGCGACCCGCACCGCCAGGAAGGCGCAGGCCGCGGCCACCACGTTGATGATGCTCTCCAGCGCGTCCGAATAGAGCGCGAGGCTGCCGGTGAGCCAGTAGGCAGTGAACTTGAGCCCCATGACGAGCGCGCCCACGGCGGCGCTCGCGAGGGCGGCCTTCTCGGTACCGGTCATGCGACTTCTGGGGGCGGGGAGGGGATGACCCGGCCATACGATCCGCGCCCCCGGAAGGCCACGGCAAAGGTTTTAGCCCGGGCTATCGCCCTCCCTTGCCGCCGCACTCGCCGTCGCCCTTGCCGCCGCCGGCCCGGTGGCCGGAAGGCGCCCGCGGGCGACCTCCTTCGCGCGGGCGCGCTCGGCCATGTCGCGGGCGCGCTGCGCCCGGCGGGCATAGCCGCGGCCGAGCCAGCCGAAGCGCGCCCGCTGGGCCAGAGCCTCGAAGCGGGCGGCCTCACGCTCCCAGTAGCGGATGAGTTGCGCGTCGAGGGTCTCGTGCGGCGCGCGCTTCCCGGTGCCGGTCGTCGCGGGGTCTATCGTGGCGGGGTCTGTCATGGCGGCAAGATCCTCGGGGCAGGGCCGCGACTCACGCCTCGGGTGCGGGCGGGGCGTCGGTCTCCTCGACCACCAGCGCGGTCGCGTCGCCGCGGAAGCTGCCGGGGCCGACATCGCCGGTCGGATGGCCCGGCGTGCCGAAGGGCTGGCTCGGATAGGCCTCCTCGAAGCGGCGGCGGGCGTCGTCCGCATCCTCCGCCTTGAGGGTGAGCTGAGGCGTTCCGGTCAGGGGCCAGCGCGGATCGGCGGGATCGCGGGGGCGCAGGGCGTACCATTTCATCGGGGGCGGGTGTCTCCTTCGTATCGGGAACACAACGCGCGAGAGGCCGCCTCGGCTGCACGCCTTCGGCCCCGGCGCGAGGGGTGAGGGTGCGCGAACTCCGCGCTCGGGATCGACCCGCCATTTGCGTCGCGCGCCCATCCGTGCTGATGGCGCGGCATGCGCGTGGACCTGTTCGATTTCGATTTGCCGGAGGAGGCGATCGCCCTGCGTCCGGCCAGCCCCCGCGACGCGAGCCGCCTGCTCGTGGTGCGGCCCGGCGCGCCGCTGGCGGACAGCGCCGTGCGCGATCTGCCCGGAATCCTCGGCCCCGGCGATGCCCTCGTCTTCAACGACACCCGCGTGATTCCGGCACGCTTGTCCGGCATCCGCCACCGGCCCGGCGGCACGGGCCTGCGCTGCGAGGCGATGCTGCATCTGCGCGAGGCGCCCGATCGCTGGCGCGCCTTCGCCCGGCCGGCCAAGCGCCTCGCGGCGGGAGACCGCATCCGCTTCGGCGGCGAGGGAGCGAGCGAGGTCTGCGCTCTCGCCGGGCTCGACGCCGCCGTGGAGGAGAAGGGGGAGGGCGGCGAGATCCTGCTGCGCTTCGATCTCGCTGGGCCGGCTCTCGACGAGGCCATCGCCGGCCTCGGCGCCCTGCCGCTGCCCCCCTACATCGCCGGCAAGCGCGCCACCGACGCGCAGGACACGACCGACTACCAGACCGTCTACGCCCGCGAGCCCGGGGCGGTGGCCGCCCCCACCGCCGGCCTGCATTTCTCCGACGACCTGCTTCGGCAGATCGATGCGGCGGGGATCGAGCGGGTCCACCTCACCCTGCATGTCGGGGCGGGCACCTTCCTGCCGGTGAAGGCGGAGGACACCCAGGCTCATCGCATGCACGCAGAGATCGGCCTGCTCGACGCTCCAACCGCCGAACGGCTCAACGCCGTGCGGGCGCGGGGCGGGAAGATCGTGGCGGTCGGCACCACGGCCCTTCGGCTCCTGGAGAGCGCGGCCTCGCCCGAGGGCACGATCCGCCCCTTCTCCGGGCCGACCGACATCTTCATCACGCCGGGCTACCGCTTTCGCGCGGTCGACGCCCTGGTCACGAACTTCCACCTGCCGCGCTCGACCCTGTTCATGCTGGTCTCGGCCTTCTCCGGCCTCGAGACCATGCGCGCGGCCTACGCCCACGCCATCGCCGCGGGCTACCGATTCTACTCCTACGGCGACGCCAGCCTGCTCTTCCCGGAGGCCGCCGAATGAGCCGCCGCGCGCCGCTGCGGATCGATGTCGCCCGGGTGATCGACCGCTATCTCGGCCTCATGGCGCGCGAGGGCGCCCCGCGTCTGCGCGGGCTCTACCTCGTGGGCTCGGTGGCGCTCGGCGATTACCGGCCGGGCGCGAGCGACATCGACTTCGTCGCCCTGCTCGACGCGCCGCCGATGCCGGAGGAAACGGATGCGCTGGCGCGGGTCCATGCCGCGCTCGCCTCGCACGGCGCCCCCGCCTTCGACGGCTTCTACATCCGGGCCGAGGCCCTGCGGCGCCCGCCCGAACGAGGGGCGGCGGTGCCGTTCAGCGTCGAGGGCCGTTTCCGCAGCGGCGAGATCTGCCGCGAGGTCTCGCCGGTGGTCTGGCGCTGTCTCGCCCGCTCGGGCCGCCCGATCCTCGGGCCGGCACCCGCGGCGCTCGGCATCGCGGACGACGACGAGGCCCTGCGTGCCGACGGCCTCGCCAATCTCGACGGATACTGGCGGCGCTGGATCGCGGAATGCGAGGCGGCGCTGGCGCGCAAGACCGAGGGCGAGGCCTGCGCCGCCGACGCCCTCGCCTGGGGCGTGCTCGGGGTCGCCCGCGTAGCCTGCACCCTCGCCACGGGACAAATCGTCTCGAAGAGCGGGGGCGGGCGCTTCGCCCTGGACCTGTTGCCGGAGGCGCGGCACCCGGTGGTGCGAGAGGCGCTCGCGGCCCATCGCGGCGAGACGGAGCGCGTCCCGCAGGCCACGATCCGCGCCGGCCTCGACACCATGCGTTTCCTGATCGACACCGCGCACGGCTCCGCCCCCGGCGCGCAGGCTCCCACATCCCCGGACCGATGACAGATCCCCTCGACTTCTCCTTCACGGTCTCCGCCACCGACGGACAGGCCCGCACCGGCCACATCGCGATGCCGCGCGGAACGATCCGCACGCCGGCCTTCATGCCGGTGGGGACCGCGGCGACCGTCAAGGCGATGTACCCGGAACAGGTGCGCGATCTCGGCGCCGACGTGGTGCTCGGCAACACCTACCACCTGATGCTGCGCCCCGGCGCCGAGCGCATGGCGCGCCTCGGCGGCCTCCACCGCTTCATGCGCTGGGAGGGGCCGATCCTTACCGATTCCGGCGGCTTCCAAGTCATGTCGCTCTCCGCCCTGCGGAAGATCGACGAGGAGGGCGTGACCTTCCGCTCCCACATCGACGGCACCGCCCACCGCATGAGCCCGGAGCGCTCCATCGAGATTCAGGGGCTGCTCGGCTCCGACATCCAGATGCAGCTCGACGAGTGCGTGCGCCTGCCGGCCGAGCGCTCGGAGATCGAGAAGGCGATGCACCTGTCGCTGCGCTGGGCCGAGCGCTGCCGCGTCGCCTTCGGCGAGCAGCCGGGCAAGGCGATGTTCGGCATCGTTCAGGGCGGCGACCTGCCGGACCTGCGCATCGAGAGCGCGCGGGCGCTGACCGGCCTCGACCTCAAGGGCTACGCCATCGGCGGGCTGGCCGTCGGCGAGCCGCAGGCGGTGATGCTCGCGATGATCGAGACGGTGGAGCCGCACCTGCCGTCCACCAAGCCGCGCTACCTCATGGGCGTGGGCACGCCCGACGACCTGATGCAGTCGGTGATGCGCGGCATCGACATGTTCGATTGCGTGATGCCGACCCGCGCCGGGCGCCACGGGCTGGCCTATACCCGCCACGGCCGGATCAACCTGCGCAACGCCCGCCACGCCGAGGACACGCGGCCCCTCGACGAGGCCTCGGACTGCCCGGCGGCGCGGGACTATTCGCGCGCCTATCTCCACCACCTCGTCCGCTCGGACGAGATCCTGGGGATGATGCTGCTGACCTGGAACAACCTCGCCTATTACCAGTCCCTGATGGCCGGCATGCGCGCGGCGATCGGTGCCGGGCGGCTCGCCGACTTCGTGGGCGAGACCAAGGAAGGCTGGGCGCGGGCCGAGGCCGCCGCGAAGGGCTGACGCCGACGGCCCCGCCCCCTGGCGAGGCGGAGCCGAAAGGAGCGGCCGGGAGCGATCCGCCTCAGCGAATCTCGGCGCGCTTCTGAGACTTGTTGTAGCTGGTGATCGCCGCCTGGCAGTCTGGCGAGAGACGCGACTTGTTCTGCTTGAAGCAGGCGCGAACCTCGGCGCTGTCGGGGGCGAAGTCGCCGCAATAGCTCAGGTAGTCGCCGGTGCAGTGTTGGCGCAGGGCGCTGCGGTCGCCCGCCGGGGCTCCAGCGGGGGCGGCGAGCGCCGCGCCGGTGGTCAGCATCAGGGCGATGGCGGTGCGTGCGATCATGAAACTCTCGAACTCCAGAAGATCTCGGTCCGGTCCGCTGAGATTTCCGGCCAACCCCAGGTCGGGGGAAAGCGTTCAGCGGCATCGGGCACCCGGATCACGCCGGGCGGGGCTGTAGAGCCCGGCGATCGGGCGAGAGTGCGGCCGGCTCGTGGCAGGCCAAGTCACGAAACCGCCTCGGAAAACGCCCGATTCCAGACGCTTTCCGCAACCCTCAGTGCGGATGGGCCAGCACGCGGAAGGCGCCCTCGGGATCGTCGCGCCCGCTCTCCTGCGCGGCCTTCAGCCCCGCCACGATCCGCCCGGCTACGGGCAAGCGGTAATGCAGCGGGTCCCAGTAATTCGTGTCCTGCGCGGTGATGGGGGAAGGGATACGGAAATCCACCACCGTCGCGCCGCGTGTCGCGCCGATCCGCGCCACCCGCTCCTTACACGCGGACTCGCGCGCGCCGGCCGGCGTGCCGGGTGCGCCCTGCACCGAGACGTGGACGGGCGTGAACAGCACAAGCTTGCGCGTCTCGGGCGGCGCCTGCGCCAGCAGGGCGTCGAGCCAGTCGAGCGCCGGCATCGGCGCCTCGGGCGGCGCCGGCCGGTGGCCCGGCTCGGCCTCGGCGGCCTCCTGGGCCGCGCGGGTGCTGCGGATATGCTCCGCGGCCCGGCCGGCGTCGTAAGAGGCTTCGGGCGGGGTAAAGACCGCGTAGCCGTTCGCCGCCAACCGCGCCCGCACGAGGCCGAGCCGGAACAGCAGCCCCTCGAAGGCGGTGCCGAGGCTCTGCCAGTTGACCTGCCGCAGCGCTCCGAAGCCGGCCTCCGGCGCGTAGAGCCAAGCGGGAAAGGCCCGGAAGGTGAGGCGGCGGCGGTCCGCGTCCGGCTCGCACCACGTGGAATCGAGGCCGAGGATCAGCATCCTCGGCCGGTTGTAGCGCAGATAGAGTCGGGCGAGTTCGCTCTGCTCGAAGGGCGTGGCCGCGTTCATCGACAGGTTGGCGAAGCGCCCGCCGAACGCGTTTCCGAGCTCGGCGGGATCGAGCAGGCGCGCCGTGGAGGTGCCGAACACCGCCGCGTCGTAGGCGCCGCTGCGGGCGACCTGCGGGTACATGAAGCGCTGGTTGCCATCCATCAGCGGCCCCTGCGCCCGACCCGGCCCGGCCCGCAGGCCGTAGGGGTCGAGGGCGGCGACGAAGCCGATGCAGGCCGCCCCGGCCAGGGCCGCCGCGGCCAGGAACAGCAGGGCGAAGCGCCGCCATTCCGGCGGCGACCCGGCCGGGTTCGCTCTCGTCATCGGATTTCGTGTCGACCCTGTGGATGGCGGCGCGGGAGACCGTGTTGACCCTCCCGTTCCGCTCCCCTATTGCGAGCCCCACGCTCCGAGCGCAACCGGCCCGCCCCGCGGCGCCGAGCCCCGGACAGCGAGCGCGTAGCTCAGTTGGTAGAGCAACGGACTTTTAATCTGTAGGTCCTGGGTTCGAGTCCCAGCGCGCTCACCACTTCACTCAACGAGTTAGCCCGAGCGTCGTCTTCGCCACGGATTGCGCCGGGGGGAAGAAACGTATTTTTTCAATATTATTCAGGCTCACTGTTTCGACGATCGAATAAATTGAAAATCAAAACTCTTACGTTAGTTCGAACGACGAAACTTTCCAAACCGCAAAACACAAAACACGCATTGATCGCGCTTGCCGCCGCCGTGCGCCGCCGAAATGCAAGCCCGCGCTTCCTACTTCTCACCATCTGCGGCCTCGATCTGCGTGTCGAGAACAAGAATGCTGCTGTCGCTGCCAGCCGGATGAAAGGCGCTCGACCAGCTCTCGACTTCCCGTCGGCTCCAACCGACCTGAGCAGCTCGTGCCATAGCTCACACGCATCGATCAGCCGGCCTCGCTGATCAGGGTTACCGTGCTACGGTCGCGCCATGCCTCGCTTCTCCGTCTTCTTCTGCGCCGCTTCCGCCCTGCTCACGGCTTACCTCGCGTGGTCGTATGCCCATGCTGATGAAATGGAAGGCGTGAGGGTGCCGGCCGTCGAGCAACGGATGCATTGAGCGGGACTGGCCCCTGAGATCTTCGACCGCGTCCAGGCGATATTCCGCGAAGCCGGTAACTCCGCCGCGTCTGCCGCGTTGAGCCAGCGAACCACGATGTCGCGGCATGCTTCTCGCGTCGGCTCGGGCCCACTCCAGCGGTGAAAGTTTGCGCCATGTCCTTTGCCTTCTTCGGCTTCTCCGTCGGACCGCCGCCTGCACGAGCCGTCGCCGCGCAGCAAGGGCGGAGCGGAGTCGAACGTCCGGCTCCGTCGGGGGCGGGCAGCCAGGGCCTCGCGACGACGCATGAAGGGACGGTCGGGCCGGGGGCCGCGAGCCGGACCAGCCGGCTCGTCCGGCCGGAAACTCCGCGGCGCTGAGACAGGCGTCCATCCCCATCCCGCATCGCAGGCGGCGCTGCCGCTCCGGCCGGCACACGCTTGCCCGCAACGAGCCCCGAAGCGGTTCCATCGCCGAAATTTCCAGCCCGTGCCGATGGTGCTCGGCCCCGGCGCCGCTCAACAACCCCACCGACGAAGAGACGTTCGCCAACCGTCGACGACGGCGCCACGGGCATGCTTTCGGACTTCCGAAAGAAAGAATTTGTCTTCTCTGTTCTTCGTTGTAAGCGGATCTTTCTTTTTCTCCGCGCGGAATATTCGAACTAATCATTCATTGATCTTGCGCCGAACGATCGGTCATCCTGGCGGCACGCGGCCCATCGGCTGATCGTCGGCTTGGGGCCGGCGGCGGCGGGGCTGCGCCCAGTTTTCCAGGATCGATGTCGCGTCCAGCCCCCCATCTCTCGCTCGAGGCCGTGGCCTACCGCTACGGCCCGCACCCGGTGCTCGACCGGATCGATCTCGCCGTCGCAGCGGGGGAGCGGGTCGGAATTCTCGGGCGCTCGGGCGTCGGCAAATCGACGCTGCTGCAACTTCTCGCCGGCCTCGTCGCGCCCGCCTCCGGTGTCGTGCGGCTCGCTGGCGTTCCGGTGCGCGGGCCGGTCCCAGGCTGCACGGTGATGTTCCAGCGGCCCGCGCTGCTGCCCTGGGCCAGCGTGCTCGACAACGTGCTGCTGCCCGCCCGCCTCTCGGGGCGCCTGGGCCGCGACCGGGCCGGGTGCGAAGGGCAGGCGCGCCGCCTCCTCGACGATCTCGGGCTCGGCGAGCGGGCGGAGGCCAAGCCGCACCAGCTCTCCGGCGGCCAGCAGCAGCGGGCGGCGCTCGCCCGGGCGCTGGCGAGCGAGCCCTCGCTGCTGCTGCTCGACGAACCGTTCTCGGCGCTCGATCCCGAGATGCGGGCCGCCCTGCGGGCCGACGTGCTGCGGCTCGCCCGCGCCCGCGGCCTGACCCTGATCGTCGTCACCCACGATCTGGCCGACGTCGCCGCGCTGGCCGAGCGCGCCGTGGTGCTGGACGGACGCCCGGCCCGGGTCGCCGCCGACTTCGCCCTCGGCGTCGATGCGGAGGCCGCCTTGCGCCGTCGATTGGATCCGCCGGCCCGCGCCGCCTGACCCCCAAATTTCGAGATCGATGATGAGCGCCCCCGACGACCTCTCCGCCCTATGGACGCACGAGTGGACGCGCGCCGACTGGACGCGCCGCGACACGCTCGATGCGCTCGCCCGCGGCGGGCTCGCGGCCCTGCTCGGCGGGGGCGGGCTCGCCCTGCCGGGGCGAGCGCATGCGGCCGAGGACGAGACCGTGCGCATCGGCTACCTGCCGATCACCGACGCGACCGCGCTGCTGGTGGCTCACGCCAAGGGCTACTTCGAGGAAGCCGGCCTCAAGGTCGCCGAGCCGGTTCCGGTGCGCTCGTGGTCCGCGCTGGTCGAGGGGTTCGCGGCCGGCAAGTTCAACCTCGCCCATCTCCTCAAGCCCATCCCCGTCTGGATGCGCTACAATAACAAGTTCCCGGTCAAGATCCTGGCCTGGGCCCACACCAACGGGTCCGGTATCGTCGTCGGGGGCAAGAGCGGGATCGAGGATTTCCGGGGGCTCGCCGGCAAGCGCGTCGCGGTGCCCTACTGGTACTCGATGCACAACGTCGTGCTGCAATACGCCCTGCGCGAATCCGGCATCGTGCCGGTGATCCGGGGCGATGCGGGTCCGAACGAGTGCGCCCTGCAGATCCTGCCGCCGCCCGAGATGCCGGCGGCGCTCGCGGCGGGCAAGATCGACGGCTACATCGTCGCCGAGCCCTTCAACGCGCTGGGCGAGGTCAAGGCCGGGGCGCGGATGCTGCGCTTCACCGGCGACATCTGGAAGAACCATCCCTGCTGCGTCGTCGTCGCCCACGAGGGGCAGGTCGCGGCCAATCCCGCCTGGGCGGGCAAGGCGGTCGACGCCATCGTGCGCGCCCAGGCCTATTGCGTGAGGAACCGCGAGGAGGTCGCCCGCCTGATCTCGAAGGAGGGACGCGGCTACCTGCCGATGCCCGCCGACATCGTGATCAAGGCCACCACCGATTACGGCCCGGCCTACGCGGCGAGCGGCGCGATCCGCCATCCGGAATGGGCCGCGCAGCGCATCGACTTCCAGCCCTGGCCCTACCCCTCCGCGACGCGGCTCATCGTGGAGGCGATGGGCAAGACCGTGGTCGAGGGCGATGCCGGCTTCCTCAAGGGTCTCGACCCGGACTTCGTCGCGAGAGACCTCGTGGACGACCGCTTCGTGCGCGCGGCGCTCGAGCGCGACCCCGAATGGCCGGGGGCGGCGGACGGGGCCGCGCTCACCCGCGAGGAGACCTTGAGCCTATGAGCGGGGGCATCGAGGCGGCGCTCGCGGTCGAGCGGGCGGTGGAGGCGCCGGGGCCGGTCCGCGGCGGGGTCGGCTTCGCCCGCGCCCTCGACCGGCTGGCGCCGCTCGCCGGCCTTGCCGGGCTCCTCGCCCTCTGGCTCCTCGGCGGGCTGATCCTGGAGGCCGTGCCGGCCTATTCCGCCTTCACCGGCTTCGCGCCGGGACCGGCGCTCGCCTCCTTCGCCGAGCTGATCGCCTCCGGCGAGGCGTGGCGGGCCGCCGCCCCGAGTCTGGCTCGTGTCGGCCAGGGCCTCGCCGTCGCCTTCGGGCTCGGCGTGCCGCTCGGGCTGCTGGTCGGCTCGTCGCCGCTGGCCGAGCGCATCCTTCAGCCGCCCTTCCAGCTTCTGCGCATGATCTCGCCGCTGGCCTGGATGCCGGTGGCGGTGCTGGCCTTCCCGACATGGGACGGGGCCATCGTCTTCCTGATCGCGGCGGCCGCGCTCTGGCCGATCCTGTTTGCCACCGCCGCCGGGGTGAAGCGGGTCGATCCGGTCTGGCTCGCGATGGCGCGCAATCTCGGCGCGGGCCGGCTCGCCGCCCTGCGCACCGTCGTGGTCCCGGCCGTGCTGCAGGACATCCTGACGGGCCTGCGGCTGGCGCTCGGCGTCGCCTGGATCGTGCTGGTTCCGGCCGAGTATCTCGGGGTCACGAGCGGGCTCGGCTACGCCGTCAACGACGCCCGCGACACGCTCTCCTACGACCGGCTCGCCGCCCTCGTCCTGCTGATCGGGCTGATCGGCTACGCCTTCGACGCCGCGCTCGGGCGGCTGGCCGCCTGCGCCCGCTGGATTCCCGCCACCTGAGGAAACATCCGATGACCGCAGCCGTGAAAGAGATCGTCCAGACCTTCGAGACGATCGACCGCGACAAGCTCCGGGCCCTGTCCGAGAAGGGCCGGGCCGATCCGGGCGCGGTGAGGACCGTACGGGCCCGCACTATCGCCGAGGGGCGCCGCTTCCGCCACCTCAACTACGTGCGCAACCTCGACGCCCATATCGTCGACGAGCCGCCGGCCCTGCTCGGCGACGACACCGCCCCGAACCCGACCGAGGCCCTGCTCGCGGCGCTCGGCACCTGCGTCGCGGTCGGCCTCCAGGCCAACGCGGTCGCCCGCGGCTGGACCGTGCGGGGCATCGAGATCGAATCGGAGGGCGACATCAACATCACCTCCGTCTGGGGCACCGGCGATCTCTCGGAGAAGCCGGTGGGGCTCACCGCCGTCCGGCTCAAGGCGCGTCTCGACATCGAGGGCGCGAGCGAGGCCGAACTCGAAGACCTCGTGGCCCATGCCGGACAGTGGTCGCCGGTGCTCAACACCGTCAAGAACCCCGTCTCCGTCACCCTGGCGCGGGCCTGAGCCGCACCATGGCCGCCTCCGCCCGCGTCGAGACCGCTCCCTCGCCCGGCATCGCCGGGATCGTGCGCGATCGGCTTCGTCCCCGCGTCGCCGCGATCGATGCAGGCGCCTACCCGGCGGACATCCTGCATGCCTTCGGGGCGGCGGGAGCCTACGCTCCCCATGCCGACGGCTCGGGCCGAGGACTGCTCGCCGCCATCGGGGCGATGGCGGAGGTGGGCGAGACCTGCCTCTCGACGGCCTTCTGCATGTGGTGCCAGGACGCCTTGGTCTGGTATCTCGCCCGCTCGGGCGAGGCGGGCGCGCAGCGCCATCTCGAGGCGCTCGCGGCCGGTACGGCGCTCGGCGGCACCGGGCTGTCGAACCCGATGAAGGCGTTCTCCGGCATCGAGCCGCTGGCGCTTCGCGGAGAGCGCGAGGGCGCGGGCTACCGGGTGCGCGGGCGCCTGCCCTGGGTCTCGAACCTTGCCCCCGGTCACCGCTTCGCCGGCATCTTCTCGCTGCCCGACGGCCGCCGGGTCATGGGCCTGTTCGAAGCCGGGAGCGAGGCGGTCGCCATCGCCGCCAATGCCCGCTTCGTGGCGCTGGAAGGGACCGGCACCGTCACGGTGATGATCCGCGACGCCTATCTGCCAGACACGGACGTGATTGCGCACGACGCCGCCGCCTTCGTGCCCGGCATCCGCAACGGCTTCGTTCTGCTCCAGACCGGCATGGGCCTGGGGCTCGCCCGGGGCGTCGCCGCGCTGATGCGCGAGGATGTCCGCGGCCGGACGCAGGCGGCCCATCTGCCGCTGGGTCCCGAGACCATCGAGGCTCGAGCCCGAGCTCTGCAGGAGCGGGTGACGATCGCCGCGCAAACCCACGAGGCGACCGACCGCGCCACCTTCCTGGAGACCCTGCGGCTGCGCCTCGACGTCTCGTGGCTGGCGCTGGAGGCGGCGCAATCCGCCATGCTGCAATTCGGCGCCCGCGGCTATCTGGAGGGCGCCGAGCCGTTCCGCCGCCTGCGGGAGGCGCAGTTCGTGGCCATCGTCACGCCCTCCGTGAAGCACCTGACCGAGGAGCTCGCCCGCGGCGCCTGAGCCCCAGGCCGGCCAGTTCGGCCAGCCCGCCTTCCGAGTCGATCCGCGAGGACAAGTCTCGCCTCTCGATGATGCGCGCGACATCCCAAACCTGGCGCCGACGCCCGCCCGCCGAACGGCGGAGGACAGCAATCGGTTGACGCACGCGCTCCTTGGGTTAGAAATCCCACCGCCGATCGAAAAACGACCTCGGCGGCGTTCAGTTTAGTTCGAATCAAAACAGCACATCATCGGCGCAATCCGTGTGCCGGTGCCGCATATTTCTTTGATCGTCTGATCGTTCTTTCGCCGCGATGACGGTGATCTTCCCGCGCTTCAGGAGAGACCCATTCCGGAGGCAACGATCCCGCGCGCGCCCTCGCGTCCGCGCGCCCTGGCGAGCCTCGTCGCGGCCACCGTGCTGCTGCCGCTGCTGATCCTGCTGCTCGGTTTCTGGGAGTGGCAGCGCGGCGCCGAGGACGCGGCCGCCTTCGCGGCGGAACAGGAGCGCCTCGCCCAGGTCGTCGCGGATCTGGAGGCGCGGACGCCGCGGGACGGGCGTCCCGACTTCCGCCTGCAGTTCCGCCACAACGGCCAGAACTACGGAGGCCCCTATGCGCTGGTGAAGGCGCGCGAGGCCCGCGACACGGCCGGGACGCTCGCTGCGGTGATGGAGTGGCGCCGCCTGCTGCCGCCGGTGGCGATCGCGGGCGGCGGGATCGCGGCGGGGCTCTCGCTGCTGGTTCTGCTGGCCGGCGCCGGGCTCGGGTGGCGGGGGCGGGGCTCGCGCGACGCGCTGGTACGCGGCTTCTCGCTGATGCGCCGGTTGCTTCCCGCAACGCTCGCGCTCCAGATCCTGGCGGCCACCGCCGGCTTCGTCGCCGTCGTCGGATTCGAGGCCGGCGCCCTCGTGCAGGGCGGCTTCAGCGGCGACGGGATGAAGCTTCTGGGCATCGCCGTCGTCGCGGTGGGCGCCACTCTGTTCGCGGCGGGCGGAACCCTGCTCGGCCTGCGCCGGGCGCTCGACGCCTTCGAGCCCGATCCGCTGACGATCCTCGGCCGCCAGATCACCCCGGCGGAAGCCCCGGGCCTGTGGCGGCTGACCGAGGGGCTCGCGGGGAAGATGGGTGCGCTCAAGCCCGAGGCCCTGGTCGTCGGCCTGACCGAGGGCTTCTTCGTCACCGCCGGCCCGGCCGTGCTGGAGCCCGGCGGCGCGCGGCTGAGCGGCCGCATCCTCTACGTGCCGCTCCCTCACCTCGCCCTGATGCGGGGCGACGAGACGGCGGCGATCATCGCCCACGAACTCGCCCATTATGCCGGCGGCGACACGGCCTACAGTCAGCGCTTCCTGCCGATCTATGCGGGCGTCGGGCGCTCCCTCGACGCGGTGGCCGAGGGCGAGCGGGGCTCGCTCGGCCTGTTCAGGCCCTCCCTGCGTCTCGGCCTCTTCGTGATGGAGCGCTTCCACCTCGCCGTGCGCCACTGGAGCCGGGCCCGCGAGTTCGCGGCCGACGCGGCGGGGGCCGCGGCGACCTCGGCCGACGCCTCGGCCCGCGCGCTGTTGCGCTACGGCGCGGTCGGCCCGCGCATCGGCGAAACCCTCGACGCCGCGGCCGAGGCGCCGGATGCCGCGCCGCCCGACCTCGTGGCGGCGGTGCTGGAGCACGCGGTCGCCCGCGGCCTCGACGATCCCTCGGCGCACTGGGAGGAAGAGCAGGCTCATCCGACCGATACGCATCCGCCGACCCGTGAGCGCGTCGCCGCCCTGGGCCGGACGATCGACGCGGATCTGCTGGCGCAGGCCGGCACCGCGCCGCCGTCCCACGCGCTGGGACAGCTCGCCGCCTTCTTCGCCGATCCGGCCGGCCTCTGCCGGGCGGCGACCGCCGACTTCCTCGGCGCGGTCCAGGCGCAGGAGGCCGCCTTCCGCGCCCATCTGGAGGCGACGGCCGCGGATGTCGGCACCGAGGAGCAGGTGCTGCGCGCGAACTACCGCTCGCGCGGGGTCGCGCTGGCGGTCGGCGGCGGGCTGTTCGCCCTCATCGCCGGGGCCATCGCCATCTTCGGCATACCGGGGATCAGGCTTCACGAGGTCAACGTCATCCTGTTCGCGGCATCCGCCTTCGCGGCGCTCTTCGGGGCGGCCGGCGCCTTCATCCTGTCGCGGGGCGAGCCCGTCACCCTGATCCTGCGCCCGGAGGGGCTGAAGGCGCCGGGCCTCGACCGGACCATCCCCTGGGACGCCATCGCCGATCTCGACATGACGCTGACCAACGGGGGCGTCGTCACCCGCCTGCTCCTGCCGCCCGACGCCGACTGGCCGCAGCGCGCGCCGGGCCGGCACGCTGTGAAGCTCGACGCCAAGCGCCGCATCGTCACCGTCACGGTCGGCCTGCCGCGCGGAATGAAGCCGCAGGACTTCGCCGACCTGCTCGCCCGCTACCAAGCGGCCCACCGCGCCCGCCAGATCCTGGCCGAGGCCGGCACCGCCCGCGCCTCGTCTCCCGAACCGCAGCCGGCCTGAGGATGCCCATGAACCCCGCTTCGAAGACCGCCTCCAACGAGCCCGCAGAGCCCTTGCGCCTGCCGCCCGAGCGCATCGGCTGGACCGGCAGCTTCTTCGTCCTGTTCGGCGTCCTAGCACTCGGCGCCATCCTCGCCGCCAGCGCGGTCTACACGGCGCCGGTGGTGATCTCGGACTGGCAGGTCCGCGGGACGGCGCAGCCGGCCCCGGCCGCCCGGGTCAGCGAGGGCAAGTGCAGCACCAAGCTCGTCATCCATATCTGCGACGTGACGCTGAGCCTGCGCACGCCCCAGGGCGAGGTGAAGCGCCGGGTGAACTACGTGTTCTCCGGCCTGCATCTCGGCGATTACAGCGCCGGCGTCATGGCCGATCCGGCGCGCCCCGACCTCGTCACCACCGATCTCGGCCTCGACCGGCTCTGGAACCGGACGATCACGCTCCTCGTGCTCGCGGGCGCGATCCTGGCCTGCATCTACGGGGCGCTGCTCTCGCTGATCCGCAACCGTCGCGCGGCGGCCGGGTGACCGAGAGCACCCGCCGACCGTCTCCGTCCGCCGCCTCAGCCTGCCGCGGAAAGGGCTTTCAGAACCGCAGGATCGTCGCGGTGCCGCCGCCGCAGCCGCGCCTCGTCCGCTTCGATCGCGTCGCAGCGCAGTTTCCGGACAGCGGCGGCGATCTCCCGGCCGCGGGCCGCGTCGTAGGGCTCTTCGCCGGCCCAGTGCTGGCACCCCTTCAGCCGCGCCACGAAGGCCGCGACCTCGGCGGGGAGCTTGGCCGTCTCGGCGGCCAGCGGCGGCGCGAGGAGAAGCGCGGCGAGACACGCGGCCGAGGCTGTCCGTCCAAACATTTCGTCACGCTCCGCGCCGGGCCTGCCGCGTTGTGACGGCTTCTTAACAGCGATTCCATTTCGGGACGCGGCCCGCGTCCCTACCGACCCTTCGATCCCACTCTGTCTCAGGAGACTCCAGCGCATGATCTCACGCCGAACCGCTCTCGCTGCCGCTGCGACCTTCCTCTCCGCCCCCGCCCTCCGGGCCGAGCCGACCGTCGGCCTCGCGGAGCGGCGGGCAATCGCGGCCTACCGCGAAAGCCGCTACCCGGCGCAGGAGAAGGCGATCCAGGAGGCGGCGGGCTTCCCCGTGCCGGTCGAGGTGGCCTGGGACCAGCTCACGATTCCAGGCGACGCGAAGTACTATTCCGACGAGGGCTACTTCGAGAAGACGATCTTCGAGCCGCTGGCCGCCGGCTTGAAGGACGTGACCAAGGACCAGATGGGTCGCGAGGCGCTGCGCGCGAAACTCAAGTCGATCCGCATCCGCTTCGACGAGAAGACGGCCCCGGCCTCGAACTACCCCAACGGCCTGACCTTCGCCGGCAACGTCCTCGACGTGAACTGGCGCCCCTTCTCCAACGTGGCCGACTTCAAGGATCGGGTCGCGGCCGTGGTCCAGATCCTGGAAAAGAACCTGTGAGGATGCCGGGTCGGCCGCGGCGCCGGGCGGCCGCATCCGGCCTCGCCCTCGCGCTCGCCCTCTGCGGCGGCGCGGCGGCGGAGCCGGTGCCGGGCTCGGGCCGCTACGGTGCTCTGACCCTGGCGGTGAACGGCGGAACCGTCGCGGGCGTCTTCGACGAGAGCCGCGGCGAGGCCGGTCCCGGCGGCGCGCCGTCGTTCAGCTGCGTCTTCCTTCTGCGCGGGACGCTCTCGGGCTCCCGGGCCGCGGTCGAGACGTGGTATCCGGGCGAGGCCGAGCGCATCTCCGGCACCCTCGCCTTCACCTCCGAGGGCGCCGCCCTGACGCTCGCCGAGGACCATGGCGGCTGCCTGATGGCCAGCGGGAGCATGGTGGGCAAGCCCTACATGCTCCTGAAGACGGCGTCGGAAGCGGGCGAGACATCGGAGCGCTGGCAGGCGGTGGGCCTGGTGACCGCCCGCCGCGCCGGCCTGAGGCCGGAGCCCGGTCCCGCCCCGAAGCGCAGCCCCTACCTCGTCGAGAACGACCCGGTCGCGGTGCTGGAGCGCCGCGAGAGCTGGGTACGGGCGCTCTACCAGGGCGGCAAGGCCCCGGTCGCGGGCTGGCTTCCGGCGGCCGACCTCGCCCTCGCCGGTCCTTGAGATGCTCGTGGACGCCTCCCTGCGGACGCGCTTCGCCGAACTCTGGACCCGCACGGCAGACGGCGCCGACGCGCAAGCCGCGTGGCGGGCGCTTCAGAGCGGCTACGGCGCGGTCGGACGCCACTATCACGGCTGGTCCCACGTCGCGGATCTGCTGGCGGGGCACGACGCGGTGCGCGGCATGGCCGATTTTACCGGGCTCGACCATGACGCGGTCGATCTGGCGATCTTCTTCCACGACGCCGTCTACGACACCGGCCGCAACGACAACGAGGCGCGAAGCGCCGAATTGCTCGCGGCGCAAGCCGGAGAGGCCGCCGAAACGGACCGGGTTCGAGCGGCGGAGGCAATGATCCGGGAGACCGCCGCGCACGGGCCGAGCGCCGACCCGGCCACCCACCTGATGCTCGACCTCGACCTCGCGGTGCTCGGGGCTCCCCCACCCGCCTACACGGCCTACGCAGCGGCGATCCGGCAGGAATACGCCGCCGTCCCGGACATCGCTTGGCGTTTCGGCCGTGGGTGCGTGCTCGAACGCTTCCTCGCCCGATCGCGCCTCTACCAGACCGACCTCTTCCACGACCGCCTGGAGGCCAACGCCCGCGCCAACCTCGCGGCGGAGGCTGCCGCACTTCAGTCCGGCAGTTCCGGAATTTGAGCCGGATGCGCTCGACGTGTCGTGCGGCTCTTCCCGCCTCGGCCGCCCTCCTCGGTCTCGGCGCCCTTGCGATGGAGAGCCGGTTCGGAAGCACGGCCGTCGGATCGGACGCCACCCTACGGCCTCGCACGCCGCGACAGGCAGGGCAGGGTGAACGCCGATTGCAGCGACACGATCCAGCGCAACGGCCTGACCTTCCATTTCGACCTGCAAGCGAAGAGCGTCGCGGTGTCCGAGCGCGTCCCGGGTGGCCTGCGGGCGCGTCTCGCGGCGTGACGGCGCAAGGCAATGAGAGGGCGGAGAGCGGCTGCGCGGACCGAAGCGCGACGAAAAATCCGTCGAGGCTTCCCGGAACGCCGGACGCGATGGCGCGTCTCTTAACGGGATAGGCAGCGAGGAGGCGAGGATGTCGGTTTTCCAGATTCGGCAGAGCGGGACGGGCGCGATCCTCTGGACCGGCGCTGCCGCCAACGAGATCCAGGCCATGGACGCCATGGCGCACGAGGCCGGCTACTATGATCATTCCGACCTGCCCGAGAGCGTGCGCGGGCGGGGATTGAGGGTCGAGGCGCTGAGCTTCGGCGCCGCACCGACCCAGGCCAATGCGGGCCGGGTGCAGGGCGGCCGCACGGGCCAGTTCGCCCAGCACAGCGGGTCGGGCAGCCAGGGCGCCGACAGGGCCACGGGTTAAGCCACCTCCCGCCACAGCCGCGAATGAGTGGACGTGATCGTCCGACCGGACGACGGTCCGCGGACGGTTGCCGGCTCTCCTGATGCTGCGTGTCGGAACGATTGGGACGCAGCGTCAATCATCGGAGTGAAGCGCCGCGCTCGTGCGTTGACATCATACCCGTTCCCTGTCGGGGACGAGGTCCCTCTCTTTCCCCCGCCCGGCTCCGCCGCGGCGGGTTTTTTCATGCCATCCGCTCAAGCGTCGAGCTCCGTCGCAGCGGTGATCCGGAGAGAACGCCAGCCGTAGAGCAGGCGAAGCGCGACAGCGGTTGACGGTCGCCAATCCGGGTAGACCTCGCCATCAAAACCGGGCAAAAGTGGCAATACACGCTCTGAAAGCGCGGTACGGGAGGTCGGGTGATGCGTGGCAGGGTCGGCCTGTCGATGGGGCTGACGCTCGGCGCCTGTGCCGCCCTCGCGCTCTTCCTGCTGTCGGAAACCGGGGCCGGCCTGCGGGTGAAGGCCGGTCCGGTCCTCGCCGACCTGCAGCACCGCTTCGCCGGCCCGACCTCGCCCGCCGCCCCTCCTCCGGCGCCGTCCCGGCCCGCCTCGCGGGTCTCCGTGGAGGACGGGCGCACGGTGGTGCGCTTGAGCGACGACGAGCAGGCGCGCATCGGCGTCGCGACGGTTCGCTTCAACCGGGCGCCGCATCGGATCGAGGTGCAGGCCTACGGCTCCGTCCTCGATCTTGCCCGGGTGACCGAACTCACCAACAACTACGCCAGCGCCAAGGCTCAGTTGCAGACCGCGGAAGCCAAGGCGGCGGTCTCGCGCAACGCCTTCAACCGGGCGCGCAACCTCGGCCAGTACGCCACGCAGGTCCAGCTGGAGACGACCGAGGGCACCTTCCGCACCGACGAGGCCGCGCTCACCGCGGCCCAGTCCCAGGTCCGCACGCTGGCCGCGACGGCACAGCAGGAATGGGGCACGGTCATCGGCCGGGCCATCGTCGAGCGTTCCGGCGTCATCACCCGCCTGATCGAGCGGGCCGAATTTCTCGTGCAGGTGACGTTGCCGCCCGGCGAGACGCTGAAGGCACCGCCCGGCACCGCCTATGCCGAGGTGCCCCCGCAGAGCGAGCGCGTCCCCATGCGCTACGTCTCGCCCGCGACGCGCACCGACCAGCGCATCCAGGGCGTGAGCTACTTCTACACGGTCGCGGGCGAGAGCGGGCTCTTGCCGGGCATGAGCACGCTGGCCTTCCTGACCTCGGAGCGGGAAACCCCGGGGATCGCCGTGCCGGAGAGCGCGGTGGTGCACTGGCAGGGGCGCGCCTGGATCTACCGCAGCGTCGGCGACGACGCCTTCGCGCGCCACCTCCTGCCGATCGACGCGCCGATCTCGGCCGATTCCTTCGTCCTCGACGACCTCGGTGACGCGGCGGAGATCGTCGTCACCGGGCCGCAGGCGGTGCTGTCCGAGGAGATGAAGGGCCAGATCCAGGCCTCCGGCGAGACGGACGACGACTGAACATGTCCGACGAACGGCTCGCGCAGCATCCGGCCCGGGACGCTGACGCTTCCGCCCGCCCTGCGGCCCGCACACCGTCCGGCCCCCAGGCGGCGCTCGTGGCCTTCGCCGTGCGCCGGCCCGGGATCGTGCTGGCCGTGGTGCTGGCCCTGGCCGCTTACGGCATCGTCGCCCTCGGTTCGGCCAAGTACGACGTCTTCCCGGAATTCGCGCCGCCCACGGTGACGGTCCAGACCGAGGCGCCCGGCCTCAACCCGGAACAGGTCGAGGTGCTGGTGACGCAGGCCGTCGAGGTCGCGATCGGCGGCCTGCCGGGTCTGGCGACCATGCGCTCGAACTCGATCCAGGGCCTGTCGGTCATCACCGTCACCTTCACCTCGGGCAGCGACATCTACCGGGCGCGCCAGCTCGTGAACGAGCGCCTCGCCGCGGTGGCGAGCCGGCTGCCGCAGGGCGCGCTGCCGCCGGCAATGACGGCGCTGACCTCGTCCACCAGTTCGGTGCTCCTGATCGGCCTGACCTCGCCGACGCGCTCCGCGATGGATCTGCGCACGGTCGCCGATTGGCGCCTGCGCCTGCGCCTGCTGGCGGCGCCGGGCGTCGGCGAGGTGCTGGTCTACGGCGGCGACGTCCGCTCGATCCGCATCCAGGTCCGTCCGCAGGATCTCATCCGCTTCCGCATCGGCCTCAACGACGTGCTCGCCGCCGGACGCAAGGCGACGGGCGTGCGCGGGGCGGGCTTCGTCGACACGGTCAACCAGCGCATCACCCTGCAGACCGAGGGCCAATCCCTGACGCCGGAGGCGGTGGCCCGCACCGTCCTCGTCAACGAGGGCGGGGCGAGCGTGGTGCTCGGCGACGTGGCCGACGTGGCCGACGCCCCGGAGCCGTCGATCAGCGCCGCGCTGGTCGACGGGCAGCCGGGCGTCCTGCTGATGGTCGGGGCGCAGTACGGCGCCAACACCCTCGACGTGACGGCACAGGTCGAGGCGGCTCTCGCCGAGCTGCGGCCCGGGCTGGAGCGGGACGGGATCGCCCTGCGCGCCGACCTGTTCCGCCCGGCGAACTTCGTGACGCAAGCCACCAGCAACGTGGTCCAGGCGCTGGCGCTCGGCGGCATCCTCGTCGTGGTGGTGCTGTTCGTCTTCCTCGCCGACTGGCGCACCGCGCTCATCAGCGCCACGGCGATCCCGCTCTCGCTGATCGGCGCCGTGCTGGTGCTCGGCGCGCTGGGCGAGAGCCTCAACACGATGACCCTGGGCGGTCTGGCCATCGCCATCGGCGAGGTCGTCGACGACGCGGTGATCGGCGTCGAGAACGTGATGCGCCGCCTGCGGGAGAACCGCCGCTCCGAGGCTCCGGCGCCGGAGGCGCGGGTGGTGTTCGACGCCATCCTGGAGGTGCGGGTCTCGGTCGCCTACGCCACCTTCGCGGTGCTGCTCGTGTTCCTGCCGGTGCTGGCGCTCACGGGCGTGCCCGGCCGCCTCTTCGGGCCGCTGGCGCTCGCCTACATCCTGGCCGTGCTGACCTCGCTCGCCGTCGCCCTGACGGTGACGCCGGCCCTGTCCCGGCTGCTGCTCGCCGGCCGCACGAACCTGCCGAGCCGGGACCCGCCGGTCTCCCGCGCCGTGCGCAGCGCCTATATCCGCGGGCTCGCACGGCTCAACCGGCGCCCGCGGCTCGTCTTCGCGGCCAGCCTCGCGGCCACGCTCGGAGGGGCGGCGCTGGTTCCCTCCTTCGGCGGCATGTTCCTGCCGGACCTCAAGGAGGGCCATCTCATCCTGCACATGGCCAGCGCGCCGGGCACCTCGCTGCAGGAGACGCTGCGGCTCGGCGAACGGCTCACGGCCGGGCTCAAGGCGGTGCCGGGCGTGCGCGCCGTCGCCCAGCAGGTCGGGCGGGCCGAGGCCGGCTACGATCTCGGCGGCACCCACGACAGCGAGGTCCATGTCAGCCTCGAGCCGGGCCTCGACGGCGCCGCGCAGGAGCGGGCCGAGGCCGGCATCCGGGCGCTGATGGCGGCTACCCCCGGGGCGAGCTTTTCGCTGAAGACCTTCCTGACCGAGCGCATCGAAGAGGTGGTCTCGGGCTTCACCGCCCCGGTCGTGGTCAGCGTCTACGGCTCGGATCTCGACCGGATCGAGGCCGCCGCCCGGGATGTGGCCCGGGAACTGGCCGAGGTTCGGGGCGCGGCCGATGTCCAGCTCCGGTCCCCGCCGGGTCTGCCGCAGATCAACGTGAGCCTGCGCCCGGCCGACCTGCGCCACTGGGGCCTCGACGCCATCGAGGTGCTGGAGATCGTGCGCACCGCCTATCAGGGCGACACGGTGGGTCAGGCCTACGAGGGCAACGCCGTCTTCAACGTCGTGGTGGTGCTGGAGCGGGCCGCGCGCACGCGCCTGCCGACGCTGGGCGATCTGCCGCTGCGTACACCGAGCGGCAGCTACATCCGGCTCTCCCAGGTGGCCGACGTCTACGCGACCTCGGGCCGTTACGCCGTCGGGCATATCGGCGCCCAGCGCGTGCGGGTGGTGACGGCGAACGTGGAGGGGCGCGACGTCGCCTCCTTCAGCGAGGCGGCCAAGCGCAAGATCGCCCGCGAGGTGACGCTGCCCGCCGGCACCTTCGTCGGCTTCGGCGGCGCGGCCGAGGCCCAGGCGCGGGCGACCCGCGACCTCGCCCTCGCTTCGGCGCTGGCCGGGCTCGGGATCGTGCTGCTGCTGCTGATCGTGACGGGTTCGCTCACCAACCTCGCCCTGGTGCTCGTCAACACACCCTTCGCCTTCATCGGCGGCGTGCTGGCGGTCGCGCTCAGCGGAGCGGTGATCTCGCTGGGCTCGATCGTGGGCTTCGTGACCCTGTTCGGGATCTCGCTGCGCAACACCATCATGATGATCGCGCATTACGAGCATCTCGTCCTCGTCGAGGGACGGCCGTGGAACGCCGCCGCGGCCATCGAGGGCGCGGCGGATCGTCTGGTGCCGATCCTGATGACCTCCCTCGTCACCGGCCTCGGCCTGCTGCCGCTCGCGCTGGGCGCCGGGGAGCCCGGCCGGGAGATCGAGGGGCCGATGGCGCTCGTCATCCTCGGTGGGCTCGCGACCTCGACCGTCCTCAACCTCGCCGTGCTGCCGCTGCTGGCGCTCCGCTTCGCCCGGTTCCGGCCGCGGGAGCACGCGGTCTGATCCACGGCCCGGACCCGGTTCAGAACGGCCAGGGCTCCGGCTCGTCCTCGACCGGCAGCCGCTCGCCCGGCGAGATCAGCGGCACGATCTGGTCGAGGGGCTGCGGCACGCGGATCGTGCGGCCCGCCGCGGTGATGAAGGTCTCGTTGCGCATCAGGTCGGTGTCGCTCACCGCCTGCACGCTGGAGACGCGCAGCAGGTGGCGACAGCCGTCCCCGTCCTGTACCTGCAGGTAGGCGCCGACCCGCCGCACCGCTTCCAACGTCGAATCCTCCGCCTCGATGAGACCGCTCGATGG
This sequence comes from Methylobacterium sp. B4, assembly GCF_003201865.1. Taxonomy (GTDB): domain Bacteria; phylum Pseudomonadota; class Alphaproteobacteria; order Rhizobiales; family Beijerinckiaceae; genus Methylobacterium. The sequence goes on along the minus strand of NZ_QJJJ01000001.1, from coordinate 204,601 downwards.
GACGCGAAGCCTAGAGATGTTCGCTTGATGTTCCAAGTTCGTCGGGACGGGCCGAGGGGCGACGGCGCTTGCCGGCGGGCGGCGATCGAACCATCCCGAACTGACGGCCGCACGAGACGACCATGAACGCCCCTTCGCCGCCCATTCTGGACGCTCTCCGCCGGGGCGATCTCGCCGGAGCGCGGGAGCTGCGCTTCGACGGCCCGCTGCGGGAACTCCCCTCCGAGATCTTCGGCCTCGCCGACACACTCGAACGGCTCGATCTGAGCGGCTGCGGCCTCTCCGAATTGCCCGACGATCTCGGCCGGCTGCACCGGTTGCGCGTCCTGTTCTGCTCGGGCAACCGCTTCGAGCGGCTTCCGCCGGCCCTCGGGGACTGCGCCTCCCTGAGCCAGGTCGGCTTCCGTGCGACCGGCCTGCGCGAGGTCCCCGCGGAGGCGCTGCCGCCGAAGCTGCGCTGGCTGACGCTCACCGACAACCGCATCGAGCACCTGCCCGACGCCCTCGGCGAGCGGCCCGACCTGCAGAAGCTCATGCTGGCGGGAAACCGGCTGCGTGCCCTGCCGCCGACCTTCGCGGGCGCGGACCGGCTCGAACTCCTGCGCCTGTCCGCCAATCGCTTCGAAACACTGCCGCCCTGGCTCGTGCGACTGCCGCGGCTCGCCTGGATCGCCTGGGCGGGCAATCCCTTCGAAGGCGAGCCGGCGCCCACCCGGGTGCCGCGCGTGTCCTGGGACGCACTCGAACTCGGGGCCCAGTTGGGCGAGGGGGCCTCGGGCCGGATTCACCGGGCGCTCTGGCGCGCCGGAGCCGGAGAGCAGCAGCCCGTCGCCGTGAAGCTGTTCAAGGGCCGCATGACCAGCGACGGCCTGCCCGAGCGGGAGATGGCCGCCTGCCTCGCCGCCGGGCGGCACCCCAACCTCACCGGGGCCTTGGGGCAGGTGGAAGGGCACCCCGAGGGGACCGACGGGCTGATCATGCCGCTGATCCCGGACGGCTGGCGTGTGCTCGCGGGTCCGCCGAGCCTGGAGAGCTGCAGCCGCGACGTCTACGCGGGCGATCTTTCCCTGCCGCTCGACGCGGTCCGCCGCATCGCCCGCGCGGTGGCGCGGGCGGCGGCCCATCTCCACGGGTGCGGCCTGCTCCACGGCGACCTCTACGCCCACAACACTCTTTGGGACGGACGCATAGGTGAGGCGGTCCTGAGCGATTTCGGTGCGGCCTGCCGTCTGCCGTCCGGCGAGGACGGCGCGGCCTGGCAACGCGTCGAGACCCGCAGCTGGGGTATCCTGCTCGGCGAATTGCTCGAACGCTGCGGCGCCGACCCCTCCGAGCTGGCCTCGCTGCGCGCGCTGGAGCGGGCCTGCCTCGGGGCCGATCCGCGCGACCGGCCCTCGATGCTGGACATCCTTCACGTCTTGTCGTCGGATCGTCGCGTCGATGCGTGATCCATCCTCGTCATCGCCGCGTTGTGTCAGGCGTTGACCGTGGCCGGTGACCGGCCGCGCCGCGAGGCGGACAGGCCGAAGAAGCAGGACGAGGACGGATGAGCGAACCGCGCGAGATCGAACTGAAGCTGGAATGCGAGGTCTCCGACCTTGCCACCCTTCAGGGCCATCCGCTCCTGCACGACGCGTCCGCGCAGGAGGAGGCGGATCTCCGCTCGGTCTATTTCGACACGCCCGACCGGCAGTTGCAGGCGGGCAAGCTCGGCCTGCGGGTGCGCCGCGTCGGCGGCCGCTTCGTCCAGACCCTGAAGGCCGAGGGCGACGGCCTGTTCGACCGGCCGGAATGGGAGCAGCCTGTGGAGGGTCCCGAGCCCGACCGCGCGGCGCTCGCCGACACGCCCTTCGCGCGCCTGATCGACGAGGATGCGGAGCTCGAACCGCTGTTCACGACGGCGATCAAACGCCGGACCTACCTCGTCGAGCAGGGTCCCTCGCGCATCGAGGTCGCGCTCGATACCGGCCGGATCGAGGCGCCCGCCGCCGGCGACCGCATCCTGCCGATCTGCGAGGTCGAACTCGAACTGAAGGAGGGCACGGCGAGCGACCTGTTCGCGCTGGCCCACGCCGTCGCCACCCTCGTGCCCGTACGGCTCGGCGTGCGCAGCAAGGCGGAGCGGGGCTACGCCCTGGCCGCCGGCGAGATCGACCGGGTGCGCAAGGCCGAGTCGGTTCCCCTGCACGAGGACATGAGCGCGGCAGAGGCCTTCCGGGCGGTCGCCCATGCCTGCCTGCGCCACATGCGCCTGAACGAAGCCATCCTGCTGAAGGGCCGCGACGCCGACGCCCTGCACCAGATGCGCGTCGCGATCCGCCGGCTGCGCTCCGCCTTCTCGCTGTTCGGCGACGTCGTGGACGATCCTCTCGGCACCCGGATCCGTACGGAGTTGAAGGAGGTCACCGAGCCGCTGGGTCGCGCGCGCAACCTCGACGTCTTCCTGGCCACGATCCTGCCCGCCGAGCGCGAACGGCACCCGGACGAGGTCGGCCTGCTCGGTCTGGAGCGGCAGTTGGAGGAAGAGCGCCTGGCGGCCTACCGCGACGTCGATGTCCTCCTGGGTTCGGACGAGTGGCGGATGCTGCTGCTCGACCTCGTCAGTTGGATCAATGCCGGCCCCTGGCTGCGGGACGAGGGCAAGGGCCGCGCCTCGCTGCGCGACGAGCCGGCCCGCGTCTTCGCGGCGCGTGAACTCGACCGGCGCCGGCGGCAGGTGAAGAAGCGCGGGCGCCATCTCGACGAGCTCGAGCCGGAGGAGCGCCACCGGGTCCGCATCGCCGCCAAGAAGCTGCGCTACGGTGCCGAGTTCTTCGCTGCGCTCTACCCGGAGAAGAAGTCGCGCAAGCGTCACGTCGCCTTCGGAAAGGCCCTGTCGGAACTGCAGGACGAACTCGGCGCGCTCAACGACATCGCCACGGGGCACGAATTGGTGCGGGAATTGGCCGACGTACCCGCCGGCGCCTCGACCCTGTTCGCGGCCGGGATGACCGCCGCCGACATCGAGTCGCGCAGCCGCAAGCTCCTGGAGGCGGCCGCGGAGGCGCACGAGGATCTCGTCGAGACCAAGCCGTTCTGGCGCTGAACCCGTCCGCGCACGGCACCCCCGTGTTGCGCTGAACTCGATAGTGCGTAAACCTTTTCTTGCCTAAGCCGATGCGGTTGAAGGGCGGCGGGGAAACATCCCGCCGCTCAGGTCGTAGCTCCGTGATGCGTTTCGAGGTCGAGCGGAAGTTCCTAGTGGCCGACGACGGCTGGCGGGCGGGCGTGGTGAGGCGGCACTGCCTGACCGACGGCCTGATCGGGCAGTTCGAGACCGGCAAGGTCCGAGTGCGCCTCGATGAGGAGCGCGCCTGGATCACCGTCAAGGGCGCGCGCGTCGGCCTGTCCCGGCCGGAATTCGAGTACGAAATCCCGCGCCTCGACGCGCAGTCGATGCTGAGTCTGGTGTGCGACACCTGCCTGATCGAGAAGACGCGCCACTGCGTGCCCCATGCCGGACATGTCTGGGAGATCGACGTCTACGGCGGCAGCCTCGCCGGGCTGATCCTGGCGGAGGTCGAGCTGGAACACGAGGCCGAGGCCTTCGAGCGCCCGCTCTGGCTCGGCATGGAGGTGACCGGCGATCCGCGCTTCCGCCAATCGTCCCTGCTGCGGCGGTTCGGAGAAGCCGGCCGTCTCGTCACCCTGGAAGAGGTCCTGGCGTCCCCGAGCTGAAGCGGCGGAGCCGTCCTCAGGCGGCCGTCGGCGCGTCGGGGGGACCGGCGACGTGGCGGAGCTTGTCGGGATTGCGGGTGATGTAGATGCCCGCGACCCGCCCATCGCGGATGTCGAGGGCGGTGACCTGAAGCACGCCGCCGCGCTCCAGGCTGACATAGCCCGGCAGGCCGTCCACCCGCACCGGCCTGAGAAAGGCAGCGGGGGCGTCGGCATATTTGCGGGCGAGCCCGGCGAAGAGGCGCAGGACCCGCTCGATCCCCGCGATGGGATTGAGGACGGCGAGCACCTTGCCGCCGCCATCCGCCCGGATCGTGACGTCGTCGGAGAGGCGCCCGCGCAGGGCGGCGACGTCGCCGCTCTGCGCGGCAGCGAAGAAGGCCCGCGCGATGCGCTCACCCTCCTCGGGGCCGAGGCGATAGCGCGGGCGCTCGGCCCGGACATGCCGGCGCGCCCGCACCGCGAGTTGGCGGATCGCCGGCGCCTCCCGCCCCAGGGTCGCCGCTACCTCGTCGAGGGGCACGCCGAACACGTCGTGCAAGAGGAAGGCGGCCCGCTCCAAGGGCGAGAGCCGCTCCAGGGCCATCATCAGCGTCAGGGTGAGGTCGTCATCGTCCGACACCTCCTCGGCCATCTCGAGATAGGGCTCGGGCAACCACGCCCCGACATAGAGCTCCCGCCGGGCTCGGGCCGATTTCATCGCATCGAGGCAGAGCCGCGTGACGATCCGCGACAGGAACGCGCCCGGCACGCTGACCGAGGCGCGGTCGGCCGCCTGCCAGCGCAGCCACGCGCTCTGGACCACGTCCTCCGCCTCGGCGACCGATCCGAGCATGCGGTAGGCGAGGCGGGTGAGCCGGGCCCGCTCCGCCTCGAACGGATCGGAGTCCTCAGGCCGCACCGCGCGACGGGTCCGGTTCGTGGACGCCCCGCAGGCCGACCTGCAAGCGGTTCCAGAGGTTGATGGCGCCGATCTGAAGCGTGAGCTGCACCTGTTCGCCCTCCATGTAAGCCTCACGCAGCCTGGCGTAGTCGGCATCCGGCGCGCCCGTCTCGGACAGGCGCGTCAGTGCCTCGGTCCAGGCGAGCGCGGCCTGCTCCCGCGGGGTGTAGAGGCTCGACTCGCGCCAAGCATCGAGCAGGTATATCCGCATTTCGCTCTCGCCGTGGCGGCGGGCCTCGGTGGCGTGCAGGCCGATGCAATAGGCGCAGCCGTTGATCTGCGAGGCGCGCAGCTTCACCAGATCGAGCAGGCCGCGTTCCAGCCCACCCTGCCGTAGGCTCGCCTCGACCGCCATCATCGCTTTGATGGCGGCGGGTGCATGGTCGTAGGGGTTTTCGACGCGCGGTGTCATGGGTCTCTCCGGAACGTTGCTTCGGACGTCGTTTCAGCGGATCGGCGTGGTGAGCACGGTCTCGTTCGTGTCGAGGACGAAGACCGCGAGCAGGCGCGCCGGCTCGGTGGCGCTCGCATTGGCGCTGAGCCCGTGGCGGTCGCCGGGCATCTCGGCGAAGCTCTCGCCCGCGCGGTAGACGCGCTCCGGCCCGTCGTTCACGCGGCTGCGGATCGCCCCCTCCAGCACGGTTGCGTAGATGAAGGCGCTCGGCGCGTGCGTATGCGCGGGTGAGGCGCCCCCCGGCCCGTAGCGGACGAGCACCGCCCGCAGGCTCTTGCCCGGCACGTTGGGCAGGGCGCGGTCGAACACGATCGTCGCGGCCTCGCCCTCGGGTTGCGCGGAAGCGCGCTCGCCCCCCGCTTCGTGGGCGGAAGCGCTGCCCGTGAGCAGCGTCGCGAGTGCGGCGGCGCGCAGGCGTGATCCGATCATGGTGGTGTCTCCATCGATCCGGCGGGACGGGCCGAAGCCGGCTCATCCGGTGCCTCGCCCCCTATGACGAGACGCCTCCGCCGGACGTGACATGCCGCGCGCGATTTTTTGGCGGACGGCGGACGGCTTCGTCGCCGGCCCGCGCCGCGCTATGAGGGTAGCGAGCGAAGTTCGAACCGGGAGCCGGGCGAGTGTTGGAGCAGGCAGCGCGTCCGGGCGGGGCCGGCCTCTTGCGCGCGCTGCGTTCCGCCCGCCCGAGCACGCGGCAGCTTCGCCTCTTCAGCGGCCTCGTGCTGTTCGCCTACGTGCTCACGCACCTTCTCACCCACGCGCTCGGCAATGTCTCGCTCGGGGCTATGGAGGCGGGGCTCGCCGTCAAGGTCGCGCTCTGGCGCACGCAGCCCGCTCTGGTGCTTCTCTACGGAGCGCTTCTCCTGCATCTCGTCCTGGGCCTGCACGCCCTCTACGAGCGGCGCTTCTTCCGCCTGCGCCCGGTCGAGACGGCGCAATTCTTGCTCGGGCTCGCCGTACCCGTGCTGCTTCTCAGCCACGTCGTCGGCACGCGCTTGGCCTGGAGCCTGGAGGAGATCGAGCGCGGCTATCCGCAGGTGCTCTACGCCACCTGGGTCGCGAATCCCGGCTCGGGCGCGATGCTGGCGGCCGGGCTCGTCGCCGCTTGGCTGCACGGCTGCTTCGGGCTCTATTTCTGGCTCCGGCTGAAGCGCGGCTTCGCCCGCGCCGCGCCCTGGCTGCTCGCGGGCGCGGTGCTCGTTCCGGTGCTCGCCCTGCTCGGCGGCGTCCAGGGCGGGCGCAGCGTCGCACGTCTTGCCGCCGATCCGGCCTGGCGGGCCGAGTTCCTGGCGCCCGGCCATATCGGTCTGCCCGCGCAGGGCGAGCGCTTGGCGGCCGTGCGGCGCGGGCTGATGGAAGCCTACGCGGCGGCGCTCGCCCTCGTGGTGCTGGCCCGCGGCCTGCGCACCCTGGCCGAGACCCGCGGCGGTTTCGTGCGCATCACCTATCCCGACGGGCGGATCGTCCGGGTGCCCCGCGGCAGCAACGTGCTGGAGGCGAGTCGCCGGGGGCGGGTGCCCCATGCCAGCGTCTGCGGCGGACGCGGGCGCTGCTCGACCTGCCGCATCCGGGTCGTCGATGCCGAGCGGGGCCGCTTCCTGCCAGAACCGGAGCGGGCGGAGCGCCTCGTCCTCGACCGCATCGGCGCGAGCCCCGGCATCCGGCTGGCCTGCCAGCTCCGGCCAGACCGCGACCTGACCGTCGCGCCGCTCTTCACCCCGCAGGCCCGCAACGCCCCGAGCCACGACACGGAGCGGGCCGCGACCGGGGAGGAGCGCTTCGTCGTCGTGTTGTTCGCGGACCTGCGCGGCTCGACCCGGCTGGCGGAGGAGCGGCTGCCCTACGACACGGTCTTCGTGATCGGCCGCTTCCTCGGCGCGGTCGGCCGGGGCGTGCGCGAGGCGGGCGGATCGGTGAACCAGCATCTCGGCGACGGACTGATGGCGATCTTCGGCCTCGACGGCGATCCGAAGACGGCGGCCCGCGCGGCGCTGGCGGCGGTGGATGGGATCGCGGAGCAGGTGGAGCAGCTCAACCGAACGCTTGCCGCCGATCTCGGCGAGCGGCTGCGCTACGGTATCGGCCTGCATGCCGGCACGGCCATCGTCGGCGAGATGGGCGACGAGGCCGAGTCCCGCTTCACGGTGCTCGGCGACACGGTCAACGTGGCCGCGCGGCTGGAGGGACTGACGAAGGCGATGGGCAAGGTCGCCGTGATCTCGGAGGCCGTCTACGCCGCCGCCGGCCTGTCCGCCGGGGACCTGCACGAGGTGACGCTCACCGGGCGGGCGCAGCCGCTGCGGGTCCGGTTGATCGAGGCCCGCGCGACGGCCGCGCTGCAGGACGGCTGACCGTCTCCGCGCCCGACGACGGGGCGCGGAAAACCCTTACGCTTGGGACGCCTGCCGTCATGGCGAGGCGAAGCGGTGACGGTGCGCGGTGCCCTCAGCGGGCGGGTGCAGTGCCGGTCGAGCCGGTGGCCGCGGAGGCCGACGGCTTGATCGCCCACAATTCCGTCGGCAGGCTGACCGGCGCGCCGGGCTTGTAGTCGGCCGAATCCTGGATGTGCGAGGTGGTGACGTAGATCGTCCCGTCCGGCCCCTCGCTGAAGGTGTCCGGCCAGCGCAGGTTCGGATCCTGCACGAGGGTGGTGAGCCCGTCCTTGCCGGCTGCGAGGTCGCGCACCTTCACCGCATTGTCCTGCGGCGAGGTCACGTACATCCGCCCGTCTCGCTTCGCGATCAGCAGGCCGTCGGCGACGCCGTTCTCGCCCACCTTGGTCACCTTGCCGGACAGGCTCTTGTCGGTGAGCGTGTCGGGCACGACCGAGGCGGCGGCCCAGCCGGTGAGCGCGTCGGTCGGCAGGCTGTAGAGCGTCTTGCCCTTGATCGCTTGCCAGTAGAGCGTCTTGCCGTCGTTCGAGAGCGCGATGCCGTCGGCGGAGAATTCCACGCCGCGCCCGTCGGGCCGGCGCAGCGGCTTGCCGTCATAGGTCACGGTCACGGATTTGTCGGGCATGGTCGAGGGATCGCCCGAGAGGATGCGCTTGGCCGAGCCGCTGTCGAGATCGACCACGATCAGCGCGCCCTCGGCGCCGGAATCGGTGAGGTAGGCGGTCTTGCCGTCGGGCGAGATCCGCACGTCGTTGAGGTAGGAGGCCTGCATCACGGTGCTGGTGTCGAAGGGGATCGTCTTGACGACCTGATTGGTCTTCAGGTCGATGCCGACGAGCTTGGGCCCGTCCTTGACCACGTGCGCCATGGCCGGGGCGGCGGCGTCCACCACCCAGAGCCGGTCCTGCCCGTCGGCCACCACGCTCTGGACGCAGACGAAGTGGTTCTTGGGGTCGATCGCGTCCTTCTTGGCGTTGCGCCAGGAATTCCACTCCGCGTCCGGGTAGGGGACCGGCTTGCCGTCCTTCAGCTCGGCCACCGAGACCGGGGCATCCTCGCTCCAGCGGGGAAAGTTGACGAAGATGCGCCCGTCGCGGGCCACCGTCACGCCGGTGACCTGATGCTCGAAGCTCGCCACCTTGGAGAGCGCAGAGCCGGCCCCTTGCGCCGCAGCGGGGAGGGGACCGGCCAGCGTGCCGGCCAGCAGGGCCGCGGCGAGGGTGTGGGACAGTCTCGGCATGGTCGGGCGATCTCGGTCGGATGCGGGGCGTTCGTCCGCTGAACCCCGGCCGATCCGGCCGAGGTCCTTCACGAAACCGTTTGCACGAGCGCGTCGGTGCCCCACTCAGGCCGGGACTTGGTCGATCGAGGTCGGCCCCGCCTCCGGCACGCGGTTGCACTTGTTAGGGCAAGCGGGAGAGCGCCTGATCGGTCTCGAGCCGCGCCCGCATCAGCGAACAGGACGGGCGATGCGCCGCGAGGCTGTCGTCGTCGAGGTTCAGGCAGAGCGGGACGCGGACCTCGAACCTCGCCTCCCGGCCGTCCAGATAGCGCAGCACGGCCTGCCGGAAGACGGTGCCGTCCTCGTCCGAGGTGTCGAGCCGCTGGTCGGCCAAAGCCGCCTGCGCCGTGCTGGCCGGGAAGGCGCCGAGCTTGGCGACGTGATCGCCGTCGCGGAGTGCGGCCTGGGAAGAGTAGGGCTCGGCCGGCGGATGGTGCGACACGTGCCCGAAGAAGTCGAGAAGCGGTGAACTTTCGCCCTTCACCGACCTGTCGAGGGCGCGGGCGGCCTGCGAGACCGCGGCCTTCACCCCCTCCGGCACCCGCGTGCCGGCCTCGAGCTGCTTCATGCTGCCGAGAAAGCCCTTGGCATCCGAATTGGGGAAGCGTCTCCGAGACGGCGAACCGGGGCCCCGCGCGAGCGTTTTCCCGCGCCGCATCGGCGTCGCGCCGCGATCCATGCCTCGTTCTTTTCGCCGGAATACGCTTTTGGCAGAGGGGCGAGGAGCGAAATCGCGCTCTCACATTCGCTGGAACGGTTCAGGTTGGTTCACCGTTACTCGCGCAGTTTTGACCATTTCGGAGGACGACATGCGCAAGTCCCTTCTCGCCGCCGCCGCGATCCTGACGCTCGCCGGTGTGTCCGGCGCCAGCGCCCAGACCACCGTGATCGAGCGCGATGCGCCGGATCGGGTCGTGGTGGATCGCCCTGCCAGCACCTCCTCGACCACCGTCGAGCGGCGCGAGAGCACCACGAGCGGCTGCTCCACCAAGTCGGTGACCAAGGAGAACGACATGGGCGACCGCAAGACGGTCACCAAGGAGACCTGCGACTGAGCCCTGTCCGGGCAGCCCGAACGAGAAGAGCCCGCCGCGGTCCCCCGCGGCGGGCTCTTCTTTTCGATGGGGCTTTCGGATCAGGCGTGGGCCAGAACCGCGAGCAGCAGCAGGGCGATGATGTTGGTGATCTTGATCGCCGGGTTCACGGCGGGGCCCGCCGTGTCCTTGTAGGGGTCGCCGACGGTGTCACCGGTCACGGCCGCCTTGTGGGCGTCCGAGCCCTTGCCGCCGTGATGCCCGTCCTCGATGTACTTCTTGGCGTTGTCCCAGGCGCCGCCGCCCGAGGTCATCGAGATCGCGACGTAGAGGCCGGTGAGGATCACGCCGAGCAGCGAGGCGCCCACCGTGGCAAAGGCCTGGGACTTGCCGGCGATCGCCTGGATCACGAAGAAGATCACGATCGGCGAGAGCACCGGCAGCAGCGAGGGGATGATCATCTCCTTGATCGCCGCCCGGGTCAGCATGTCGACGGCGCGGCCGTAATCCGGCCGGTCGGTGCCCTGCATGATACCGGGCTTGGCCCGGAACTGGCGGCGCACCTCCTCGACCACCGCGCCGGCCGCGCGGCCCACCGCCGTCATGGCGATGCCCGCGAACAGGAACGGGATCAGTCCGCCCAGCAGCAGGCCGACCACGACGTAGGGGTTGGAGAGTGAGAAATCGACGGAGACGCCCTGGAAGAAGCGGTACTGCGTCGGGCTGGCATTGGCGATGAAGTAGTTCAGGTCCGAGGTGTAGGCGGCGAACAGCACCAGCGCGCCGAGGCCCGCCGAGCCGATGGCGTAGCCCTTCGTGACGGCCTTGGTCGTATTGCCCACCGCGTCGAGCGCGTCGGTCGCCTTGCGCACGTCGGCGGGCAGGCCGGCCATCTCGGCGATGCCGCCCGCGTTGTCGGTGACGGGGCCGAAGGCGTCGAGGGCGACGATGAAGCCGGCCAGCGCCAGCATCGCGGTGACGGCGATGGCGATGCCGAACAGGCCACCCAGCGCGTAGGTGGCGATGATACCGGCCACGATGACAAGGGCGGGCAGCGCGGTCGATTCGAGCGAGATCGCCAGCCCCTGGATCACGTTGGTGCCGTGGCCCGTGACGGAGGCGGTGGCGATCGACTTCACCGGCCGGAAGTTCGTGCCGGTGTAGTATTCGGTGATGACCACGATCAGCGCCGTGATGAGCAGGCCGAGCACCGCGCAGCCGAACAGCGCGCCCGAGGAGAAGGTCAGGCCCGTATTCGTGGTGAAGGTGGTCGAGAACCCGCCGAACAGGGCGAGGTTGACGCCCGCGATGGCCACGATCGAGAGCAGGCCGGCCGCGATCAGGCCCTTGTAGAGCGCGCCCATGATCGACTGGTTGGCACCGAGCTTGACCGCGTAGGTGCCAATGATCGAGGTGACGATGCAAGCCGCTCCGATGGCGAGCGGGTAGATCATCATCGCTTCGAGCACGGCCGCGTTGCCCGCGAAGAAGATCGCGGCGAGCACCATCGTGGCGACGACCGTCACCGCGTAGGTTTCGAACAGGTCCGCGGCCATGCCGGCGCAGTCGCCGACGTTGTCGCCCACGTTGTCGGCGATGGTCGCGGGGTTGCGCGGATCGTCCTCGGGAATGCCGGCCTCGACCTTGCCGACGAGATCGCCGCCGACATCGGCGCCCTTGGTGAAGATGCCGCCGCCGAGCCGCGCGAAGATCGAGATCAGAGAGGCGCCGAAGCCCAAAGCCACGAGCGCGTCGATCACTTCGCGGCTGCCCGGCGCCAGCCCGGCGCCGCGGGTGAGGAACAGGTAGTAGAGGGCGACGCCCAGCAGCGCGAGGCCCGCCACCAGCATGCCGGTGACGGCGCCGGACTTGAACGCGACCTCCAGGCCGCCGCCGAGCGACTGGGTGGCGGCCTGCGCCGTGCGGACGTTGGCGCGGACCGACACGTTCATGCCGATGAAGCCGGCCGCGCCCGAGAGCACCGCACCGATCAGGAAGCCGATGGCGACCTTGATGCCGAGGAACCAAGCCAGAAGGACGAAGAGCACGAGGCCGACGAGGCCGATGGTGGCGTATTGGCGCCGGAGATAGGCCTGGGCCCCCTCGGCGATGGCGCCTGCGATCTCCTGCATGCGCTGTGTGCCCGCATCGCGGCGCATCACGTCACGGATGGTCACAACACCGTAGGCGACGGCGCACAGCCCGCCCACGATGATCAGCAAGAGTGCGGTCATTCGTGCGTCCTTGGATTTTGATTGTGGTTGCCGAGCCTGGCCGGGATGGCCACGGGACGATCCGCTCGGGTTATCAGGCGCCCTCCCTGGAGAAGCGGAACTTGATTGCCAAAATTCCGCCACCAGCGCAAACGCTTCGGACCGTTTACAACCTTAGAAACAGCCAAGATGCACGATACTGACAAGTTTTCGTTTGCTGCAATGCAATAATTGCGATGCAATACGATATTTCAAAGCTGAATTGGCCCCGCGGCCGAAAATGCGGCCGGGCCCGAAACGCCGAAGGGCGCAGGTTGCCCCGCGCCCTTCGGACAAGTCCGTCGATAGGCGCCGCTCCTCAGCGCAAGGGCGGAGACCGGTAGGCGGGTGCCAGCACGTAGCCGTCGGAGGGCCGGCGCGGCCCCTGAGGCGTGGCGAGCAGCAATTCGCCGAAATAGTCGTTGCCGGTGGGGCCGAAGGCGCCGCCGTTCATCACCGTCGGCACGGGCACGGCGCCGATGGCGCGCAGATCCTGACCGTCCTTGCTGATCGGCGGACCGGCGAAGCGGCCGGTCTCGGGATCGACCTCGTAGACCATCGGGCCGCGGGCCTCGCCGTAGGGGCGGTCCCGCAGGCCCTGGGCGGCGGCGGCGCCCGTCACGAGGACGAGCGAGGCGGCGAGGAAGAGAAGGCGGGCATCGGCCAAGCGCGTACTCCGTCATTGGCGGGCGTCTCGAAGGCGCGATCAAGCCCCGGGACGTGACAAGGAAACGTTGACGGGCGGAGACGCCGGGCGTCCCGCCCCCGATCCGCCGGCCTCAGCCCTTGGAGCGCAGGACGGCGCGCGGCTCGCGCACCACCGGCGTGCAGTCCGTCTTGTAGGCGTTCAGCACGAGCGGGGTCGAGTTGCAGGAATAGGCCTCCTCGGGGGAGGGGGCGGGCACGGGGTCGCGGGCCACGATCGGGTGGGGCGCGCAGGCTCCGGCGGCGGCGCCGGCGAGCGCCAGGGCGGCGAAGAGCTTCAGGCGGCGCATGCGGTTCCTCGAAACACGTCCGTCCACCGGGACGGCCCGGCGGCGGAACGGAAGACGACCCTGCGGACGGATCGCCCCGCTGACAAGCTTCTCCGGTCGCACGCGGCCCGGCGCGGAGCCGATTGCCCCGCGCCTGTCGCCCGGCCGCAACAACGGCCGGACTTTGTTCCGGGCTCTCTCAGACCGCCTTCTGCATCGGCACCACGTTGTGGAGCGTGCGGTCGGCGTTGTCGAAGAAGCGGCGCACGTTGCGCGCGGCCTGCCGGATACGCTGCTCGTTCTCCACGAGGGCGATGCGCACGAACTCGTCGCCGTGCTCGCCGAAGCCGATGCCCGGCGCGACCGCCACGTCCGACTTCTCGAGGAGCAGCTTGGAGAATTCGAGGCTGCCGAGTTCCCGGAACTTCTCCGGGATCGGCACCCAGGCGAACATCGAGGCCTCGGGGGCGGGCAGCTTCCAGCCGGCCTTGCCGAAGGACTCGATCAACGCGTCGCGGCGCTTCTTGTAGGTCGCGCGCATCTCCTTGATGCAGTCGTCCGGCCCGTTGAGGGCGGCGGTGGCCGCGACCTGGATCGGCGTGAAGGCGCCGTAATCGAGGTAGGACTTCACCCGGGTCAGCGCCGCGAGCAGCCGCTCGTTGCCCACCGCGAAGCCCATGCGCCAGCCCGCCATCGAGAACGTCTTCGAGAGCGAGGTGAACTCGACCGTGCAGTCGATGGCGCCGGGCACCTGCAGCACGGAGGGCGGCGGGTTCTTGTCGTCGAAATAGACCTCGGCATAGGCCAGATCGGAGAGCAGGATCAGCTCGTGCTTCTTCGCGAAGGCGACGAGATCCCGGTAAAAGTCGAGGCTGGCGACGTAGGCGGTCGGATTCGAGGGATAGCAGACGACGAGCGCCACGGGCTTGGGGATCGAGTGGACGACCGCCTTCTCGAGCGCCGGGAACATGGCCGGGGTCGGCTCGGCCGGCACGGAGCGGATCACGCCGCCCGCCATGAGGAAGCCGAAGGCGTGGATCGGGTAGCTCGGGTTGGGCACCAGCACCACGTCGCCCGGCGCCGTGATCGCCTGGGCCATGTTGGCGAAACCCTCCTTCGAGCCGAGCGTGGCCACCACCTGGGTCTCGGGATTGAGGCTGACGCCGAAGCGGCGCTGATAGTAGCCGGCCTGGGCGCGGCGCAGGCCGGCGATGCCCTTCGAGGCGGAGTAACGGTCGGTGCGCGGCTTGCCGGCGGTCTCGACGAGCTTCTCGATGACGTGGCGCGGCGCGTCGAGGTCGGGATTGCCCATGCCGAGGTCGATGATGTCGGCGCCCCGGGCTCGGGCTGCGGCCTTGATCCGGTTCACCTGCTCGAAGACGTAGGGGGGCAAGCGCTTGATGCGGTGGAAATCGGTCATGGCGTCGTTCTGTCCGGTGTCGCGGAACTGATCCTCCCGCAAGCGTCGACGGCGGTGAGGAGTCGGTCTGTTTACCATCGACGCGCCCGCGCGCCGACCCCGATTCTGCATGCCCGGCGCGAGAACTGCCGGGACCTACTGCACCGGGTTGGGTGCGAGCCCCTTGGCGGCGTCCTTGGCCGCGCCTTCCGCCGCCCGGCCCTTGGCCTGGTTGCGGTTGCGCGCCCCCTCCAGCTCCGCTTCGAGCGCGCTCTGGCCGGCCGCGTTGCGGGCGCGGATCGTGCGCCGGGGCGCCGATTCTCCGACCGGCATGTAGTCCGCGTCGCTCCGACGCGAGCCGGCGACGAAATCCGGTGCCGTCACCGGCCGGGAATCGGCGCCGGTGAAGGCGGCCTTGAGGGGATTCACGTCGCTGGAGCAGCCGCCGGCCGACGCGGCGGCAGCGAAGACCGGCAGGGCCAGGGCTGCGGCGCGGAGGGTGCGGCTCAAGAACATGACAACGGTCTGGAAATGGAGCCTTGGGCGGGCGACATCTGCGAGGTGGAGCGTTAATTTGTCGGAAACGAGGCTCGGGCCGCCGCGTGGGGCGGGAAGCGGGCCGATGCCGGGAGGACAGGTCGCGTGGCGACGGAGCAGACGAACCCGGCAGTGCCGGATTTCGAGACGATTGCGCGAAACGCGAATCAGCTCGCGGAGGTGTTCCGGCAATCGGCGGCTGCCTCCTTGAAGCCGTTCGAGCAGGCGGGTGTCCAACTCCCGGGGCCGAAGCTGCAGGGCTCCGACGAGATCGACGAGATGACCCGCACCCTGACCCGGGTGGCGGAGACGTGGCTGAAGGATCCCGAGAAGGCGCTCCAGGCCCAGACCAAGCTCAGCCAGTCCTTCGCCGCACTCTGGGCCTCGACCCTGACCCGCATGCAGGGCGCCGCTCCGGTTCCGGTCGTGCAGCCCGAGGCCAAGGACAAGCGCTTCGCTCATGCCGACTGGTCCGCGAACCCGATCTTCGACGTCATCAAGCAGAGCTACCTGATCCTCGGCCGTTGGGCGGAGGAGATGGTCGAGACGGCGGACGGCATCGACGAGCACACCCGGCACAAGGCCGAGTTCTACCTGCGCCAGCTGCTCTCGGCCTACTCGCCCTCGAACTTCGTGATGACGAACCCCGAACTCCTGCGCCAGACGCTGGAGGAGGGCGGCGCCAACCTGATGCGCGGCATGAAGATGCTGCAGGAGGATCTGGAGGCCGGTGCCGGCCAGCTCCGGGTGCGCCAGACCGACATCACCGCCTTCACCTTCGGCAAGGACGTGGCGGTGACCCCCGGCGAGGTCATCTTCCGCAACGACCTGATGGAGTTGATCCAGTACACGCCCACGACCGAAACGGTGCTCAAGCGCCCGCTGCTGATCGTGCCGCCCTGGATCAACAAGTATTACATCCTCGATCTCAACCCGCAGAAGAGCTTCATCGGCTGGATGGTCTCGCAGGGCATCACGGTGTTCGTGATCTCCTGGGTGAATCCGGATGAGCGCCACCGCGACAAGGATTTCGAATCCTACATGCGCGAGGGCATCGAGACCGCCATCGACATGATCGGCGTCGCCACCGGGGAGACCGAGGTCGCGGCGGCGGGCTACTGCGTCGGCGGCACGCTGCTCGCCGTCACGCTGGCCTATCAGGCCGCCACCGGCAACCGGCGCATCCAGAGCGCGACCTTCCTGACGACGCAGGTCGACTTCACCCATGCGGGCGATCTCAAGGTCTTCGCCGACGAGAATCAGATCAAGGGGATCGAGTCACGGATGGCCGAGCGCGGCTATCTGGACGGCTCGCGCATGTCCAACGCCTTCAACATGCTGCGCCCGAACGACCTGATCTGGTCCTACGTCGTCAACAACTACGTGCGCGGCAAGGCTCCGCAGGCCTTCGACCTGCTCTACTGGAACGCCGACGCCACGCGCATGCCGGCGGCCAACCACTCGTTCTACCTGCGCAATTGCTACCTCAACAACACCCTCTCGAAGGGGCAGATGGTGATCGGCAACGTGCGCCTCGACATGAAGAAGGTGAAGATCCCCGTCTTCAACCTCGCCACCCGCGAGGACCACATCGCCCCGGCGCTGTCGGTGTTCGAGGGCTCGAAGAAGTTCGGCGGCCCGGTCGATTACGTGCTGGCGGGTTCGGGCCACATCGCGGGCGTCGTGAACCCGCCGGGCAAGAAGGCGAAGTACGGCTTCCGCACCGGCGGACCGGCCAAGGGACGGTTCGAGGAATGGGTGGAGCGGGCGACCGAGCACGAGGGCTCGTGGTGGCCCTACTGGGCCAAGTGGCTCGAAGAGCAGGCGCCCGAGCGCGTGCCCGCCCGCATCCCCGGCGCGGGGGGGCTGCCCGCGCTCGAACCGGCACCGGGCTCCTATGTCCGCATGAAAGCCTGAGGTTTTCGAGACAAGCGTGGATCGGCAGCGTCTCGGCTGCGGACACGGGACCGTGATTTGCCTTAACTGACCCCCGGGGCCGGTTCGCGCCCCGTGAGGGTTGGACCGCGTTGCCGCACGCCACGGGACTCATTTCGATCATCGCGCTGGGCATGGTCAGCGCCTTCGTCGGCGGCATGCTGGCCCAGAAACTGCGGTTGCCGCCGCTCGTCGGCTACCTCGTGGCCGGCATCGCCATCGGTCCCTTCACACCCGGCTTCGTGGGTGATCCGGAGCTGGCGAGCCAGCTCGCCGAGCTCGGCGTCATCCTGCTGATGTTCGGCGTCGGCCTGCACTTCTCGATCGCGGACCTGATGGCGGTGCGCACCATCGCCCTGCCGGGGGCCATCGTGCAGATTGCCGTCGCGACGATCATGGGGGCGGGGCTGGCCTGGGCCTTCGGCTGGAGCGCGGGCGCAGGCTTGGTCTTCGGCCTGGCGCTCTCGGTGGCGAGCACCGTCGTGCTGCTGCGGGCGCTCGAAGGGCGGGGCCTGCTCGATTCGGACAAGGGCCGCATCGCGGTCGGCTGGCTGATCGTCGAGGATCTGGCCATGGTGCTGGCCCTCGTGCTGCTGCCGGCACTCGCGCCCTCGCTCGGCGGGGAGGCGGCCGGGGGCGACGCCCATCACGGCGCGGCGGCGCAAAGTCTGTGGCTGAGCCTGGGTCTGACGCTGGCCAAGGTCAGCGTGTTCGTGGCGATCATGCTGGTCGGGGGACGGCGCGTCGTACCCTACCTGATGGGGCTCGCCGCCCGCACCGGCTCGCGGGAGCTGTTCACCCTGGCGGTGCTGGCCAGTGCCGTCGGCATCGCCTACGCCTCCTCCGAACTGTTCGGCGTGTCCTTCGCGCTCGGTGCCTTCTTCGCCGGCATGGTGCTGTCCGAATCCGACCTCAGCCATCAGGCGGCGGCGGACTCCTTGCCCCTGCAGGACGCCTTCGCGGTGCTGTTCTTCGTCTCGGTCGGCATGCTGTTCGATCCGGGTATCGTCCTGCGCGAGCCGCTGGCGATCCTCGGCGTGGTCGGCGTCATCGTCCTCGGCAAATCGCTCGGGGCCATCGCCATCGTGCTCGCCTTCGGCCATCCGGTGGGCACCGCGCTCACCATCGCCGCGAGCCTGGCGCAGATCGGCGAGTTCTCGTTCATCCTGGCCTCCCTCGGCATCTCCCTGAAGCTTCTGCCGGAATCCGGCCGCGACCTGATCCTGGGCGGTGCGCTCCTGTCGATCACCCTCAATCCGCTGTTCTTCGCCCTGGCCGACCGGGTCTCGCTCTACCTCGGCGAACGGCCGGAATGGCGCCGCCGCCTGGAGCGGCGGGCAGCGGCGCCGCTGTCCATGAGCACCAGCGGCGAGGGCATGCGCGATCACGCGGTCATCGTCGGCTACGGCCGGGTCGGCAGCGCCATCGGCAAGGCGCTGCACGACTGGAACCTGCCCTTCGTGGTGGTGGAGCGCGACCGGCGCCGGGTCGAGGATCTGCGGGCGCAGGGCGTGCCGGCGGTGTTCGGCGACGCCTCCGCCCCCGGCATCCTGGAAGCCGCCGATATCGGCTCGGCCCGCCTCGTCGTGCTGGCCACGCCCGATTCGCACCAGGGGCGGAGGCTGCTCGCCAAGGCCCGCGCGGCCAATCCCGGCATCGACAGCGTCGTGCGCACCCACAGCGAGGCCGAGCGGCGCCGGCTGGAGGAGGACGGCGTCGGCCTCGTGCTCATGGCCGAGCGCGAACTGGCGCTGGGCATGATGACCTACGCCCTGCGCAGCCTCGGCGTGCGCGAGGGCGAGGTGCGGCTGTTCGTGGATTCGAGCCGCTCCGAGAACCAGATCGTGGCCGCGCCCCCGGCGGGCCAGTCGGTGCCCGAACTGCGCCAGCGCCGGGACGAACCGAAGGCGTGACGCCCGGGCCTCAGACGGCCTGCGGTTGAGCGCGTCGGATTCCGCCTCACGCCGTTCCTTACGAGCGGAGGCGGCCTTAGAGGCCGTCGAGGCGCGTGATCAGCACCGCCAGCTCGCTTTGGCGACGCAGGGCGAGCTTGGCATAGACCGCCCTGATCTGGCTGCGCACGGTGCTCTCGCCGACCGCGAGTTGCGCCACCACCGCCCGCGGCGCGGCGCCTCGCCCGACCAGGGCCGCCACCCGCGCCTCCGCCCGGGTCAGGCCCAGTTGCTCCAGCAGCGGCTCGACCGGGCGATGGGCCGGCGCCAGCAGGTCGCGGAGCAGCAGGAGCACCCCGCCCTCGAGATCGGCGACGCCGATCGCGAACGGATCGGGTCCGCGCAGGGGCAGCGCTTCGATGAAGACGGGACCGCCGCGGCGGCGCAGAAGGATCGAGGCCGGCTGCGGCCATCCCCGCTCCGGCAGAGCGGCGGCCAGAAATCGATCGAAACGGTCCCGATCAGCCGGCGCGGCGGATTTCGGCGCCTCGCCGGTGCGCAGGGCGAGCACGCCCAGGCTGAGCCCTTCCCCGGCGGGATTGACGAAGCGGACGCGTCCCCGGCGGTCGAGGGCGATGAGGCCCGCCCGCATCCGCTCCAGGGCGGACGCGAAGCCGCTCGCCTCGCTGCGCAGCGCGCCGACGAGCGTGGTCAGGCGGAAGGCGCGGATGACGTGCGGGCCGATGAGCGCCAGCCGGTCGACCTCGCTTCCCTCGAACGCCCCCTTGCGGGCATCGCGCGGCGTCGAGAAGGAGAGGGTGTGGCCGTCGACGGCGTCGGCATCGATGTAGCCGCAGAGATTGCCGAGGCCGTGCCGTGTCAGGAAGTGCTGGAAGAACGGGTCGGTGCGCTTCAGCTCGGGCGCGACATACATCTCGTCGACGGTGATGGTGCCCGGTCTCAGGAGTCCGCGCTCCCGCCCGAGGCGAATGCGCGTGTCGTGCTGCCACCAACCGCCAACGCTGTAATCGTGGTTCACCTCGGCGAGCCGGGTGGAAGCCAGCGTCTGCGCCGTGCGCGTTGGGTCGTGCGAGACGATCACCGTGCCGCGCGCCTCGACGGCATCGGCGATCCCGTCGAGCGCGTCGGGCCACTGATCGGGATCGAGCGCTGCCGCGTAGCAGGCGTCGATCAGGGCAAGGGGATCGAAACCTGACATCGACCCGCACGGGAGGGAAGTCGCTCTAATTTAAAGCATACTTCCATCGCAAAAACTGTACCGGTTTCGCAACAAGACGGCAGCTTGAGCGTGATGTTGCAGCCGCTCTCACCACCTGAGGCTGGAGTGCTCGCGTATCTGTTCGACTGTCACAGAACCCGCGAGCGTAACAACCTGAAGTTATTTCACACAGTTAAATGCAATCATTGCGAAGCCTGCCGACCCAAGCACGCTGCGGCACGAGCCGCCGAAGCCGCTCTCGCGATCAGGCGCTCGTCGCGGGGCAAGCGCGGGCGGCGCCCCGCGATCCCGCGCGCGTCAGCCCTCGATGCGCGAGAAGTCGGCCACTTCGCGGGTGGCGGCGCGCAGGGCGTTGAGGAGGAGGAGCCGGTTCTCGCGAAGGGCCGGGTCGTCGGCATTGACGGTGACGCCTTCGAAGAACGCGTCCACCGGCATCCGCAGCCGCGACAGCGCCCGCATGGCCCCGGCAAAATCCTCCGCCGCCACGGAAGCGGAAGCCTCCTGACGCGCGGAGGCCAGCGCCTCGGCCAAAGCCCGCTCCTCCGGCTGCCCCGAGGCCGCGAGCGCGGCGTCGGGGACGGCGTCGTAGGCGCGCCCGTCCTTCTTCTCCTCGATACGCAAAATGTTGGCCGCGCGCTTGTAGCCCGCGAGCAGGTTCCTGCCGTCATCGGTGGCGAGAAACGCACCCAGCGCCTCGACCCGGCGGACCACCATCAGCAGATCGTCCTGGCCGGGCAGGGCGAAGACGGCATCGATCAGGTCGTGGCGGGCGCCCTGGTCGCGGAGGTAGACCTTGAGGCGGTCGGCGAAGAAGGCGAGGAGGTCCGCGGTGCGTTCTCCATGGCCCTGCGCGAAGCCGCGCTCGAGCAGCGCGGCCAGTGACAGCCGGAGCGACCGCTCGATCACGGCGCGGATCACCCCCAACGCCGCCCGCCGCAGCGCATACGGGTCCTTGCTGCCCGTCGGCTTCTCGTCGATGGCCCAGAAGCCCACCAACGTGTCGAGCTTGTCGGCGAGTGCCACGGTGATCGAGACCGGATCGCTCGGCACGCGGTCGCTCGGGCCGAGCGGCTTGTAATGCTCCTCGATCGCCGCGGCGACGCTGGCGTGCTCGCCCTGGAGCGCCGCGTATTTCCGGCCCATCAGGCCCTGAAGCTCGGGGAATTCGCCGACCATCTCGGTGACGAGATCGGCCTTGGCGAGCCGCGCCGCGCGCTCGGCCAGAGCCGGGTCGGCGCCCACCAGCGGCGCGATGTCTTTTGCCAGCGCGGCGATGCGGGCGACGCGCTCGCCCTGCGTGCCGAGCTTCTCGTGGAAGACGATCGAATCGAGCTTCGGGAGGCGGTCCTCCAACTTCGTCGCCTTGTCGGTCTCCCAGAAGAACTTCGCGTCCGAGAGCCGGGCGCGCACCACGCGCTCGTTGCCCGCGGTGATCGCAGCACCACCGTCCGAGGCGACGAGATTCGAGACCAGCACGAAGGCCGGGGCCAAGTCCTCCGAGCCGGATTTGCGCAGCACGAAACACTTCTGGTTGGCGCGGATCGTCGCGCGGATCGCCTCGGCCGGGATCTCCAGGAAGCGCTCCTCGAAGGAGCCCATCAGCACAACGGGCCGCTCCACCAGCCCGGCGACCTCCTCCAGCAGGCCCTCGTCCTCCACGAGGTCGAGGCCGCGGGCGAAGGCGAGGTCGCGGGCGTCGTGCAGGATGATGTCCTTGCGCCGGTCGGCATCGAGGATCACGTGGGCGCGCCCGAGCGCCTGCACGTAATCGTCGAAGCGGCGGACCTCGAACGGCTCGGGCGCCAGGAAGCGGTGGCCGCGGGTCGTGGTGCCGGCGGCGATGCCGTCGACCGAGAAGGGCACCACGTCCGGCGTCTCGGTCTCGGGGCCGAAGGTGGCCACGATGGATTGCAGCGGGCGCACCCAGCGCAGGGAACCCGGCTGGGCCGAGGCCGCGCCCCAGCGCATCGACTTCGGCCAGGGGAAGTTCTTGATGATCCCCGGCAGGATCTCGGCCAGCACGTCGAGGGTCTCGCGGCCGGGCCGCTCGATCACCGCGAGGTAGAATTCGCCCTTCTTCGGGTCGGTGACGGTGGTGGCCTGATCGAGGCTTGCAAGCCCGGCACTCTTGAGGAAGCCCTGCACGGCGGCCTCGGGGGCACCGACCCGGGGGCCGCGCCGCTCCTCGCGCACGGCCTCGCCGCGGGCAGGCAGCCCGGCCACGTGCAGCGCCAGCCGCCGCGGCGTCGCGAAGGCCTTGGCGCCCTCGTAAAGGAAGCCGCGCTCCACCAGCGCATCGGTGACGAGCCGCTTCAGGTCCTCGGCCGCACGCCGCTGCATGCGCGCGGGGATTTCTTCGGAGAGGAGTTCGAGCAGGAGGTCAGGCATTGCGGCCGGGTGTTTGGTTGATAATGTCGCGGATGCCGCGGGCGATGAAGTACTTCGGGTTCGCGGTGCCGGCGATCTCTTCGAGGATGCCGACGCGCACGAGCGCATCTACATTGAGCTGCGCGGAGCGGTACTGCACGTCCAGATGCTCCGCGACCTGAGGGATCGTGACGACCTGCCGCCGGAACAGCTGGTCGAGGAGGGCGACGAGATTGGCCGAGCGCCCCGCCTCGCGCAGCCGGGCGCGGTAGTCCGCCTGGAGCGCGAGCAGCGCATCCGCCGTCTCGATGGTCGCTTCGCAGGCTTCGCAGACGACATCAAGGAAGAATGCGATCCACGCCCCCCAAGCGCCGTGGCGGGACACGTCGTACATGCGGTCGATGTACTCGTCCTTGCGCCGCTCGAAGACGGGACTGAGATAAAGCAGCGGCTCGCGGATCACGCCGCGCATGTAGAGGTGGAGCGTGATCAGCATCCGCCCGACGCGCCCGTTTCCATCGGAGAACGGGTGGATGGTCTCGAACTGGTAGTGGATCAAGGCCGCGTCCACGATGTCGGGGACGGGGCCACGTTCGTCACGCTAGATATAGAGTTCGAGGGCTTCGAGGGCGGTTCGCGCCTCGGCCGGCGGTGGTGGGATGAAGCGGGCCTTCTCGATCTCGTAGGCGCCGATGAAGTTCTGATTGCGCTTGAGCTCGCCCGGCTCGGTTCTGGCGCCGCGATGGCGCGCCACGCCCGATAGCAGCGTCGAGTGCGCCTCCCGCAACGTACGCAGTGAGAGCGGAACGCGGTGCAGGCTCTCGATCGCCGCCGACAGTGCCGCGCGGTAGTTGCTCACTTCGCGCGTGTCGCTCGGGCTCCCTCCACGCTCCGGCGCTCCGGCTTCCAGAAGGAGAAGGTCATCGACCGTGGTGAAGGTCCCCTCCATGCTCGAAGAGGTGAGAGCCTCCCGCACCTGAAGCGGACGGATCAGCAGGTACGGATCGGGGAGCGTCCGGCCGATCCCGTTCAATTCGCCGAGCAATTGCGATGCGCGTGCCACCGACACGGCCAAAAAGCCGAGATCGAGATCGGGCGGCAGATCGTGAGGCACGAAGGCCCATTGTCCCCGATCGGTTGCAACGAGGCGACCGCTGGGCGATTTCTCGAAGTCAGCCCTTTTCATGGAGTGCAATCGGCACGACCTGGATTATCACAAACACCCTATTTGTGATAATCCAGGTCGCATGGATTGTCAGCCGTGACAATCGAGAGGCCGCGGCTCGTCACCCGATCCGCCCGCCTCCCTTGCGCGTCACCGCCACCACCGAGGGCCGGGGCGGCAGGTCGGGGGAAAAATCCGGCCAGCGGGTGGAGGGATTTTCGAAGGAGCCCAGCGCCCCGTCCTCGTCCGGTTCGCCGGGATGCTGCACGGCGACGAAGAAGGTCTCGTCGTTGGGCGTGAAGCAGGGGCCGCACATCTCGGCGCCCACCGGCACCCGCAGGAAGTGGCGGGAGGTGCCCCGGCGCGGCCCCTCCGTCTCCACCGCCCAGATCCCGTCGGCCCGGCCGGTGGCGCGGCGGTTGTTGCCGTCGGTGGCGACCCAGAGGCGCCCGCGCCCGTCGAAGGTGCAGTTGTCGGGCATGCCGAACCAGCCGTCCGCTGTGGTGAGTGCGGAAAAACTCGCCTTCACCTCCGGCTTGGCCGGGTCGCCGCAGCGCACCAGCACCTCCCAGCGGAAGGTCTCGGCGCCGTGGTCGGTGCCGTCGGGAATGATCTCGATGACGTGGCCGAAGAGGTTCGGCCCGCGCGGGTTGGCCGGCTCCGCCTGATCGGCGGCGCGCTTGGCGTTGTTCGTCAGCATCACGGTGACGCGGCCGGTGCGCGGGTTGGCCTCGATATCCTCGGGCCGGTCCATCGGGGTGGCGCCCGAGAGCTTGGCGGCGCGGCGGGTCTCGATCAGCACGTCGGCCTGGCTGGCGAAGCCGTTGCCCGCATCGAGCTTGCCCTGGCCTTGGACCAGCGGCAGCCAGCGGCCGGTGCCGTCCGGCTCGAACCGGGCCACGCTGAGCGTGCCGGAATCGAGCAGGTCCGCGTTGGCCCCGCGCTCCGGCCGCACCGTACCCTCGCTGACGAAGCGGTAGACGTGCTGGAAGCGCTCGTCGTCGCCAAGATAGACCGCGTAGCGCCCGTCGAGGGTGCGCGCGCCCGCCGCCCCCTCGTGCTTGAAGCGGCCGAGCGCAGTGCGCTTCCTCGGGGTCGAGGCGGGATCGAACGGATCGATCTCGACCACCCAGCCGAAGCGGTTCGGCTCGTTCGGCGTCGTCGCGAGGTCGAAGCGCGGATGGAAGCGGCTCCAGGCGTATTGCAGGCTGCCCATGCCCATCGCCTTGGCGTTCTCGGCCTCACGATGTCCGGCGGGGAGAGCTCCGGCGAAGTAGTAGTTGATGTTTTCCTCGCCCGAGAGCCAAGTCCCCCAGGGCGTGACGCCGCCCGAGCAGTTGTTGATCATGCCGTGGACGCGCCGGCCGCTGGGATCGCCCTCGGTCACGAGGCGCGGATCGCCGGCGGCGGGGCCGGTGAGGTCGATGGGCGTCTGCGCCGTGATGCGCCGTGTGTAGGGCGAGCCGATCACCGGGCGCCAACCCTCGGCCTCGCGTACGATCTCGACGACAGAGCCGCCATGGGCCGCCATTTCGACCGCGACCTGATCCGCGCTCAGGGCGGCGATCACCGCCTTGCGCTCGGCGGCGCCGAGGCCGGGGAACATCAGCTCGGCGTTGGTGTATTCGTGGTTGACCACGAGCAGGCCACGTTGGCCCGCCTCGTCCAGCGGGATGAAGCCGACGAAGTCGTTGTTGTAGCCGAACTGGCGTGCCTGGGCGGCGGCGGACTGGCCCTTCGGGTCGAAGGCGGGCGCGTCGGAAAAGAGCGGGTCGCCCCAACGCAGCAGGGGCTTTGCCTCGTAGCCGACAGCCACGTGCAGGTGCTCGTCGACCCCCGCGCCCAATTCGGGGAAGTCGAAGGCGGGCGCCGCCTCGGCCGCGGCGGGAACGGTGCCCGATCCGATCCCGGCGGCGAGCACGGTGGCGAGGGAGCCGCGCATCAGGTCGCGGCGGGAGAAGCGGTGGGCGATGACCTCGTCGAGGGTGGGCGCTCCGGTCGGTGCGTCGGGCATATCGGACATCGTGCGCCTCGGATCAGCCATCGAAAGGCGGGGCGCTACCCCTATCGAATGTCGCTTCGATGACGGCGCCTGGCCCGGCGACGCCCTCGCAACTCATGATCGCGGCTCATGGCAGCGGGGCGGAGAGGATCTCGATCAGATCCCAGCGCTCGCTATTCAGCGAGCGGACATTCGCGATCTTCCAGGCGCCGGCCTCGCGCAGAAGGCTGTAGCGCAGCTCCTGCGGACCACCGTTGCGAAACCGTGCCTGCACCTCGGCCCGGTCCCCTCGGCTGGAGAGGGCGGTGAGCCGCAGGGACTTGGTCCAGCCCGGTTCGGTGTCCTGCCCGTTGACGTGGAAGGCGAAGCCCAGACGGCCGACCTCGCCCTTCGCCTCACGCTGATCGCGCTCGTAGAGCCCGCGCAGGTTTCGGGCGTAGAAGCGCACGGCGTTGATGTCGTCGGCCGCGTAGAAGGCCCGCACCGTCTCGACCGGGTCGGCCGCCGACTGCCCGAGTGCGGGGCCGGCGACGAGCCCGAGCGCCCCGGCGAAGAGCGTGCGGCGGCGCATCGCGTCAGGCCGCGGCGGCGTGGCCGCCGGCCTCCGTCCTGAGCCAGGCCGCACCGCAGGCCTTGGCCAGTTCACGCACCCGCAGGATATAGCTCTGACGCTCGGTGACAGAGATCACGCCGCGGGCGTCGAGCAGGTTGAAGACGTGGCTCGCCTTGATGCACTGGTCGTAGGCCGGCTGCACGATTCGGTGGCGGGCACCCTCGCTCTCCGGCGCACCGGCCTCGAGATAGAGGCGGCAGGCCTTCTCCGCATCGGCGAAGTGACGAAACAGCATCGCCGTGTCGGCGGCCTCGAAGTTGTGGCGCGAATATTCCTGCTCGGCCTGAAGGAAGACGTCGCCGTAGGTGACCTTTTCCTCGCCCTCGCCGCCGTTGAAGTTCAGGTCGTAGACGTTCTCGACGCCCTGCACATACATGGCCAGCCGCTCCAGCCCGTAGGTCAGTTCCCCGGCGACCGGCGCGCATTCGAAGCCCGCGACCTGCTGGAAGTAGGTGAACTGGCTGACCTCCATCCCGTCGCACCAGCATTCCCAGCCGAGACCCCAGGCGCCGAGCGTCGGGCTCTCCCAATCGTCCTCGACGAAACGGATGTCGTGGAGCTTGAGATCGACGCCGATGGCCTCGAGCGAGGCGAGGTAGAGCTCCTGGAGATTGGGGGGGTTCGGCTTCAGGATGACCTGGAACTGGTAGTAGTGTTGCAGCCGGTTCGGATTCTCGCCGTAGCGCCCATCCTTCGGGCGCCGCGAGGGCTGCACGTAGGCAGCTTTCCACGGCTTGGGGCCGAGCGCCCGCAGGGTGGTGGCCGGATGGAAGGTGCCGGCGCCGACCTCCATGTCGTAGGGCTGGAGGATCACGCAGCCCCTGGCAGCCCAGAAGCGCTGCAGGGTCAGGATCAGGCCCTGGAACGAGCGTGTGGGCGAGAGGTCGGCGTCGCTCGGCATGAAAGGTCCGACGGCAGGAAAGGGGATGCCGGACCGTTTAAGAGCGGGCGGCAGAGTGTCAAGCGAACACCCCGCCCGGCCGGGTCAGGTCCGGGGGGCGGACCGGTTGAAGGTGCGGCGCTCCTTGCGCTCCTTCGGCACGATCGCCGTTTCCGGCTTGGCGGCCAGCAACTGCTTCACGCGATCGTTGAAGTCCGAGGAGGACACGGGGCGTGCGCCCCCTTTTTCGGGAGAGTGAGCCATATCGGCCTCCGCAAGGTCGCCCAAAGCACGGGATTGCGCGGAGGGTGTCCTTCTATATGGGGCGCCGCCCTGCGGTTGCGAGGCCGGGGCACGCATTCGCCCGTCCCGCCACGCTTCGTGCGCGCCGACACATCTTTTTGCACCTCGAGGCCCGACAGGGGGAACGGCAAAGGTTTCTGCCAAGTTAATACGGCAAATGAACAGCCACGCTTCGCCGGCAGGGCGGGCGGATACAACGGTTCGAAAGATCATGCGCAAGGGATTGACTGTTTTCGCCGCCCTCGTCGCGGCCTCGCTCGCCGCCACGCCGCTCGTGATGGGCGCCTCCAACGCTCTGGCCACCTCGGACGGAAGCGAGACGGTGGAGAAGACCCTGGCGGTCGCGCCGGTCGACGTTGCCCCGGTGGCCGCGCTTGCCACCCCCGAGAGCTGCACCCGCAAGGTCCGCGTGGTCTATAGCGGCTACGCCGCCGCTCCGGCCGGCTGCGCCCGCTGAGGCGTCAGGCGGAACGCGGAAGCGCGAGACTTCGCGCCCGCAGGCTCGCGAGAATCCGCTCGAACGCCTCCGGGCGGTCGAGCGCCCGGGCCAGGACCACGGCACCCTGGATTCCACCCACGATCTCCTCGGCGAGGGGACCGGCCGCATCGCGCGCGTGGCCGGCCCGCGCCAGGGCCTGCGCCAAGGCCTCGACCCAGCGAGCGAAGTAGTCCCGTAGGGCGCCCGCGAAGAGGTCGCGGGCATCGCTGAGGCTGAGGGCGCCGACGAGGCAGACCCGGCGGCCGGAGCGGAAGTAGTCGCTCACGGTTCCGAACATGGCCGCCACCGCTCCGGCTGGATCCTCCGCGCCGCGGAGAGGGGCGAAGACGTTGGCCTCGAACCAGCCGTCGATCTCGACGAGCACGGCCCGCGCCATCTCCGCCTTCCCCCCTGGGAAGAAGTGGTAGAGGCTGCCCTTGCCGAGCCCCGTCGCCTTCGCGATCAGCGCGAGGCTCGCGCCCTCGTAGCCGTGCTCGCGAAACACCTCCGCGAGCAGCGGCAGCAGGTCCGAGCGCTCGGCGACGCGGCGCGCCACGCCTCAGAGGCCCAGATCGCTCAAGGACGGATGGTCGTCGGGACGCCGGCCGAGCGGCCAATGGTACTTCCGTTCCGCCTCAGCGATGGGCAGATCGTTGATGGAGGCGAGCCGGTGGCGCATCAGGCCCGCCTCGTCGAACTCCCAGTTCTCGTTGCCGTAGGAGCGGAACCATTGTCCGCTGTCGTCGCGCCACTCGTAGGCGAAGCGGACGGCGATCCGGTCGTCCCGATGCGCCCAGACCTCCTTGATCAGGCGATACTCCAGTTCCCGCGCCCATTTGCGCCGCAGGAAGGCGGCGATCTCTTCGCGGCCGCGGATGAACTCGGCCCGGTTCCGCCAGATGCTGTCCGGCGTGTAGGCCTGCGCGACGCGCTCCGGGTCGCGGCTGTTCCAGGCATCCTCGGCCATGCGCGCCTTCTGCGCGGCGGTCCCGGCGGTGAAGGGCGGGAAGGGAGGACGAGACATCGCAAGCCTTTCTGTACCGTTCAGTAAAATCAGGACCGATCGGTACAGGAGATTTGAGGCGTCGACAAGCGGCAGCGCGGCGCGCAGCCAATCGATCGGGTGCGAGATGTGTCAGACGAAGCGCAAGGGTGGCGTTGTCTCGACGCGCGGCCTCTCGGCGCCGCGATTCTGCGGTTCGGCCAGCGTATTGCGGACGGAGGTCGCCGCCGTTTCTCGTGCCATGACGGGCGGACGTTCCGATGCCGGTGCAAAACAATCCTCATTCAACGCATAGGGCTCGGCTGCGGGCGGCAGGATCTCCTCGATCGCTCCAGCGAAAACCCTGCCGATCAAATCGATCGAGGATCGCATTTTCCAGATCGTCAAGCTGAGATGACAGATCCTATAGTATGACACACGAATAACAGCGGTGTCGTGCGCCTTGTTGCAAGCACGACACGGCGAACAACACCCGCATAGGGTATGCACTATTCAGTTCCGTTCTGAGACCAGGAACCAACTTGCGGCGCGTTGCGGCCCCAGCTGCACGCGCCGCTTTCATTTTATCTCCGGTGTTACTATCAAACGATGCCAAACGGGATCGGGACGATGACCGCTTATGTGCGGCCTTCGAGCCCGGCAGAGGCGTCGTCGAAGCTCTGCGGCCCCGCCTACAACCCGAGCCGCGCCCAGGCAGCGCGCTCCTCCACCGCCGCGATCAGCGCATCGGGAAGCTCAGTCGCCGTCTGGCCCGGACCGGCCCGGCGCAGGAGGCGGGCGATCCACGAGCCGCGGGCCTCGGCCACGAGGCGCAGTTCCACCGTGTCGCCGTAGCGGGCCCGCAGGGTGCCGCGCAGGTCGCCCAGCGCATCGACGAGGCCGAGTTCCACCGCCTGCCGCCCGGTCCAGACTGCGCCGGTGAAGAGGTCGCGGCTGGCGTCCAGCGCCGGCCGGCGCTCGCGCACCAGACCGGTGAACAGCGCCTGCACGTCCGCCTGGATCTCCTTCAGGCGGACGATGTCCTGCGGATTCTCGGGACGGAACGGGTCGAGCATCGCCTTGGCCTCGCCCTGGGTGTGGACGCGCCGCTCGACGCCGATGCGCTCGATCAGCCGGTCGAAGCCGAAGCCCGCCGAGACCACGCCGATGGAGCCGACGAGCGAGGCGGGATCGGCCACGATCTCGTCGGCAGCGCAGGCGATCATGTAGCCGCCCGAGGCCGCGGCATCCTCCACGAAGGCGAAGACCTTGACGTCCTTCTCCGTCGCGAGCGCCCGGATGCGCCGGTAGATCAGGTGGGACTGCACCGGCGAGCCGCCGGGCGAGTTGATGACGAGGGCCACCGCCGAGAGGCCGGGCACGGAGAACGCCCGCTCCAGGCTCGGCGCCACCGTGCCGATCGAGAGGCCCGGCCGGATCGGCGAGACCGCGCCGATGGCCCCGCTCAGGCGCACCACCGACACGCGCGCAACCTCCTTTCGGAAGCGGCGGGGCAGGAGGGCGCGCATCCAGTTCGGGAGGGCAAGCGGCATGGCGGCGTCTCGGGATGCGCAGGGCGTGGGCGCGGAGTCGTGCGCGAAGGTCCGCCCCCGTTAGCAGGAGGGGGCCGGCCGATCCATCGCCGCCCGAGGGTGCCGGAACGTTCACGAAGTCGCGCCGGGAGCGAACCGAACTTGGCCGCGCGACGTTCTTTTCGGCCATGCCCGGGCTTCGTCCCGGTCCGGCGAGGTCGTGGACCGTCCGCGCGGCCCGGAACGAACCGGACGGAACGGAAGGAGTCTCTGCCCGATGCGTATCCTACGTCTGCTCATCCTGGCGTTCGGGATGCTCGGCGGTCTCGCCGGCCTGAACGCCACGGCGAACGCCGCCCCGCTGCCCGTCGCGCCCCTCTCGGGGGCCACCGCCGAGACCCCGCTGATCAACCCGGTCGGCTGGTACGGCCGGCGCTACTACCGCCGGGCCTACTGGCGCCCGCGCCATTATTATCGCCGGGCCTACTGGAGGCCCCGTCCCTATTACCGTCGCGCCTACTGGAGGCCCCGTCCCTATTACCGTCGCGCTTACTGGCGGCCACGGCCCTATTACCGCCGCGCCTACTGGCGTCCGCGCGCCTATTATCGCCGCGCTTACTGGCGGCCGCGCCACTACTATCGCCGTCCCTATTGGGGGGTGCGCTACCATCACCGTCCGCACTTCTACCGCCCCTGGTACTGAGGCGCGGAACAGCCGTCTTCGAGAGGGCGCCCGGCCGGGCGCCCTTTTTCATGATGGCGGCCAGGGCTCGCCCCGGTGCAGCGCCCCGGCTTCCGGGGTGAAGCGCCCCGCCTCGTCCTGAAGCACCAAGGGCGGCAGCAGGCGCAGCAGGGCCCGGCTCCCCTTCACCGCCGCGATCAGGACGCGGATTGCCGGGCGGTCGGCCCGTGCGTGGACGGGGCGGATTGCACAATCTCCGAAGCGCCCGTGCAGGGCTTCGAGGCAGGCGGGCAGGGCATCCGCCCGATGGATCAAGCCGAGCCGCCCGCCCGGGCACAGCAGGTCGGCGCAGGTTCTCAGCCAGCCGTCGAGGCTGCCCTCCGCGAAGGTATGCGCCGAGGCCTTCTCCGGGACGGGGGAGGGGCGGTGGCCGCCCGCCTCGAAGAAGGGCGGGTTGGTCAGCACCGCGTCGGCGGTGGCGGGAAGCAGGCCCGCTGCCCGGCGCTGCGCTCCCGGCGCCAGCAGATCCGCCTCGACGACGCGGACGCGGTCGTCCAGGCCGTTGTCGCGGGCGTTCTCCCGGGCCAGGGCCGCGAGCGCCGCCTCGCGCTCCACCAGCACCACGCGGCAATCGTCCGCGAGCCGCGCCACCGCGAGCCCGACCGCCCCCGTGGCGGCACCGAGGTCGTAGATCGTCTCGCTGGGCCTTGGAGCCAGCCATCGCGCGAGCAGCACCGCGTCGGTGCCGGCGCGGTGCGCGCCGCGGGCGGGCTGGCGCAGGCGCAGGCGTCCGCCGAGAAAGAGGTCCGGCTCAGCGCTCATCGCGCAGTTCGGCGGCCAGCCCCGCATCCGTGAGGATGCGCCGGGCCTGCCGCGCGTGGTCGTCGGGCACCAGCAGGCGGCGCCCGAACATGCCGATCGAGCCCTCCATCAGGCTCATATGCTCGTCGGCCACGAAGAGCGGAATCTGAGCTTCCTCCAAGAGCGAGCGGGCGAAGCCGATCAGGACGATGTCGTTGCTGCGGATCAGTTCCGTCACGGCGCCCTGTCCCCATCCGGCCGAATGCGCGGCCTTCCGCTCCTAGAGCCAGACGCGATGGCGATGCAATCGGGTACGATGCCAAGTGCCTGTCCCGGCGCGCTCTTTCCCGTGCGTCGCCGCTCCGCTCCGCGGCAGGCTGGTCCGGAACCATGCATGCCTTCGTGCAGCCGTGCGTCACGGGCACGTGTTGCAGTGCGCCCGGCCCCGTGCGACAGGGGCAGCCGCGGGGCAGGGGTTCCGGCAGGGCGCCGGCAGTGGGTTTTCCGGAGGCATCGCGTTTGGGCGTCGTCGTTTCCCTCGATGAGGGCCGCTCCGATCCGGAGGCCAGCCTCACCGATCTCGTCGGCCTCGTTGCGGCCGGAATGGAGGGGGTGAACGCGACCATCCTGTCGCGCACGGGCTCCGACGTGGCGATGATCCCCGAGGTCGCCAATCACCTGATCGCGTCGGGCGGCAAGCGCCTGCGCCCGATCCTGACGCTGGCCTGCGCCGACCTGTGCGGCTACGGTGCGGACGATCCGCGGGCGGACGGCGCCGTGAAGCTCGCTGCCGCGGTCGAGTTCATGCACACCGCCACGCTGCTGCACGACGACGTGGTGGACGAGAGCGACATGCGCCGCGGGCGCGTGGCCGCTCGCATCAAGTGGGGCAACGAGGCGAGCGTACTCGTCGGCGACTTTCTGCTGGGCCAAGCCTTCCGCATGATGGTCGAGGTCGGCTCCCTGCGCGCCCTCGACATCCTCTCGGCGGCCGCCACCGTGATCGCCGAGGGCGAGGTGATGCAGCTCACCGCCGCCAAGAACATCGAGACCAGCGAGGACGAGTATCTCGCCGTGATCCGCGGCAAGACCGCGGAGCTGTTCGCGGCGGCCTGCGAGGTCGGCCCCGTTCTGAGCCGGCGGCCGGACGCGGAGCAGGCCGCCTGCCGCGCCTACGGCATGAATCTCGGCATCGCCTTCCAGCTCATCGACGACGTGCTCGATTACGGCGGGACCAGCGCCTCGCTGGGCAAGAATGTCGGCGACGATTTTCGCGAGGGCAAGATCACTCTGCCGATCGTGCTGGCGCTCCGCCGCGGCACCGACGAGGAGCGCGCCTTCTGGCGCCGCACCCTCGAACGGGAGGATCTGGGGGAGGGCGACCTTCAGCAGGCGCTGGCGATCCTGCGCCGCCACCGCGCCCTGGACGACACGATCGAGCGCGCCCGCCATTACGGCGATCAGGCCCGCGCGGCCCTGGCCCCGTTCCCGAGCGGGCCGATGAAGGCCGCCCTGCTGCAGGTGGTCGATTTCTGCGTCGCCCGGGCGCACTGACGCGCCCCTCGACGGCCCTCCTCAGGTGAGGCGCGTCGGCTCGACCCACCAGCCCGGCTGCGCCGTGCGGACCGTTTCGGCGGCACTCTGGGCCGCCACGTCGTCGGAAAAAATCGCGAAGACGGTTGCGCCCGAGCCCGACATCCGCGCCAGCCGGCATCCGCCCTGTGCCCGCAGCCGCGCCAGCGCCTCGCCGATCACGGGGGCGACGGTCAGGGCCGGGGCCTCCAGATCGTTGCGGGCGGGGGCGATCGTGCCGAGCACGGCCTCCGCATCGAGGCCATGACCGATCGGCGGATGTTCGGCCCCGTCGAGCCGCTGGCCGACGGCGAGGCCGAGCGCCTTGAAGACCGGTGCCGTCGCGACCGGCACACCGGGATTGACGAGAACCGCCGGCAGGGGCGCGAGGTCCAGCACCGGCCCGATCTCCTCGCCGGCGCCGCGCATCATCCGCGCCCGCGGATCGAGACAGACGGGCACGTCGGCGCCGGTCGCTCGCGCCGCCGCGATCAGAGCCGGGTGATCGAGGGAGAGCCCGTTTCCTTCCGCCAGCAGCCGCAGCGCGGCGGCCGCGTCGGACGAACCGCCGCCGATCCCCGCCGCGACGGGCAGTTGCTTGTGCAGGCGGAAGGCCCCGAGCCTCAGTCCGGGCACGGCCGCGGCGAGGTGGCGGGCGGCACGCAGGACGAGGTTGTCGTCGAGCGGACCCGCCGGGCCGGCGGTGGGGCCGGAGATCTCCAGGGTCAGATCCTCTCCCGGCACGAGTTCGAGCGTGTCGGCCACCTCGGCGAAGGCCACGAGGCTCTCCAGCGCATGGTAGCCGTCCCCCGGCCGTCGGCCGAGCACGTGCAGGGTCAGGTTGATCTTGGCCGGAGCGCGGGTGGTGAGGACGGACACGAAGGCTCTCGGCCGAAAGGGGCAGGGGACGCGCCCTGCCATAGGGGGCCTGATCGGAGCGGGCAAGGCGCCTCTCCGACCTGCCCGCCGACGACGGCGAGGTGCCTCAACTCAAGGAGCGGAGGTGAAACGGCTCACCGGCGCGGTCGATCTCAGTTCCCCGGCTTCTTGTCCGCGGAACCCGGCGCGTCGCCGGGGGCGGGAGCGCCCTTCGGCAATTCGGGGTTCTGCGGGTTGTGCGGGGCCGCCACGGGGGCCGGCACCGCCTGCGCCGGATCCTGGGTGGGCGGGTTCTCGGCGGTGGCCGTGGGCTTGTCCGGCTCGGGCAGGCCGTCCTTGAGCTTGGCGTTGATCTTGGTCAGCTCCTCGGGCTCGGGGTTCAGATCCTTGGCATGCTGCCACTGGAACTTACCCTCGAGCCGCCGGCCGGTGCGCCAGTAGGCGTCGCCGAGATGGTCGTTGATGGTCGGATCGCCGGGCTTCAGCTCGACCGCCTTCTCCAGCTCGCGCACCGCGTCGTCCCAGCGGCCGAGGCGGAAATAGGCCCAGCCGAGGCTGTCGATGATCATGCCGTCGCGGGGCGAGAGATCGACGGCCTGCTTCAGCATCGTGAAGCTCTCGTCGATGTTCATGTTCCGGTCGACCCAGGAATAGGCGAGGTAGTTGAGCACCTGCGCCTTGGCGTTCGGCTGGGTCGGCGGCACGAGGGCGAGCGCCTTCTTCAGGTCGGCCTCAGCCTTCTGCCACTCGCTGGCCCGCTCGTAGGCGGTGCCGCGGAAGTAAAACAGCGTCCAGTGATTGGCCTCCCGGCCCGGCCCGATCAGGTTGATGGCGCGGGTATAGGTCTCGGCGGCCTCGGTGAACTTCTTGCGGGCGCGCTGCACGTTGCCGAGCGCCGAGATCACGTCGATGTTGTCGGGATTGGCCTTGAGAACGGTGTCGAGGTGCTGAAGCGCCTCGTCGCCCCGGCCCATCTGCTCCAGGTTCAGCCCGATCTGGATGTCGGCGTTGAGCTTGAGCGGCGAGTTGGCCGGGATCTGCGCATAGGCCTCGTTCGACCGCTCGGTCTGCTTCATGCGGTCGAGGGTGTCGGCGAGTGTCAGCCGGCCCACGGCGTGCTCGGGTGCGAGGTAGAGAGCGAGCCGCATGTAGACCACCGCCGGCAGTTCGTCGCCCTGGGTGGAGCCCGCCGAGCCGAGCCCGTAGAGCACCTCCGCGGCGCCCTCCTGCGCCGAGGAGACAAGCGGCGAGAGCGGCTTGCCGGCCTTGAGCTTGTCGAGGGCGTCCACCACCAGCGGGTGGCGCGGCATCACCTTCTCGAACTCGCTGTAGGCGTCGATGGCCAGATCGGTGCGGCCGATGCCGGCCTCGAAGCGGGCGTAGCCGTCGACGATGCGCAGGGTGTTGCGGTCGGCGTCGTAAGCCGCCTTCAGCTTGCGCTCGGCCTCGGCCCGGTCACCGACGACGGAGGCGATCAGCCCGGCATGGTAGTCGCGGAAGACGTTGAAGTAGCGCTCACCCCGCAGGCGGTTCAGCGTCTCGTTGGCCCGCTTGCCGTCGCCGGCGCCGGCATAGGCCCAGGCGGTGAGCAGGGTGGCGGTGAGATCGCCGGCAGCCCCCCGTCCGCTGCGGCCGAAGCTCTGGCGGGCGGCGGCGTACTGGCCGGCCTTGAGCTGGCGCACGCCGAGGGCGAGATGGGCGAGGCCGTTCGTGCTCTCGCGGGTGGCCAGGCGCTCGGCAGCGCGGAAGGCGTCGGTCATCGCGCCGTCGGCCAGCAGTGAGACGAAGGCGCGCTCCAGAAGCTCGGCGTTGCGCGGATCGCCCTTCACCGCCTCGCGGTAGAAGCTCGCCGCCGCCGCCGTGTCCTTCGAGGCGCCCGCGATATAGGCGGAGAGGAAGTTGCCTTCGAGCGATTCCGCCGGCTCGTATTCGGAGATCGGCGAGGATTCCCGCGGCTGCATGGCCGCCGCCGGCAGAATGCCGAGACCGGTCGACGAGAGCAGCAGGGCGAGCGCGGCGGCGCTCCGGCGGGCGGCGTATCCAGACATGGGCACCAGTCGCAGCTCCTTGCGGGTCCGGCGCGAGAGGCTCCTGCAGGAGGCTTCTTCGGCCGGGTCCGGTTTGGCGGGGGACACTGAACTCTTCCCGCCATGACCGCAAGGCGAAAGGATGGCGCCCGGGATGCCGCAAAATGCCCTGGTCCGCCCCCGTCGGGAAGGGCGGGACGGCGCCCGCCCGGAACTCTTTTTCCGGGTTCGGAGAGCCTCACGAACCGTCCATGACGGGCTGCCCTCGCTCCCCGCCGACGGCGCGGCGAGCGTCTCGTGCGGGAGACCTAGCCGCCCTCGCCGATCTCCGCCCGCGCGTCCTCGACGAGTTGCGCGAGTCCGGCATCGACCTCCGCCCCGAGGAGCGCCCGCTCCGCCGTATTCAGGTCCTTGGCCCAGGCGCCGGAACCGAAGCCCTCGCGGCAGCGCGCCCGCTCGGAATCGATGAAGGCCGCGGTCGCGTCGGGACGGGCGCGCATCGCCTCGACGAAGCCGAACCACGCCGCCCGCTCCACCACCGCGAGGCGGGCGCGCAGCCGCACCTCGGCGGCGCGGGCCGGATCGACCGTCTCGTTCTCATCCATCGCTGCCTCCGCCATCGCCTACCGCTCCTTCCGCTGCTCGCAGCGGGTCTTCACGTAGGTGTTGGCATCGGAATGACCCGCGCTAGCCGCCAGCACTGGCCCCTGGATCAAACATTCCTGAAGGGTGTGGGCCGGCCCGATGATGACATCGAGCGCGGTTTCCCGCGAGCAGTCGGGCTGCTGCACGGTGGATGCGCAGACCAGGGCAACGACGAGAATGGGGTTCATGAGATCGGCACCTCTCCGCCGGGATCAGGACCTTGGCAACGTCCCGACGGGGTTCCTGCCTCATCGAGCCCCTGCGCGCGGCGGGCCGGCGCAGGAAGCGTAGACCGCGGCGGTCACAGGTCGGAACGATAAAACCGCCGCGCGCGGATGCGTCGCAGAAGGCCGGTCAGCCGGGCGCTGCCGGTGCGCCGATGAGCGCCTCCGCCCATCGCGATGGGCTCGGCCGTCCGTGATACACAGCCCTAAACCACGGCAGAAGCGAAGGTTTTTCCTGACAAGGACAGGCTGCCCCAAAAAAGTCGCATGGCGGTCCTGTCTTCGCGCCCATCGGACCACCGTGTCATCGCGACATTCACCAAGAGTTTTGCAAGGAGGCGACGATGTCTTTCGAGGTCGTTCTCACGCAGTCCGCGCAGGAAATCGCCGAGAGAAGCGGTGTTGTTCCGGCTCTCGAAGAGCGTGCGCGTGATGAGATCGCGGATCTTCCGGGCGAGGGCCTGGAAGAACTGGAGCGCCGCCTGTTTCATGCCTTCGCGCTGGGCGACGGCACCGAGGTAATCTGCTCCCTGACCGCCGACGGCGCCGTGCGGGTGGATGCCTGCGAGGCGGGCGAGGCCTGAACCGCTCTCACGGAACCGTGAGGGGCGGGGCCGAATTGCTCCTCCCGCTTACCGTGTCCGTCGAGGAGGAAACATGTCCCACGAGACTGTCGGCGTCGAAGCCGACTTCACCAGCCTCGAAGCCGCCCGTGCGGCCAAGCAGCGTCTGGTCCGGGCAGGGTTCGCCCGCAACAGCATCGATATCGACCGCGAAGGCGACACCTTCATCGTCCACCTGCCGACCCAGGAAGCGAACCGGCGGCGGGCGGAGCGCATCCTGCGGGGCCGCGCCTTCCTCGAGAGTGCCAAGAGCACGGGCTGGGCCTCCGCCGACACGCTGGGCAGCAACCGCCTGCTCGTCCTCGGGCTCGCCGGCCTCGCGGGCTTCGCGCTGTTCGGGCTGACGAACCGGCGCTCATGACTTTGCTGCCCGGCGCCGCTCTGGCGTCGGGCGCCTTCCTCAGTCAATTGCCTTCGAAAAAGCGGTTTGCCGGCCGCGCCAGCCCGAGATGGTCACGCAGGGTCGTGCCCTCGTATTCCGTGCGGAACAGGCCGCGGCGCTGCAATTCGGGAACGACGCCGTCCACGAAGTCGTCGACCCCCTCGGGCACGAAGGGGAACATGACGTTGAAGCCGTCGCAGGCCTCCCCCTCCAGCCATTCCTGCATCCCGTCGGCGATCTGCTCCGGCGTGCCGACGAAGCTGAGGCCGCCATAGCCGCCGACGCGGCGGGCAAGGTCGCGCACGCTGCCGCCGGTGCGGCGGGCATAGTCGACGATCTGGGCCTGCGCGCTCCGGCTGGCGTTCGATTCCGGGATTTCGGGCAGGGGCGCGTCGAGGTCGAAGCGCGAGGCGTCGGTGCCGAGCCGGACCGAGAGATTGGCGAGCCCGCTCTCCACCGGAACCAGCGCGTCGAGCCGCTCCCGCTTCTCCCTGGCTTCCTCTTCGGTCCCGCCGACCACGACGAAGGCGCCGGGCAGGATCTTGAGAGCGTCCCGGGAGCGTCCAGCGACCTCCATGCGGCCCTTCACGTCGGCGTAGAAGGCTTGTCCAGCGGCGAGCGAGGAGGCCGAGCCGAACACCACCTCGGCGGTCTCGGCCGCGATCTGTCGCCCCGCATCCGAGGCGCCCGCCTGCACGATCACCGGCCAGCCCTGAACCGGCCGCGCCACGTTGAGGGGGCCCTTCACCTTCAGGAACGCGCCCTTGTGGTCGAGGGTGTGCAGCTTGGCCGGATCGAAGAACAACCCGTTCTCGACGTCCCGCAGGAAGGCGTCGTCCGCCCAGGAATCCCACAGGCCGGTGACGACCTCGAAGAACTCGCGGGCCCGGGCGTAGCGGGTGGCGTGGTCGAGATGCGCGTCGCGGCCGAAATTCAGGGCCTCGTCCGGGTTGCCCGAGGTGACGAGGTTCCAACCCGCGCGGCCCTTCGAGATGTGGTCGAGCGAGGCGAACTTGCGGGCGACGTGGTAGGGCTCGTTGTAGGTGGTCGAGGCCGTCGCGATCAGCCCGATGCGCTCCGTCACCATGGCCAGCGCCGGCAGCAGGGTCAGCGGATCGAACGACGTGACGGTGGCCGAGCGCTTCAGCGCCTCCATCGGCATGTTCATCACCGCCAGATGGTCGGCCATGAAGAAGGCGTCGAACTTCCCCGCCTCCAGCTTGCGGGCGAAGCGCACGAGATGGTCGAGGTTGAAGTTCGCGTCCGGGAAGCCGCCGGGATAGCGCCACCACGCCGTGTGGATGCCGATCGGGCGCATGAAGGCACCGAGATGGAGGTGTCTGCGGGGCTCGCTCACGAGG
Source organism: Methylobacterium sp. B4 (assembly GCF_003201865.1). GTDB lineage: Bacteria > Pseudomonadota > Alphaproteobacteria > Rhizobiales > Beijerinckiaceae > Methylobacterium. The sequence continues at coordinate 165,031 of NZ_QJJJ01000001.1, read as the reverse complement.
CTCTCCAGGCGATGCGGTCGCTCGAAGCCTCGGTATGCCGCGGGGCCTGCGCCCAGCACAACCGCCGGCCCTACACGGCTTGCGCCCGACGCCGCCCCTCCCGCACAACATCCGTGCGATCACGGCCTTTTGGGAGAGACGGCATGGCGGGACCGGCAGAGGAGGCGCGCGCGACGCGGGACGAGCCCTATCGGGGGCTCAACGGCTGGCTGGCGCTCCTTCTCGCCGTGCCCTGCCTCGGCCTGGGCGCTCTCGCCTTCCTCGGCGGCGGCGTGCTGGTGCTCGGCCGCGGCAGCGCCGGCCCCGCCTTTCTGGCCGTGGCGGCGGTGGCGCTCGTCTCCGGCATCGTGCTGCTCGCCGGGCTCCTCACCCTGAAGCCCCGGCAGGCCGCCGTGCTGACCCTGTTCGGGCGCTATCACGGCACCATCGCCCGCGACGGCTTCTGGTGGCGCAACCCGCTCACGGCCGTGGCCAAGGTCTCACTGGCGACGGAGGCGCAGGAGACCAAGATCATCACGGTCAACGACCTGATGGGCAACCCGATCACCATCGCGGCCGCCGCGATCTGGCGGGTGCAGGACGCAGCGCGCGCCACCTTCGACGTCGGCAGCTATCACGATTTCGTCTCGCTCCAGGCGGAGGCGGCGCTGCGCAACATCGCCTCGACCCGGCCCTACGACCACGAGGAGGCGGAAAACGTCGGCGACGAGGCGGGCGACGCCAAGCGCCGGCTCGCGGAGAAGGCCACCCGCGTCGCCTCGCTCCGGGCCGACCGGGACGCGATCCACGGCGACCTGATCGCGGAGCTCGGCCAGCGCGTCGCGGTGGCGGGCGTCGTGGTCGAGGATGTGCGGATCACCCATCTGGCTTACGCGCCGGAGATCGCGGGTGCGATGCTCAAGCGCCAGCAAGCCGGCGCCATCATCGCGGCCCGCCGCCAGATCGTGGAGGGCGCGGTCGCCATCGTGCGCGACACGATCGCCCGGCTGGAGCAGCCCGAGGATGGCCGCCCCGGCATCGCCTTCGACGATCAGGGGCGGGCGAGTATGGCGCAGAACATGCTCATCATGATCGTGGGCGATCGCGAGGCGACGCCGGTGGTGAGCGTCGGGAAGGGGTGAGACGCATCGCCTTGTCGGAAGGCGGGCGCGCTTCGTCCCGGCGGACAATGGCAGCGAAGCGGCGGCATTCTTCGCGAGTCGTGAAGCACCCTACCCGAGCGGCACCATCACATCTGACAGCACGCCGTCCTGAACGACTCCGACGAACCTGCAGAGGCCGGGCAGACGATCAGATATCCAGCTCCGTCCCATCCGCGAACGCCGCCCGCTCGGTGATGAACGCGAAGCGCGCCTCCGGCTTGTTGCCCATCAAGCGCTCCACCGTATCGCCGGTCGATTCCCGTGCCTCGTCGAGGATGGCGACGCGCAGGAGCGTGCGCTTCTTCGGGTCCATCGTCGTCTCCTTGAGCTGCGCCGGCATCATCTCGCCGAGGCCCTTGAAGCGGCCGATCTCGACCTTGCCGTTCTTGAAAACGGTCTTGATGACCCGCTCCTTGTCCGCGTCGTCGCGGGCATAGGCCGACTTGGCGCCTTGGCTGATCCGGTAGAGCGGCGGGATCGCGAGATAGAGGTGCCCCTTGTCGATGAGCTTGGGCATCTGCCGGTAGAAGAAGGTGATCAGCAGCGAGGCGATGTGCGCGCCGTCCACGTCCGCGTCGGTCATGATGATGACCCGGTCGTAGCGAAGATCCCCCTCGCGGAAATTGGCGCCGGTGCCGCAGCCGAGCGCCAGCGTCAGGTCCGAGATGAGCTGGTTGGCCCCGAGCTTGTCGCGGCTGGCCGAGGCCACGTTCAGAATCTTTCCCCGCAACGGCAGCACGGCCTGCGTGGCGCGGTCGCGGGCCTGCTTGGCGGAGCCGCCGGCCGAGTCGCCCTCGACGATGAAGATTTCCGAGCCCGCGGTGCCGGCGGCCGAGCAATCGGCCAGCTTGCCCGGCAGGCGCAGCTTGCGGGTCGCCGACTTGCGGGCGACTTCCTTCTCCTGGCGGCGGCGCAGGCGCTCCTCCGCGCGGTCGATCACCCAGTCGAGCAGCTTATTGGCCTGGGCGGGCGAGGCCGCGAGCCAGTGGTCGAAGGCGTCGCGCACCGCCGTCTCGACGATCCGGGAAGCCTCCACCGTCGCGAGCTTGTCCTTGGTCTGACCCTGGAATTCCGGCTCGCGAATGAAGACCGAGAGCATCGAGGCGCAGGTCGCCATCACGTCGTCGGTGGTCACCGCCGTCATGCGCTTGGCCTGGTTCACGCGCTCGGCATGCTCGCGCAGGGCCCGCAGAAGGGCGACGCGCAGGCCGGATTCGTGGGTGCCGCCCTCCGGCGTCGGGATCGTGTTGCAGTAGGAATGCGAGACGCCGTCATCGGCGACCGTCCAGGCCACGGCCCATTCGAGCGAGCCGTGCGAGCCGGGCTTGGTCACCTTGCCCGAGAAGATCGTATCGAGGACGAGCTCTTTCCCCTCGATGTCCCGGGCGAGATAGTCCGACAGACCGCCTGGGAAGCGGTGCACGGCCTCGGCCGGCACGTCGTCGAGCCCTTCGAGCAGGGCGGGCGCGCAGCGCCAGCGGATCTCGACGCCGCCGAACAGGTAGGCCTTGGAGCGGGCCATCTTGAACAGGCGGCGCGGATCGAACTTGAGCGAGCCGAAGATCTGCGCGTCGGGATGGAAGCGCACGCGCGTGCCGCGGCGGTTCTGCACCCGCCCGATCGTCTCAAGCGCGCCCTGCGCATGACCGCGGGAAAAGGTCTGTCGGTAGAGGGTCTGGTTGCGGGCGACCTCGACCTCCAGCACGTCTGAGAGCGCGTTGACGACCGAGATGCCGACGCCGTGCAGGCCGCCGGAGGTCTCGTAGACCTTGGAGTCGAATTTTCCGCCCGCGTGCAGCGTGGTCATGATGACCTCGAGCGCGGACTTGCCCGGAAATTTCGGGTGGGGATCGACCGGGATGCCGCGGCCGTTATCGGTCACGACGAGGGAGCCCGACTCCTCCAGCTCCACCTCGATGAAGCTCGCGTGGCCCGCGACCGCCTCGTCCATGGAATTGTCGATCACCTCGGCGAAGAGGTGGTGCAAGGCCCGCTCGTCGGTGCCGCCGATATACATGCCGGGCCGGCGCCGCACCGGCTCCAGCCCCTCCAGCACCTCGATGGCCGAGGCGTCGTAGCCGGCCTCGGCCGGCTCCGGCGCGGGTGCAGGCTGCGCCGCCGCCACGGGCGTCAGGCGTCGCCGCCGCTCGGCCTCCGCGGCGGGCGGCTTGGCACCGGGTCCGAACAGGTCGCGTGCCGGATCGCTCACGCGACGGCTCCTCGAATCGGGTCGGAGGCGGGCTGCATGGCTCTTCATACCCTCGTTGTACTAGAACAAACAGGAAACAAAAAGCCTCCTATCCGCTTCCGCCGGTCGCAGCGTTTGCCCACGCCGCTCATGGTCACGCTCGGTCACACTCGCGCTCGGGCCCAGACTCGGCGTCGACTTGGCGTCAGACACGCCCCAGTGATGCGGGCGGATGGTTAAGCGTCTGTCACGATCCCGTGCCACGATCATTCGCGGCCGCCGCCTCCCTAGCATCTGCTGGCGGAGGGCAGAACGTTTGCGGGACGCAGCCGAGGGTGGCGACGGGAACAAACACCGTCCGCCGGACGTTTCATTCGTAAGCCTAGCTTGACCGTAGGGAGCCACGACGATGACCCCCGCTGCCGCCCAAGCGCGTCACACCTCGCTCCTTCGTCTGGAACAGGCCGCCGGTCAGGCCTTTGGTTATGCCGAGGAGCAGGAGCCGGCAAGCGCCCGTTCCTCCATGCTGCTCTCCTCGTCGGGTTTCGCCATCGCCACGGTGGCGACGGCGCTTGCCGCCACGATCACCTATCTCGTCTGAGCGCGGAGCCGGTCGCGGGCGGCGTCCTCACGCCGCCGCGGGCAGGGCGCAGTGGCGGATATCGCGCGCCAGCGCGTCGACCCGGGCCGGGTCTGAATCCCAAGCAAACATGAAGCGGGCCGCTCCGCCGATGAAGCCGTAGAACTGCCAGCCGCGAGCGCGCAGACCCTCCTGCACCGGGAGCGGCAGGTTCAGGAACACCCCGTTGGCCTCGACCGGCGCGGCGAGCGAGACGCCGGGCAGGTCAGCGATTCCCCGGACGAGACGCTGGGCGCAGTCGTTCGCGTGCCGGGCATTGCTCAACCAAGCTTCGCTCTCCAGCATTCCGACCCAGGGCGCCGAGAGGTAGCGCATCTTCGAGGCGAGCTGCCCGGCCTGCTTGCAGCGATAATCGAAATCCTGCGCCAGACGCGGATCGAAGAAGATCACGGCCTCGCCCACCGCCATGCCGTTCTTCGTGCCGCCGAAGCACAGCACGTCGACCCCCGCCTTCCATGTCAGCTCGGCCGGCGAAGCGTCGAGCGAGGCGCAGGCATTGGCGAAGCGCGCGCCGTCCATGTGCAGCCGCAGGCCGAGCGAGCGGCAGAGCTCGGCGATGCCGGCGATCTCCGCCACCGTGTAGACCCGCCCCGTCTCCGTCGCCTGGGTCAGCGTCACCGCCCGCGGCTTGGGGAAATGGATGTCGCTGCGCTTGCCCGCGATGGCCCGCACGAGGTCGGGGTTCAGCTTGCCGTCCTCCGTGGGGGCCGTGAGCAGCTTCGAGCCGTTGGAGAAGAATTCCGGCGCCCCGCACTCGTCGGTCTCGATATGCGCGGAGTCGGCACAGATCACGCTGTGGAAGGACTGGCAGAGCGAGGCGAGCGCCAGGGAGTTGGCCGCCGTGCCGTTGAAGACGAAGAAGACCTCGCACTGCGTCTCGAACAGCCGCCGAAAGCCGTCCGCGGCGGCCTGGGTCCAGCTGTCGGCGCCGTAGGCCGGCGCGTGGCCCGCATTGGCCGCCTGCATCGCGGCGAGGGCTTCCGGGCAGATCCCGGCATAGTTGTCGCTGGCGAATTGCTGCTCGGCCACGGCGCGTCCCAGACTGCTCGACGAAAAGAACGGGCCGGACGACATCGCGGTCGTCCGGCCCGATCCTTCGAAGATTAGGCGGCCACGGGGTCTCCCGGCAACCGCTCCGTGTCGGTGGCTGCGTCGCACGCCCTCAGGCGGCGGCGAGCGACATCGACATCGATTCCTTCTTCATCAGCTCGCGGTAGAAGCCGTCGAGATGGGTGAGCTTCTCCGGCGAGCCGTCCTGGACGATCTTGCCGCCCTCCAGCACGACGATCCGGTCGAAATCCTTCAGCGTCGAGAGGCGGTGGGCGATGGCGATCACCGTGCGGCCCATCATCAGGTTGGCCAGAGCGGCGCGGATCGCCTCCTCGGATTCGGCATCGAGCGCTGAGGTCGCCTCGTCGAGGAGCAGGATCGGCGAATCCTTCAGGATCGCCCGGGCGATGGCGATGCGCTGGCGCTGGCCGCCGGAGAGCTTCACGCCGCGGTCGCCGACGATGGTGTCGAAGCCTTCCGGCAGGGCCTGGATGAAGTCGGTGCAGTGCGCCGCCTCGGCCGCCTTCCAGACCTCCTCGTCGGTCGCGTCGGGGCGGCCGTAGCGGATGTTCTCGCGCAAGGAGCGGTGGAACATCGACACGTCCTGCGGCACCACCGTGATCGCCTCGCGAAGCGATTCCTGCGTGACCCGGTTGATGTCCTGACCGTTGATCAGGATGCGGCCGCCCTGCACCTCGTAGAAGCGCTGGATCAGCGAGAACAGGGTCGACTTGCCGCCGCCCGACTTGCCCACGAGGCCGACCGTCTGACCCGGGGGGATCAGGAGATCGAAGTCGGAGAAGACGGTGCGCCCATCGGGGTAGCTGAAGGCCACGTGGTCGAAATGCATCTCCGCGCCGGTCTGGCCGACGAGGGTTTCCGCCTCGGGGTGATCGACGAGTTCGTGCGGCTGCAGCAGGGTGTGCAGCGCCTCGGAGAGGCGGGCGGTGTGCTGGGTCGCGTCCACCAGCGCCACGGCGAGGTCGCGGGTCGCGGCCAGGATGCGGATGCCCAGCGTGCAGACCAGCACGACCTGACCGGTGGTGGCTTGGCCCGCCTCCCACATCTTGATCGACCAGTAGAGCAGGCCGAGGATCGAGATGACGGTGAGGATGGCGTGGGTGATGCGCAGCTTCTCGAGATAGAGCAGCGACGAGCGGCGCGCCCGCATCTCCGAGCCGATGGTGCCGTCGAAGCGAACGATCTCACGGTTGAAGGCCGAGAAGGCGCGAACGAGCGGCATGTTGCCGACGAGATCGACCATCTCGCCGTCGACGCTGGCGGCTTTCGCCGCGAAGTCATGGTGCAGCGGCTTGCCGGCGGAGGCCATCTTGAACATCAGGAGCACGACCGCGGCGAAGATGCCGGCGAGAACGAGCGCCATCGTGAGGTTCACGGTGCCGATGTAGATGATCGACAGCGTGGCCGCGACGCAGGGCGGCATCACGTTGAACGTGAACATGTTCTCGACGGTGAAGATCGCGTTCGAGGTCGCGGTGATGCGCGAGGCGAGCGTGCCCGGCTGGCGGTCCGCGAAGAAGGACGGGGCGTGGCCCGTCATGTGGCGGAAGAGATCGCGGCGGATGTCGCCGGTCACGCCCACGAAGGTGAAGGCGCCGACCAGCGCCGCGACGCGCCAGAGCAGGTTGTCGGCGGCGATGAAGGCGATCAGCAAGGCCAACGCCGACCAGACCTGCCCGGTGCTCGGCCCCTTGCCGAGGGCGTCCACCACGCCCTTCAGGGCGTAGTCCGTCGAGACCGAGAAGGTCACGGCGCCGAGAACGGCGAACAGAATCACCAGGTGGGGGATGATCCGGCGCTTGAGATAGCGCCCGACGAAGGCCCCCGGCCTGTTGGCGTATTGGCAGAGATCTTCCATCGCGATCGTCAGTCCCGATTCGATCAGACCCGCTGGGCGCCGATTGTGGCCGAAGGGCGCGCAGAGCACCCGTTAACCGCAACGCGAAGCGTCGCCTTATGTTTCGCGCGCATGCAGCTTTCCACCCGATAAGGCGGCGAAGCTGAACCGACTTTGAGCGTGGATGCGGCGCACAACGATTCCAAGCGCGTCGCGCCGCGCAGGTCAAGGCTCCCCACGGAAGCTCCCACCCCTCACGCCGCCTCGTCCCCATCCGTACGGCGGGTCTCCGGCATGATGAGAAGCACCAGGGCGAGGCCAGCCGCCCCGACCACGGCGAGGCCGAGGAAGGCCGCTTGGCTGCCGAGTTCGTCCGCCATGAAGCCGGCGAGCGCCGTGGAGAGGGCCGCGCCGATGCCCATGCCGGTCCCGACCGCGCCGAGCGCGGTGTTGAAGCGGCCCGTCCCCCGGGTCACGTCGGAGACGATCAGCGGCACCATCACCCCGAGCACCGAGGCGGAGATGCCGTCGAAGACCTGGATCGCCACCATCCAGTAGGGGTCGCTCACGAGGGCGAAGAGCAGCCCGCGGATCGGCAGGGCGGCGAAGCCGATCAGCAGAAGGGGCTTGCGGCCCCAGCGCTGGGCGAGCCGGCCGACGAAGGGGGCGGTCAGCGCCAGCACCGCCTGCGGGACCATGATGCAGGCGGCTACCAGGGCCGTGGCGGTCTCGCTGGCCCGCAGGGTCATGACGCTGCCGACCAGCGGCAGCATCGCGGCGTTGGCAAGGAAGAACAGCACCATGCAGGCGGCAAAGCACAGCAGCGCCCGATTCTTCAGGAGCGCGCCGAGGCCGCCGGCCTCCCTCGTCTCGGGCTCGCGGGGTGGCGCGCTCCGACCCTTGCCCGGCTCGGGATTGCGGCCCGACGGAATGAAGGAGAGCGAGACCAGGGCCGGGATCACGAGAAGGCCGGCGAGGTAGAACACCGCGTCGTTCGAGAAGTAGTAGCCGATCGCCCCCATGCCGGCGGCGCCGAGCGCGTTGCCGATCGCCGAGAAGCTGGCGTTGCGTCCCAGCCGCTCGCCGGCACGGGCATGGCCGACGAGGCCGATGGAGATCGCGGCGATGGACGGCGTCAGCACGCAGCTCGCCGCCGAATGCAGCGCCATGGCGAGCATGACGGAGAGATAGGTGGGGAAGGCCGCGAGCATCACGGCGCTCGCCCCGACCCAGAAGGCGGAGAAGGCGGCCGCGAAGCGCTTCGAGCGGGAGGCGTCGACGAAGGCGCCGCCGGGCATCTGCCCGAGCAGGCTCACGAGGCTGCCGACGGTCAGGGCGAGCCCGATATCGGCCTGCGTCCATTTCTGCTGGGTGAAGTAGACGGCGACGAAGGGCCCGAAGCTGGTCTGAAGGTTGGCGATGAAGAAGGTGAACGCGTCCAGGCCGTAGGTGGCCCGGCGCGACGGCCCGGTGGGGCCGTGCGCGGGCTCGCTCGGACGACCCGGGCGGCGGCCCGGCCGCGCGCCGGCGCGGTCGCGGGGATCGCTGCGGGGAATGTCGCGTTCGCGCGAGGGAACCGCGCGCCTCTCCGTCACCGGGCTGGCCGTCATCTGTCCGGCGTCTTCTCCTGCGGCCGGTCGGCGGCCTTGTCGGAGGGCGCGGCGGCCTTCTCGGCGGCGGGCGCGGCGGAGGCGTCGCTCTCAGGCGGCGGGTTCGGGCTGGTGGCGCCGAGCACCACGATGGGCTCCCCGGACTTGTACTCGGGCGAGACGCGGACCTGATTCCGGTTGAGCTGGAGCGTGAGGCGGCCGACCTTGCCCTCGGTCGTGAACTTCAGGACGCGCCAGTCCACGGCGATCTTGCGGGAGCCGACCCCGAGGAAGCCGCCGAAATCGATCACCGCGGCGCGGGGGCGCCCGTCGCGGTCGACGATGACGTCGATGATCCGGCCGAGGTCGTCGCCGTTCATGGCGCGCACGCTCTTGCCGAGCAGGCTCTCGTAATCCTGGGTGTCGAGCACCACGGCGGGCGTGCCCCCGCCTTGGGATGGCACCGCGGCGCCGTTCTGGGCGGGCGGCGGCTGAGGCACGGGCGGCACCGGCGGAGCAGGCGTCGGCTGAGGCGGCGAGGCCGCGGGGGGAGGCGTCATGGTGGACGCGGGGGGCGAAGCCTCGCCGGATGCGCCCGATACGCCCCCAGATGTTCCCTCTGCGGCCACGGCCGCCGTGGCGAGGAGGGCGATCGCCGGTGTCACGATCGTCCGTAGCAGTCTGACCACCCCAGTACCTCTCGACAGTCTGGTTATTCGCGCGCCGGGTCCGACGGATCGGTCGCACCCGGACGGTATGGTGCAGGCGGACGCATCGTCCATGCCCGGCAACAAGGGCGAAGTTGTGGATGGGTCGGCCACGCCGCAGCCGTGAGGCTCGCCGGCTTCCGGGCCGCCGGGGAAGGGGCAGGTGGCGTGGACACCGTCGCCCGCCGTCTGGTTTTCGCCAAATCCCTGTCCTAGAGCGGTGTTCGAGAAGACACGACAGGACACCCTGAGGTTCGGGGTGTCCGGCACGAGGACAGGACTGCCAATGCCCCACCCGTCCAGACTTTGCGCTGCGGCGCTCCTCGCGGCGAGCCTCGGCGGCTGCCAAGCCCTGGGCGGCGGTGGCGGCGTGATGCCGGAAACCGAACTCGGGCCGCCCCCCTCCATGCGCGGGAGCCTGCCGAACCGCGCGACCCGCAGCGCCCAGGTCGACGACGACGGCGCCCCGATCGCGACCCGGCCGACGCGCTCGCTCGAACTGCCCAAGAACGTCCGCGGCGAGACCCGCACCGCCGATACCGGCCCGCGCCGCATCCGGCGCGAGGAGATCGACGGCGAGCCGACGGCGCGGAGCAGCTCCGGCGGCCTCGCACCCCAGATGGGGGCGGGCGGCAGCGTCGGCCTCGGCGGCAAGTTCTGAGAAGGGCCGGCCGCGCTACGCGGTCGGCGCCTTGCGGCCTCCGTAGTGATCGTCGAGGCGGCCGCCATAGCCCGGATCGGAGAAGGGATCCTCGCCGGGCCCGTGAGTCGGCGCGCCCTCCAGCTCGGCGGGATCGATATCGACCACGTAGCCGCCGAGTTCGACCGAGTAGGTCAGGGCTTTCCACGGCAGCGGATGGTAGGCCTCGCCGAAGCCGAGGAAGCCGCCGAAGGACAGGACGGCGTAGGCGACCTGTCCCGAGACCTTGTCGACCATGAAATTGTGAACGCTGCCGAGATGGCGGCCGGTCCCGTCATAGACCGGCGTACCCTCGACCTTGTCGGAGGCGATCAGCCGGGGCGTCTCGGAGGTCGCCACGCCCTCGCCGGAGCTCGGGTCCAGCTCCAGGCTTCCCGGCTTCCGGTAGCTTCGCTCCTCGGGCAGGTCCGTCGGCATCGGCATCTCCACGCTGTCCCCGTGCGGGGTCTTGCTTGAATGCGGCGCACCCGTCACGGTTCCGCGACCGATCACGGTGCGCGATTCGCGGGGCCGGATATCCGCTCCGCCCGCGTGAACGGCCCGCCTCGCTGCGGATAAGCTCCGCTGATCTGTGGATGGACGAGGGTCCGACACCGTTCTCCCCTTGGAACGGGCGCGGCACCGCTTAGTTGTTGGACCTTAGTGCCCCGAGACCCCCGGGCTCGTGTCACCTATCTGCCGGACCGCAGGACGGAGGGAAACCATGGCTACCAAGACGACGGAGAAGAAGGCGGCTGCGCCCAAGAGCGCCCCGAAGAAGGAGACCGCCACCAAGGCCGCCTCCGGCACGAAGCCCAACGCCCTTCAGCAGCCCCTGAAGCCGTCTCCCGAACTCGCCGCCATCGTCGGCGACAAGCCCCTGCCGCGCGGCGAAGTCGTCAGCAAGGTGTGGGAGCACATCAAGAAGCACAATCTCCAGAACCCGGAGAACAAGCGCGAGATCGTCGCCGACGACAAGCTGAAGAAGATCTTCGGCAAGGATAAGTGCTCGATGTTCGAGATGAACAAGCACCTCGCCGCGCACCTGAAGTCCTGATCGCGACCTGAGACGTTCGCGGACCGTCCCTCCGGAGCGGTGCCGGCCTGTCCCAGGCCGGCCCGTCTTCCCGGATGGCAGACCCTCGTGACGCCTCAGGCGATCCCGCGCAGCACCCCGCCATCGACCCGCAGGGCCGCCCCCGTGGTGGCGCTCGCGGCGGGCGTGCAGAGATAGGCCACCATGCTGGCCACCTCCTCCGGCTGCGCGAGGCGCTTCAGGAGCGAGGTCGGGCGGTTCTCGGCGATGAAGGCGCGACCCTTGGCTTCGAGGTCGCCCTCGCCCCCGCCCATCGATTCGAGGAAATCGGCGACGCCTTCGGTGAGCGTCGGGCCGGGCAGGACGCTGTTGACGGTGACGCCGCTGCCTCCCACCGTTTCGGCGAGACCGCGGGAGACGGCGAGCTGCGCCGTCTTCGTCACACCGTAATGGACCATCTCGACGGGGATGTTGATCCCCGACTCGCTGGCGATGAAGACGATCCGTCCCCAGCCGCGCTCCACCATGCCGGGGCCGTAGGCCCGTGACAGGCGGATGCCGCTCATCACGTTCACCTCGAAGAAGCGGCGCCACTCGGCATCCGGGATCTCGAAGAAGGGCTGCGGCTCGAAGATCCCGGCATTGTTGACGAGGATGTCGACCCGCGGCAGCGCTGCGACGAGTTCGGCCGTGCCCTCCTCGGTGCCGACATCGCCGATGCCGGCGATGAACTCGCCCTCGGGCACCTCGCCACGCAGCCGCTCGATCGCCGCATCGACCCGCTCGGCGGTGCGGCCGTTGACGGCGACGTAGGCGCCGAGTTGTCCGAGAGCGCGGGCGACGGCGTAGCCGATGCCGCCGGTCGAGCCCGTCACGAGGGCGCTGCGCCCCTTCAGATCGATGTCCATCGCCCATCCCGCCCTAGGCGCCCGCGCCCAGCGGACGCTTTCATGGCCACAACGCGCGAGCCCGAAATTGGTGCGTCGCGGGAGCGGCGATCAGGGTCCCGTCCGGCGCAGGCCGCTCGCCACCGCCCCGGCCAGCGACAGGGCCACGGCGAACCATAGCGTGAGGGCGAAGGCGCCTGCCGGCCCGTCGGCGGCAATGCCGAACAGCACCGCCACCAGCGCCGCCCCAAGGGATTGGCCGACGAGGCGGGCGCTCGACTGCATCCCGCTCGCCCCGCCGCTGCGCTCCCGCGGGGCGCTGGTGATGATGATCTTGTTGTTGGGCGACTGGAACAGTCCGAAGCCGAGTCCGCAGAGGGTGAGGCGCCAGACCACATCGAAGGTCGTCGGTGCCGGGGGCAGCAGCGCGAGCCCGATGAGGCCCACCGCCAGCAGGACGAGGCCGAGGCTGCCCAGGAGGCCCGGCGGGTAGCGGTCGGCGAGCCGGCCCGAGAGCGGCGCCACCGCGGCGATGGCGAGCGGCCAGGGCGTCATCAGCAGGCCGGTGCGCGCCTCCGAGAAGCCCAGGCCCTCCTGGAAGTAGAAGGGCAGGGCGACGTAGGCGGTCATCTGCGCCGAGAACGAGCAGATCGAGGCCACCATCGAGAGGGCGAAGGCCGGGATTCGCAGCAGGTCGAGGGGCAGGAGCGGCACGGCCCGTCGCAGCTGCACGCGCACGAAGACGAAGCCGACGACGACGGCGGCGACGATCTCCGCATAGGCGAGCGGACGCGTGTTCGGATCGGCGAGTCCGTCGACACCGACGATCAGGAGGCCGATGGTCAGCGCGTTGAGGCATGCGCTGCCGATGTCGAAGCGGCGGGCGGAGCGGGGCGTGAGCGGCAGGGTGCGCGAGCCCACCGCCAGAGCCACGGCCCCGACCGGCAGGTTGACGAGGAACAGCCAGGGCCATGTCGCCACCGAGAGGATCGCGGCGGCGATCGTCGGCCCCGCGGCGGAGGCGACCGCCACGATGAGCGCCACGTTTCCGACCCCGCGCCCGATCAGGCGGTGGGGATAGATGAAGCGAACGAGCGCGATGTTGACGCTCATGATCCCGGCCGCGCCCAGGCCCTGCGCCACCCGCGCGGCGGTGAGGCTGGTCAGGTCCGGCGCGAGCGCGCAGGCGAGCGAGGCGAGGGTGAAGACGGCGAGCCCGCCGAGATAGATCCGGCGATAGCCCAGGATTTCGCCCAGGCTCGCGAGCGGCAGCAACGCGGCGGTGACCGCGATCTGGTAGGCGCTGACGACGAAGATGGCTTCGGAGGGGGGCACGGCGAGATCGCGAGCGATCACGGGCAGGGCGACGTTGACGATCGCCCCGTCGAGCACCGCCATGGTCATGGCGAGCGCGATCGCGCCGAGCGCCAGCCAGCGCTCGAGCGGCGGCAGCCCGTCCGTGCCGCTTCCCCCCGTGATCGTCTGCGCGCTCACTCTGTCACCTTCCGGAGCTTGCAGGCGGCCCATCCGCCCTATCTGTCCGTCACCGGACGACACCGAGCCAACAGCTGGCCGACAGGCCGAGACGGAGCTTCCATGCGTGCCCTCCCGATCCTCGCGCTGTGCCTCGCGCCGCTTCTGGCGCTGACATCCGCCCCGGCGCCTGCCGAGGAGACGCCGCCCCCCGTGCCGCTCGGCATCGGGCTCGAAGGCTTCGCCTATCCCTTCCCGGTGCGCTTCCTGCCGCTGACCCGCGACGGCGAGGCCCAGCGCCTCGCCTACATGGACGTGGCCCCCACCGACAACGCCAACGGCCGCACGGTGCTTCTGCTGCACGGACGCAACTTCCCTTCGAGCTACTGGGAGCCGGTGATCCGCGCCCTCACGAATGCGGGCTTCCGCGTCGTGGTCCCCGACCAGCTCGGCTTCGGCAAGTCCTCGAAGCCGATCGGCGCCTTCACCTTCGACCGCATGGCCGCCGACACGGTGGCGCTCGCCGACAGCCTCAAGATCCCGCGCTTCGACATCGTGGCCCATTCCATGGGCGGCATGCTCGCGGTGCGCATCGCCCGCAGCTACCCGCAGCGGGTCAATTCCCTGGTGCTGGAGGCGCCGATCGGTCTCGAGGATTACCGCTACAGCGTGCCGCCCGTCTCCGACGAGACGCTGATGGCCCGCGAGGGCGACCTGAGCGCGGAGGCCTACCGCAAGCAGCTGATGACAAGCTACGCGCTCTCGATCCCGGCCTCGGCGATCGAGCCGTTCGTGTCGATCCGCGAGCGGGTGAAGGGCTCGGGCGAGTTTCCGCGCTGGCTCAAATCCTTCGTGAACTCCTACCAGATGATCTGGGGCCAGCCGGTCGTCCACGAGATCCCGCTCGTCAAGGCGCCGACCCTGTTCGTGATGGGCGCCAACGACCGCAACGCGCCGGGCAAGGGCTTCGCGCCGACGGAACTGCGCTCCGGGATGGGCGACAATACCGGCCACGCCCGGGCGCTCGCCAACCGGATGCCCAACGGAAAGGCGGAGGTCATCAACAATGTCGGCCACCTCGTCCACATGGAGGCGACCGAGATGTTCAACGCGCTGACGCTCGAGTTCCTCAACACGCACTGAGCCGGGCGCATCGTGCCGGCCCTTCGCAACGGAAGATCGGGAGACGGACGATGGATGTCGGCTTCATCGGGCTCGGACGGATGGGCCGGGCCATGGCGGCGCGGCTCGTCGCAGCGGGCCACCGGGTGCGGGTCTGGAACCGCTCGCCCGAGGCGGCCCGCGCGGTCGAGGGCGCCGAACCCGTGGCGAGCGCCGCCGAAGCCTTTGCCGGTGATGCCGCGTTCACCATGCTCGCCGACGACGCGGCCCTGCGCGCCGTCACGGTCGAGGGTGGGCTGCTCGATTCCGGGCAGCGGCCGGGCGTACATGTCGGCATGTCCACGATCTCGGTGGCGCTCGCCCAGGAGTTGGCGGCGATCCACGAACGGGCGGGCGTGGCCTACGTCTCCGCCCCCGTCTTCGGCCGGCCGGACGCGGCTTCGAGCGGCGCCCTCCACATCATCGCCGCGGGCGACGACGCCGCCATCGCCCGGGTGCAGCCGCTCTTCGACGCCATGGGCCAGAAGACCTGGCGCTTCGGCGCGGAGCCGGAGCGGGCCAACGCCGTCAAGCTCGCGGGCAATTTCATGCTGGTTTCGGCCATCGAGGCGATGGGCGAGGCGGCGGCCTTCGCGGAGGGGCACGGCATCGCCGGCGCCGACGTGCTGGAGATGCTCACCAGCACGCTCTTCGCCTCTCCGGTCTACAAGAATTACGGCGCCATGATCATGGAAGGTCGCTACGAGCCGCCGGGCTTCACCATCCGGCTCGGTCTCAAGGACGTGCGGCTCGCACTGGCCGCGGGCGAGGCGGTCAACGTGCCGATGCCGTTCGCCAGCGTGCTGCGCGACAACCTCCTCGACGCCATCGCCCACGGCGACGGCGACAAGGATTTCGCCGGCCTCGCGACGGTGGCCGCCCGGCGCAGCGGGCGCTGAACCGCTCGATGTCCCTGAGCGACCTGCGGGCCGTCCTCGCGCCGCCGTCCCATCCGCGGGAGACCGGCGGCGCGCCGTGGCCGGAGGTCGAGCATCGGATCGGGTCCGCCCTGCCGCCGGACTACGAGCGCTTCATCGAGACCTACGGCAGCGGCCGGATCGGCGACTTCCTCGTCGCGCTCAACCCGTTCACGGCGAACCCGCGTATCGACCTGATCGATCACGCCCTGCACGACCCGGAGGGGATGGCGCTCCTGAAGGCGAGCCACCCCGATCACTACCCGCTCGACCGCTTCCCGAAGACAGGCGGGCTCATGCCGTTCGCCGTCACCGACAACGGCGACACGTTCTACTGGGTAACCTCGTCGCCGCCCGATCGGTGGCCCGTCCTCCTCTACGCGTCGCGCGGGCCGGACCACGACAGGTTCGACAGCCCTATGACGGCCGTCCTGGCAGGCCTGCTCGGCGGCAGGATGAGGTCCGAGATCCTTCCCGCCGGGTTTCCGGGGACGGCTCCGGCCTTCGTTCGGGTCTGATACCGCGCCGGAGGGAGACGGCCGCCGGGCGAGCGGCGGCCGTCCGGCTCGCGCCCCTACCGCTTGGTGTTGACCGCGGTCTGACCGAACATTACCTTCTTGGCGTCCTCGTTCATGGGCTGACCATAGTTCGGGTTGACCTCGGCGGCGCGGGCATAGGCGGCCTGGGTCGCGGGGCGCGCGGCAATCGCCTCGAACCAGCGCTTGAGATGCGGGTGGTCGTCGAGGCGCTGACCCTGCTTCTCCCACGGCACGATCCAGGGATAGGCCGCCATGTCGGCGATGGTGTAGTCCGCCCCCGCGACGAAGGCGCGGTCTGAGAGCCGCCGGTCGAGCACGCCGTAGAGGCGGTTCGTCTCGTTCACGTAGCGGTCGATGGCGTAGGGGACCTTCTCCGGGGCGTATTGCGAGAAATGGTGGTTCTGACCGAGCATCGGTCCGAGGCCGCCCATCTGCCAGAACAGCCATTGCAGGGTCTCGGCCCGGCCGCGCAGGTCGGCGAGCAGGAAGCGCCCGGTCTTCTCCGCAAGGTAGAGCAGGATCGCCCCCGACTCGAACAGCGAGACCGGCGCGCCGCCATCGGCGGGCGCCCGGTCGACGATGGCAGGCATGCGGTTGTTGGGCGCAATCTTGAGGAAGGCCGGGTCGAACTGGGCGCCCTTGCCGATGTCCACCGGGTGGATCGTGTAGGGGAGCCCGGCCTCCTCCAGGAACATCGTCACCTTGTGACCGTTCGGGGTCGGCCAGTAGTGGAGGTCGATCATCGTGTGCCTCGATTCCGGGGCGCGCGGGCGGCGGCGCCGGTTCTGCGGCGAGGTGGCATCGCCCCACCCTGCGATCAAGCTGGGCGTGCTTCCGCGCTGGGGTCCGAACCCAATCAATGCGCCATCATGAGAAGTATCTTGTGGTCGTAGGAGGACGGCATCAATCCGTAAGATGCATCACGAAAAGCCGATCGATGAGAGCGATGAGTGCCTCACGCTGCCGGCTTCCTTCGCCGCGCCGCAAAAACGAGGCAATGGTCTCTTCTGTTGTGTTCTGACTTGCACCCTCACCAACCCGCCGCACGACAGGCCTGCCTTGGACGTCGAGCGTCAAGAACCATTGCGTGCCATCTTCATCTACACTCAGATGCTGGGTCTCTTTCGACTCTCGGAATGCATCGATCGGAACGCCAAGCGATTCCGCGAGTTCACGCAGACGATTTGTTTCTGATGTGGAATTCGGCCTCTTCCAGTCCGAAGGCAGGATAGAGCTCATGTCGTTCGACTTCCCTACACGCCCAAGACCTTTGGCAGCGAACCTGATGGAAGCAACTCCTTTAGGCGACTGCCTATTTTAGCATCGGGTTGGGTGTTTGGGCATGCCGTATGTTGCAAGTCGATACTGGCTGGAATTTTTGCCCGATGCATTGACCGCCTCCCAAGTCGGCATTTGGGAGACGGATTTCGAAAACGACCGCACCGTTGCGGATGCCACCACCGCCGCCTTGTTCGGCCTCGACCCCGCGCAAGCCGCGAGGGGATTGCCGCTGGCTGCTTATGTGCAAGCTATCTTTCCAGCTGACCGGGAAGAGTTTTCCACCAACATCAATCGCGTGTGTGAGCATGGAGGATTGTTGGTCGCCGAGTATCGCGTGCGCTCGGCAGCGAGCGGGGTGCGTTGGCTGTTGGCGCGAGGTCACTACAAACGCGATAATAACACCGGAGAAGTTATCGGGCGAGGCATTGTCGTTGACATTTCCGAGATCAAGAAAAATGGGCAAGCGGAAGATTGCGCCCTCTTTGTTCTGCCGAGAAGGGATGAGCCTCCGCTTGATCGTCTCGCGACCTATGCGCTTCAAGCACGGCGCGTGATTGATGAAACAGCCGAGCATGAGCGACCAGCGTTGCAGCAAGCCGTTGAAAACCTGCTTTGGGCAGTCGGGCGAGCAATTGCCAAGCGTAGCCATTTTTGAAGTTTTCTTGCTGCAAGCAACGTCGAATTGTCGGACATCCCGACTCTCGCAAGGTCGAGCTGATTTATTTTCGATCCCAGGGTGATCGCTTGAGAGCGATCATCCTGGTTTTTTGCCGGCCTCGGTCGTCGGCGCCCTCGTCGGCGGGCTCGAACCTTCGCTCCGCGTGATCGCCATGTGTCCCGCGCCTTGAGCGCATTCTTTCAACGAAGCCTTCACTGCTTCCGTGCTGCGATGGTGCGTCGGTGAAGGGAGTGGACGATGGTCTCGGCGGTCTCGACAAGTTCGGCGGGTCTCGCCGCCGCCCTCCAGCGCTTCGACGGGGCGGCGACTCGCGTCGCCTCGCCCCAGGCGGCGGCCGAGCCCACCGCGGCGGTCACCGACGTCGTCTCGGCCTCTCTCGGCGTGGCGGTGAACACGGCGGTGCTGAAATCCTCGATCGAATCCGAGAAGCGCGTCCTCGATATTCTCGTCTGAGGGAGATTTTGGGCCGCGCGAACACCCATGCGTGCATCCGTCCGCCTTGCCGCGGCGGGGCCGAGGCGGTATCTCCGTCAGGCCCTTGAGAGGGGGTGTCGGGGTGTAGCGCAGTCTGGTAGCGCATCTGCTTTGGGAGCAGAGGGTCGTAGGTTCGAATCCTATCGCCCCGACCATGCTTCAAGCCCGGAGACGGCAGACGTCCGATGTCGAGCGCCCGCATCTATCGTCCCACCAAGGATCCCACGCAGTCGGGGCTCGCCCGCACCAAGCAGTGGGTGCTGGAATTCGACCGGACCAGCCCGCGCGAGATCGATCCGCTGATGGGCTGGACCAGCTCGTCCGACATGCTCCAGCAGGTGCGGCTGGAATTCGATACGTCCGAGGAAGCGGTGGCCTACGCCAAAGCGGCCGGCATCGCCTTCCAGGTCGAGGAGACCAAGCCCCCGCTGCCGCGCCGGGGCCTGTCCTACTCCGACAATTTCAAGTTCAACCGCACCGCGCCCTGGACGCATTGAAGCCTCGCCTCGACGCGAGACCGGCTCAGCGCCCCTTCCGCTCCGCCCAAGCGCGGTAGGGGCTGGGCTCGCCCGTCAGCGGGTAATGGCGCACCTGCATCGGCTGCTCGTCCAGCGGCCGGCAGAGTTCGGCGTAGATGCCGGCGCTGACGAGCCCTTCGGCCTCCGCCTCCTCGGCCGTGAAGGCGAAGTAGCCCTGCTCGATCCCGGCGAACCGCATCGCCGCGTGGCACATCGGGCAAGGCCGCCCGCTGGCGTAGACGATGCAATCCGCGAGCTTGGGCCGGCCGAGGCTTTGGCTTGCCGCGCGCAAGGCCACCATCTCGGCATGGTCGGTGGGGTCGTTGGTGGCGTGGATGCGGTTGGCCGCCCGTGCGACGACCCGGCCCTCGGCCACGATGACCGCGCCGTAGGGGCTGCCACCTTCGGCGACGTTGGCCAGCGCGAGTTCGGTCGCCTCGCGCAGGTAGCTCTCGTGATCCGGCATCTCGTCTCCTTTCGTCAGAACGCGTAGCGCACCCGGCAATAGGGCATCCGCTCGGCGAGCAGCGCCTTGAAGCGGGTGAGCCATTTCCCCTTCCAGCCCGTGCGGTAGCGCAGGTTGTCGCCGCCGCCCTCGGAGCGCTTGGCCTCTTGGATGTCCGGCCGCCAGAGCAGGTCCTCGGCTTTGGGGTGCCAGCCGAGATTCACGTCGTGCAGCCCGGCATTGTGGGTCAGCATGATGATCTCGCATTTGAGCTGGGCTTTGGCCGCCTGCGAGATCGTCCCGTCGATCTCGTCGAACAGGGCCGCCCAATCCGCCTCCCAGCCCTCGTAGAGGATCACGGGGGAGAAATTGACGTGGACCTCGTAGCCCGCCGCCAGGAAGTCGTCGATCGCCGCGATCCGTTCAGGCATCGGCGCGGTGCGCACGTCGACCACCCGGGCGATCCGCGCGGGCATCAGCGAGAAGCGGATGCGGGTGCGTCCCTGCGGATCGTAGGCGAGCAGGTCGCGGTTGACCGCCTTGGTGGCGAAGGAGCCCTTGGCGTTGGGCAACCCGCGGAACAGCGCCACGAGATCGCGGACGTTGTCGCAGATCATCGCATCGACCGAGAGGTCGCCGTTCTCGCCGAGATCGTAGACCCAGGCCGCCTCGTCGATCTGGTCGGGCTCGGGCAGCGAACCCTGCTTGGCCGCGTGGCGGGTGATCGCCGCGCCGACCGCGTCGACGTTCACGAACAGCGAGATCGGGTTGGAGAAACCCTTTCGGCGCGGCACGTAGCAATAGGCGCAGGCCATGGCGCAGCCGTTGGAGGTGGACGGCGCGATGAAGTGGGCGGATCGACCGTTGGGGCGCATCGAGAGCCCCTTCTTCACGCCGAGCACCAGCGTCGAGCGCTTGATGTGCAGCCAGTCCTCGACCGAACCCTCGTTGCCGTGGAGTGCCGGGATGTTCCAGTGCGAGGGCACCTCGATCCGCTCGGCGTTGGGAAACCTCGAAAAAACCTCGCGACCGCGCGGATAATCGGCGACCGCGGCCTCGTGGAAGATGCGGTCGATGTCGATGAGGTCGCGCCGGGCCATGGCCGGGATCTAGGGCGGTCCCGGCTCTCCGGCGGGTCCTGCGGCGACAGGCCGTCCCCTCATGGGCCGGCGGACACCGCCCCGGATGGCTTTCGCCTCGCTTCGCCGTGGCACCGAGGACGTTTAGAGCCGCGCGAGCAGCTCCGCTTTCTTGGCCGAGAATTCGGCGTCGGTCAGCACGCCCTTCCGGTGCAGTTCGGCCAGCCGTTCGAGAACCGAGAGGATGTCGGCGGAACCCGCACCCGATGCAGCGGGACGCTGCGGAGAGGCGGCGGCCTCGGGCGAGGTCGGGCGAGCCGCGACTGCTGACGACACGGACGTTGCGCCGCTCGTCGGCGCCGACGGGTGGGCCGCCGCGTCCCGCTCGACCGGCGTCAGATCCTCCAGGGAAAAGCTCCCCTGCGGTCCGCTGAAGCGGAACGAGGCGGTCCCGCCCTGCTGCTGCGAGGTGCCGGTGACGACCCGGTCGCCGGTGTCGTAGAGGGCGAGCCGACCCTCCGTCTCGACGGCCAACCGCTGCGCGGCGGGGAAGAACGCGTAGCGCGTCCCGTTCTGCGCGCCCGCGCTCGACGGCTGACCCAGCTCCGCCGGCCACCAATTGCCCGAGGCGGCCTCCTCGCGAAAGCCGGAGAGGGGGAGGGCGGCGGCGAGTTCGGTGCACAGGGCATCGACCCGAGCCTTCAGGGCGTGATCGTTCATGCGCCCGACCATGACCATGCCGCCCCGCGACCATTGGCCGAATCCGCCCAGATCGGGATGATCGAACTGGGCCATGTTGCCCTGTCCCGATTGAAGGGCTCGCAGCAGGTGGCGCACCGCCTCCAGGCTCACGCCGTGACGGTCGGCCAGGGCCTGGAGGCCACCGGGCCGATGCTCGGGTTCTTCGATCATGGGCGCTTCCCTGCTCGAACGCGGCGCGGCTGACCGTGGCCGCATTGAAACGCGAGCCCGCACCGCGAGTTTCGTCCTTGGCCTAGCACATCCGCGTCGGCGCGCTCCGGCGATCAGAAAAATTTGCTGCATCGCGTCAGTCGGCACGGAGCTTCGCCGTTCCGCGCACGTTCTGAGTCCGGCCGGGCCCGAGGCGGGGCACCACCAAAACGAGAATGGGACGACGATGGCCGATACCGACAGGACCGCGATGCCGAAGCCGCGCACCTCGCGCACGCGTATCCGCGAGGGCTCGCCCCATCCGCGCGGCGCGACGTGGGACGGGCGGGGCGTCAACTTCGCGCTGTTCTCGGCCCACGCCACCAAGGTCGAGCTGTGCCTGTTCGACGACGAGGGCAAGAACGAGATCGAGCGGATCGAGCTGCCGGAATACACCGACGAGGTCTGGCACGGCTATCTGCCGGACGCGCGGCCCGGCACGATCTACGGCTACCGCGTCCACGGCCCCTACGAGCCGGAGGCCGGTCACCGCTTCAACCCGAACAAGCTCCTGATCGACCCCTACGCCAAGGGACTGGTAGGCACGATCGAGTGGAACCCGGCTCTGTTCGGCTACAAGATGGAGACCGGCGACGACCTCACCTTCGACGAGCGCGACTCGGCCCCCTACACCCGCCGCTCGCGGGTGATCGACCCGGCCTTCACCTGGGGCCGCGACGCCAAGCCCCGCGTGCCGTGGGAGCGCACCATCGTCTACGAGACCCACGTCAAGGGCTTCACCAAGCTGCACCCGGCGGTGCCGGAGAAGCTGCGCGGCACCTATGCCGGCATGGGCCACCCCGCCGTGCTCGACTACATCAAGAGCCTGGGCATCACCTCGGTCGAGCTCTTGCCGGTGCATTCCTTCGTGCAGGACGACTACCTGCAGCAGAAGGGCCTGATCAATTACTGGGGCTACAACACGATCTCGTTCTTCACCCCCGCCCGGCGCTACGCGGCGGTACCGGACTTCGCCTTCTCCGAGTTCAAGGAGATGGTGGCCCGCATGCACGGCGCCGGCCTCGAGGTGATCCTCGACGTGGTCTACAACCACACGGCCGAGGGCAACGAGAAGGGTCCGACGCTGTCCTTCAAGGGCGTCGACAACGCCTCCTACTACCGGCTGCTGCCGAACCAGCCGCGCTACTACATCAACGATACCGGCACGGGTAACACCTTCAACCTCTCGCATCCGCGGGTGCTGCAGCTCGTCACCGACAGCTTGCGCTACTGGGCGACGGAGATGCGGGTCGACGGCTTCCGCTTCGATCTGGCCACCATCCTCGGCCGCGAGCCCTACGGCTTCGACGAGGGCGGCGGCTTCCTCGATACCTGCCGCCAGGACCCCGTGCTCAACGACGTGAAGCTCATCGCCGAGCCGTGGGATTGCGGTCCCGGCGGCTATCAGGTCGGCGGCTTCCCGCCGGGCTGGGCCGAGTGGAACGACCGGTTCCGCGACGACGTGCGCGGCTACTGGAAGGGCGATTCCGGGCTGCTGCCGGGACTCGCCTCGCGCATCACGGCCTCGGCCGACAAATTCAACAAGCGCGGGCGCCGCCCCTGGGCTTCGGTGAATTTCATCACCGCCCATGACGGCTTCACGCTCAACGACACGGTCTCGTACAACGAGAAGCACAACGAGGCGAACGGCGAGGGCAACCGCGACGGGCACGGCCACAATCTCTCCTACAATTACGGCGTCGAGGGCCCGACCGACGATCCCGAGATCCGTTCGGTGCGGTTGCGCCAGATGCGCAACCTGCTCGCCACCCTCTTCCTGTCGAAGGGCACGCCGATGCTCTTGGCCGGCGACGAGTTCGCCCGCACGCAGCAGGGCAACAACAATGCCTATTGCCAGGACAACGAGGTGTCCTGGGTCGATTGGGGCGCCATCGGCGAGGAGGAGCGGGATCTCGCCGAGTTCACGCAGCGCCTGATCCTGCTGCGCAATTCGCTTCCCATGCTGTCGCGGGGCCGCTTCGTGACGGGGGCCTACGACGAGGAGTTCGGCGTCAAGGACGTGACCTGGCTCACCCCGACCGGCATCGAGATGAGCCCGGAGAACTGGAACGACGGCAACTCGCGCACGCTGGCCGTCCTGCTCGACGGGCGCGCCCAGGCGAGCGGCATCCATCGGCGCGGGGGCGATGCCACC
Source organism: Methylobacterium sp. B4 (assembly GCF_003201865.1). GTDB lineage: Bacteria > Pseudomonadota > Alphaproteobacteria > Rhizobiales > Beijerinckiaceae > Methylobacterium. The sequence goes on along the minus strand of NZ_QJJJ01000001.1, from coordinate 141,583 downwards.
CTGCTCCTGTTCTACAACGCCTATCACGACGTGGTGGACTTCACCTTCCCCGAGGCGCCCGGCGGCACCGCCTGGACGCGGCTGCTCGATACCAACCTGCCCGACAGCCAGGAGGTGGAGAGCTTCGCGGTCGGCGAGAGCTACTCGGTCACCGGCCGCTCGATGCTGATGTTCGTGCTCAAGCCGGTCGAGAACGAGGGCGAGGAGCACACAGACATGGAGCGTTCCTACCAGTACGTGATGCAGGCCTTCGAGCGGGCGAATGTCGAGAGCGTCAGCTTCGGCATCGACGAGGAAGGCTGACCGCACCCGCCTCAGGCACAGCGACCGCATCGTCCCGAAAGCCGCTTTTAGGGCTTTCGGGAGGGAAACGGCGATGCGAAAGCGAGGACCGAGCCACGCGTTTCGGAATCGACGTTCCGCGACGGGTGGCTCGTCCCTCGTGTCGAGGATGCCGCGGCGCGGGTGCCGACGGTTCGGACGTAACGCCACGCCGCGGGTTCGCATGACCGACGACATCCCCGAGAAACGCCCACACGGCACCCATCGCAGCGTCGAGGCGGCGGCCGCCGGCCGGGAATTCGAGGCCGGCAGCGGCATCTTCTTTGCCGCCGTCGAGATGACGCGTATGCCGATGGTCGTGGTCGATCCGCATCAGGACGACGATCCGATCGTCTTCGTGAACCCGGCCTTCCTGACCATGACGGGCTACGCGCGGGAGGAAGTGGTCGGCCGCAACTGCCGCTTCCTGCAAGGTCCCGAGACCGACCCCGCGACCCGGGCCGAGGTGGCGGAAGCCGTTCGGCAGCGGCGGGACGTGGCCGTCGAGATCCTGAATTACCGCAAGGACGGGTCCAGCTTCTGGAACGCGCTCTTCGTGAGCCCGGTCTTCGACCCGGCCGGCAAGCTGCTCTATTTCTTCGGCTCGCAGCTCGACATCACCCGCCGCCGCATCGCGGAGGATGCGCTGCATCAGGCCCAGAAGATGGAGGCGCTCGGCCAGCTCACGGGCGGCATCGCCCACGACTTCAACAACCTGCTCCAGGTCATCCTCGGCTACGCCGACTCGCTCGCGAGCAACCTGGACCGGCCGGACGCCGACAAGGGGCGGATGAGCCGGGCCGTCGGCAATATCCGCGACGCGGCCGAGCGCGCCTCGACGCTGACGCAGCAACTGCTCGCCTTCGCCCGCAAGCAGCGCCTCGACGACCGCACCATCAACCTCAACGATCTCGTCGCGGGGATGCAGGAGCTGGCCGGGCGCACGCTGGGCGAGGCCGTGACGATCGAGACCGATCTCGCCCCCGATCTCAAGACCTGCCGGATCGATCCGACCCAGGCCGAAGTCGCGCTGCTCAACGTGCTCATCAACGCCCGGGACGCGATGCCCGAGGGCGGGCGCGTCACCATCGCCACGCGCAACGAGGAGGCCGGCCGCTCGGGCCGCTCCGTCTGCGTCCGCGTCACCGATACGGGCGCCGGCATGCCGTCCGAGGTGCTGGCGCGGGTGATGGACCCGTTCTTCACCACCAAGGAGGAGGGCAAGGGCACCGGCCTCGGCCTCTCCATGGTCTACGGTTTCGCCAAGCAGTCGGGCGGCTCCGTCCAGATCGAGTCGGTGGTGGGGGAGGGCACAACGGTCAGCCTGTGCTTCCCGGCGACCGACGAGGCCGCGAGCGAGGAGAGCCCGCCGGCCGCCGTCGCCGAGGAGCGGGCGGGTACCGAGACGATCCTGATCGTGGACGACCGCCCCGACGTGGCCGAACTCGCCCGGGCGATCCTGCGCGATTACGGCTACGTCACCCTCATGGCCCGCCACGGCCGCGAGGCCCTGGAGATCTTGGGCGACCACCCGGAGATCGATCTGCTCTTCTCCGACCTGATCATGCCCGGCGGCATGGACGGCCTGTCGCTCGCCCGCGAGGCGCGGCGGCGCCATCCCGATCTCAAGGTTCTGCTCACCACCGGCTACGCCGAGGCGAGCCTGGAGCGAACCGGACTGGAGCGTCCGGAGTTCGATATCCTGAACAAGCCGTACCGCCGCGCCGAGCTGATCCGGCGGGTGCGGGCGGCGCTCGACAGCGCAGGCGGCTAGCGCGACGCGCCGCCGGTTCCCCTCGGAGGTCCCATGGCCCGCGGCGACAAATCGAAATACACAGACAAGCAGATCCGCAAGGCGGAGCACATCGCGGAATCCTACGAATCCCGCGGCGTGCCGGAAAAGGAAGCGGAGTCCCGCGCCTGGGCGACCGTCAACAAGGACGATGGCGGCGGCAAACATCCCGGCGGCTCGGGCCGCGGAAAGGCGACGGATCATCCAGCGGCGCACAAGGGCGGCCGTAGTGGCGGCACGGCGTCGGCCTCCCGCACGAAGGAGCAGCGTTCCGCATCCGCGAAGAAGGCGGCCGAAACGCGCAAGCGGAATGCGGCGAAGAAGGTGGGATAGACGCGAAGTCGAACGCGCTGATCGGCATCGCCCGCACGGAACTGATCTCCGTTGCTTTTTTCGTCCCGGAACCGTCCAAATCGCACCGACAGGGCTCGCGATCGCAGGTGTCGTTCCCGAACCTTTCCCCATCGTGCCGGAGGGACGGGCATGTGCTGCGCGATCGCGTCGACCGGAACTACGTGCCGTGGCGCGCTCGTCCCGATCGTCATGCTGTCGGCATTTCTGGTGACGTCAGTGCCATCGACAGCCGGTCCGTTCACTCAGCGGCAGGCGGAGAGCGGGCAGGCGGTCTACAACGATCACTGCGCGGAGTGCCACCGTCCGGATCTGACCGGCGCACTCGGTCCCGCCCTCGTCGGCACCGCGTTCCGGCGGACCTGGGCCGGCAAGCCGGTCGCCGAACTTCGGGACTGGATCAGAGCGAATATGCCGCCGAACGCGCCCGGTACCCTGCCCGACGATCAACTTGACCCGATTGTCGCGCTGATCCTGTTGAGAAACGATGTGATGCCCGGCCCGACCCCGCTCAGCGCGGCAACCGCAGGCGGCCGGTTTCCGAACAAGTGACCCCGGTCGATCGCTTCGGTTTCACCCTTCGAAGGGAGCGAGGCCGAAGGAGAATCCGGCGCGCGACGGTTCCGAGCAACGCGGTGCCTTGGGTCGCTTCGCGGACGCTCGCGATCACGGGAGGGGACGAAACCCGCAGCGATGAATCGAAGCCGACCGTTTCGCGCCCGGTCGGACGAGATTGTGCGGCCCCTGCGCGAAGCGCCGCGACGGGCAATTCGCGCAGGGGCTGACCTGCTCCTTACCCGGCCATCGCCGCCTTCAGGTTCTCGTCGACCTTGTCGAGGAAGCCGTCGGTGGTGAGCCACTTCTGGTCCGGGCCGACGAGGAGGGCGAGGTCCTTGGTCATGTGGCCGGACTCGACCGTGTCGACGCAGACCTTCTCCAGGGTCGAGGCGAACTTCGCGAGATCGGCGTTGCCGTCGAGCTTGGCCCGGTGGGCGAGGCCGCGGGTCCAGGCGAAGATCGAGGCGATCGAGTTGGTCGAGGTCGCCTTGCCCTTCTGGTGCTCGCGGTAGTGGCGCGTCACGGTGCCGTGGGCGGCCTCGGCCTCCACGGTCTGGCCGTCCGGCGTCATCAGCACCGAGGTCATCAGGCCGAGCGAGCCGAATCCCTGCGCCGCCGTGTCGGACTGCACGTCGCCGTCGTAGTTCTTGCAGGCCCAGACATAGCCGCCCGACCACTTGAGGCACGAGGCGACCATGTCGTCGATCAGGCGGTGCTCGTAGACGAGACCGAGGGACTGGAACTTCGACTTGAACTCCTCGTCGAAGACCTTCTGGAACAGGTCCTTGAAGCGCCCGTCATAGACCTTGAGGATGGTGTTCTTGGTCGAGAGATAGACCGGGTACTTGCGAGCGAGACCGTAGTTGAACGAGGCCCGGGCAAAGTCGATGATCGACTGGTCGAGATTGTACATCGACATCGCGACGCCGGCGTCCGGGAACTTGAACACCTCCCGCTCGATGACGGTGCCGTCGTCGCCCTCGAACTTGATGGTCAGACGGCCCTTGCCCGGCACCTTGAAATCGGTGGCGCGGTACTGGTCGCCGTAGGCGTGGCGGCCGATCACGAACGGCTGGGTCCAGCCCGGCACGAGGCGCGGGACGTTCGAGCAGATGATCGGCTCGCGGAAGATGACGCCGCCGAGGATGTTGCGGATCGTGCCGTTGGGCGAGCGCCACATCTCCTTGAGCTTGAACTCTTCGACGCGGGCCTCATCCGGCGTGATGGTGGCGCATTTCACGCCGACGCCGTGGCGCTTGATCGCCTCCGCCGCATCGACCGTCACCTGGTCGTTGGTCGCGTCGCGGTGCTCGACGCCGAGGTCGTAATAGTCCAGGTCGAGATCGAGGTAGGGGTGGATGAGCTTGTTCTTAATGTCCGCCCAGATGATCCGGGTCATCTCGTCGCCGTCGAGCTCGACGACCGGATTGGCCACCTTGATCTTCGCCATGTCGGTCCCTCGCATGCCCGGTGCCGCGCGGCCGGCCGATTGCCCTTCGCGCGTCTTCCCGGAACCTTGTCGCCGCCCCTATAACGCAGCGCAGCAACGCGACAAAGCCGGGGCCGGACCGCCCGTTTCGGACAAGCGATTCTGTTACCGAGCCTGACCAAACGGACGGAAGCGCGGGCGAAGCCGGTCCCATTCTGAGAGGCTCGGCCAAAGCGAATGTCGCTCCAGCGAAAGAGTGCACGCCGGCCCGGCGCTAAGCGGCCTGGACAAACGCGGGCGGCACTGCGACCACCCGCGCATCAACGAAGAGCAAGAGGACGGAGACACCATGAGCGACCGCATCATCCTGCGTGCCGGCGAGGCCCTCGTCGCGGGCGGCCCGCCCAACACCGCCTCCGAGCCGGAAGTGATCATCGGTGAGCTGGACGGCCCGGTCGGCACCGCGCTGGCCACCCTCACCGGCGATCAGGTCGTCGGCCACAGCCGCGTCTTCGCGCTGCTCAACACCGACATCATGGTCCGCCCGGTGACGCTCTGCGTCTCCAAGGTCAGCGTGACCGAGAACAAGTACACGTCGATCCTGATGGGCACGGTGCAGTACGCCATCGCCAACGGCGTGCTCGACGCGGTACGCGCCGGCTACATCCCCAAGGAAAAGGCCAACGATCTGGGCATCATCTGCTCAGTCTGGCTCAGCCCCGGCGTGATCCAGGCCGAGAGCGTCGATCACAAGGCGCTGTTCGAGATCCAGCGCAAGGGCATGACCGAGGCGATCCGCAAGGCCATGACCAACGAGCCCTCGATCGATTGGCTCCTCGAGAACCAGGACAAGATCGTCCACAAATACTACCAGATGGGCCTCGACGGTAAGATCTGAGAACTTCTAAACCCGCGCCGCCGGCTTTGCTGGCGGCGCGGCTCCCTTGCGTCGCGTGTCGGAAGAAATGAGCACCCCCGTCGTCATCCTGGTCGAGCCGCAGCTGGCCGAGAACATCGGCATGACCGCCCGCGCCATGGCGAATTTCGGGCTCTCCGAGCTGCGCCTCGTGGCCCCGAAGAACGGCTGGCCGAAGAAGGGCGTGCGGGAGGCCGCCTCCGGTGCCACGCACGTACTCGATGGGGCGAAGGTCTACGCCACGGTGCCGGAAGCGATCGCCGACCTGCAGTATCTGCTCGCCACCACGGCCCGCGAGCGCGGACAGATGAAGCGGGTGATGGACCCCGAGGCCGCGATGGCGGGCAGCGCCGAGCGGATCGGGCGGGGCGAGCGGGTCGGGCTGATGTTCGGGCGCGAGCGGGTGGGCTTGAGCAACGACGAGGTGTCGCTGGCCGACGCCATCGTCACCTTCCCGGTCACGGACGAGTTTCCCTCGCTCAACCTCGCCCAGGCCGTGCTGCTGATGGGCTACGCCTGGCGCCGCGCCGCCGGCCTCGCGACGCTGCGTTTCGCGGGCGAGATGCTCTCACCGCCCGCGACCCGCGAGGCGCTGCTCTCTCTGTTCGCGAGCCTGGAGGCGACCCTGGCCGGAGCCGGCTTCTATCCGCCGGAGAAGCGCGAGATCATCGCCCGCAACATGCGCGACATGCTCCATCGCATGGCGATGACGGAGCAGGACGTGCGCACCTTCCGCGGAGCCTTGCGGGCGCTGAACCGCCGCGGGAAGGCGGACGAGGCGTAGGACCGCACCCGGCATCGGGCCGAGCGTCTTCCGTCAGGGTCGAGGCGAAGGGCGCGCTACCGCCGCACGAGCCCGAAGCGCGTGAGGCAGACATGCTTGGCGAGCGAGCCCGGCGCGATCGGCACCGCCGGCGTCGTGCCGTAGGGCTCGCCGGTCGCGGTGTCCTCGGGCGCGCGGAAGGCGCCTTCGACGTAGCGCGTCTCGCACTGGTCGAACTTGTTGCAGACCGAAAGCTTGGTGCAGATCGTCCGGCCCGCCCGCTCGTAGACATAGTAGGTCGCACCGGAATAGGGCGGCCGGGGGAAGGACTCGGTTCGCACCGTCGTGACGTCCTGAGCGATCGCCGCCGCCGGCAGGAGCAGCGCCGGAAGAAGTGTCCACCCCGCGACCCAGCGCATCCTCTGCCCCTTCGACCGTCCGGCCCGTCAATCGATCCGGATCACGATCTTGCCGACATGCGTCGCCTTGGCCAAGTCGGCGAGGGCGGCGGGCGCCTCGTCGAAGGCGTAGACCCGGTCGATCACCGGCTCGATCCGGTGCAGGGCGATCGAGCGGTTCATATCCTCGAACATCTCCCGCGAGCCCACGGCGACGCCGCGCACGATGCAACTCGCGCCGAGGATCGCCAGCGGGTCGATCGCTTCGCCCTGTGCGAGCAGTCCGATCAGGCCGATATGGCCGCCGGGACGAGTCGAGGCGATGGAGCGGGGCAGGGTGCCCGTGCCGCCGACCTCGACCACGTGATCGACGCCCGCATCGTCCGTCAGACGGCGCACCTCGTGCTGCCAGTCGGGATGGTTGCGGTAATTGATCGTGTCGTGCGCCCCGAGCGCCTTCGCCCGCTCCAGCTTGGCGTCGCTCGACGACGTGGCGATGACTCGCGCGCCCGCCGCCCGGGCGAGTTGGATCGCGAAGATCGAGACGCCGCCGGTGCCCAGCGTCAGCACCGTCTCGCCGGCCCGCAGGGGCTTGAGGCCGTAGAGCGCGTTCCAGGCCGTCACCGCCGCGCAGGGCAAGGTCGCCCCCTCCTCGAAGCTCAGGCTCCCGGGCAGCGTCACGAGCCCGTCCTCGTCGAAGACCCGGTACTCGGCCAGCACGCCGTCGACGGCGCCGCCGAGCGCCGTCTGCCACATGTCGGCGACCTGAGCGCCGCCGAGCCAGCTCTGCGAGAAGATTCCGGCGACGCGCTCGCCGCCCCGGAAGCGGCGGACGCCCTCGCCGAGCGCCACGACTTCGCCCGCCCCGTCGGAGACCGGGATCATCCGATCGAGATTGATCGCGAAGGGATAGCGTCCCTCGCAGATCAGCAGGTCGCGGTAGTTCAGGGAGGCGGCGCGCAGCCGCACCAGCACCTGCCCGCGACCCAGCTCGGGCGTCGGCCGCTCGGCGCTTCTCCAGCTGTCGAGGCCATCGGCTGCGGACATCTCGTAGGCGCGCATGGCAGTCTCCCGTCGCGGTGAGGTCGGGTGCGTATGGGAGCGGATATGGAAAGAGGTCGCCCGAAGGCGACCTCTTCCTCACGATCCCGGAAACCGGTTCAGGACCGATTGCGGCCGGATCACTCCTTGTCGCCGCGGTGGACGCCCTGATCGCGGTTCTCCTTCAAGCGGCCGTCGTCCGAGTGCTGGACCGAGCCCTTATGCGCCTGCCCAGAGTTCTTCGATCCATCTTGATCAGCATTGCGCGAGTTGTTGCTCTTCGTGTGCTGGTTCGGCTGAGTCATTAGAAGATCCTTTGACTTGTCCGACGATCGATCGTGATCGCTGACCCAACAACCCTGTACCTGTCTCTGCGTTCCGGCGTGTTTTTCTCGTCTTCGACTGTGCTTCGATGCGACATCGCGTCGTCTCGAATGCGATTTTTTCGAGCCTCGTCAGGCCGATGCGGATGTGCCGTCCACCTTCCTCTCGAGAGACCTCGAAGGGAGCGGAAACCGCCGCGGCATTCCGTCCACCGAGCGGCCGCGACGAAGCCTTCAGGGTGTGATCTCGATGGGCGTGCCGAGATCCACGCGGGCGTAGATCTCCCGCATCTCGGCGTTGGTGACGCCGACGCAGCCCTGCGTCCAGTCCATCAGCCGGTGCAGGCGGCCGAACCACGAGAAGCCGTTCATCAGGCCGTGGATCATGATGTCGCCGCCGGGCGGGTAACCGCCGGCCCGCGCCGCCGCCTCGTCGGCGGGGGAGGGGTAGGACACCTTGAGCGAGAGATGCGCGACGCTGCGCGAGTTGCGGAAGGCGATGGCGTAGCGGCCCTCGGGCGTGCGCCCGTCGCCTTCGCGGGCCTTGTGGCCCTCGGGCGCGAAGCCGAGCGAGATCGGATAGGTCGCGAGCACGCGCCCCTCGCGCAGCAGGGTGAGGCGGCGGGCCGCTTTCTCCACGAGGATGCGGTCGGCCCGCTCGGCCTCGGGACGCAGCGGCGGCTCGGTGCGGCCGATCTGGAGGAAATCGACCAGGGCCAGCGTGCCGACGCCGACGAGGAGGACGGCGCCGACGAAGAGAGCCCAGTGCCGCCGCCGCATCGGCCTCAGCCGATCTTGGCCAGCGCCTGCTCGATGTCGGCGATCAGATCCTCGGGATCCTCCAAGCCGATCGAGAGACGCACCGTCTCGGGGCCGACGCAGGCCGCCGCACGGTCCTCGGGGCGGAGTTGGCGGTGGGTCGTGGTGGCCGGGTGGATCGCCAGCGACTTGATCTCGCCGATGTTCACGAGGTGGGAGATCAGCTCCAGGTTCGTGATGAACTGAAGTGCGGCCGGCTCGCCGCCCTTGAGCGCGAAGGTGAAGATCGAGCCCGGCCCCTGCGGCACGTAGCGACGGGCCAGCGCCTCGCCCTTCTGGCCGGGCAGGGCCGGATAGCTCACCCACGCCACCGCCGGGTGGTCCTTCAGGAAGGCGGCGACCGCCTTGGCGTTGGCACAGTGGCGCGCCATGCGCAGGGGCAGGGTCTCGATGCCGGTGAGGGTGAGGAAGGCGTTCATCGGCGAGAGGCCGGGGCCGAGGTCGCGCAGGCCGAACAGGCGGCAGGCCACCGCGAAGCTGATCTCGGGAAAACGCTCGCTGACGATCAGGCCGTCATAGTCCGGCCAGGGATCGTTGATGAGATTGTAGCGCGAGCCGCGGCTCTTCCAGTCGAAGGTGCCGGCATCGCAGATCATGCCGCCGATCACTTGGCCCGAGCCGCCCAGGAACTTCGAGGTCGAGTGCACGACGATGTCGGCGCCGTACTCGATCGGCCGGATCAGGGCGGGCGAGGCAAGCGTGTTGTCGATGACGAGCGGCAGGCCGTGGCGCTTGGCGACCGCGGAGATGCCCTCCAGGTCCATCACGGTGGCGCAGGGGTTGACGATCGACTCGCAGATGATCGCCTTGGTCTGCGGCGTGATGGCCGCCTCGAAGGCTTCCGGCGTCAGGTCGGCGGCGAATTGCGGGGTGAGGTCGTAGCGGCCTTCGAGCCGGCGCATCAGGCCGAGCGAGCCGCCGAACAGGCGCGGCGAGGCGACGTAGGCGTCGCCCGTCTGCATCAGCGTCATCATCACCAGCAGCACCGCCGACTGACCGGAGGAGACCGCCACCGCCGCCTTGGCGCCCTCCAGCGCGGCGATCCGGCGCTCCAGCGCGGCGACCGTCGGGTTCGAGCCGCGCGAGTAGGAAAAGCCGGTCTTGCGCATCGCGAAGATGTCGGCCGCCTGCTCCGTCGAATCGAAGACGAAGCCGTTGGTGAAGTAGATCGGCTGCGCCCGCGCGCCGGTGGCGGGGTCGGGCGCGGCGCCCGCATGGACCGCCTGGGTGGCGAGGCGATAGGGCTTGGGGTCGGCGGTCATGGCAGGACCTGAACTGATCGGTCTGGGCTCGCGCGTCGCGGGACGCGTCCTTCACCGCCTTCTGCCGCGAAACGGGCGGCGGCGAAACCCGCGATCCGTTCCTTTCGCAGGCACGACCGCCATGCGCTGAGGGTCTGAAGAGGAAACTCAGGCGGCGCGCTTGAGGCAGGCTTTCAGGGTGCGCACCAGCATGGTCGGCGCGTAGGGCTTGGGAATGAAGCGGGCGCCCTCCGGCATGTCGCCGGGGCCGGGCGTGCCCATGCCCGAGACGATCAGCACCGGGATTTCGGGCCAGCGATGGGCGACGAGCCGGGCCAGGGCGAAGCCGTCCATCGAGCCCATGGGCATGTCGACGTCGGTCATCAGCACCCCGACATCGGGGCGGCCTTCCAGCACCGTGAGCGCCTTGTCGGCGTGGTGCGCTTCGAGGACGTTGAACCCGGCCTCGGCCAGGGTATCGGACGCTTCCATCAGCAGCAGACCGTCATCTTCGACCAAGAGGACGACGGGCTGATCTGCGGGGTTCTCTGTCATGAAGCTGCAAACGATCTCGGGCCGACGCTGGTTGCGGGCCTAATTCGCACCTGCAGCGAGGTCAAGGAAGGGCCGCAACACAATTGTGCATGGCGGCGAGAACGAGCTTGACCTTAAACGTGTGCCGGGACAGGGCCGGCTTTGGCCGGCAGGCTCGCCAAAGCCTCCGGCCGCGGGCCGCCGGTCGCCCAATCCAGCAGCTCGACCGTATGCACGATCGGGATGTCGGTTCCCTTCCCAATCTGGGTGGCACAGCCGATATTGCCGGTGGCGATGAGGTCGGGCCGCACGCGCTCGATATTGGCCACCTTGCGGTCGCGCAGGCGGGCGGCGATCTCCGGCTGGAGGATGTTGTAGGTTCCGGCCGAGCCGCAGCAGATGTGACCTTCGGGCACATCCTTCACCGTGAAGCCGGCCTTCTTGAGGAGGTTCTTGGGCTCGGTGCGGATGGCCTGCCCGTGCTGCATCGAGCAGGCGGAGTGGTAGGCGACCACGAGGTCGGTGTCCTCCACCGGCGGCAGCAGGCCGATCTCGGCCATGTACTCCGTCACGTCCCGCGCGATGCCCGAGACACGCGCCGCCTTCTCGGCATAGGCCGGGTCGTCGCGGAACATGAAACCGTAATCCTTGATCGTCGTGCCGCAGCCCGAGGCGGTGACGACGATGGCGTCGAGGCCCGGCCCGTCCATCTCGGCGATCCAGGCGTCGATCGTGCGCTTGGCGTGGCCGTGGGCGTTCTCTTCCTTGCCCATGTGGTGGGTCAGTGCGCCGCAGCAGCCCTCGCCCTTGGGCAGGACCACCTCGACCCCGTGACGGTTGAGCAGGCGGATCGCCGCCTCGTTGAAATCCGGCCGCAGCACGCTCTGGGCGCAGCCGCGCAGCAGCGCGACCCGGCCGCGCTTTCTTGCCGGCGCGGCGTCGTCGCCGGTCTGGAACAGGTCGCTAATTTCCTGCGCCGAGGTGTCGGCGGGGAAGGTGCCGGGCCGGTCGGTGCGGTTGCGGTTCGGCAGCTGGGCGGGGGCGAGGTCGAGCATCGCCGCGAGTCGGTTGCCGACGCGCGGCAACCGCGCGACCAGCGGACGGAACGGTGCGCCGAGCTTGGCCGCGAGCAGCGCCAGCCGGAAGCGGTTCGGATAGGGCAGGACGAGGGCCAGCACCGCGCGCAGCAGCCGGTCGGAGAGGGGCCGCTCGTAGGTCTTCTCGATATGGGTGCGGGCGTGATCGACGAGGTGCATGTAGTGCACGCCCGAGGGGCAGGTCGTCATGCAGGACAGGCAGGAGAGACAGCGGTCGACGTGCTTGACCACCTCGCGGCTGGCCGGCTTGCCGCCCTCCAGCATGTCCTTGATCAGGTAGATGCGGCCGCGCGGTGAATCGAGTTCGTCGCCGAGCAGGAGGTAGGTCGGGCAGGTCGCGGTGCAGAAGCCGCAATGCACGCAGGTGCGCAGGATCTTCTCGGATGCCGCCATGGCGGGATCGGCGAGCTGCGCGGGAGCGAAGTTGGTCTGCACGACACGCCTCGGTGCGGTTTCTTCTTTCTTGGATCGTCTTAGAACCGTTCCCGAGGATGGGGCAATCGGGAACGGTTCTAAGCTGCCGCTTTGTCGCGCCTCACCTCCGTCGGGCACCGGCCCGGCTTCGCCTCAACGGTCGCGGGAGACGGTGAGCAGGCGGGCGATGAACCAGATCGGCACGACCACCGCCGCGCCGGCGAGGATCCAGCGGCCGAAATCGTGGAAGGTGTCGAGCCCGAGGTCAATCAGCGAGCGGGTCAGATCGTAGAACTGCCAGAACAGCAGGCCCGGCGTGAGGCCGAACATCGCCATCACCGCCCCGACGAGCACGGAGAGGAAGAGGAGCTTCACCAACACTGCCATCGGCGAGCCGCCGAGGAAGCGGTTGAGTCCGGAGCGGGGCCGGCGCTCGCCGTAGCGCGGCTCGACCGGATAGGCGCCGTGGTCGGGCGCGGCGCGGCGTTGCCTGTCGTGATCGCCGATCATCTTCGTCGGTGTCCTCGCCAATTCCGGCCGAGCGCTCAAGACGTCGTGGCCGCACCGCAACGGCGTTGCCTGCCGGCCACACTCGTGCGAAACCGCCCGCGATCGGCGGCATTCGACCCGTTCGGGATGGCAGCCAGATGGCATCCCCGGGCGTTCCACTCAAGATGGCGGGCTGCAACGGGCTCCGCCTCACCATCCTTCATTCACCGCACGCGACCTGAGAAGGGCCATGATCGATCACGCTCTGTTCGACCCGGCGACGATCGATGCCGAGACGAAAGCGCTCAACGCGGAGATCGTGGCCGCCCACGCCGCGCAGGCCGACCCCTGGACGCTGCCGATCGAGGAGGTGCGGGCGCGCCGCCGGGCGGGCACGAAGGCCTCGCCGGCCATGCCGCGCAGCATCCGCGCCGAGACGCTCGTGATCGAGGGTCCCGGCGGCCCGCTGGCGCTGCGCGTGATCCGGCCCAACGGCAAGCCGCGGGGCGCCTACCTGCACATCCACCGCGGCGGCTGGGTCTGGGGCGCGGCCGACGAGCAGGACCCCTGGCTGGAACGCATCGCCGACGCCTGCAACTTCGTCTGCCTCTCGGTCGAGTACCGGCTGGCGCCGGAGCATCCCTACCCGGCGGCGCTGGAGGATTGCGAGGCGGCCGCCCTCTGGCTCGCCGGCCCCGGCAAGGCGGAACTCGGGGTGCATGCGCTGACCATCGGCGGCGAGTCGGTCGGCGCCCATCTCGCGGTGATGACGCTCCTGCGCCTGCGCGACCGGCACGGCCTTCCCCGCGCCTTCCGCGGCGCCAACCTCAATGCCGGTTTCTTCGATCTCGGCCTGACGCCGAGCGTGCGGCTGTGGGGCGAGGAACGCCTCGTCATCAACACCACCGACCTCAAGCGCTTCGCCGACGGCTACGTGCGCGAGGGCATCGACCGGCGCCGCCCCGACGTCTCGCCGCTCTACGCCGACCTGAAGGGCCTGCCGCCCGCGCTCTTCACCGTCGGCACCGCCGATCCGCTGCTCGACGATACGCTCTACATGTCGGCCCGCTGGGCGGCGGCCAACAACGGCGGCCACACCGCGGTCTATGCGGGCGGCTGCCACGTCTTCGTGCGCTACCCCAGCGCACTGACCGAGCGGGCCCTGGAGCTGATCGACCGCTTCCTGATGGCGCTGGCGTGACGCGGTGACGCCGGGCGGCCGAAGCCCTAGCTAATCCCGGTGCCACCGCCCCCAGACCTCCCGCCGGCTTTCTCCGCGTGGTTCGCCGAGCGCGGCTGGTCGCCCCGCCCGCACCAGCTCGAACTGCTCGCGACCGTACGGGCCGGGCGCTCGGCGCTGCTCGTCGCCCCCACGGGGGCGGGCAAGACGTTGGCGGGCTTCCTGCCGAGCCTGGTCGAGCTGAGCGAGCGGACGGGCGGTGGGAAAGGCAGGGCGAAGGGGCTTCACACCCTCTACGTCTCGCCGCTCAAGGCGCTCGCGGTCGACATCGCCCGCAATCTCGATGCGCCGGTCGCCGGCATGGCTCTGCCGGTGACAGTCGAGACCCGCACCGGCGACACCCCGGCGCACAAGCGCGCCCGCCAGATCCAGCGCCCGCCGGACATCCTGCTCACCACGCCCGAGCAGCTGTCGCTGCTGCTCGCCCACCGCGAGGCGGAGACGTTCTTCGCCGGGCTGAAGACGATCGTGCTGGATGAGCTGCACGCGCTCGTCACCTCGAAGCGCGGCGATCTCCTCTCGCTCGCGCTCGCCCGGCTGCGGCGGCTGGCGCCGGAGGCCCGCGCCATCGGTCTCTCGGCCACGGTGCGCGAGCCGGACGAATTGCGAAAATACCTCGTGTCACAAAACCCTCCCCCCTCTGCGGGGGAGGGTAGCCCTCGCGTGAGCAAGGGTCCGGAGAGAGGAGAGCCGCTTCCGGACGATGCGGAGCCGGCCCCTCAGCCGCTCGCTCCCGCGAAGGGCAAAGGGATCGACGTCGCGCCCATGGCCGAACTCGTCGTGGTGAGGGGCGGGGCCAAGCCCGACCTGCACATGCTCGAGATCGGGCGCACGCTTCCGCTCTCCGGCCACACCGCCCGGCACGCCATGCCGGCGATCTACGACCTGATCCGCGGGCACCGCATGGTGCTCGTCTTCGTCAACACCCGGCTCCAGGCGGAGTACACCTTCCAGGAGCTTTGGCGCATCAACGACGACACCCTGCCCATCGCTCTGCACCACGGCTCGCTCGACGCCACGCAGCGCCGCCGAGTCGAGGCGGCGATGGCGGCGGGGCAACTCCGCGCCATCGTCTGCACCGCCACGCTCGATCTCGGCATCGACTGGGGCGACGTCGATCTCGTCGTCAATCTCGGCGCGCCGAAGGGCGCGAGCCGGATCATGCAGCGGATCGGCCGGGCCAACCACCGCATGGACGAGCCGTCCAAGGCCTATCTCGTGCCCGGCAACCGCTTCGAGATGCTGGAATGCCGCGCCGCCCTCGACGCGGTGGAGGAGGCCGCGCAGGACACGCCCGACGCCCGCCTCGGCGCGCCCGACGTGCTCGCCCAGCACGTGCTCGGCATGGCCTGCGCCGACGCCTTCGATCCGCTCGAACTCTACGAGGAGATCATCTCGGCCGCGCCCTACGCGAGCCTGTCCTGGGAAGATTTCGAGGCGGTGGTCGATTACGTCGCCACCGGCGGCTATGCGCTCCGCGCCTACGAGCGCTTCGCCAAGATCCTGCGTGGGCCCGACGGCAGGTGGCGGGTGCGCGACGCCCGGGTGGCGCAGCAATACCGCATGAACATCGGCACCATCGTCGAATCCACGCATATCAAGGTGCGCATGGCCCGCAGCCTGCGCGCCAAGCCCGGCACCGTGCTCCCCAAAGGCGGCCGCACCCTCGGCGAGATCGAGGAGGATTTCGCCGAGACGCTGACGACCGGCGACACCTTCCTGTTCGCGGGTGAGGTGCTGCGCTTCGAAGGGCTCTCCGAGGACGAATGCCTCGTCACGCGGGCCGGCCCCGGCACCGATCCGGCCATTCCCTCCTACGCCGGCTCGAAGTTCCCGCTCTCGACCTTCCTCGCCGCGCGGGTGCGGGCGATCATCGCCGACCCGTTCGAGTGGGACCGGCTGCCGCGCCAGCTCTCGGACTACCTCGCCCAGCAGCGCCGGCACTCGGCGCTGCCCGGCGAACGCGACCTCCTGGTCGAGACGTTTCCGCGCGCGGGGCGCCATTACCTGACGGCATTCCCCTTCGAGGGGCGGCTTGCCCACCAGACGCTCGGGATGCTGCTGACCCGGCGCCTGGAGCGTGCCGGCATGCGCCCCCTGGGATTCGCCGCCAACGATTACGGCATCGCCATCTGGTGCACGCGGGATGTCAGCGAGCGCGCCGCGCTCTCGCCCGGCTTCATGGAGGCGCTGTTCGACGAGGACATGCTCGGCGACGATCTCGAAGCGTGGCTCGACGAGTCGGCGATGATGAAGCGCACCTTCCGCCAATGCGCGGTCATCGCCGGGCTGATCGAGCGGCGCTTTCCCGGCCATAAGAAGACCGGCCGGCAGGTCACGATCTCGACCGACCTGATCTACGACGTGCTGCGCCGCCACCAGCCGGACCACCTGCTCCTGCGCGCCGCGCGCCAGGATGCGGCAACCGGACTCCTCGACGTGACCCGCCTCGGCATGATGCTGAAGCGCATCCGGGGGCGAATCACCCACAGGGCGCTCGACCGCGTCTCGCCGCTCTCCGTGTCCGTCATGCTCGAAATCGGGCGCGAGCGGGTCTACGGGGAGGGGGCCGACGAGATCCTGGCCGAGGCCGAAGCCGAGCTGCTGCAAGAAGCCTTAGCTTGAGGCGCTCGGCTGACGCGGCGTGCCGCCTCCTCCGCGATGTTTTGAGGATGCGACCTTGGCACTCGGCCAGAGACTCGAGAAGACCGTGAAGGGCACCGACCTTGCGCTCGCCGGAGAGGCCCTGAGCCTCGACCGCAGCGGCGCGCTCTGGCTGCCCGAGCACCACACCCTGGTGGTGTCGGACCTCCACTTGGAAAAGGGTTCGTCCTTTGCCGCCCGCTCCGGCCAGTTCCTGCCGCCCTACGACACCCGCGAGACGCTGAGCCTTCTGCACGAGGTGATCCAGCGGCTCGACCCGGCCCGCGTGGTCGCGCTGGGCGATTCCTTCCACGATGCCCGCGGCCCCGAGCGCATGGAGCCCGGCGACCGGGCCATGATCGCCGCGTTGCAGGAGGGGCGCGACTGGGTCTGGATCGCCGGCAACCACGACGCGGCGGTGAGCGAGGGCGTCGGCGGCCGCTACTGCGAGACGCTTGACCTCGGCGGCCTCACCCTGCGCCACGAGCCCCTGGCGGGCGCCGGCGAAGGCGAGATCGCCGGCCACCTGCACCCGTGCGGCAAGGTCAGCATGCGCGGCCGCTCCGTGCGCCGCCGCTGCTTCGTGAGTGACGGCCGCCGCCTCGTGATGCCGGCCTTCGGCGCCTATACCGGCGGCCTTAACGTGCGGGACGCCGCCTTCGAGCCGCTCTTTCCGAAGGGCTTCACCGCCTACCTGCTCGGCGACGGTCGCGTCTTCGCCATCGGCCGGACGATGCTGGGCAAGGACTGACCCCGTCGGGCGCGTCCGCGGGCGCTGCGACCGGCACCGTCCCAGAACGCACAGCCGGACCGTCGAGAAATCGCCGTCGACGCCGCCCCACGCATCCGTCCGGGTGCAATCTCCGGTATGATGCGTGGGACGACGGGCGCCCGCTTCCGGGCGGCCCGACTTCGGCGACGTGACTTTTTTCAGAACGACATTTCAGTCGAGAGGCAGTTGGACATGCTTCAGCATTCGCGGACGAAGTATTCCGGCTGTCCGCTCTGCGAGTCCACCGCGTTTCAGCCGGTCAGGGCCGCGAGCGTCGCAGCGCATCCGCGCTACAAGCCGGGGTTGCCCGCCGAGCTGATCTGGATGGCATGCACGGTCTGCGGCCGCGAATTCGCCGAGGGCTACTTCGACGACGCGGCCCTGGCGCTGATCTTCAGCGAATCGAATGCCGGCCAGCAAGTCGGCGAGGGCTACGAGCAGGCGCGCTGGATCGCCGCGCGGATGGTTCAACGGGTCGCCCGCCATGTCGGCGAGGGGTGCTGGCTCGATGTCGGGTTCGGAAACGCCGCCCTGGTCCTTACCGCCGACGAGTTCGGCTACGAGGCCGTGGGGCTCGACCTGCGCGAGCAGGAGGTGGCGACGCTGAGACGCCTCGGCTTCGAAGCCCATTGCAGGCTCATGGAAGATTTCGAGACGAGCGAACCGTTCGACGTCCTCAGCCTCGCCGACGTGCTGGAGCACATGCCGTTCCCCAACACGGGTCTGACCGCGGCGCGGCGTCTGCTGCGCCGGGGCGGCGCCCTGCTGGTCTCGATGCCGAACGCCGACGCCTTCGTCTGGCGCGGAATGGCGGCCAATCCCTATCACGGAGAGATCGAGCACTATCACAACTTCGGCCGCAGGCGCCTCTACGACCTCCTGCGGGAAACCGGCTTCGAACCTTGCGAGTACGGGGTCAGCGAGCGCTACCGCGCCTGCATGGAAGTCATCGCCCGCCGGACGTGAGCGGGACGCCGCTACGCCGCGACCAGCAGGGCGAGGCCGGCGATCCCCGACAAGGCCAGCCGCAGCCGGCCCATCCAGACCGGGACCATGCCGCGGCGGGGAAGGTCCTGATCGACGATGCCCCACAGCAGCACGAGCGCGCCGAGGATCCAGAGATCCCAGGGCGGCGGGGCGGCGAGCGCCGCCCAGGCCAGCAGCGAGGGCACGATCGCGAGCCCGTAATCGCGCCAGCCCGCCTCCCGTGCCGCCGCCGCCCCCCAGCGAATCCCGCCGAGGAAGGAGGCGATCACCGCGCCGTAGGCCGAGAGGATGGTGCGGGGCGACAGGCCGATCGTGCCGAGCCCGCCATCGGACCCGCTGACCGACAGGGCGGCGAAGCCCACGAACGGGATCAGCCCCGCGATGCCGAGAACCACCGCGCTCGCGGGAACCGTGCTCAGCCGCCCCATGCCGTCTCCCCGCTCGATCCGCCGGATCGACATCACTCGGTCGCAACGCCTCCGGAAGGCCCGAAGGCGGCCGGCCGGCGGCGTTGCCGTGGAGCCTTCTAAACGCGCAGATCCGCCATGGTCTCGCAACCGGGACCATTTGTTGCAGTGCGGCCAGGAGCGGGCATGGGAAGGGCGAATGGCGCGGGGACATCGCCCGCCCAGGCATGGCTCTTGCCGAGCCGGACCGGCAGGATGCGCTCACCCGGTCCGCACGAGCTCACCGACTCCATGCCGCTTCGTCCCTCGGACCCGAGACCCGCCCTGCGCCGGCTGCGCGGCGCCTCCGCCGATGCCTGGACCACCTGGCGCCGACGGACCCTGTTCCTGGCGGGCGGCGTCTGCGTCGGCTTGGCGGCGGTCCTCATGGCCAAGGCGGCGGATGCGGCGCAGGAGGGCTTTCGCCACGCGCTTCACGTCTCACCGGCCCTGGCGCTGCTGCTCTGCCCGGCCGGGTTCGCGCTGGCGGCATGGCTCGCCCGGACCGTCTTCCCGAACGCGCAGGGCTCGGGCATCCCGCAGGTCATCGCGGCCCGCGCCCTCGACGATCCGGGGGCGCGGCACGCCCTGATCTCCCTGAAGGTCGCGGCGGGCAAGATCGTCGTGATGTGCCTCGGCCTGCTCTGCGGGGCCTCGATCGGGCGCGAGGGCCCGACCGTGCAGGTCGGCGCGGCGATCATGGCCGCCTTCGGCCGCCTCAGCCCCGAGCGGATGCGGGGCCTGCTGCTCGCGGGCGGCGCGGCCGGCGTCGCCGCCGCCTTCAACACGCCGCTGGCCGGCATCGTGTTCGGCATCGAGGAGCTGGGGCGGGCCTATGACAGCCGGGGAAGCGCGCTCATCGTCGCCGCCATCGTCGCGGCCGGCCTGACCTCGCTCGCGATCCTCGGCGACTACAGCTATTTCGGCACCACCGATGCCCGGCTGACCCTCACCGCCGGTTGGCTGGCGGTGCCGGTGCTCGGCCTCGCCGGAGGCCTCGCGGGTGGGCTGTTCAGCCGCATCGTCATCGTCTTCGCGCGGGGGCTGCCGGGCCGGGCGGGCCGCCTCGTCGGCCGTCACGCCGTCCTCTTCGCCGCGCTGTGCGGCCTCGGTCTCGCCCTGTGCGGGCTCGCCTCCAGCGGCACCGTCTACGGGACCGGCTACGAGGAGGCCCGGGCGATCCTCCACGGCGCGGAGGCGCCGCGCTGGGACTTCGCTCCGCTGAAATTCCTCGCCACGGTGCTCTCCTCGATCAGCGGCATCCCCGGCGGCCTGTTCGCCCCCTCGCTCGCCGTCGGCGCCGGCCTCGGGGCGGAGGCGAGCCTGTTGCTGCCCCACGTTCCGGTCGGCGCGCTCGTGCTGATCGGCATGGTGGCCTATCTCGCCGGGGTGCTCCAGGCGCCGCTCACCTCCTTCGTCATCGTCACCGAGATGACTCAGGACCACGCCATGATGATTCCGCTGATGCTGGCCGCGCTGATCGCGGACGCGGTCTCGAAGGCCGTCTGCCGCGGCGGCCTCTACCACACCTTGGCGGAGGTGCTCGTGCGCCGCGCGGCCGAGCCCGGCGCCTGAACCATGGGCCGCGGCGGAACGCCGCCGCCCCTGGGTGGTTATTGCTCCGCTTTCGTTTCGGAGTGAACTGTCATGACGCTTCTCAAATGGGCCGCCATCGCCTTCGTCATCTCGCTCGTCGCGGGTGCCCTCGGCTTCACCGGCATCGCTTCCGGCGCGAGCTCCATCGCCCGCATCCTGTTCGGCCTGTTCCTCGTGCTTGCCATCGTCATCGTGGTGATCGCGCTCGCCGTCGGCCAAGCGGTCTTCTGAGCCGGTGCGCCTCGACGGCCGCACCGCCCTCGTCACCGGTGCCTCCTCCGGGATCGGCGCCGAGACGGCCCTGGGGCTCGCGCGGCTCGGGGCGCGGGTCGGCCTCGTCGGGCGCGATCCTGGCCGGACCGAGGCCTCCGCCGCGCGCATCCGCCGGGAAACCGGCGGCGCGGCGGATGTCTTCGTCGCCGACCTCTCCTCGCAGGCCGAGATCCGCCGCCTCGCGGGCGAGGTAGGGGCAAGCTACCCCAGGCTCGACATCCTCGTGAACAATGCGGGCGCGATCTTCAGCGAGCGCAGCCCGACGGTGGACGGGATCGAGCGGACCTGGGCGCTCGACCACCTCGCCTACGTTCTGCTGACGCACGAATTGCACGCGGGGCTCGCGCCCCGCGCCCGCATCGTCAACCTCGCCTCGGCCGCCCATACGCGCGGCAGGATCGACTTCGACGATCTCGGGGGCGAGCGGCGCTACGCCGCGATGAAGGCCTATGCCCAAGCCAAGCTCGGCAACGTCCTCTTCACCTACGCCCTGGCCCGGCGCCTCGCGGGCAGCGGCATCACCGTCAACGCGGTGCATCCGGGCGTGGTGGCGAGCGACTTCGCCAAGAACACGAGCGGCGTCCTCGGCTTCGCCTGGGGACTGATCCGCCCCTTCCTGATCTCGCCGGAGGACGGAGCCAAGACCTCCCTCCACGTGGCCACCGCGCCGGAAGTGGAGGGCGTGAGCGGGCGCTACTTCGCGAAATGCCGCGAGACGCCGTCCTCCGCCCTCAGCCGGGACGAGGCCCTGCAGGAGCGGGTCTGGACCCTGAGCCGGCGGCAGGTCGGGATCGAGGCGGAGGGCGTCTAGTCGGCGTGCCGCCATCGCCGGGAGGGCGGCGCCCGATCGCGTCCGCTCCACCTGGGGAGCGATCTCGCGAAGCGTCCCGTACGGCCTGCGCATGATGACGCGGCCGACTTCGCCGTCATTGCGAGGCGAAGCCGTGGCAATCCAGGGCTCCGCACCCTCCGGAGAGGCCGCGTCCTGGATCGCTTCCATCCGCTCGCGATGACGGAGTGCGGCGAAATCCGGAAGCGATCAACCGGAACCGGCGTCAGAAGTGGCTGAACGAGGTCCGTGCGAAATCCATGGCGCATCCCTCGCCGTCGAGGAAGAGCGGCGGGTCGTCGCCCGCCTCGACGCTGCCGATCTCCGCCGCCGGCACGCCCGCCGCCCGCGCTTCGGCGATGAAGGCGGGGAGGTGTTCCGGCGCCACCGCGCAGAGGATTTCGTAATCGTCCCCGCCGGTCAGGGCCGTGGCGAGGCGTTCGGGCGCAAGGGTGACGGCCGCCCGCGCGGCCTGCGAGAGCGGCACCGCGCCGGCCTCGACCCGGGCGGTCAGGCCGGTGCCGGCGAACATCTTTGCCAGGTCGCCCGCGAGCCCGTCCGACACGTCCATGGCCGCGCGAGCGTGCCGCCGCAGGGCGGGCACGAGCGCCAGGCGCGGACGCGGATGCAGGTAGCGCTCGCGCAAGGCGCCGCCATGGACGGGATCCAGCGCCGGGTCGGGCGTCAGATGCAGGGCGAGCCCGAGGGCGGCGTCGCCGATGCTGCCGCTGACGCAGAGCCGGTCGCCGGCCCGTGCCGCCTGCCGTCGCAGCATCGCACCCGCCGGCACCTCGCCGAAGGCGGTCACGCCGATCAGCGCCGGGCCGCCGGAGCGCACGGTGTCGCCGCCGAGGAGCGGGCAGCCATGGGCGCGGCTCGCCCCACCGAGCCCTTCGGCGAAGGCGGCCAGCCAATCCTCGGTCCAGTCGTCCGGAAGAGCCAGCGTCAGCAGGAAGCCGCGCGGGCTCGCCCCCTTGGCGGCGAGATCCGAGAGGTTCACGCCGAGCGCCTTCACGGCGATGGAGCCCGGCGGGTCGTCGGGGAAATAGTGCACGCCGGCCACGATCGCGTCGGCGGTCACCACGAGGTCATGGCCGGGCGTCGGCGTCAGGCTCGCGGCGTCGTCGCGCAGGCCCTCGGCGCCGGGTCCGGCGAGCGGCGCGAAGTAGCGCGCGATCAGCGCCTCCTCGCCCGCGCGCGCCATGCTCCTCAGCCCTTCTTCGGGGGCGCGGCCGGGATGCCGAACTCGGTGGAGCGTACCTCGCGGCCGACCCGGTCGAGCACGGCGTTGACCATGCCGGGCTCGTCGCCGCCGTAGAAGCTGTGGGCGACATCGACGTATTGCGAGATCGCGGCGCGGGCCGGCACGTCGCGGCGGAACATCAGCTCGTAGGCGCCCGCGCGCAGGATCGCCCGCAGCACGGCCTCCAGGCGGCGCAGCGGCCAGCCCTTGGCCAGCGCCGCGTCGAGCTTCGGGTCGATGGCGCGCTGCTCCTCGACCGCGCCGCGCAGCACGTCGCGGAAGAAGGCGGTCTCGGCCGGCGGGTGGACGACGCCGTCGATCTCCTGGCCGATCCAGTGCGCCTCGAACTCGGCCAGCGCCTCGATCACGCCCTTGTCCGAGATCTCCATCTCGTAGAGCGCCTGCACCACGGCGAGACGCGCCCCGGTGCGGGTGTTCGGCTTCGATTGGGCCGGCGTGTTGGCCGGTGTGGCGGCGGGCTCGCTCATCGGGCGGGTTCCAGCTTGGCGGCGCGCTTGATGGCGAGGAGGCTGAGCGCCGCCTCCGCCGCACCGCCACCCTTGTTCATCTTGGAGACCCGGGCGCGGGCCTGCGCCTGCTCCATGGTCTCGACGGTGAGGATGCCGTTGCCGAGCGGCAGGTGCTCGGCGACGGAGAGATCCATCAGCGCGCGGGCGCTCTCGCCCGCGACGATGTCGTAATGCCCCGTCTCGCCGCGGATGACGCAGCCGAGCGCCACCACCGCGTCGTAGGGGCCGCCGGCCTTGCGTCCGGCTTCCATCAGGATGGCGATGGCCGCGGGAATCTCCAGGGCGCCCGGCACCGTGAAGACCCGCGCCTCGGCGCCGACCGCTTCGATCGCCGCGCGGGCACCCGCGAGCAATTCGTCGGCGATGTCGTCGTAGTAGCGCGCCTCCACCACCAGCACGCGCGTGCCGGCGAGGCTCTCCAGGATGCTCTTCGGCGCGTCCGCGTTCCGGTTCTGGGATACCATGCCTGTGCCGTTCCGGAGCGAGTGCGCGGATGTTGGGGCGGGCCGGAGGGTTAGCCCAAGTGCCGCGGGCTCCACAAGCACCACGCGCAGCCCCGCCGTCGCCGGGCGTCCTGCCGGTCGCTCTTGATCGACGAACCGGCCACGAATCGCGGCGGATGTCATGATTGGACGCCCCCCACATCGCACGCGTGGCGGACGCGCAGGTGTCTCCCGAGGCGATCGAGGGCCGCCCTGCGACCCGCAGGAAGACGCGAAAATCGGATTTCGGCGCTGTTCATCGGCTCGTCCCGCGCCTTTCGATTGATCTGGGACGGTCGCTCATTGCCGGACCGCAGGCGTGACAGCAAAGCTGGCGGCGGCCGTCTCGATGAGCGGGCATGTGGAGACCGTCATGACGACCTGTTCGCCCAGAATCCTGGCCGGTGCAGCGCTCGCACTCCTGCTGATGACCGGCAGTGCCGCCCTGGCCAAGAAGGTCACCGTCGTGCCCGGGGATCGGCCGATCGCGGTCGACATCCCGGCCTCGTGGAAGGTCACCACGATCGATCGCGGCATCCAGGCACGGACGGCCGACGACGAAGTCTATCTTTGGTTCGAGAGCTACAAGCCCGCGCAGTTCACGGCCCTGCTCGGCGAGCACAACGCCTATTTCAAGGAACAGGGCGTGAAGGTGACGGGCGAAGGGCAGTCGAAGGAGGTCGACTTCCCGACCTACGTCCTCAAGGTCACCGAGTATCCCGCGACCTACGAGGGCAAGCCGACCGTGCTACGCTACCTCTCGGTCGTGCCCAAGGCCGATGGCTTGCGCTCCCTGCTCGTGAGCTACTGGGCCTCGCCCGCGGGCGACAAGACCTACGATGCGCAGACGAACGCGATTCTGAACAGCCTCGCCGCTTCCTACGACGGCAGGTAGGCGTTTCGCACTTCAGCCCTGCATCAACCCGCGCGCCTCGGCGAGGCGCGCGGCGTAGCGGGCCAGCAGATCGACTTCGAGGTTGATCCGGTCGCCCGCGCGGCGCTCCTCCCAGGTCGTCGCCGAGAGGCTGTGCGGGATCAGCAGCACCGAGAAATCGGCCCCGGAGACCGAATTGACGGTCAGCGAGGTGCCGTCGAGGCAGACCGAGCCTTTCTCGGCGATGAAGCCGGCCAGAGCGGCCGGGGCCCGCAGGGTGAAGCGCTCGCTCGCGCCCCAGGGATTGTCCTCCCCCGTCATCGTCTCGCGGGCGAGGATCTCGGCGACGCCGTCGACATGGCCGGTGACGAGGTGGCCGCCGAGTTCGTCGCCGATCTTCAGCGAGCGTTCGAGGTTGACCCGCGAGCCCTCGCGCCAGTCGCCGACCGTGGTACGGGCCAGCGTCTCGGCGGCGGCGTCCACGGCGAAGCGGCAGCCCGTGCCGTGCGGCTCGACTGCGACGGCGGTGAGGCAGGGGCCGGAGCAGGCGATCGAGGCGCCGAGCGCGATCCCGGCGGGATCGTAGGCGCTCTCGATGACGATCCGGCGCAGGCGCTCGCCGCCCTCGATCGAGACGACCCGGCCGACATCGGTGACGAGCCCGGTGAACATGTCAGATCCTCTCGTAGGTAAGCATCGTGTCGGGGCCGAGCGGCCGCGCCTCGATCTCGGCCAGGGTGCCGTCGGCCAGGCGGCGGGCGAGGTTCGGCCCGACCGCGGGCAGCCCGCCCGCCTCGCCCAGGACGGCCGGGCCGGTGATGAGCGTGCAGGCATCGATGAGATCGTGCGCGGCGAGCGCATCGGCAAGCGCCGGGCCGCCCTCGCTGCAGATCCGGGTCAGCCCGCGCTCGGCGAGCGCCGCGAGGGCGGCGGGCAGATCGATCCGGCCCTGCCCGTCGGTGGGAACGGCGGCGACCTCGACGCCGAAGGAGGCGAGCATCCGCCGGGCATGGGCGGGCGCGCCGCGCCCGGTTAGCACCAGGGTCGGCAGGTCGCGGGCGCCTCGCACGAGGTGGCTGGCAGGGTTGAGGCGCAGCGTCGAGTCGAGGACGATCCGAACCGGCGAGCGCTCGGCGAGCCCCGGCAGCCGCACCGTCAGCGAGGGGTCGTCCGCCCGGGCGGTGCCGATGCCGACCATGATGGCGTCGGCATGCGCGCGCCAGAGATGCACCGCCCCGTCCGCGATCTCCCCCGTGATCTTCAGGCGCTCGCCGGTCGCGGGGGCGGCGAAGCCGTCGCGGGTCCGGGCGAGCTTGAGATGCAGGCTCGGGCGCCCCCGCTTCATGCGGGTGAAATGGCCGCGATGGTCGCGGGCCGCCTCCTCGCGCAGGAGGCCGGTCTCCACGGTGATGCCGGCCGCACGGAGCTGCGCATGGCCGCGCCCGGCCACACGCGGGTCGAGATCCTCGATGGCAGTGACCACGCGGCTGACGCCGGCGGCGACCGTCGCATCGGTGCAGGGCGGGGTGTGGCCGTGATGCGAGCAGGGTTCCAGGGTGACGTAGAGGGTCGCGCCGCGGGCCGCCGCACCGGCCATGGCCAGCGCCAGCGGCTCCGCATGCGGGCGCCCGCCCGGTGCGGTCACCGCCTGACCGACGACGCGGCCTTGCGCCACCACCACGGCGCCGACGCTCGGGTTCGGCCAAGTCCGGCCGAGATTGCGCCGGCCCAGCGCCAGGGCGAGGCGCATGGCGCGTCGGTCGAGCGCGGCCTGCGCGGCGGCGTCCACGGCTGCGCCCGTCACGTGCGGGGCCGGGCCGGCCTGCGGCGCGGCTTCACGGCCTCCTCGGGGGGAGGGGGCGCGGCCTCCGGTTCCCCGATCGATGCGACCTCGCCGTCGAGCCGGCCGCCGAGAGTGCCGAGCAGATCCTGGAAGTCCTGCGCCTCGCGGAAATTCTTGTAGACGGAGGCGAAGCGGACATAGGCCACGTCGTCGAGGCCTTTGAGGCCCTCCATCACCGCCTCGCCGATGGCCTCGCTGGTGACCTCGCCCTCGCCGCCGCTCTCGAGCCGGCGGGTGACGCCGCTGACCAGCCGGTCGATCCGCTCGGGGTCGACCGGGCGCTTGCGCAGGGCCACGTCGACGGAGCGCTGCAGCTTGTCGCGGTCGAAGGGTACGCGCTTGCCCGAGCGCTTGAGCACGACGAGTTCGCGCAGCTGCACCCGCTCGAAGGTGGTGAAGCGTCCCCCGCAATCCGGGCAGACGCGGCGGCGGCGGATCGCGGCGGAATCCTCGCTCGGCCGCGAATCCTTCACCTGCGTGTCGGGCCCCCCGCAGAACGGACACCGCATCGCGCGCTCACCACCTCGTCCCGAAGGCCCGGCCGGGCCGCTTCGCCTCTCCTCTGCCCCAGCCGGCGATCAAATGCCAGAACGGGCGAGCCGTCCGGCGAGGGCGAGCGGCGCCGGACGGTCGGGCCGGCTCCGCCGCAACCGGGCGACCGCTCCGGGCTCGGCCGGAGGCGGCGCCGATGGCGACCCGCGAGCCGATTGCTGACAAAGAAAAGGCCGCGGATCCCGAGGATCCGCGGCCGCACCGGCCCGTATCCGGGCCGGTGAACGTCGTGGTGAGGCTTAGCTGTAGATCGGGAAGCGGTCGGTCAGGGCGTGGACCTTTTCCTTGACCGCGGCCTCGACGGCCGCATCGCCGCCCTCGCCCTTCTCGGCGACGCCATCGAGCACTTCCACGATCAGCGAGCCGACCTGCTTGAACTCGGCGACGCCGAAGCCGCGGGTGGTGCTGGCCGGGGTGCCGAGGCGGATGCCGGAGGTGACGGTGGGCTTCTGCGGGTCGAACGGCACGCCGTTCTTGTTGCAGGTGATGTCGGCCCGCGAGAGCGCCGCCTCGGCCGCCTTGCCGGTGAGGCCCTTCCGCTGGAGATCGACCAGCATCAGGTGGTTGTCGGTGCCGCCCGAGGTGATGTCGTAGCCGCCCGAGATGATGGTGTCGGCCAGCGCCTTGGCGTTGTCGATCACCTGCTTGGCGTAGATCTTGAACTCGGGCTTGAGCGCCTCGCCGAAGGCCACCGCCTTGGCGGCGATGACGTGCATCAGCGGGCCGCCCTGGAGGCCGGGGAAGATCGCCGAGTTGAACTTCTTGGCCAGGGCCTCGTCGTTCGTCAGGATCATGCCGCCGCGCGGGCCGCGCAGGGTCTTGTGCGTCGTGGTGGTGGCCACGTGCGCGTGCGGGAACGGCGAGGGGTGCAGACCCGCGGCGACGAGGCCGGCGAAGTGGGCCATGTCGACGAAGAAGAAGGCGCCCACGGAATCGGCGATCTCGCGGAACTTGGCGAAGTCCCAGTGGCGCGGGTAGCCCGAGCCGCCGGCGATGATCACCTTCGGCTTATGCTCCTGGGCGAGGCGCTCGACCTGCTCCATGTCGATGCGCTGGTCTTCGCGGCGCACGGTGTAGGAGACCGGCTTGAACCACTTGCCCGAGACGTTCGGAGGCGCGCCGTGAGTGAGGTGGCCGCCCGCGGCGAGGTCGAGGCCGAGGAAGGTGTCGCCCGGCTGCATCAGGGCCATGAACACGCCCTGGTTCGCCTGGGAGCCGGAATTGGGCTGCACGTTGGCGAAGCCGCAGCCGAACAGGCGCTTGGCCCGGTCGATGGCGAGTTCCTCGGCGATGTCCACGAACTGGCAGCCGCCGTAGTAGCGCCGGCCCGGATAGCCTTCCGCGTACTTGTTGGTCAGCACCGAGCCCTGAGCCTCGAGCACCGCGCGCGAGACGATGTTCTCGGAGGCGATCAGCTCGATCTCGTGCTGCTGGCGGCCCAGCTCCTGCGAGATGGCACGGGCGATCTCGGGATCCGTCTCGGCGAGGTGAGCGGAGAAGAAGGTGTCGAGGTCGGTGGTGTCGGACGCGGTTCCGGCGCTCATGAGCGTAGCCTCTTTTCGTTGTTTACGGGCAAACCCACCCGTTCTCCCGCTGACGTACACGGGGGTGTTTTTCAGGCAGGATTACTACACGCCGCGGAAGGACAGGCCAAGCACAGGCATTTTTTTGCCGCCCTTCAAAATTTTTGAAGATACGAACCCGATCTGCTGCGGCGCAGGCAGGTCAAGAACGCCCGCAAGATCTTCAACAAACGAAAACACCCGGTATGGGACCGGGTGTCGCAGTGCCGATCAAGTCGGCGGATCGTCGGCCGCGCCCCGCTCGACCGAGCTTAGGCGGAAGGCCGGACGAGGCTTGTGCGTTCGCGCCCGATCCTTGCGCAAAGGCGGCAAGGATCGGCTCGAGCTTCCGCCGGTCAGGCCTGCAGGCGGCTCTTCACGTCGCCGAGGCTGGCGCGGACGAGATCCTGGGCGGCGGCACCCTGAAGGCGCTCCCGCAGGATCGTCTCGGAAACCTTGACGGCAGCGTCGGCGGCGGCGGCGCGCACCTGCGCGGTGGCGGTCGCTTCGGCCTGGGCGATCTTGGCCTCGGCGGACCTGGTGCGACGGGCCACGAACTCGTTGAGGCGGGTCTGGCCCTCGGCAGCGGCCCGCTCGGCGTCCTGACGGGCGCCCGCGACGATGGCCTCGGCCTCGCGCTCGGCCTCGGTGCGGCGGCGCTTGTAGTCGGCGAGGACGGCGGCGGCCTCCTCACGCAGGCGGCGCGCCTCGTCGAGCTCGTGGCGCACGCGCTTGGCGCGGTTGTCGAGCCCGTTGGTCATCATCGAGAAGCCACCGACCCGCCAGACGATGACCAGGAACGCCACGAAGGCGACGGCGACCCAGAATTCGGCGGTCAACAACATGTCGGTCTCAAACCCTTGGTCGGCCTTGCGCCCGGCATGCCGGGACGGGGTCGGAACGGAAGAGCGGGGCCGGCGCGGGGCCGGCCCGCCGGATCAGTGGGTCGCGGGCATCGCGTCGAGGGCGCGGTTCAGGGTCGCCTGATCGGGCGCCTGACCGGTCAGGCGCTCGACGATCGCGGAGGCGGTCTCGCCGGCGATCGAGCGGACATTGCCCATGGCCTCGGTCGTGCGGGCACGAAGCGTCGCGTCGGAAGCAGCCAGGCGCTGGTTCAGCTCGGCCTCGAGGGCCTTGCGCTTGGCGTCGGCTTCCGCGGAGAGCGCGTTCCGGGTGTCCTGGGCGATGCCCTGCGCCTTGGCCTGGGCCTCGCGCAGCGATTGCTCGTAGGCGGCGCCCGCGGCATCGGCCTCGGTCTTCATGCGCTGCGCCTCGCCGAGATCGGACGAGAGGCGGTTGGAGCGCTCACCGAGGATCGCCTCGATGCGCGGCAGCGCGACCTTGGACATGAGGTAGTAGAGCAGGCCGAAGGCCAGCGCGAGCCAGATCAGCTGCGAGAGGAAGGTGTGGCTCTCGAAGGGCGGGAAGGCACCGCCGTGGCCGCCGGAGGGCTGCTCGGTATGGGTATGGGGGCTTCCGGGCGGAACGATCGTCGTGTCCGCGTTCGGAGAGGGAGTCGTGAGGGGATTCTTCTGCTCGGCCATGGCCCTGTCCGGTGACGTCGGAAGGCCGGCTCCGCGGGCGGAGCGGCCGGATCAACGAGCGGGGGAGCGCGAGGCGGACCCGGTGGGCGAAAAACCCTGGGCCGGCCCGCGCTCCCCCGGAAACGTCAGACGGCGAAGAGGAGCAGCAGGGCGACGAGCAGCGAGAAGATGCCCAGCGCCTCGGTGAGCGCGAAGCCCAGCAGCAGGTTGGTGCGCTGGCTGTCGGCGGCCGACGGGTTGCGCAGGGCGCCCGCGTAGAACTGGCCGAACAGGTTGCCGAGGCCGATGCTGGCGCCCGCCATGCCGAGGCAGGCGAGGCCGGCGCCGATGTACTTCGCAGCGACGGGATCCATGAAACACTCCTGAAGTTCGAACGGGGTTCGTTAGGGCGGAAGGGTCCGGCCGGGAAGGATCAGTGGCCGGGGTGGAGGGCGTCGGCGAGATAGACCGCCGTCAGCGTCGCGAAGACGTAAGCCTGGAGGGCCGCGACGAGGAACTCGAGGGCCGTCAGCGCGATGGTGAGCGCGAGCGGCAGGGGCGAGAGCACGCCCCAGGCGCCGGCAACCAGGAGCTGGACCACGAAGAAGGCGAAGATCTTCAGCGCGATGTGGCCGGCCAGGATGTTGGCGAAGAGACGGACCGAGAGGCTGATCGGACGCGACAGGAACGACACGATCTCGATCGGCACCATGATGAGGAGCAGCGGCTTGGGCACGCCCGACGGCACGAAGACGCCGAGGAAGTGGGTGCCGTGCTTGGCCACGCCGTAGATCACCACGGTCAGGATCACCACCAGCGCGAGGCCGAAGGTGACGATGAGGTGGCTGGTGACGGCGAAGGCGTAGGGGATCATCCCGAGCAGGTTCAGGATGAGCACGAACATGAAGAGCGAGAAGACCAGCGGCAGGAAGCGCTTGCCGTCCGCGCCGGTGGCTTGGTGCACCGTGTCCGCGATGAACTCGTAGAGCGTCTCGGCCAGCGCCTGCAGGCGGCCCGGAACGACCGCGCGGCCGGAGGTCGCCACGATGGTCAGCAGCGCGATGATGCCCACCGCGGCGAACATGTAGAGAGCCGATTGCGTGAACGCGAGCTGCTGGTTGCCGATGTGACCCAGCGAGACGAGCGGCTGCAGCTCGAACTGGTGGATCGGGTCGATACTGACCGCCATGTGCCCGCTTCCGCCCCTTATTGTGTCGCGCGTGGAGCCAGGCGGCTCCCCTCTCGCGCGTCGCCCTTACACGATGCCGGGCGAGTCTCAAGACCCTAGAGGCCGCTTGAGGACCCTTACCGGCGATCTTTTCCCGCTTTGTTGCCGCTGAAGCCGCTGATCCGCATGACGTTGTAGATCCCCGTCACGAAGCCCAGCATCAGCAGTACGATCATTCCCCAGGGCTTGGTCCCCAGAAGATGATCGGCGATGTAGCCGAGGATTCCACCGGCGATCACGCCCGCGATGAACTCGGTCGAGAGACGCATGGCCTGACCGAGCGGGGCTGACCCGCCGGACGTGCCGGTGCGCGCAGCTTCGCCGGAAGCGGCTTTGGGCCGCTTTCCCTCGAGCTGCGTCTCGAGACGTTTGAGCCTCGCGGAGAGATCGCCTTCGGCGGGCGCCTTTTCCGGCCCGCCCCCGGGCTCCGTCGGGCCGCCGCTCACGGGCGACCCCAGACGTCGTCGGGAGCGGAGGGAAACGACAGGCCCCCTCGGCGCGGCGCACCATAGTTTCGCCAACCTTGAGTGTCAAGGCGACCCGGCCGCTCATTAAAGCATTGATAAATCATAAGATTTCTTGCTTTTCCACGGCCTTCTGCGGGGCTGCCCGGACGCCCGCGATCAGGCGCCCAAGATCGGCTTGATGATCTTCTCGATCTCTTCGATCGAGAGAGCGCCCGCGCGCTTCTCGCCATTGATGAAGAAGGTCGGCGTCGATTCGACCTTGAGGGTTTCGAGGCCCCGGGTCTTCACCGCGTTGATGGCGGCGTAGGTCTTCTGATCCTTGAGACAGGCCTCGAACTTCTCCTTCGAGAAGCCGGCCTGACGCAGCAGTTGCTCCAGCGCGTCCACGGGCGATTGCGGCTTGCGCACGAAGGCCCAGTTCGCCTGCTGGTCGAAGAGCAGATCGGTGATGGGATAGTACTTCGCCTCGCCGTCGCAGCGCGCCAGCATGAAGGCGGCGGTGGCGAGCGGATCGAGCGGGAATTCACGCAGGGTGAAGCGGACCTTGCCCGTGTCGATGTAGCGCTCCTTGAGCACCGGCCAGGTCGTGGCGTGGAAATGCGCGCAGTGGGAGCAGGTCATCGAGGCGTACTCGATGATCGTGACCTTGGCGTCCGCCGGGCCGAGCCAGACGTCGCCGAGGGGACCGGGCTGGAGGAGGGCGGCCGCGTCGGCCGATTGCGCCAGCGCCTCGGCGGAAAACCGGGGCAGCAGGGCGGCCGCGCCGATGGCGAGGCCGGTCATCTTCAGGGCGTCGCGCCGGGTGATCATGGCTGGGACGGGCTCCGTTGGCGGGCCACCCACGGCCCGATGACGCTCAGAATAGGACGGAACGGCTCCGTCCGACCGCCGGACGCGTCGCCGCACGGCGTGTCTCGAGAGCCGCTTATCACGGCGCCGCGCGGCAGGCACGCCCCCGGACCTCAGCCCGACGCGTTGTCCCGGGCGCCGCTCGCCGGCATTCGGACGGAACGAAGCGGCTAGCGCGGCCCGGCCGCCACCACGGCGACGCCGAGCCGGTCGAGGGCGTCGCGCAGACGGTCCTCCTCGATGCGCGCGACGGCGAGCGCCACCTCGCCGCGCCGGGCCGGATCGAGGGCGCGCGGCGGCTGGCGCCGGGCGGTGCGGTGCAACCGGTCCTGGCGCAGGACGATCTTGCCGATGCAGGCCCAGCCGTAATGCGCGTTGACGCGCTGGATCACGATCGGCGCGAGGTGCTGGAGTTCGAGGGCGAAGGCGCCCTCCACCCGCACCACGAGGGTTCCGGGCTCGGGTCGCCCTTCCGCGTCGCGGCGGGCGCGACGGGGCCATTCGAGCTTCACCGGCTGGCAGGCATCGGCGAGGCGCGCGCCCACGATGTCGGGCCAGACGGCGAGGATGTCGGAGGAGGCAAAGCCCTGCGCGGCGAAAGCCGGGCCGATGCAGCCTTCGATCAGTTCGCTCAACGGTTTGACGCGCGCCATCGGCACCCCGGACACCGGGCGGCGCGCGGCAGGCGCCTCCCACCGCGCCAGACTACCCGAAATGCGGCCCGCGCGGGAGTCGGACCAAGCAGGCCACCGGCCTCGCAAGGACGGGGGACGACCAGTCGGAAGTAACCCCCAAACCGGGGTCAGGCCTCGACCAGGGTCTCGAACCCGCCGAAGATCAGGCGCTTGCCGTCGAACGGCATCGTCTCCGGCGTGCAGGCCATGCGCGGGTCCTTCATCACCCGGGCGTTGGTCTCGTCGCGGGCCTGCCGCGAGGCGTGCAGGATCCAGGAGAATACGACGACCTCGTCCTCCTTCGCCTGGACCGCGCGGGGAAACGAGGTGCGTTCGCCCAAAGGCACGTCGTCGCCGACCGCCTCGACCACCGCGAGCGCCCCGTATTCCCGCCACACCTCCGCGGCGGTCTGGGCGACCTGCCGGTAGGCGTCAAGATTCGACCGCGGCACGGCCAGCACGAATCCGTCGACGTAAGCCATATCCTGCTCCTTCTCCGGGTTTGCCGATCAAGGACGCACCGTCCGCCGTGGAGCCGACAGCACACCTCGACTTTTCTCAAGGGTCGGCCGGATCGAACCGCTTTTTCCGCCCGCGCGGGGCCGCTATGGACAGGCCATGCCCGCGCACGCCGCCTCGGCCGCAGACCTCCTCGTCTGGTACGACCGCCACCGCCGCGCGCTGCCCTGGCGGGCGCTTCCGGGCGAGCAGCCCGACCCGTACCGGGTCTGGCTCTCGGAGGTGATGCTGCAGCAGACCACCGTCACGGCGGTGAAGCCCTACTTCGAGAAATTCCTGCGACTGTTTCCCGACGTGACGGCGCTCGCCGCCGCGCCCGAGGAGGCGGTGATGTCGGCCTGGGCGGGCCTCGGATACTACTCGCGTGCCCGGAACCTGCACGCCTGCGCGAAGCTGGTCGCGGCAGCCGGCGCCTTTCCCGACACCGAGGAGGGCTTGCGCAAGCTGCCGGGAGTCGGCGCCTACACGGCCGGCGCCATCGCGGCCATCGCCTTCGACCGGCCGGCGGCGGCGGTCGACGGCAATGTCGAGCGGGTGATGAGCCGCCTGCACGCCATCGAGACGCCGCTGCCGGCCGCCCGCGCGCCCATCCGCCTGTTCACGCAAGGGATCGTGCCGCGCGACCGGCCCGGCGATTTCGCGCAGGCGCTGATGGATCTCGGCGCGACGCTCTGCACGCCCAAGCGTCCCGCTTGCGCGCTCTGCCCCTGGATGGCGCCCTGCCGCGCCCGGGCCGAGGGTCTGCAGGAGACGTTTCCGCGCAAGGTGAAGAAGGAGAAGGGGATTTTGCGCAGGGGCGCGGCGTTCGTGGCCATTCGGGCCGGCGACGGGGCGATTCTGCTGCGCACGCGGCCGGCGGAAGGGCTGCTCGGCTCCATGGCCGAGCCGCCGACCAGCGCTTGGCTGCCCGATTACGATCCGGCCAAGGGCCTGCTCGACGCGCCCCTCGACGCCCGCTGGAAGCGCCTGCCCGGCGTGGTGAAGCACGGCTTCACGCATTTTCCGCTCGAACTGACGGTGTTCCTCGCCCGCGTCGCCGCGGAGACCCGGGCACCGGAGGGCATGCGCTTCACGCCCCGGGACGCGCTCGACGCCGAGCCCCTGCCGGGCGCCATGAAGAAGGTGCTGGCCCACGCACTCGCCGGCCCGGTGCCTGTCCCTGCGCCGACGGCGACTCCGGTCCGGGAGCCCGATCTCGCCACGATGCCGGAGCCCGAGCCGCCGCCCCGGCGCGGGCCGATCCCGAAGCCCGCCTCGTCGCGGCCCTCGGATCTGGCGCGGATCGTCAAGAAGGCGCCCAAGCCGGTTCGAACGCGGTAGTCGGCGAAGATGCAGGGCACGGCCCTGCACCCGCGAAAGGACTCGTCCTTTCGAAACCCAGAGAAAAACTACGCGTCGATCCGCGCCCGCATCTCGCTGCGATACTCGTCGATGCAGACGAGTTTCCCGCCGCGCTCCGCGTGCCAGAACGTCCAGCCGTTGCAGGCGGGCAGACCCTGCACCAGGGCGCCGACCTTGTGGATCGAGCCCATGGCCGGCCCGACGCTGAGCTGGCCGTCGGGGCGCACGGTCGCCCGGAAACGGCGGCGCTCGTCGGTGAGGCTCTCGCCGGGGCGGACCAGGCCCGCCTCGACGACGCTGAGGAAGGGGATGCGCGGCTCGGCCCGCTTCGGCGTCGCGAGTGCGAGCGAGGCCGCCGACAGCGTCTCGATGCCCGCGATCCGGGCGTGCGCCGCCGCGGCGTAGGTCGCGTCGCGCTCGCAACCGATGAAGTGGCGGCCGAGCCGCCTCGCCACCGCGCCGGTCGTGCCGGTGCCGAAGAAGGGATCGAGCACCACGTCGCCCGGATTGGTGGCTGCCAGCAGCGTGCGGGCGAGCAGAGCCTCCGGCTTCTGGGTCGGGTGAACCTTGCGGCCCGCCTCGTCCTTCAGCCTTTCCTCGCCCGTGCAGAGCGGGATGAACCAGTCGGAGCGCATCTGAAGGTCTTCGTTGCCAGCCTTCAGGGCGTCGTAGTGGAAGGTGTACTTGGCCTGAGGCGAGCGCGAGGCCCAGATCAGGGTCTCGTGGGCGTTGGTGAAGCGCTTGCCGCGGAAGTTCGGCATCGGGTTGGCCTTGCGCCAGACGATGTCGTTCAGGATCCAGTAACCGAGATCCTGCAACGCGCTCCCGACCCGGAAGATGTTGTGGTACGAGCCGATCACCCACAGGGTCGCATTCGGCTTCATCACACGGCGCGCGGCCTTGAGCCAGGCACGGGTGAAGTCGTCGTAGGCGGAAAAGCTGGAGAACTTGTCCCAGTCGTCGTCGACGGCGTCGACCACGCTCTGGTCGGGACGGGTCAGGCCCGCCTCGCCGAGCTGGAGATTGTAGGGCGGGTCGGCGAAGACGCAGTCGACGCTTTCCGCCGGCAGACGGTCCATGGCGGCGATACAGTCGCCGATCAGGATTTCGTCGAGGGGAAGGGTGTTGGGGAGACGCTGAACGGAGGGTGCAAGACCCATCCGCGGCGCCGACGCGATCCGCCCGGTACGCGAGACTTGATTCCGGGCGGTGGCGCCGACGACCGCGGTACGCGGGGAAGCCATGGCAAACACCGGTTACGCGACTGACAACCGGACCATGCCCCGATCACGGTAAAGGCCGGGTTTGCCCACGCACGAGCCCTGCGTCTCGATATGGGGCGGCAGTTTTTGCCGGGCCCATCCATGCATCAAATGCAAACCTGCGTCGCGCCTCGGGCAGCCGGCCGGGAAGCTCTGTCAAGGCTTATCCGTGCGCCGCGCCGACGCCCACGAATGCTTGCGCGACAAGTTATGAGCATTGATCGCCTTAGCTGCACGATGCAGTCGCAAGTATTCAGTTCTTCCCACGGCCAGCGGGCAGGAAACCGCGACCGATAGTCTTCTGTGGAGCAACGGCCGGGCGCCGAAATCAACGTCTTATTTTGGCCGAGATCGGGCTCATTTTCCGCGGCGCTCAACGCATCGCAAAAAACAAGGGAATGCGATCCACGATGAAGGTCACCAACCGGTCCGTTGCCGTCTGCCTCGCCACCGTCATCGGCGCGTTCGTCGCGCTGCCCGCCCAGGCCCAGAGCGGCCAAGCCTCCTGGTACGGAAGCGGCCGCAAGACGGCCAACGGCGAGCGGTTCAACCCGAACGGATACACCGCCGCTCACCGCCACCTGCCCTTCGGCACCCGCGTGCGCGTGACGAACCGCGCCAACGGCCGCTCCGTGGTGGTGCGCATCAACGACCGGGGTCCCTTCGTCGGCGGCCGTGTGATCGACCTTGCTCGCGGCTCCGCCCGCGCCATCGGCATGTCGGGCACGAGCTACGTCTCGCTCAACGTGGTGCGCTGAAGCGCGCAACGCGCAGGCCCCGGCAACGTCGTGCGCTGAAGCGCACGACACTCAGATCCTGGATGGCACGGAGACGTTGCCGGGGAACCGAGCCCTTCCCATAATCATCTTACGGTCGATGAAGGCCCGGGGCGGCAACCGCCTCGGGCCGCGTGCGATGAACAGAGGGCGTACGATGGCGAAGCCGATGGTGGTCGAGATTCCGCATGAACTCGGCCGCGAGGAGGCCCGGCGGCGGATCGACGAGGGCACCGTGAAGGTTCGCGACGCCCTGGGCAGGAGCGGCATCACCATCAATGCGCTGAACTGGACCGGCGACCGCCTCGACTATTCCGTCACCGCGCTCGCCCAGACCGTGGACGGCCAGATCGACGTCGGCCAGGACATCGTGCGCGTCGAGGTGCGGATGCCGCTGCTGCTCTCGATGTTCGCCCAGAAGATCCAGAAGATCGTCGGCAAGGAAGGCAACAATCTCCTCCTGACCAAGAAGTAGCGGGAACCCCGCGCGGCAGCCTCCGTTGGCGAGGGGCGGCGGCACGGTGGCCGCCGCCAGCGAGGTGCGTCTCCATGGCCAATCCCGGACAGATTCCGGAATCCCCCGTGCCCGGACCGGAAACCCCGAGCCCCGGCCCCGCCACGCCCGACGCGCCGCAGGTGCCCGAGCCCGGCCCCGGCCCGGAGATCCCCGGTGGGACGCCCGCCGAAGCGCCGGGCGAGACGCCGACAGAGATTCCGGTCGAGAGCCCCGGCATGCCGGATTCGACGCCGACAGGCCCGGCCAACCCGATCGCCTGACGATCCGAAAGGCGGGGGCCATCCAAGGCCCCCGCTTCGATTGTTCCCGACCCCGGCGGCTGCCATAAGCCCGCCATGGCCGTCACACCCCTTCTCACCCTCCAGGACGTCGCACTCACCTTCGGCGGTACCCCGCTGATCGAGCGGGCGGACCTGACCATCGCGCCGGGTGAACGCACCTGCCTCGTCGGCCGCAACGGCTCGGGCAAGTCCACCCTGATGCGCATCGCCGCCGGCCTCGTCGAGCCGGACCGCGCCGTGCGCTTCGTCCAGCCCGGCACCACGATCCGCTACCTCGCCCAGGAACCGGATTTTTCAGGGTTCGAGACCACGCTCGCCTTCGTGGAGGCCGGCCTCGCACCCGGCGACGACGCCCATCGCGCCCGCTACCTGCTGGAGAGCCTCGGCCTCGACGGCACCGAGGATCCCCGCCGGCTCTCCGGCGGCGAGGGGCGCCGGACCGCGCTCGCCCAGGCGCTGGCGCCCGAGCCCGACATCCTGCTGCTCGACGAGCCCACCAACCATCTCGACCTTCCCGCCATCGAGTGGCTCGAGACGGAATTGAAGCGCACGCGCTCGGCGCTGGTCCTCATCAGCCACGACCGCCGCTTCCTCTCGGCCCTCTCGCGGGCCACCGTCTGGCTCGACCGGGGTGTGACGCGGCGGATCGAGCAGGGTTTTTCCAGCTTCGAGGCGTGGCGCGACGCCTTCTTCGAGGAGGAGGAGCGGGACAAGCACAAGCTCGACCGCAAGATCGCCGACGAGGAGCACTGGCTGCGCTACGGCGTCACCGCCCGGCGCAAGCGCAACGTGCGCCGCCTCTCGGACCTTCAGGATCTTCGCAAGAAGAGCCGCGAGCACCGGCGCCCCGTGGGGCAGGCGGTGCTGTCGGCTTCCGAGGGCGAGGCCTCGGGCACGCTGATTGCGGAGGCGCGCCAGGTCTCGAAATCCTACGGCGAGCGCCGGATCGTCAACGACCTGACCCTGCGCGTCCTGCGCGGCGACCGGCTCGGCATCGTCGGCCCGAACGGGGCCGGCAAGACCACGCTCATCAACCTGCTCACCGGTGCGCTCGCGCCCGATTCGGGCGAGATGCGCCTCGGCACCGGCCTCAACATGGTCCATCTCGATCAGGCCCGCGCCGTGCTGGAGCCGAGCGCCACCGTGACGGAGGTGCTCACCGGCGGGCGCGGCGACAGCGTCACGGTGGGCGGGCGCAGCCGCCACGTGATCGGCTATCTGAAGGACTTCCTGTTCACCCCCGAGCAGGCGCGCACGCCCGTGAGCGTGCTCTCCGGCGGCGAGCGCAACCGCCTCCTGATCGCCCGGGCGCTCGCCCAGGCCTCGAACCTGCTCGTGCTCGACGAGCCGACCAACGACCTCGACCTCGAAACCCTCGACCTGCTGCAGGAGATGCTGGGCGACTACGCGGGCACCCTGATCCTGGTGAGCCACGACCGCGACTTCCTCGACCGCGTGGCCGGCAGCGTGCTGGTGAGCGAGGGGGAGGGGCGCTGGGTCGAGTATGCCGGCGGCTATTCCGACATGCTGGCCCAGCGCGGGCGCGGGGTGGAGGCACGCAGCGATTCGAAGGAGAGCAAGCCCTCCCGTGATCGGGCCGAGCCGCGGGAGAAGTCCGCCCGGGCGGCGCCGGCCGCGAGCCGAACCAAGCTCGGCTTCAAGGAGCAGCACGAACTGAAGACGCTGCCGGGCCGCATGGCCGAGCTCGAGGCAGGCATCGCCAAGCTGCGCGAGGTGCTGTCCGATCCCGGCCTCTACGGTCGCGACGCGGGCCGGTTCCAGAAGGCCACCGCGATGCTGGGCGCTGCGGAGACGGAACTCGCGGCGGCCGAGGAGCGCTGGTTGACGCTGGAGATGCTGCGCGAGGCGGCGGAAGGTTGAGCCCCGTCTCGCCGATCTCGATGCAGATCTCCGGGCAAAGCCGGTCTTTAACCGGCTCATTATGGGGAAAACATTTTCCCGGCGGGCCGGATTAAGTTGCGACGCTGCAACAGCTGCCGTCGAAGCCTCTTTGTAACGCCCCAAAGACAGTCATCTCTGTTGCCCGTACGGCAACGCTCGCCCATGGTGCCGCTGCGGACGGGCAACCCCGCCGCGAGCCTGACCGACCCCACCGCGGGGCGGCCCGGGCACCAGGAGACACAGGACGGGTTGGGCCGCGCACGGGACGGTGAGCGCTCCTCCAAAACAAGTCCGGTCTCACGGGTCTCGAAACTTCTGGAGGGTTCATCATGAAGCTCGTCAAGAGCCTTCTCCTCGGATCGGCGGCAGGGCTGACCATCGCGGGTGGGGCTCAGGCCGCCGACCTGCCGGTTAAGAAGGCCGTTCCGATCGAGTACGTCCGGGTCTGCACCGCCTACGGCGCTGGCTTCTTCTACATCCCCGGCACCGACACCTGCCTGCGCGTCTCGGGCCGCGCCCGTGCCGAGTACGGCTACATCGGCAGCGACAACCGTCGCGTTGTCGGCGGCGGCGACCTCTCGGGCTTCATCGGCCTGGCGCGCTTCAACTTCGACGCCCGCACCCAGACCGGCTACGGCACCCTGCGCGCCTTCCTGCGCCTCGACGCCGCCAGCCGCACGGGCAACACCAAGATCTCCTCCGGCACGAACCTGCGCAGCGGCAACGCCTTCTCCGGCACCGGCCAGGACGCGTTCGGCCGCATCCAGAACTTCATCAACGTCGACAAGGCGTTCGTGCAGTTCGCCGGCCTGACCGCCGGTCGCGCCTCCTCGTTCTACGACTTCTACGCCCACGACTACGAGATCATCGGCTCCTCGCTGGGCTCCGATCTGCCGTCCACCAACCTGCTCGCCTACACGCAGAAGTTCGGTGAGGGCTGGTCCGCGACGATCTCGATGGAAGACCCGAACTACCGCAAGAACCCGATCTACTCCGACTCCGTCCCGGCGGCGGCGGCGGGCGCGGGCGCGGGTGCCCTCTCGCAGGTCCTCACCACCGCTCCGACCCCGATCATCCTCAGCACCGACGCCATCGGCAACGCCACCTCGGTTGCCTTCATCGACGCCGTGCAGCGCTCGCGCCTGCCCGACTTCGTCGGCTCGCTGCGCTACGACGCTCCGTGGGGTTCGGCTCAGCTCTCCGCCGCCGTGCGCGAGATCAACACCGGCGGCTTCCTCAACACGCTCTCCGCCGCAGGTCTCGGCACCATCAGCGCCGCAGGAACCCAGGCTCTGCTGGCCGCGCGCGGCATCAGCGGCGTCGGCCAGACCGAGTACGGCTGGGCGGTTCAGGGTGGCGTGAAGTTCAACCTGCCCTTCATCGCCCCGGGCGATGGCATCTACCTCCAGGGTTCGTACGGCGAGGGTGCCTCGTTCTACACCGGCATCAACCGCTTCACCGCCGGCTACCTCAGCAACGCCTCGGTCTATGCCGGCAACCCCTTCAACCAGTACCTCGCCGACGCGATCGTGAACCCGCTGACGGGCCGGCTGGAGCTCTCCAACAGCTTCACGGCGGTGGCCTCGTACCTCCACTACTGGTCG
Organism: Methylobacterium sp. B4; assembly: GCF_003201865.1. Lineage (GTDB taxonomy): Bacteria > Pseudomonadota > Alphaproteobacteria > Rhizobiales > Beijerinckiaceae > Methylobacterium. The sequence continues at coordinate 100,282 of NZ_QJJJ01000001.1, read as the reverse complement.
CCGGAATGGCGCTCGGCCTTCTACGGCAGCTACGGCGAGATCTGGTTCTCCGAGGGTGCCCGCCAGGCCACCAGCCAGGCCAACGCCATCGTCGGCAGCCCGTCGACGATCGCGCCGCCCTCCTACCTCACCAACGGCCTCGGCTATAACCTCAGCCAGTCGCTGCGCGACACCTACCAAGTCGTCACCGGCGCGAGCCTGATCTGGTCGCCGGTCAAGGATCTCGATATCGGTGTCGAGGGCCAGTACATCCGGACGGGCGTCAAGAGCGGCCGCGTCTCCGACGGCGACAAGGGTGGCTTCACCGGCACCGGCGCCAACCAGATCCCGACCCGCACCGTCAGCAGCCAGGACGTGTTCCAGGCCCGCTTCCGGGTGCAGCGCGACTTCTAAGACGTGATACGGCAGGTCTCGCACCTGCCGTTCCAAACGACCGGTCTTCCGCCGGGTGCGGAGACCACCAACGACCGACACCTTCCAGACCCCGGCCGCGAGGCCGGGGTTTTTTATGCGCAGGGCCCCGAACGGACCGGACTTCGCCCGCTCCGTGGCGGTCTCGGACGGCGCGGATGGTCCCGGTATGAGGGGGTCGGCAAGACCGCCCGGCGGCCTTCAAAGCGCCCCGATGGCGCGGTCTTCTGCGGGCCGAGCGAGGTCGCGTCTCCTTGTCCACTCCATCGTCCCACTCCGCACCGCCCCGACCGCCCGCGCGCCGCCTGGTCCGCCTCGGCTGGATCGCCGGCCTTCCCGTCCTCGCCCTGATCGGCGCCGCGGCGCATCTCGGCACGCCGCGTCTCTCCGAGAGCCTGCAGCGGCAGGCGGCGGAGATCGTCGCCGCGACCGGCGAGGGCCAGCCCGAGCCCTGGCTGCGCGTCTCGGTCGAGGGCCGCGACTTGATCGCCGCGGGCGAGGCGCCCGAGGCAGCCCAGCGCGACGCCGCACTTGACCGGCTCGCCCGGATCGAGGGCCGGCGCCGGCTGACCGACCGCACCGGCGTGATCGAGGAGGTCTCGCCCTTCGTCTGGTCCGTGGAGCGTCCGGCCGCCGACCGCCTCGAAGCCAAGGGCAGCCGCCCGGCCGAGGTCGGCGCCTTCGAATTGGCCCAGCGCCTGAAGCCGGCCCTGCCGCGCGCGGCGTCCCTGGACGACCGGGCCCGGGCCGCCCGGGGTGCGCCGCGGGACTTCCCCGACGCGGCCGCCTTCGCGGTCGAGCGGCTGCAGGATCTCACCACCGGCGCCGTCGCCACCCTCAACGACACCGTCATCTCGATCCGCGGCGAGGCGGCGAGTCTGGCCGCCTACGATGCCCTGCGCACGGCGCTCGCCAACCCGCCCCAGGGCTACAGCCTCGGCACGGTCGAGATCCTGCCGCCGACGGTCGAGGATTTCCGATTCGCCGTTTCACGCCGGACGGACGGCAGCCTGGAGCTGAACGGTTACGTCGCCTCCGGAACCGCCCGCGAGGAGATTCGCGCCGCCGCAGCGGAGGCCGCGGAGGGCGCGGCGATCGACGACCGGATGCGCGACGCCCGCGGCCTGCCCCCCGGCATCGACGGCACCGCACTCACCCGCTTCGTGCTCCGGCTCGCCGGGCTGCTGCACGAGGGCCGCGTCGCCTTCGAGGCCGGGACCGCCACGGTCGAGGGCAACGCCCTCGATGCCGGCGCGGTCGGCGAGGTCGAGGCGCTGATGCGCGACGGGCGGCCCGCAGGAGTCGCGGCGGGCCGGGTCGCGCTCACCGCCCGGCCGATCGTGCCCTACGTCCTGCGCATCCGGCGCGGCGCCGACAGCGTCACCCTGAGCGGACATCTTCCCGATCGGGCGACCCGGGAGGTCCTGCTGGCCCGGCTGAGCCCGCGATTCTTCCGCGAGACGATCCACGACCGCACCCGGCTCGCCGACGGGGCGCCGGCCGGCCTCGCGGCGGCGGCCGCGGCGGGCATCGACCCGCTCTCGACGCTGGCGAGCGGAGAGTTGACGCTCACCGGCACCGGCCTGCGCCTGACCGGCACCAGCCTCTATCCCAAGAGTGCCGCCCGCCTGAACCGCTCGCTGCCGCAGGCGGTGCCGGCGGGCTGGAGCACATCGGTCGCGGTCACCTCGGGCGAGACGCCGATCGCGGCGACCGATCCGCGGGAATGCGGACGCCGCCTCGCCGAGCGCACGGCGCAGCCCCTGCGCTTTGCGCCGGGCAGCGCGGCCCTGGCGCCCGAATTCTATCCCGTGCTCGACGCCGTGGCAGCACTCGCCCGAGCCTGTCCGGGTGAACGCCTCGAGGTCGTCGGCCATCTCGACCCGCCCGGCGCCAAGCTGGAAGCGCGGCCCGATCCGGTCGCCGACGAGGCGGCGAAGGAAACGGCGCCGAAGCCGCCGGCGAAATCTGCCAAGGACCGCAAAGCCAAGCCGGCCGGCAAGCCGGCGGCCACCGCAGCCAAGGACGAGAGCGGCCAGAAGGACGCCAAGGGCGAGAGCGAAGGCAAAACCGACGCCGCCAAGCCCGAATCGAGCGAGGCTGCCAAGGCCGAGACCGGCTCCGATCTCGCGCGGGCGCGGGCGCTGGCCGTGCTCGATTACCTCCAGAAGGCGGGCGTGCCGCTGGACCGGGCCGCCGCCCCGGCGGATGCCGCTCCGCTCCCGGACCGGCGGGGAATCGGCCTCAGCCTGCGCTCGTGATTCCGCTCGCCACATCGCTCTGGCCGGAGCTGACCGCAAGCCTGGCACTCGGCCTCGTCGTCGGTGCCCTGACCGGCTTGCCCCGCAGCCGCCCCGCCCGCCTCGGCGCCGGCCTGCTGTTCCTCGGGCTCGCCGCCCTGGCCGGGCTGGCCGCGACGGGCACGGTGCCGGGCCGCGGGGGCCTGTGGCTCGAGAGCGGGGCGCTGATCCTAGGAGCCTATCTCGTGGGCTGCGTCCTCGGCGGACTCGGCCGCCTCGCCCTGCGCCGGACCTGACCCGGGCGGCGCGTCCGCCTCGTCCGCGAGTCCCCAGATCCGCTGCGCCCGCCCGACGCCGCGCAGGGAGAACTCGCCGACCGGAACTACGGGCGTGCCGCAGCGCCGGGCGAAGGCCTCCGAGAGGAGCAGCGAGCGGCCGAGCTCGTCGCAGAGCCGCTCGATCCGGCTCGCCTCGTTGACCGCCCGGCCGATCACCGTGAAGTCGAGGCGGCGGTCGGTGCCGACATTGCCGGAGACCACGCGCCCGTAATGGAGCACGATGTCGGCCTCCAGGCCCGGCAGGCCCCGGCGGCGGCGGGCGAGGTTCAGGGCCGCGTTCCGCGTCAGCGCCTCCCGCGCCGCGCCGAGCGCTCCCGCGCAGGCGGGGCAGGCGAGGGCGTCCGGCTCCGCCACCGGAAACACCGCCAGGAAGCCGTCTCCGAGGAACTTCGAGATCTCGCCGCCGTGGCGCTGGACGGGATCGCCGAGCGCGTCGAAATGCTCGTCGAGCCAGCCCACGACCTTCAGCGGGTCGTCGCGATCCGCCAGGGCGGTGAAGCCGCGCAGGTCCGCGAGCAGGATCGCGGCGTGAACCACCGCGCTCTGTCCGCGCCGCATCTCGCCGGCCAGCACCCGGGCGCCCGTGGCGGGCCCGAGATAGGTGCCGAGCATCTCGCGCATGGTGTGCGAGAGGCTGAACTTGGCCGTGACGAGGGCGATGACGGGCACCAGCCCGGCCAGCATCGCCCGCTCCGATTCGCTGAAGCCGCCGACCCGGTCGGTGGCGAACGAGATGCCGACGCCTTCGAGCGCCGTGCCCGGATCGAAGGCGGCCAGATGGAGCCGGTACTCGGTGGCGCCGGCCTGCCTCAGCTCGGTCAGGAGCGGCAGGTCCGGGAAGGCGTCCGGGCCTTCCAGTTGCCAGCCGACGAAGCTGCCGCCGGCCGCGTGCAGCCAACCGACGGGGCTGCGAAGATACGTATCCTCCCCCTCGGGGCCGTGGAGCGTGGTGAACACCTCTACGCCGTCTCCGCGCCGCCACGCGATGCTGGCGCCGCGGAATTGGGGATCGATGACCGGCACGGCCAAGCTGAGCCGCCAGAGCGGAAGACCGGCCGCCACCAGTTCCTCGCAGAACTCGGCGATGACGCGCTCGCCCGCATCCGATTCAGTCGCCCGCGCGACGAAGCGGGCCTCGATGGCGCGTAGAGTGAGATCGGCGGGCGTGTCCGTGGGGGGCATGGCGGGCGCAACCATATCCGTGCCCGCCGCACGATCCAGAGCGGCGGGACCGTGCCTGTGGGCAAGTCGCCGGTTGGACGCCGCCGATGCGGCAGCTTGCCCGGCGGCGCGGAAGGCTTCAACCGTTCCGCGGCAGGCGCGCGATCAGGGGATCTTCGGCATGGACGACACGACGGGCGACGTGGACGGCTTGAGGCGCCAATTCGCTTTCCTGGCCGAGATCGACGGGCTCAAGGCCGTGCTGCGGCAGAACCGGACAATCGGGGAGGGGCGGCGGGAGAACTCGGCCGAGCATTCCTGGCATCTCGCGATGTTCGCCCTCGTGCTCGGCGAGCACGCGCCGGGGATCGATCTCGGGCGGGTCGTGACGATGCTGCTCCTGCACGACATCGTCGAGATCGATGCCGGCGACGTGCCGATCCACGGCCATTACGACGCCGCCGCCCTGGCCTTCATCGAGGCCGCGGCCGCCGACCGCATCTTCGGGCTGCTCCCCGACCCGCAGCGGGACCGCTTCCTGGCGCTGTGGCGGGAATTCGAGGCCGTCGAGACCGCCGAGGCGCGTTTTGCCAAGATGCTCGACCGGCTCCAGCCGCTGCTGCTCAACACGCTGACCGGCGGCGGAACCTGGGCCGAGAACGGTCTCACGCTGGCACAGGTGCTCGCCCGCTACCTTCCCGTGGTCGAGCGCGGCGCGCCGAGCCTGCTGCCCCATGTCGAGGGGATGATCCGCCGCCACTACGCGGCGGAAGGCGCCTAAGGCCTGACCGGCTGCGCCTCCGCGCTCACGGCGGCGCGGACGCCGCGGGCAAAGTCGCGCTCGATCATCAGCGCGCTCTTGCCGTCCAGCCGATTGCGGTAGACCTGCAGGTTCTCCATCACCCGCTGCACGTAGTTGCGCGTCTCGGTGAAGGGGATGCGCTCCACCCAGTCGATCGGATCGACATCGGGCCGGCGCGGGTCACCGTAGGCATCGACCCACTTCTTCACGTTGCCGCCGCCCGCGTTGTAGGAGGCGAAGGCAAGGATGTAGGAGCCCTTCCAGTCCTCCATCAGCTCACCGAGATGGGCCTGGCCGAGGCGGGCGTTGTAGGCGGGATCGCTGGTGAGCCGGTCGGTGTCGTAGCCCGTCGAGACGCGCTTGGCCGTCCGCTGGGCGGTCGCCGGCATCATCTGCATCAGGCCGCGCGCGCCGACGCCGGACTGGGCGCGGGGATCGAACTGGCTCTCCTGCCGCGCGATGGCGAACACCATCGCCCGCTCGACCTGCGGCACCGCCGTGAAGGTCTCGTAATCGGGGATGCCGAGGGTGGGGTAGGCGTGGGTGTCGAGCGCCAGCCCGCGCTGCGTGGCGAGCTTGCCGATGGCCACCAGCGCCCGCGCGTCGCGCGCCTCCACCGCCGCCTCGCCGAGCGCGTTGACCTGTGCCTCGTCGGTGAGGAAGCGGGCCGCGTCGATGTAGAGCGGCAGGGCCAGTTCCTTCAGCGAGGCCGCGGCGAGCAGCTTCAGGCCGCGCACGAACAGCCGATCGTCGAAGGCGGCCCGGGCCGTCGAACTCAGCACCGCCGCCTGGCGCAGGGGCAGGCTGTGCTGGCCGAGCCGGGCGCGGGCGAGCTGGCCGTAATAGGCGATGGGCTGGAGCGCGGCGCGCTCGTAGAAGCCCTTGGCCTCGGCGGCCTTGCCCGCAGCCTCGGCTGCGCGGCCCTGCCAGTAGGCGGCGCGCGCCAGCGAGATCGGCGTCTCGGCGACGGACGCGGCCTGGGCGAAGTGCCGCTCGGCCGCGGCCGGATCGGCCATGAAGCGCAGGGCGATCCAGCCGGCGTGGAACTCGGCCTCGATGCGCTTCTCAGCCAGCCGCGCGGAATGGGCGGCGCTCACGGCGTAGGCGGTCTTGGCATCGCCCGCATCCATCAGCTTGCGGGCGACGATGCGGCGCTCGACCCACCACGTGTCCCCGTCCACGATGACGTCGGGGTTGGTGGGCGCGGCGAGCAGGACCTTGGCCGCCTCCTCGGTCTTGTCGGCACGGCGGAAGAACTGCGCCCGCGAGAGCAGGTAGGAGGAATCGTTGCGCAGCGACGGCGGCACCGCGGCGAGCGCCGAGGCGCCCCCCTTCTTGCCCTGTACGGCGCGGCGGGCGCGCACAAGGCTGCCATAGGAGCCGCCGGCATAGTCCGCGGCGCGGGCGGCCGTGACCCAATCCTCCTTCAAGAGGGCGCGCTCCATCCGGTAGCGGTGATCGACCACGGTGAGCAGGCCGGGGAAGGCGTCCGTGACCTTGGCTTCCAGGCTGCGCCCGAAGCTCTCCTCCCGCCACAGGTCGCGCACGAGGTCGGTCGCGTCCGCGTCGAGCCCGTCGGCGCGCAGGGCCAGCGCCAGGGCGAACTTGCCGGGAGCGCTCTGGGGCTTGGCGCTGGCGAAGTAGGCCCGCACCACGGCCGGGCTCTTCTTCTCGGAGAGCAGCCGCTCCTCGGCGCGCCGCCGCAGCAGCGGGCCCGCCGGCCAGTCGGGATTGCTCCGGGTGAAGGCGACGACCCGCTCGAAGCTGATCGCGGCGCCGGCACGGATCGCCACCCATTCGAGCAGCGCCCGGGCGGCCGGGTCCGTGAAGGTCTCGGCGAGCCGGTCGCCGTCGGTGGCCTTGCCCTTGCGGTAGAGATCGATCGCCTGACGCAGCTGTCCGAGATCGGTCTGCCCGGAGACGACCGGCCGGCCCGGGTCGGGCACCTCGGGGGAGGGGGCGGCGGGCGAGACGCCCGCATCGGGCAGCGGGAAGGCGACCGCAGCATCGCCCTCGGTCGAGGCGTAGGCCGCGGCGGCCGCCGGCAGCGGGGTGTCAGCGGCGGCCTCGCTCGCGCTCGGATCGAGGCGCAACGCATCGGCGGCGACCGGGTCGGCGGCGGGGCTCTGGGCGTCGTTCACCCGGGCGGCGGGGGCGGTGGCGTCGCTCGCCGGGGCGGCGGGCGCCGAAGCCGGCTGCGGGTTGCGCGGCTCGATGGCGGCGCCGGGCCCGGCCAGCATCGCGCTGCCGGACAATGCGAGCCCGAGGAGGAGGGGCAGGGAGCGGGCGGGCAACGCCTTGGTCATCAGACACCCCGACTCGGAGGCCAAGCCTTAAGCTCGGCCCAAGTCCGTTAAGATGGCATTAACTGCGCAAGCGAAGCGTTTGCGCGCGGACGGGGGAGGGCCTATGTCTCGCCCGTCCCGCCTGCGGCCGAGGCCGCCGGGACGTGCCAGACGCAGGCAAGAAGAACGGCCGGGAACGCCAGGATGACCGATACGCACGCCCGCCTTCGCGGCTCGATGACCGCGCTCGCGACCCCCTTCCGCGACGGTGAGTTCGACGAATCGGCCTTCCGGAAATTCGTGAACTGGCAGATCGAGCAGGGCACCCACGCGCTGGTGCCGACCGGCACCACGGGCGAGAGCCCGACGCTGAGCCACATCGAGCACGACCGCGTCGTCGAGGTTTGCGTCGCGGAAGCCGCCGGCCGTGTGCCGGTGATCGCAGGCGCCGGCTCGAACTCGACGCGAGAGGCCGTCGCGCGGGCGCGTCATGCCGAGAGCGTCGGGGCAGATGCGGTGCTCACCGTCACGCCCTACTACAACAAGCCGACGCAGGAGGGGATGTACGCCCACTTCAAGGCGGTGAACGACGCCGTCGGCATCCCGATCATCATCTACAACATTCCCGGCCGCTCCGTGGTCGACATGAGCGTCGACACCATGAAGCGCCTGTTCGAATTGAAGAACATCGCCGGCGTGAAGGATGCCACGGCCAAGATCGACCGCGTCAGCCTCCAGCGGCAGGCTTTGGGAGAAGACTTCATCCAGCTTTCTGGCGAAGATGCGACGGCGCTCGGCTTCAACGCCCATGGCGGCGTCGGCTGCATCTCCGTGGTCTCGAATGTCGCGCCCCGGCTCTGCGCCGACCTTCAGGAGGCGACGCTCAAGGGCGACTACGCCAAGGCGCTCGCGATCCAGGACCGGCTGATGCCGCTGCACGTGCAGATGTTCTACGAATCGAACCCGGTGCCGGCCAAGTACGCGCTCTCGCGCCTCGGGCTGATGTCGGAGGAGGTGCGCCTGCCGCTGGTGCCGGCGACCGAGGGCTGCCGCCGGGCGGTCGACGCCGCGCTGGCGCATGCCGGCTTGATCTAGCGCCGGCCCGATCCGAGGAGATCCGGCGAGAAGCCTCGCCGGAGCCCGCGGCGGTCCCCATATCGAGGAGCCGCCGCCCGACCGCGAACCTGAAGACGAATGGCACCCAAACCCGAACCCGGCCGGCGCGTCGTCGCCGACAACCGCTCCGCCCGCTACCACTACACGATCGAGGACACGTTCGAGGCCGGCATCGCGCTGACCGGCACCGAGGTGAAATCCCTGCGCGGCGGCAAGGCGACGATCGGCGAATCCTATGCCGGGCCGTCGGGCAACGACCTGATGCTGTTCAACGCCTACATTCCGGAATACCTCGAGGCGAACCGCTTCAACCACGACACCAAGCGGCCCCGCCGCCTGCTGCTGCACCGGCGCCAGATCAACAAGCTGATCGGCGCGACCCAGCGCCAGGGCTACACGGTGATCCCGCTGAAGATCTACTTCAACGACAAGGGCCGGGCGAAGGTCGAGCTAGGGCTCGGCAAGGGCAAGCAGCTCCACGACAAGCGCGAGAGCGTCAAGCAGCGCGACTGGGAGCGCGACAAGGCCCGGCTGATGCGGGACAAGGGCTGAGACCGTTCCGGGTTTGGTTGGAGGCTCAAGCCTGCGCCACCGTCATCGCGAGCGCGTGCGAAGCGATCCAGGCGCGCGACCTTTCCGGATGGCACGGCGCTCTGGGTCGCCACGGCTTCGCCTCGCAATGACGGTGAGGGTCATTCTCCCGTCATCGCGATCGGGGCAGCGGTGTCCCGCTCAGCCCTCCGGCTCTTCCTCGGAGGCACCGGGACGGATGCCGTAGCGGCTTTCCAGGCCGGGATTGGAACGCGGTGCCCGCTCGGCGAAATCGCGGCGCGGCCCCTCGCCGGGTGCACGGACGGGCCGCTCGCTCGGATCGCGCCCGATGCGGGCCGCGAGATGGGCAAGATCGACGAACTCGTCCGCCTGACGGCGCAGGTCGTCGGCGATCATCGCGGGCTGCGTCTGGATGGTCGAGACCACGGAGACGCGCACGCCCCGGCGCTGGATCGCCTCCACCAGGGAGCGGAAATCGCCGTCGCCGGAGAACAGAACCATGTGATCGATGTAGGGGGCGAGTTCGAGCGCGTCGATCGCGAGCTCGATATCCATGTTGCCCTTGATCTTGCGGCGCCCGGCGGAGTCGGTGAACTCCTTCACAGGCTTGGTCACCACGCGGTAACCATTGTAATCGAGCCAGTCGATCAGCGGACGGATCGAAGAATACTCTTGGTCTTCGATCATGGCAGTATAATAGAACGCCCTGATCAGATTATCGCGGTTCTGGAAATCCTTGAGAAGCCGCTTGTAATCGATGTCGAAACCGAGCGCCTTCGTGGTGGCGTACAGGTTTGCACCGTCGATGAAAATCGCGGTGCGTTGCTTATCGGGCATTGAATGATCCGTATTTTGAAGCTGAAAGAAACTGCTCTTGCCAATTTAGGAATAGAAGCGGTTCATGAAATCGAAGATCCGGGTTCTGCACGGACCCGTGCAAAACCGAACCATCCAACGCTAGCAGCCTTCGTTCGTGCAGGCGCGCTTGTGTTCGGAGGGTTTGTGGCCGCCTCAAACGGGAGCGGCTCAAACGGGCGCGAAGCGAGCGCACCCGCACAGGCGACGGCCCTATCCGTCTTTCGTGACGGAGCCAACCTATCCTGTCAAGCACGGGCCCAGATCGAACCAGAGTGTTAGCGGCGGGATCGCAAGATCATGCCGTACGCTGGAAAGAACACTTTAGGATTTTCGGCACTGCCGCAATAGTTGCGACACAGGCAAGCGATCAACTTCTATATGAAAATATTTACCTCAGGTTAACTCAACTTCACAAAGCGCCCAACCCTCGAACACTCTCCTTCGAACACGACGGCGCAGCAGGCGCTTTGCGACGAAGGCTGCGTGGAGTGGAAAACTGATTTTCAGATCCCGCCGACGCCTCGACGTGTCGCAGGCATGCCGACCAGAGGCCGGACCGGCGCGACGATCCGTGAGAGGGGTCACGGCTTCGGCAGCGCGCGGCTGCCCGGCTTGACCGGCGGGATCGCCGCGAGTTCCGGCGGCAGGGCATCGGGGGAATAGGTCGGGATGTCGAGGGTGACGAGCGAAAGGAGCGGCAGACCGATCTCGCCGCGCCCACCCGAGCGGTCGATCAGGCAGGCTGCGCCGACCACCTCGCCGGCCTCGTCCGTGAGGGAGGCGAGGCATTCCCGGGCCGAGAGCCCGGTCGTGACGATGTCCTCGACGATGACCGCGCGGGTGCCGGCGGGGATCGAGAAGCCGCGGCGCAGGGTGAAGGGACCGCCGGGGTCGCGCTCGACGAAGATCGCCTTGGCGCCGAGATGGCGGGCGGTCTCGTAGCCGGGAATGATGCCGCCGATGGCCGGCGAGACCACGATGTCGATCCGGCCGAAGCGCGCCGCGATCGCCTCGGCCAGGGCCCGGCAGAGACGCTCGGTCCGGGCCGGGTCGGAGAAGATCGTCATCTTCTGCAGGAAGGTGGGCGAGCGCAGCCCGGAACTCAGGATGAAGTGCCCCTGCAGCAGCGCGCCCGCGGAGCGAAATTCTTCGAGAACGTCTTCCTGCGTCATGTCCGCTCGCGCCCCATCCCGTCTTCCGCCGCTTCTTGCAGCGGCGGGCGCAGGGCGCAAGCGGAGGCTGTCGGCGCAAACGCGACGGCAGGCCGCTAATTGCGGACGCGCACGACCTCGCGCAGCGCGTCATAGGCCGGATCGTCGATGCCTAAGGGCAGGCGCACGCCGAGCAGCACGCCCTCGGGGCCGCCGCGCTGGATCATCGTGCGCATGCCGGGCTGAAGGGTCTGCGCGCCGGCCTCGACGGCGAGCGGAAGACTCAGCCCGAGAAGGGCCGCGGTGACGAAGGGAAGCTTCATGGGGGCGCTCCGGTCAGGCACGTCGCGGGCTCGCCAGGCCATGCGCGGACCCGATCACGGAATGACGCGCCGGCGCGTCGGTTCCGCATGACGATCGGCAAGGCGATCGGTAGCCTCTCAAGACGGCCTAGCCGTTCACCCGCTCCACGCGGCTGACCGAGCGCTTGCCGCGCAGGTCCGCCACGATGGCGGTGAGGTGTTTGAGGTCCGGCACCGAGAGGTCGATGGCGATGTCCGTGAAGTCCTGAGTGCGGCGCTTCATCGAGACGTTGTCGATGTTGCCGTCGTGCTCGGCGATGACTTGGGCAATCTGCGCCAGGGTGCCCGGCTCGTTGATCGATTCGAGGCTGATCTTGGCGGGGAAGCGCTCGTGCGAGCCCTCCACGTCCCAGCGCACGTCGAGCCAGCGCTCGGGCTCGTTGTCGAAGGCGGCGAGCGCGGCCGACTGGATCGGGTAGATCGTCACGCCGACGCCGGGGGTGAGGATGCCGACGATGCGGTCCCCCGGCACGGCGCCGCCGTTGGGCGCGAAGCTCACCGGCAGGTCGCCCGCGAGCCCCCGGATCGGGATGCCGCCCGGCGCGGCCGCCCCTTCCGTCTCCGCCGAGAAGGTCAGCCGCATGGTCTGATCCTTCGAGCGGGTGAGGCGCCCCGCCGCCCCGTTGGCCGCCGGACCGCCGCTGGCGCCCGCGCGGCGCTCGTCCTTGAAGTCGGGATAGACCGCCTTGACCACGTCGCCGGAGAACATCTCACCGCGCCCGACGGCGGCGAAGACATCCTCCGTGCTGCCGCGGGCGAGCCGGGGCAGGGAGCCGCGCAGCTTCTCCTCGGAAAAGCTCTTGCCCGCCCGCTCGAAGGCGCGGTCGAGGATCTGGCGGCCGAGCCCCGCATATTGCCGGCGCACGGCCGTGCGGGTCGCCCGCCGGATCGCGGCACGGGCCTTGCCGGTCACGACGAGGGATTCCCAGGCCGCGGGCGGCGAGGCGCCGTCGGAGCGGGCGATCTCCACCTCGTCGCCGTTGGCGAGTTCGTGCAGCAGCGGCGCGAGCCGGCCGTTGATCTTGGCGCCCACCGCCGTGTTGCCGACATCGGTGTGGACGGCGTAGGCGAAGTCGATCGGCGTGGCGCCTCGGGGCAGGGCGATCAGGCGCCCCTTGGGCGTGAAGCAGAACACTTGGTCCTGGAACAGCTCGAGCTTGGTGTGCTCCAGGAACTCTTCGGGCGAATCGCCCTCGGCCAGGAGTTCGATGGTGCGGCGCAGCCACTGATAGGCGCCGCTCTCGGTGGCCAACCGCGGATGGATCTCGCCCTCGGCGCCCTCGGCGGACGCCTCCTTGTAATGGGCGTGGGCCGCGATGCCGTACTCGGCGATCTCGTCCATCTCGGCGGTGCGGATCTGAAGCTCGACGCGCTGGCGCTTGGGCCCGATCACCGTGGTGTGGATCGAGCGGTAATCGTTCTGTTTGGGCGTCGAGACGTAGTCCTTGTAGCGGCCCGGCACCATCGGCCAGCTCGTATGGACGACGCCGAGCGCCGCGTAGCACTCCGCCACCGTGCCGACGATCACGCGGAAGCCGACGATGTCGGAGAGCTGCTCGAAGGCGACCGACTTGCGCTCCATCTTCGACCAGATCGAGAACGGCTTCTTGAGGCGTCCCTTCACCTGGGCGGTGATGCCGCGGGCCGCGAGCCGGGCGGTGAGGTCGTGCTCGATGCTCTCGATGACGCTGCCGGACTTGGCCGAGAGGTCTTCGAGCCGCTTGGTGATGGTGGCGTAGATCTCGGGCTTGAGCGTGCGGAAGGAGAGGTCCTCCAGCTCGTCGCGCAGTTCCTGCATGCCCATGCGGCCGGCCAGCGGCGCGTAGATGTCGAGGGTTTCCTCGGCGATCCGCGCCCGCTTGTCGTCGCGCATGAAGTGGAGGGTGCGCATGTTGTGCAGGCGGTCGGCGAGCTTGACCAGCAGCACCCGCACGTCCTCGGCCACCGCCAGGAGCAGCTTGCGGAAGTTCTCGCCCTGCACCGCCCGCTTCGAGACGAGATCGAGGCGCTTGAGCTTGGTCAGCCCGTCGACCAGCGCGCCGATCTCGGGGCCGAAGATCTCGCGGATCTCGTCGAGCGTGGCGGCGGTGTCCTCCACCGTGTCGTGCAGCACGGCCGCGACGATGGTCGCGTCGTCCAGGCGCAGATCGGTCAGGATCGCGGCGACTTCGAGAGGATGGGCGAAGAACGGGTCGCCGGAGGCGCGCTTCTGCGTGCCGTGCGCGCGCATGGCGTAGACGTAGGCGCGGTTCAGAAGCGCCTCGTTCGCGGCCGGGTTATAGCGTTTGACCCGTTCCACGAGTTCGTACTGGCGCATCATCCGCCGAAGGATCCTGCTCTGGGATGGTGTGGGGGCCCGGCCGGGCCGGCCGTGGTCATCGCGCGACAGCTTCCCGCATCGGCGGCCTTCGCGCCAGACCCAAGGCGTCGCAGACGAAGCGTGACGGCCTCATCCGGCCCGCACCGACCGCAGGGCCGGAAGACGAGAGCGCCCGCCGCTCGGGACCGAGGGCGGGCGCGAAGGCGCAAGAGCGGGTGGGAAAGGCTTACTCGCCCTCGTCGTCCGTCTCGGTCGGCGGGGCCAGATTCTCCAGGCCGCGCAGAAGGTCTTCCTCGCTCATGAAGTCGAACTGGACGTTCTTGTCGTCCGAGGAGGACTGGGGCGCCACCGCCGCGGCGGCGGGGGAGCTCGACAGAAGCGGCACGGTGTCGGCCTCCGGCTCGTCCACCTCGACGTATTTCTGCATCGAGTGGATGAGCTGCTCCTTCAGATCGTCCGCCGTGATCGTCTCGTCGCCGATCTCGCGCAGGGCCACGACGGGGTTCTTGTCGCGGTCGCGCTCGACGGTCAGGGGAGCGCCGGCGGCGAGCAGGCGGGCCCGATGGCTGGCCAGCAGGACCAGCTCGAAGCGGTTCTCGACCTTCTCGATGCAGTCTTCGACGGTGACGCGAGCCATGCGAGGCGGCTCCTTCCTCAGGCGCGGATACGAACGATATGCGTGATGAACGGGCTTCCTACACCGGATGATGCCCCGCAACAAGTCGCGGGGACGGTTGAGAATCCGGCCCTCTCGGTCCACATGGAAAGCGGCGTCGGCTGATCCCGGCGCCGCTTCCCGGCCGGCCTTGAACCGGCGCCAGCGGACCCGAGGATTGTCTCAGATGTTCATCCAGACCGAAGCCACGCCGAATCCCGCCACGCTCAAGTTCCTGCCCGGCCGCGTGGTGCTCACCGACGGGACCTTCGAGGCCCGTGATTCGCAGAGTGCCGAGCGCTCGCCGCTGGCCACCGCCCTGTTCGCGGTGCCCGGTGTCTCGGGCGTCTATTTCGGGCACGACTTCATCTCGGTCACCAAGGCCGACGGCGTGAACGAGTGGCCCCAGGTGAAGCCCGCCGTGCTCGGCGCCATCATGGACCACTTCCAATCCGGCCGTCCGGTGCTCGCCGAGGGCACGGCCCTGGCCGAGGACGAGACGGAGGAGTTCTACGACGAGGCCGACCACGACACGGTCGCGACCATCAAGGATCTACTCGAGACCCGGGTGCGGCCGGCGGTGGCGGGCGACGGCGGCGACATCACCTTCCGCGGCTACCGCGACGGCATCGTCTACCTCGAGATGAAGGGCGCCTGCTCGGGCTGCCCGTCCTCCACCGCGACCCTGCGGCAGGGCGTGCAGAACCTGTTCCGCCACTTCCTGCCCTCCGTTCGGGAAGTCCAGGCGATCTGAGTCCGGCGACCGCCCCACCGGCAGAGGTGCAACACCGCCGCGCTTCCTTGGGGAGGCGGGCGGTCGAAGCCCTGACGCAGGCGGTCGTTTCGTCCTAGAAAGAACCGGATGGCGGGCGCCCCCGGTCCGCCGCCGGACGGAAGCGACGGTTTGCGAATCCTTGCCATCGATACGGCGCTCGAAGCCTGCGCCGCCTGCGTGGCCACCGACGACAGCGACGACCTGCTCGCCGAGGAGTCGATGCCGCTCGTGCGCGGCCATGCCGAGGCGCTGCTGCCGCTGATCGAGCGCATCATGGCCCGGGTCGAGGGCGGCTTCGAGGGGCTGGACCGGGTCGCGGTCACGGTCGGGCCGGGCAGCTACACGGGTCTGCGCGTCGGCCTCTCCGCCGCCCGCGCCATCGGGCTTGCCGCCAACATCCCCGTGGTCGGCGTCACGACCCTCTCCGCCCTGCTCGCTCCCCAACTCGCCCTCAACGGCGAGGCGACGATCGTCGCCGCGATCGATGCGCGCCACGGCGCCGTCTACCTCCAGGCCATGAGCGTGGCGGAGGGTGTGGTGGTCCCGCCGCGCCACGTCGCGCTGGAGGAGGCGGTCGCCCTGCTCGGCCGGCGTCCGGCGATCCTCACCGGGTCCGGTGCCCCCGCGCTCGCCGCGGTCGCCGGCGCGGCGGGCCTCCCGGTGGAGGTCGCGGAGACGGGCGCGCCGCAGATCGCCTGGGTCGCCTCCCTCGGGCTCGTCGCCGACCCGGATCAGGCGCTGCCCCGTCCCCTCTACCTGCGCGGGCCGGACGCCCAGCCGCAGGACCATGCGAGGCTCGCACGGGCATGACGCGACCGCTCTCCCCGCTCTGGCCCCTCGACTGGTGGTCCGCTTGGTGGGACGCCTGGGGCTCCGTGCCCTATGTCGCCCCCCTGCGCGATGCCGGACAGGCGAGCGCGCTGGAAAAGCTCCACGCCACCGCCTTCGCGCGCCCCTGGGCCGCCCACGAATTCGAGCGGCTGCTCTGCGAGCGCTCCACCGAGGCGCACGCCCTGCGCCGGGGCAGCGCGATCCTCGGTTTCGTGCTCTCGCGCAAGGCCGCGGACGAGGCTGAGATCCTGACCATCGTGCTGGCGCCCTCAGCCCGCGGCGGCGGCCACAGCCATCGGCTCCTGCGCGAACACCTGACCGCCCTGAGCTTCTCGGGCGTCCGCACGGTCCATCTGGAGGTCGACGAGGGCAACGCCCCCGCGCTCAAGCTCTACGGGCGCCACGGCTTCGTGCGGGTCGGTGAGCGCAAGGGCTACTATCCGCTGCCCGACGGCAGCCGGGCCACCGCCCTGACCATGAGCGCGGCGCTCTCGTGAGGAGCCGCGGACCCCTCCCGGCCCGATGACGCGGGCCGGCATCGCGTTGCGCCTCATCCTCCAGGCGCTCGCCTTCCTGATCGTGATCGGCCCGCACTGGCTGAGCCTGCGCTTCGGCCACGGGCGGCTGGCCGGGCGGATGCCGGTGCTGTTCCACCGCCTGTTCCTGCGCCTGTTCTCGCTGCGCATCACCCAGAGCGGCACGCCGCCGTCGGCCGGTGAACCGGCGCTCGTGCTGTCGAACCACGTCTCGTGGCTCGACATCGTCGTGCTGGGCTCCCTGCGCCCGCTCTCCTTCGTGGCCAAGTCCGAGATCGAGGGCTGGCCGCTGATCGGCACGTTGGCGAAACTCCAGCGCACCGTCTTCATTGAGCGGTCCAAGCGGGCGGCCACCGCGAGCGTCAACGCCACGGTCGGGGAGCGCCTCGCCGACGGCGACCTGATCGTGCTGTTCGCCGAAGGCACCACCGGGGACGGCCTGCGGCTGCTGCCGTTCCGCTCCTCCCTGGTCGGTGCCGCCCGGGCCGCACTCGCCGCCGAGGCCGGCGGGCTCGCCCGCATCCGGCTGCAGCCGCTGGCGCTGACCTACCTGCGCCGCAACGGCCTGCCCGTGACCCGCGCCGAGCGGCCGGAGATCGCGTGGTACGGCGACATGGAGCTGGCGTCCCATCTCGCCCTGTTCGCGAACCGTGGGCCCATCGACGTCCACGTCGCTTGGGGCGTGCCGATCGCCTTCGACGCTGCCACCGACCGCAAGGTCGCCACCGCCCAGGCCGAGGCCGCCGTGCGGCGCGCCCTGCGCGAGACGCGGCTCGGCGGACCGGCCGGGCGTCCCGCCCCCGTCGCGCCGAGCCCGGCCGGGGAGGGCGCGGACGTCTCGGCCCCGGGGATCGCCGCGGTGTGAGCCTCAGGCCGGGAGCGGGAAGGTCGCGGCCTGCCCGCGGACCGTCCCGTCGGCATCCATGAGCTGCCAGACGATGCCGTCCGTCACGGGGAAGCGCCGCCCGTCACGGGCCACCCGGATCCCCGCATAGTCCGAGACGAAGCCGTCGCGGGCCACCGCATCGAGCAGGCGTTGCCGCTCCTCCCGCTCCGGCGCCTCCGCGGAGAGGCGCGAGGGCATGCCGACGAACGCCTCCCAGGTGTAGCCGAAGGCTCGCTGCGCCGCCCGGTTGGCGTAGACGAAGAGGGGATCGGGGCTCGTGTCGTGCGCGAGCACCGCGAACGGTGCCTCTCCGTAGAGCCAATCCGGCCCGAGCCCGGGTTCCGGCAGGAGCGGACGCCCGAGGAGGCGGTGGAAGCTGCCGGTGAGCAAGTCGAAGAAGGCGGGATCGGTGGCAAGGCTCATGTCGGGAATCTGACAGCGTCTGAACGGAATCGTGTCGGCGTCCGAACCATGGTAAAGCGCCCCTCGACCGGAAGATTCCCGTAAAAGCGCCGCCGGACGGCGGCAGGGTTGCGATCTTGAAGAAAGCCTACGTCAAATCCTACGGCTGCCAGATGAACGCCTACGACGCCGGCCGAATGGCCGACGTGCTGGCGGCCGAGGGCTACAGCGCGACGGATGCGGTCGAGGAGGCCGACATCGTCGTCCTCAACACCTGCCACATCCGCGAGAAGGCCGCCGAGAAGGTCTATTCCGAGCTCGGGCGCCTGCGCGTGCTCAAGGGCGAGCGGGCGGAAGAGGGGCGTGACACCCGCATCGTGGTGGCGGGCTGCGTGGCGCAGGCGGAGGGCCGCGAGATCCTTTCGCGCGCGCCGGCGGTGGATGTCGTGGTCGGCCCGCAGAGCTATCACCGCCTGCCCGACCTCCTGCGCCGCTCGCGCGAGGGTCGGGTCGTCGACACCGAGTTTCCGGCCGAGGACAAGTTCGATCACCTGCCCGCCCGGCGCAACCGCGGCGTCACGGGCTTCCTCACCGTGCAGGAGGGCTGCGACAAGTTCTGCGCCTTCTGCGTGGTGCCCTATACCCGCGGCGCGGAAGTCTCGCGCTCGGTGGCGGCGGTGGTCGAGGAAGCGCGCCGCCTCGTCGAGGGCGGGGTGCGCGAGATCACGCTGATCGGCCAGAACGTGAACACCTATCACGGCGAAGGGGCGGACGGAGCGCCCTCGACCCTGGGGCAACTCATGGATGCGCTGGCCTCCGTGCCCGGTCTCTTGCGCCTGCGCTACACCACGAGCCACCCGAACGATTTTGCCGACGATCTCGTTCGTGCCCACGAACGAAACCCGCTGGTGATGCCCTACCTGCACCTGCCGGTGCAGTCGGGCTCGGACCGCATCCTGCACGCCATGAACCGGCGTCACACCGGGGACGCCTACCGGCGGCTGATCGAGCGCATCCACGGCGCGCGGCCCGACATCGCCCTGTCTTCGGACTTCATCGTCGGCTTTCCCGGCGAGACCGACGCCGATTTCGACGAGACCATGCGGCTCGTCTCCGACATCGGCTTCGCGGCGGCCTTCTCGTTCAAATACAGCCCCCGCGCCGGCACGCCCGCGGCCGAACGCGAGGACGCGGTGCCGGAGGCGGTGAAGTCGGAGCGGCTCGCCGCCCTGCAGGCGTTGCTCGACGCCCAGCGCCACGCCTTCAACGCGGCGGCGGTCGGCAGCGTCGCCGAGATCCTGGTCGAGAAGGTCGGCCGGCATCCGGGGCAGGTCGCGGGCAAGACGCCCCATCTCCAGGCGGTTCAGTTCGACGCACCTGCCGCCACCATCGGCACGCTGGTGCCGGTGCGCATCACGCGCGCGGGCTCGAATAGCCTGTTCGGCGAGGTGCTGGAGGATGCGGCGGCCGCGGCCTGACCTATATGAAGGGCATCACCATGCCGGATTCCTTGCGTGCCGATTGACGTTGCGTCCGCCCGTGGCCCCGCCGGCCGCAACAACCGCCCCTCGCCGGGGCGCCCAGGTCTCGCCGAGACCGTCGAGGTCTCGCTCACCTTCGACGACAACCGCCTCGCGAGCCTCGTCTTCGGCCAGTACGACCAGAACGTCGCCCATATCGAGCGGCGGCTCGGCATCACCGGCACCGCGCTCGGCAACCACCTCGTCGTCAAGGGCGCACCCGAGGCCGCGGAGAAGGCCCGCCGGGTGTTCGAGCGGCTCTATGCCCGCGTGCAGAAGGGCGGCACGACCCTGACGCTCGGCGACGTGGACGGGGTGATCCAGGAGGTCACCGTCCAGGGCAATCTGTTTCCCTCCGCCGAGATCGTGGCCGAGCCCGGCCGCGAGCAGTTCGAGCAGATCGCCACGCGCAAGCGCGGGGGCGTGCGTGCCCGCAACGCCGCGCAGAGCGACTACATCAAGCTCCTGCGGGCCAACGAACTCGTCTTTGCCGAAGGCCCCGCCGGCACCGGCAAGACCTGGCTCGCCGTCGGCCACGCCGTTTCGCTGCTCGAACAGGGCCATGCCGAGCGCCTGATCCTGTCGCGCCCCGCGGTCGAGGCCGGCGAGCGGCTCGGCTTCCTGCCCGGCGACATGCGCGAGAAGGTCGATCCCTACCTGCGCCCGATCTACGACGCGCTCTACGACTTCATGGAGGCGCGCCACGTCGATCGCGGCCTGCAGACCGGCATCATCGAGATCGCGCCGCTCGCCTTCATGCGCGGGCGCACGCTCACCAACGCCGTGGTTCTGCTGGACGAGGCGCAAAACACCACCTCCATGCAGATGAAGATGTTCCTGACGCGATTGGGCGAGAACTCGCGCATGATCATCACCGGCGATCCGAGCCAGATCGACCTGCCGCCGGGCCAGAAGTCGGGCCTCGTCGAGGCGGTGAACGTGCTCGACGGCGTCGAGGGCATCGGCCGGGTGCGCTTCCGCGACGTGGACGTGGTGCGCCACGACCTCGTGCGCCGCATCGTCACCGCCTACGAGACCGCCGCCCACGGCGAGGCGGACACCGACCGCAACCCGAACCCGCGCCGCCGCCCGCTGGCCTGACACCGCACGCGACCGACATGACCGACAACGAGATCGACATCGCCGTCGAGGATGCGCGCTGGGAACAGGCGGTCCCCGACCTGGAGGCCTTCGCGACCCGGGCGGTCGAGGCCGGACTGGCGATTCTGCCCGATTCGGGCGAGGGTTCGGTCGCGATCAGCGTGCTGCTGGCCGACGACGCCACCGTTCAGGACCTGAACCGCACGTGGCGGAACAAGGATAAGCCTACCAACGTACTGTCCTTTCCGGCCGCGGAGCAGCCGCTTCAGCCGGGCATGGCACGCCCGCTCGGTGACGTCGTTCTTGCGTATGACACGCTCGTGCGCGAGAGTGCCGAGCAATCGAAGCCCTTCGAGCACCACTTCGCCCACCTCCTCGTTCATGGCACCCTTCACCTTCTCGGACAGGACCATGAGACCGGCGAGGCCGAGGCCGATGCCATGGAAGCTCTCGAAATCGCCGCGTTGCGCGGCCTGGGCGTTCCGAACCCCTACGACGATTGAAGCGCCCGCCGCCGGTTCGGCCGCGACACGCGCATCACACCCAGAACTTGAATTCGGTCGCGGTGCGATCGATTTCGAGGCACGTCTCCCCCGGCATTTCCGCCACATCCAACTCAGAGACCAATGACCAACGACCGAAGTCGCGGCGCGGCCCTGGCCGCGCCAGCCGCGGACGCCGAACCGCCCCCACGCGAGGCGTGGTACGATCGTCTGCTGAACGTCTTCCACCTGCGACCGCGCGATTCCCTGCGCACCGGCCTCGAGGAGGCCCTGGCGGAGCCCGATACGGGCGAGGACGCCTTCTCCCCCCTTGAGCGGGCCATGCTCAAGAACGTGCTCGGCCTGCACAAGGTGCGGGTCGACGACGTGATGCTGCCCCGGGCCGACATCGTCGCGGTGGGGATCGATACCAGCCTCGGCGACCTGCTCAAGCTGTTCCGCACCGCCGGCCACTCCCGCCTGCCGGTCTACGGCGAGACCCTCGACGACCCCCGCGGCATGGTCCACATCCGCGACTTCGTCGAATACCTCGCCACCAAGGCGGAGGCCGCCCCGCGCCGTCCCGCGCCGCAGCCCGTGGCCGCCTCCGACGCGAGCGCCGAGGCCAAGCCCGTCCCGCGCCCGCGCCGCACGGCGTCCGCCCGCGGCGCCCTGCGCGGGCTCGATCTCGGCAAGGTCGATCTCACCGCGACGCTCGCCTCCACCCGCATCCAGCGTCCCGTGCTGTTCGTGCCGCCCTCCATGCCGGCCATCGACCTGCTCGTGCGCATGCAGGCGACGCGCACCCACATGGCGCTCGTCATCGACGAGTACGGCGGCACCGACGGGCTGATCTCGATCGAGGACCTGATCGAGATGGTGGTCGGCGACATCGAGGACGAGCACGACGTGGCCGAGGGCCAGCTCGTCAACCGCGTCGAGGGCGAGACCGAGGCCTACGTGGCCGATGCCCGCGCCGGACTGGCGGAGGTGTCGGCGGCGACCGGCGTCGATCTCCTCACCCTCGCGGGCGAACTCGCGGAGGAGATCGACACGATCGGCGGCCTGATCGTCACGCTCGCCGGGCGGGTTCCCTCCCGCGGCGAGCTGATCGCCGGGCCCGGCGACATCGAATTCGAGGTGCTCGACGCCGATCCCCGGCGCGTCAAGCGTCTCAAGATCCAGCGCACGCCGGCCAAGATCGGCACCGTGGTGCCGCTCGCCCTGCCGCCACCCCGACCGGTGCCGCCCGCCGCCGACACGGACACGGCGCAGGCCGCCGAATCCGGCCGCTGAGAGTTCGAGGGATGAACGCGCCCAGCCGCGCCGCCGGCGCCGGAACGCGCCCGGCCGCGGCGCGGATCGGCTTTCTCGAAGCGCTCGCCCACCGGATCATCCTGAGCCAGGGCTGGGTGCGGTTCGCGATCGCCGTGGCGGCGGGCGCCGTGGGCGCGCTCGCCATGCCGCCCTACGGCTTGTTTCCCGCGCTCATCGTGTCGCTGGCCGTCGCTGTCTGGCTGATCGACGGAGCGGCGATCGGCGGCTCGGGCCGGCGCACGGTGCTCGTCTGCGCCGGGATCGGCTGGGCCTGGGGCTTCGGCTACTTCACCGCCGGGCTGTGGTGGCTCGGCGCGGCCTTCCTCGTGGAGGCGGATCAGTTCGCCTGGGCGATGCCGCTCGGCGTGGTCGGCCTGCCGGCGGTGCTCGCCCTGTTCTTCGCCGCCGGCTTCGCCGCGGCTCGCCTCGTCTGGTCGCGGGGGGCGAGCCGCATCGCGGCGCTCGCCTTCGGGCTCGCCGCCGCCGAATGGCTGCGCGGCCACCTGTTCACGGGCTTCCCCTGGAACACACTCGGCATGGCGCTGGGCAACAACCTCTGGACCATGCAGGGGGCCTCGCTCGTCGGCCTCTACGGCCTGACCCTGCTCGCCGTGCTGATCGCCGCCGCCCCGGCCACGCTCGCCACCGGCGCGACGCCCCGCGGCCGGTTCGGGCCGACCCTGGCGGCGCTGGCGACGCTTGCGGGACTGGCCGCCTTCGGGGCATGGCGCGTGCCCGCCGCCCCCGATCCGACCGTGGCCGGCGTGCGCCTGCGGCTGATCCAGCCGAACATCCCGCAGGACGAGCGTTTCGGCGCCGGACGGCGCGAGCAGATCGTCGGCAAGTATCTCGAACTGAGCGACCGCGCCCTCTCACCGCAGCGCACCGGCATCGCCGACATCACCCACCTGATCTGGCCGGAATCCGCCTTTCCCTTCCTGATCCAGCGCGATCCGGAGGCGCTGGGGCGGATCGGCGCCGCCCTGCCGGAGGGCAAGCAGCTCATCACCGGCGCGGCGCGGGCGCGCACGCTTCCCGAGGGCGAGCGGCTGACCCGCGAGAACGCCGTCTTCTACAACTCCATCCTGACGATCGGTGGCGGCGGGCGTCCGGGCGATACCTACGACAAGGTCCACCTCGTGCCCTTCGGCGAGTACCTGCCGGGGCCGCTCGACGCGCTTCTTCGGGCGGTGGGCCTGCGCCAGTTCGTGTCCGTTCCCGGCGGCTTCACCGCAGGCGACCGCGCGGGCCAGCGCATCCTGAACGTTCCCGGCTTGCCTCCGGTCGCCGCCACGATTTGCTACGAGGCGATCTTTCCAAGTGCGATCCTGCCCGGCGATCCGCCCGAGGGCGCCCCCGCCGAGACGGACCGGATTCCGGGCCTGATCCTCAACCTCACCAACGACGCGTGGTTCGGCGATACGCCGGGGCCGCGCCAGCACTTCGCCCAGGCGCGGCTGCGGGCGGTGGAGGAAGGTCTGCCGCTGGTGCGCGACGCCAATTCCGGCATCTCGGCGGTGGTCGATGCCCATGGCCGGATCGTGGCGAGCCTGCCGCTGGGCGTCGAGGGCGTGCTCGATGCGGATCTGCCCGTCCGTCTGCCCGGCCGCACGCTCTACGCCGCCTTCGGCGACGCATCGTTCGGCCTCTGGCTGATCGCCTGCCTGCTCGTCGCGCTCGCCGCCCGGCGCCACCGCTCGTAGCGCAGGGCCGGATCGCGCGTCTTCCCGCGCATTCGCCTGTCTTCCGAAGAAGATCCGCGGCACAAGCGCGACATTCACGCAATCTTGGCCGTAGGATCAACCGTCTCCGCTCTGCGTTCTGAGAATAAGGGCCCAGTCTGCCGGTGGAAACCGGCGCGGGCCATTCTCGCGATCCGTAAGGGAATTGACGATGAAGCGCATATTCATGGCCTCGGCCGTCCTCGCGGGCGCACTGGCCTACCTTCCGGCCACGGCCGATGCCCGCCCGATCGGTGTCGGTGGCTCCGGCGGACTCGGCGGCGGCAACTTCCGCAGTGCGCTCGGCGCCGGTGGCGTGAGCGGGTTCGGCAATTCCGGCTTCCGCGGCGGCGGACTGGGTGGGGGCCGCTTCGGTGGCGGCGGCTTTGCCGGGCGCCCCGGCTTCGGCGGCGGTGTCGGAATCGGCGGCGGTGGCTTCGGCGGTCGCCCCGGCTTCGGCGGTGGTGTCCGCCCGGGCTTCGGCGGCGGGGTCGCCGGTGTGCGGCCCGGCTTCGGCAATCGCGGCTGGTACGGCGGCAACCGCTGGCGGAACGCGGGCTATTATCGCCGCGGCTATGGCTACGGTCTGGGCGGGGTCGGTCTCGGCCTGGGCCTCGGCGCCGGTCTCGGCCTCGCAGCGGGCGGCCTCTACGGCGGCGGTTACGGCTATCCGGGCTATGGGTACGGCTACGACGACGGCTACTACGCACCGGCGGGCGGTTATGCTCCGGCCGGCTATTACGGCACCGAGACGGTGACGACAGGCGTCGGGGGTGGCGACGACGACGCGGTGGCCGAGTGCGCCCGCCGCTTCAAGACCTACGACCCGCAGACCCAGACCTACGCCGTCAGGCGCGGCGTGCGTCGCTCCTGCCCGTAAGGATCGAAGGGGGAGCGCCACCCTCGGCGCTTCCTCTTTCTAAAAAAAATGACCCCGCCCGGCCTGCTGGCCGGGCGGGGTTTTTCATGGTCCGGTGCGCGATGCCTTACTCGGCAGCGACCTTGTGCGCGGCGTTGCTGCCGTCGGTGTAGGTCTCGGCCTGGAGGCGCTTATGCGGGGCGGCACGGCCCGGCAGCGGCGGCAGGGCCTTGGCCTTCTCCAGATCAATCCCGGCACCCTCGGCGACGCGGCGGCCGTAATCCTCGTCGGCGTGCCAGAAGTGCCAGACCATCCGAAGCTGGATGGGCTCGGGGCACTGCTTCATGTCGGCCACGAGGTTGGCGATCAGATCCTCACGCTCCCAATCCTGGAACGAGCGGTAGCGCACGCCGGCCTGGGCATAATCGTCCTCGGTGCGCGAGGTCTGGTAGCGGCCGAGGTTGCCCTGCACCGGCTGGTGATAATCCTTGGCCGGCTTGGGCGCCTCGCGCAGGCCCTCGGCGAGCGTCGAGGGCTCGTAGTTGATGTGGCGGTTCGGGCCGGTACCATCGACGCTGTAGGTCATCTGGCCGTCGCGCTGGTTCGAATAGACCTTCACGCCGGGCTGCGGCGCGTTGATCGGCAGCTGCAGGTAATTGGCGCCGACCCGGTAGCGCTGCGTATCCGAGTAGGACAGCGTCCGGCCCTGGAGCATCTTGTCGTCCGAGAAGTCGATGCCGTCCACGAGCACGCCCGTGCCGAAGGCCGACTGCTCGACTTCCGCGAAGAAGTTGTCCGGCACGCGGTCGAGCACCATGCGGCCGACCGGCAACAGCGGGAAATCCTCGACGGGCCACAGCTTGGTGTCGTCGAGCGGATCGAACGACAGGTGGTCGTTCGGGCCGTCGGGCATGATCTGCACGCAGAATTCCCACTCGGGGAAATTGCCGGCCTTGATGTTGTCGTACAGGTCACGGGTGGCGTGGCCGACATCCTTGGCCTGGATCTCGGACGCCTGGGCCGAGGTCAGGTTGCGCACGCCCTGCTTGGGCTCCCAGTGGAACTTGCAGAGCACCGCCTCGCCCTGATCGTTGACGAGCTTGTAGGTGTTGACGCCCGAACCTTCCATCTCGCGATAGTTGGCCGGAATGCCCCACGGCGACTTCAGGTGGGTGACCATGTGGATCGCTTCGGGGTGCTGGGCCACGAAGTCGAAGAAGCGCCACGCTTCCTGGCGGTTCGTCACCGGGTCCGGCTTGAACGCGTGGATCATGTCGGGGAACTTGATCGCGTCGCGGATGAAGAAGACCTTGAGGTTGTTGCCCACGAGGTCCCAGTTACCGTCGACGGTCTTGAACTTCACCGCGAAGCCGCGCGGGTCGCGCTCGGTCTCAGGGCTCTCCTTGGCGCCGGCCACGGTGGAGAAGCGGACGAACATCGGAGTCTTCACGCCGGTCTCGTTGAGGACGCGGGCGCGGGTGTACTTGGAGGCCGGCTCGTCGCCGATCTTGCCGTAGGCCTCGAACCAGCCGTGGGCGCCGGCGCCGCGGGCATGGACCACGCGCTCCGGAATCCGCTCGCGATCGAAGTGCGTGATCTTCTCGATGAACTGGTAGTTCTCGAGCGTCGCGGGCCCCCGCTCGCCGACCGTGCGCGTGCTTTGGTTGTCGCGGACCGGATGGCCCTGGCGGGTCGTCAGAATCGGGCGGTTCTCGCTCATGCGTCACACTCTCCTGGAAATTCGGACGGTTCGGTGGGGCGGCCCACGGGGGACCTGAAACCTGGAACCATTCTGGCTCGCAGGTATGACCCAGGCATGACCCATTGGCAAATGCATCGTCGCAAAGACTGTGATAGATGCTGTCTATGAACCTGTCCGGCCTGTCCCTTCGGGATCTCGAATATGTCGTCGCGGTCGCCGATGAAGGGCATTTCGGACGCGCCGCCGAACGCTGCAACGTGAGCCAGCCGACACTCTCCGTGCAGGTGCGCAAACTGGAGAACGCGCTCGGGCTCGCCTTGTTCGAGCGTTCCAACCGCCGCGTGCTGCTCACGGTTGCGGGGCAGGGGATCGTGCGGCAGGCCCGCGTGGTGCTGAGCGAGGCGCAGCGCCTGCTGGCTCTGGCCGTCGAAGGCCGCGGCTCGCCGCTGACCGGACGGCTCGTGCTCGCGGCAATCCAGACGCTCGGTCCCTACTACTTCCCCCTGGTGCTGCGCCTGCTGCGCCAGGAATTCCCGCTGTTGACGTTGGCGCTGAGCGAGGCGCGCACGGCGGAAATCCTGGACGGCCTGCGCGACGGTCGCATCGACGCGGCGCTCGTCTCCCTGCCGGTGGCGGCCTCCGGGCTCACGGTCTCGCCACTCTTCCTGGAGCCGTTCCGGCTGGCCTGCCCGTCCGACCACGCCCTGGCGCGGGGCGGACCGCTGCGGGCCGAGGAGATCGCCGGCCCCGACCTGCTGCTCCTCGACGAGGGCAATTGCCTGCGCGACCAGACCATCGCCGCCTGCGGCACCCTGCGGGCGGCGGGCCGCCACGCCACCAGCCTGGAGACGCTGCGCTCGATGGTGGCGGCGGGCGCCGGCTACACCCTGATCCCGGCGCTCGCCATCCCCTCCGGCCCCGATCCGAGCGGGCTGACGGTGGTGCGGCACTTCGACGGGGAAGGTCCCGGCCGAACCGTGGCCCTGGCCTGGCGCTCCAGCGATCCGCGTGCGGCGGGACTCGCGCATCTGGCCGCCTTCTTCCGGGCGCACGCACCGCCGAGCACCATCGCCTGCCAGGATGACCCGAATCCGATCCCGGCTTCGGGCGCCTCGCGTGACAGCCGTTCCGAAGCAGTGTAGCGGCGGGGCCTGATCCCGCCGCCTCCGCCGCACAGCGCCCCGCACGCCTTGCCCGACCTCGCCACGCTCGTGCGCTGGACCGCGCTCGTCGCCGTCTCCGGCCTGCTCGGCTGGGCGCTCAGCCATGCCGGCTTTCCCGCCGCCTTCCTGCTCGGGCCGATGCTGGCCGCCATCGTCTTCGGCGTGCGCGGCGCCGGCCTGTCCTTCCCGCGCCCGGCCTTCCAGGCTTCGCAGGCGGTGGTCGGCTGCCTCGTCGCCCATTCGGTGACCGGCGAGATCGTCAGGACCCTGCAGGACGACGGATGGGTGATCCTCGCGGTCGTCCTCGTCACCGTCGCGGTGAGCGGACTGGTCGGGCTGGTGCTGACCCGGCTGCAGGTTCTCCCCGGCACCACCGCCGCCTGGGGCTCCGCTCCGGGCGGGGCGGCGGCCATGGTGGCGATGTCGGAGGAATACGGCTCCGATCCGCGCCTCGTCGCCTTCATGCAATACGTGCGCGTGGCCGCGGTGGTGCTCTCGGCCTCGCTCGCCGCGCGCCTCCTGGCCGATATCAGCGGGCCGGCGACCGCTTCGGCGGCGCAGCCGCCGCACACGCTCCCGGCCCTGCTCGCGACGCTCGCGGTGGCATTGGCCGGCGTCGGCCTCGCGCGCGCCCTGCGCCTGCCGGCCGGGGCGCTGGTCGGGCCGATGCTGCTCGGGGCGGGGCTGCACGCCTTCGGCCTCGTCGAGCTCGCCCTGCCGGAGCCGGTTCTGGCGGCGGCCTATGCGGGGATCGGCTGGTATGTGGGCCTGCGCTTCACCCGGCAGACCCTGCGCACCACGCTCCACGCGCTGCCCGGCATCCTCGCCGCCACCGCGGCGATCATTCTGATCTGCGCCGCCTGGGCCTGGGGGCTGACCGGCCTTCTGTCGATCGACTACCTGACGGCCTTCCTGGCCACGAGCCCCGGGGGGCTCGACTCGGTGGCGATCATCGCCGTGGGCTCGAAGGCGGACGTGTCCTTCGTGCTCGCGGTTCAGACCCTGCGGCTGTTCGTGGTGCTGGTGACCGGGCCGGTGCTCGCCAAGTGGATCGCCCGCGCGGCCCCCGGAGGGCAGGGGGCGTGATCGCGCTTTACCACGCCTTCCTGAATTCGTGGCGCGGCCTCGTCTTCGGCGCCCGCACGGAGCGGGCGATCCGGCTCGAACTCCTGCTGCTGGCGCTCGGCCTGCCCGCGGCACTTCTTCTGGGCGGCACGCTGTGGGTGCGCGTCGCGCTGCTCGTCAGCCTGCTGCTCATGCTCGGAGCGGAGTTCCTCAACACCGCCATCGAGAAGCTGTGCGACCACCTGCATCCGGACCGGCATCCCCGGATCGGCATCGTGAAGGATCTGGCCTCCGCCGGAGCCTTCCTGACCCAGGCCATCGCCGCCCTGGTCTGGCTCGCAGCGTTGATCGACCGCCTCTGACCGCGAGGCCGCGCTCAGCGGTCCTCCTGCTCGGTCCAGACGGCCCAGCCGCCTCCAAGCGTCGTCGCGGCGATGATGACCCACACGCCGATCCGCCCGACGCAATCGACCAGCCACGCGTGCACGGCCGAGAAACTGAGCGTCACCACGCAGTCCCAGATGCCGAGATAGAGAGCGAGCGCGAAAAAGATGACGGCGAGGGGCCGCGTCATCGATCCTCCGTTTCCTTCCACAGAGCCCAAGCCCCGGCAAACACCATCGCACCGATCAGCAGACGCATACCCGTATGCCCGATGAATTCGACGAGCCACGCATGAACGGCGGAGAGGCTCAGGTCCAGGACCCAGCCCCAGGCCGTGATGATGGTGGCGACCGCGACGACAATAAGGAGTTTCGTCCAAATCGGCATAAGACCCGCGCTATCACGATCATGCGAGCACTCCGATCGGTCGAGGCGACGTTCCGTCACGAATCCTCCGACAAAGCGCAACATCGCCCGATGCATCCGCCGGATCGACGAGACCGAACGTGGTTCGACCCGCTTCCCGGCAACTTCCGGCTCCCCGCTCGCGTCCGCCCAACCAACCGCGCCGACATGTCGGCTTGAGGCAGTCGAGGACGGTGCCAATTGCGAGGCGACCAGGTTCCTTTTTCATCCCGATCGGAACAATGCATTCACTCACATTAGCGTGAAAGTCATATGGCGATATTCTTCACCGCCGACACGCATTTCGGCGATTGTAACCTTGTGGCGCGTCAACGCCCCGCCTTCGTCTCGGTCGAGGCGCATGACGAGGCACTGATCGCGCGCTGGAACGCCCGGGTCGGGGAGGGCGACACGGTCTGGCATCTCGGCGACTTCGCGGCCCATGCCAGCCGGGAGCACTGCGCCGCCGTCTTCGCGCGGCTCAACGGCATCAAGCGCCTCGTGCACGGCAACCACGACACCAACCGCGTGCTCGACCTGCCCTGGGCCGAGCCGCCGGTGGAGAGCGCCCGGATCGGGGCGCAGGACGCCTCGGGGCGCAGCTGGCGGCTGTTCCTGTCGCACTACGCCCACCGCGCCTGGCCCGGCCTGTGGCGCGACACCCGTCACCTCTACGGCCACACCCACGCGACCCTGCCCGATACCAGCCGCTCCTGCGACGTCGGCGTGGATGCCTGGGATTTCTCGCCTGTCGGCCTCGCCGAGATCGTGGCGCGGCAGGATGCGGCGGAGCAGGCGCCGGAGGAGATGCTTCTGCGCGGACGGCGTCGAGGATCGGCCGTCAGCTCAGGACCAGCGGCATCGCCTCGACCTGCGTCTCGCAAAGCCCCCGCTGCTCCAGCGAGCGCCCGAGCGCGGGCGTGAGGCCCGTCCCACCGGTGAACACGGCCCGGGCCGCCGGCGCGTCCGGCGCCCGCTGCGGCCGCTCTCCCAGGAGCTGGACGACGCGGCGGGCGATGGCCGGGGCCGGGTCGATCCAGGTGACCGGCCAGGGAGCGAGCCGCTCGAAGCGGGTCAGCAGCAGCGGGTAGTGGGTGCAGGAGAGGCAGACCACGTCGGTGCGCCGCCCCTCCGTCTCGACGAAGCAGGGCGCGATCTCGGCCAGGATCGCCGCGTCCGAGACGGGCGCCCCCGCCATCTCCGCCTCGGCGTAGCGGGCGAGGTTCTTCGAGCCCACCAGCGTCACAGCGCAATCGGCGGCGTAGCTGCGCACGAGGTCGTGCGTGTAGCTCCGGGCCACGGTGCCGGGCGTCGCGAGCAGCGAGACGAGGCGCGAGCGCGTCAGCGCGGCGGCCGGCTTGATCGGCGGCACCACGCCGACGAAGGGTGTGACGAAGCGCTGGCGCAGGGCCGGCAGCACCACCGTCGAGGCCGTGTTGCAGGCGATCACCACGAGATCGGGCGCGTGGCGGGCGAGCAGGCGCTCCATCACCGCGATCATCCGCGCCACGAGCTGCGGCTCGCTCAGGGCCCCGTAGGGAAAGGCGGCGTCGTCGGCAACGTAGAGGTAGGCCGCATCCGGGCGGGCGCGGCGCACCTGCTCCAGCACGGTCAGACCGCCGAGGCCGGAATCGAAGACGAGGATGACCGGCTGTGGGTTGTGGGCCGGCAAGGCCGCGGAAAGGGTTGCCCCTGCCATCAGATCGATCCGCATGACCGTCTCACCCGGGCTCGCGCAGAATCCCTGGACCGTCATCCTTGGGGTCTGCGGGGGACCGAGTTTCGAAGCGCGACGGTTAAGGACACCTCACTGCGGCGGCAAAAAGGCTGCCGATCCGGCCCGAAAGCGCCGTTGGCGTGAGGGTGCGGCAAAGGGGTGCGACGAACGGCTTGGCCGTCCCATGCGTTGTCGTGGAGCGATCGACTTCTATTTCCCGCGCCCAACGGAGGAAGAGATTCCAACTATGGCAGCCGGCGCAGCACGTCTCACCTCTCCCGAGAGCCGCGCGGCCTTCCCGCCGCCGCCCCTCGACGCCCGTCCGATCGACCGCGACGCCTGGATCGCGGCCTTCCGTACCGTGCGCGACGAGACCGAGCGGCGCGCCGCGCCGCTCTCGCCGGAGGATCAGCAGATCCAGTCGATGGAGGATGCGAGCCCGACCAAGTGGCACCGGGCGCACACGACGTGGTTCTTCGAGCAGTTCCTGCTCGGCGCGCACCGGCCCGGCTACGCCGTCTACGACGAGCGCCTGCACTACCTGTTCAATTCCTACTACGTGCAGGCCGGCCCGCGTCAGCCGCGCTTCATGCGGGGAATGATCACGCGGCCCACCGCACAGGAAACCGCCGCCTACCGCGCCCATGTCGACCGCGCGGTGACGGTGTGGCTGCGCGAGGCCTCCGACGAGGCGCTGGCGCAGGCGCTGCCGATCCTGGAGATCGGCCTCTACCACGAGCAGCAGCATCAGGAGCTGATGCTCACCGACATCCTGCACGCCTTCGCGCAGAACCCGCTCGACCCCGTCTACGAGGCGCGCTGGACGATGCCTGCGGGGCAGGCATCCGCCGGCCGGACTGCTCTCGAAAGAGGCATCACGCAGATCGGCCACGACGGGACGGGCTTCGCCTTCGACAACGAGGGCCCGCGCCACGATGTCCTGATGCTGGGCACGCACATCGACCGGGGTCTCGTGACCAACCGCGACTGGCTCGCCTTCATGGCGGATGACGGCTACGCGCGGGCCGAACTCTGGCTCAACGACGGCTGGGTCTGCGTCCAGCGGGAGGCCTGGGAGGCACCGGGCTATTGGCGCCGCGAGGCGGAGGGCTGGTCGACGATGTCGCTGGCCGGCCGCCAGGCGGTCGATCCGGCCGCTCCGGTCACCCATGTCAGCTACTACGAGGCGGATGCCTATGCCCGCTGGGCCGGGCGCGACCTGCCGACGGAGGCCGAGTGGGAGGTCGCCGCCCGCGACGGCCTGATCGACGATGCCTTCGGCCTCGTCTGGCAATGGACCCGCAGCGCCTACGGTCCCTATCCGGGCTATCGGCCCGTGGCCGGGGCGCTCGGCGAGTACAACGGCAAGTTCATGTCGAACCAGTATGTGCTGCGCGGCTCCTCGGTCGCGACCGCGGAGGGGCATGCGCGAGTCGGTTACCGCAACTTCTTCTACCCTCACCAGCGCTGGCAGTTCACCGGCCTGAGGCTCGCCGACGCGCAGGGCTGAGCCCGCCGCCCTTCCATCCCGTCTGCCCGCGGTCCCGGAGACACGCTTTGACGATCGATCCCCGCCTCTCGGACTCCTCTTCCGCCGAACCGGTCACGGAGGACGGCGTTTTTCTGGCCGATGTCTGGGACGGCTTGGCGGCCAAGCCCAAGGTCCTGTCCGCCAAGTACTTCTACGACGCCGCCGGCTCGGCGCTGTTCGAGCAGATCACGGCCCTGCCGGAATATTATCCGACGCGCACCGAGCTGCGCATCCTCGACGAACGCGGCCCGGACATCGCCGCCCTGCTGCCGAAGGGGGCTGCCCTGGTGGAGTTCGGCAGCGGCTCCACCGCCAAGCTGCGGCGCCTGCTGCGGCACCTGCCGGACCTCTCCGCCTACATCCCCGTCGATGTCTCGGGCGCCTTCCTGACGGAGCAGGCTGAAACCCTGCGCGCGGACCTGCCCGACCTCACGGTCGAGCCCGTGGTCGCCGACTTCACCCGCCCCTTCACCCTGCCGGACAGCGTGCGCGACCGGCCGCTGGCGGGCTTCTTCCCCGGCTCGACCATCGGCAATTTCGAGCCCGGCGAGGCGGCGCGCCTGCTCGACGTGTTCGGCCGCATCCTGGGCCCAGGCGCGACGCTGGTGATCGGCGTCGATCTCGTGAAGGACCGCGCGGTGCTGGAGGCAGCCTACGACGACGCCGCCGGCGTCACCGCCGCCTTCAACCTCAACCTCCTCCGCCGCATCCAGCGCGATCTCGAAGCGGACATCGACGTGGAGAGCTTTCGCCACCGGGCCTTCTTCAACGCCGAGGCCTCGCGGATCGAGATGCATCTCGTCAGTCGCCGGGCGCAGACCCTGCGCGTGGCCGGCCGCGGCTTCGCCTTCGAAGAGGGCGAATCGATCCACACCGAGAACAGCTACAAGTACACGCTCGACGGCTTCCGGGCGCTCGCCGCCCGCGCCGGCTGGTCCCCGCTCGAGGCCTGGACCGACAGCGACGGCCTGTTCTCGGTCCACGCCCTGCGGCGGGACGGCTGACCCGCGGCCGACGCCCCGCGGAGGCGCCACGCTTGCGCGTTGCGTCGCGGCCGGAGCCGACGCAACAATCGGCGAGGACGACGCCATCGGCCGGAAATGCGGGCCGACCATGGTTAACGGCAACGCTTCCTTGGGGAAGCGGAACATTCCTCACGGAGCCGTTGCCATGCGTGCCGTCCTCGCCGCCGTCGTCTTTGCCACCCTCTCCATCGCCACTGAGACCGACGCGCGCACGACCGATGGTGCCGGAGAAGGCCGGGCGGCGGGCACGCTGACCTGCCGGACACGGGACGACCTCGGCCTCGTCTTCGGCACCGCGCGGGTCGCGGCCTGCACCTTCGTGACCGGCGACGGCCTGCGCCAGCCCTACGCCGCGCTCCTGCCGCCGCGGGCGGGCGGGGAGGGACGGCACGTGATGACTTGGCAGGTGGTCACCGCCGACGGCACCAGCCGGGCGGGCCTCCTCGACGGGGCCTTCGCCGGCGACGAGGCCGGCCGCCTGCGCGGCCCGGCGGCTCTGCTCGCGCCGCTCGACGCGCCGGGCGAGACGAGCCTCCGGCTGGCGGCGCACGAGGCTCGCGTCGAGGTCGGCGCGCGCTGACGGCTACAGGCGGCAGGCGCCCGACAAGGCCTCGTTCTCGGCGCTGGTGAACAGCCGTGAGCGGACGTGGAAGCGCTTCTCGCGGCCGTTCTCCAGGGAGAACATGCCGCCGCGGCCGGGAACCACGTCGAGCATGATGTGGGTGTGCTTCCAGACCTCGAACTGCGAGCGCGAGATGAAGAAGTCCGCGCCGCCGACCCGGCCGAGATGCACGTCGCCGTCGCTGGTGATGAAGTCGCCCACCGGGTAGCACATCGGCGAGGAGCCGTCGCAGCAGCCGCCCGACTGGTGGAACATCACCGGTCCGTACTCGGCCTTCAGCTCCTCGATCAGTTCGAGCGCGGCCGGCGTCGCGGTCACGCGCAGCGGCGTGCCGGCATTGTCGGCCTGCTCGGCGGTCACGGGCTCGATCCCCTCGGCGGGTTGGCTCGCGGGCTCGCTCATGGCTTCGTCTCCCTGATCGTCGGAACGCTTCGGTCCGGTTCGGCGGCAGGATAGCAGAGCCCGCCCCGCTCAGAACCCTGAGCACCCGCGCGAAGTGCCCCGCGCGCCTTGGACTTTTCGCCACCCCCAGGTGGCATGCGGGCGCTCGGCCCGACTTTTGCGACCCTCGGCGGAACGTCGGTGCGACGACGAGAAAGCCGCCGAGGATGCGTCGATGAGCCTGCCCACCCCCGATCTCTCCGCACCGGTGGTGAAGACGACCTGTCCCTATTGCGGCGTCGGCTGCGGCGTGCTCGCCACGCCCGACGGGCGGGGCGGTGTGGCGATCGCGGGCGACCCCGATCATCCGGCCAATTTCGGCCGCCTCTGCTCCAAGGGCTCGGCGCTCGGCGAGACGGTCGACCTCAAGGACCGGCTGCTGTCGCCCACCGTCGACGGGCAGGCCGCGACCTGGGAAGGCGCGCTCGGCGCCGTCGCGGGCGGCCTGCGGAAGATCGCCGAGCAGCACGGTCCGGACGCCATCGCCTTCTACCTCTCCGGCCAGTTGCTGACGGAGGATTATTACGTCGCCAACAAGCTGGCCAAGGGCTTCCTCGGCACGCCGCATGTCGACACCAATTCGCGGCTCTGCATGTCCTCGGCGGTGGCGGCGCACCGCCGCGCCTTCGGCTCGGACACGGTGCCCGGCTGCTACGAGGATCTCGACGAGGCCGACCTGATCGTGCTCGTCGGCTCCAACGCTGCGTGGTGCCACCCGATCCTGTTCCGCCGCATGCTCGATGCGCGTCAACGCCGCGGCACGAAGATCGTCACCGTCGATCCCCGCCGGACCCAGACCGGTGAGGAGGCCGACCTGCATCTCGGCCTCGAACCCGGCAGCGACACCGCCCTGTTCTCCGGCCTGATGACGTATCTGGCCGGGCAGGGAAAACTCGACGGTCGCTTCATCGAGGAGCACACCGCCGGCTTCGAGGGCGCCCTGGAGCGCGCCCGGCAGATCGCGCCGGATGTCGCCGCCACCGCGCGGGCGACGGGCCTCGCGGAGGCGGAGGTGCAGGCCTTCTTCGACCTCTTCGCCCGGACGGAGCGGGTGGTGACCGGCTTCAGCCAGGGGGCGAACCAGTCGGCGCAAGGGACCGACAAGGGCAACGCCATCATCAACTGCCACCTCGCCACCGGGCGGATCGGCCGGCCCGGCATGGGCCCGCTCTCGCTCACCGGCCAGCCCAACGCCATGGGCGGGCGCGAGGTGGGCGGGCTCGCCAACATGCTGGCCGCCCACATGCACTTCGCCCCCGAGGAGGTGGACCGGGTGCGCCGCTTCTGGCGTGCGCCCAACATCATCACCGGCGAGGGCATGAAGGCGGTCGCGCTGTTCGAGGCGATCGAGCGCGGCAAGATCAAGGCGCTCTGGGTAATGGGGACGAACCCGCTGGTCTCGATGCCGCGGGCCGACCGCATCCGCGAGGCGCTTCGCAGCCTCGACCTCTACGTCGTGTCCGAGGCGGTGGCCAACAGCGACAGCGCCCGCGCCACAGCCAAGAAGACCGTGCTGCTCCCGGCCCTCGCCTGGGGCGAGAAGGACGGCACGGTGACGAATTCCGAGCGGCGCATCTCGCGCCAGCGCGCCTTCCTGGAGGCGCCGGGGCAAGCGCGGGCCGACTGGGTGATCATGAGCGACGTGGCCCGTCGGCTGGGCCACGGCGAGGCCTTTGCCTACACCTCCGCCGTCGAGATCTTTCGCGAGCACGCCGCGCTCTCGGGCTTCGAGAACGACGGCACCCGCGACTTCGACCTCGGTGGCCTCTCCGAGATCGGCGCGTCCGCCTACGACCGGCACCTGCCGCTGCAATGGCCCGTCCCGAAGCGCGGGCCGGAGGCGAAGCGGGGCCGCGCCCGGCTGTTCGCGGACGGGCGCTTCTACACCTTCGACCGGCGCGCCCGCTTCGTGGCGGTGCAGCCGCCCGCGCTGGCGCAGCCCGTCACGGCCGAGCGCCCGCTGGTGCTCAACACCGGCCGCATCCGCGACCACTGGCACACCATGACCCGCACGGGCAAAAGCCAGCGCCTCTCCGCGCACCGCGCCGTGCCCTTCGTCGAGATCCACCCCGACGACGCGGCCCGCTACCGCCTGACCGACGGCGGCTTTGCCCGCGTCACGACCGAGCTCGGCGAGGCGATCCTCGAAGTCACGGTCACCGACGGCATCCGGCCCGGCTCGATCTTCGCGCCGATGCACTGGAGCGACATGACCGCCTCGCACGGGCGCGCCGCCGCGCTCGCCCGCGGCATTCCGGACCCCGTCTCGGGCCAGCCGGAACTGAAGGCAACGCCCGCCGCGATCGAGGCGGTGGCCTACCGCTCCCGCGGCTACCTGTTGACCCGGGAGGTGCACGCGGCACCCGCCGGTTGGTGGTGGGCGCGGGCGACCGTCGAGGGCGGCTCCGGCCTGCTCTTTGCCACGGGGGAGGGCTCGCGGGAGATGGCGCTCGCGGTCCGCGGGATGTTCCCCGGCCACGAACTCGCCGAATACGTCGATCATGCCCGGGGGCTCTATCGCTGCGCGGTCTATGCGGGGGACCGGCTCGTCGCCGCGCTCGCCGTGGCGCCGGGCGAGCGTCGCCCCGAATGGGAACTCGCCAAGGGGGTCTTCGCCGCCCCGGCGATCGAGGCAATGGATCGGCGCAGCCTGCTCTCGGGACGGGCCGCGACGGCCTCGGCCGGCCCGGTCATCTGCGCCTGCCACGGCGTCGGGCTCGACACCATCAACGCGGCGATCGGTGCCGGAGCGGGCTCGGTCGAAGCGGTGGGGGCGGCCTGCAAGGCGGGAACGAATTGCGGCTCCTGCATCCCCGAGATCCGCAAGCTGCTGCCGCAGGCGCTTGCGCGCAGCGCCGCGTAGGGGCAATTTTCACGCAGACCGGCTCTCCTCTCCCTTGTGGGAGGAGGTGGGAGTGGGGTGGTGCAGGATCGGGCGCAGCGGTGCCTTCTGCAACCACCCGCCCCCGGCCCCTCCCTACAAGGGGAGGGGAGCGCACCGGCCCTCCAGAGAAACGAACGCGTCGAACCGTATGAGCACGCCCCGCCAACCCCGCGAAACCCGCGCCGGCCTCGAGCCGCTGGCGGTGCTGCCCGTCTTCGTGCCGCTTCAGGACAAGCGGGCCGTGCTCGCCGGCTCCAACGGCGGCGCGCCCTGGAAGGTGAAGCTGCTGGCCGCCGCCGGCGCCCGGGTCGATGTCTACGCCGAGGAGCCCAGCGAGGAGCTGCGCGGCGTGCCTGCCGAGATCGCCGCCGGCTCGGTGACGCTGCACCAGCGGCGCTGGACACCCGAGGATCTGGCGGGCGCCGCCTTCGCCATCGGCGCGATGGAGGACGAGGACGATTGCATCGCCTTCGTCGCGGCGGCGCGCGCGGCCGGCGCCATCGTCAACGCCGTCGACCGGCCGCACCTGTGCGACGTGAAGTTCGGCGCCATCGTCAACCGCTCGCCGCTGGTCGTCGGCATCTCGACGGAGGGCGCGGCCCCGGTCTTCGGGCAGACGGTGCGGGCGCGCATCGAGGCGATGCTGCCCCGCGACTTCAAGCACTGGGTCGCGGCGGCGCGGGACTGGCGGGAGACCGTCTCCGCCCGCTTCCACGGCTTCTCGGAGCGGCGCGGCTTCTGGGAGCGTTTCACCGACCGCGCCTTCGCCGAACCGGACCGAGCGCCGACGGAGGTCGACCTGTCCGACCTGCTGGGGCAGGCCGAGGCGCTGCCGATGGGCGGCGCGGTGACGCTGGTGGGCGCCGGGCCGGGCGACGCCGAACTCCTGACGCTCAAGGCCCTGCGGAGCTTACGCAACGCCGACGTGATCCTCTACGACGACCTCGTCGCCCCCGAGATCCTCGACTACGCCCGCCGCGAGGCCCGCACCATGCTGGTGGGCAAGACCGGGCACGGGCCCTCCTGCCGCCAGGACGACATCAACGCGCTGATGGTTTCGCTCGCCAAGTCCGGCAAGCAGGTGGTGCGCCTCAAATCCGGCGACCCGCTCGTGTTCGGGCGGGCCGGCGAGGAGATCGAGGCCTGCCAGGCCGCGGGCATCCCCTGCACCATCGTCCCCGGCGTCAGCGCGGCGCAGGGCGCTGCGGCCGCCCTCGGCGTGTCGCTGACCCACCGCGACGCGGCCCGGCGCCTGCAATTCGTCACCGGCCACGACCGGCGCGGCGCCCTGCCCGACGACCTGAACTGGGGGGCGCTGGCCGACAGAAGCGTCACCACCGTCGTCTACATGCCCAAGCGGACGCTCGCCGCCCTGCTGGAGCGGGCGGTGGCCGAAGGGCTCGCCCCCGAGACTCCGGCGCTGGTCGTGTTCAATGCGACGCGGGCGAGCCAAGCCACGGTGGCCGGCACCGCTCGCGACTTGGCCGGGCGCGTCGAGGCCTCGGGGCTGGAAGGGCCGGCGATCCTGATGGTTGGCGAGGCTCTGCGCCGGCACGGGGTGCGGGCGGACGAATCCGCCCCGGCGGTTCAAGCCGAGGCCTCTTGATATCGTCCGCCCTGCCGCCCGCGCGGCAGGGTCCCGGCTCGCAAAAAGCTCCGCCGCCGCGCCCGCGCGACGGGAAACCGCGGAGACTTTTTCACTTCTTTGGCGAATCGCTCATCTTGAGTCGGTAACAAGCCGCGCCGGCGGATCGTCCGCGGCCGTCGCCCGCCGCTCAACCTCGAAGAGCCTCGTAGAGCCCATGCGTCTGTCCCGCCGCGTTCTCCTGCCCATCGCCGCCTTCGTGGCGGGCCTCGTCGCGCTCTCCGCCGCGGCGGTCGTGACGCTGGTGCCCCAGCAGCAGGGCGGGGCGACCGGCATCGGCGGCCCTTTCACCCTGGTGAACCAGGACGGCAAGACCGTGAGCGAGCGCGACTTCGCCGGCCAGCCCTACCTGATGTTCTTCGGCTTCACCCATTGCCCGGACGTCTGCCCGACGACGCTGCAGCAGGTCGGCGACGTGCTGGCGGCCATGGGCTCCAAGGGCGATGCGCTCAAGGTCGCCTTCGTCACCGTGGACCCGGAGCGCGACCGGCCCGAGACGCTGAAGTCCTACCTGTCGAGCTTCGATCCGCGCATCACCGGCCTTACCGGCAGCCCGGAGCAGGTGGCTGCGGCAGTCAAGAACTTCCGCGCCTACGCCAAGAAGGTGCCGAGTTCCGGCGGCGACTATACCATGGAGCACACGGCGCTCGTCTACCTCATGAACGCCCGCAACGGCTTCGTCGGCGCGGTCAACCTGAACCGGCCGGCACCGGAGACGGCGGCGGAGCTGGCGAAGCGGATCTGAGCCCGGCGCCCCAGCGGCCCGCGAGCGCGCCGCTGCGCGAATGGCGCGCCAGCCCGTGCTCGGTCTTGTTCCAGCGGTGCGGGTGACGGGCGAGTTCGAACACGGCGAGCCACGCCGCGAGGCTGACCAGCAGGTAGTAGGCCGGCAGGAGCGCTACGAGAGGCAGGAGATCGTGCCAGCCCCGCCGGAGGCAGCCGACGATGCCGGGAAGCCAGATCGCGGCGAGCCCGCCGAGGAAGATCGTCCATGCGCCGGCCCGGGTAAGGTACCGCAGGACACCGCCCCCACCCTCGTCCAGCATCAGTTCGGCGAGGCCGCCGACCAGCATGAACGGGTAGAACAGGGCCGAGACGACGGTGCCCGGCAGCAGGGCCAGCGCGCACAGACTCTCCGCAGGGCCGAGCCTGCGGTAGGTCGCGAGCGGGAAGCGTCCATGGGTGGCGCTGGTCTGCAGAAAGCCCTTCATCCAGCGGGTGCGCTGGCGCAGCCACGCGCCGAGGCGCTTGGGCGCCTCCTCGAAGGTCGAACTCGGCAGGTCGCCGACATGGTAGCCCGCGAGCGCCAGGCGCAGGCCGAGATCGGCATCCTCGGTGACGTTCCACGGGTCCCATCC
This sequence comes from Methylobacterium sp. B4, assembly GCF_003201865.1. Classification (GTDB taxonomy): domain Bacteria; phylum Pseudomonadota; class Alphaproteobacteria; order Rhizobiales; family Beijerinckiaceae; genus Methylobacterium. Next base: position 59,659 of record NZ_QJJJ01000001.1, on the reverse strand, counting down.
ATGGAGACGCCGCAGCACGTCGGTGCGGAAATGCGTCGAGGTGCCCCCGAGCGGCGTCGGCATGCGCCACGCGGCGAGCGCCGGGCCGAGCACGTCGAACAGGGCCGCATACTCGATGGCGAAAAGGCGGGGCAGCCAGCCGTCCCCGTGGTTGTCGATGACGAGGCGGCCCTGCAGGCAGGCGACGGACGGGGCGGAGGCGGCAAAAACCGCCGCGGCGACCCGCAGTTGATCCGGCTCGATCACGTCCTCCGCGTCGTAGACCACGAGGAGGTCGCCGCGGGCGAGCGCCAGGGCGGCGCAGAGCGCCCGCGGTTTGGTGCGCGGCAAGCCTTCGGGCACGGTGACGATCTCGAAGCGGGGTGGCAGCGGCACCGCCCGCAAGGCCGCTGCGGTCTCGTGATCGCCCGCTTCCAGCAGGAACTTGATGTCGAGTTTCGCCGCCGGATAGTCGAGCCGGCCCAGGCTGTACACGAGCCGCGGGATGACCCTCGCCTCGCGATGGAGGGCGACGAGGATGGTGTAGGTCGGAAGGGCGTCGTCCGGCAGCCCGGGACGCGCGACTTTGGGCGCCGCGCTCATCGCGACCGCGGCGAGACGGAAGGTCAGCAGGGCGATCATCAGGACCTGGACGAGCGCCAGCAGGACGAGGCTGGTGAGCGTCGGCAGGCGGATCAGCAGGGTCAGAAGAGCGAGGGCGAGGGCGATGAGCGCGAGGTCGATCGCCTGCAGCCCCGGACGGCAGGACCATGCGGGATGCCGGCGCTGCAGGCTCTCGGCGGCGTCCCGAGCGATCTCGTCCCCGTTCCGAGCGAAGACCGCCAGCCGCAGGGCGGTCGGGGTGGTGATGGCGGGTGGAGCGTCCAGCCGACCTGCCGCCGCGATCAGCCGGGCCACGGCCCTCCCGCGCGGTGCGGCAACGATGCGATGGCACTCACCCCGCCCGAGCGGTGCGGCGCCGACGACGAGGCAGTCCGGATAGCGCAGATCCTCGCCCAGAGCGAAGCCCTCCGCGAGAAAGCGCGTCCCGAGATGGCGCGCCAGCACTCGATAGAAGCACTCCTCGGAAACCAGCCCCTCGTTGAGGAGCGCGGTGGCCGCATCGGTGCCGCAGCGACGCGCCGAACGCACGGCCCGCTCCAGAACATCGAGTGGGATGCCCTCGGTTGCCAGGAATCCGATCTCCGGCGGGAGAGGTATGATCCGGGCGCTGCGGCGGTGTTCGACGTTTGACAGGGTGACGGCTCCCTGCGAGCCCACACCGTGCTAGGGAGAGATATGGGCCCGAACCCCTCCGACTGCGTGCATCGCTCCATCTTCACAACTCTTGCGTCAATCAACCGTTTCCGGTTGTGCGCCGTGCTGGGTGCGGCGACGATGAATTTGCTCGCCAGCGTTGCACAGGCACAACAAACTCCAGCGACCGCGCCGTCCGACGCCCCCGCGGTCACGGTGCCCAACTTCTGGAATCCACGCGCCCGCGGCGAACGCGTCGAGGCGCCCCAGACGGGCCGCGCCGTGCGCTTCATGACCGACGACGAATTTCCGCCGCTGCATTTCGCAGGGCCGGACGGCGCGCCGACCGGTTTCTCCGTGGAGTTGGCCCGCGCCGTCTGTGAACGGCTCTCGATCGCCTGCACGGTCCAGGCGCGTCGCTTCGACACGCTGCTCGATGCCTTGGCCGACAAGCAGGGGGACGTGGTGGCTGCCGCTATCCCGCTGACGCCGGGCCTGCGGGCGCGCTTCCTGGCGACGCGCCCCTATTTCCGCTGGCCGGCCCGCTTCGTCGCCCGCCGCGACCGCGGTCTTCCCGCACCGTCGGCCGCCGCACTCACCGAGCGGTCGGTCGCCGTCGTCGAGGGAAGCGCGCACGAGGCCTATCTCAAAGCCTACTTCCCCAAGGCCGCGCGAAAAACCTTCACCGATCTCGCCTCGGCGGAAAGCGCGCTGCGGCGGGGCGAAGTCGATTACCTGTTCGCGGACGGGCTGAACCTCGCCCTCTGGCTGAACGGACAGGAGGCAGAAAATTGCTGCGCCTTTTCCGGCGGCGATTATCTCGAGAACCGCTATTTCGGCGAGGGCATCGGCCTCGTCACCCGCACCGAGGACGCCGCGCTCGCCCGCGCCCTCGACGACGCGCTCCAGCGTGTCTGGGACGACGGGAAATACACCGAACTCTACCTGCGGTTCTTCCCCGTCAGCCCGTTCTGAGGGACCGGCCTATCGCCGTCCCCCCGCCGCCCGGCGCGGCGCGGCGGAGCGGGCCATGCCCGCATCTTCCTCGAACAGTTCGGCGAGCTTTTCCGTCATCGCGCCGCCGAGTTCCTCCGCGTCGATGATGGTGACAGCGCGGCGGTAATAGCGCGTCACGTCGTGGCCGATGCCGATGGCCAGCAATTCCACCGGCGAGCGGGTCTCGATTTCCTCGATCATGTAGCGCAGGTGGCGCTCCAGATAATTGCCCGGATTGACCGAGAGGGTCGAGTCGTCGACCGGCGCGCCGTCGGAGATCACCATCAGGATGCGCCGCTGCTCGGGACGCGCCAGTAGGCGCTTGTGAGCCCAGTCCAGCGCCTCGCCGTCGATGTTTTCCTTGAGCAACCCCTCGCGCATCATCAGCCCGAGGTTCTTGCGCGCACGCCGCCAGGGGGCGTCGGCCGACTTGTAGACGATGTGGCGCAGGTCGTTGAGGCGGCCGGGTGCGGGCGGCTTGCCGCCGGCCAGCCACGCCTCGCGGGATTGCCCGCCCTTCCAGGCCCGGGTCGTGAAGCCGAGAATCTCGACCTTCACGCCGCAGCGCTCGAGCGTGCGCGCGAGGATGTCGGCGCAGGTGGCCGCGACCGTGATCGGGCGCCCGCGCATCGAGCCGGAATTGTCGAGCAGCAGCGTGACGACGGTGTCGCGGAAGTTGGTGTCCTTCTCCTGCTTGAAGGAGAGCGGCTGGAACGGGTCCGTGACCACGCGGACCAGACGGGCCGGATCGAGCTGGCCCTCCTCGAGATCGAAATCCCAGGCGCGGCTCTGCTGGGCCAGAAGGCGGCGCTGAAGCCGGTTGGCGAGACGGCCGACGACCCCCTGGAGATGGGCGAGCTGCTTGTCGAGGTAACTGCGCAGGCGCGCCAGCTCCTCGGCGTCGCACAGCTCCTCCGCCTCGACGATCTCGTCGAAGCGCGGGTTGTAGACCTTGTAGTCGGGGCCGGCCCGCTCGTTGCCGCGCTGCGACGGCGGGCGCCAGGATTCGGAGGCCTCGTCCGATTCCGAATCCTCTGCCTCTTCCGGAAGCTCGCCGGAGGGCGCGTCGGCGGATTCGGTGGCGCCCTCGTCCAGATCGTCGGTGGCCTCGTCGGTCACCTCGATCTCGGCACGGTCGCCCTGGGACTGCTCCTCGGCCTCGCCCTCGCTCGGGCTCTGCTCGTCGTCCTGGGCCTGGTTCTCGTCCTCGTCGCTCTCGTCGTCCTGGTCGAGCGGGCTCTCGTCGGCCATGTCGAGGGAGGAGAGCAGGTCGCGCACGGAGCGGGCGAAGCTGCGCTGGTTCTCGATCGAGCCGAGCAGGCCGTCGAGGTTCTTGCCGGCCCGCGCCTCGATATGCTCGCGCCAGAGATCGACGATGCGCGCGGCGGCCGGCGGCGGCTTCTGCCCGGTCAGGCGCTCGCGCACCATCAGCGCGACGGCATCCTCCATCGGCGCGTCGGCGCGGTCGGTGATGGTCTCGTACTTGCCGCCGCGGTGGTAGCGGTCCTCGAGCATCGCGGTGATGTTGGCGGCCACGCCATCGAGCCGGCGCGAGCCGATCGCCTCGACGCGGGCCTGCTCGACCGCGTCGTAGACCGCGCGGGCGGCGGAATTCTCGGGGGCGAGCCGGCGGTGGACGCCCGAGTCGTGGCAGCCGAGGCGCAGGGCCATCGAATCGGAATGGCCCCGCAGGATCGCCGCATCCTCGGCGGTGATGCGACGGGTGGGCTCGGGCAGGCGCGCCTTGTCGCCGATCAGGGCCGGCCGGTCGCTGGCATAGGTGACCTCGATGTCGGGCCGCTTGGCGATGGCGCGCAGGCAGCCGGCCACGGACCGCTTCAGCGGCTCGGCACCGGGTTCCTTGCGATCACCGGTCTTGGGGCGGTTGGTCAGAGCCATGTCTTCGCGGAAGCCACCGGATCGAGTTCGAAGGCCCGGCCGGGGCAGCGCCGCGATACCGGGGGAATGAGCGCCGTCCCCGTCGCGCCTCAACGCGGGGACGGCTGCTCCGTCAGCTCAGGGCGACGTTGAGCGCGCTCTCGGGCAGTTCCTTGCCGAAGGCGCGCTGGTAGAACTCGGCGACCAGGGGCCGCTCCAGCTCGTCGCACTTGTTGAGGAACGTCACCCGGAAGGCGAAGCCGATGTCGCGGAAGATGTCGGCATTCTCCGCCCAGGTGATGACCGTGCGCGGGCTCATCACGGTGGAGAGGTCGCCGTTCATGAAGGCGTTGCGGGTCAGATCCGCCACGCGCACCATCCGGTTCACCGTGTCGCGCCCGCTCTCGCTCTGGTAGTGCGTCGCCTTGGAGAGCACGATGTCGACCTCGCGGTCGTGCGGCAGGTAGTTCAGGGTGGTGACGATCGACCAGCGGTCCATCTGGCCCTGGTTGATCTGCTGCGTGCCGTGATAGAGGCCCGAGGTGTCACCCAGGCCCACCGTGTTGGCGGTGGCGAACAGCCGGAAGCCCGGATGCGGGCGGATGACGCGCTTCTGGTCGAGCAGCGTCAGGCGGCCCGAGACTTCCAGCACCCGCTGGATCACGAACATCACGTCGGGGCGCCCGGCATCGTACTCGTCGAAGACGAGGGCGACGTTGTTCTGCAGCGCCCAGGGCAGGATCCCGTCCTGGAAGGCGGTGACCTGCTTGCCGTCCTTGAGGACGATGGCGTCCTTGCCGACGAGGTCGATGCGCGAGACGTGGCTGTCGAGGTTGATCCGGATGCAGGGCCAGTTCAGGCGCGCCGCCACCTGCTCGATATGCGTCGACTTGCCGGTGCCGTGGTAGCCGGTGACCATCACGCGGCGGTTCCGGGCAAAGCCGGCCAGGATCGAGAGCGTGGTCTCCCGGTCGAAGATGTAGTCCGGATCGAGATCCGGCACGTGCTCCTCGGGTTCGGAATAGGCCGGCACCTTGAGATCGAGGTCGATGCCGAACACCTCGCGGACGGAGACCTGGCGGTCGGGCAGGGAAGCGGGCGTATCGTCAGACAGCATACGGAACCTCATGGGGGCGGTCGCGGCCGGACCTCGCCGGGTCCCGCGCATCCGCGCTTCGAACGTCAATTCACCTGCCGGTCGGCCTGCCGGGAAGCGGGCTGATCTCTTCCTTAATCGCCGGCCGCAGGCATCGCCAAGGGGCATAGCGAGGGACTTGGAAAGACGCGCGCACCCGGATCGGCCTCGAAGCCGGTTGCGCGATCTTGCATGATATAGGTCGTCCGCGCGCGATTGCTGCCCCGCCGCGTGTCGGGGGGACCGACGTCGGGCGCATTCCAGCGCGGGCGGCCGCCTCCGTGGCCGTGCATCCCTCGTGCCGACGCCCCTGTGCCGGACGCTGCCTCAAGACAGCCCGGCGGCGCGCAGCACGTCGTGGGCGCGGATGATGTCGCGCAGGCGCTCCTCGAAGGAGCGGTCGCCGCCATTGGCGTCCGGGTGGAAGCGCTTCACCAGCGTCTTGTACTGCGCCTTGATCGCCGCGGAATCGGCGTTCTCGTCGAGGCCCATGACGTCGAGTGCCTTGCGCACGGCGGCCGAGTGGCGGGGACGCTGCGGCTCGGGCGCCGCCTGACGCCGCGAGGCGCCGCCGCCCAGACCGTTGGCGCGCAGCACGCCGAGGGGATCGGCATAGGCCCAGTCCCGCTCGGCCTCGGGCTTGACGCCGGGCTTGGCACGATGCGCCTTGTCGCCGCTGCCGGCGGCCGCGTTCACGCCCATCGACCAGGTCGGCCGATGACCGATGATCGCGTCCTTCTGGTAGGCCTCGACCGCGGCGTCGTTCATGCCGTCGAAGTAATTGTAGGTGGCGTTGTAGGCGCGCACGTGGTCGATGCAGAAGCGCCAGTACTGGCCCTCCTGCTTGCGTCCCTTCGGAGCGCGGTAGAGGCCGGGATGGGTGCAGCCGGTCGCCTCGCAACCCGTCTCGGCAGTCGCCGCCCCCGCGCTCGCGCTCGAGCGCGCATTCGCCCGAGCGCCCGTCTTCGCTCCCGACTTGGGATCGTCGCAGGTCGGCTTGATGCGGATGCGGTCGAACAGCGGCGAGTTGAGATCCATGACGGGCCGATTATGAGGGGTGGGCGCGCCGACGAAAAGGCCGTCGGGCCTGATGACGCATGCACCGATCCGGGGTTGACGCTCTGGGGGCAAAAAAGTGCCGGTGACGCGGCGTTCCGGGCGATCGTTCCCAGAGCGGAGCGTCTCCCGCCGTTCGGCCGCCGGCCGGACGGAGGCGGCCGCGGCTCCCACCGATTCAGACGCTGCGTCGAGCTTACGAGGACAGGATGACCGGGACCCTGAAGGACTGGATCGCCGGGCGGCTCGGCGCCGAACTGGCGCCGACCGCGCTGGAGGTGATCGACGAATCGCACCTGCATGCCGGCCATTCCGGCGCACGGCCGGAGGGCGAGACCCATTTCCGGCTCGATGTCGTCTCGGCGGCGTTCGAGGGCAAGAGCCGGGTCGAGCGTCACAGGCTCGTCAACGGGCTTCTCGACGATGCTTTTAAGCGCGGGCTCCACGCCCTGGCGGTGCGCGCCCGCACCCCGGGCGAGGGCGGCTGACGCGCCGCCGGCAGCTGCCGCCAGGAAGAGGGAGCATCGGCCGTGGCGCTCCGCTGCACGCCGCAGATCGAGATCGACGAGGCCGAGATCGAGGAGAGCTTCGTGCGCGCCTCGGGTCCGGGCGGCCAGAACGTCAACAAGCTCTCCACCGCCGTGCAGTTGCGCTTCGACGTGCGCTGCTCGCGCAGCCTGCCCGATGCGGTGGCGGTGCGGCTGATGCGGCTCGCCGGGCGCCGCCTGACGGGGGAGGGGGTCCTCGTCCTCACCGCGCAACGCTTCCGCACACAGGAGCGCAACCGGGCGGATGCCCGCGAACGCCTCGCCGCGCTTGTGGCCGAGGCCGCGGTGCCGCCCACGCCCCGGCGCGCCACCCGGCCGACGCTGGCCTCGAAGAAGCGACGCCTGGACGAGAAGGGCCGCCGCAGCAGCGTGAAACGGCTGCGCGGCGGCCCGGGCGATGACGGTTAGTTCTCGATCGGCTCCGCCCCGGACGGGACGAAGGCGGACGATCAGCCGGCAGCGGCGGGCGCGGTGGCGGTGGGCTTGGCCTCCGGGTGCGCATCGGGCTGCGGTGCGGCCACGCCGGAGACGTAGGGCGTGTCCTTGAGGGCGATCGTCAGCACCAGCGAGATCAGCGCCAGGACGGCTGCGGCGCCCGCGGGGAACAGGAAAGCCCGCTCGCCGAACCAGCCGTGCAGGAAGCCGCCGACCACCGCGCCGGTGCTGAGCGCGCCCCAGAGCGGCGCCTGAAGCCAGAAGGACGGGGCCGGCTTGTGCAGGATCAGGTTGGCCACGCCCGCACCGAAGCGGACCACCGTGCCCGTGACGTAGGTCAGTGCGAGGCTGCGCCCCGCCTCGTCCTGCAGCGTCGCGTTCTGGATGCCGAGCGCCAGCACGATCGGATAGGCGTGGAGCGGGAAGGCGGCGGTTCCGAGGGGCACGAACAGGCCGATGGCGAACAGGACCGCCTGGATGCTGAGCAGGACCGAGAGGCGGAAGCGGCCGGACCAGGCGGCGATGAGCGTGCCGATGCAGGCGCCGAAGCAGAACACGGCGATGACGCTGGCGAACCGGGCGGTGCCGTCCCAGTCGTACCCGGACACGGCGGCGCCGAAGCGCGTCGTGTTGCCGCTCATGAACGACATGAAGAGCTGCGAGAATTCGAGGAAGCCGATCGCGTCCGCCGCGCCGGCGATGCCCGACAGCACCAGGGCAAAGGGGACTCTCGTCACCGGGCTTGCTGGAAACGCCTTGTTCGACTCGTCAGCCATCGCTTTCCCTGATGTTGCCACGCAGCATAACGGTATTACGAGCGAGGGGTTGCCTCCAGCGCATCCTATCGATTCACGTATTGGTGTAGGACAATAATCCGGCCGGGGACGTCGGCACTCCGCTGCCTTCGAATGGCCGCCGGGTCCATCGCGGCGAGCGCGAGGCCGGACCGGGCCACCGCCCCGCGCAGGTAGCCGTCGGCATGGGCATAGCGCCCATCCGGGCCGAGCACGACGCCGCCGGCCTCATCCTCGGGCGATTGTACGGTGAAGGCCGCAAGGCCGCCGGGGCGCAGCGCGCGGGCGATGCCGGAGAGCGCAGGGTCGAGACTCCCGAGATAGATGAACACGTCCGCCGCCACGATCAGATCCGCGGTCCCCTCGGGCTCCCCGGCGAGAAAGGCGACGAGGTCGGCCTCCTCCAGGCGCGCGTAGAGGCCGGTGCGGCGGGCGAGCGCCAGCATGGCGGGGGAAAGGTCGCAGCCGGCGAGGCGCCCGGTCCGGCCCTCCAGCGCCCGCCCCATCAGGCCGGTGCCGCAGCCGAGATCGAGTGCGTTCGCGAAGTGCTGCGCCGCACCCGGCAGCGCGTCGAGCGCGGCGATCATCCGCTCCGGTCCGCAATAGCCGAGTTCGCCCACCAAGTGCCGCTCGAAGCGCGGGGCGTAGCCGTCGAACAGGCTGCGGACATAGGCCGGCGACATCGCCGCGAGCACGTCTCCGCCCCCGAGCGCCGCCGCGCGCAGCCGACTGCCGAGGGCGTCCTCCGGGTCGAGGGCGAGCACGCGCGCGAAGGCGGACAAGGCCGCCCGCCGGTCGGCTTCGTCGCCGCCCGTGCCGAAGGCGGTCTCGCGGGCGCGTCCGAGCAGGAACCACGCCGGAGCGTAGGCGGGCGCGATCTCCAGAACCTGTTCGGCCATCTCCGCGGCGCCCGCAGGATCGCCCTCGGCGAGGCAGGCCTCGGCGTAGGCGTAACGGCGGTCGGCGAGCAGGTCGCCGGAGGAGCGCTGGCGGGACATGGCGTGCAGAAAGAGCCGAACGAGGGCGGATCGGAAGGGACGCCCTATATCCCGGCCGATGTCGCAGCGCGCCTCCGATCTTCTCACCCTCACCCGCGAGGGACTCTACTGTCCGCTCGGGCGCTTCCATGTCGATCCGACCCGCCCCGTGGAGCGGGCGCTGATCACGCACGGCCATGCCGACCATGCCCGGGCCGGCCACGGCACGGTGCTCGCCACCCCCGAGACCCTGCGGATCATGGCGGTGCGCTACGGCGCGGATTTCTGCACCACCCGCCAGGACGCCCGGCTCGGCGAGCGGATGCGGATCGGCGACGTGAGCGTGTTCTTCGCCCCCGCCGGCCACGTACTGGGCTCGGCGCAGATCGCCATCGAGCGGGGGGGCCAGCGCATCGTCGTCTCGGGCGACTACAAGCGTGCCCCTGACCCGACCTGCCTGCCCTTCGAGGTGATACCCTGCGACGTGTTCATCACCGAGGCCACCTTCGGCCTGCCGGTCTTCCGCCATCCCGACACGCGGGTCGAGGTGCGAAAGCTGATCGAGTCGGTGACGCTGTTCCCGGAGCGGGCTCACATCGTCGGCGCCTACGCGCTCGGCAAGGCGCAGCGGGTGATGGCGCTGCTGCGGGAGGAAGGCTGGGATCGGCCGATCCACCTGCACGGGGCGATGGAGAAGCTGACGGCCCTCTACAAGGGGGAGGGCATCGCGCTCGGCGAGACGCCGAAGGTGGTGGCCGCCGAGCGCAAGGACCTGCACGGGGCGATCGTGCTCTGCCCGCCCTCCTCGATCCAGGACCTGTGGTCGCGAAAGTTTCCCGATCCCGTCACCGCCTTCGCCTCGGGCTGGATGCGCGTGCGCGCCCGCGCCCGGCAGAAGGGCGTCGAGCTGCCGCTGGTCATCTCCGACCATTCCGACTGGCCCGACTTGTGCCGGACGATCCGCAACACGGGAGCCGGCGAGGTCTGGGTCACCCACGGGCAGGAGGACGCGCTGGTGCACTGGTGTGGGACGCAAGGCATCCGCGCCAAGCCGCTGCACCTGCTGGGCTACGGCGACGACGGAGAGGCCGAGCCCGATCCGGGTCACGATCCGAAGATGGAGGAGGCCTCGGCGTGAACGACTTCGCCCACCTCCTCGACCGCCTCGCTTACGAGCCGCGCCGCAACGCCAAGCTGCGCCTGCTCCAGGACTTTTTTGCCGGCACGCCCGATCCCGAGCGCGGCTGGGCGCTCGCCGCCATGACCGGCGGGCTCACCTTCCGCGAGGCCAAACCGGCGCTGATCCGGGGCCTCGTGGAGGAGCGGGTCGATCCGGTCCTGTTCGCGCTCTCGCACAACTACGTCGGCGATCTGGCCGAGACCACGGCGCTGATCTGGCCGGGGCCGGGGGAAACACTGGACGCCTCCCTCTCTCCCGCCACGCGGGATGAGAGGCGGGACGATCTTGTGGTCGGCGCGACGAGTGCCAGCGAAGTGTTGGCGCAGGACGAGGCGCCTTCGGGCAAGCCCCCTCGCGGCCGCCGACCGCCCCGCTCGACCGACGACGCTCTCACCCTGCCCGCGGGGCAAGCGGATGCTCCCGGGCCCGGCCACAACAACCCGCCCCCCTCCGTCCCTACCCTCGCGGAGGTCGTGGAGACGCTGACCAGCACCCCGAAGCGCGAGCTGCCGCGCCATCTCGCGCACTGGCTCGACGCTCTCGACGAGACCGGGCGCTGGGCACTCCTCAAGCTCGTGACCGGCAACCTGCGCGTCGGCGTCTCGGCCCGGCTCGCCAAAACCGCGGTGGGCGCCCTCGGCGGGCACGAGGCGGACGCGGTGGAGGAGGTCTGGCACGGCTTGAAGCCGCCCTATGCCGGGCTGTTCGCCTGGGTCGAGGGACGAGGCGAGCGGCCCGAGAGCCGCAACCCGGCGCCGTTCCGCCCGCCGATGCTCTCGCACCCGGTCGAGGAGTTCGAGGATCTCGACAAGCTCGAGCCGGAGGCGTTCTCCGCCGAGTGGAAGTGGGACGGCATCCGCGTCCAGCTCGCGGGCGGGCGCGACGGCCAGGGACGCCAAGTCCAGAAAATCTACTCGCGCACCGGCGAGGATATCTCCGGCGCCTTCCCCGATCTTGCCGAGGCGATCACCTTCGAGGGCGCGATCGACGGCGAGTTGCTGATCCTGCGCGAGGGCCGGGTGCAGAGCTTCAACGTGCTGCAGCAGCGCCTCAACCGAAAGGCGGTGACGGCCAAGCTGCTGGACGAGTTCCCGGCCCATGTGCGCGCCTACGACGTATTGTCGGCCGGAGGCGAGGATCTGCGCCCGCTGCCCTTCGCCGAGCGGCGCCCCCGGCTCGAAGCCCTGGTGCGCGAACTCGACCACGCCCGCATCGATCTCTCGCCGCTCGTCCCCTTCGCAAGCTGGGAGGAGGTCGCCGCCGCCCGCGCCGACCCGGCCTCGGCCGGCGCGGGGGCGGATGCCGACGCGGTCGAGGGCGTGATGCTCAAGCGCCGCAACAGCGCCTACCTGCCGGGCCGGCCGAAGGGCCCCTGGTGGAAGTGGAAGCGCGAGCCCTACGTGGTCGATGCGGTGATGATGTACGCCCAGCGCGGCCACGGAAAGCGCTCGTCCTTCTACTCGGACTACACCTTCGGCTGCTGGCGCGAGGGTCCGGAGGGCGAGGAGCTGGTGCCCGTGGGCAAGGCCTATCACGGCTTCACCGATGCCGAGCTGGCCAAGCTCGACCGCTACGTCCGCAACAACACCACCAAGCGCTTCGGCCCCGTGCGCGAGGTCGCCTACGGCCGCGACGCGGGACTCGTCTTGGAGATCGCCTTCGAGGGCGTGCAGCGCTCGACCCGGCACAAATCCGGCGTGGCGATGCGCTTTCCCCGGGTCAGCCGCATCCGCTGGGACAAGCCGCCGGCGGAGGCCGACCGGGTCGATGTGCTGGAGCGGATTCTCTCCCGGGGCGAGAGCGAGGTGGCGCCGGGTGCGGCGATGGAGGCATCGGAATGAGGCAGGCGGGCAGGAATGCGGGCAAGATCGGACCGCTCGACGGGTTTTCGGCCGGGCCGGCGAGCCGGCAGGCGAGCGCTCAGCTGACGGTCGCGACACCCGGCCAAGGCTTTTCGGATATCACCGAGGCGGTGGCGGAGTTCGTGGCGCGGAGCGAGATCCGCACCGGCCTCGTCAGCGTGTTCTGCCGGCACACCTCGGCCTCCCTGACGATCCAGGAGAACGCCGACCCGGATGTACGGGTCGATTTGATGACCGCGCTCGACGGGTTCGCGCCCCGGCACGGGCAGTACGTTCACGGCATGGAGGGGCCGGACGACATGCCCGCCCATATCCGCACGATGCTGACCGATTCCGGCCTGACGGTGCCGATCCGGGATGGGCGCCTCGCGCTCGGCACGTGGCAGGGGATCTACCTGATCGAGCACCGCGACCGGGGACACCGGCGGGAAATCGTCCTGCACGCCGTCGGGGCCTGAAGCTCGGTCAACGCCGGATCAGGATCACGCCGCCGACCAGCAGGGCGACGCCGATCAGGCGCGGGCCGTCGAGAGGGCGCTGGGCGAGGCCCATCCAACCGAAATGGTCGAACGTCACCGAGGCCAGCATCTGGCCGGCGACGAGGAGCGCGATGAAGGTCGCGGCGCCAAGCTGCGGCACCAGCACGATGGCGAGCCCGATGAACAGGGCACCGAACAGGCCGCCGGCCCAGCCCCACCACGGGATACGCGCTGCCGTGGCCATCGAGGGCAGGGGATCGCGCAGCGCCAGGGCCAACAGGGCCATGCAGGCGAGGCCGACGGCGTAGCTCGCAAAGCCGGACCACGCCGCCGAGTTCAGTGCCGTGCGCAGGTTCGCGTTCAACACCTGCTGGATGACGATGCTGACGCCGGCCGCGACGGCGAGGGCGGACGGGATCAGGATGGCGAGCATGGGCTTCGGCCTTTCACGAGCGTCCGATCATCCCGCTCGAGTCATACCTTTTCCGTTCGAACGCCCCGGCCTCAGCCGCACGCCGTCATCGCGCGCTTCGGCGAAGCGATCCAGCAGCGCGACCCCTTCCGGATCGTGCGGAGTTCTGGATGGCTTCGGCTCCGCCTCGCCATGACGATCCGGCGAGATGAAACGGCAGCAGGATCAGGCGGGCCGACGTAAGCCGCAGCTGCTCAGCGGTCGCGCAGCAGCAGGTAGAGCGCGTGGATCGAGCCCGGCAGGTAGAACAGCAGGCAGAGCAGGATGTTAAAGAGGAACTGGATGCCGATTCCGTTCGTCATCAGCACCGAGATCGGCGGCAGGAAGAACGCGATCAGGATCTTGATGATGCTCGACAAAGGGGGGCTCCGGTTCGCTCGCTGCGGGTCGGGCGGTGAACGAAAGCGGAGCGGTTCGGTTCCGCGCGGGGCGGCCCTCCCCGCGCGTGGGGGAGGGCACCGATCGCGCTACGCCGCCCGGTTCAGGGCGTCGTAGAAGCGGCCGCCGGTCTCGGCCATGGCCACGACGTTCTCCGGCGGGGTGAAGCGGGGGCCGTGCTTCGCTTCGAGGCCGCGCGCCAGTTCGACGAAGGCGCGGGCGCCCATGAAGTCGATGTAGGAGAGCGCGCCGCCGGTGAAGGGGGCGAAGCCGAAGCCGAGGATCGAGCCGACATCCGCCTCGCGGGGATCGGTCACCACGCCTTCCTGCACCGTGCGGGCCGCCTCAAGGGCCTGCACCACGAGGAAGCGGTGCTTCAGCTCCGCCACGTCGATCGTGTCCGGGTCGAGCCGGTTCGGCTGGATCTCGGACAGGCCCGGCCAGAGCTTCTTCTGGCCGCCCTCGGGATAGTCGTAGAAGCCGCGCTTGTTCTTGCGCCCGAGCCGGCCGCGATTCTCCACCATCTCGACGAGGAGACGCTTCTGGTCGCCATCGATCGCGGCTTCGCCGAGCTGCGCCTCGGTGGCCTTCAGGATCTTGAGGCCGAGATCGAGCGCGACCTCGTCGTTGAGGGAGAGCGGACCGACCGGCATGCCGGCCATCCGGGCCACGTTCTCGATCATGGCCGGGGGCACGCCCTCCGCCAGCATCTTGTGGCCCTCCTTCACGTAGGCCAGGACGCAGCGGTTGGCGAAGAAGCCGCGAGCATCGTTGACGACGATGCCGGTCTTCTTGATGGCCCGCACGTAGTCGAGCGCGGTCGCGACGGCGCGGTCGCCGGTCTGCGTGCCGCGGATGATCTCCACGAGCAGCATCTTCTCCACGGGCGAGAAGAAGTGGATGCCCACGAACCGATCGGGGCGCTTCGAGCCCTTGGCCAGATCCGAGATCGGCAGGGTCGAGGTGTTGGAAGCGAAGATCGCGTGCTCGGGCAGCACGGCCTCGACGCGGGCGATCACCTCGGCCTTAACCTTCGGGTCCTCGAACACTGCCTCGATGACGAGGTCGCAGCCGGAGAGGGCGGCGTAGTCGGGCGTGGCGGTGATGCGGGCCAGGAGCGCGTCGCGGTCGGCGGTCTTGGCCTTGCCGCGGTTGATCTGCCCGGTGATGAGCTTGTGGCAATGCGCCTTGCCGGCGTCGGCCGCCTCCTGGTCGCGGTCGATCAGCACGACCTCCATGCCGGCCTGCGCGCTGACATAGGCGATGCCCGCGCCCATGAAGCCCGCGCCGATCACGCCGACCTTGGCGACCTTGGTGGGCTCCACGTCCTTGGGGCGGCGGGCGCCCTTGTTGATCTCGCCCATGGAGATGAACAGGGTACGGATCATCGCCTGCGCCTCCTTGGTGCGCAGGATGTGGGCGAAGTAGCGGCTCTCGACCCGCAGGCCGAGATCCATCGGCAGCTGCAGGCCCTCGTAGACCGAGGCCAGGATCGCCTTGGCGGCGGGGTAGTTGTCGTGGGTCTCGCGGCGGTAGATCGCGTTGGCCGGCGGCCAGATCATCATGCCGGCGGGCGAGTAGACCTTGCCGGACGGCGCCTTGAACTTCGGCACGTCCCAGGGCGCCACCGCGGAGCCGCCCTCCCGGATCCAGGCTTTGGCCCGCTCGACGATCTCGGCGGCCGGGGCCACCGCGTGGGCGAGGCCCATGTTCTTGGCCATGAGGGCGCGGATCTGCTCGCCCTTGAACAGCATCTGCAGGGCGTCGCCCGTCTGCATCAGCCGCGCCACGCGCTGCGTGCCGCCGCCGCCGGGGAAGAGTCCGACCTTGATCTCCGGCAGGCCGACGCGGGTCTTGTCGTCGTCGGCGAGCACCCGGTGATGGCAGGCCAGAGCCAGCTCGAAGGCGCCGCCGAGGCACAGGCCGTGCACCGCCGCCGCGAAGGGCTTGCCGCAGGTCTCGAGCTTGCGGAACACGAGGCTGAGGCGCGCGGAGCCGTCGAAGAAGCGGCGCATGGCGACCTCCTCGCCCTCGGCCGCCTTCACCCGCTCGTACTCAGCGCCGAGCCCCTGGAGCATGGTCAGGTCGGCGCCGCCCGAGAAGTTGTTCTTGCCCGAGGCGACGACGCAGCCCTTGATGCCGGCATCGGCGACGACCGCGTCGACGATGGCTTCGAGCTCGTCCATCACCTCCATGGTGATGACGTTCATCGAGCGGCCGGGCATGTCCCAGGTCGCGAGCGCGATGCCGTCGGCATCGGTCTCGAAGCGGAAGTTCTTCGGGGCTTCGGTCATCGCTCTTCCTCGGGCCTCGTCTGAGAAGACCGGCGGCGCGTGGTGCCGCCGGTGCTTCGGCTTGGAGCGCCGTCAGGCCGGCGCCCCGCGGATCACTTCTGCGGCGTCGGCATGCCGCCGGGCAGACCGCCGGGCGCGCCGCCCTTCTGATCGCTGGCGGCGGCGAGCGTCAGCATGTTCAGGAGCCGCGTCACCACCGACTGGGAGAGCAGGTTCACCTCCGACTTCGGGTCGGCGTTGACGGCCTGGAACTTCTGGTAGGTCTTGTCCTCGTAGATCGTGTCGAGCTGCTTCAGCTCGTCGAGGGAGAACTTGTCGGCGTACTGCTTCGAGAGACCGTCGAGCAGCTCCTTGCGCTGCTTGTCGAACTCGGCCCGGGCCTCCTTGCGGACGGTCTCGGCCTTGTCCTCGGGCATGGTCGAGACGGTCTTCTCCAGCGCCCCCCCGAACCCGGTGTCGAGGTTCTTGAGCACCGTCTTCTCGGTCAGCTTCGTGGCGACGGCGAGCTTGTCCGCGGCCTCGTCGGCCCGCGCGGCGAGCGGCAGGGCCAGCATTGCGGCGAGGCACAGGGCGGCTTTTCTCGTCTTCATCGTGGCGTTTCTCCCGGTCGAGTTCGGACCGCGCCCGCTTTGAAAAGGGCGCGGCGTGGGAGGCCCTTAGCAGCGTTTGCGTGCCGAGGGCAGGGCGACGGAGCCCGCCCCGATCACACCCGCTCGATGATCGTCGCGGTGCCCATGCCGGCGCCGATGCAGAGCGTGACCAGCGCGCGCTCCTTGCCGGTGCGCTCCAGCTCGTCGAGCACGGTGCCGAGGATCATCGCCCCGGTGGCACCCAGCGGATGGCCCATGGCGATGGCTCCGCCATTGACGTTCACCTTGGCCGGGTCGAGGTCGAAGGCCTGCTGGAAGCGCAGCACCACCGAGGCGAAGGCCTCGTTGATCTCGAACAGGTCGATGTCCGACAGGCTCATCCCGGCCCGTGCCAGCACCTTCCGCGTCACGTCGACTGGACCGGTCAGCATCAGCGCCGGATCGGACCCGATATTGGCGAACGCGCGGATGCGGGCGCGTGGCCGGAGCCCGGCGCGCTCGCCCGCTTCGGCCGAGCCGAGCAGGACGGCCGCCGCACCGTCGACGATGCCCGACGAGTTGCCGGCATGGTGGACGTGCTCCACCGCCTCGACATCGGGATGGGCATCGACCGCCACCGCGTCGAACCCGCCCATCTGGCCCATCTGTACGAAGGAGGGCTTGAGGGCGGCCAGCGACTGCATGTCGGTCGAGGGCCGCATGTGCTCGTCGCGGTCGAGCAGGGTGATGCCGTTGATGTCCCGCACCGGCACGACCGCGTTCCGGAACAGGCCCTCGTCCCAGGACTTGGCCGAGCGCCGCTGCGACTCGACGGCGTAGGCGTCGCATTCGTCGCGGGTGAAGCCGTACTTGGTGGCAATGAGGTCGGCCGAGACGCCCTGGGGCATGAAGTAGGATTTGACCGCGATGGCCGGATCGACGGGCCAGGCGCCGCCCGAGGCGCCGAGGCCCACGCGGCTCATCGATTCGACGCCGCCGCCCACCGTGAGGTCGTGCTGGCCGGCCATGACCTGCGCCGCGGCGAAGTTGATGGCGTCGAGGCCGGAGGCGCAGAAGCGGTTGATCTGCACGCCGGGCACGTGGGTGCCGTAATCGGCCACCAGCGCCGCGGCGCGGGCGATGTCGCCGCCGGCCTCGCCGACGGGATCGACGCAGCCGAGTACCACGTCGTCGACCTGCCGCGTGTCGAGGCCGTTGCGGTCCTTGAGGGCGCGCAGGGCCGTCTCCGCGAGGCGGAGCGCCGTCACCTCGTGCAGCGCGCCGTCCGGCTTGCCGCGGCCGCGGGGGGTGCGGACGTGATCGTAGATGTAGGCCTCGGGCATATGCGCTTCCTCGTGTTCCCGGTCGCCAGCGCCGCATGGCAACCCTCCCCGAGGAGGGGAGGGCTCGTATCGCGTGTGCTTAGAACGCGTCGGCCGGCAGCGCCATGGTCGTCTCGGCGCCGGCCTTGATCCGCGCCAGCCGCAGGGCCGTCTCGGGCAGCGTCCGTTCCATGAAGAATCGTCCGAGCACCAGCTTGGCGTCCATCCGCCCCGCATCCGCCCCGTCCGCCTTCTTGGCGAGCGCCGCCTTGGCGATCTTCCCCCACATGTAGCCCAGCACCACCTGGCCGAGCAGATGCATCAGGTCGGTGGCCCCGGCGCCCGCATTGTCGGGCTTGGAGAAGGCGTTCTGCATCAGCCACATCACCGCGGCCTGCAAATCGTTCAGCGCCGGCTGGAGGGGGGCGACGAAGGGCTTCATCCCCTCGTCCTCGGCATGGTCCTTGATGAAGGTCTGCACCTCGGTGAGGAAGGCCATCATCGCCCGGCCGCCGTCCTTGGGCAGCTTGCGGCCGATCAGGTCCATGGCCTGAATGCCGTTGGCGCCCTCGTAGATCATGGCGATGCGGGCATCGCGCACGAACTGCGACATGCCCCATTCCTCGATGTAGCCGTGCCCGCCGAACATCTGCTGGGCCTCGACCGCGTTGGCAAAGCCCCGGTCGGTCAGCACGCCCTTCACCACGGGCGTCATCAGGCCGAGCAGGTCCTCGGCCGCCTGCCGCTCCGCCGCGTCCTGCGAGCGGTGAGAAATGTCGGATTGCAGGGCCGTCCAGAGGACGAGCGCCCGGGCCGCCTCGTTGAAGGCGCGGATCTGCATCAGCGTGCGGCGCACGTCCGGGTGGACGATGATCGGGTCGGCGGCCTTGTCCGGCGCCTGCGCGCCCGTCAGCGCCCGGCCCTGGAGCCGTTCCCGGGCATAGGCCACGGCGTTCTGATAGGCGACCTCGGACTGGCCGAGCCCCTGCACGCCGACGGCGAGCCGCGCCTCGTTCATCATCACGAACATGGCGTTGAGGCCGCGGTTCTCCTGACCCACGAGCCAGCCCTTGGCCTCGTCGTAGTTCATCACGCAGGTCGAATTGCCGTGGATGCCCATCTTGTGCTCGATGGAGCCGCAGCTGACCGCGTTGCGATCGCCCACCGAGCCGTCCTCGTTCACCAGGAACTTCGGTACGACGAAGAGCGAGATGCCCTTGGTGCCCGACGGCGCGCCCTCGATGCGGGCGATGACGAGATGGACGATGTTCTCCGACAGGTCGTGCTCGCCCGCCGAGATGAAGATCTTGGTGCCGGTGAGGCTGTAGGAGCCGTCGCCGTTGGGGACCGCCTTGGTCTTGAGGAGCCCGAGATCCGTGCCGCAATGCGGCTCGGTGAGGTTCATGGTGCCGGTCCAGGCGCCCTCGACCATCCGGGGCAGATAGGTCTGCTTCTGGGCCTCCGAGCCGTGGACGAGGAGCGCGGCGATCGCCCCCTGGGTCAGGCCGGGATACATGCTGAGGGCGAGGTTGGCGCCGCAGCCGAATTCCTGGATCGCCGTGTTGATCACGTGCGGCAGGCCCTGGCCGCCGAACTCCTCCGGCACCGACAGGCCCATCCAGCCGCCGGCCGCGTAGGCCTCGTAGGCCGCCTTGAAGCCCTTCGGCGTGGCGACGCTGCCATCCTCGCGGCGGATACAGCCCTCCCGGTCGCCGGACAGGTTGAGCGGCGCGAGCACTTCGTCCGCGAGCCGGCCGCCCTCGCTCAGCACCGCCTCGACCACGTCGGGCGATGCCTCGGAAAAGCCCGGCAAGTTGGCGTAGCGATGGAGACCGAGAACGTCGTTGAGGAGGAACAGCGTGTCCTCGACCGGGGCCTGGTAGCTCGGCATCGCGTCAGCCTCCCGCAATTTTTTCAGGACCGGCCGATCCGTTTCGACGGCTCCGATCCGAGATAGTTTACATGTAAACCATCTCGCCCTCGCGCCGCAAGGCGCATCCGCTTTCAACCCGCGACAATCGTCGGCGGTCCGGCCTCGTTCGGGGGTGGAACGGCGCAAAATGCGCGGCATTCGTGACGCTTCGGCGCCGTGTCAGCGCGAAACGGCGCCGTAGCCGGCATTCTTAACGGGGCATTTACCAAGATTGGAAAAGGTCGTTGCGTCCGATCCGCGTTCCACCGCTCCACGCCTGCCGCGCGGGTCGGCGGCCGGGCGGACGCCGGAAGCCGCCGACTTCGGATCTCCGCGAGATGAAACAGACCGCCCCGATCAGCCTCGACAGCTTCGACCCGGAGGTGCTCGCGGCTGCCCGCGAGGTCGCCCGGCGAGCGGGGGTTCCCTTGGAATCCTGGATCGAGTCGGTCGCCAAGCCCGACAAGCCGGCGCCGCGCCGCCGGCGCACCGATGTCGCGCCGCAGACGGGACAAGCTGCCCCGCGCGAGACGGACGAGGTCGCAGCCTCCGAGTCCTCCCCGGCGCAGGAGCCGCCCCGGACGAGGCGCCGCGACGGCGCGCCGCCGCGCGAGAAGGCGGTGGTGATGCGCGGCACGCCGCTCGAAGTCTCCCTCGACGCCATGATGCGGCGCCTCGATGCCCTCGACCGGACGATCAGCGCGGAGCGAGAGGCCTCCAAGGCCGAGGCCGCGCGGATGATCGGCGAGATCGAGGCGCGGTTCTCGGCCACGCAGAAGCCGGCCGCCGCCGAGGAAATCGCGGAGGTGATGACCGAGCGCTTCGCGGATATCGAGCGCAAGGTCGGGGAGATCGCCGGGCAGCTCGGCGCGCCCAGGCCGCTGGGCCGGCGCGGGCGGCCGATCGCCAGCGAGGTACGCGAGGCGGTGGCCGAGGTGCGCCGCCGGCAGCGCGAGCTGGAGGAGGGGATTGCCGGGTGGAACGCCGCCGGCGCGGTCGCTGCGCCGGTGGAGGCGCCCGTCGGCTGGCCCGTCGAGCATCGGGACGAAGGTCATCACGACCGGCTGGAGACCGATCAGCAGAACGATCGACACGACGACCTGCCGGCGAGCGACCGCGAGCAGGGCAGGAACGAGCCGTCCCCGGCCATCGCCGAGTTGCAGCGCGAGACCGGCCGTCTGCGCGAGTCGCTGAGCGGCCTCGCCACCAGCCGCGACGTGGGCGAGCTGGAACAGACCATGCGCGCCGTCACCAGCGACCTGCAGCGGGCGCGCGATCCCGGGGAGATCGCCTCGATCGCCGCCCCCGTCGAGCTGATGCGCGTCCAGGTGGACCGGCTCGCGGCGGACGTCACCGACAACGTCCATGCCCGCATCGTGGGCGACGTGGAGCGCCTCGCCGCCAAGGTCGAGGGCGTGCTCGCCGCGGCCCCCTCGGGCCCCGCCGACCAGGGCGCCCTCGAACGGGCCTTCCGCGAACTCGATGAGATCCGCCAGCTCGTGGGCGCGCTGGCGGCGCCGGAGCGGATCCTGGGCCTCGCCCAGGGCGTCCAGGCCATCAGCACTCAGATCGCCGAACTCCAGCGGGGCGAAGAGGCGGGCGTGGCCGTGCTGCGCCCGCTCCTGGAAGAAATCCGCGGCGAGCTGAAGGCGCCCGACGAGACCCGCGCGTTGCTCGACCGCTTCGAGGCGCTGGCCGAGCGGATCGACCGGGCCGAGACCGGTCCGGTCGGCGAATTGGTCGGACGGCTCGAAACCCTGGCCGCGAAGGTGGATCGCGTCAGCGCCGGCGGCGGCGGCCTCGACGCCCTGGAACGGCACGTCCTCGCCCTGGCCGACCGGCTCGATGCGCCGCGCGGCAGCGATCCGGCCCTGGTCCGCCTCGAGCGCTCCATGGGCGACCTGCTCGCGCAGGTCTCGGCCCTGCGCGACGGGGCGCATCTGGATGCCGCCATCGAACGCGCCGCCCGCGAGGCTGCGGCCGGCGCCGCCGCGCCGCTCAAGGCGGCGAGCGGTGAGTTCGGCCTGCTGCGGGCCGACCTCGCCGATCTGCGCGCGAACCAGAAGAACGCGGATCAGCGCCTTCACGCCACTCTGGAGGGCGTGCAGGGCGTGTTGGCTCGGCTGAGCGAGCAGCTCGACCGCACCATGACCTCCGCCGCGGCGCTGGCCGCCGGTGCCCCGTCCCAGGCGCCCGCGCCGCAGGAGCGCAGTGCCGGCGAGCGCGTCTCGCACGAGCGTCCCGCCGCCCCGCAGGCGCCGGCCCGGGCGGGAGCCCCGGCGCTCGGACGGCCGCGTCCGCCCGTGCCGGCGGAGCCGCTCGTTCTTTCGGAGGCGGGCCGCGCGCCAGAGGAATTGCTGGAGCCCGGCGCCGGTCGGCCCGGCAGCGGCCGGCCGGCCGCGGGGGAAGCGAACCCCGCACCCGGCGGGGCCGACATCAAGACGAGCTTCATCGCCGCCGCCCGCCGCGCGGCACAGGCGGCCCAGGCCGAGGCGGCGGAGCCGCCGCTGACGGCGCGCCTGCGCGACAAGATGGGCTCGGCCGGGCGCATGGCGGGCGGTTCGAGCGCGTCTCCCGCCGCCGCCACCGGCGAGTCGGGACCGCTCTCGCGGGTCCGCGGCATGTTCGAGAGCCGCCGCCGCACGCTTCTACTCGGCCTCGCCGCCGTGGTGCTGGCGCTCGGCGCCTACCAAGCCTTCCTGGCCGGCAAGCCGGACCCGTCGGGCGACGTCGCCGCGACGGACGCCCGGCCAGCCGAAACCCCGCCCGCCGCCGACGCATCGGTAAGCCGGACGGCGGAGAGCAAGCCGGAGACGGCGCCCGTCCAGACCCAGGCTTCAGCCTCGGCGCCGGCCGCATCGCAGGCGGCTCCGCAGGATCCGACGACGACGCAATCCATCGCCGCCAAGGCGTCCGACAAGGCGCCCGCGGCGGGCAAGCGCGCGCTGCCCCAGGTCGCCGGCATGGCTTCGCTCTCCCCGGACCTCGCCGGATTGCCGCCCGCCCTGTCCAAGCTCAAGCAGGACGCGCTCGCGGGCGACGCCGCCGCGATCTGGGACCTCGCGAGCCGCGAGGCGGAGGGGCGCGGCGTGCCCCGCGATCTCGGGCTCGCCGCCAAGCTCTACGAGCGCCTCGCGGCCGCCGGCTTCGCGCCGGCCCAGGTCAAGACCGGCAACGCCTACGAGAAGGGCAACGGCGTGGTGCGCGACATCGCCCAGGCCCGGCTCTGGTACGGCCGCGCCGCCGACCAGGGCAACGTCCGCGCGATGCACAATCTCGCCGTGCTGCATGCCGAGAATCCGGCGGCCAACGGCAAGCCGGATTTCGCCGCTGCGGCGAGCGCGTTCCGCCGGGCGGCCGAGCACGGCGTGCGCGACAGCCAGTACAACCTCGCGGTTCTCTATGCCCGCGGCCTCGGCGTCGGCCAGGATCTGGTCCAGTCGTATCTTTGGTTCTCGGCCGCCGCCGCGCAGGGGGACGAGGAGGCGGGCCGCAAGCGGGACGAGGTGGCGACCAAGCTCTCGCCCAAGGATCTGACGGAGGCCAAGGCGGTCACCGCTTCCTTCAAGGCGAAGAGCGTCGATCCCGCCGCCAACGAGGTGCCCTCCGCCAAGGATGCGGGCCCGGCCCCGATGTCGCTGATGGGCGCGCCCTCGCCGGGGCTGCCGAACCTGTCTTCGATCCCGAAGCGCGCGGGGGCGTAAGCCGGCTTACGCCCGCCCGCAGCCTCGCAGAACAAGAAACCGGCCGCCTCCCTGTGGGAGCGCGGCCGGTTTCGTCTTGCGCGCTGCGTCGGCAGCCGCTCGTGGCGGCACACGGACCTGCCGGCATCTCCACGCCGCGCCCGCGCACACCGCGGCGAACGCGCTCGATCAATACTATATACGTTCGAATAAGCATTATAATCCTCAAATATATAAGTTATTTTTGCGGATTAAATTATATCGCAAATCTGTGTTTAAACGCACTTTTCACCCATAAACTGCGTGTTACTTGTGCTGATGCCTCGTCATTGGGCGACAATGATTACGAGAGGAGCACAACATGCTGCGCACTGCATCACTGGCATCGGCCCTTCTGTTCGCGTTCGCGGTCGCGGCGACCCCCGTCGCCGCTCAGCCGACCCGTGCGAAGAAGGGAACCTGGACGGCGCTGCCGGCGCAGGGCCAGCTGCCGGCTCCGCCGACCCGCGTCGACAACGGCGGCTTCGGGCCGTTTCCGCTCGCCGCCGCCGGCTCCTCGCGCTACTGCGACATCGTGGTGAAGCGGGGCGGCGGAAATCCGACCCAGGACATGACGGGCTCGATCGGCCACGCGAAGAGCTATCAGGCCGGCGGCGGCGGCCCGGCCCGCCAGCGGGTCTGCTCCCGATAGAGCGTCGCTCCGGAAGGCCCTGGCTTCCGCCCGATGACGATGCGGGAACGCGCGCGGAGCGCATCCCCCCGACCTCATCTCCGGGAGGAGGCTTCGAAGCCTCGATCGGGAGGCATGGTACGGCGCCCCATGGACCGGGTGCCGTACCGCGTCACACCAGCGGCGCCATCTCCGCCTGGCGCGCGGGTTTGGCCATCTCCGGCTTCTCGTAGGCCGCGACGTCGAAATCGTCGCCGGGCAGCCGGACGAGGAAGCGCTCGGCCATCTCGAACATCAGGACGTCGGGGCGCACCCGCTCGACATAGGCCCAGTCCAGGCTGGATGACCAGACGAAGTGCATCTCGCGAAAGGATTCCGCGAGGAGGCCGGTCAGCATGATCGGCGCGAAATGCGCGTAGGAATCGCCGAACAGCACCAGGGTGCGCGGATCGGCGTGGGGGGAGGGGTTACGGTAGACGACGTGGGCGCCGACATGCAGGTCGCCCGCCCGGCCCGCCGCCTCGTAGGATTCGACCAGCGGGCTCGCGTAGGAGCGGGCGGCGTCGCGCTGCACGGCCCAGTTCACCACCGTCTCCCGCACCGGCTCCGGCAGCTTGTCGCCGAGATCCCACACCCCCTCCGTCTCGAAGCGCGGTCGCTCGGCGATGTCGGGCGGCGGCACCGCGCCGCAGGCCCGCAGCAGGGCGCGGTAGCCGATCAGGCAGCCGTCATAGGTCCAGTGCGAGTCGGTGCGGCGATAGAGCGGCTCGGCGCCGTCGCGGGCGGCGCGGAGCGGCGCGACGAGATCCACGAAGCCGCTCATCCGATCGAGACGGCGGGCCAGCCGCCGGGCCGGCGAGAGCCGGGGATCGTAGCCGAGGTCGAGCGTGCGGTCGTCGTAGACCGAAAGTTTCTCCGGCACGATCGCGTGGACGTAGCGGATACCGAGGCCACGGGCTCGGGCGGCCCGCGCCTCGATCAATCTGGCCCAGCGGCGCAGGTGCCACCAGCCCGCGAGCGAGCGCCGGTACTGGCCGAGCACGCCGTTGGTGCCCCCGATCAGGAACAACCACCCGTCGCGCCCCCGGTGGATGATCTCTCGGTTCCTGCGCATGGCACCGTCCTAGACGCGGCGCCCTTCGCTGAACAGCGCGGGCGCGCCACAGCCGAGCGTCTGGAAGCGCAGCCTCGCCGCGCCATCTTTCCCGAACCTTGCCGGCCCCGATCACGAAAGCTCCTGCGCGTTGCCCGAACCCGATCCGTTGATCCTGACCCTGCAGATGGACGAGGCGACGTCCTCCCGCTTCGAGGACCTGCGGCGGCGGCACTTCCCGGCGGCGTTGAACCGCATCCCCGCCCACGCGACGCTGTTCCACCACCTGCCCGGCGGCGACGTGGCCGGGGCCACCGAGACCATCACGGCGCTGGCCCGGACGCAGGCGCCGCCGGAGGTTGCGGTGACGGGCGTGCGCTTCACGGGCCGGGGTGTCGCCTACGCCCTCGACTCGGAGGCGCTGTCGGCCTTTCGCGCCCGCGTGGCGGCGGCGTTCCGCGACGATCTCACCCCGCAGGACCGGCAGGGCTGGCGTCCGCACGTCACGGTGCAGAACAAGGTGGCGCCGGAGACCGCCCGCGCGCTCCACGCCGCGCTCGCCCAGGACTTTTCGCCCGCACATTTCCGGGCGCCGGGGGTTCTGCTGTGGCGTTATCTCGGCGGGCCCTGGGAGCGCGTCGCCACCATCGCCTTCGGAGGCACGGCATGATTCTCAACGGTCTCACCCGCTCCGGCGGCGCCCTCTGGCGCGGCTCGTCGGCGTTCTGGCTGCGGCTCCACCTCAACGAGGTCGGTCCGCTGGTCTCGCTGCTCGCCGTCAGCACGCTCGGCTACGGCTTCTTCGCCCTGGCCCGCGAGGTCGGCGAGGGCTCCACCGCCGCGCTCGACCGCAAGATCCTGCTGAGCCTGCGCAACCCCGCAGACCTCTCCGATCCCCTCGGCCCCGCTTGGCTGGAGGAGGCGATGCGCGACATCACCGGCTGGGGCAGCGTGGTGACCATCGTCTTTCTCACGGCAGCGGCGGTAATCTACCTCGCCCTGGCCGGCCGCCAGCGCGTGGCGGTCTTTGTGCTTGCCGCCGTCGGGGGCGGGGAGGCGGTCTCGACCGTGCTGAAGCTGTTCTATCACCGCCCCCGGCCCGACCTCGTGCCCCACGGCATGGAGGTGTTCACGGCGAGCTTTCCCTCGGGCCACGCCATGATGTCGGCCATCGCCTATCTCACGCTGGCCACCCTGCTCGCCCGGGTCGAACGGCGGCGCAGCGTCAAGGCGCTGCTGCTCGCGCTCGGCATCAGCATGACCGTCCTGGTCGGGATCAGCCGCGTCTATCTCGGCGTGCACTGGCCGAGCGATGTCCTGGCCGGCTGGTGCGTCGGGGCCGCCTGGGCGGCGCTGTGCTGGTTCGTCGCCCTGCAGCTCCAGCGCCGGGGCGAGGTCGAGGACCCCGATCCGACGCCTGCCTCGACCGGACCGGGCCAGCACAAAGGAACCCGTCCGGCGGGCTGACGCGTTCCGGCCTCATCTCGGGTGGGGCCAAAGGCTGAACATGAGCGACGACATTCGACTGTCCCGGCGCATCCTGCTCGCGGCAGGAGGGGCCGGGTTGACCGGCGCGGCTTTGGGCTTCGGCGGGGCGGCGCGGGCCGCCTCCGGTCCGCCGGCCCCTTCCGTGCCGGCCGATACCGGCGCGATCCAGGGCGATCGGGTCGTCTTCCCGAACTGGCGCGATGCCGGCGACGCGCCGCCCCCGCCGCCGCCCGCGCCGATGCCGCCCTCCGAGCGGGTCGGCTTCGCCATCGTCGGGCTCGGGCGGCTGAGCCTGGAGGAGATCCTTCCGGCCTTCGGCGAGGCGAAGAAGGCGCGGGTCGTGGCGCTGATGTCGGGCTCGCCCGAGAAGGCCAAGCTGACGGCCGCGCAGTACGGCGTCCCGGCGGAAGCGGTCTACGGCTACGACCAGTGGGACCGGCTCAAGGCCAACCCGGCGGTGAAGGCCGTCTACATCGTCACCCCCAACGGGGTGCATCGCGACAACGTCCTGGCGGCCGCCTCCGCCGGCAAGCACGTGCTGTGCGAGAAGCCGATGGCGAACACGCCGGACGAGGCGCGCGAGATGATCGCCGCCTGCGCGCAGGCCAACGTCAAGCTGATGATCGCCTATCGCTGCCAGTACGAGCCCTTCAACCGCGAGGTCGTGCGGCTCGCCCGCTCCGGCGAGTTCGGGCGGGTGAAGATGATCGAGGCCTTCAACGGCCAGACCACCGCGCTCCCGGAACAGTGGCGCCTGCGCAAGGCGCTCGCGGGCGGCGGCGCGCTGCCCGACATCGGCATCTACTGCCTGAACGGGGTGCGGGCGCTGCTCGGCGAGGAGCCGCTGTCGATCCAGGCGCAGATCGCCACGCCGGAGGGCGACCCCCGCTTCAAGGAGGTCGAGGAGAGCGTCGCCTTCACCCTGCGCTTTCCCTCGGGCGTGATCGCGCAGTGCGGCACCAGCTACGGCGTCCACGAGAGCCGCTCCCTGCGGGTCCACACCACCGGCGGCTCGTTCGATCTGCAGAACGCCTTCGCCTATCGCGGCCAGCGCCTCGCCGTCTCCCACCGCGAGGGCGGCCACGTCCAGCGCGACGAGCCGGTGCTGACCCCCAAGAACCAGTTCGCGCTGGAACTCGACCACATGGCCGAATGCGTGCTGAAGGACCGCAAGCCCCGCACGCCCGGAGAGGAGGGTCTGCAGGATCTGATCCTGATGCAGGCGATCTACGAGGCGGCCCGCACCGGCAACCCGGTGAAGGTGGGGCTGCTGGCGAACCTGCCGGACGGGATCGACGCCACCCGCGGGCCGGCCCTCGAAGAGGGCAAGTGAGGGCGCGCCCTCACTCTCCCCAGCGCACGAACACGCCGATGGCGACGATGGCGAGCACGGCGAGCAGCCAGGACTCGCCCGCCGTCAGCGCGTAGGCGAGCAGACCGAAGAAGCCGAGGGCGATCCCGAGCATGGTCGCGACGGCGACAGGATTCATGGCTGGCGGCGGGCTCGACGGGGTTGGGCTTCCGGAATCCGCGTCGGATGCCGGGTGGTTTCGCGCCGTGAACTAGGGCGCCTTCACGAAGCCTGAAGAGCCGCGCCGATGCGGGCCAGCGGCGGCAGGCCCTTCACCGGGCCGATCGCGGCCAGGGTCGGCGCGCCCTGCAGCAGGGTCCGGCCGGCGGCGCGGACGTGCTCGACCTCGACCGCGTCGACCTTGGCGATGAGTTCCTGCGGCGGGATCACCCGGCCCCAGGCCAGGAGCTGGCGGGCGTTGCGCTCGATGCGCCCGCCGGGCGTCTCGAGCGCGGTGAGCAGCGAGACCTTCAGCTGCGCCTTGGCCCGGGCGAGTTCCGCCGCATCGAGCCGCTCGGCGGCCTCCCGGGTCGTGGCGATGGTGACCTCGACGAGTTGCGCCAGATCGGCGCCCGAAGTGCCGGCGCCGATGCCGAACAGGCCGCAATCCGCGAAGGGCCAGTGGAAGGCCTGGATGTCGTAGGCGAGTCCGCGGGTCTCGCGCACCTCGTGCCAGAGCCGCGAGGTCAGCCCGCCGCCGAGCACTTGGCTGAACAGGTGCAGGGCGTAGTAGCCCTCGTCCCGGAAGGAGAGGCCGGGCAGGCCGAGCACGAGGTTGGCCTGTTCGAGCCGCTTCTGCATCCGGCGCTCGCCGCCGCCATAGACACCGGCCACGACCGGGGGCGCCTCGACCGGCTTCAGATCCCCGAAATGGCGCTGCGCCGCCTCGACGATGGCGGCGTGCTCCACCGCGCCGGCGGCGGCGACCACCATGCGCTCGGGCACGTATTCGCGGGCGATGTAGGCTTCGATCGCCGCCCGGTCGAAGCTCTGGATCGTCTCGGGGCGGCCCAGGATCGGCCGGCCGATCGGCTGGTCGGGGAAGGCCGTCTCGATGAAGGCGTCGTAGACCACGTCGTCGGGGGTGTCCTCGACGGCGGCGTATTCCTGGAGGATCACGCCCTTCTCGCGGGCGAGTTCGCCCTCTTCGAAGATCGAGCGGGTGAGGATGTCGCCGAGCACGTCGAGGGCGACACCCGCATCCTCGCCGAGTACCCGCGCGGTGTAGCTCGTGCTCTCGGTGCTGGTGGCCGCGTTGATCTCGCCGCCGACATTCTCGATGTCCTCGGCGATTTTCCGTGCAGAGCGGCTGGCCGTTCCCTTGAACGCCATATGCTCGATCAGGTGGCTGAGCCCGTGCTCGTCCGCCCGCTCGTGCCGCGAGCCCGCGCCGACCCAGACGCCGAGCGTCGCGGTGGCGACGCCGGGAATGGTCTCGGTGGCGACGGTGAGGCCGTTGTCGAGCCGGGTGACGCTGAGGCCCGGCGAGGCGCCGAAGGTCGAGAAGTGCTGGTTCATTCGATCTCAGTGCCTGTTCGGTCCGGCTCACCGCGTTTTCGAAGGCGGACGAACGGACGGTCGATCCGGTCTCCCACCCTGATCCACATCCTGAGGTGCGTCGTGAAACGGAGCCTCAGGATGAGAGGGTTGGATTGGATGTCACGCTGTCGGTCCGTCAGTCGCCCCGGGTGATGCGGGCATGCTCCGTGATGTAGCGCTCGATGGTGCCCTGATCGTTGGCTAGGTTCGCCACGGTCTCGGGCCGGGTCATCAGGTCGGCGAGGTGGGGCGGCAGCACCGGGCGTCCGCCGCCGGTCGCCTGCGAAACCGCGTCCGGGAACTTGGCCGGGTGGGCGGTGGCGAGCGCCACGACCGGGGTGGCCGGGTCCTTCTCCAGGAGCTTGCGGCCGGCGCGCACGCCGATGGCGCTGTGAGGGTCGAGCACGAGGCCGGTCCTGCGATAGGTGCCGGCGATCTCGTCCACCACGTCGGGCTCGCGCACGGCAGCGGCGTCGAATTCCCCGCGCACGCTCGCCAGAACCTCGGGGCTGAGCGTGAAGCCACCGGACTGCTTCAGGCCCGCCATCAGGCGGCCGAGCGCCGAGGCGTCGCGATGGAGCGCCTCGAACAGCAGCCGCTCGAAGTTCGAGGAGATCTGGATGTCCATGGAGGGCGAGGTGGTCGGCTGCACGCCGCGGGGCTCGTAGGCACCGTGCTCCAGGGTGCGCGCCAGGATGTCGTTGGCGTTGGTGCCGATCATCAGGCGCTCGATCGGCAGGCCCATCCGCTTGGCGACCCAGCCCGCGAGGATATCGCCGAAATTGCCGGTCGGCACCGCGAACGACACCGTTCGATGCGGGGCGCCCAACGCCACCGCGCTCGTGAAGTAGTAGACGGTCTGCGCCGCCACGCGCGCCCAGTTGATCGAGTTGACGCCCGAGAGCTTCACCCTGTCGGCGAAGTCGCCGTGCTGGAACATCGCCTTCACGATGTTCTGGCAGTCGTCGAAATTGCCGTCGATCGCGAGCGCGTGGACGTTGGGCGCGTTCACCGTCGTCATCTGCCGGCGCTGCACCTCCGACACCCGCCCATGCGGGAAGAGGATGAACACGTCGACCTGATCGAGCCCCTTGAAGGCCTCGACCGCCGCACTCCCGGTATCGCCCGAGGTGGCGCCGACGATGGTGGCCCGCGTGCCCTTCGCCCGCAGCACGTGATCCATCAGCCGCCCGAGCAGCTGCATCGCCACGTCCTTGAACGCGAGCGTCGGCCCGTGAAACAGCTCCATCAGGAACAGGTTGTCGTCGATCTGGGTGAGCGGGCAGATCGCCGGATGGCGGAAGCTCGCGTAGGCGGTCTCGATCATGGCATCGAGGGCGTCGTCCGGGATCTCGCCGTCGATCAGCGGGCGCAGCACGCGCTTGGCGACCTCGGCGTAGCGCAGGCCGGCAAAGCCGGCGATCTCTTCGCGGCTGATCTGCGGCCAGCTCTCGGGCACGTAGAGCCCGCCGTCGCGGGCGAGGCCGGCGAGCAGCGCATCGGAAAAGCTCAAGGGCGCGGCGGCGCCGCGGGTCGAGACGTGCAGCAAGGATGCCTCCGGGAAGGCGCCCCCTCTACACGATCGATTCGGCCGTGTCGAAGCGGAGCCGGACCGGTTTCTCACATCGACAGGATCAAACCTTCTCGCCCGGCGCCTTCTTCAGGTGACACCCGGTGATGCGCCACTGGCCGTCGACCTGCCGCTGGAGCGTGTAGAGCGCGACCCAATCGAGGCCGGCCTCGTCCTGAAGGCTCAGTCCCTGGGCGATCTCGTCCTCTGCGGTCTCGCGTGCCGTCTCGAAACGGTAGCTGCGCGGGCGGAGCACCGGAGCGTAGCCCTTCTCTACCATGGCGATGAAGGTCTCGGCCGAGGAGAACAGGCTTCGCACCTGCGGCGCCGCCTCGGCATAGGCCGCGGCCGAGTCGTTGCGGCGGAAGGCGTCGATCTGCCGCTCGATGGTGGCGCGGGCGGCGGTGCGGGCCGCGTCGTCGGCCCGGGCCGAGGCCCCCATCAGGATCAGGAGGAGGAGGCTGGCAACGGTGCGCATCTCGGGGCACTCCGCGGGTGCGGCCGCGGGAGGTTTTTCCCACGCGCGATGCCACTCACAGGGCACCAAGCGATACAACGTCCTCAGCCGGCTTTCGGCTCCACCGGATCATGGAACCGCCGCCACGCGAAAACGGAAAACACGCCGATCAGGCAGGCGGCGATACCGAACCACGTGAAGGCGTATTGCAGGTGGTTGTTGGGCAGATCGACCCGGAGCTGGCCGCCGCGGGGCCAGCCGCCGGGGTTCGGGGTGGCGTCCGCCTCGATCAAATAGGGGGCGACCTCGGTGAGCCCCCGCGCCGCCGCGATTCCCGGGACGTCCCGGGTGAACCACGCGTCGCGCTTCGGATCGGATTCCGGCACGAACAGGCCGCGGGTCTCGCTCGCCCGCAGCATGCCGGTGACCGTGGCCTCACCCGCGACCTGACCCGCGGCGCGGTTCTTCGGGTCCTTCAGCTCGGTCGGCACGAAGCCGCGGTTGATCAGGATCGTCGTCCCGTCGTCGCGCCGGAGCGGGGTCAGGACGTAGAAGCCCTGAAGCGCCCGGCCGGGCTCACCCGGCGCCAGCCCGTGCACCAGCGTCTCCCGGTCGTGCAGGAAGGTGCCGGTCACCCGCACCCGGCCGAACTCGTCGGCCCTCGCATTCCAGGCGTCGAAGGGAGGAGGGGCAGCCGGCGGCTCGACATGCGAGCGCTCGACGATGCGGGCGATCAGCGCCTCCTTCTCGCCCTTGCGCGCGAGCTGCCAGAAGCCGAGGCCGAGCAGGATCGCGAGGCAGACGAGCGTGGCGAGGCTCGGCGCCACCAAGCCGTGCAGGCGGGTCGTGCGTTCCGGGACGGTGTCCATCAGCGGAAGCGCCCCTGCTCGGCCTTGTTGGCGAACTGGATCGCGGCCAGCAGCCCCTTGAGGGGGCGCACCAGAAGCAGGCTCAGGCCGATCGCGAGCGTGCCGGCGACGACCGCGTGGACCCAGACCGGCGGCTCGTAGCGGAATTCGAGCCAGAGCGCGGCGCCGACCACGACGAAGCCGGTGATCGACATCACGAAGAAGGCGGGCCCGTCCGCCGAGTCGAAGGCGGAAAAGTCCTGACCGCAGGCCTCACAGGCCGGTGCGACGGCCAGAAATCCCTTGAACAGGCGGCCCTCGCCGCAGGCGGGGCAGCGCCCGCGCAGACCGGTCGGAAGCGGGGAGGGGGGCGGGCTGGTCGGCGTCGCTCGGGTCACGGGTGGCTCGCTCGTTCGCTCCGCCGGTAGGGGAAACCCGGCGAGGCCCTGCACGTGAAAAAGGGCGGCTCGCGCCGCCCTTCCAGGATTGCCGCCCGCGTGGGGCGACGTATGCGGTCGGCCCTCGGCCTCAGTGAGCCGCGCCGCCGGCGCCCGCGCCCCAGACGTAGATGGCGGCGAACAGGAACAGCCACACCACGTCGACGAAGTGCCAGTACCAGGCGGCGAACTCGAAACCGAGATGCTGCTTGGGCGTGAAGTCACCTTGGTAGGTGCGCAGCAGGCAGACCGCGAGGAAGATCGTGCCGATGATGACGTGGGCGCCGTGGAAGCCCGTCGCCATGAAGAAGGTCGCCGAGTAGATCGAGCCCGAGAAGCCGAAATGGGCGTGGGCGTACTCGTAGGCCTGGCAGGCGGTGAACAGCACGCCGAGGATGATGGTGAGCCACAGGCCGTACTTTAGGCCCTTGCGGTCGCCGTGCAGCAGGGCGTGGTGGGCCCAGGTCACCGTCGTGCCCGAGGTGAGCAAGATCAGCGTGTTCAGGAGAGGCAGGTGCCAGGGGTCGAAGGCCTCGATGCCCTTGGGCGGCCAGACGCCGCCGGTGAATTCGAGGCGGGTCGCCTGGATCGGGTCGGCGGTGTAGAGCGCGGCCTCGAAATAGGCCCAGAACCACGCCACGAAGAACATCACCTCGGAGGCGATGAACATGATCATGCCGTAGCGGTGATGGAGCTGGACGACGCGGGTGTGGTCGCCGGAATTGGCCTCGTGGGTGACGTCCCGCCACCACGACAGCATCGTGTAGAGCACGCCGAGCGTGCCGGCGCCGAACACGTAGGGGCCGATGGCGAGGCCGCCCGCGGAGAGACCCTTCATCCAGAAGACGGCGCCGAAGGCCATCAGGAACCCGGAGAACGCGCCGAGCAGCGGCCACGGACTCGGGTTGATGATGTGGTAGTCGTGGTTCTTGGCGTGCGCCCCGGCCATCGCAACTGTTCTCCCTAGCCCTTGCCCGTCGCCTGACGGCCGGGCCCTGTTGCCTTGGGGGCTCGGCGTAAGGCCGCGCCCCGGTTCGAAACCTCTACTGCGGCGGCCAAGCCGTTGTCACGCTTGGCCCCACCGCTGCAACCCTCAAAAATTGCTCGCGGCGCGGGGCTTGGCGACCTCCGCCACCGGCGAGCCGTTCTTCGAGGGGTAGTAGGTGTAGGACAGCGTCATCTCCGAGAGGCTGCCGATGTCGGGATCCTGGCGCAGGCGCGGATCGACGTAGAACACCAGCGGGAACTCGGCCGACTCGCCCGGCTGCAGCGTGTGCTCGTCGAAGCAGAAGCACTGCACCTTGACGAAGTAGCTCCCCATCAGGTCCGGCTGCACGTTGAACACGGCGATGCCGGTCGCAGGTGCCGGGCCGGTATTGGTGACCTTGAAGAACACCGTCGCGGTCTGGCCCGGCACCGCCTCGACGCGGGACTGCTCGGGCTTGAAGCGCCAGGACAGGCTTTTGGCGACGTTGGTGTCGAAGCGGACCGTCACCGGGGCGAGCGCTTCGCCGGTGGAAGCGCCCGGCGCGGCGCCGATCTGGGGCGTCCCGCCGTAGCCGGTCGCCTTGCAGAACATGTCGTAGAGAGGCGCCGAGGCGAGCGCGAGGCCGCCCATGCCGAGCACGACGCCCGCGCAGGCGAGCACCGTCCAGCGCGCCCCGCGCGCCGCCTGCTTCTGCCTCTCACCCGGATCCGTCATCGGTTCACGCCTTCAGAGCGGTCGCTGCAGGACCTGCGGCCCGAGCTTGGCGATCGTCAGCACGAAGAACAGCAGCACCAGCGCCCCCAGCGTCAGGGCGATGGCGATCGAGCGCTTGCGGCGGGCCTTGGCCTCGTCCGGCGTCAGCGGGCGCACCCCTTCCGGGAGATCGGACATCGGGGGCCTCACGCCAGAACAGCGCGGAACAGGCCGAGCCCCTGCTCGGCGAGCAAAGCGGCGAAGAGCAGGAACAGGTAGAGGATCGAGAAGGCGAACAGGCCCATGGCCGCCTTGCGCTCGGACTCGCCCTCGCGCAGCCGGTAGACCTGTACCGCGCCCGCCAGCATGCCGAGCCCGCCGACCACGCCGACCACGGCGTAGAGCCAGCCGCCGAAGCCGAGCGCCACCGGCACGAGGCCGAGGGGGGCGAGCAGCAGGGTGTAGGCGACGATCTGGCGGCGGGTGGAGGCGGGACCGGCGACGTTGGGCATCATCGGGATGCCGGCGCGGGCGTACTCGCCGCTCTTGACCAGCGCCAGCGCCCAGAAATGGGGCGGCGTCCAGATGAAGATGATCGCGAACAGAACCAGCGACTCGATGCCGACATGGCCGGTCACGGCGGCCTGCCCCACCACCGGGGGCAGCGCCCCGGCCGCGCCGCCGATGACGATGTTCTGCGCGGTCGCCCGCTTCAGCCACATCGAGTAGATCACGGCGTAGAAGACGATCGTGAAGGCGAGGAGGCCCGCGGCGAGCCAGTTCGAGGCCAGCCCGAGGATCAGCACCGAGCCGACCGACAGCACGATGCCGAAGGCCAGCGCCTCGTCGGGGCGGATGCGCCCGTCGGGGATCGGCCGCTTGGCGGTGCGGGTCATCAGCGCGTCGATGTCCGCGTCCCACCACATGTTGAGGCAGCCCGAGGCGCCCGCGCCGACGGCGATCATCAGGAGCGAGATCGCGGCGATCACCGGGTTCACGGTGGCGTTCGAGACCACCATGCCGACGAGCGCGGTGAAGATGACGAGCACCATCACCCGCGGCTTCAGGAGCGCGAAAAAGTCCGAGACCTCGCCGCCCACCGCGGGGGCGAACGGCGCGGGGCCGGACTCGGCGCTGAGGCTGTTCGACAGGCTCGTCATGGTGACCTGATCTGACTGCGTGTGCTGGCTTGGGAAGATCGCGCCGTTCTCGTGGCGCCGCCCTTTGCGGGAGGTCCCGCCGCTGCGGCAGGGCCTCCGGGAAAGAGCGAGGACCGCCTCGGCGGTCCTCGCGATCCTTGTTTTCGTTCCCGCCCCTTAGTGGGCCGGCTCGTCGACGATCTTGGGAAGCGTCTCGAACTGGTGGAAGGGCGGAGGCGAGGACAGGGTCCACTCCAGGGTGGTGGCACCCTCGCCCCACGGATTGTCCGCGGCGCGGGTCTTGGAGCGGAAGGCCAGCACGATGCCGATCAGGAACACGACCATGCTGAGGGCGAAGACGTGACCGCCCATGGTCGCGACCTTGTGCCAGCCGGCGAAGGCCTCCGGGTAGTCGGCGTAGCGGCGCGGCATGCCGGCCAGACCCAGGAAGTGCATCGGGAAGAACAGGACGTTCGCACCGATGAAGGCCAGCCAGAAGTGCAGCTTGCCCGCCCATTCCGGGATGATGTGGCCGGTCATCTTCGGGAACCAGTAGTAGACACCGGCGAAGATGATGAACACGGCGCCCAGCGAGAGCACGTAGTGGAAGTGCGCCACGACGTAGTAGGTGTCGTGCAGGTACTTATCGACCGAGGAGTTCGCGAGCACGACGCCGGTGACGCCGCCGACCGTGAACAGGAAGATGAAGCCCACCGCCCAGTGCATCGCCGCGGTGAAGCGGATCGAACCGCCCCACATCGTCGCGATCCAGGAGAAGATCTTCACACCGGTCGGCACCGCGATCACCATGGTCGCGAAGACGAAGTAGGACTGCGTCTGGAGCGACAGGCCGACAGTGTACATGTGGTGGGCCCACACGACGAAGCCGACGACGCCGATGGCGACCATGGCGTAGGCCATGGCGAGATAGCCGAAGACGGGCTTGCGCGAGAAGGTGGCGATGATGTGCGAGACGATGCCGAAGGCCGGCAGGATCATCACGTACACCTCGGGGTGACCGAAGAACCAGAACAGGTGCTGGTACAGGATCGGGTCACCGCCGCCGGCCGGATCGAAGAAGGTGGTGCCGAAGTTACGGTCGGTGAGCAGCATCGTGATCGCGCCGGCCAGAACCGGGAGCGACAGCAGCAGAAGGAACGCCGTCACCAGCTCCGCCCAGGCGAAAAGCGGCATCTTGTGCAGCGTCATGCCGGGGGCGCGCATGTTGAGGATGGTGGTGATGAAGTTGATCGCGCCCAGGATCGAGCCGGCACCGGCGAGGTGCAGCGCGAAGATGGCGAAGTCGACCGCGGGACCCGGATGGCCGGCAGCGGAGGAGAGCGGCGGGTAGACGGTCCAGCCGGTGCCCGCGCCGTTGGCGCCGGGAGAGCCCTCGACGAACAGCGAGCAGACGAGGCAGCAGAAGCCGGAGACCGTCAGCCAGAACGAGATGTTGTTCATCCGCGGGAAGGCCATGTCCGGCGCGCCGATCATCAGCGGGACGAACCAGTTGCCGAAACCGCCGATGAGGGCGGGCATCACCATGAAGAACACCATGATGAGGCCGTGGCCGGTGACGAACACGTTGTAGGTCGCCGGGTTGGAGAAGTACTGGAGCCCGGGCTCCTCCATCTCCATGCGGATGCCGAAGGAGAGGAACGCGCCGACGATGCCCGCCATGAAGGCGAAGATCAGGTAGAGCGAGCCGATGTCCTTGTGGTTCGTCGAGAGGAACCAGCGGGCGAAGAAGGAGGGTTTGTGGTCGTGGTGGGCGTCATGCCCGGCATGTGCTGTGGCGGTGGCCATCGATCCTTGCCTTAATCAGATGTCTGTCGCCTCTGGCGAATGAAGGACCGGCCGGGACAACGACGCCCCGGCCCGATGAGATCTCAGCGGGCGTCCGCGAGGCGCGCGCCGTTGTCGATGGCGGCGTACTTGGTCTTGGCCTCGGTCAGCCACTCGGCATAGGCCTGCTCGCTGACCACGCGCACGGTGATGGGCATGTAGGCGTGACGGGCGCCGCACAGCTCCGAGCACTGGCCGTAATAGACGCCCTCGCGGTCGGCCTTGAACCACCACTGATTCAGGCGGCCGGGGATGGCGTCGATCTTGCCGCCGAAGGACGGGATCGCCCAGGAATGGATCACGTCGGCGGAGGTGACCTGCACCTTCACGATCTTGCCGACCGGCACGACCATGTCGTTGTCGGTGGCGAGCAGCTTCGGCTGCTGCTCCTCGTCGACGTTGGCGTCGAAGGTGAAGCCGCCCTTATCGCCCTCGGCCGGGTAATCGTAGGACCAGTACCAGGCATGGCCCGTCACCTTGACCATGACGTCGGCCTTCGGGTCGGACAGCTGGGTGCGCAGGGTGCGGAACGAGGGGATCGCCACCGCCACGAGGATCAGGACCGGGATGATGGTCCAGGCCACCTCGATCATCGTGTTGTGCGTGGTGCGCGACGGCGTGGGGTTCGCCTTCTCGCTGAACTTGAAGATGCAGTAGAGGATCAGGCCGAGAACGAAGACCGAGATGGCGAACGCCAGCCAGTGCAGCCCGTGCTCGAAGCTGAGAAGGTCGGCGGCCTCGGCCGTGACCGGGACCTGGCGGCTCATCTGCCACGGCTCGGGCTGACCGATGCCGGCCGCGAGAGCGGAAGAGGACGAGCCGAAGAGAGCGCCGAGCGCGGCGATCCCCCACGATGACCGATGTTGCGCCTGCGTCGTCCGCATGTCCCCGCTTGGCTCCCCTGGTGCCTATGGTTTGTTTGCCCTTGAATTCGCCGGCATGCGGCGCAAATCCTGGGCGGCCCGACCTTCGCGCGGGCCTTGCCGGCCCCGGCTCGACCGTGTCGCTGCCGGATGGGCGGTCGCGACGTAGAACCATACTGATCGTAAAACCGCAACCGCAACAGCGCCGCCAAGCGTCGCTTGGACGCGGCATAGGCGCTATGCGGTCGAGCTTTCCCACGGGCCGAGCACTGTCGGGAGATGTGGATGGCGGAACCAGAGCTTAGACCTAAGGATGAGCTTGGCATGAGCGAACCCGCCACTTCGATCCGGGTCGGCACCCTCGTCGTCGCCTACGAGGCGAGCGAGGCGCAACCCGATTCCCGCGCGCTGGCCGTCGAGATGCCGGTCAACGTCGTCTACGGCAGCGTGCCCTACGCGGTGATGATGACCACGCCGGCCGACCTCGAGGATTTCGCCTACGGCTTCAGCCTGACCGAGGGGGTGATCGAGACGCCCGACGAGATCCGCGGCGTCTCGGTCGAGCCCGGCGAGGGAGGCCTGCGGCTGCTGGTCGATCTCGCGCCGGGGCGGCTGCGCGAGCATCTCGCCCGCAAGCGCGCGATCAGCGGACGCACGGGATGCGGGGTCTGCGGCATCGACGACCTCGCCGCACTGCCGACCGCCAAGACCCGCGCGGGCGACGCGCCGCGAAGAGGCCCGCAGGTCAGGCTGGCGGCGATCCAGGCGGCGCTGACCGCCCTGTCCGATCGCCAGCGGCTCAACCGCGAGACCCGCGCGGTGCACGCGGCCGCCTGGGCGCGGCTCGACGGGACGCTGACGGCCGTGCGCGAGGATGTCGGCCGCCACAACGCGCTCGACAAATGCATCGGCGCGCTGCTGCGGGAGGGCGTGCGGCCGGACGAGGGTTTCCTCGTCATCACCAGCCGCTGCTCCTTCGAGATGGCGGAGAAGGCCGCCACCCTCGGCGCCTCGGTGCTGGTGGCGATTTCCGCCCCGACCTCGCTCGCCATCGAGCGGGCGCGCTGCCACGACCTCACGCTCTGCGCCATCGCCCGCTCCGACACGCTCACGGTCTTTTCCGGGCGCGAACGGCTGCTGCTGGCGGGCGAGGGGTGAACGAAGAGGCGGGCGACGAGGGACGAGCCCGCTGTCAGTTGCCGGCGGCCTCGCCGCTGCCGCCGGGCACCACCGTCGCCCCGCCGATCACCCGCACGTTCTTGCGGGAACCGTCGGCGGGCGGGTCCTGCCAGCCGGGCTTGGCCG
Organism: Methylobacterium sp. B4; assembly: GCF_003201865.1. Classification (GTDB taxonomy): domain Bacteria; phylum Pseudomonadota; class Alphaproteobacteria; order Rhizobiales; family Beijerinckiaceae; genus Methylobacterium. The sequence continues at coordinate 20,167 of NZ_QJJJ01000001.1, read as the reverse complement.
GCGCAGGGGCCGAGTCGGCCGTCTTCGCGGGCTCCTTGACCGGTTCCTTGGCGGGCTCCTTGCCGGACTCCCTGGAAGGAAGCTTAGGCGACTCCCTGACAGGCGCCGGGGCGGCGTCGAGCTTGGACGGGTCTGCCGGCGGCTCGGCCGCCTTCGCCTCCTTCGCAGGCTCGTGGCGGGCGGCCGGCATGATCTCGGGCGGCGCCGCCTGCCCCGAACGCAGGGTCGGCTCGGGAGCCGGCGGGGTGATGCGTGCCTGGGCCGGCTTCGCCTTCTCGGAGGCGGGCAAGGCGGCCGGCGCGGAGCGGGCGGCGCGGCGCGGCGCCTCGGGACGGGCGGTCGCCGCGTCGGGATTGACGCCGAGGGGATTGGCCTCGGGCCGCACGGCCGGTGCAACGCGCTCGGCCCGCAGGGGGCGGGGCGCCTCGCGCTCGGGGCCGAGCGGCGCGTTGCGAAGCCCCGGAACGGAGGGAATGTCGGCGGGAGGCACGATGCGCTCGGCTTCGCGCTGGCGGCGGGGGCGCATGTCCTCCTCGGTCCAGCCGTAGCCCGGCGCCGCCGGCCGCACCCGGTCGGACGGGTAGTAGACGCCGAGCGGTTCGCGCCCGAGCACGTCCCCCTCGCGGGCATCGACCACGAGCCGCACCCGCATGCCGCGCGGGCTCGTCGCCTCGACGCGGTAGGCGCGGCCGTCGAAGCGGGGGCGGCCCACCTCGGAGAAGCCGCGCTCGTGCAGCCCCTCAACGATCTCCCGCGGCGGGAGGAGGCCGTCGTCATCGTTGAGATAGGCGCCGCGGGGCGGGCCGTAGACCTCGCGATAGAACCCTTGCGCGGCAGCGCCCTGTGGGCCGGCGCCGATCAGGAGCGCGACCGAAAGGCCGAGACCGAGGCCGCGACGCAGCGACGCGCGCGCGATCCGACCCAGGGCATGACGGCTCGAAGCCATACGGACCTCTCGCAGCAAGTGCTTGGCAAAAATGGGCTCCGGGGGCCCGCTGTTGACCGCGAGGTCCCCCGGCGTCACGGTCGGAGCGTTCCCCGCATTCCCCCGTGTCGGCAAGAGTTTCTAAACGGGTGATTGGGGCGACAATACGAATCCCCGGTCCGGCCGACGCGGCTGATGGCGGGCGGGGCCACGATCCCGGATCCAGGCAGGTCGCGCGCCGAGCGGATTTCAGCCATGCTCAAAAGGCCGGAGCCGGGGCTAGCCGGCCTCTTGCTGGAATGAATGAAATCTGGCAACGTCGCCCTATAGGACAGTAAGACTGTCCCATTTGTCGCGCTTGGCCATCGGGCCAGCTTTGGGGATCCATCACGTGGTCGACGTGACGTCCAAACGAGCTGACAAACCGGTGACCGTCAAGGTGATCCGGGCGAGCGCCGGCTGAGCAGGCCGGGGTTTCAGCCCGCGGGTTTGCGGGCAATTCCGGCAGGAAGACCCCGACGAGACCCGACTCGGTATAATGAAGGCGGCGGCCCGGGCACCGATGGTGCACGGGCACGAAACATGCTCGCATGCGGGCAGGGTCGGAGATGTGCGGACGATGCGTGAGATCCCGTCTGAACTGTCGGTGCCGGTCGTGAACGGCGAGACCGCCGCGCCCCCGCGTGCCGGGACCGCGCCGATGATCCTGCGCGACCCGGGGCTGCCGCGGGCGCAGGGCGCCTACGATCCGGCCCACGAGCGCGATGCCTGCGGCGTCGGCTTCGTCGCCGACATGCACGACCGCCGCAGCCACAGCATCGTCCAGCAGGGTCTCAAGATCCTGGAGAACATCGACCACCGCGGCGCGGTCGGCGCCGACCCGACCATGGGCGACGGCTGCGGCATCCTCACCCAGATCCCGCACGGCTTTTTCTCGGAGGAATGCTCGCGCCTCGGCTTCGAGCTGCCGCCCGCCGGACAGTACGCGATCGGCCAGTTCTTCCTGCCGAAGGCGGAGGATGCCCGCGCCGCCATTGAGGAGATCGTCGAGAAGACGCTGGCCGACGAGGGCCTGCCGCTGCTCGGCTGGCGCGACGTGCCGGTCGACTCGACCGATCTCGGCAAGGCCGTGAAGGAGACCGAGCCGCATCACCGGCAGGTCTTCATCGGCTGCCCCGCGAGCGTCACCGATCAGGACGCCTTCGAGCGGCGCGTCTTCATCGCCCGCAAGGTGATCTCGAACAAGGTCTACGGCCTGGACGACGCGCGGGTGAAGGCGTTCTACCCCGTCTCCGTGTCGAGCCGGACCATCGTCTACAAGGGCATGGTGCTCGTGCACCAGCTCGGCCACTACTATCTCGACCTGAAGGACCCGCGCTTCGTCTCGGCGCTCGCGCTCGTCCACCAGCGCTTCGCCACTAACACCTTCCCGACCTGGCGCCTGTCGCACCCCTACCGGATGGTCGCGCATAACGGCGAGATCAACACGCTGCGCGGCAACGTGAACTGGATGGCCGCGCGCCAGGCCAGCGTCGATTCCGAGCTGTTCGGCAACGACATCTCGAAGCTCTGGCCGATCTCCTACGAGGGTCAGTCCGACACCGCCTGCTTCGACAACGCCCTCGAATTCCTCGTGCAGGGCGGCTACTCGCTCGCCCACGCGATGATGATGCTGATCCCGGAGGCCTGGGCCGGCAACCCGCTGATGAGCGAGGAGCGGCGCGCCTTCTACGAGTATCACGCCGCCCTGATGGAGCCGTGGGACGGCCCGGCCGCCGTCGCCTTCACCGACGGGCGCCAGATCGGCGCGACCCTCGACCGCAACGGCCTGCGCCCGGCCCGCTATATCGTCACCGACGACGGCCTCGTCGTGCTCGCCTCCGAGATGGGCGTGCTGCCGATCCCGGACGAGAAGATCGTCCAGTCCTGGCGCCTGCAGCCGGGCCGGATGCTGCTGATCGATCTGGAGAAGGGCCGCATCGTCTCCGACGAGGAGATCAAGGGCGAACTGGCCGGCGCGCATCCCTATGCCGAGTGGGTCAAGAACACCCAGATCGTGCTGGAGGATCTGCACCCGATCAGCCCGCGCGCCTCGCGCACGGACGTGTCGCTGCTCGATCGCCAGCAGGCCTTCGGCTACACCCAGGAAGACCTCAAGCTGCTGATGCAGCCCATGGCCGTGACCGGCCAGGAGGCAGTCGGCTCGATGGGCTCGGACACGCCGCTCTCGGCGCTCTCCGACAAGCCCAAGCTGCTCTACACCTACTTCAAGCAGAACTTCGCGCAGGTCACCAACCCGCCGATCGACCCGATCCGCGAGGAGGCCGTGATGAGCCTCGTCTCGTTCATCGGCCCGCGGCCGAATCTTTTGGACATGGAAGGCGCGTCCCGGCGGAAGAGGCTCGAAGTCCGCCAGCCGATCCTGACGAACGGCGACCTGGAGAAGATCCGCTCGATCTCCCACTTCGAGGACCGCTTCGACACCCGCACGCTCGACATCACCTACGCGGCGGAATCCGGCGCGGCGGCGATGGAGGGGGCGCTCGACCGCCTGTGCGACCGGGCCGAGGTCGCGGTGCGCGGCGGCTACAACATCATCATCCTGTCCGACCGCATGGTGGGGCCGGACCGGATCCCGATCCCGGCGCTGCTCGCGACCGCGGCCGTGCACAACTACCTGATCCGCAAGGGGCTTCGCACGTCGGTCGGGCTCGTGGTCGAGTCGGGCGAGCCGCGTGAGGTGCATCACTTCGCCTGCCTGGCCGGCTACGGCGCGGAGGCCGTGAACCCCTATCTCGCCTTCGAGACGCTGATCGCGATGAAGGACGAGTTCCCGCCGGACCTGACCGACAACGAGATCATCTACCGCTACATCAAGTCGATCGATAAGGGCCTGCTCAAGGTCATGTCCAAGATGGGCATCTCGACCTACCAGTCCTATTGCGGCGCGCAGATCTTCGACGCGATCGGCCTGAACTCCGACTTCGTGGCGAAGGACTTCTTCGGGACGGCCACGACGGTCGAGGGCATCGGCATGGCCGAGGTCGCCCAGGAGACGGCCCTGCGCCATCAGGACGCCTTCGGCGACGCCCCGATCTACCGCAACGCGCTCGATGTCGGCGGCGAGTACGCCTACCGCCTGCGCGGCGAGACCCATACCTGGACGCCCGACAGCGTGGCGACGCTGCAGCACGCGGTGCGCCTCGGCGTGCCCGAGCGCTACCGCGAATACGCACGCCTGGTGAACGAGCAGGAGAACCACCTCAAGACCCTGCGCGGTCTGTTCCGGATCAAGACCGCCGCCGATCTCGGTCGCGAACCGGTGGAGCTCTCGGCGGTCGAGCCGGCCTCCGAGATCGTCAGGCGCTTCGCCACCGGCGCCATGTCCTACGGGTCGATCTCGAAGGAGGCGCACGAGACGCTGGCCATCGCCATGAACTCGTTCGGCGGCCGCTCGAACTCGGGCGAGGGCGGCGAGGAGCCGCGCCGGTTCATTCCCGGCCCCGACGGGCGCTCGCGCCGTTCCGCCATCAAGCAGGTGGCCTCGGGCCGCTTCGGCGTCACGACCGAGTATCTCGTCAACGGCGACATGATCCAGATCAAGGTGGCGCAGGGAGCGAAACCCGGAGAAGGGGGTCAGCTCCCCGGCCACAAGGTGGACGCCAAGATCGCCAAGGTCCGCTACGCCACCCCCGGCGTCGGCCTGATCTCGCCGCCGCCCCACCACGACATCTACTCGATCGAGGATCTGGCCCAGCTCATCTTCGACCTGAAGAACGTGAACCCGGCGGCCGACATCTCGGTCAAGCTCGTCTCCGAGGTCGGCGTCGGCACCGTCGCGGCGGGCGTCGCCAAGGCGCGCGCGGACCACATCACGATCTCGGGCTTCGACGGCGGCACGGGCGCGGCGCCGCTCACCTCGATCAAGCATGCGGGCGGCCCCTGGGAAACGGGTCTGGCCGAGACGCAGCAGACGCTCGTGATGAACGGACTGCGCGGCCGCGTCGCGCTCCAGGCCGACGGCGGCATCCGCACCGGCAAGGACGCGATGATCGCGGTGCTGCTGGGCGCCGACCAGATCGGCTTCTCGACCGCGCCGCTGATCGCGGCCGGCTGCATCATGATGCGCAAGTGCCACCTCAACACCTGCCCGGTGGGCGTCGCGACCCAGGACCCGGTGCTGCGCAAGCGCTTCAAGGGGACCCCTGAGCACGTCATCAACTACTTCTTCTTCGTGGCCGAGGAGCTGCGGGAGCTGATGGCGGCGATGGGCTTCACCAAGTTGGAGGACCTGATCGGCCGCTCCGACCTCCTCGACAAGCGCGAGGCGATCGAGCACTGGAAGGCCAGCGGCCTCGACTTCTCGAAGCTGTTCCACCGGCCCGACGTCGGTCCGGAGGTGGCGATCCGGCATGTCGAGAGGCAGCACCACCCGATCGACACGGTGCTCGACCGCCGCCTGATCGCGGGGGCCGAGAGAGCCATCGAGACCGGCGAGGCGGTCGTCCTCACCGACGTGATCCGCAACTCGGACCGCGCGGCGGGCGCCATGCTCTCGGGTGCGGTGGCCAAGAAGCACGGCCATGACGGCCTGCCCGACGACAGCATCGTGGTGAAGCTCAACGGCACCGCCGGGCAGAGCTTCGGCGCATGGCTCGCGGCGGGCGTCACCCTCGACCTGACCGGCCACGGGAACGACTATGTCGGCAAGGGCCTGTCGGGCGGCAAGCTGATCATCCGTCCGAGCGACGCGCTGAAGGCGCCGCCCGCCCGCACGATCATGGCCGGCAACACCGTGCTCTACGGCGCGATCGCGGGCGAGTGCTACATCCGCGGTGCGGCGGGCGAGCGCTTCGCCGTGCGCAACTCGGGCGCCATCACGGTGGTCGAGGGCATGGGCGACCACGGCTGCGAGTACATGACCGGCGGCGTGGTGGTCTCCATCGGCGTGACGGGCCGCAACTTCGCGGCGGGCATGTCCGGCGGCATCGCCTACGTGCTCGATGAGGACGGCTCGTTCCGCGACCGCTGCAACCTGTCGATGGTCGATCTGGAGCCCGTGGAGGAGGAGGACGACATCATGCGCCGCTTCCACCAGGACGGCGACCTGGAGACCAAGGGCCGGGTCGACATCCTCGCGGACATGTCGGGCCACGACGAAGAGCGGCTGTCGCAGCTTCTGACCAACCACCTGAAGTACACCGGCAGCCCGCGTGCCAAGCAGATCCTCGACGACTGGGCGGGTTTCCGCACCAAGTTCGTCAAGGTGATGCCGGTCGAGTACCGCCGGGCCCTGCGCGAGATGGAAATGGCGCGCATGCCGGTGGCGGCGGAGTAGAGGCACGATGGGCGAGCAGACGGCGCGCGTCCGCCTCGTCCGGACGCCGGACGGACAGAGGCTCGACATCCCGCCCGGCTTCATGCTGTGCGGGGACGAGGCCATCCTGACGGCGAAGGACGGACGACTCGTCGTCGAGCCGGTGACCCGATCCTCGCTCTTGTCCGTCCTCTCCGGTCTCGACGACCTCGACGAGGACTGGCCGGAGATCGAAGACGCGGCGCCGGGCGAAGTCTCGCTTTGAATGCCGTATCTGCTCGATACCAACATCCTCTCGGCGCTGGTGCGCGCCCCGCGGGGGCCGGTCGCGGAGCGGATTCGACAGGCTGGCGAGGCGCAGGTTTATACGAGCGTCATCGTCGCGGCGGAACTTCGCTACGGCGCGGCGCGGAAAGGGTCGGATCGGCTGTCGCGGCAGGTCGAGGCCGTGCTCGGATCGATCCGGATCGCCGGATGGAACGAGCCCGCCGATTGGACTTACGCGGAATTGCGTCTCGGGCTGGAGCGGGCCGGGACGCCGATCGGTGGAAACGACCTGCTCATCGGGGCCCAGGCGCTGGCCGATAGCAGCGTTCTGGTAACGGACAACACGAGGGAGTTCGAACGGATCACCGGATTGACGATCGAGAATTGGCTTCGGCCGTGATCGACCGATTCATCCGAGTGAACCGGATGTTCCTCGCCACAGGCAAAGCGGCGCGATTGGACTGATCGATGGGCAAGGTCACGGGCTTCCTCGAATTCGACCGGCAGGAGCAGAAGTATCAGCTCGCCGCCGACCGCGTGCGGCACTTCCGCGAGTTCACGCTGCCGCTCGACGAGCACGACCTGTCGAAGCAGGCCGCGCGCTGCATGGATTGCGGCATCCCGTTCTGCCACGGGCCGACAGGCTGCCCGGTCCACAACCAGATCCCGGACTGGAACGACCTCGTCTACCAGTCGGATTGGGAGGAGGCCTCGCGCAACCTCCACTCCACTAACAATTTCCCGGAATTCACCGGCCGCGTCTGCCCCGCGCCCTGCGAGGAGGCCTGCACGCTGAACCTCGAGAACCAGCCGGTCGCGATCAAGACGATCGAGCAGGCGATCGCGGATCGCGCCTGGAACAACGGTTGGGTCAAGCCCGAGCCCTCGGCGACCCGCACCGGCAAGCGTGTGGCGGTGATCGGCTCCGGCCCGGCCGGCATGGCCGCGGCCCAGCAGCTCGCCCGGGTCGGCCACGACGTGCATGTCTACGAGCGCGAGCCCAAGGCCGGCGGCCTGCTGCGCTACGGCATCCCCGACTTCAAGATGGAGAAGCGCCATATCGACCGGCGCGTGAAGCAGATGGAGGCCGAGGGCGTCGTCTTCCACTACCGGGCCAATATCGGCGTCAACGTCCCCCTCGAAGACCTGACCTCGCAGTTCGACGCCGTGCTGTTCTGCGGCGGCGCCGAGGACCCGCGCAACCCGCAGCTGCCCGGCCAGGAGCTCGACGGCGTGCACTACGCCATGCCCTACCTCGTGCAGTCGAACCGCCGGGTCGGCGCCGAGCCGATGCCGGGCAACGGCGAGCTGCCGATCCTGGCCGCCGGCAAGAACGTCGTCGTCATCGGCGGCGGCGACACGGCTTCCGACTGCGTCGGCACGGCCTTCCGCCAGGGCGCGCTCTCGGTGACCCAGCTCGATATCCGCCCGCGTCCGCCGGAGCGCGAGGACAAGCTGACGGTGTGGCCCTACTGGCCGACCAAGATGCGCACCTCGTCGAGCCAGGCGGAGGGCGCCGAGCGCGAGTTCCAGGCCGCGACCCTGCGCCTGGAGGGCAACCGCAAGGGCCAGCTCACCGGTGTGGTCTGCGCCCGGGTGGATGAGCGGCGCCAGCCGATCGAGGGCAGCGAGTTCGTGCTGCCGGCCGACCTCGTCTTCATGGCGATCGGCTTCGCCGGCTCGGTGCAGAAGGGTCTGGTCGAGGAATCGGGCGTGGCGGTCGACAAGCGCGGCAACGTCGCGGCCAACGATGAGGACTACCTGACCTCGAACCCGAAGATCTACGTCGCCGGCGACATGCGCCGCGGCCAGTCCCTGGTGGTCTGGGCGATCCGTGAAGGCCGTCAGGCCGCCCGCTCCATCGACGAGGCGCTGATGGGCGCGACCGTCCTGCCGCGGTAAGCCGTTTCAGGTCGAGCGAAACAGGGGCCATTGCCGTGAGGCAGTGGCCCTTTTCGATGACCCCAAGGGGCTTCAGCGGGGCACGCCCCCGGAGCCCTCGTCGTCCCGGGCCTCCCACAGGTAGGCCGATCCGTCGCGTCCGATCCGGCCCCGGGTCGCGAGATGCATCCCGGCGACGTCCAGCCCCTCGCTGGCGGCACGGTCGAGGATGCGTCGGCGGGTGGCGATCGCCTGCGCCGGGTCGGCATCCCAGATCACGGTCCAGTCCGGATGCGGCATCTGCAGGATGCGGGAATGGACGATGTCGCCCCAGATCAGCAGCCGCGCCGACCCGTCCTCGACCAGCACCCCGGCATGGCCGGGCGTGTGCCCCGGCAGCGGCAGGAAGGAGAGACCGGGCGCGAGCCCGACCTCCCCGGAGACCCGGCGTATCCGGCCGGCATAGGCCCCCAGCACCGCCTGCGCCGTGTCGAAGAACAGGGCCATCGTGGCCGGCGCCCGGGCGCGGGCAGCCGCATCCGACCAGTAGGCGGCCTCGCGCTCCTGCAGCACCAGCTCCGCGTTACGGAAGCGGGCGCGCCCCTCGGGCGTGAGCAGGCCGCCCGCATGGTCCGCGTGGAGATGGGTGAGCCACACCGTCTCGATCCGATCCGGCCGCACGCCCTGCGCCGCGAGCGCCGCGCTCACCCCGTCGAATCCCGGTCCGAACACCGTTCCGCACCCCGCATCGAGCAGGCCGAGACGATCGCCGCGCCGGATCAGGAAGGCGTTGACCGGCTCCGGCGAAGGACCGCCCGGCGGCAGGCCGGCCCGCGCGAGCAGGGCGCGCCCGGCCTCGCCGTCGGCGGCCGGAATCATGCTGGGCTGGAGCGGGAAGAGCCCGTCGTGCAGTGGCGTCACGGTAAAGGCGCCGACGCGGTAGGCGGCGGGCACGTCCGCCCTCGCGTCGGCCGCGCGAAGGAGCGGCAGGCAGGCACCCGCGGCGAGCACGGTTCGGCGGGAAGGCAGGAAGGGCATCGCCTCTGGGTCCGGCTTGAGAGGAAAGAGGGCCGATCCTGGCGAGCCGGTGCGCCGCCGCCCAGGGAAGGACACCCGCCGACGATCGGGCATTTTTCCCGATGAGGCGTCGTGCCCCTTGCGCCCCGGCCGGCTGCCGGTTCCCACTCGCTGATCCTTCCTTGCCCGGTTGCCCCGATGAGCCTGCCCGCGCATCTCGCCCTGCGTCTTTCGATCGTCACGCTGCTCTGTCTGGCGGGCGCCGTCGCCTGGACCCTGTGGGAGGCGCGCACGGGCCTGCGCGAGGAAGCCGCGGTGTCGGCCGGGCGGATCGCGGCGCAGCTGGCCCGGCAACCGGGACTCGGCAGCGTCGGTCCGGCCGCCCTGCCGATCAGCGAGCCGCAGGCCGAGCCGACCGTCCTGATGATCCTACCGGGCATCTGCGCGGAGATCCGCCTCGGCGCCGAGGCCCCGCGCCGGCTCTGCGGGGATTGGGACGGGCTCGGCTCGGCCCCCGCCTGGCTCGCGGGCGCCCTGTCGGCGGAGGCAGGCACGGCACCGGTGATCCGGGAGATCGTCTATCGTGGTCGATCCCTCGGCCAGGTCGCGGCTTGGCCCGATCCCGTCGCCGCCGCGGGCCGCGCATGGCGGCAGGTCCGGTTCGCGAGCGGTCTCGCCCTGTCGCTGGCCGGAACCACGGCGATCCTCGGCTGGCTCTGCGCCGCCCGCCTCGTCGCGCCGGCGGGACGGATCGTGCAGGGCCTCGACGGAATCGAGGCCGGTCGCTCCCCTCCGGCCCTGCCGCGCTTCGGAGCGGTGGAATTCGACCGGATCGCCACCGCCTTCAACGCCCTCGGGGAGCGCCTGGCCCGCACCGAGGGCGAGCGCGCGGAACTGCTGCAGCGGCTGGTCCAGGTGCAGGAGGAGGAGCGGCAGAGCCTCGCCCGCGACCTGCACGACGCGTTCGGCCAGTGCCTCGCCGCGGCAGGCGCGCTTGCCGCCGCCATCGAGGCGGGTGCCCCGGCGGATCGCGAGGATCTGCGCGCCGACGCCGTCGGCATCGAGGCGATCCTCGGCTCCATGCGCGAGAGCCTGCGCGGCGCACTGGCCCGGCTCGAACTGCCCGATCTGGCCGGGATCGGGTTGAGTGAAGGGCTCCGCGGGCTCGTCCTGGATTGGCAGGCGCGCCTGCGCGCCGGGCCGAGCCTGCATCTCGACGTGGCGGGCGATTGCGCGGGCCTGTCGGCGCAAGCTTCGGCGAGCCTCTACCGGATCGCGCAGGAACTCCTGACCAACGCCCTTCGGCACGGGCGGCCGAGCCGGGTCTTCCTGCGGCTGCAGGGAGCCGAACCAGGGGGGCGGGCCGTCAGCCTGACCGTGGACGACGACGGCGGGGGCGACGTCGCAAGCACGGGCGGGGCTTCCGGTCACGCCTGCGGCCGCGGCCTTGCCGGAATCCGGGCGCGCCTCGCCGCTCTCGGCGGTCGGCTGTCGCTCACCGGGAACGGCAGCGGCATCCGCGCCTGCGCCACCGTTCCGATCCCGGGCTGAGGCGCGCGATGCCGGCGATCCTCCTCGTCGACGACCATCCCGTGGTGCGCGAGGGCTATCGCCGCCTGCTCGAACGCCAGCCGGGCTTCACCGTCGTGGCGGAGGCCGAGACCGCGGCGGAGGCCTACCGCCTCTACAAGGCGCGGGCACCGGACCTCGTCATCCTCGACCTGTCGCTGCCGGGCCCGAGCGGCATCGAGGCGATCCGGCACATCCGGCAATGGGACGGCGCGGCCCGTATCCTCGTCTTCAGCATGCGCAGCGGTGCCGCGGTCGCGCGCCAGGCCTTCGCCGCGGGCGCCGGTGGCTATGTCAGCAAGGCGAGCCCGCCGCGGGAGTTGCTGACGGCCGTGGCGGGCGTCCTGCGCGGCGAGCGCGCCATGAGCCCCGACATCGCTCTCGCGATCGCGCGGGACGAGGTGGCCGGCGGACGGACCGCCCTCGACGATCTCAGCCCGCGCGAGGTCGAGATCCTCGGTCTGACGGCGGCGGGCGCGACGGCGCCGGCCATCGCCGAGGCGCTGTGCCTCAGTCTCAAGACGGTCCAGAACAATCTCTCGCTGATCCGGGGCAAGCTCGGCGCCCGCACGGACGCCCATCTGGTTTGGATCGCCGTCGGGGCCGGGATCGTGCCCGCCCCGCCCGGACCTTCCTCCGCGGAGGGCTGACAGCGGCCGCCGCGACGCGGAGCCTAGCCCGGCGGCCAGCGGAAATCGTCGGCCCGGCCGGGCTGGGGCAGGGGGGCCGCGCCGCGCTGCAGGCTGCGCTCGCGGGTGCCGGTGGCGTCGCCCTCCTGGGGCCGGCCGCTGATCAGCGTGCCGCCGGGCGAGGTTTCGGGACGTCCCAGCGGCACCACCGGCCCCGCCGCGGGCTTGACCGGCAGGCTCGGGATGCCGGGCGGTTCGGGCAGGCTCGGCAGCATCGCGGTGATCCGGCGATCGATGGCCGCCGTATCCTCGACGCCGATCCCGGGGCCGCCCTCGGAGGGGGCGGTCGCGATCGGGGCGACGGGCTGCTCCGAGGGCAGGCCGCCCTTGGCGCCCATCAGGCGCTTGAGTTCCACGTCGGCGAAGTGGGCCACCTTGCGGGAGCCCGCGCCCGTGAAGTGGATGCCGTCGGAGGTGCGCAGCCGCGCCTCCTGGCCGTCCACGTCCGGCCCGGAGACGGCGAAGCGATTGCGGTCGTCCACGAAGCCCTGCCAGATCTCGACATAGGTCTGGCCGGCCTTCTGTACCCGCTCGCGCACGAGGTCGTTGATCGCCGCGAAGTCGCGGCTCAAGGATTCGCTGCGGACCGGCGGCAGGCCGACCCAGATCAGCGGCACCTTGTGCTCCTCGAACACCTTCACGACGGCATCGACCCGGGCCGCGTAGAGTTCGCGCCACTTGTCGGACAGGGCCTCGTAGCTCTGGTCCCCCTCGCGGATCGTCTGCCGGTCGTTCACGCCGACCATCATCAGAGCGTAGGACAGGTTGGGCGTGGCCTTGAGGAAGTCCTCGGTGGTCTTGGCCCAGTCCACCACGTCCTTGCGCACGAGGCCGCTCTCGGCCTTGGACCGGTCGAGCACGCCGATCTCGGCATTGTCGGAGAAGGCTTCGTCCACGCCCTTCACGAGGTAGCTCGCCAGGGAATCGCCGAACACGGCGACCTGGGTCGTCGGCGCCGTCTTGGGCACCTTCGCCTTGGGCTGCTGCGCGACCGCGGGGGGCGGGCTCGGACGGCGCCTGCGCGCGGCGCGCTCCTCGTCCGAGCGGCTCGCGGCCGCCGGCGCGCGCGGACGCTGCGGCCGGCTGTAGCCCGAGGGCGCCTGCGGCTGAGGCGCGGGCTGGGCTCGGGGCTGATCCTCCCAGGGCCAGAAGAACTGGCGCGGCGCCTCCTGCTGCACGGGCGGCGGGGCGCGGCGGACCGGCGCGCGGCCGTAGCCGTACTCGTCGGCATAGCCCTGCCGAGCCCGGCGGCGCGGCGGCGCGGCGTAGGGATCGGCCGCGGGCGCGTCGTAGCTGTCGCCCCATTGCGCGGCGGCCGGCACCGGCGCGGCGGTCAGCCAGAGGGCGGCGAGGACGAGAAGTCCGAGGATCGCGGCGGCGTTCGGAAACGCGAGGCGATCGGTCGGGCGGCGTTCCATGCGGGGAGAGCCTCGATCGAAGGGAAGCGGCCGGGCGGACCCGGCCTCACATCCCCGCAGGATAGCGCGACGAGGCCGACGCGTCTAAGGGCGGCCCTCGACCCTCTCCAAGAGCGCCGGCCGGGCATAGCCGTCGGCGGGTAGCCCCTCGCGGATCTGGTACTGCCGCACCGCCTCACGCAGCTTCGGCCCGGCCCGGCCGTCCTGCTCGCCGGCATAGAGGCCCTTGGCCGCGAGCCCCGCCTGAAGGCGCTTGAGGCCCGGCCCGTCGAGGCGGGCGGCGCCGCTCGGCCAGGGGGCGGCGAGGGCAGGGCCACCCGCCAGCCGGTCGGCGAGGTGTCCCACCGCCAGGGCGTAGGAATCGCTGGTGTTGTAGCCGCGGATCACTTCGAAATTGTCGGTGATGAGGAAGACCGGGCTCCCGAGCCCGCCCGGCAGGAACAGGCTCGCCTCGCCGTTTGCCGGCAGGGGCTTGCCGTCCGTGCGGCGCAGGCCGCGGGCCGCGAAATCGGAAATCGGCCCGCGGTAACGGGTCAGGTCGAAATCCTTCGGAAGGCTGACCTCGTAGCCCCAGGACAGACCGGGCCTCCAGCCGAGCGAGCGCAGGTAATGCGCGATGGAGGCCAGCGAATCCGCCTCCGAGCGCCAGACGTCCCGCCGCCCGTCGCCGTCGAAATCGACCGCCTCGCGCAGGTAGACCGAGGGCAGGAACTGCACCTGCCCCATGGCGCCCGCCCAGGAGCCGACCATGCGCGCCGGCTCGATGTCGCCGTTCTCCAGGATCTGCAGGGCGGCCCAAAGCTCGTCGCGGAACAGCGTGCCCCGGTGCCGGGCGTAAGCCAGGCTCACCAGAGACCGGATCGTCGGCAGGGAGCCGGCGCTGGCGCCGAAATCCGACTCGACGCCCCAGAAGGCCAGCACGATTGCGCGCGGCACGCCCGTCTTTGCCTCAATGGCGGCCAGCGTGGCCGCGAGCCGCTTGCCCTGCGCCTGCCCCCGCGCGATGCGCGCGTTCGAGACCGCGCCGACGAGGTAGTCCCAGACCGGCCGGCTGAACTCGCCCTGGCGGCGGGTGCGGGCGATCACCTCCGGGTCCGGTCCGCCCATTCCGGCGAAGGCCGCCTCGAAGGTCGCCTGCGAGATGCCGCGGCTCTTCGCGTCGGAACGCAGGCCGTCGACGAAGCCGGAGAAGTCGGCGTCCTGCGCCCTCGCCGGCCCGAGGGCCGCGGGGAAGGCGGCGGCGAGCGCGAGGACCAGGCCTGCGAGGCCGGCCCTCACCGGCGGTTCCGCTTCGACAGGGACTCCTCCCAGGCCAGCGCCTGGGCGACGATGGCGTCGAGATCGTCCTGGCGCGGGCGCCAGCCGAGTTCGTTGCGGATGCGGTCGGCGCCCGCGATGATCTGGGCCGGATCACCCGGGCGGCGCGGCGACAGGCGCACCTCGAAGTCGCGGCCCGAGATGCGCTTGACGACTTCGATCACCTCCAGAACCGAGTAGCCCCGGCCGTAGCCGCAATTGAGCGTCAGGCTCGCGCCCCCGCCGCGCAGGTGGTCGAGCACGACCATGTGCGCGTCCGCCAGATCCGAGACCTGGATGTAGTCGCGCAGGCAGGAGCCGTCGCGGGTCGGGTAGTCGGTGCCGAACACTTCCAGATGCGTGCGCTGGCCGAGGGCGGCCTGGGTCGCGACCTTGATCAAATGGGTGGCATTGGGCGTCGATTGGCCCGAGCGCCCGAGCGGGTCGGCCCCGGCCACGTTGAAGTAACGCAGCACCCCGTAGCTGAAGCCGTGGGCCGCGGCCGCGTCGGCCAGCATCCACTCGCTCATCAGCTTGGAGCGGCCGTAGGGGTTGATCGGGTTGGTGGCCAGCGTCTCGGGCACCGGCACGATCTCCGGCTCGCCGTAGACGGCGGCGGTGGAGGAGAAGATGAAGTGCCGGACGCCCGTGCGCGCCGCGGTCTCGATCAGTGCGCGGGTCTTGACCGTATTGGCGAGGTAGTAGCCCAGCGGGTCGGCGACCGAGTCCGGCACGACGATGCGCGCGGCGAAATGGGCGACCGCGTCGATCTGGTGGCGCAGGATTGTCTCGGTGACGAGCGCTTGGTCGGCCACGTCGCCGACGACGAGGCGCACCTCCGGCGGCAGGGCCCAATCGAACCCGGTCGAGAGGTCGTCGAGGACGACGACCTCCTCGTGTCCGGCATCGATCAGGGCCAGCACCATGTGGCTGCCGATATACCCCGCGCCGCCGGTGACCAGAACTGCCATCGTCCGTTCCCTTTGCCTACACGGCCCGACCGGGCGCGGAGGCCGCGCACCGATCCGCCAAGACGTTCATACATGACGAAATACGTCCAATCATACCCGAGCGGGGCTGTTACGCGGCGCCTTTGCGCTATTGTACTGCGTCGATCAGGGCTCGCCCCGACACAGAACCATCAACGGGTCCCGCCACATGAAACGAATTCGCAAGGCCGTCCTTCCCGTCGCCGGCCTCGGCACGCGCTTCCTGCCGGCGACGAAGGCCGTGCCCAAGGAGATGCTCACCGTCGTCGACCGTCCCGTCGTGCAGCACGTCGTCGACGAGGCCCGGGAGGCGGGCATCGAGCACTTCATCTTCGTGACGGGCCGCGGCAAGGCGGTGATCGAGGATCATTTCGACATTGCCTTCGAACTCGACCACATGCTGCAGGAGCGCGGCAAGCAGGCGGCCTACGAAGAGTTGAAGAAGGATCTGCCCCAGGCCGGCCAGACCAGCTTCACCCGGCAGCAGGCGCCGCTCGGCCTCGGCCACGCCGTCTGGTGCGCCCGCGAGATCGTCGGCGACGAGCCCTTCGCCGTGCTGCTGCCCGACATGCTGAGCCGTGGCTGCATGGGCCAGATGCTGGAGGCCTACGACCGGCACGGCGGCAACGTCATCGCCGTGGAGGAGGTCAAGCCCGAGGAGACCCACCAGTACGGGATCGTCGCGGTCGGCGAGACCTTCGGCCAGACCTTCGAGATCACCGGCATGGTGGAAAAGCCCAAGCAGGGCACCGCGCCGTCGAACTTCATCATTTCCGGCCGCTACATCCTCCAGCCCGAAATCTTCTCGATCCTGGAGCGGGGCGAGAAGGGGGCCGGCGGCGAGATCCAGCTCACCGACGCGATGATCCGGCTCGCCGAGGAGCAGAAGTTCTACGGCATGCGCTTCGACGGGCGCACCTACGACACCGGCTCCAAGATCGGCTTCCTGACGGCCAACATCGCCTACGGGCTGCAGCGCCCGGAACTGGCCGATGCCCTGAAAGCGGAGATCCGCGCCCTCCTCGGCGAGGGCTGATCCGGTTCCATGCATCGGCGCAGCGTAGCCATGCGCTGCCCGCAGGCGCGAAAGCGGCTTGTGCCCTTGCGGATTGTGCGCCGCGATGCGATTTGTGCATTGCGAGATCGCGATGGCGTCGCGGTCCTGCAGCCCTTCTTGGGCGTTTCCTCCCTAGACTTCGGGCCGTCCTTCGGGGCGGCCTTTTTTCTTGGCCGGCCCATGCCCGCGGTTCCGGACGCGCCCGGCCGCTATTCCGCGGCGATGCGGTGCGGCACGGCGTCCCCGGTCTCGGCGGCGATCTCGGCGAACACCGCGGCAAGGTTGTCGGCCAGAGCCGAAAAGCCCGCGGTCAGGGCCAGCGACTGCTCGTTCATGTAGAGTGCCCGGTTGATCTCGATCTGCAGCGCGTGCCGTCCGAGCCCGGGCTCGCCGTAATGCTCGGTGATGAAGCCGCCGGCATAGGGCTTGTTGCGCACCACCTTGTAGCCCAGCGCGCGCAGGCGGGCCTCGACCCCCTCCACGAGGGCCGGCAGGCAGGCGGTGCCGAAGCGGTCGCCGAGAACGAAATCGGCCTGCGCGCTCTCCTCTCGTCCGAGGCTCGACGAGGGCATCGAGTGACAGTCGATCAGGAAGGCCCGGCCGAAGGTCCGCGCCGTGCGCTGGATCAGGCCGCGCAGGGTGCGGTGATAGGGCTTGTAGAGCGTCTCGATGCGCCGGACCGCCGCCTCGACCGGCAGGCGCTCTCGGTAGATCTCCTGCCCGTCGGCGACGATGCGCGGCACCGTGCCGAGACCTCCGGCGACCCGCATGGAGCGCGTGTTGGCGTAGGAGGGCAGGCGCCCCTGGAACATGCGCGGGTCGAGTTCGTAGGGCTCGCGGTTCACGTCGAGATAGGCGCGGGGGAAGTTCGCCCGCATCAGCGGCGCGCCGAGGCCGACCACGGCGGCGAACAGCCGGTCGACATGGGCATCCTCCGAGCGGCGCAGGGTCAGGGCGTCGAGCCGGGAGGCGGCGAGGAAGGCCTCGGGATAGTGCGCCCCGGAATGGGGCGTGTTGAACACGAAGGGAACGACGTGCTGCGCCGGCTCGTCCACGACGAAGGGCGGATCGAAGGCTTCGGAATCGTCGGGGGGAAGAAAGCTCATCGCGTGACGGAAGCCGAAGCGTGGCGCGGGGGAGACATCACCCCACTTTGCGGCGCCCGGACCGCCCTGTCCACCATGCGCCGCACAGGAGGGACCGCGACCCCTGCGCCCGCGGGTGCGGCGCGGCACCGGACGGGTTTAACGCTCTGTTTACCAAGCGACCGCTTTATGAAATGAACACCTCAAAGGCGCATGGGCACCGGGACGCCGTTCGATGAAGATCCTGCTCGCGGAAGACGACAACGACATGCGTCGGTTCCTGGCCAAGGCGTTGCAGAACGCCGGCTACGACGTGCTGTCGTTCGACAACGGTCTCTCCGCCTACAACCGACTGCGCGAGGAGCCATTCGAGCTTCTCCTGACCGATATCGTCATGCCGGAGATGGACGGCATCGAGCTGGCGCGGCGCGCCACGGAACTCGATCCCGACATCAAGGTGATGTTCATCACGGGCTTCGCCGCGGTGGCGCTCAACCCGGATTCGAAGGCCCCGAAGGACGCGAAGGTGCTCTCCAAGCCCTTCCACCTGCGCGATCTGGTCAACGAGGTCGAGAAACTGCTGGCCGCCTGACGGCGACCGGACGCCGGGCGCGCTCACGGAACGGTCAACCTGTGTCCTCGCCGCAGTAGGAAGATTTGCGCGGCGCGCCTATACCCGTCGCTTCTCTCCCGAACGGGCGCGCGACGGACCCATGCAGCCGGTCACGATCTACACCACGGCCTGGTGCCCCTATTGCTCGGCGGCCAAGAGCCTGCTGCGCGACAAGGGTGTGTCCTTCAACGAGATCGACGTCGAGAAGACGGCGGGCGCGCGCGCGACCATGGTCCAGCGGGCGGGGGGACGCACCTCGGTCCCGCAGATCTTCGTCGGCGACAAGCATGTCGGCGGATGCGACGACCTCTACGCCCTGGAGCGGGCCGGCGGTCTCGACCCGCTGCTCGCCGCATGACGGCGACCCCCGACACCAAGCCCAACGACGCCAAGCCGTTCCTGGCCGCCTGCGTGCAGATGCGCGGCAGGCGCGACCCGGCCGCCAACCGCGAGGCGGCCGTCAAGGCGGTGCGCGAGGCCGCGGCCGCGGGTGCGGCCTACGTGCAGACGCCGGAGACGACCTCGCTGATCGAGCGCGACCGCGCCGCCTTGTTCGGCAAGGTCGGCCCGCAGACGAGCGACGCGACGCTCGCTGCGCTCCGCGAGGTCGCGCGGGCGGAAAAGATCGTCCTGCAGATCGGCTCGCTCGCCATCCGCGACGGCGAGAAGATCGCCAACCGCGCCTTCCTGATCGACGCGCAGGGCGAGATCCAGGTCTCGTACGACAAGCTGCACCTCTACGACGTCGATCTGCCCAACGGCGAGAGCTGGCGGGAATCGGCGACCTATTCGGGCGGCGATTGCGCCGTGGTCGCGCAGACGCCGCTCGCCGATTTCGGGCTGACGATCTGCTACGACATCCGCTTTCCCGCCCTCTACCGGGCGCTGGCCGAGGCCGGGGCCACGGTGATGACCGCGCCCGCCTGCTTCACCCGGCAGACCGGCGAGGCGCATTGGCACATCCTGCAGCGGGCGCGGGCCATCGAGACCGGCTCGTTCATGATCTCGGCCGCGCAAGGGGGCCGGCACGAGGACGGGCGCGAAACCTTCGGCCACTCGCTCATCGTCGATCCCTGGGGCCGCATCCTGGCCGAAGCCGCGGGCGATGCGCCGGGCGTCATCCTCGCCGAGATCGACCTCGCGCGGGTCGCGGAGGCGCGGGCGCGCATCCCCACCCTGTCCCACGCGCGCAGCTTCGGCGTGCGCCGCGCCTGAACGCTCCCCATCTCAGCCTCATGATCCGCTTCACCCTCGCCTGCGAGTCGGGCCACAGCTTCGAGAGTTGGTTTCCCTCCGGCGCGGCCTACGACGAGCAAGCCGCTCGCGGCCTCGTGTCCTGCCCGATCTGCGACTCGCGCCGGATCGCCAAGGCGCCGATGGCTCCGGCCGTGGCGCGCAGCGACCGTGCCCATTCCAAAAGTCCGCCGCCGGCCCCCGCCACGGAGGCGCCGGCCGAGACCGTGCCGATGATCGCCGAGCCGGAGCGGCGCCTGCGGGCCCTGCTGCGGGCCGTGCGCGAGCAGGTCGTCGCGACCTCGGAGCATGTCGGGGAGCGCTTCGCGGACGAGGCGCGGGCGATCCATTACGGCGAGGCCGAGGGCCGGCCGATCTATGGCGAGGCGAGCCCGCAGGAGGCGCGGGCGCTCGTGGAAGAGGGCATCGAGGTCATGCCCCTGCCGCCGGCCCCCGACGACCGGCACTGAGGGCCTAGGTGTATGGTCCCGGGATGAGGTGTGACGGGTTGATCCTGAAGCGATTGGGCTCTTTCGTCCAGGCATTCAGGATGAACTCGGTGGGTGTCAGGCCCCGCAGGGTCTTGAGCCTACGAGCGTGATTGTAGGCATCGACGAACAGGTGCAGATGCGTTCGAAGCTGGTCGTGACTGTCGTAGTGGTAGCGCTTGACCGTCGCGTCCTTGATCGTGCGGTTCATCCGCTCGACTTGTCCGTTGGTCCAAGGATGGTTCACCTTGGTCAGCCGATGCTCGATGTCATGCTCGTCGCAGACGCGGTCGAAGATGTGCTGGCTGTCGTAGATGTCCTGT